>NZ_VSSR01000058.1 GCF_008123515.1 Bradyrhizobium cytisi
CCCAACGATTCAGTCAGATGGACTAACGCGCTAGGCCGCAGCGGAAATTCCGGCTGCCGCCTTGATGGCGTCGCGCGGCAGCGTCACGCGGACGACAGTGCCGACTTCGAGCCGGGAGCGCAGCCGCATCGAGCCGCCATGGAGCTGCGCCAGCGAGCGGGCAATCGCAAGGCCAAGGCCGGAGCCGTGATAGGTCTTGGTGAGCTGGCTCTCGACCTGCTCGAACGGCCGTCCCAGCCGCGCCAGCGAGTGCTGCGCGATGCCGATGCCGGTGTCGGCGATCATCAGCACGATCCTGTCCTCGAGCTGCCGGCTGCGCACCACGATCCGGCCGCCGTCGGGCGTGAACTTCACCGCGTTGGACAAGAGATTGACGATGATCTGCTTGGTCGCGCGGCGGTCGGCGACGACCGAAATCGATGTCTCGATGTCGGCATCGAGCGTCAGATGCTTGTCCTGGGCCCGGCCGGAGACGACGCGCAGCGATTCCGCGAGCGTCTGCGCCAAATCGAGCTCTTCCATGTCGAGCTTCATCCGGCCGGCCTCGATCTTGGACATGTCGAGGATGTCGTTGATGACCTCGAGCAGATAATGGCCGCTGGTCAGGATGTCGTGGCAGTACTCCTGGTATTTCTCGCTGCCCAGCTCACCGAACATGCCCGAGCCCATGATCTCGGAGAAGCCGATGATCGCGTTCAGCGGCGTGCGCAGCTCGTGGCTCATATTGGCGAGGAATTTCGACTTGGTCTGGTTGGCTTCCTCGGCCCGGGTCTTCTCGCGTTGATATTTCTCGGCGAGATCGGCGAGCTCGATGGTCTGGCGCTCCAGCGCCGCTTGCGAGCGCTTGAGGTCGATGACGGTGGCGCGCAGGCGCAGATCGTTGTCGACGAGCTTCTGCTCGTGCTCCTTGATGCGCGTAATGTCGGTGCCGACCGAGACGTAGCCGCCGTCCTTGGTGCGGCGCTCGCTGATGTGCAGCCAGCTGCCGTCGTCGAGCTGGGCTTCGAAGGTGCGCGCCCCCGGGCCCTGGCTGACGGTCTCGTTGTGGCGGGTGCGGACTTCCGGCATGCGGCCGACCTCCAGCACGGTCTCGTAGGACGTGCCGGGGATCACGGCCGTGTCGGGCAGCTTGTGCAGCCGCTGGAAGTGCGAATTGCAGAGCACCAGGCGGTCGCTGGCGTCCCACAGCACGAAGGCTTCCGGAATGGTCTCGATCGCGTCGCGCAGGCGAAGGTCGGCTTCCACGGAGCGTTCGGCGAGGCTCTTCTGCTCGGTGATGTCGACCGCGATCCCGATCAGGTGCATGCCGGAATCGCCGGACCCTCGGGTCCGCTCGCAGCGGACGCGGAGCCAGATCCAGTGGCCATCGACATGCTGCATGCGGAAGGTCTGGTCGATGTGGTCGATCTTCTCGGAGATGAGCTGGTCTGCGATCGCGAACAGGTCGATGTCGTCCGACTTCACCAGCGCGTTGACCTCGCCGAAGGTGAGGAGCTCGTTGCGGCCGTCGAGACCCAGCATCGAAAACATCGACTGCGACCAGAAGATCCGGCCGCGCGACAGGTCCCAGTCCCACAGGCCGCAGCGGCCGCGGTTGAGCGCGGTGTCGATCCGGCCGCGCACGGCGTCGTTGATGAGGTCGCCTTCGCGGGCGCGGGTCGACTGCCAGTGGAAGGCGAAGCCGAGGATCAGCACGACGAAGCCGGTGGTGGCCGACAGCGTCACCGAAAGGGCCGCATCCGAGCCCCAGATCGGCTCGTTGCGTTCCTGGATCACGGTGACGAGTCCCGGCAGCGACTTGATCGGCCGCGAGGTCGTCATCGCGGCGTTGCCGTTCGGCAGCGTCATGCTGGAGACGTCATTGTCGCGCGGTGGTGCTGCGAGCAGCTGCGCGGTGGTGATGGCATCGAGCAGGCGGTCGTTGCCTGAGGGGTCGCTGTCGATGGGAATGCGGGCGAGGATGCGGCGGTCGATTCCGGCCGAGGTGACGATGACGTGGCGGCCCGAAGCCGTGCCCCAGGACGGGATCATGTCGGGCAGCAGCGTCGGCAGGTTCTCGATATTCTTCAGTCGCTCGGCGCGCATGGAGGTGACGCGGTCGATGCGCTCGGCGAGCAGGTCGGCAAGCGCCGAGATGTCGCGGCGGATCACCATGCGCTTCTGGCGCGTCTGGTCGACGACCTGAACGAATGCGCCGAGGCAGATCGTGACAAGAAAGGCGATGATCAGCGTCGGCACGGCGCGTCGCAGCGCCGGCTCGGCGATCAACAGCCGATGATAGGCAGGTTTCGCGATCGATTGCGCCAATCCTTTGATCGAATCGGATTGGACGCACGCGTTCGCGGCGTCTGCACGCGCCATGCCTTCGGCCCCCTGAAAACCTGCTTACGACGAATTTCGAAAGCAGCCCCACGTCGCTTTCGAATCACAGCGATTTGAGTCCAGTTTGCGCAGGCTGTCGAGAGTCAACGAAACGTTAACGCGAAATAATTCTTATCCAATGGAGAGTTTACGCGTTTCGAGTCAGCAAACTCACGTGCGTGATGAGTCCGAAACGAGAACGTGTGACTCGTCGCACGTTGCTCATCACGCGCGCGGCGGTTCGGCGTGGCTGATGACGCGCTTCACGCTCGGGAACGCGCGACGCAAGCGGCGCTCGATCGCGTCGACTTGCTCGTGCACCTTGATCACGCTCATCGACGGCGTGGCGCGGCAATGGAAGTTGACGATCTCGCCGGCATCGGTGTTGCGGACACGCACATTATGGATGTCGTGGATCTCGCCGCCGGCGGCATATTCGGTGAGCGCGGCCGCGATGGTCTGTACCCTATCCGGCGCGGCGTCCATGCCAAACGGCAGCTCCGGTTCCAGCGGCTCGATATGGACGTCGACCTCGACGTCCGCGCCGAACTCCTCCTGGATGTTCCGCTCCAGCGTGTTGGCGACGTCGTGGGCGGCCTCGAGCGGCATCTCGGCGTCGACCTCGAGATCGATGCCGACGATCAGCTTGGCGCCGAGGTCGTATACCGTGACGTGGTGGATGGCGAGGCCCGAATTGCGCGCGATCACCATGATGCGGTCGCGCACGGTCTCGTTGTCGCGGGCGACCGGCACGGCGGTGAAGGTGAGGTCGGCATCGCCGAACGCCTTGGTGACGGCGGCTTGCGCGTTGCGCTTGATCTCCTCGACGCGGTCGATCGGGTAGGTCCTGGGCACCTTGACGATGCTGTCGATGAACGTGGTCGCCCCGACCATGCGCACCCGCAGGCGCTCGACGTCGATCACGCCGGGCACGCTGCGGATCGCCGTGGTGGCCTTCTCCTGAGCGCCTTCCGGGGCGCGGTCGACCAGCGTCTGCACCGTGGAGCTTGCCATCCGCAGGCCGAGCAGGGCGATCATCACGGCCACGGTCGCGGCGGCCGCAGCGTCACCCCACCAGAAGCCGAAGGCCGCGAGACCAAGGCCCGCGATCACGGCGCACGAGCCCATGACATCCGATGCAAAGTGCAGCGCGTCGGCGGCGAGCGCCTCGCTCCGGGTTTCCCGGGCGGCGCGGTGCAGCGCGCGGGCGCGCCAGAGATTGACGGCGATATCGATCACCAGCACGACGAATGGCACAGCCGAAATCGTCGGTGGCGGGGTTCCCTCGCGAAGGTGGCTATAGGATTGGACCAGGATGCCGCCGGCGAGCACGTAGAGCAGCGCGGTGACGCCGAGCGCGGAGATGCTCTCGAGCTTGCCGTGGCCGTAATGGTGCTCGTCGTCGGCCGGCTTGTCCGAGACCCGCACCACCGCCCAGGTGATGATGGTCGCGACCAGGTCGATCGAGGAGTGCAGCGCTTCGGACACCAGCGCCAGCGAGCCGATCGCGATCCCGACCACGAATTTAGCCGCCGCCATGCCGCCGCTGGCCAGGATCGAGATTGCCGCGACCGATGTCTTGTCGTGTTGTCCGCTCATCGCCGGGATTTAGCAGGGCGGCCGCGAACATCAAGCGATGATCCACAGCTGCAGTCGCTAGTGACTTGCAGGAGCGGTTTTATCACTAGCTCCGTCATGCCCGGGCTTGTCCCGGGCATCCACGTTCTTCGTGCCGAGCGGCAAAGACGTGGATGGCCGGGTCAAGCCCGGCCATGACGAGTGGAGAGGGCGTGTCACCCTTCTTCCGCCGCCGCAGCCGCTCACACCGTCACCACGATCTTGCCGAGGTGCTTGTTCGCCTCCATGTGCTCGAACGCCTTGTCGATGTCGTCGAACCCATAGACCTTATCGATCGGCAATTGCAGCTTGCGCGACTCCACCGCGCCCCAGATGTCCTTCCGGACCTCGTCGAAGATCGCGCGGACCTCCTCGATGGTGCGGGTGCGGAAGGTGACGCCGATATAGCTGATGCGACGGGCGGCATGCAGGTCGAAGTTGAAGTCGGCATGGGTGCCGCCGAGCCGGCCGACATTGACGATGCGGCCCAGGATCTTCGTCGCGGCAAGGTTCTGGTTGGCGACCTTGCCGGAGACCTGGTCGACGATGAGGTCGACGCCTTCGCCGTTCGTCGCCTTCAGCACCTCGTCGACCCATTTGGGATCGGAGGAATCGACCGCGAGGTCGGCGCCGTATTCGGTCAGCCGGCCGCGGCGATAGGCATCGGTCGAGGAGCCGATCACCATCCTGGCGCCCTTGAGCCTGGCGATCTGCATCGCCATCAGGCCGACGCCGGAGCTCGCGCCCTGGATCAGCACGGCCTGCCCCGGCTGCACGCCGCCGACGGTGACGACGGCGTTGTGCATGGTCGCGAGCGCGACGGGGAGGGTGGCGGCCTCCTCGAAGTTCATGTTCGAGGGTGCGCGGAACAGCCGGCCGTGGTCGGCGAGCGTGTACTCGGCGAAGGCCGCGCCGCCCGAGCCCATGATGCGATCGCCGACCCTGACGCCCTTCGCATCCGGTCCGAGCTCGGCGACTTCACCTGCCCATTCCATCCCGAGCACGGTACCGGCGCCGCCGGCCGCGCCATGGACGTGACCCCTGCGCATGCCGGTGTCGGCACGATTGAGGCCACAGGCGCGCACGCGCACCAGCACCTGCGTGCCTTCAGGCTTTGGTTGAGCGACGTCGGAAATCCGAGCGCCATCAGGACCATAGACATAAGCCTTCATGAATGACTCTCGCTTCTTGCAGTGATTATTCAGCGGCTTGCGCGCTAGGACGAGCGATCATGCCTTCGAGCCGGCTGCGAATGATCGCCTCGGCTTCGCGCACGATGCGCGAGATGAGCTCGCCGCAGCTCGGGATGTCCTGGATCAGGCCCTGCACCTGGCCCGCCGACCAGATGCCTTCGTCCGAATTGCCTGTCGCATACACCATCTTGCCGCGGGCGCCGGCGACGAGCTCGCGGATGTCCTCGAACCTGGCGCCTTCCTTTTCCATGGCGACGACCTTGGTCGAGATCTCGTTCCTGGCGACGCGCGAGGTGTTGCGCATGGTGCGGAAGATCAGCTCGGTCTCGCGCTCGTCATTGGCGACGATCTTCTCCTTGATGAGCTGATGGATCGGGCTCTCCTTGGTCGCCATGAAGCGGGTGCCCATGTTGATGCCCTCGGCGCCCAGCGCCAGCGCGGCGACGAGGCCGCGGGCGTCGGCAAAGCCGCCGGAGGCGATCATCGGGATCTTGACCTTGTTGGCGGCGGCCGGGATCAGGATCAGGCCAGGAGTATCGTCCTCGCCGGGGTGGCCGGCGCATTCGAACCCGTCGATCGAGATGGCGTCGACGCCCATCCGTTCGGCCGAGAGCGCATGGCGGACGCTGGTGCATTTGTGCACGATCTTGACGCCGTGCTTCCTGAACTCGTCGACATGCTCCTGCGGCTTGTTGCCGGCGGTCTCGACCACGGTGATGCCGGCTTCGATGATGGCGGCGCGGTATTCGGCGTAGGGCGGCGGCTTGATCGCGGGCAGGATGGTGAGGTTGACGCCAAACGGCTTGTCGGTGAGGTCGCGGCAGCGCGCGATCTCCCTGGTCAGGTCCTCCGGCGTCGGCTGCGTCAGCGCCGTGATGAAGCCGAGCGCCCCGGCGTTGGCGACCGCTGCGACCAGCTCGGCCCGCCCGACCCATTGCATGCCGCCCTGCACGATCGGGTGCTCGACGCCGACGAGCCTGGTGAACCGTGTCTGCAGCATGACCTGTTTCCCCCGCCCGCGTGGCAGGCTCTGTTATCAGTTGATGGCGGGAGGATGCCGCCGGGGTCGGCAAAAGTCTATTGCGCCGGCCTGCGGTAAGGGCGGAGCCTCATGCGGGACGCGAGGGGGATTCCGTGGGGCGGATAATTCGCATCTCGCTCCGGCACGTCACGGCGATGTCATGGGTTTGGCCCCCACTGCTTCACCAAACTCGTCGTTGCGAGCGCAGCGAAGCGATCCAGAATCCCTCCGCGGGAACAGTCTGGATTGCTTCGCTGCGCTCGCAATGACGGCTGAGCGCTACTCCGCCGACAGTCGCACCATCTGGCGGCCGCCGTTGATGTCTTTCAGGTTGTTGACGAAGTTTTCCGGGCGCTGCCAGCGATAGGGGACCTTCAGTCCCATGTACTCGGCGATGTCGCCGATGAAGCCGGTGCAGTTGGTGGTCTCGGCATTCCAGACCGGCGAGCTCGCCTGCAATTTCTTGATGTAGGCGAACACGCGCTTGGCGTCGGCCTCGTTCAGATAGACGCGATAGCTCGCGGTCAGATATTCGGGATCGAGATCGCCGTAGCTCGCCCCGGTCTCGGATGGCACCCAGGTGAGGTGGCCGAGCACGTAAGCCCAGGTATCGCCAGAAGGCGTCAGGCCCGCGACCTCGACGGCGCGCTCGCTGGTCTTGCCGTACCAGACGAAGGCGTGGCCCCAGCTCGCCGCCGTCCGGGCGCGGAAGTCGACGTAATACGGACCTTTTTCCGCACGCGCGACAGGGCGCCGTGTCGATTGCAGTGCCTGTCGTGCTGAGGAGTCGGTCGTAGCAAGCGCATCTGCATCGGCAACGCGCTTGTTCGCTTCGTGGGCCGAAGCCGAGGGCATCATGCATGCGGTCATGGCCGCAAGCGCGAGACCTGCAATGATGCAGAATCCCGATCGATCAGGTTTGTTCGTCACGCTGTGCCCCTCGACTGTCGGCCGCCTACGCAGATTTCTGCGCCTCAGTAGCGGGCGGCGACCGGGCCGGGGGCCTTGCCGATCGGGGCCTTGCCAATCGGGCTCTTGCCAATCGGCATCTTGCCGATCGGGGCCTGCTCGGCCGGATAGACCGGTACGGGCTGGCGGCGCGGCAGATCCGCAGCGTTCGCAGCCGTCACCAGAGCAAGCGTCGCGCCCAGAACAAAAACAATCTTCTTCACAGTGATACCCCTAGCAGGTTTGGTCCAAACACGGCTGAGCCGTGCCCCCAGACACGTCTTACAGAAGGGCGGCGGAATGCGTCCACAGTGCGGCACCCCCGCGACTTGTTGGCGGCATCTATCGGGCGCGCCGAGATGTGATGTGTGTCGGAATGTTTCGGCGCGCCGGTGCGCTTTTCAGCGGTCGGCGGTGAGACGGAAATGCATCTCGATCTTTGCTGGCGATGGTTCGCTTGCAACGCGCCAGGGCGAAAAGCCCGGCGTGGGATCCGGGTCCGAGGGAAGATCGATCGGCCAGTGCTGCGTGGGCAGGCCGGGAAGGGTCAGGCTGACGGCGCGGTGGCGTGTCTTGTACATCAGGGATGCGGAGGAAATGATCGCCTTGCGGTCACCGTCATGCGCGCGCCAGTTCGCCGTCAACATGGCATTGGCATAGCCCGTCGCTTCCTCGACCTCGATGTGCACGTCCTCCCCCTTGTCCGGCAAGGTCATGCCGGAGGGAAGCCGAAACTCGACCTGCAGCGTCATGAAGCCGTGGCTGAGATTGGGCGAGCGAATGAATTCGTACCATCCCCAATAGCCAAGGATGGCTGCGATGAGCAGAACGGTGACGGCAAAGGGGAAGGAGAGCCGCGTGGTGCGGGGAGGCGTGGCATCGGAGGTGTCTGCAGACGGCTGTGGCGTTGCGTCCCGGACCAGGCCGAAACGCACGAACAGCCAGATGCCGGCGATCAGGCCGACCACGCCGCCGATCGGGCCGATGTCGAAGAAGGCGCCCATGGCGATGCCGCCATCGCGGTCCGGCCCTGCCAGCATGACGACCAGCGCGGCAAGGCCGGACCAGCCGGCGAGCGCGCCGAGCAGGGCAGACAGGAGACCGAGGATGAAGCGCATGTGCGATTGGTCGCGCGAAGATCAATCGCGGTTCGAACCGGTCCGTCGTTCGGCCTTCACCCGATCCGGTTCAGGCTGTTGCGGATGGTCGAGAAGATGCCGCCGATATCCTTGCGCAGCGCATCGAGCGCGTTGAAATTCTCGAAGATGCGGGCGAGACGGTCTTCGACCTCGCGCTTGCTCTTCGTCAGCGCATCGACGCGCGAGGTGAGGCTGACATTGCCGCTGGCCTCGATCTCGCTGACGGTTTTGGCGAGGAGATCGCGGGTGGTGCCGACATCGGCGATCATGGCCTCGATGCCGAACACCGGCGCTTTCAGCGGAACGAGATCGGCCTGCGACTTCGACAGCTCCGCCTTGAAGGCGTTGAGCGTGGCCAGCGTCTCCTGCAAGGCGCCGAGGCGCTGGCGCGACTGGAGGACGAAATCGTTCAGCGCGTTCTGGCGGTCGACGAGCGTCTTGCCGTCGGGATCGGTCTCGACCTCGGCGAGCGAGCGTTCGAGCTGGGCCCGGCGCTGGCCGAGCTCCTCGAAATCGAGCCGGATCGCTTTCAGGATGTTGGCGCCGTCGTCGATGCGGGCCAGGCGGTGCTCGATCTCGATCTTGTTGTTCGACAGCGTCTCGACGCGTGCGCTGAGCGGCGCCTCGCCGCCGGTCTCGATCTCGTCGACGCTCTTGGCGAGGCGGTCATGGCTGAGGCTGAGCTCGCCGATCAGGGCGTTGATGCCGGCGTCGGACGAGCGCAGCGGCACCAGCTCGGCATGGGATTTCGCCAGATCTTCCTTGTACTGGTTGAGCGTCGCAAACGTGTCCTGCACCGCGTTGACCCGGCCGAGCAGCGTCGATACGTCGCGGGCGATGTCCTTCAGCCGGTCGGCAAGATTGTTCTTGCGGTCGTCGGTCTCGAGGTCGAGCAGCGAGCGTTCGAGCTGGTTCTGGCGGTCGCGGATCTCCGTGAAGACGGGCTCGACCGCGCGGCGCTGGTCGGCGACCCTGCCGACCATCTCGCGCAGCCCCTGCTGGCGGCGGCGGATCTCGGCGAGCTGATCGTGCATGTCGGTGGACTGGTTGCGGCCCTGCTGGAGCAGCGCGCGCTGCTCGGTCTCGCCCAGCTTGTCGTGCAGCGCGGAGACGGCTTCCCTGGGATCGCTGTCGATCAGGTGCTGGACGGTGGTATCGAGATGATTTTGCAGGGCGTGGGCGACGACGACGTCTTCCCGGGTGCTCTTGAGACGGTCGCGGAGCTTGTCGAGGCGCCGGTCCTGGCGTGACAGCCGCCAGGCCGAGGCGCCAATCAGCGCCAGCCCAACCACAAGGATCGCCCCGGCTGCGATCCGCTGCGGCATCGGCAGGGCGGCAAACGCGGCGGGCAGATGGGTGACGTCGTAGCCCAACGCCTGCGGAGCGAGGAACGCGATGGCGGCGAGCAGGACAGACCAGGCAACCAGGAAAAACAGCCACATCGCGACGTCCCCACGCCGGCACAATCTCGCCATGATTGCTATTGGAGAGCGGAACCGAGATCAAGGGCCGGGCGGGCTGTCGGACCTTTTCGAGGGGCGCAATCCACGGCTGGTTGCGTCTGCCGCTTGGGGGACGGCGGGGCTACAGCCGAAACTCGTTGGTCAGCTCGCCGATGCCGTCAATCGCCACCGTCACCGTATTGACCTGCTCCTTCATGACGCCGACGCCGACCGAGGTGCCGACGGCGATGAGGTCGCCGGGGAGCAGGGTCATGTCGTGGGAGATCTTGCTGACGAGGGCTTGCGCACTGAAGATCATGTCCGCGATCGGATAGTTCTGCCGCTCCGCGCCGTTGAGGATGGTGCGCACCGTGAGCTTTGCCGGATCGAGGCCGGTCGCGATCACAGGGCCGAACGGGCCGTAATCGTCGATGCCCTTGGCGCGGGCCCACTGGGGAAATGTGGGATCGCTGGTCAGGATGTCATTGGCGGTGATGTCGTTGACGCAGGTGTAGCCGAAGATGAAGCCATCCGCCTCATTGGGCGAGACGCGGGCGCAGGTCTTGCCGATGACGATGCCGAGTTCGCCTTCATAGGTGGTCTTGCCGTCGTAATAAGAGGGGCGGCGGATCACGGCCCCTGGCGTCGTGATCGTGGTGGTGGCCTTGAGCAGATAGAGCGGCTCCGGCGGCTCGGGCTGATTGAGCTTGGCCGCGAGCGCGTGAAAGTTGTTCCAGAGCGCGACGATTTTGCTGGGCGCGCAGGGCGCGAGCAACTCGACCTCCGACAGCGCCAGCATCTTGCCGGTGCTTTCGTTGCGGCCGAACATCTCGCCGTCATGCACGTTGATATCAGATGCGGTCAGCGTGCCGAAGCCGGTGGTGCCGGCGTGGCGGAAGCGGAGCCAGTGCTTCATCTCGCCAGCCATCACGCCACCGCCAGTGCGCGAGGATCCGATGGCGCGGAGACGCCGTCATAGAGGCCGGCGACGCGGGCGCGCTGCGTCACCATCGCCAGCACCGAGTCGAGTGCCGGCGTCGGGATCCTGGTCAGGCGGCCCATCTCCTGCACCACGGTGACGAGCGGGTCGATCTCCATCGGGCGGCCGCGCTCGAGATCCTGCAGCATCGAGGTCTTGTGTGCGCCGACCTTGCGGGCGCCCTCGATGCGGCGCTCGACATCGACGCGGAATTTGACGCCGAAGGTTTCGGCGATCGCTTGCGTCTCCACCATGATCGCGCGCGACAGCGCCCGCGTCGACGGATCGGTGCAGATCACGTCGAGCGTGGCATGGGTCAGCGCGCTGATCGGGTTGAAGCAGACATTGCCCCAAAGCTTGAGCCAGATCTCGTCGCGGATGCGGTCGAGCACCGGCGCCTTCAGGCCGGCGGCAACGAAGAGGTCGGCGAGGCGCTGCACGTCCGACGTGACCTCGCCGGAGGGCTCGCCGAGCGGAAAATTGTTGCCGTAGACGTGGCGGATCACGCCGGGCGCCTCGATCTCGGTGGCGGGATAGACGATGCAGCCGATCGCGCGTTCGGCCCCTAGCTCGCGCCATTGCCGCCCGCCGGGATCGATGCTCTCCAGCGTCGCATTCTCGTGCTCGCCGCCGTGCTTGTAGAAGTACCAATAGGGGATGCCGTTGACCGCGGTGACGATGCGGGTGTGCGGCCCGAGCAGCGGCTGCATCTTCTCGATTACGCCGGTGATCGAATGCGCCTTCAGCGTGACGATGACGTAGTCCTGCACGCCGAGCTCGGCCGCGTTGTCGGTGCAGCGGGGATGGACGGTGTGCTTCTCCTCGCCGGCGAGCAGCGTCAGGCCGTGCTCGCGCATCGCGGCGAGGTGCGCGCCGCGCGCGACCAGGCTGACATCGGCGCCTGCGCGCGCCAGCTGCACGCCGAGATATCCGCCGATCGCGCCGGCGCCGTAGATGCAGATCTTCATGAAATCCTCGCGGGGGTAGCGGAATTTTGGGACGAAAGATCCGGTCCGGCTCGGAGTTGTCCGAGCCGGGGCCGGTCGTCGCGGGGGAGAGTGGTCGCGCTTTAGGCTGCTTGCGATGTGCTGTTGGTCGCCTCGTCTACGGCAGCCGCGATGTCGCGCATGCTGATGACGGAGACGAGGCTGTAGTCGTCGATCACGGGCAGGTGCCGGATGTGATTCCGGTTCATCAGATGCCTGACGTGCTCGATTGTGTCCAAGGAGGTGCAGGAGACCAGCTGCTGCACCGAGACCAGCTGCGAGACCTTGACGTTGACGGCATTGGCGCCGTGCTCGGCGACCGCGCGCACCACGTCGCGCTCGGTGAACATGCCGACCGCGGTGTTTCCTTCCGAGCGGACCACGTCCTTCACCACCAGCGCGCTGATGTTGTTGGCTCGCATCAGCTTGGCAGCGATACCCACCGTTTCGTTCATTCGCACCGTGACAACGCGCGGTGTCTTCTTGCGCAGAATGTCTCCGACCAGCATTGCGACCTCCTCGGGTGAAATGATGAGCGAAGTGTGGTATACATAATGCCAATCGTCAAGCACTGGATTTGGCTCATCCGAAAATTCTTGCGGCAGCATTGTTGACGTTTGTCGTCGCGACACAAAGAAAAAGAGGCGCATCGCTGCGCCCCTTCTGCCGATCTGACAGGCGTGTGGTCGGCTACGCCGTCTCGGTCTTTGCGCTCGCCGTTGCGGTGTTGGCGCTCTCGGCTTCTTTGCCCAGGATGAAGGAGCGGCGCAGCGGCTTGATCACGAACAGTGCCATCAGCGCGGCCGTCGCGTTCAGCGCCACCGCCACCACGAACACGGCCTTCCAGCCATAGGCGGTCGAGATCACGCTTGCGAGCGGGACCAGCAGGGAGGCGGTGCCCTTCGCGGTGTAGAGCATGCCGTTGTTGGTGGTCGCATATTTCGAGCCGAAAGTGTCGCCGCAGGTCGCGGGGAACAGCGAGTAGATCTCGCCGAACACGCCGAAATAAACTGCGGTGGCGAGCACGAACACGATCGGAACGTGACCGTAGGCCGACAGAGTCAACAGCATCAGCGCGGCGGTGCCGAAGGCGATGAACATGGTGTGCTCGCGGCCGATCGTGTCGGACACAAAGCCGAAGAACGGGCGGCCGAAGCCGTCGAAGATGCGGTCGAGCGAGATCGCGAAGGTCAACGCCGCCATCTGGAAGCCGGCGAGCGAGACCGGCGTGTCGGCGATCTTGAAGTCGTGCGCGATCGGCGCGATCTGCGCCGCGGTCATCAGGCCGCCGGAAGCGACCATGACGAAGACGAGATACATCACCCAGAAAATAGGGGCACGCAGCACCTGCGGCGGGGTGAAGTCGATCTTGGTCTGCGGCAGATTGAGCTGCTTCTTCTTCGGCGGGATCGAGATCCGCGGCGGCTGGATGAAGAAGGCGAGCACGAACACGATCACGCCCTGGCCGATGCCGAAGGTGAGGAACGCGTGCTGATAGCCGCTCGTGACGATCATGCTCGCGATCGGCACCACGGTGAGCGCTGCGCCGGCGCCGAAGCCGGCCGCGGTCGCGCCGGCGGCGAGGCCGCGACGATCGGGAAACCATTTCAGCGCGTTGCCGACGCAGGTGCCGTACACCGCGCCTGCGCCCATGCCGCCGACGACGGCTGCGGTATAGAGCAGAGGAAGGCTATCGGCGTAGGAGTTGAGCACCCAGGACAGCGCGATCATCACACCGCCGAACATGATGACGATGCGCGGGCCGTATTTGTCGACGAACCACGCCTCGATCGGCACCAGCCATGTCTCGGTGACGACGAAGATGGTGAAGGCGAGCTGGATCGCGGCGCGACCCCAATGATACTTGGCGTCGATCGGATCGACGAATAGCGTCCAGCCATATTGCAGGTTCGCGATCATCGCCATGCAGACGATGCCCATGGCGAGCTGGAGCCAACGGAAACCGGTTCGTAGGGGCGCAGCGGTCACGGCGCCGTCCATGCTGGACATCATCAACAACCTCCCAAGCGCCTGTCTGGTCGCGACACTGCCGCCTATATGACGGAGTGTCGCAAATATTGTGGCTTATCGTCGCAAGCGCGGGCGGCAGCTTGGTATACCATATTCCAGAATGCAAGTCCTATTGTGCGATCGCGCTCAAGAAAGCGCCGGGTTCCCTTCGGGTTTCCGGTATTGTGGTATATTCGGTCAAAGCGAAAACGCGCGGCCGTGAGGCCGGGCGTGGTCCGCGAGACGGTGTTGTGCGAACGAGCTCAGACGGTCGATTGCGCGACCACGACCTTGCGCCAGGGTTTGAGCACCAGGATCGCCAGCAGCGAGGCCAGGATGTTGGCGCCGGCCGCGAGCATGAACACGTTGTCCCAATGGCCGGAGGTCTGCTGCACATAGTTTGCGAGCGGCACCAGCAGCGCGGCGGTGCCCTTGGCGGTGTAGAGCAGGCCGGCATTGGTGGTCGCGAACTTCGCGCCGAACGTGTCGGTGCAGGTCGAGGGGAACAGCGAGTAGATCTCGCCCCAGGCGAAGAACACGAAGCCCGACAGGATCACGAACCAGATCGGATCCTGACCCCAGAGATAGAGCATCCAGATCCCGACGCCTTCCATGCCGAAGGCGATGAACATCGTGTTCTCGCGGCCGATCATGTCGGAGATCCAGCCGAAGAACGGGCGCGTCAGGCCGTTGAGCACGCGGTCGATGGTCGCTGCGAACGTCACCGCGGTCATGGTCATGCCGATCAGCGTGACCGGCACGGCGTCGACCTTCCAGTCGACCGCGATCGGCTTCAAATTCGCCGTCACCATCAGGCCGCCGGCGCCGACGATCACGAACATGAAGTACATCAGCCAGAAGATCGGCTGACGCAGAACTTCGGTCGGCTGGTAGTTGCGACGCGTTTGAACCAGCGCGGCATTCGCCACCACGTTTGGCACCTGGCCCGGCTTCGGCGCCAGCAGGAAAAAGGCGAGAATGCAGATGATGATGCCTTGTCCGAGGCCGAAATAGAGGAACGTGGTCTGGAAGCCGGAATCCTTGATCATGGCCTGGATCGGCGCGACGGTGAGCGCGGAGCCTGCACCGAAGCCGGCAGCCGTGATGCCTGCGGCGAGACCGCGCTTGTCGGGGAACCATTTCAGTGCATTGCCGACGCAGGTGCCGTAGACGCCGCCGGCGCCGATGCCGGCGATGATCATGCCGAGATAGTAGCCGTTGAGCGTGGTGGCCTCCGCGTTGATCGCCCAGCCGATCGCGCAGAGGACGCCGCCGACGAGCACGACGAGGCGCGGACCGTATTTATCGACAAACCATCCTTCGACCGGCACCAGCCAGGTCTCGAACAAAACAAACAAAGTAAAGGCCCACTGGATCGAGGCGCGATCCCAGCCGAATTTCTTCTGGATGTCGGGGACGAAGAAGGTCCAGCCATATTGGTAATTGGCGATCATCACCATGGCCGCTACGCCGATCGCCAATTGCGCCCAGCGATATGTGTCACTGACGCGTGCGGCGGTAGGAGCCGTTGTTGTCTGCACCATGTCCGTCATGAATCCTCCAATAGCGCTTCTGTTTTTCTGAACGAGCGTTGGCGCCATTCTTGTATTCATTATGCCAAGCCTTCAAGCGCGCCACGGCCCATTGTGCGCTTATGACGCAACCCCGTTTGCGAGGCTGCGCAATGTGCCGATTCCCAAATAGAAATGGCCCCGCAGAGCAGGGCCATTCTTCAAAAGTAGGAGTTTGCCGGTTTTACAACCGCCGCGACAATTCGACGCGCCGGGCCTCGTCTTGGCCTTACAGGCCGAAGCGGGGCAGATCGCCGTTGTGGTTGGAGATTTCGGCGCTCGCCATTAGGAAGCGGTCGACGGCGGCCATGAAGCGGGCGAACAGCGAGGAAGTCGGGGCGAGGGCGACGGAAGCGGTCTTGGACATCTGAATTTCCTTTCTCGAGACGGTCAGCATCACTGTCTCATTTCGAGAGGTAATCTATGTATACCAGATGCCAATGTCTATGCATGCCATTGCATAGCAGCATGCCGATTGCCGCATTGCAACATAATGTTTCGTCAAGCGGGCCGGTCTGGGCTCAAAACGCGCGGTTTGGGGCTCAAACGGCTAGGAAAGCGGCTCCGGGTCACTGCGGATCGGTCCTTGAACCCGGCCCTTGCTCGACTCTTGGCACCGCAGTGCAAAACGGTTAGTGGTTCGCCCCCTTTTCCAATCATCCCGCAGAGTGGTTCATGTCGAGCGCCTCGCCCGCCGTCTCGATCGGCATCGATTTTGGAACCAGCAATACGGTCGTAGCGCTCGCGGTGGACGATCGCCGGGTCGAGGCCATCCGCTTCGATCACGGCGGACAACGGCACAGCACCTACGTCTCGGCGCTATGCTTCTGGGAGGACCGGCCGGGCGCCGGTGCCCAGGCCGAAGGCGGTCCGTGGGCGATCGAGCAGTTTCTCGAAGGCCGCCACGTCCACCGCTTTCTGCAGTCGTTCAAGACCTTTGCGGCGAGCTCCAGCTTCAACACCACGCAGGTGTTCCGGCAGCGCTTCAAGTTCGAGGATATTTTGGCGGCGTTCCTGCGGACGCTGGCGCGCCATGGCGGCGACAGGTTCGGCTTCGAGGTGGCCAACATCACGGTCGGCCGGCCCGTGCGCTTTGCCGGCGGCAATCCCGACGACGATCTGGCCATGCAGCGCTATCGTGCCGCGTTCGAACGCCTCGGCGCCGGCCACGCGCGCTATGTCTATGAGCCCTTGGGCGCGGCGTTCTCCTTCGCCCGCCGGCTGGAGCGCGATGCCACCGTGCTGGTTGCGGATTTCGGCGGCGGCACCAGCGATTTTTCGGTGATGCGTTTCTCGCGCGCGGGCGGCGTCTTGCGCGCCGAGCCGCTTGGCCATGCCGGTATCGGCATTGCGGGCGACACGTTCGATTATCGCATCGTCGATCACGTCGTCTCGCCGCGGCTCGGCAAAGGCTCGAGCTTTCGCTCGTTCGACAAGGTGCTGCCGATCCCGAGCGGCCACTACACCAACCTCGCGCGCTGGCATCAGCTCGCGCTGATGAAGAGCAACGGCGATCTGCGCGAGCTCAGGGAATTGTCGCGCACCGCGCTGAAGCCGGCGCTGCTCGAGGATTTCATCACCATCGTCGATCTCGATCTCGGCTTCTCGCTGTACCGGGCGGTGTCGGACGCCAAGATCGCGCTCTCGGCCAAGGACGAGGTCGACTTTCGCTTCAGGGGCGGCGGTGTCGAGATCGGCTCGACCATCACGCGGAAAAACTTCGATGCCTGGATTGCCGACGACATCGCCCGGCTGGGCGCCACGGTCGACAAGGTGCTGGGCGAAGCCGGCATCACCGCGCGCGAGGTCGAGAAGGTGTTCCTGACCGGCGGCACCTCGTTCGTGCCGGCGGTGCGAAAACTGTTCGCCGACCGGTTCGGCAACGAGCGGCTGATGTCGGGCGATCAGTTCGAGTCGATCGCCTACGGCCTCGCGCTGATCGGACACAGCCCCGAGCCGGATCGCTGGACCGCGGACGGCGGGCTCAAGCCGAAGGGCACGTAACAATCCTTCGCAATCAGCCGGACCTGCTTCGCTGGCAGCAGTTCAATGGGCTCTGCAGAATTCCACAGACTCGATGTGAGTTGTTCACTCGGAAAGTCCCTCATTCTCCGTCATTGCGAGCGTAGCGAAGCAATCCAGAATCGTTCTGCGGAGGGACTCTGGATTGCTTCGCTACGCTCGCAATGACGTGGGTGGATCCGCGCATCCGATCGAACGGATTGACCCGCGGATAACCGCTTTCATCCGGATCGCCTCTCGAGGGTGCGATCCGGCTTTAAGCTACTGCTTGATCTCGGGCTCGACGAGACGCGCGAGGTTGCGCAGCGATTCCTGCCAGCCGAGATAGCAGGCCTCCGGCGGAATCGCGTCGGGAATGCCGGCCTGCGTGATATCGAGCTCGGTGCCGACAAGGACTTTCTTCAGTGTCACCGTCACCTCGATCTCGCCGGGCAGGTTCGGATCCTCGAACTTGTCGGTGTAGCGCAGACGTTCGCCGGGGACGAGCTCCAGGAATTCGCCGCCGAAGGCGTGGCCGTTGCCCGTCGTGAAATTCCGGAACGACATTCTGAAGGTGCCTCCGACCTTCGGCTCCAGATGATGCACGGTGCAGGCAAATCCGTTGGGCGGAAGCCATTTTGCCAGCGCATCCGCCTCCAGGAAGGCGCGATAGACTTTGTCCGGGCTGGTCGTGAGAACGCGGTGCAGGCGTACGGTGCTGGGCATGGTCGTTACTCCCTTTGAGATGCGGGGCTCGACGGTGAGGTCTATTGCCCAATCATGGCCTGAGGACGAACGCAGTTGCGCCGATCCGACATGACGGCGTCAGATTTTTTCGTTCGCCGCTTCGTCCATTCTTCTGCGAGCGGCACGTGTCGCACTCTGCTGCCTTGGCTCATTTGCCGAGGCCGTAGGCATTCAACTTCTCCAATCCGATCCGGCACTGTCGGGCGCGATCTGGTATCCTTGCGCGGCTTTCACCGCGAGTTCGACGCGGCGGTGGTGAAGTTTTTTCGCGAGCAGCTCGCTGGCGGCGATCAGTGAGCATCGCGTTCGAGAGGAGGCGAGGATGAGGCGACTGGGCTGCGTGATCGGCTTGCTTGTGCTTCTGCTGTCGCCGGCCGCGGCCGATCCCGCGCTGCCGGGCCTCGTTCGGCAGGATCGGATGCTGCCGATCACGCTTGCCGATGGCAGCCAGGTCAGGCTCGAGACCATGATCCTCCGGCCGGACCGCCCCGGGCGCTTTCCGCTGGTGCTGCTGGTTCACGGGACAATTCCAGGGACCGGGGAAGCCCTTCGCGCGGCGCTGGCGCGCGATACGCCGGCCAGTCTGCTCAATCCGGCCGTCGCGTTCGCACAGCGTGGTTATGCCGTCGCATCGATCATGCGGCGCGGCTTTGGTCATTCAGAGGGGCGGTTTGCCGAGACGCTGTCCGGACCATGCGATAACAGGGACTATCTCGCCATTGCGCGGATCGCAGCCGAGGATGTGACCGGCGCACTTGCCGCGCTCCGCAGCGAGCCCTGGGTCGAGCCCGGTCAGGTCGTGCTGATGGGGCATTCGACCGGAGGCATTGCGGTGATCGCCGCGGCGGCGGACAATCCTGCGGGCGTCTTCGGTGTTCTCAACTTCGAGGGGGCTCACGGTTCTGTCCCGGGGCGCACGTGCAGTCCGGATCATCTTGTGGCGGACGCCGGCATCTTTGGCCGCACGGCGCGAATTCCAGCGCTGTGGGCTTATTCGGAGAACGATCGCAGTGCGCCGCCGGCGTTGGGCCGTCGCATGTTCGATGCTTACGTCGCTTCCGGCGCGCCTGCGCAATTGCGAGTGCTGCCGCCCTTCGGTGTCGACGGGCATGCCATGGTGCCGATGGGGCCCGCCGACTTTTGGTGGCCGGCTGTCGAGAGTTTCCTGAATAAACTGCGCCTGCCGACGTCAGTACTGGTCGAATTACCGCCGCCTGCGGCTATCCCGGCGCCGATGCCGCTCAACGCGGCGTGCGCGGGCTATTTCGATTCTTACGTAAAGGCGTGGACCGACTCCAAAGCCTATGCCTGGAATCGCGAAGGCCATTGTTCATCAGTGACCTCCACGCAGCGGACGATCGAAGATGCGAAGAGCGAGGCGATGCACCAATGCGTGGCCGCCTGGAAGGAATGCTCGCTCTATGCGGTCGGGCAGGCGCTGGCGCCCGGTTAGAGTCCTGGCGTCACCATATCCCAACGCTGTCTGGTGCAGTTCCGCGTTACTCGGTTGGGAGCGTTGGCGATATGACGCACCCCCACACCGGGGGGCGCGATTAAATCCGGCCAAAGCCTTGCTAATTTCGACGCTGAGGTATACCTTAGGGTTGTTCGTTCAGCCGCTGTGCCTTGTTGAATGCGCCCGCGGGCTCCTTTTCCATCGACATCGACGAATTGAAACGGTTCTGCGTGAGTATCACGCGGAACGCACATTTGTGCTCTTTGGAGAAAAAAATGGCAACAGGTACTGTGAAGTGGTTTAACGGCCAGAAGGGTTTTGGATTCATTCAGCCCGACGACGGCGGCAACGATGTGTTCGTTCACATCAGCGCGGTCGAGCGGGCTGGTCTTGGTGGTCTCGCCGAGGGCCAAAAGGTCAACTTCGAGGCCAAGACCGACAAGATGCGGGGCAAGGTCAGCGCTGAGAATCTCTCGCTGGCTTAAGTCCATCAGTGCCGTTTCACGGATGTACTGAAACGGCCATGCGACCCGCTCGATCCCTGGATTGAGCGGGTTTTGTCTGTTGCCGAAAGGGTGAAAGATGAGCGCCAGGAAATCGGCCGAACCGTCACCCGAAAGCATCGCGCGCTCCAACCGCCAACGCTTGGCTGCTCAAGAAGGCGCGCAAGCGATGCTGGACGCCGAAAAGCAGGCTGTCGACCTGCGCAAGAACATGGCGAGGCTTCGCCAGTTGCGTGAGGCCAGGGAAGCAGCCGATGCCACCCTTCAGGCATCGTTGCCGGCCCCGACCCCGACGAAGCGCAAGAGAAAGCCGCCGCAATAGCCGACGTCAATATCGCTGCCGAACGATGCGACAGGGCCGGTCACATGCCAGGGAGTGCGGATCGTGCCTAGGATCAAGCCGGACGGCGGTGGCACCATCACCTTCTTTCTCGCGCACGGCGCCGGGCGGCAGCTCTGCCGGCTTGCGACCACCTTTGCGACCCAGAAGCAGGCTTTCAGCTACCTTCAAAAATACCGCACGGAGTTCGAGCGCATCGCACGGACGCGGCTGGATTCGGGAGAGCTCGAAGACGGCGTCGTTGTGCTGTCGATGCTCTAGCGCGCATCTACCCTAGGCCGTTTACCTATATACCCGACGGCGTGATGCGAGGATGCCTGCGCCGGCTTTGCCGCTATAGCGACCAAATTCGCGCGCAGCGCAGTATGCGTCAAAAGCGGTCATCCGGGCACGCCAGCTATTCGCCAGGCTTGGCCCAATTTCTCGACATCTTCGAGCCGGCGAAACGGCGAGCTTTTGATGCCGGAAATCCGCAAAGCAGGATCGCTTTGCAGGATTGCGTCGCAGGCGCGACGGGCTTCGGCGGTGCGCCCGGCCATCGCAAGGCTCGACATCAGTATTCGCTGCGCGCCCAGAAAATTCGGCTGGCGCTGGATGGCGCTCGTGGCGCAGGACAGAGCTTCCTCATATCGCCCGGCAAAGAAATGAGCGAAGGCCATCCCGGTTTGCGGAATGAACAGGTGGGGATCGACCGGACTCAAGCGAATTGCTGCCGAGAATTGCTCGATCGCTGCATCGTGATTGCCGAGAAAAACCTGAGCCCAGCCTGCCCAAAGACGCGCCATAGCCAGATTGGGGTCGAGTGCAATGGCTCTTGCGGCAAGAGCCGAGCCGGTCTCCGGCTCTCCGAGCATGTAGGAATAGACATGTGCTGCGTGCGCAAGCACCAGAGGATCGTCCTGGTCGAGCTGCACCGCTCGTTCGACCAGTTGTCGGCTTTCGGCCCGCTCCTTTGCCGCGTCCTCGATCCATCCGAACCCTTTCTTCTGACCGAAAATGTTTGCTCCAGAGGCGTAGGCGACGGCAAATGCAGGATCGAGCGAAATGGCAAGCTTAGTCATCCTGAGAGCTTCAACGCTGCCCTCCCGCGTCCACTGGTAGATGCTGAATTTAGAGCGCAGATAATAGTCATAGGCCTGGAGGCTTTCGGTCGGTTTGCGCCGTGCGCGCTCTATCTCGGCCCGCTCAAGCTGCGGAGACATCGCGCCTATCACGCCGCTCGTCAGGCGGTCCTGCAAATCGAAGATGTCTTCGAGCTCACCATCGAACCTGTCCGCCCAGATGTGCGTGTCCGTGGACGCATCGATCAATTGCCCGGTCACCCGAACCCGTCGTCCGGCCTTGCGTACGCTGCCTTCCAGGACGTAGCGAACACCAAGCTCACGACTGATCCGCTTGATGTCGACGGCTTCGCCCTTGTAGGTGAAACTCGAATTGCGCGAGATGACGAACAGCAATTTCGATCGCGACAGCCCCGTGATGATATCCTCGACCATGCCGTCGGCGAAATATTCCTGCCCCGGGTCGTCGCTTAGATTCTGGAACGGAAGCACCGCGATGGAAGGTTTGTCGGGAAGCGCAAGGACGGGTCTTGGGTGTTCCATCGGACGGTCGTTGGAGATCGGCGCGCCGGCGGGTCCTTGCGCTTGCAGAATGGGTCCGACGAAACGGAAACCCTTTCGCGGCAGTGTCTTGATCAGGCGCTGTTCCTGGCCGGAATCGCCGATCGCATTTCGCGCGGCATTAAGGCGAGTTGTCAGCGCTTCGTCGGACACGCTGCGCCCGTTCCAAACGGCATTGATGAGATCGTCCTTGCTGACGACGCGCTCCCGGTTGCGGATCAGATAATCGAGCAGGTCGAAAACCTTGGGCGCGATGGCGACGACTCCCGCGTCGCGATGCAACTCGCGGCGATCCGTGTCGAATACGTAATTCTCGAACAAATAGCGCAAGTTGCCGTTCCCCCAGGTGGCCTCCGATCGTCGAGACACCAGCACCGATCGCACCCGCAAGAATAAGCCGCCGGTAAGGAAAAAGTAAGCCGTAGGTCAGGCGTACCCGCGCATGCCTTGGCACTCTCGTCTGAGTGAAAATACCCCCGGAAGAGACGCTCGAACTTGGAGCAGGTTATGTCGGAATCGATTCAGGCGGCTGCTCCGTGCCTCCCGCCGCATGCTCAGCTGATACAGATGGGGACAGGCGGCGCGGTCGCTAATGTCGTGCACATCGCGGCCAAGCTTGGGTTGGCTGATAAACTTGCCGATGGACCGAAGAGTGCTGTGGAGCTGGCCGGCCCATCAGCTCTGCATGCCCCCTCCTTGCACAGATTGATGAGAACGATGGCCAGTCTGGGGCTTCTCACTGAAGGTGAACGACTGCGATTTTCGTTAACGAAGCTCGGCGAGGCATTAAGGTCGGATGCTCCGGGCTCGGCAAGATCGACGTTGCTCATGACGGGAAGTAGTTGGGTCGGAAGTGGCTTCGCCAATCTGCTTCATTCCTTGGAAACAGGCCGTACAGGCTTCGAAAAAGCACACGGGGTGCCGTTCTTCGACTATCTTGCTCAACATCCCGAAGACGCTTCAGTGTTTAGTGAAGCAATGGTTGGGCTTCATGGAGAAGAACCTCCAGCGGTCGCGGCTGCCTACGATTTTTCTATGTTCCAGACCGTCGTCGATATTGGAGGGGCATCTGGCAATATGCTCGGTGCTATACTTGGACGATACCCAGAGCCGCGAGGCTTGTTGTTCGATCAGCCGCACGTTGTGGTCGATGCTGAGAAGTCGCTCAAAGCGAACGGTGTTGCGGGCCGTGTGAGCGTCGAGGCTGGAGATTTTTTCCTGTCCGTGCCTTCGGGCGGCGACGCTTACATCTTGTCGCATATCTTGCACGATTGGAACGATGACCAGTGCCTGACAATTCTGGGTCATTGTCGCAGAGCCGTGAAGCCGGATGGACGACTGCTCATTGTCGAGATGGTCCTGCCTCCCGGTGACGCTCCACATCCGGGGAAGATACTGGATATGGTGATGCTGGCGTTGATCGGTGGACAGGAGCGCACGGAAACCGAGTACGCCAGTCTACTGGACAAGGCTGGTTTCCGCCTCAGTCGCGTTGTGGCAACACAATCACCGGTCAGCGTCGTAGAAGCCGTTCTGGCCTAAGTGCCGCAAGGTCCGCTGGGACTCACCGGGAGGGTGCGGCGCAGGTTGATATCCGTTCAGGTCCAAAATTCATGCGGTGGTCGATGGAAGAGTCTGCCGGTACGGTTGGCGCTAAGCCCCGGTGAGGCTCAGGACATCCGATTTGCCGGAAAACTCCTGTCCGCGTCCTAGTCTTCGCGTGTTTTCGGCTGAGCCTCACGGGCCAATCGTTCCGCTTTCAGCCGCTCACGGTTCTCGTGCAGGGAGTGCTGGTCCTTCGCGTAGTCATTCATCGGCTTCTGCGTCGTGGCAGGCTTGAACGCCTTGTTGGCCTCACGCTTGGCGCGATCGGAGGTTTGATCTTTCAGCATGTCGATCTCGATTTTGTCTGGACGTGTATGATCCGCGAACGCGCCGACGTCCTGTCCGCGTTCGCGGGCTGGTGAACGGTGCGTTATCCTTGGAGCGGAGAAGTCGGGTCTGGATAAGCAACTGACGGCCACCGCGTTGGTTCCTCGAAAAATCGGCGCGCGGCAGTGGCGAGCCTCTGCGTCGAGACGCCCTTCGATGGGCCGACCCTCACTTTTCGCATGATGACATCCTACCCCTGTTTTGCCCGACGCGTCAAAGGAAATTCGTAAAATACGAAGTTCCCTATACCCGCCAAGGGGTTCGCTACTGTGCATGGGGTTGTTTTTTGTTTTTACTTTGGGCTTGCGGCCGTACGGCGCGTCTGACGCAAAAAGGCCGCCTCGAAGGGCGGCCCTTTCGTCTGAAGCGTTGTGGTGCCGCTTACTCGGCGGCCTGCTTCTGCGGCGGGTCGAGCGCGCCGGACTTGTGGATATCGGCGACCTGGTGGTCGCTGAAGCCGAGCACGCTGCGCAGGATCTCGTCGGTGTGCTCGCCGAGCAGCGGCGAGCGCTGCACGTCGCTCGGGGAGTCCGACAGCTTGATCGGGTTGCCGACCGAGATGTACTTGCCGCGGGTCGGGTGGTCGACCTCGACCACGGTGCCGGTCGCGCGCAGCGACTGGTCCTCCGCAATCTCCTTCATCGACAGGATCGGGCCGCAGGGGATGTCATCCTTGTTGAGGATCTCCATCGCCTCGAACTTGGTCTTGGTCATCGTCCACTGCTCGATGCGGCCGAAGATCTCGTTCAGGCGCGGCAGGCGGGCAGCCGGCTTGGCGTAGTTCGGATCGGTCTTCCAGGTCGGCTCGCCGATCACGTCGCAGATCTTCTCCCAGACCGGCGCCTGGGTGATGAAGTAGATGTAGGCGTTGGGATCGGTCTCAAAGCCCTTGCACTTCAGGATGCGGCCGGGCTGGCCACCGCCGGAATCGTTGCCGGCGCGCGGCACGGCATCGCCGAACGGAATGCCTTCGCCGAACTGGCTGTATTCCCTGAGCGGGCCGCGCTCGAGGCGCTGCTGGTCGCGCAGTTTTACGCGCGCGAGGTTGAGCACGCCGTCCTGCATCGCCGCGGTGACCTTCTGGCCCTTGCCCGAATGCGTGCGCTGATAGAGCGCGGTGACGATGCCGAGCGCCAGATGCAGGCCGGTGCCGCTGTCGCCGATCTGCGCGCCGGTGACGAGCGGCAGGCCGTCGCGGAAGCCGGTGGTGGAGGCGGCGCCGCCGGTGCACTGCGCGACGTTCTCATAGACCTTGCAGTCCTCGTACGGTCCGGGACCAAAACCCTTGATCGACGCGACGATCATCTTCGGGTTGATCGCCTGGATCTTCTCCCAGGGGAAGCCCATGCGGTCGAGCACGCCGGGGCCGAAGTTCTCGACCAGCACGTCGCACTTCTTGATCAGCTCGGTGAGGACTTCCTTGCCCTTGGGGTTTTTGGTGTCGAGCGTGATCGAGCGCTTGTTGTGGTTGAGCATGGTGAAATACAGACTGTCCACGTTCGGGATGTCCTGCAGCTGGCCGCGGGTGATGTCACCCACGCCCGGGCGCTCCACCTTGATCACGTCGGCGCCGAACCAGGCGAGCAGCTGCGTGCAGGTCGGTCCGGACTGGACGTGGGTGAAGTCGAGAATGCGAACGCCCTCGAGCGCTTTGGTCATCGTGTTGCTCCTGTTACCATTCTGTTTCCGTCATGCCCGCGAAGGCGGGCATCCAGTATTCGCTGAAGGTTCAATTGGGCCTCAGTGCTCGCCTCAAGGATGGTTCGGCGATTACTGGATTCCCCGCCTGCGCGGGGAATGACCCGGCGGTCCATTACTTCTTCTTCTGCAGAACGCTCTGCGGATTGAGGTTGCCGATGCGGCCGCTCTCCGAGCCCGCGGCCGGATCGATCACCGCGTTGATGAGTGTCGGCTTGCGTGAAGCCATCGCCTCGTTGACGGCGCGCTTGAGCTCGTCGGGCGAGGTCGCATTCACGCCGACGCCGCCGAAGGCTTCCATCATCTTGTCGTAGCGCGCGCCCTTGACGAACACGGTTGTCGCCGGATCGGCGTTGACGCTGTTGACGTCGGTGCCGCGATAGATGCCGTCATTGTTGAAGATGACGACGCAGATCGGAAGGTCGTAGCGGCAGATGGTCTCGACCTCCATGCCGGAGAAGCCGAAGGCCGAGTCGCCTTCAACCGCCAGCACGGGGTGGCCGGTCTCGAGCGCGGCGGCGATCGCCTGGCCCATGCCGATGCCCATCACGCCCCAGGTGCCGACGTCGAGACGCTTGCGTGGGCGGTACATGTCGATGACGCCGCGGGCGAGGTCGAGCGTGTTGGCGCCTTCGTTGACCAGGATCGCCTCGGGGTGATCCTTGATGACGTTCTTCAGCACACCGAGCGCGCCGTGATAATCCATCGGCGACTTGTTGTTCATCAGCTTCGGCGCCATCTTGGCGACGTTCTCGTCGCGCTTGGATGCGATGGCCTTGGTCCATTCGGCCGGAGGAGCGGTCCAGCCCGACGCAAGCGCCTGGTTGAAGGCGGACACGACCGAGCCGATGTCGCCGACGACGGGCGCGACGATCTCGACGTTGGAATCCATTTCCCTCGGCTCGATGTCGACCTGGATGAACTTCTTCGGGGATTCGCCCCAGCTCTTGCCCTTGCCGTGCGACAGCAGCCAGTTCAGCCGCGCGCCGATCAGCATGACGACGTCGGAGTCCTTCAGCACCGTCGAACGCGCGGCACCGGCGCATTGCGGATGCGTGTCGGGGAGCAGGCCCTTGGCCATGCTCATCGGCAGGAACGGCACGCCGCTCTTCTCGACGAAGTTCTTGATCTCCTCATCGGCCTGCGCGTAGGCCGCGCCCTTGCCGAGGATGATGAGGGGACGCTTTGCGGCCTTCAGCACGTCGAGCGCGCGCTTGACCGAAGCAGGCGAGGGGATCTGCGCGGGCGCAGCGTCGATCACCTTGACCAGCGACTTCTGACCGGCCTCGGCGTTCATCACCTGGCCGAACAGCTTTGCCGGCAGGTCGAGATAGACGCCGCCCGGACGGCCCGAGACCGCCGCGCGGATGGCGCGGGCAAAACCGACGCCGATATCCTGAGCGTGCAGCACGCGATAGGCCGCCTTGCACAGCGGTTTTGCGATCGCGAGCTGGTCCATCTCTTCGTAGTCGCCCTGCTGGAGGTCGACGATCTCGCGCTCGGAGGAGCCCGAGACCAGGATCATCGGGTAGCAGTTGGTGGTGGCGTGCGCGAGCGCGGTGAGGCCGTTGAGGAAGCCGGGCGCGGACACCGTCAGGCAGACGCCGGGCTTCTTGGTGAGGTAGCCGGCGATGCCTGCGGCGTAGCCCGCGTTTTGCTCGTGGCGGAAGGAGATCACGCGAAGGCCGGCGGCCTGCGCCATGCGGCCCAAATCCGTGATCGGGATGCCCGGCACATTATAGATGGTGTTGATGCCGTTCAGCTTGAGCGCGTCGATGACGAGATGGAAGCCATCCGTCAGTTCCTGCTCGGTGCCCGGTGCTTCGGACTTGGTCGCGGTGTTCAGCATGGGCCTTGTCTCCCTGGTCTCAAGATAACGGGGCGAATTTTTCGCCCTTCTGGTGAATGTTGCTAGGTGAAGAGCTACGTGAATAGTTCCTGGCCGTGCGCCTCGACGTAAGCGGCCAGGCCAAGGGTGTGGTCGCGCGCGCGCTTCTCGGCGAGCTCGGTGTCACGTGCCTCGAGCGCTTCGATCATGCCGAGATGCTCGGGCAGCGACGTCGCGGTGCGGTCCTTGCGGCCGATCGTCAGCTGGCGATAGCCGCGCACGTGCAACAGAAGATCGTTGGTGAGATCGACCAGCACCGGCGATTCCGACAACGAGATCAGCGCCTGGTGGAAGGCGATGTTGGCGCGCGAATATTCCTCGACGTGATCCTGGGGCAAGCGGTCCTTGCCGAAGTCCTTGAAGAAGTCGCGTAGCGCAGTGATGTCCTTCTTGCGCGCGGTCGTGGTGATGAGGCGCGCGGCCATGCTCTCCAGCGCCGCCCAGGCGCGGATCATGTCGACGATCTCGCTCTTGGTCCGGCGCACTACCATAATGCCGCGGCGCGGAACGGTCTTCACGAAACCGTCCTGCTCGAGCATCGCGATGGCTTCGCGGATCGGCGTGCGGCTGACACCCAGGCGTTCGGACAATGCGCGCTCGTCCAGCATCACCGGCTCGGGTGTCGAGTAGATGTCCATCTTGAGGATGGCTTCCTTCAAGGCGTCATACGCCTTGTTCTTGAAGCTGCTCTCCGGGGCAATACGAACGATTGCGATGTCTGCCTCGGCCATGTTCGGCAACGCCTTGGTTGGTTTCCGCAGTGACACGACGATTCTCCTCCAGTGGGAGTCGTCTTTTACAGGAATATTACCGGAAAGTTTTTGGCATACCATATGCCAGAATGTCAAGCTGCCTATTTTTTGCGGCGTTCTAAGGTGCTCTCTGACTTGACAAGTTGGCTTCTGGCATACCAAATGCCATCGCTAGCCATTTTTGATCCAAACCGGCGGTGTAGTCCAGGCATTTCTGCCGCTGCATTCCGCCGCACGGAACAGAGCGCGGCGATGGCAAGTGTCACGGGCAGCCGCATCACGCGCGCCTTGCAAAGCAAGAACTGAAGGTCAAGGGAGAAGCCATATGTCCAATTCGAAAGACGTCGTTCGCAAGGTCCTTGACCAGGTCAAGGCCGACAACCGCGCCAGCCTGACCGCCCCGGAAGGCAAGCTGGTCTGCGACGCCTACGGCATTCCGGTGCCGAAGGAGGGCGTGGCGAAGTCGGCGGGCGAGGCCGGCAAGATGGCGTCCTCGATGGGCTTCCCGGTGGTGATGAAGATCGTCTCGCCGGACATTCTCCACAAGACCGAGGCCGGCGGCGTCATCGTCGGTGTCAAGACGGCGCAGGATGCCGAGAAGGCCTACGAGACCATTCTCGGGAACGCCAGGAAGTACAAGGCCGATGCCAAGATCGAGGGCATCCAGGTCCAGCAGATGCTGGCCGGCGGCACCGAAGTGATCGTCGGCTCGATCACCGACGGTTCGTTCGGCAAGCTGGTCGCCTTCGGCCTCGGCGGCGTGCTGGTCGAAGTCTTGAAGGACATCACCTTCCGCCTCGCGCCCGCGACCAAGGAAGACGCGCTTTCGATGCTCGACGGCATCCAGGCGCATGAGATTCTGAAGGGTGTGCGCGGCGGCGAGCCGGTCAACCGCACGGCGCTGGCCGACGTCATCGTCAAGGTCTCGCAGCTCGTCACCGACTTCCCTGAGATCGTCGAGCTCGACCTCAATCCGGTGTTTGCGACGGCGAGGGACGCGATCGCGGCCGACGTGCGCATCGTCGTCGACTTCGCCTACAAGCCGAAGCCGAAGCCGCGCCCGACCGAAGAGATCGTCGCGGCCATGAGCCGCATCATGCAGCCGAAGGCGGTCGCTGTGGTCGGCGCCTCAGCCGAAGACGGCAAGATCGGCAACTCTGTGATGAAGAACCTCATCAACGGCGGCTACAAGGGCGACATCTATCCGATCCATCCCAAGGCCGCCGAGATCCTCGGCTACAAGGCCTACAAGAGCGTCAAGGACGTACCGGGTGTGATCGACACCGCCGTGTTCGCGATCCCCGCGAAGTTCGTGGCTGCGGCGCTGATCGAATGCGGTGAGAAGAAAATCCCGGGTGCGGTGCTGATCCCGTCGGGCTTCGCTGAAGCCGGCGCGCCGGAGCTGCAGGCCGAGATCGTCGAGGTCGGCA
Source organism: Bradyrhizobium cytisi (assembly GCF_008123515.1). Classification (GTDB taxonomy): domain Bacteria; phylum Pseudomonadota; class Alphaproteobacteria; order Rhizobiales; family Xanthobacteraceae; genus Bradyrhizobium; species Bradyrhizobium cytisi. The sequence continues at coordinate 29,637 of NZ_VSSR01000058.1, forward strand.
AGAAGTACGACATTCGCCTGATGGGGCCGAATATCTACGGCTTTTATTATACGCCGGCGAACCTCTGCGCCACCTTCTGCACGGCTTACGACGTGAAGGGCCACGCGGCGCTGTCGTCGCAGTCGGGCGGCATCGGCATGGCGATTATCGGCTTCTCGCGCTCGGCCAAGATGGGCGTCTCCGCGATCGTCGGCCTCGGCAACAAGTCTGATATCGACGAGGACGATTTGCTCGCCTTCTTCGAGCAGGATCCGAACACTTCGATCATTGCCCAGCACTGCGAAGACCTGAAGGACGGCCGCGCCTTCGCTGAAGCCGCCAAGCGCGTCTCGAAGAAGAAGCCGGTCGTCGTGCTCAAGGCCGGCCGCACCTCGGCCGGCGCGAAGGCGGCCTCGTCGCACACCGGCGCGCTCGCCGGTAACGACAAGATCTATGAGGACGTCCTGGCGCAGTCGGGCGTGATCCGCGCCCGCAGCTTGCGGCAGCTGCTCGAATTCGCCCGCGGCGTGCCGGTGCTGCCGACGCCGAAGGGTGAGAACGTGCTGATCATCACCGGTGCGGGCGGCTCGGGCGTGCTGCTGTCGGACTCCTGCGTCGACAACGGCCTGTCGCTGATGTCGATGCCGCCGGATCTCGATGCGGCCTTCCGCAAGTTCATCCCGCCGTTCGGCGCGGCCGGAAATCCTGTGGATATCACCGGTGGCGAGCCGCCGATCACCTACGTCAACACGGTGAAGCTCGGCCTGTCGGACGAGCGCATCCACTCGCTGATCCTCGGCTACTGGCACACCATCGTTACGCCGCCGATGGTGTTCGCCCGCAATATGGTCGAGGTGAAGAAGGAGATGGAGGCCAAGGGTTTTGTGAAGCCGATCGTTGCCTCGCTCGCCGGCGACGTCGAGGTCGAGGAAGCCGCCGAATACCTCTACCAGAACGGCATCCCGGCCTATGCCTATTCGACCGAACTGCCGGTCGAGGTGCTCGGCGCCAAGTACAAATGGGCGCGCGGCGCAGGGCTGCTCTGAGAAGAGACGCCGCTTCGGCATGATCCGAAGCGGGTGGTTGTTCACCTCTCCCCGCGTGCGGGGAGAGGTCGGATTGCGAAGAAATCCGGGTGAGGGGGACTCTCCGCGAGTCTCTTTGTCACCGTGATCGTGGAAGCAGCCCCTCACCCCAACCCTCTCCCCGTAAGAACGGGGCGAGGGAGAACGTGCAGGTCGCGATGGGCAAGAACGTGATCCGGCGCAAATCGCTCGAAACACGATCGGCATCGGAGGCCGATCGTGACGGCGGCGTGCAGTCCGTCGACCGCGCGCTGTCGATCCTCGAGACGCTCGCCGAGGACGACGAGGGCTATCGCCTCAGCGATCTCGCCGTCCGCACCGGCCTGTCGGCCTCGACCGTGCACCGCCTGCTGGCGACGCTGGAAAGCCGCCGGTTCGTGCAGTTCGACCGCGCCGTATCCAAATGGCATGTCGGGGTGCGCAGCTTTACCGTGGGCGCGAGCTTTGCGCGGCGACGCAATTTCACGGCGCAGGCGATTCCTTATTTGCGCAAGCTGCGCGATTTGACTCGTGAGACCGCCAATCTCGCCGTGGTCGACGACGAATTCATCATCGTGCTGACCCGCATGGAGAGCCGCGAGATCATGCGCTCGCTGACCAAGGTCGGCGGCCGCGTCGCGATGGTCACCTCAGGCGTCGGCAAGGCCGTGCTTGCGACCTATTCCGACGAGGATGTCGGCGCCGTCATCCGCCATCACGGCATGCCCAGGCTGACGGAAAAATCCATCGTGCGGCCAAGCGACCTGTTCAAGGAGCTGGCGGCGGTCCGCAAGCAGGGGTTTGCGATCGATGACGAGGAGGCGCAGATGGGCCTGCGCTGCGTCGCCGCCGTGGTCTACAACGCGCTCGCCGAGCCGCTCGCCGCGATCTCGGTGTCCGGCATGACCAGCCGAATCACGGACGATCGATTGCCTGAGGTCGGCCGGATGGTGCGCGAAGTGGCCGCAGAGCTCACGGCTGCGCTCGGCGGCGTCGTGCCGGAGCCGAAAACAAACTGAGCCCAGTTTCGGTTGGCCGTGCCCCGTCAAAAATCAGCTCTGGCGGCAAGGGCCCCGACATCGGTATATCCATCCACCGTTGTCGCGCCCTTTTTGGGGAATGTCATGCCTTCCGAGCTCCGTTCGCCCCGTCTCGCCGTCCTGATCGATGCTGACAACGCGTCCGCGAAGATCGCGGACGGACTGTTCGATGAAATTGCCAAGATTGGCGAAGCCAGCGTTCGCCGCATCTATGGCGACTTCTCCAACGCCCGGTCCAGGGCCTGGGCCGACATCCTGTCGAAGCACGCCATCATCCCGCAGCAGCAGTTCGCCTATACGACGGGAAAGAATGCCTCCGACATCACGCTGGTGATCGACGCGATGGACCTGCTTCACAGCGGCCGGTTCGACGGCTTTTGCCTGGTCTCGTCCGACAGCGACTTTACCCGTCTCGCCGCCCGCATCCGGGAGCAGGGCGTCGACGTCTTCGGGTTCGGCGAGCAGAAGACGCCGGAAAGTTTTCGGCAGGCCTGCCGAAAGTTCGTCTACACCGAGAACCTGCTTGCCGCCCCAGCGAACACCCAGGATGCCGCCTCGAGGTCGACCTCGCTTCAGCCGCCTGACGCAGCCGTCCCCATGATCAAGAAAGTCATCGCCCAGATGGAAAGCGAAGACGGATGGGTTTCTCTCGGGGAAGTCGGAAAAGGGCTCACGAACCTTGCCCCCGATTTCGATTCGAGAACCTACGGCTCCCGCAAGCTGAGCGATCTTGTGCGAAAGACGAATTCCTTCGAAATCGATGAGCCGAAGGGCCGGTCGATGCGGATTCGGGTCAAGTCCACTGCCGCACCACCGCTAAGAAGGCGGAAGCCGCGCAGATCAGCAGGGTCGGAGGCAGCAGGCGGGTCGGCGCCTAAGGCGTAAGCAGGGTGTGCCGTTATATTTGAGCTTGCCCGGTTTGGAGCAGGGCGTAACCATCGTGCGGCCGTAACGCCACGCGAGGGTCCAGATGACCAAACTTACCCGCTTCGCCGTCGCTCCGCTGCATGCGATGACCCGGCGCCTTGCCGACGTCGCTTCGGCGCGCCTCGCGCCCGATCTCGTCATCACGGGCGCGCGGGTGCTCTCGACCTATTCCGAGCGGATCCATCCCGGTCGGGAACTGTGGATCACCGGCGGCCGCATCGCTGCGGTGAAGCCGGCCGGCACGGCCAGGAAAGCTTGGAGCGACGTTGCGGTGTACGACGCGGCGGGCGGCATCATCGCGCCGGGGCTGGTAGATCCGCACATCCATATCGAATCCTCGATGGTGACGGCCTGCGCCTATGCCGAGGCCGCGCTGCTGAACGGCACCACCACGATCTTCTGCGACAGCCACGAGATCGGCAATGTCATGGATGTCGCCGGCGTTGAGGCGATGCTGGAAGACGCCCGCGAAGCGCCGCTCTCGATCTTCTTGACGGTGCCGTCGACCGTGCCGGCAACCTCGGCCGCACTGGAGACGGCCGGCGGCGACCTCACGCCCGACAAGATCGCCGGCCTGTTCGACCGCTGGCCGGAGGCTGTCGCGCTCGGCGAGAAGATGGATTTCGTGCCTGTAACGATGGGCGACGAGCGCAGCCACGCCATCCTCGCGGCGGCCTTGAAACGCGGACGGCCGGTCTCTGGCCATGTCTATGGCCGCGAATTCGTCGCCGCTTATGCGGCAAGCGGCGTGACTGACACCCATGAGGCGATCGATCGCGACATCGCCGATGATCTGCTCGATGCCGGTGTTTGGGTTTTTCTTCGCGGCGGACCGCCGACCACGCCCTGGCATTCGCTGCCGCAGGCGATCCGTACCGTCACCGAGTTAGGGGCTTCGCACAAGCGGACCGCGGTGTGCACCGACGACCGCGACGCCGATGATCTCCTGCTGTTCGGTCTCGACTGGGTGGTGCGCGAAGCCGTCAAGGCGGGGATGTCGCCGGAGCAGGCCTGGTCGATGGGCTCGCTGCATGGCGCCACTCGCTTCGGCACGGACGGCGACATCGGTGGCCTCGGCGGTGGCCGCCGCGCCGATCTCGTGCTGATGGACGGCAATCTCAAGCCGCAATCGACCTGGTATGGCGGCGAGCTGGTCGTCGAAAACCGCAAGATCACGCCGCGGCTCGATCAGGCGCTGTCGCAGCGCTATCAATATCCGAAGGCGGCCTATGTCACCGTGAAGCTACCAGAGAACCTGAAGCTGACGCCGGAATTGCCGGCGAAGGCCTGCACCGTCAACGCGATCAAGACTGCGCTGCCCGGCATCACGCTGATCCATGAAAAGGTCGCGATCGAGCCGGCCAATGACTGGCCGTCGCTGTTCGCGCGCTACAGCCTGTGCTTCGTCACCGTGGTCGAGCGTCATGGCAAATCGGCCGGCAACGTCGCATACGGCTTGCTGAAGGACTTTGGTTTGAAGCGCGGCGCGGTCGCCTCCAGCGTCGGCCACGACAGCCACAACATCATTGTCGCCGGCACCAACGAGGGGGACATGCAGGTCGCGATCGCAGCCATCAAGGCGCAGCAGGGCGGCGTCTGCGTCGTCGCCGATGGCAAGGTGAGGGCGCTGGTGCCGCTGCCGATCGCTGGCCTGCTCTCTGACAAGCGCGTCACCGAAGTCGCTGAAGAAGTCAAAGTGCTGAAGACGGAATGGGCGGAGGCCGGCTGTACCATCCCCTACATGGGCTTCAATTTGATTCCGCTATCGGTCATTCCGGAAATTCGCATCACCGACAAGGGCCTCGTGCTCGTGCCGCAGATGGAGCTGGCGCCGCTGTTCGAGTGAAACGCTTCCACGGATATCTTGCCCTAACCAATTGAGACGACCGCGATTTTCCGCGGGCTGCCGCATCGTGGAAAATAAAATCTGCTGCGTTGAGATCGCATCTCGCGCACCCGATGATCTCGCTCGCTGACTTAAACCAAGCGAGGTCCGATATGGCGAAGATGCGAGCTGTCGATGCAGCCGTGCGTATCCTGGAGAAGGAAGGCATCTCGACCGCCTTCGGCGTTCCCGGGGCTGCGATCAATCCGCTTTATTCGGCGCTGAAGAAGCGCGGCTCGATCCGCCATATCCTCGCGCGCCATGTCGAGGGCGCTTCGCATATGGCCGAAGGCTACACCCGGGCCACGGCCGGCAATATCGGCGTTTGCATCGGCACTTCGGGGCCGGCCGGCACCGACATGATCACCGGGCTCTATTCGGCGATTGCCGATTCCATCCCGATCCTTTGCATCACCGGACAGGCGCCGCGCGCGCGACTCTACAAGGAGGATTTCCAGGCGGTCGACATCGAATCGATCGCAAAGCCGGTGACCAAATGGGCGGTCACCGTGCGCGAGCCGGCGCTGGTGCCGCGCGTGTTCAGCCAGGCGTTTCATGTGATGCGCTCGGGCCGGCCCGGGCCTGTGCTGATCGACATGCCACTCGACGTGCAGCTCGCCGAAATCGAGTTCGACGACGAGACCTATGAGCCGCTGCCGGTCTACAAGCCGACCGCCTCGCGAAAGCAGGTCGAGAAGGCGCTGGAGATGCTCAATGCATCCGAACGTCCCCTGATCGTGGCGGGCGGCGGCATCATCAATGCCGATGCCTCGGATCTGCTAGTGGAATTCGCCGAAATCGCCAACGTGCCTGTAGTGCCGACGCTGATGGGATGGGGCGCGATCCCCGACGATCACGTCCTGATGGCCGGCATGGTTGGCCTCCAGACCAGCCACCGCTACGGCAACGCCACGCTGCTGGAATCCGATTTCGTGCTCGGTATCGGCAATCGCTGGGCCAACCGTCACACCGGCTCGGTCGAGACCTACACCAAGGGCCGCACCTTCGTGCATGTCGACATCGAGCCGACCCAGATCGGGCGGGTGTTCAATCCCGATCTCGGTATCGTCTCGGACGCGAAGGCCGCGCTCGAGCTCTTCGTCACCGTCGCCAGGGAGTGGCGACGTTCCGGCAGGCTCCGCGAGCGCCAGGCGTGGCCCGCTTCCTGCCGCGATCGCAAGAAGACCATGCTGCGCAAGAGCCATTTCGACAACGTCCCGATCAAGCCGCAACGCGTCTATGAGGAGATGAACAAGGCGTTCGGCCGCGACACCACCTATGTCACCGTGATCGGCCTGTCGCAGATCGCCGGCGCGCAGTTCCTCGGCGTCTACAAGCCGCGCAACTGGATCAATGCGGGGCAGGCGGGCCCGCTGGGCTGGACGCTTCCCGCCGCGCTCGGCGTGCGCGCGGCGTGCCCGGATCGAGACATCGTGGCGCTGTCCGGTGACTACGACTTTCAGTTCCTGATCGAGGAGCTCGCGGTCGGGGCGCAGTTCAATCTGCCCTACATCCACGTCGTCGTGAACAATTCCTATCTCGGCCTGATCCGCCAGGCCCAGCGCGGATTTGACATGGACTATCACGTCCAGCTCTCCTTCGAGAACATCAACGCGCCTGAGCTGGGCGGCTACGGTGTCGACCATGTTGCCGTTGCCGAAGGTCTTGGCTGCAAGGCGATCCGCGTCACCGATCCCAGGGACACGCAAGCGGCCTTCGCCACGGCGCGCGAATTGATGAAGAAGCACCGCGTGCCCGTGGTGGTCGAATTCATCCTCGAGCGCGTCACCAATATCGCGATGGGGACCGAGATCGACAATATCGTCGAGTTCGAGGAGGTGCTGGACTTAGCCCTCGACGAGGTCGGGACCACGCGCCCCGGCGTGCTTCAGCCGGCAGAATAGGGGAGCATCATGCCGAAATTCGCCGCCAACCTCACCATGCTCTTCAACGAGATGCCGTTTATCGACCGCTTCGCCGCGGCCAAGGCGGCGGGCTTTGCCGGCGTGGAATATCTCTTCCCCTATGATTTCGACAAGGCGCTCCTGCGCGAGCAGCTCGAGGCCCACGGGCTGACGCAAGTGCTGCACAATCTGCCCGCTGGCAACTGGGCCGCCGGCGAGCGCGGCATCGCAATTTTGCCTGAGCGCACCGCCGAATTCCGCGACGGCGTGTTCCGCGCCATCGACTATGCCAAGGCGCTCGATTGCGACCAGCTCAACTGCCTCGTCGGGATTGCGCCCGTCGATGCCGATCCGCACGAGCTGCAAGAGACGCTGGTCGGAAATTTGCGCTTCGCGGCGTCGACGCTGGCGCGCGAGAACATCAAGCTGCTGGTCGAGCCGATCAACACGCTCGACATTCCCGGCTTCTTTCTCAACGGCACCGAGCAGGCGGTACAGCTGATCGCCGAGGTGCGGTCGAACAATCTGTTCATCCAGTACGACATCTATCACATGCAGATCATGGAGGGCGATCTCGCCCGCACCATGCAGGAATATCTGCCGCAGATCGCCCACATCCAGCTCGCCGACAATCCCGGCCGGCATGAACCGGGTACCGGCGAGATCAACTATCCTTTCCTGTTCCGCCATCTCGACGCGATCGGCTATCGCGGCTGGATCGGCTGCGAATACAAGCCGCGCACCACGACGCTGGAAGGCCTCTCGTGGCACGCCGCGCGGACATTCGAGACCTGAGGAAACGCAGACATGATTGACATCGGCTTCATCGGACTTGGCACCATGGGACGGCCGATGGCCGGCCACCTTCTGGCTGCGGGCCATCGCGTTCTCCTGCATGACGTCGTGCCGGTCGCGCCGGAGCTGATCGCGGCAGGCGGCGTCGCCTGCAAATCGGCCAAGGAAGTGGCGGAGGAGGCGGATGCCGTCATCATCATGGTGCCGGATACGCCGCATGTAGAGGCCGTGCTGTTCGGCAAGGACGGCGTGGCGGGCGGCATCTCCAAGGGCAAGATCGTGGTCGATATGAGCTCGATCTCGCCGCTGGCAACCAAGGAATTCGCAAAGAAGATCGAGGCGCTTGGCGCGGATTATCTCGACGCGCCGGTATCAGGTGGGGAGGTCGGCGCCAAGGCTGCTAGCCTCACCATCATGGTCGGCGGTCCCGAGCGCGCCTTCACTACCATGAAGCCGGTCTTCGACGAGATGGGCAAGAACGTCACGCATGTCGGGGCCAATGGTGACGGCCAGACGACGAAGGTCGCCAACCAGATCATCGTCGCGCTGACGATCGAGGCGGTGAGCGAAGCGCTGCTGTTCGCCTCCAAGGCCGGTGCCGATCCCGCGCTGGTGCGCAAGGCGCTGATGGGCGGGTTTGCCTCGTCGCGGATTCTCGAGGTGCATGGCGAACGCATGGTGAAGCGCAATTTCGATCCGGGCTTCCGTATCGAGCTGCACCAGAAGGATCTCAATCTTGCGCTCGAAGGCGCGCGCGCTCTGGGTCTTTCACTGCCGAGCACGGCGGTGGCGCAGCAATTGTTCTCGTCCTGCACCGCGCATGGCGGCAAGGGTTGGGATCATTCGGCGATGTTGCGGGCGCTGGAACTGATGGCCGGGCACGAGATCGCCGCGGCGTAAGTGTTACGCAGTGACACTCTCCAGATTTGGCGCGTCTTTCGCCGCGGGGGAACCGGAACAATTGTCCCGGCCCGGCGGTTGAAGGCGCATCAACAAGCACTGGAGGGTGTGGACATGAAAACCCGTCTTGCGATTTCGTTGGTTGCCGCGTCGCTGCTGGCGTCGAGTGCAGCCTTCGCCCAGTCGACAACCGAAGAGGGCGCCAGGAATGGCGCACGTGCGGGCGGAGACGTCGGCGGCCCGGTCGGCGCGATGGTCGGCGGCACCGTCGGTGCGGCCGTTGGCGCTGGACTGGAAATTCCGAATGCGATCCTCGGCGGACTCCCGCGCGATGATTCCGTCGTGGTTCACGAGCGCGTCGTGGTCGGCGAGCCGCTGCCCCCGACCGTGGTGCTGCGCCCCGTGCCGAACTACACCGAGTACCGCTATGCGGTCGTGAACGATCGCCGCGTGATCGTCGAGCCGCGCACGCGCCGCGTCGTCAAGATCATCGATTGATCGACGCGTAAGAGTTGGAACATAGCGCCCCGCGGAGCGACGATCCGCGGGGCGCTATCGTCAGTGACGAAACCCTAAAGCGGGTCGCGCACGCCGAGGCCGTGCATGAAGCGCTCTCGGATCTGCACGGGATCCCTGCGGGTGGTGCCGACACCGGGCTTGTCGTCGATGCGCAGCGCGATCAGGCTCGGCTCGTCAGCCGACATGGCCTCGTCGACGAGGCGTTCGAAATCCTCCTCGTCCGCGGCCCAGGCGCTGTTGGTGAGCCCCGAGCCTAGGGCGATGGCGACGAGATCGGCGACACCGGCGGCCGGCGTCGGCTGCGCGCCGGTGATCTGGTAGATGCCGTTATCCATCACGATCATGATCAGGTTCTTCGGCTTCAAGGCCGCGATGGTCGAGAGCGCGCCGAGCTGCATCAGCAGCGAGCCGTCACCTTCGAGCGCGAAGACGCGGCGGTCGGGCTGCGCCAGCGCCACGCCGAGCGCGATCGGGAAGGCGAGACCCATGCTGCCGAGCATGTAGAAATTCTGTGGGCGGTGGCCGGCGGCCCAGAGGTCGAAATTGGTGTTCCCGATGCCGCCGATTACCGCTTCCTCGTGCTTGAGCTTTGCGATCAGGCGCGAGGTCAGATCGAACCGGTTCATCACCTTGGTATTGCGCGTGTTCGTTTTTGAACTCATTTGGCGGCACTCACTTGTCGAAGACCTTGCCGCCGGTGAGCAGCGGGTTGAGGATCAGCGCTACCGGCGCCTGCGTCGTGACGGCCTGCTTGATCGAGCGGTCGGCGATGAATTCGAGCTCGTCGAGCCGGGTGATGGTGTGGTGCTCGAGCGCCAGCGAATCCAGCACCGGGCGCATGGTGCGGCAGACCAGCGACTGGCCGTAATTGAACTCGCCGAGCGTGCCGCGCTCGGAGACGAACATGATCAGCGGGATCTGGTAGGGCACCGCGAGCGAGGCGAGCGTGTTGGCGAGCGTGGCAAAGCCCGAGGTCTGCATCAGCACCGCGCCGCGCCGCCCGCCCATCCAGGCGCCCGAGACGATGCCGACGGCCTCTTCCTCGCGGGCGGTCGCAAAGGTCGTGAAGAATGGATCGGCGTGGAGGTTCTTGATCAGCGGGGTCAGCACGCGGTCGGGCACGTAGGGGATGAGGCTGATCTCGTTCCGCTTCAGGGTTTGCAGGACTATCCCGTGCCAGCTCTTGTCGCTGGACGCCTGCGTCGAAGTCTGCTGCTCCGCAATCGCCATTGCGTTCTCCCTTGAGCCGCGCATGTTTCTTGGTCTTGGCCAATGTCGCGGCGTTCTACCGAACTTGACGGAGCGGGCGGGATTGTCAACATGCCCGGGCCGGCACCGTGATCTGCGCCAGACGGCCTGCCAACGCCGGCACCGCCATGTCATAAGCGGGATAAGAAAGCGGGAGGACGCATGGACGGGGCGCGTATTGCGCTGACCTTGCGGGTCTCCACGAGAGAGCCGGAAGGGTCCTAATGTCGGTCAACAGCAAGCGCGTCTTCTACGTCAAATATCTTGCCAACCCGATCTACATCGACATCCTGAAGGCGCGGCCCGACGTCCGGCTCGACCGCATCGAGAACGAGAGCCCCGCGGACTTTTACGCTCCGATCCTGAGCGCGGCCCATGTTTACCAGATCGGCGCCGCCCGCGACGAGCTGGCGCCGCACTTCCATGTCGATGCCACCTTCCTCAAGCGCACGCCGAACCTGCTGCTGGTCTCCAGCAATGGCGCGGGCTTTGATCCCGTCGACGTCGAGGCCTGCACGAATGCAGGCGTGCTGGTCGTCAACCAGTCCGGCGGCAACGCGCATTCGGTGGCCGAGCACGCGCTGGCGATGATGCTGACCTTGTCCAAGCGCATCATTCAGTCCGATCGTCGCTTGCGCCGTGAGCCCAATGTCAACCGCAACGAGCTCGTCGGCAATGAGGTCGAGCACAAGACCGTCGGCATCATTGGCCTCGGCAATGTCGGCCGCCGCATCGCCGCGTTGTGCAAGGGCCTGCTCGGCATGAAGGTGCTGGCTTACGACCCGTACCTTTCGCCCGAAGTGATGGCCGAGCGGGGCGGCGAGAAGGTCGAGCTCGACGAGTTGCTGCGCCGCGCCGATTTCGTCTCGATCTCCTGTCCGCTCAACAAGGGCAGCCGCAACATGATCAGCGTACGCGAGTTCGGCCTGATGCAGCCGCACGCCTATTTCATCACCACCGCGCGCGGCTTCATCCATGACGAGGACGCCTTGCTTGGGGCGTTGCGCGACAAGCGTATCGCTGGTGCCGGCCTCGACGTCTGGTCCAAGGAGCCGCCGCCGCCGGAGCATCCGCTGCTGCAGTTCGACAATGTGCTGGCGAGCCCGCATACGGCCGGCGTCACGATCGAGGCGCGCCAGAACATGGGCCGTATCGCGGCCGAGCAGGTGCTGGAGACGCTCGATGGCAAGCGGCCGCCGCGCATCATCAATCCCGATGTCTGGCCCGTTTATGCCGCGCGCTTCAAGCAGGCCTTTGGCGTTGCGCCTGGGTAGCGCGCGCGAGGGGCTGTTGCGCGCGCCGATCATTGGTTACTACGGTAAAAATACAATGCGGCGCATCTTATCGTTGGCGTGAATGAACGCGTATGACTTGTCCTGTAGATCAGGTTCCATGAGCATACTTTCGATTGCGACATCCGGACTTTCTGCGGCGAGCTTGCGTGTGAGCGTGGCCGCGAGCAACATCGCCAATGTCCGCACCACCGGCCCGCTACCTGCGTCGGGCCGATCGAGCACCTCGGCCGGCAGTTCGAGCACGAGCTCGACTTATCCCGCGGCTTATGTGCCGTTGCGGGTCGATCAGGTCGACCAATCGAGCGGCTCGGCGCCCGGCGGTACGATCGCGACGGTGTCGATAGTGTCGCCGAGTTATGCCGCACAATCCGACCCGAGCGCTGCCTTCGCCGACCAAGGCGGCCTGGTCGCCGCGCCGAATGTCGATCTCGCCAATGAGCTCGTTCAAATGGCGGCTGCAAAGTACAGCTTCATCGCCAATGCGAAGGTCATTCAAGCCTACTCCGAAACGACGGAGTCACTCCTCGATATCAAGACTTGATGGCTGACCGATCGTACCGACGCCTGAATTGGCGGCTGGAACCAGCGCCGGCTTGATCTCCGTCAAAATCTGTCTCCCCGCAACCCGATAAATGGGATTAGATTGCCGCCGGGGCAGCAGGGAGGTCCCATGTCAACTTATGTCGTCAGGTTCATGAAGGACGTGCTCGGCGAGTACGGCCGGCAGATCGAGGTTTGTCAGGGCGCACTCGAGATCGACGCCGCCGACGAGGACGAAGCCAAGGAGCGGGCGAAGGCGAGGTTTTGCAAGGACCAGGCGTTGCGTCACTGGTCGCTGCATGCCGATCGCATCCAGGTCAGACCGGCTGACTTTACCTCGTAGGCCTAGCGCCCGGGCGCCGCGATCGGCGGCGGCGCGCTGACGCCGGCGCCGAGCGAACGCTGCACCATGACGGTATCGGACCAGCCGCCATGGCGGTAAGCGACGCCGCACAACAGGCCGACGCGCGCGAAGGCGAATTTTTCGTGCAGCGCCAGCGAAGGGGCGTTATCGGCATCGATATAGCCGATCATCTGGCGGAAGCCGGCCGCCGCACAGGCATCGATCAGCTCCTGGAGCAGCAGCCGTCCGACGCCGCGGCCGAGATGCCCGTGGTGGACATAGATCGAGTGCTTGGCCGTGTAGCGATAGGCCGGACGCTTGCGGAACAGCACCGCATAGGCGTAGCCGATCACTTCGCCGCGATAGCTCGCGACGAGATGCGGCAGGCGGGTCTGTTTCAGGTTCTTGCGCCGGTCGCGCAGGTCGTCCGGTTCTGGCGCGCCGGTTCCCTCGACATCGCGCGGCACGCCATTGCGGACGTGATGGCGGTAGATCCGCAGCATCGCCTCGATATCGCTCTCGCGTGACGGCCGGACCAGAACCGGCTCGTCATCGGCGCGTGCAATCGCTGTTTCGTTCATCGGCCCCTACTCGGCAACGACGTAAGTATAGAGCCCGATCCGGCCGCGCGCATCGACCTCCTTGTAGACGCCCTGGATTTCCACATCGAAGCCCGGAAACGTATTGAAGCAGGTCTCGAACATCCTGAGATAATCCACCATGGGCTTGGCTCGTTCCGTTAGCCGCTCGCCGGGGACGATGGTGGCGATGCCGGGCGGATAGACCACAAAGGGCGTGGTCGCGATGCGGCCGGCGATCGCCTCGATCGGCAGATAGTCGACGTCGTTCTTGAACAGGAAGCGCGCGGCATCGCGCGGCGACATGGCAATCTCAGGCATGTGCTCCGGCATGAACTGCCGCGCCTGAAGCGCGCTGACATCGGCGGTACGGAAGAAGCGGTGCATCTCGCCGCAGAGGTCGCGCAGTCGCACGCCGGCATAGCGCGCCTGCCGCCGCTGATGGAATTCCGGGATCGCGTCGGCCAGCAGCGCATTGTCGTCGTGCAGTCTCTTGAAGGCGACGAGGCCGGAGATCAGCGTGCCGGCCTTGCTGGCCTCGACGCCGGGGGTGAGCAGGAAGAGCAGGGAGTTGAGGTCGTTCTTCTCCGGCACGATGCGGTTTTCGCGCAAGTACTGCGCGACGACCGGGGCGGGGATGCCGTGCTCGGCATAGGCGCCGGTGGTGCGGTCGAAGCCGGGCGTGAGTAACGTCAGCTTGTTCGGATCGGTCATGGCAAAGCCTTCGGCCATGCCGGGGAAGCCGTGCCAGTTGCTGTCAGGGCCGAGCTGCCACAGCGCGGGATTGGTGGCGAGCTCGTCGGTCGACAGCGTCTCCCAGGCAACATTATGCGCGGCGCCGGGGCGGCTGACGTCGGGGATGGCAACGCGATCGGGCACGAACGGCTCGAAGAACCAGCGCCGGTCCGCGTTCTGTTCCTTCTCCTCGAACTCCCGGCGCATGGCGCGGATCTTTTTGCGCAGCTCGATGCCGAGGCGGATGGTGTCGTCCCAAAGCACTTCGCCGGAGCGGCCCTTCATCATCTGCGCGCCAACGTCGAGCGAGGCGAACAGCGGATAAAACGGCGAGGTCGAGGCGTGCTGCATGAAACTTTCGTTGAAGCGGCGGTGCTCGACGCGCCGCTTCTGGCCGCGGATGTGGCGGTCCTTGATATGGATCTGCGAGGCCTGCGAGAAGCTGGCAAGCTGCTTGTGGGTCGACTGCGTCGCGATGATGCCCGGTGCCTCCGGCGGGAGATTGGCAAGCCCCATCGCGAAGCGGCCGACGTAGAGCGGGTGGAACTTCATGAAGCCGGCCCAGGCCTCGTCGAACAGGATGTATTCGCAGAGGTGGCCGATGCGCTTCAGGATCATTTCGGCATTGTGAATCGTGCCGTCATAGGTGCATTGCTCGACCACGGCGACGCGGAACGGCCGTTCCTTGCGCCAGGCGTCCTTGTCCGTGACCAGCGGATGGTTGCGGATCGTCTCGCGCAGGGCCCGTTCGTCGAGCGCGTCCCAGCGCATCGGACCGATCAGGCCCCAGGCATTGCGGATGGTCGGGACATAGACCGGAATTCCGCCATTGATCATCAGCGCGCCGTGATGGGCGGCCTTGTGGTTGTTGCGGTCGAACAGCACGAGGTCGCCGTCTGTGACGAGCGCGCCGAGCGCGACCTTGTTCGAGGTCGAGGTGCCGTTGAGCACGAAATAGGTCTTTTCCGCACCGAAGATCTGCGCCGCCTCCTTCTGCGCCTTCAGCGCCGGACCCTCATGGGTGAGGAGGTCGCCGAGATCGAGCACGGAATTGTCGAGGTCGTCGCGGAACACGGACTCGCCGAGATGCTCGACGAAGACCCGGCCGATCGGGCTTCGGTTGTAGAACACGCCGCCATTGTGGCCCGGACAGGTCCAGAGCTGGTTGCCTTCCTCGGCATAATCGACCAGCGCGCCGAAGAACGGCGTCTTCAGCGTCTCGGCATATTGCTTGAGCCGGCTGATCAGGTTCTTGGCTATGAAGGTCGGCGTCTCCTCCGACAGGAAGACATAGCCATCGATGAAGTCGAGCACCTCGACCGGGAGATCCTCGAACCGCTTGCGCCGGATCAGGAGGATGATCGGGAAGTCGAGGCCGCGGCGCCGCATCAGATTGATCAGCGCCGAGGTCTTGCCCTCCAGGCCTTTCTTGCCCCAATCCACCACCATGCAGCCGATCGCGGCGTCGGTCTGCACCGCCATCTCGGCGTCCTCCAGCTTGCGGGCCCGGACCACCTCGAAGCCGGAGCGCTGGATCTCCTCGATGATCTGGTTGAAACGGACGCCTTCGAGGTCGTCGGCGTCGAATACAGGTGCGGCGAACAGGAAGTTGAAGCGCTTGAAATAGTCCATGACGTGTCCCGAATGTGCAGAGACTGACAGGTCTCGGCACATTCGATGACAGTTCTATGACGGTGCGCGGGATGGCCCCAGCCCGCGCTTGCGGGGCGAGGGAAACGCTACCGCTTCGCCTCGCCGAACACCACCGTCGGCACCGCGCGATTGACGACCTCGCGAAGCGCAAAGCTCGATTGTACCCGCGCCACGCGCGGCAGGCGCGACAGTTCGGTGCGGTGGATGCGCTCGAAATCCTGGATGTCGCGGGCGAGCACGATCAGGATGTAGTCGTCGGTCCCCGACATCAGGAAGCAGCGCACGACGGAGGGGCACTTTACCACCTCCGCCTCGAACGCCTTCAGCGCCTCGTCGCTCTGGCTCTCAAGCGCAATGCGCACCAGCACCGTCGTGGTCAGGCCGAACTGCGCCAGATCGAGCGCGGCCTGGTAGGCCTGGATGTAGCCGTCATCCTCCAGCGTCTTCTGCCGCCGTGCCAGCGCGGTGCTGGAGAGGCCGACCTTGTTGGCGAGCTCGGTGTGGCTGGCGCGCGCATTGGTCGTAAGTTCCGCGAGAATCGCGAGATCTTTCCGGTCGAGGGCCAAGGTTTTGTTTCCAGCGTGAAAGGACACTTCCGCGACCGAAACCGGCGCGGGACGGCCAAAACTACCGGATATTTGCACGAAACCAAACTGCCTGCGCCGCTACGATCATGGGGTGAATCAAAAGGAGCCCAGGATGCGTGTCGGTGTGCCCAAGGAGATCAAGGTGCAGGAATATCGCGTCGGGCTCACCCCGGGCGCTGTCCGTGAATATATCGCGGCTGGGCATCAGGTCACGGTTGAGACTGGAGCCGGCAGCGGCATCGGTGCGTCCGACGAGGTCTATCAGCGGGCGGGGGCCTCCATTGCCGCCGGTGCGCGCGACATCTTCGCCAAGTCCGACATGATCGTGAAGGTGAAGGAGCCGCAGAAAAGCGAATGGGCCCAGCTCCGCGAAGGCCAGATCCTGTTTACCTATCTCCATCTCGCGCCCGATCCCGAACAGGCCAAGGGCTTGCTCGCGTCCGGCTGCACAGCGATCGCCTATGAAACCGTCACCGACGCGGCCGGTCACCTCCCGCTGCTCGCGCCGATGAGCGAAGTCGCCGGCCGCCTCGCCATCGAGGCCGCTGGCGCCGCGCTCAGGCGATCGGCCGGCGGTCGCGGGCTGCTGCTCGGCGGCGTGCCCGGCGTGCAGCCGGCGCGCGTCGTCGTGCTCGGCGGCGGTGTGGTAGGAACGCAGGCCGCGCGCATGGCCGCAGGCCTCGGTGCTGAAGTCACCGTGATCGACCGCTCAATTCCTCGTCTGCGCGAGCTAGATGATGTCTTCCTCGGGCGGGTGCGCACCCGCTTTTCGACCATCGAGGCCGTCGAGGAGGAGGTGTTTGCCGCCGACGTCGTGATCGGTGCGGTGCTGGTGCCGGGCGCGAGCGCGCCAAGGCTCGTGACGCGTGCGATGCTCAAATCGATGCGGCCGGGTGCTGTGCTGGTCGACGTCGCGATCGACCAGGGCGGCTGCTTCGAGACCTCGCACGCGACGACGCATGCGGAGCCGACCTACGAGGTCGACGGCGTCGTGCATTATTGTGTAGCGAACATGCCGGGCGCGGTGCCGGTGACGTCGAGCCAGGCGCTGAACAATGCGACGCTGCCGTTCGGTCTGATGCTCGCCAACAAGGGCTTTGCTGCCGTGCTGGAGAATCAGCATCTGCGCAATGGGCTCAACGTCCATCGCGGCCGCATCACCAACAAAGCGGTGGCGGAAAGTCTCGGGATGGATTTTGCCCCGGTGGGAAGCGGGCTGGCGGCGTAGAGTCGCCAGACCTACGCCTTCGTCGACCTGTGCGGCCCGAGGTCCGGATCGTGCGTCATGCGCGATTAGTCCGCCAAACGCCACGGCATCGCCGAAAACGCGCGGCCGCTCGAGTTGCGGTAGTAAGTGCTCATGGTAGTCGTCGAGCAGGTCCGGGTGGACGCCATGGGCCCTCCAACCCGGCAAAAGAAGAAAACTATTGCCTCAAGCTAGTCCGGCGGAAGGAGTTTCCCCGCCGGGGGGCAAAAACGCCAATCGCTTCCATTGCTGTTTGAGGCCGAAACGACGACATTTCGGTCACAGATTGATGGATTGGCCCATTATGGAACGCACTGGATTTGAGCCGTTCGGCGAGCAGCTGGTGTCCGCGACGGACACCCAGCCGAAGTCGCGCGCCGCAAAGCTCGTGTTGCGGGCCGGCACCGGCCTGTTCTGGTCGCTGGTCGCCGCCATCGTCCTGGCGCGTGCGGCCTTCTTCGAGCCCGGCGTCTACGACAGCTTCAGCCACGTGGCTTCGATCGCCAAGAACCTGCTGTTCTAAGCCGGTTATTCCGGGCTGAGGATATAACTTCTCTCGGCCCTGATATGTCGAAAACTTATTTCCCAGTCCAGCGACCCTGCGTATAAATCCTTCTCCCTAGGGAGAGATTTGTGCCGCAGAATCAAGCATCCAGCCCGGCCGATGCCAAGCCGGCGACCGTCGCGAGCCGTATTGCGGCGCTGATTCCCGGCATTCTCCTCTGCATCGCCGTGGCCGGCGTTTCGGCCTCTCTTGAGCGGGCCGAACTGGGCGTCTTCGAGCACCCCTATGTCGAGGCGCTGGTGATGGCGATCCTGCTCGGCATGGCGCTGCGCAGCTTCTGGAAGCCGGCGACGCGCTGGCAGGCCGGCATCGCTTTCAGCGCCAAGCAGCTGCTCGAGGTCGCCGTCATGCTGCTGGGCGCCTCCATCAGCTTCGCCGCTATCGCAGCTTCGGGCATCGCCCTTTTGGCATCGATCGCCGCTGTCGTCGTCGTGGCGCTCTCCGTCTCCTTCGGCCTCAGCCGCCTGCTTGGTCTGTCGACGCGGCTCTCGATCCTGATTGCCTGCGGCAATTCCATCTGCGGCAATTCTGCCATCGCGGCGGTGGCGCCGATCATCGGCGCCAACAGCGATGAGATCGCATCCTCGATCTCCTTCACCGCCATCCTCGGCGTGATGATGGTGCTGGGCCTGCCGCTGCTGATCCCGCTATTGCAGCTCACCGCCACGCAATACGGCATCCTCGCGGGCCTGACCGTCTATGCAGTGCCGCAGGTGCTCGCGGCGACGGTGCCGGCCGGACTCGTCTCGACGCAGATCGGCACGCTGGTCAAGCTGATGCGCGTGCTGATGCTGGGGCCCGTGGTCGTCGGCCTCTCACTGGTCGCCTCGCGCTGGCAGACCGGCGCCAAGAAGACCAATGTCGGCTTCTTCCGTCTGGTGCCGTGGTTTATCCTCGGCTTCCTTGTGCTTGCGACGCTGCGCTCGCTCGAGATCGTGCCGGTAACCGTCGTAGGGCCCGTGACGAAGATCACGAGCTTCCTCACCGTCGTGTCGATGGCTGCGCTCGGCCTCGGCGTCGACGTGCGCGTGCTCGCCAATGTCGGCGGCAGGGTGACGGCCGCGGTGACGCTGTCGCTGATGCTACTTCTAGGGATTAGCATCGCGCTGGTGCACTGGTTTAAGTGAGGCGAGCGAAACTGCCGTAGGGTGGGCAAAAGCGCGTAGCGCTGTGCCCACCGTTCTCACCGCGATCGGAAAAGAAATGGTGGGCACGCTCGCTTTGCCCACCCTACGAAACCTGTCATTCCGCAAGCGGGGCGAGGTTAAATCAGATCACATCCGCCAGCGAATGGCCATGCAGCTCGATGCTGAGCCCCTGCATGCCCATGTCGTTGATCTCGCCGCCCATGGCTTTCAGGCTTTCCTCGCGGATCAGCGACATCAGCCCGCGGCGTAGCGCCAAAAACTCCGACGACATCATCATCGATTGCTGCCGCGGGCGCTCTAAGGGAATCGGGATCTCGGCCTTGATCGAGCCCGGACGTGCGGTCATGCAGTAGACGCGGTCGGAGAGGAAGATGGCCTCGTCGATATCGTGGGTGACGAACAGCACCGAGATCTTTAGCCGCTGCCACATATTGGTGAGGATCTGCTGCATGATGACCCGGGTCTGCGCGTCCAGCGCGCCGAAGGGTTCGTCGAGCAGCAGCACCTTCGGTCCCGTCGCGAGTGCGCGGACGATACCGACGCGCTGCTTCATGCCGCCCGAGAGCTTTTCCGGATAATGCTTCTCGAAGGCCTCGAGGCCGGCGAGTCCGAGCAGGGTGCGCGCGGCGCGTTCGCGCTGCGAACGCGCCATGCCGCGCATCTTCAGGCCGAACTCGACATTCTCCCGCACAGTCTTCCATGGAAACAGCGAATATTGCTGAAACACCATGCCGCGCTCGGCACCGGGGCCGTTCACGCGCTCGCCATCGACGGTGACGATGCCGGTGGTGGGTTTAAGGAATCCCGCGACCGCATTGAGCAGCGTCGACTTTCCGCAGCCGGAGGGGCCGACGATGGAGACAAACTCGCCCGGCTTCACATGAATCTGCGTGTCCGTGACGGCCTGAACCGGCCCCTCGATGCTGTCATAGCTGAGGGAGAAGTTTCTGACCTCGATATGACCTTTCGGTTCGCTCGTCCGAATCTCGCTCACCTCGTTGACCTCCACGGCATTACCAGGTGTCCCGCGCCTCTGATGAGCAGGCTCGATCCCAGCCCGAGCACGCCGATCGCGATCATGCCGAGCGCGATGTCGGGATACTGGACCAGCGAATAGGCCTCCCATGTGAAATAGCCGATGCCGTACTGGCCCGAGATCATCTCGGCCGCGATCAACGATACCCAGGCGACGCCCATGCCGACGGTGAGGCCGGTGAAGATGTGTGGCAGCGAGGCCGGAAAGTACACCTCGCGGAAGATCGAGCGCTCGCGCGCGCCGAGACATTGCGCGGCGCGCACCAGCACGGGATCGACCAAGGACATCCCGTGCAGCGTGTTGACCAGGATCGGGAAGAACGAGCCGAGGAAGGTGATGAAGACGATGCTCTGCTCGTTGGTCGGCCACAGCATGATCGCCATCGGCACCCAGGCGATCGCCGGGATCGGCCGCAGCACCTCCGCGATCGGGAAGATGATCTCATGCACCAGCTTGAAGCGGCCCATGACCAGGCCGAGCGGCACGCCGGCGATCGCTGCCAGCGAAAAGCCGATGAAGATGCGCCGGCAGCTCAGCGCGATGTGCAGCAGGAATTTGGGATCGTGGATCGCCTTGGTGAAGCTCGCATAGACCGCGAGCGGCGAGGGCACGTTGGTGAAGCGCACGAAGAACACGACGCGATAGGTCGTGAGCAGGTGCCAGACCAGCAGGAAAGCGAGCAGCGAGATGATGCCGACCGCGGTGGCGCGCAGACGGCCCTGGTTCAGCCGGTACCAGCGCAGTGCCAGTGTACTGAAGGAGGGCGGTGTTGCGGGGGACGTGACGGCGGGCGTTGGGGCCGCCTCGGCAACGGCTGTTGGCATGCTGCTGTCCTCTGAATGTCTGAGGATGGCGGGACTGCTCACGTCTTGCCTCCGCTGACCGCCGCCTTGACCGCGTCCTCGAAGCCGAGCACCTTGCCGCTGATGTTGGCGGCATAGGCTTCCGCATCCTTCTTCAGCAGGAAGGGCGCGACATCGCCATTGCCGACCGCGAAGAAGGCCTGGTCGGCGAACAGCTTGATGCCGCGCGTGGTGTCGAAGACGTAGGTGACGTTGATCTTCTTGCCCTTGGCCTTGAAGTCGGCATAGGCCCCTAACGTGCAGCTCGCCGACGAGAACGGCAGGATGCCGGCGTCGTCGACCCAGACCTCGCCGGCCTTGCGCGGATCGGTGATCGGCTTCTTGCAGAAGCTGTCCTCACCGGAAATTTCGTAGTTCTTGGTGCTCGCAAGCTGCGCGTCGTAGTCGAGCTTCATCTCGGCATAGGCCTTGCGGATGTAGCTGTCGTCGACCCATTTTTTCGGATCGAACTCCTTCATGCGGCCGAGATTCTGCAGCACCTTGACGTCGCTGGCGGCTGCATCGACCAGCGCCGGCTTGACCGTCGGGTCGGTGGTCATGTTGCCGCTGGGACCGAGGAAGATATAGACGACCTCCTTGTTGATGCCGGTCCACTCCTGGATCTTCTCGGCGGCAAGCTTGGGATCGTCGTGCAGCCACTGGTTGGCGGCAATCAGCGCCTTCATGTAGGCGATGACGACTTCCGGATATTTTTCGGCAAAGTCCGTGCGAACCACGATGCCGTGGAAGGTCGGCAGGTTGGTCTCGACGCCGTCAAAGATCTTTCGTGCAAAACCGCGGAACGGCAACAGCTCGGCAAAGGGTACGAAGTCGGCATGCGCGTCGATCTTCTTCTCTTGCAGGTTGGTCGAGCCGACCTCGGGGCTCTGGCTGACGAGCTGGAAGAAATCGGACGAATAGCCGCGGTCCTGCATCGCCTTCAGTACCATGCCGTGCGCGGCGGAGCCGAAGGGCACGCTGACAAGCTTGCCCTTGAGATCGGCCAGATCGTAATAGGGCGAGTCTTTGTGAACGACGATGCCGTTGCCGGAACCGGAGAGACTGTAGGCGGCGATGCCGATCAGGCGGCTCTTGCTCTCGGGATTGCTGTCGAAGGTGAAGCCGTTCACGATCAGCGGGTAGTCGCCCATCATGCCGATCTGCAACTTGTTCGCCATCATCGCGTTGGTGACGGGTGGGCCGGACGTGAAATTCTGCCACTCCAGCTCGAACTTGATGTTGGCGTATTTGCCGTCCTTCGGCAGGTATTTTTCGACGAGATGCAGCTGGCGGATGACGACGCCCGCGGTCACGGTGTTGGTCGTGGTGTCCTGTGTTCCGATGCCGAGGGTAACGGTTTCCGCCGAAGCCGGCTGCGCGAGGAGTAACGCCAGCGACGTCACCGACATCGCGATCGAGAGCGTGGGAAGATGGCGGACCATTCTCATCCTCATTCGGTTGGATGTGCTGTGGTTGCCATGATTGGGTGAGGGCGTGGACAGGGCAAATCCGGAATGAACGCCGCAGTCGATTAGTTGCCGGGAAAAGCTGATTGCATACTCCTTGGGCAGTCCTGCACTATAAAGCCGCTTGCCTGTGCACCGGCGTCAGTCGGCGCCATGGCCGCGCATCTCTTCCAGCACGTCGGGCCGGCAGACCACGATCTGCGATCGCTTGGTCACGACGATTCCCTTCTCCTGCATGCGTTTCAGGCTGATCGTGACCCATTGCCTGGTGGCGCCGACCATGTGGGCGATGTCGGCATGGGTGAAGGCGGCGGCGATCACCCGACCGTCGGCATCCTCGACACCGTAGAGATCGACCAGATGCAGCAACAGATGCGCAAGGCGCTGCGTGATCGAGCGTGTTCCGAGCATCTGGGCCAGCGCGGAATAGCATTTGCCCTTGAAAGTGAGGCCCTCGATCAGACCAATCGCGAGGTTCGGGATCTCGACGGCAAGCGACCGCAGCTCCTTTCCGGGCAGGTGCACCACGCTGCAATTGCTGGATGCGACGCCGGACCATTGATGCACGGTGCCTTCGAACACTTCGGGCCCGCCGACGAAATTGCCGACATGCCAGTAGGCGAGGGTAATCTCGCGTCCGAGCGGAGAGGTGTAGAATACGCGAATGCGGCCGCTCTCGATCAGCCAGATGCCGTCATGCTTGCCGCCCTGGCTGAACAGCGTCTGACCGCGGTTGAGCACCTTGCGGCGCCCCTGCTTCAGCACCAGCTCCCGCTCGCGCTGGCTGAGCTTGTCCATCAGTGGTGGCGGCCCACCAATCCATTGCTGGTTCTCAGTCAGCAGCAGCGAGGAACTGCCCGCAGGCCGGATTGTCGGGGAAACAGTCCCGCGAACTGCATTCGCTGCCTGCAACATCGTCTGCCTCCGGAACGTTCAAATCGTTCTAAAGAGGAGCAATGTCCGTGCCAATCACTCGGCTGTCATCGCCCGCGAAGGCAGGCGATCCAGTATTCCAGAGACGTCAAAGGGATACGGAGAGGCCGCGGCGTACTGGATTCTCCGCCTTCGCGGGGAATGACAGCGGAGTGCGGGGGAGATCGAGCCCTTAACGCCCCGCCAAGCTCAGCAAATACGGCTTGGGGTAAATCCCCCGATTGTGTCCGTCCGAAAACGAGATGTTCAGACCATAGCCGAGATCGCCGATCTCGGTGATCGCGATCCCAGGAAACGCTTCAGGGAAGCGGCCGTCGAAGCGGGCGCGGGTGCAGTGGGCGCATTTGCAGGAGAGGCGGAGTTTTTCGGCAGGGACGCTCAGCGCATCGCCCTCGGTGGTGCGGACAAGGAGCGTCGCGAGATCGGCGCTGGCTTCATAGTCGGCCACGGTCGGTGCCACCAGGGCTATGGTAATGAGGTATCTCCGGCTCTCATTTACGTCGATGCGGCGAGCGCGAATAGCAACTAATTGCCGGCGCGGACGTGGCCCACGTGCCATCTCTTCAATCACCGCTCGCGAATTGTGAAACTAATCGACCGGGATTTTCAATTCCGCGTTGCCGGAATCCCGTCTCTCCGAAACTTTGTGCGCCATCGACGGCAAGGAGAGACCATGAGCGCATTTCAGAAGGAAACGATTTTGTCGGTCAGGCACTGGACCGACTCCCTGTTCAGCTTCACCGCGACGCGCGATCCCGGCTTCCGTTTCCAGAATGGCCAGTTCGCCATGATCGGGCTCGAAGTCGAGGGCAAGCCGCTGATGCGCGCTTACAGCATGGCGAGCGCAAATCATGAGGAAGAGCTCGAGTTCTTCTCGATCAAGGTGCAGGACGGTCCGCTGACCTCGCGTCTGCAGAAGATCAGGGAAGGCGACATCATCCTGGTCGGCCGCAAGGCGACCGGCACGCTGATCACCGGCAACCTCATTCCCGGCAAGCGCCTCCTGCTGCTCTCGACCGGTACCGGCCTCGCGCCGTTCGCCAGCTTGATCAAGGACCCTGACGTCTATGAGAATTACGAGACCATCGTGCTCGCCCATGGCTGCCGGCAGGTCTCGGAGCTCGCCTATGGCGAGCACCTTGTCGGCGGTCTGCGAGATCACGAATTCTTCGGCCCTCTGATGCGCGACAAGCTGGTCTACTACCCGACCGTGACCCGCGAGCCGTTCCGGAATCGGGGCCGCATCACCGACCTGATCGCCTCCAACCAGATGTTCGACGACATCGGGCAGTCCGGCCTTGATATCGAGACCGACCGCATCATGCTCTGCGGCAGCCCGGCAATGCTGGAGGAACTCCCCGCGATGTTTGCCGCGCGCGGCTTCGTCGAGGGCAATCACAGCCAGCCCGGCCATTTCGTGATCGAGAAGGCTTTTGTCGAGCGCTGAGGCGCAAATCGCAGCCCGGCGACAACTAATTGCTATCGCCGGCACGTCACCTGAACAAATCTGATGCAAAGGCGCCGGATCGGCGGACCAGGAGCAAGCGATGGCACTAGATCAGATCGTCGACGGACTTTCGGAAGTTTCCTGCGATGTGCTCGTGATCGGCGGCGGCACAGCCGGCCCGATGGCGGCGCTGAAGGCGAAGCTGAAGAACCCGAAGGCCAATGTCGTCCTGCTCGAAAAGGCCAACGTCAAGCGCTCCGGCGCGATCTCGATGGGCATGGATGGGCTCAACAACGCCGTCATCCCTGGCTATGCGACGCCGGAGCAGTACACCAAGGAAATCACCATCGCCAATGACGGCATCGTCGATCAGAAGGCGGTCTATAAATATGCCCAGAACTGCTTTGAGATCATCGAGGAGCTCGACAGTTTCGGCATCCGCTTCCTGAAGAACGAGAACGGCGATTACGCCGTCAAGAAGGTGCACCATATCGGCACCTATGTTCTGCCGATGCCGAACGGCGAGACCGTGAAGAAGGCGCTCTACCGCCAGCTCCGCCGCGCCCGCATCCTGATCTCGAATCGCTACATGGCGACGCGGCTGCTCAAATCGTCCGACGGTCGCATTGCCGGTGCGATCTCCGTCAACACCCGCACGGCCGAGATCCTGGTGATCAAGGCCAAGGCCGTGATCCTCTGCATGGGCGCCGCCGGCCGGCTCGGTCTGCCGACCTCGGGCTACATGTTCGGCACCTATGAGAACGCCGCCAATTCCGGCGACGGCTATGCGATGGCGTATCACGCGGGTGCGGCGCTCGCGAACCTCGAATGCTACCAGATCAATCCGCTGATCAAGGATTATAACGGCCCGGCCTGCGCCTATGTCGCCGGTCCGTTCGGCGCATTTACAGCCAATAACGAGGGCTCGCGCTTCATTGAATGCGACTACTGGTCCGGCCAGATGATGCTGGAGTTCTACAACGAGCTGTTGTCCGGCAAGGGCCCGGTGTTCCTCCAGCTCAAGCATCTGCATCCTGACACGATCTCTGAGATCGAGTCCACGCTGCACAAGGTGGAGCGGCCGACGCGCGGCCTGTTCCAGCAGGGGCGCGGGGTCGACTATCGCAATGACTCGATCGAGATGCATATCTCCGAGATCGGCTTCTGCTCCGGCCACAGCGCCTCGGGCGTGTTCGTCGACGACAATGCCCGCACCACCGTGCCCGGCCTCTACGCCGCCGGCGACATGGCGAGCGTGCCGCACAATTACATGCTCGGCGCCTTCACCAACGGTTCGGTCGCCGGCATCGATGCGATGGAGTTTGCCGACAATCACGACTTTGCGGAGTTCGATGCGCAGGACGTCGCAAAGGAGCGTGACCGTGTGCTGGCGCCGACCAGGCGCGAGGACGGCATTCCGCCGAACCAGGTCGAGTACAAGACCCGCCGCCTTGTCAACGACTATCTCCAGCCGCCAAAGGTCACGCGCAAATACGAGCTCGGCATGCGCCGTCTCGCCGAGACGCGGCAGGACATGCAGGAGCATATGATCGCACGCAACGCGCACGAGCTGCTCCGCGCCCTCGAAGTGCAGTCGATCATGGATTGCGCCGACATGGCGGTGCATGCCTCGCTGTATCGCGAGGAAAGCCGCTGGGGCCTCTATCACTGGCGCACGGATTTTCCGGAGAAGGACAACGAGAACTGGTTCTGCCATACGCTGCTGTCCAAGCAGAACGGCAAGATGACCAGCGAGAAGCGCGCGGTAGAGCCCTATGTCGTGCCGATCGCCGACGACGAGAAGGACCTCTACGACAAGCAGCGCATCCGCGCCACTGCCTGATCCACCGCATCATAGCAACAGGAGACATAAAATGCCTCTCGCGTCCTATCAGACATCGGTTCCGGTGGTCGTCGACGACGCCAAATGCATTGCCGATAAGGGCTGCACCGTATGCGTCGACGTCTGCCCGCTCGACGTGCTGCGCATCAGCGACATGACCGGCAAGGCCTACATGGCCTATGACGAGTGCTGGTACTGCATGCCCTGCGAGGCCGATTGCCCGACCGGCGCCGTCACGGTCAACATTCCCTATCTGTTGAGGTGAGCATGTCGAGCCCGTTCGAATCCTACGACGATCTCGAAGACGCCGACGAGCGGCTTCAGGCCGCCGATCCCGCCGAGCGCCGCGTCGCGATCATCGCGCTCGGTCATTCCGGCGACCCCGCCGCGGTCGGTCATCTCGCCAGTATCGTAACCGATCCCGATGCCGGCGTGCGCCAGCAGGTCGCGATGGCGCTGGGCGAGTTCGACGGGCCGGAAGCGGCAGGCGCGCTGGTGAAGCTGCTGGTCGATCCGGAAAGGATCGTGGCATCGGCCGCGGCCGACAGCATGGCCGAGTTCAAGGATCCGGCTTGTGCTGAAATCATTCTGCCGCTGGTCATGCACGCCCACGCCTTCGTCCGCATGGGCGCGCTGCGCGCGCTCAAGGAGTTACGGTGCAAGGATACGCTCAAGCCCGCGCTGGAAGCGCTGCAGGATTCCGATGCCGCCGTGCGGGTGCAGGCGATCGGCGTGATCGGCTTCCTGAAGCTGGAGGAATCCATCCCCGCGCTGACCGCGCTGATCAACGATCCCGATGCGCATGTCCGCCGCGCCGCCGTGAGCGCGCTGGCCTTTTCGCAGATGAAGCCCGCGGCTGAGACGATTACGCGAGCCTTGAAGGACGCCGACTGGATGGTCCGCGAGATGGCGGCGGAAACGCTCGGTCTCAACGTCAACGGTTCGATCGCCGCCGACCAGCTCGTCGGTGCGCTCGCTGATGGGTTCTGGCAGGTGAGGCTGAAGGCGATCCGCAGCCTCGGCAAGATGAAGATCGAGCGCGCGGTGCGGCCGATCGGCAATTGCATCAACCACGATCAGGCGAATTTGCGGAAAGAGGCGGCCGCCGCGCTCGGTGAGATCGCCCATCCCGACGGTGAAGCGTTCCTGGCCGTCATCGCCGACGATGCCGATCCGGATGTCCGCAAGAATGCACGCTGGGCCTTGCAGCAGATCGCGGCCCGGAAGGCGCGAGCAGGCACATAAAAGGCGAGGGCAGGGGCATAGCGGCTCATCGCTGCCGGTCTGGACTTCTCCCGCCAGACGTTTATTTGTCTTCGCCAACGTGACCGGCTTCTGATTGAACGCGGCCGGTCCGAAAAACAGCGAGGACGCCGGCCATGACGACACTGTCCGTTAAAGACCTTCTCCCCGAGGATGGAACAAAGGGGACGCTGGTCGGTCGCGTCTGGCTGCCGCAGGCGAACGGTCCGGCGGTGGTCGCCGTGCGCAGCGACGGCGTCTTCGACGTCACCGCGAAATTCCCGACCGTCAGCGCCCTCTGCGAGGAGGACAATCCGGCCAAGTCGCTTGCCGCGACCAAGGGCGAGCGTATCGGCGATCTCGAAGCCATTGTCGCCAACACGGCGCCGGATGGGCGCGATACGAAAAAGCCCTGGCTGCTCGCGCCGGTCGATCTCCAGACCTTGAAGGCTGCCGGCGTCACCTTCGCCATCTCGATGCTGGAACGCGTGATCGAGGAGCGGGCCAAGGGCAATCCGGCCTCGGCCGACGCGATCCGGAAGGAAGTTACACGATTGATCGGCGACGATCTGTCAAAGCTCAAGCCGGGCTCGGATCAGGCGATGCATCTAAAGCAGGTGCTGATCGACCAGAACGCCTGGAGCCAGTATCTCGAGGTCGGCATTGGCCCCGATGCTGAAGTCTTCACCAAGGCGCCGACCCTGTCCTCGGTCGGCACCGGCATGGACGCCGGGCTGCATCCGAAGTCGACCTGGAACAACCCCGAGCCGGAGCTGGTGCTGTTCGTCTCCAGCCGCGGCAAGATCGTCGGCGGCGCGCTCGGCAATGACGTGAATCTGCGTGACTTCGAGGGCCGCTCGGCGCTGCTGTTGTCGAAGGCCAAGGACAACAACGCCTCGTGCTCGATCGGACCGCTGCTACGCCTGTTCGACGACACGTTCACGCTCGACGACGCGCGCAAGCTCAATATCAGCCTGAACGTGAGGGGCGCGGACGGTTTCGTTCTCGACGGCCATTCCTCGATCAGCATGATCAGCCGCGATCCGACCGATCTCGTCGCGCAGACCATCGGCAAGGTGCATCAGTATCCTGATGGCTTCGTTCTGTTCCTCGGCACGATGTTCGCGCCGGTCAAGGATCGCGACGCGCCGGGGCAGGGCTTCACCCACAAGCGCGACGACATCGTCACCATCGCCGCACCTCAGCTCGGCAAGCTCGTCAACCGCATGCGCACCAGCGACGTGTGCGAGCCCTGGACGTTCGGCATCGGCGCACTGATGAAGAACCTGGCGCAGCGGAAGTTGATCTAGCGCTTCGCGTCTCCGCGCGTCGACTAGGTCGCCATCCGCACGGCGCACTCGTGGCCCCACACTAACTAACTCCGTCATCTCCACGTTGCATTAGTGTGGAAAGTCCCGCTTGGCGTGTGATATGCTCCGCCAACTCCGCATCTCTCTTCATTCGTCTAAATAGTCAGATAATATGACTATACGGACGTAAACTTCCGTGAAATAGTGCCTCCCGCCGCCCTCAAAGGCCGGCTTGAGGTGCCATGCTACCAATCGGCGCCCCGGACAACATTTTGGGAGACACGCCTGATGACCTTCAAAGCCCTTTTTGCGGCCAGCGCCACGGCCGCGTTGTTGCTCGCGCTGCCGGCCAATGCGGCCGAGCTCACCATCGGCTTCTCGCAGATCGGATCGGAATCCGGCTGGCGCGCGGCCGAGACTTCGGTCTCCAAGCAGGAGGCCACCAAGCGCAAGGTCAATCTCAAGATCGCCGATGCACAGCAGAAGCAGGAGAACCAGATCAAGGCGATCCGCTCCTTCATCGCGCAGAATGTCGATGCGATCTTCCTCGCGCCCGTGGTCTCGACCGGCTGGGATTCGGTGCTGAAGGAAGCCAAGGAAGCCAAGATCCCGGTCGTGCTGCTGGACCGCGACATCGATCCGTCCGGCAAGGACCTCTATCTCACCGCCGTCACCTCGGACAGCGTGCATGAAGGCGCCGTCGCCGGCGAATGGCTGGCCAAGACCGTAGGCGAGAAGGCCTGCAACGTCGTCGAATTGCAGGGCACGGTCGGCGCCAGCGTCGCCGCCAACCGCAAGAAGGGTTTTGACACCGCCATCGCCAAGCACGCCAATTTGAAGGTGGTGCGCAGCCAGACCGGCGACTTCACCCGCGCCAAGGGCAAGGAAGTCATGGAGAGCTTCATCAAGGCCGAAGGCGGCGGCAAGACGATCTGCGCGGTCTATGCTCACAACGACGACATGATGGTCGGCGCGATCCAGGCGATGAAGGAAGCAGGGCTCAAGCCGGGCAAGGACATCCTCACCGTCTCGATCGACGCGGTTCCCGATATCTTCAAGGCGATGGTGGCCGGCGAAGCCAACGCGACGGTCGAGTTGACGCCGAACATGGCGGGCCCGGCCTTCGATACCGTCGCGGCGTTCAAGAATAAGGGCACCGTGCCCCCGAAGTGGATCCAGACCGAATCCAGGCTTCTCACCGCCGCCGACGATCCGCAGAAGGAATACGACAGCAAGAAGGGCCTCGGTTACTGAGGCGGGCACCTTGCCGGATCGCGCTTTGCGGTCCGGCAACCCCCCTTCGCATCCGCCGTACGAACGAATAGGCTGGGTGTCCGCAGCATAAGCGGGCGCCCGTGGGAGTGACGTCGTTATGGAGAACAGCCTTGATCCTGCTCCTTGCCTGCTGGAGGCGCGCGGGATCAGCAAGAGCTTCGGTGCGGTGCGCGCGTTGCAGGAGGTCGACTTCACGCTTCGTCCTGGCGAGATCCATGCTCTGCTCGGCGAGAACGGCGCCGGCAAATCCACGCTGATCAAGGTCATCACCGGCGTGTTCCCGCGCGATGCCGGTGTCGTCCGTCTGGGCGGCGAAGAGGTCGCGCCGCGTTCTGCCAAGGCCGCGCTGCAGGCCGGTATTGCCACCGTTTACCAGGAGGTCAACCTGCTGCCGAACCTGTCGGTGGCGCAGAACCTGTTTCTCGACCGCCAGCCGATGCGCTTCGGCATCGTGCGCGAAGGCGAGATGCGTCGCCGCGCCAAAGCGCTGCTCACGGAGTTCGGCCTCGATATCGATGTCGCAGCGCCACTCGGCAATTATTCGGTGGCCGTACAGCATGTCACCGCGATCGCGCGGGCCGTCGATCTTTCCGCCCGCGTGCTGATCCTGGACGAGCCGACCGCGAGCCTCGACCGTCATGAGGTCGAGATACTGTTCGGCATCATGCGCCAGTTGGCCAAGCGCGGCATCGGCATCGTCTTCGTCAGTCATTTCCTCGACCAGGTCTACGAGATATCCGACTGCATCACCGTGCTGCGCAACGGTCGCCTGGTCGGCGAGCGCGAGACCGCTTCGCTGCCACGGCTCGAGCTGATCCGGATGATGCTCGGCCGCGAGCTGGCCGAGACCACCAGCGCGCGGGCGGCAGTCGGCGAGCACAAGGTTCGCGAGATCTGTGCGAGTTTCGAGAACTACGGCAAGGCCGGCTATGTCGCCCCGTTCAATCTCGAGCTGCGCCGTGGCGAGGTCGTTGGCCTCGCTGGCCTCCTCGGCTCGGGTCGCACCGAGACGGCGCGGCTGGTGTTCGGCGCCGAGCGCGCCGATGGCGGGCAGGCGAGGGTGGAAGGCGCTTCCGTGCGGCTGCAGTCGCCGCGAGATGGCGTGCGCCACGGCTTTGGCTATTGCCCGGAGGAGCGCAAGACCGACGGCATCGTCGCCGAGCTCACCGTGCGCGAGAATATCGTGCTGGCGCTTCAGGCCAAGCGCGGGCTGCATCGGCCGCTGTCGCGTCGCGAGCAGGACGAGATCGCGCGCCGTTACGTCAAGATGCTCGACATCCGCCCGCCCGATGCCGAACGGCCCGTCGGCCTGCTCTCCGGCGGCAATCAGCAAAAGGTTCTGCTGGCGCGCTGGCTCGCGACTTCGCCGCGGCTCCTCGTGCTGGATGAACCCACGCGCGGTATCGATGTCGGCGCGCATGCCGAGATCATCCGCCTGATCCGCGAGCTCTGCGACGATGGGCTGGCGTTGCTCGTGATCTCCTCGGAACTCGACGAGATCGTGACCTATTCCGACCGTGTGGTCGTGCTGCGCGATCGTGCCCATGTCGAGGAGCTCTCGGGCGAGGCCATCGACGTCACCAACATTCTCGCGGCCATCGCCGCCGATGGCGCAGCGATGCAAGAGGCGCGGGCATGACAGCGCTATTGCCGCGCCGCGGCCTTGCCCAGATCCTCGCGCTGGTCGTCATCCTCGCGGTCGACCGCGTAGTGTCGCCGCAATTCTTCGACTTGCGTCTCCAGGACGGCCGTCTGTTCGGCAGCATCATCGACGTGCTCAACCGCGGCACGCCGGTGGCGCTGCTCTCGCTCGGCATGGTGCTGGTGATCGCGACGCGCGGCATCGATCTCTCCGTCGGCGCGGTGATGGCGATCTGCGGCGCGATCGCGGCGAGCCTCGCCGACAGCCACGGCCTGCCGGTGGTGCTGGCGGCGGCGCTCGGCGCGGGGCTCGTCTGCGGATTGTGGAACGGCTTCCTCGTCGCGGTGCTTGGCATGCAGCCGATCGTGGCGACGCTGATCCTGATGGTCGCCGGTCGCGGCATCGCCCAGCTCATCACCGAAGGTCGCATCGTGACCTTCACGTCGCCGGATCTGGTCTGGCTCGGCAACGGCGCCATTCTCGGCGTGCCGGTGCCGATCGCGATTGCGCTCGGCATGCTGCTCCTCACCGGCGCAGTGGTGCGCGGTTCGGCGCTCGGGCTCCTCATCGAGGCGACCGGCGGCAATGCGCGGGCGAGCGAGCTTGCCGGCGTCGGCACGCGCGCGATGATCTTGGCGGTCTATGTCTGGTGCGGCGTTTGCGCCGCGCTCGCCGGCGTGATCGCCGCGGCCGACATCATGGGCGCGGATGCCAACAATGCCGGCCTTTGGCTCGAGCTCGACGCCATCCTCGCGGTGGTGATCGGCGGCACCTCGCTGTTCGGCGGCCGCTTCAGCCTTGTCCTGGCGGTGCTCGGTGCGCTGATCATTCAGACCATGAACACCGGCATTTTGCTGTCAGGCTATCCGCCGGAGTTCAACCTGCTGGTCAAGGCCATGGTGGTGCTCGCGGTGCTGCTGCTGCAATCGCCAAAACTGTCCGGCTTTGCCGGTATCATGGCGTGGCTGCGGGGGACGAAACCATGAAAGGCCTGCCGCCCGTCCTGATCACGGCCCTCGTCCTCGTCGCAGGCTTCGCCCTCTGCGCGCTGCAGTTTCCCAACATCGCCTCGACCCGCGTGGTCGGCAATCTCCTGACCGACAACGCCTTTCTTGGCATCGTCGCAACCGGCATGACCTTCGTCATCATCTCCGGCGGCATCGATCTGTCGGTCGGCTCGGTGATCGGCTTCACCACCGTGTTCGTGGCGCTCGCAATCGAGCGCTGGGGTGTGCCGCCGCTGGTCGCTTTCGTCGCCATCATCGTGCTCTCGGCGGCCTTTGGCGCCGCGATGGGCGCGATCATTCACGTGTTCGACCTGCCGCCGTTCATCGTCACGCTTGCCGGCATGTTCCTGGCGCGCGGCGCGAGCTTCCTGCTCTCGACGGAATCTGTGCCAATCACGGCGCCGGTCTATTCGACCGTGTCGGATTTCGCGTTGCGCATGCCCGGGGGCGGGCGGTTGACCACGATCGCGATCATCATGCTCGCGATCGTGATCGGCGGCGTTCTGCTGCTGCGTCTCACCCGGTTCGGCGCCAATGTCTATGCACTCGGCGGCGGCCGGGCCACCGCAAGCCTGATGGGCGTCGCGGTCGGCAAGATGACAGTGAAGGTCTACATGCTGTCGAGCGTGCTCGCAGGGTTAGCCGGCATCGTGTTTTCCTTCTACACCAGCGCCGGCTATTCTCTCTCCGCCGTCGGCGTCGAGCTCGATAGCATCGCGGCCGTGGTCATCGGCGGCACGCTGCTCACGGGCGGGCAGGGCTCGGTGATCGGCACCTTCCTCGGCGTGCTGATCCAGGGCATGATCCAGACCTACATCAATTTCGACGGGACCCTGTCGAGCTGGTGGACCAAGATCGCGACCGGCGTCTTGCTGTTCGCCTTCATCGCCCTGCAGCAGGGGCTGGTCGCACTGGCGCGACGGCCGGTGGCGAAACGCGCGGGAGCCGTCTCATGACCTCGCGCATCGTCATCATCCCGACAAGGCGGGCTCATTCCAACCACGCGGAAGTGGCTCGCTCGATCGGCGTCGATATCATCGCTGGCCGCTATGCGGAAGGGGCGCGGCTTCCGGGCGATGCCGAGCTGATTGCGATGTTCGGCGTGTCGCGGCCGGTGCTGCGCGAGAGCGTGAAGACGCTGGTCGCCAAGGGGCTTTTGACCACCAAGGCGCGGGTCGGCACCGTCGTGCGCGAGCGCGCCGCCTGGAACATGTTCGATGCCGACGTGCTGGCCTGGCATCTCGACGCCGGCATAGACAAGCGCTTCCTCGACGACCTTGCCGAGATCCGCCTCGCGGTCGAGCCGCGCGCCGCAGCGCTGGCGGCGGCGCACCGGTCCGAGGAGAATATCGCAGAGCTTCGCCGCAGCATGGAACGGATGCGGCTCGAGGCTTCCGATTCCGTCAGCTTTGCCGATGCCGATCTCGCGCTGCACGTTGCGGTGGCGCGGGCATCGGGTAATCTGTTCATGCGCTCGATCGGGCATGTGATCGAGGCCGCCTTGCGCGCCTCGTTCCTGCTCAGTGCCCCGGTCGAGCCGGAGGACCGCGACACCGTGCTGCTCTGGCATCAGAAGATCGTCGATGCGATCACGTGCGGCGATGCCGGGATGGCGTCGGAGG
Source organism: Bradyrhizobium cytisi (assembly GCF_008123515.1). GTDB lineage: Bacteria > Pseudomonadota > Alphaproteobacteria > Rhizobiales > Xanthobacteraceae > Bradyrhizobium > Bradyrhizobium cytisi. The sequence continues at coordinate 64,253 of NZ_VSSR01000058.1, forward strand.
CGATGGTCTATGTCATTCACAACGGCATGCGCCGCCATGAGGGCACTGTGATCGAGACGGCCCCTGCCGAGCCGCTGCCGTCTGCGAAAGTGGAGAATAAGCGTGACTGAACTTCGCATCGCCATCGTCGGCTTCGGCAAGATTGCGCGCGACCAGCATGTCGGCGCAATTGCCGCAGTGCCAGGCGCGATGCTCGCCGCAATTGCGAGCCGCAACGCGTCGCTGCCGGGCCTGCCGCATTTCGCGACCGTCGAGGAACTGCTGGATAAGGGACCGCAGATCGACGCGGTGTCGCTCTGCACGCCGCCGCAGGTACGTCGTGGCCAGGCCGCCGCGGCGCTCGCCGCCGGCAAGCATGTCATGCTGGAGAAGCCGCCCGGCATCGGCGTTGCCGAGCTCGATCCGTTGATCGCGATGGCGTCGGAGGCAAAGCGGACCCTGTTTGCGACCTGGCATTCGCGCCATGCACCCGCGGTCGAGCCGGCCCGCGAATGGCTGGCTGCGCGCCGGATCAAATCGGTGCACATCAATTGGAAGGAAGACGTCCGCGTCTGGCATCCCGGCCAGGCCTGGATCTGGGAGCCGGGCGGGCTCGGCGTGTTCGACCCCGGTATCAACGCGCTATCGATCCTGACCCGCATCCTGCCGAGGCCGGTGTTTGTCATCGCGGCTGAGCTCGCTTTTCCGGCCAATTGCCAGTCGCCGATTGCCGCCAATTTGACGCTGACCGACATCGGCGGCTTGCCGATCACGGCCGAATTCGACTTCCGCCAGACCGGGCCGCAGAGCTGGGATATCCTGGTCGAAACCGACGAGGGCCGGATGACCTTGTCCCGCGGCGGCAGGATCATGGCGGTCGACGGCAAGGTTGTTGCCGACGCGCCCGATGAGGAATATCGCGAGTTGTATCGGCGCTTCGTCAAGCTTGCCGCGAGCGGCACGAGCGACGTCGATCTGGCACCGCTTCGCCTCGTTGCCGACACTTTCCTGCTCGGCAAGCGCAACATCGTCGAACCATTTGTGGACTAGACATGGCTGGCTCGAAAATAACAAAAGACGTTTTTGGAACGCTGCCAGACGGACGCAAGGTCGAGCGCATCGTGCTGTGCGGCGAGGGCGGGTTTGAGGCTCGCATCATCACTCATGGCGCGGTGATCCAGGCGCTGATCGCGCCGGACGCTAAGGGCGGTTACGACGACGTCGTGCTCGGCCATGATGCCTTTGCCGGCTATCTCGCCGAACGGAAGTTTTTTGGCGCGACCGTCGGCCGCTACGCCAACCGCATCGCCAACGGGCAGTTCTCGCTCGATGGCGAGACCTTCCAGCTTCCAATCAACAACGGCCCGAATGCGCTGCATGGCGGCCTCGACGGCTTTGACCGCAAGCTCTGGGACATTGCCGAGCTCGACGATGGCGCTAGTCCTGCGGTCACGCTGACCTACAGCAGCCCGCATGGCGAGGAGAATTATCCCGGCAAGCTCGATGTGCGCCTGACCTATCGCGTCACCGGGCCGGCCGAGCTGTCGTTGACGATGGAGGCACGGACCGACCGTCCGACCATCGTCAACCTGACCAACCACAGCTTCTTCAATCTGGAAGGCGCGACCTCAGGCACGCCCACCCTCGATCACAGGCTGACGGTTAAGGCCGAGCATTTCCTGGCCATCGATCCCACCGCGATTCCGCTGCCGGAGCCGCCGCGCGCCGTGGCCGGCACGCCGTTCGATTTCCGTGAGGCACACGCCGTCGGCGCGCGCATTCGCGAGAGCGATCAGCAATTGCGCAACGGCAGGGGCTACGACCACACCTATTGTCTCGCGCGCGACGGCAAGCTCGCGCTCGCGGCCCGGCTGGAGGCGCCGCGCTCGGGTCGCATCATGGAGCTGTTGACCGATCAGCCCGGCCTCCAGGTCTATTCCGGCAACTATCTCGACGGCACGATCTCGGGCAAGGGCGGCAAGCTGATCCGGCAGTCGGACGCGTTGTGCCTGGAGCCCCACATGTGGCCCAATTCACCGAACCGGCCTGATTTCCCGAGCCCGCGCCTCGATCCCGGTGGCGTCTATCGGCATCACACCGTCTATCGCTTCGCCGTGAGGACGCCATGATGGAGGAGGTGCTGACCTCTGTTCTCTCCGCCGACCACTGTCACCTCGGCGAAGGCCCGACCTATGATGTCACCACCGATACAGCGTGGTGGTTTGATATTCGCGAGGGGCGCCTGTTCGAGGCGCATCTTGGCAGTGGCGCGATCCGCATCCATGCGCTTGGCCGGATGGCGAGCGCGCTTGGGCGGATCGATGCCGAACACCAGCTGGTTGTCGCGGAAGATGGTTGTTACATCCGCAGCGTGGCCGACGGCGCGATGACGCTGTTCTGCCCGCTCGAAGCGGACAATCCCGCCACGCGCTCCAACGATTGCCGCGTGCATCAATCAGGCACGTTCTGGATCGGCACCATGGGACGCAAAGCCGAGCGGGAGCTAGGAGCGATCTACGCGCTCCACCGCGGCAAGATCTCGACGCTGTTTCCTGGCATCAGCATTCCCAACTCGATCTGCTTTTCGCCGGACGGCACCACTGCCTATTTCACCGACACCGCGCGCGCCGTGCTCTATGCGGTGCCGCTCGATCCCGCCACCGGCCTGCCGCGCGGCGAACCGGAGGTGCTGCTGCGCCACGCCGGCATCGGCGGCCTCGACGGCTCGGTGTGCGACGCCGACGGGCAAATCTGGAACGCCTGCTGGGGCGCGAGCCGCGTCGATGTCTACTCGCCGCAAGGCGAGCGCCTGCGCTCGCTGCGCGTGCCGGCCAGGCAGGCGAGCTGTCCCGCTTTCGTCGGCGCCGATCTGTCGCGCCTGCTCGTCACCTCGGCGTGGCAGGATATGGATGCCGAGGCGCGCGCCGCCGATCCGCAGGCCGGCTGCACCTTTCTGCTACAAGCCTCCGCGCGCGGTCGCGCGGAGCCCGATGTCAAGCTCGCATAGGAGATCCGAAGCCGACCTTTACCTCTGTTCTCGACGACACTAAGAATCAGTCTGATACCCAAAGGGAGTGAAGCATGTTGAAATTGAAGACGACATTTCTCGCATTGGCGCTGGCCGGCGCCGCAACGATGGCCGTAGGCGTCACCGCCTCCGCACAGGAGAAGGCGACCGTGGGCATCTCGATGCCGACGAAATCCTCGGCGCGCTGGATCGACGACGGCAACAACATGGTCAAGGTACTGAAGGAGCGCGGCTACAACACCGACCTGCAATATGCCGAGGACGACATCCCGAACCAGCTCTCGCAGGTCGAGAACATGGTGACCAAGGGCGCGAAGGCGCTGGTGATCGCCGCGATCGACGGCACCACGCTGTCTGACGTGCTCAAGCAGGCCAAGGCCAAGGGCATCACCGTGATCGCCTATGACCGCCTGATCCGCGGCACGCCGAATGTCGACTATTATGCGACCTTCGACAATTTCCAGGTCGGCGTGCTCCAGGCGGAATCGATCGAGAAGGGGCTTGGTCTCAAGGAAGGCAAGGGTCCGTTCAACATCGAGCTGTTCGGCGGCTCGCCCGACGACAACAACGCCTACTTCTTCTACAACGGCGCGATGAGCGTGCTGAAGCCCTATATCGATAGCGGCAAGCTCGTAGTCGCCTCCGGTCAGATGGGCATGGACAAGGTCGCGACCTTGCGCTGGGACGGCGCCACCGCCCAGTCCCGCATGGACAATCTGCTCAGTGCCTACTACGGCAACAAGAAGGTCAGCGCGGTACTGTCGCCTTATGACGGCCTCTCGATCGGCATCATCTCCTCGCTGAAGGGTGTCGGCTACGGCAGCGCCGATCAGCCGATGCCGATCATCTCGGGCCAGGACGCCGAGGTGCCCTCGATCAAGGCCATGCTGCGCGGCGATCAGTACTCGACCATCTTCAAGGACACCCGCGATCTCGCCAAGGTGACCGCCGACATGGTCGACGCCGCGCTCGCCGGCAAGCAGGTGACGGTCAACGACACCAAAACCTATGAGAACGGTGTCAAGACCATCCCGTCCTATCTCCTGAAGCCGGTCGTGGTGTACAAGGACAATTGGGAGAAGACCCTGGTTGACAGCGGCTACTACAAGAAGGCGCAGTTCCAGTAAGAGACCTGTTCCCTCTCCCCGCTTGCGGGGAGAGGGAACTAGCATCGATCGAGGACGAAAATCATGACCGCCATGCTGGAGATGCGCAACGTCAGCAAGAGCTTTGCCGGTGTTCAGGCGCTGCGCGACGTCAACTTCTCGGTCGAGGCCGGCCAGATCCACGCCCTTGTCGGCGAGAACGGCGCCGGCAAATCGACGCTGATGAAGGTGCTGAGCGGCGTCTACCCGGCGGGCAGCTACGAAGGCACCATCGTCTTCGAAGGCGAAGAGCGCCGCTTCCGCGACATCAACGATTCCGAAGCGCTCGGCATCATCATCATCCACCAGGAACTGGCGCTGATCCCGCTGATGTCGATCGCGGAAAACATCTTCCTGTCGCATCCGCCGTCGAAGCTCGGCGTGATCGATCGCGACGAGGTGTACCGGCGGACGCGCGAGCTGCTTGCGCAGGTCGGGCTGAAGGAATCGCCGGATACTCTGATCACCGATCTCGGCGTCGGCAAGCAGCAGCTGGTCGAGATTGCGAAGGCGCTGTCCAAGCGCGTCCGGATGCTGATCCTGGACGAGCCGACCGCGAGCCTGAACGAGGCCGACAGCGCCGCCTTGCTGGAACGCCTTATGAAATTCCGCGAGCAGGGCATCGGCTCGATCCTGATCTCGCACAAGCTCAACGAGGTCGCCCGCGTCGCCGACCACATCACCGTGCTGCGCGACGGCCGCACCGTCGACGGCATCGACTGCCGGGCCGAGCCGATCCAGGAAGACCGCATCATCCGCAGCATGGTCAATCGCGATCTCGCCCATCGCTTCCCCGAGCGCAGCGCCAAGATCGGCGAGCCCGTTCTCGAGGTTTCGAACTGGTCGGTCTATCACCCCATTCATCCCGATCGGCAGGTGATCAAGAACGTCAATTTCGGCGTCAAGCGCGGCGAGGTCGTCGGCATCGCCGGGCTGATGGGCGCCGGCCGCACCGAGTTCGCCATGAGCCTGTTCGGCCGGTCTTGGGGCACCAATGTCAGCGGCCGCATCGCCCTCGAAGGCCACGAGATCGCGCTGACGAGCGTTGCCGCCGCGATCGACGCCGGCCTTGCCTATGTCACCGAGGACCGCAAGCAGCTCGGGCTGATCCTGGCCGACGACGTCCGCAAGAACATTACGCTGGCAAGCCTCAAGCAGGTCGCGCCGGGGCGGGTGATCGACGACATCGCCGAGCTGAAGGTCGCCAGCGACTACCGTAGCCGCATGCGGATCCGCTGTTCCGACGTCTACCAGGAGACCGGCCAGCTCTCCGGCGGGAACCAGCAGAAGGTCGTGCTGTCGAAATGGCTGATGACCGACCCCAAGGTCCTGATTCTGGACGAGCCGACGAGGGGCATCGACGTCGGTGCCAAATACGAGATTTACTGTATCATCAACGAGCTTGCGGAAGCCGGCCGCGGCGTGGTTGTGATCTCCTCGGAGATGCCAGAGCTGCTCGGCATCTGCGACCGCATCTGCGTCATGAACGACGGCGCCTTTGTGGGCGAGTTCCCGGGCGCTGAGGCGACACAGGAAAAGATCATGCGCGCCATCATGCGCAACGAACGAAGTAATGGAAACGGCGCGGTCGAGGCCGCGGAGATGGGAGGATCGCAGCCATGACCGACAAGACGGTTTCGCTGCCCGAGGAGCGCCGGCACGGCAGCTTCATCAAGAACAATCTGCGCAACTACGGCATGCTGATGTCGCTGATCGCGATCATGCTGTTCTTCCAGGTCATGACCGGCGGCACGCTGCTGCAGCCGCTCAACCTGACCAATCTGGTGTTACAGAACAGCTACATCGTCATCATGGCGCTGGGCATGCTGCTGGTGATCGTCACCGGCCATATCGACCTGTCGGTCGGTTCGGTGGCGGGTTTCGTCGGTGCGGTCGCCGCTCTCCTCATGGTGACCTACAAGGTCGACTACACGCTCGCCTTCATCATCTGCCTCGCGGTCGGCGCGGCCATCGGCGCCGCGCAGGGCTATTGGGTCGCCTATTTCAAGATCCCGTCCTTCATCGTGACCCTGGCCGGCATGCTGGTGTTCAAGGGCCTTGCGCTTGCCGTTTTGCAGGGCCAGTCGCTGGGGCCGTTTCCGTCGACCTTCCAGAAGCTGTCGTCGGGCTTCATTCCGGAGGTGCTGCCCGAGGCCGGCACGCTGCATCCGACCTCGATGCTGATCGGCGCGGTACTGGCATTGGGGCTGGTCTATGCCAGCGCCAAGAGCCGCACGCGTGAGGTCTCACACGGCATCGAGGTTGAGCCCTACGCGTTCTTCCTCGGCAAGAGCGTCGTGCTCGCCTGTGCGGTGCTGTACTTCACCTATCTGATCGCGACCTATCGCGGCCTGCCCAACGTGCTGGTCATCATGAGCGCCCTGATCGCGCTCTATGGCTTCGTCACCCGCCGCACCGTGATCGGCCGGCAGATTTATGCCGTCGGCGGCAACGCCAAGGCTGCAGGCCTGTCGGGTATCAAGACCGAGCGGCTGACCTTCTTCACCTTTGTCAACATGGGCGCGCTGGCCGCGCTCGCCGGCCTGGTTTTTGCCGCGCGCCTCAACACCGCAACCCCGAAAGCGGGCCTTGGTTTCGAGCTCGACGTCATCGCCGCCTGCTTCATCGGCGGCGCCTCGGCCTATGGCGGCGTCGGGCGCGTCGGCGGCGCCGTGGTCGGCGCCATGATCATGGGCGTGATGAACAACGGCATGTCCATCCTCGGCATCGGCATCGATTACCAGCAGGTGATCAAAGGACTGGTGCTGCTCGGGGCGGTGTGCATCGACGTGTATAATCAGCGACGGTGAGGGGCGGTATCGGGTGGCGATGGATGTCGGACGGGTCGTCGGCTGACGTCCGCCAGTCATGCGGGGCCTAGGTCACGCTTCGGCCAGAACACGGCAATACCACCGAGTGGCGGCACAACATTTGCTTCGTTTTGCGGGATTGCAAGGACCCGTGAGATGCCCGCTGCCGTTACCGATCCCGTCGACGAAGTCCTGCCGGTGTCTCGGCTCATCCTGCTCGGGCTGCAGCATGTGCTTGTGATGGCGGCCTCGCCGATCACCGCCGTGTTTCTGGTCGGCAGGGCGCTCCATCTGTCATCTGACCTCACCGTCAACCTGATCAGCGCCACGTTTCTGATGTGCGGGCTCGGCTCGCTGTTGCAGAGCATCGGCCCGTTTAGGTTTGGTGCGCGGTTGCCGTTCATCATGGTGCCGGGCGGTGCTCCGATCGTGATCTTTCTTACGATCGCGCAGCAGACCGACATCCAGACCGCGTCGGGCGCGGTCATCCTCACGGCGCTATTCTATTTTGTGTTTCTGCCCGTGTTCGCGCGTTGCGTGATCTACTTCCCGAGGCTTGTCATCGGTACGATGCTGCTGCTCGTCGCCATCAACCTTGTCAAGGTATATGGTGGCATCATCACCGGCACGCCTGGTTCACCGGATTTCGCAGCTCCGAAGGGCGTCCTCCTGGCGCTATGCACGGTCGGCTTCACGCTGATATTCGCGCGCTTGTTCACCGGCATCGCAGGGCAGTTGTCCGTCCTGTTTGGCCTGTTGATCGGGACGATCGCTGCCGCGTTGACCGGCAATATGAGTGTCGACGGCATCCTGTCGGGTCCCGTCATTGCCTTGCCGCAGCCGTTTCCGTTTGGAGTGCCGCACTTCGACATCGTTTCGGCAGTGCCGCTGATTGTCTTCAGCATCATCTCTATGGCGGAAGCCACGGGACAGACGGTGGCGATAGCGGATGTGGTCGGCAAGGAGATCGTGCCGCGTGACGATGTGCCGAAGACAATTCGCGGCGACGCGCTGATCTCATTGTTGGGGGGATGCTTCGGGACGTCGCTCATCATCACCAGCGGCGAAAATATCGGTATCGTCCGCGCCACCGGCGTGCGCTCGCGCTACGTGACCGCGACGAGCGGGATCATCCTGCTCGTCATCGCCCTGCTGGCGCCGCTCGGCCGGCTGGTCAACGCGATCCCCGGCGCCGTCGTCGGCGGCACCGCGATCATCGTATTCTGCATCATCGCGGTGATGGGCATCGATATGCTGCGCAAGGTGGATCTGCGCGAGCACGGCAACCTATTCACGCTCGCTGCTGCGCTCGCAGTCGGTTTGCTGCCGATCCTGGTGCCCGGCATTTACAGCAAATTTCCCGCCGGTGTGCAGATGATCCTTGGCAACGGGCTTGCCGCCGGAACCGTCGTCGCGGTGCTCCTCAACATCCTGTTCCATCATGTCCGCCCGAAATTTGCCTTCGGCCACGCAGAGCCCGCCGGCGAACTTGCCGATCCAATTGCGCCCGACACGCAAGCGGCGGCCGAGTAACGATTTCCGCTCGTCGCTCCAAACCAGTCTAGGTTCAGTCATGCCTCCCGATCTCAGTCCGGACCAGTTGACCGCCGGAGAACTGATGCTGGCCCCGGACCAGTTGATGCTCGGCGAGGGGCCCGTCCCGGACCATGCGGTCGTCGTCAGCGGCGGCAAGTTCGCAGACGTCGGCCCGCGGATGCAGGTCCGCGCGCGTCATCCCGGTCTCGCCGAGCTGCTGCTGCCGGGCAAGCTCTTGATGTCCGGCTTCGTCGATGCGCACCACCATCTGACCCAGACCTTTGGCAAGGCGCTGGCCTTCGGCGAACCGTCGGAGATTTTCCGGCGCATCTGGGTGCCGCTCGAAGGCGTGCTCGACGACGAGCTCGTCTACCTCACCGCCAAGGCCGCGGCATTGGAGTCGCTGCGTGGTGGTTTCACCGCGGTGGTCGATGCAGGCACGCGCGCCGAGGGGAGCGTTGCGGCGGTCGCAAAGGCCACCAAAGAAGCCGGCCTGCGCTGTGTCCTCGGCTTCATTTGCAACGATCTTGGTGGCGGCGGGGCGGCGGCAGATCGCGACACGATCTTGGCTCGCGCGGAAGCGCATCTCGCACGCTGGCGCGCCGACAGTCTGGTGCATCCATCGCTGGCAATCTCGATTCCCGAGGCCGCCACCGCCGACATGCTGCGCGAGACGTCGTTCCTGGCTGCGCGTTCTCGCGCAGTATTCCAGAGTCATGTCAACGAGCATCTTGCTGCCGTCGAGCGTTCGCTGACGCAGGTGGGACGACGTCCGCTCGAATACCTCTACGATCTGGGCGTGCTCGGCCCGCATGTTTTGATCGCCCACGGCACATTGGTCACGCCCACGGAACTCGCAATGCTGCGGGAAACCAATACGGCGGTCGCCTATAATCCCGTTGCCTCGCAATGGAAGGGCAATGCGGTGGCGCCGGCGACGCTGATGGCGACCCTCGGCATTCGCTTCGGCATCGGTACCGACGGCACGCGCAGCGACGCCTTCCGTCTGGTCGATGCGGCCGAGGCTGCGCAGAGGCTTGCGTTCGGGCTTGCCAACGGCGACTCATCCTGTGGCGGTGGTTGGACCTGGCTCGAGCACGCGACCCAGCGAGGCGCGGACGCGTCGGGACTCGCCGGTGTCACCGGCGCGATCGCGCCCGGCCTTGCCGCGGATTTTCTGCTCGTCGACATCGATGTGCCGGAGTTCAGCCCGTCCTGGGATCTGACGTGGGAACTGGTGCGGCTCGGCAACCGCGACCAGATCGTGGCAGTGTTTGTCGCAGGCCGCTTGCGGCTCTGGCGGGGATGGCCGGTCGATTGGGACGGCCGCGCCCTGATGCATGAGATCGCGCGCCGCGCCCGCGATGCGGTCGCTCGCGCTCCGATCCAGCGCATTCATCCGGTTTCGCAGAAGCATCGGGCCGCCGAGCTCGAACGGAAGCGTTAGGGCGGTCTTCAGGCATAGTCGCCGATGATCGATACCGGCGGTGCGCGTCTGCCGGACAAAGGTGCATTTGCGCCGTGCCCATTCTCGCTTGCTCGATGTTGCGCGGAGGAAATGGGCGCGCGTCGCTTGACGTACCCTGATAGTCCTCGACAGATCGGCCAGTGGCTGAGCTATTGCCCAGTCAGTGAGTATATGATCGAATGCGGCGATGGATCCAGGCAAGCCCGATCTGATCATCTTCGATTGCGACGGCGTGCTCGTCGACAGCGAGTTGTTGAGCTGCCGCTGCCTCTCCGAGGTTCTGGCGGAGTTCGGCCTTCAGCTCAGTGTGGAGCAGGCGCTCGAACTCTTCCTCGGGCGCAGCACCAAGGCGATCGAGCAGCACTATCGCGATCTCGGGCACACCCTGCCTGACGATTTCTTTCCGGGCCTGAAGGCGCGCGTGCTCGAGACCTTTGCGGGAGCGCTCCAGCCGATCCCCGGCGTCGGCGCGGTTCTGTCCGAATTGGAGACGCCGCGCTGTGTGGCGTCGTCGAGCGACCTCGACCGCGTCTCGCTGTCGCTGGACGTCACCGGCCTCGCGCGGCATTTCGGCGACCGGCTCTACACCGCAGAGATGGTCAGGCGCGGGAAGCCGGCGCCGGATCTCTTTCTTCACGCTGCCGTGAAAATGCAGGCCGATCCCGCGCGCACGCTGGTGATCGAGGACAGTGTCAGCGGCGTGCAGGCTGCCAAGGCGGCAGGCATGATGGTCTGGGGATTTGTCGGCGGTGACCATTATCGCGCGCGCGATGGCCGCGCTATATTGTCCGCCGCCGGAGCCGATCGGGTCTTCGCGCGCATGAGCGAATTCTGGGAGGCGTGAGGCCGCATGGCCGTCGAGAACGAAAAATCCAGGCTCGACGACGCCGCGCGTGCCGGCTGGCTCTATTTCATTGCCGGCCACACCCAGGACGAGATCGCAAAGATGCTCCAGGTGTCGCGCGCCTCGGCGCAGCGGCTGGTGTCGCTGTGCCTCGCCGAGCGGCTGATCACGTTCCGGCTCGAACATCCGATCGCTGCCTGCATGGAATTGGCCGCGCAGCTGAAGGAGCGGTTTGACCTTAGCTATTGCGAGGTGGTGCCGGCCGATCCTGCGGCGCCTCAGGCCACCGCCGGCATCGCCGAGCGCTGCGCCAATCTGCTGGACGCGACGCTACGCTCGGAGACGCCTGTCATCGTCGCGCTCGGCACGGGGCGGGCGGTGCGCGCCGCCGTCGAGCGCGTCACGCCGATCGACCGGCCCAACCACCAGATCGTCTCGCTGGTCGGCAACATCTCCGCCGACGGTTCGGCGAGCTTCTATGACACCGTCGGCCGGCTCGCCGACCGCACCGGTGCGCGGCATTACCCGATGCCGCTGCCGTTCCTGATGTCGTCGGAGGACGAGCGCAACAAGATGGTGCGGATCGAGCCGATCGCGAAGGTCAAGGCGGTGGCGGCCAAGGCGGACTTACGCCTCGTCGGCATCGGCCAGATGGACCAGAAGGCGCAGGTCCATGTCGATGGCTTCGTCACGCGCGATGAATTGTTCGAGATGATGCGGCAGGGCGCCATCGGCGAGATCACCGGCTGGGCCTATGATTCCAAGGGACGCGTGCTCAAGGCCGGCACCAACAAGCGCCTCACCAGCATTCCGCCGGAGGTCCCGGCCAAGACCACGACCATCGGCGCCGCGGTCGGTGCGGCCAAGGTGCCGGCGATCGCGGCTGCGTTGAACGGGGGTCTGATCAACGGCCTGATCACCGACGAGGCCACCGCAAGGGCGATCCTGGAGCGGTAGGGCGGGCTGTCTCGCCGCTTGAGCCGCTGTCATCATCCGCGAAAGCGGATGATCCAGTACGCCGCGGCCCAGCTTGGGGCAAACCAACTGACTGCACGGATTACTGGATGCCCCGCCTTCGCGGGGCATGACGGAAAGGTTGCCGCACCGCAGCACTCATAAGTTGCGGGGAAGGCTGCGAGCCTGCTTGACAAGCGCCGCCCCTCGTCCGAACATACGCCCAACGCGTGGGCATATGCTCAAAAGCGCGGGCTAGGGAGGTCACCGTGAAACAATTTTTGGGCGCCGTCTGCGGCGCGTCCGTACTGCTTGCCGTCCCCGCGATGGCCGAAACGACCCTGACGATCGCCACCGTCAACAATGGCGACATGATCCGCATGCAGGGCCTGACCAGCGAATTCACCAAGGCGAACCCCGACATTTCGGTGAAATGGGTGACGCTCGAGGAAAACGTGCTGCGCCAGCGCGTCACCACCGACATCGCCACCAAGGGCGGCCAGTTCGATGTGCTGACCATCGGCACCTACGAGGTGCCGATCTGGGCCAAGAAGGGCTGGCTGGTGCCGCTCGCCAATCTCGGCGCCGATTATGACGTCGCCGACCTCCTGCCGAAGATCAAGGATGCGGTCTCCGTCGACGGCAAGCTCTATGCCGCGCCGTTCTACGGCGAGAGCTCGATGATCATGTACCGGACCGATCTGTTCGAGAAGGCCGGCCTGAAGATGCCGGAAAAGCCGACCTGGGAGTTCGTGATCGATGCTGCCAAGAAGCTCACCGACAAGAACGGCGGCGTCTACGGCATCTGCCTGCGCGGCAAGGCCGGCTGGGGCGAGAACATGGCCTTCCTCTCGGCAATGGCCAATTCCTACGGCGCACGCTGGTTCGATGAGAAGTGGGAGCCGCAGTTCAACACGCCGGAATGGAAGACGACGCTCACGACCTACGTCAATCTGATGAAGGACGCTGGCCCTCCCGGCGCGAGCTCGAACGGCTTCAATGAAAATCTGGCGCTGTTCAACGCCGGCAAGTGCGGCATGTGGATCGATGCGACGGTGGCGGCGTCCTTCGTCACCAACCCGAGTCAGTCCACGGTTGCCGACAGGGTCGGCTTCGCGCTCGCGCCCAACACCGGGCTCGGCAAGAACGCCAACTGGCTGTGGGCCTGGAGCCTCGCGATCCCCGCAGGCTCGAAGAAGACTGAAGCCGCCGAGAAGTTCATCGCCTGGGCGACGAACAAGGACTACACCAAGCTCGTGGCCTCGAGGGAGGGCTGGGCCAACGTGCCGCCGGGTACACGCACCTCGCTCTACACGAATCCTGACTACCTGAAGGCCGCGCCCTTCGCCAAGATGACGCTGGCCTCGATCGACGCGGCTGATCCGAACAAGCCGACCGTGAAGCCCGTGCCTTACGTCGGCGTGCAGTATGCCGCGATCCCTGAATTCCAGGGCATCGGTACGCAGGTCGGTCAGCAATTCTCCGCGGCACTTGCCGGATCGATGACGGTCGATGCGGCACTCACCGCCGCGCAAACAGCGACCGAACGCGAGATGAAGCGCGCCGGTTACATCAAGTAGACCCGAGCTCTCCCTGAGCTCAAACTTGCGGCCA
>NZ_VSSR01000006.1 GCF_008123515.1 Bradyrhizobium cytisi
ATATTGCAGGCCGAATGACACCCAAACCTCGATGCATCGGCTACATCCACCATCGCTTCATGCCGGGACAGACCGATTTGTCCGGCACGATCGATCACCATCTTGCCATTCTCGCTGCCGTTGCCGGCCGCCGTGTCGAGGACGCGGTGAAGGCGAGCGATCAAAGAACGTTTCTCAAGATGGCCGAAGCTGACAGCGTGCATCGCACGCCACCCTTAAAGTCGTCTGATCGGGACGCTGCACGGACGTGCAGCAACGTCTAAGATCGCGCCGGCTATCGCCGCGGAGATAACCTCGAGGCAGTGCATTGGTGGGCACAACACAGTAGGCGCGGCAGCGCTTGAAGCGACCTAAGCCAAGCGGCTGTCCGGGGCTCGTGATCGCTCGAGGTGCGCTTCGTTTGAGAACGAGCTGACCAATACCTCCAGCTTTGATTGTTCTTCGTTCAAGCGCCTCTCTACAAACTGGCGCTCGAACTCTGTCAGGCTGGTTTGCAATAAGTGACGATAGCGTCGAATATTGTTGCGATGTGCACGCGCCAACTGGTCGTCAATCATCATCGTCTTCCTTTGACGGCTACGATATCATTCCTTTTTGCTTCACGGGGGTGAGGCGACCCCGAGGCAACATTCCTAGATGTCGCTTGAGCGGAGTATCTTCGCTCCGCGACGCCGGTAATCCTCGGCCGGGGCTTTAAATCCCGGCCTTCTAATTCTGTCGGACTTCGATGACAGAAACAAGCAATACTCGAGGGGGCGGCGCGCGAGCTTTTTTGCGATCTGTGAACCAGTTCACAATCTCTGCCGGCATTGGCTGCTATGCGCACAACTAACCTTCTGCGAAGTCGAATCCCTCCAAGCGGTTCGGCCTCGTTGCATCGCCAATTAGAGGAGGGGAGTGGTCAGTATGTGCGGCAGAGTGGCCAGCGCATTGAAGCCTTTGTGAACCGGCACTTCGAGTATCGCGGTCGCTGGATCAAGCGCGCAATACACGACGCGAACGCTTTTGCTGTTCCACCGTCCGCTGACCTGGAATGCGCCTTCGCCACTATCCCAGGTCGACGCAAAGCGCGCCTGATCGACGCGCCAAGCGATGAGCTTGCCGCCTCCCAATGGCTCTACAGAAGGCGTCATGCATAGACGCCGTATGCAAGGCGTGTGAGGTACTGTTCAACGAGCTCGACGCCCGCCGGAGTCGCAAGCAGGTCGATCGGGCGACGCTGGTCAAGACCGATGGCCGGACGCTCGAGCCACTGCTCTGCTTCTTCCTGCGAACCGAACACCTCCGTCGCCTTGGCCAGGATTTCGGCAAACTTCCAGGTCCGCCCACTTTGCTCCTGGCTGAGCGGCTTGTCCGGAGCGTCCTTGCGTCGCTGAAAGGTGCGAAGGCTCATTCCGAAGGCTTTTTCCAGCGAGTCCGTTTGAATGAAGATGAGGTGACGGACGAGGTGTGGGTCAACGCAGAGCCTGGCAGTCCGTCCAGCAGCAGTTCGTGGGCATCGAGGGCGCTTGTAATCCGGCGCGACAGGATGCGCGGCCCGCCGAGCAGATCGGCCACCTTCTGCAGATCATTGCCTGGCTCCTTTGGAGCCGGTTTCTCGGCTGCGGCAGTCATGCTAGCTCTCGCGTCACGTGTCACCTAGCATGTGCCAAATGTCGCAATTTATCAAGCATATGCCTGCGTTTTGACAGCTCGCTCGGAGGTGCTTTCCAAAGGAGACGCTACTCACAAAGTATGCAAACCATTCCATCGCGTGGCATACACTAACATCGTTCAAGTGATCGAAGGGCTCGGGCAGGGGCGGGCCAGAGCGCAACAAGAATGAGGACATCCTACGCGCTGACGAAAGGTGATCGGCCGGAACATATCGTAACGGGGCGCAACGAATATCGAAGCGGCAATTCCCGCAATTCGCGATAGATTGAATATTGCTCCATCTCAAAAGTTTGCCGCATTGAGGGCACCGCTCGAGCAAAGCTTCTCCAGTGTCTAGATCGCAATCGAGGGCGTTCAGCTGCCAGGCCATACGGTGAAAGGGTGTCCCGCCATCATCGATCAGAACTCCGGGGGCGAGCCGACGCACTTCCAAGTTGATCCAGTCGAACGGCACCTCACGTTTATAAATAACGCATCCGATGGTCCCCGGCAGAACACCGCGACTCCTTGCATCATCGAGGTTGAAGACGCCCAGATCCGCAAGAAAATCGATTGCGCTCTTGTCGGTTGGCAAAGACGAAAGGCCCGCGGCATGCCCCAACCCTAATCGCAGAAGCTCGTCCGGGGTGACGAGCGCAAGCGGCGCGAGCCGAATTGCGAGCGATTGAATGGATTCGCCGGCATGTGGCTCGATCGATTTCAACAATCGCCGCGATGTAGTCATCTCCTTCACATGCCTGGATCGAAACTGACCTGGTGGTCCTGTGACGGATTGGATACTCTTGTCGCATTCGCTCTTTCTCAGAGAGGCCACCGCACAGCTGGGCCATCTCGTAGCGCGCCGTTCTTTGCCAGCGGCGGCAAACCCTGGCGGCCAGCGCAATTGGTCGGGTAGCGCCTCGTGGGGCACCTGCAGCCGATAATGTCGCTTTATCTCAGTTCGAAAGGTGTTCCAGTCCTCTCGGGTCGGATTGGTCTTGTAGATGCCAGCCACGTCAATCGACACCATTGAGGCCGAAAACGACGCTACGAGCGTCCGCGTACCTCCCTCAACGCCAAAACCCTCGACAATATCTGGCGTCCATTCGAGTAAGGTTTTACCGGCAAACCGCGTCCACGGCCCGCTATATTCAGCACCCTTCCACCCAGACCTGGTCAGGCGAAAATGAACCGCCGGTCCGACGAAGTGGCGACGAACAAGGGCCGGCCTGGCGGCCGGACACGCCTTTCTGACGCGACCGCGGCGACAGCATTCGGCCAAGGATTAGCGCGATGCCTCGCAGTTCAATCTTTGCCAATTCGGAGAAGGGGGCTTCTCCACCTTTGGCCTTCAGCGCCCTCAACACGGCGAATTCGCCGAAAGTGGCGCCATTCTCCATTTTCATGCTGGAGACCGTCTGTCCCGAAACTTAGCCGTCTATGTTTGCCAAACGCTCGATGCGCTCGCAAACCGTGAGCTTCGCATAAGACATTGGGGACGTGGAGCTCTGATTGGCCTGCTAAGGGGCCCGGCAAGAGGACCGGAGGGATCGCGTGCAGGAATGGTGTGAATGGAATGCAGGATTGTGGTGAGCGCTACAGCATTTACAGGCAGCTTGGCTTGGTTATCCCGTAATTCGCATAAGGTATATTATGGAATATATTATATTCAATTAGATCAGACATTTAGGCGGAATTGCTGGCACCGCGCCTTCGCTCCGGCGCCGTTCTCGATCCGCCCCTCAGGCCCTTGGACGGCTACTGTGCATGGGGTTGTTTTCCGGTTTTTGAATCCAGCCCATCTGCCGAAAGCCGATATTGCCGCGACCTTGTCCGGCTGCAATAAGCGAGCTTCGCGAGATCGCAGATGACTGCCGACCAGACGTCTGTATAGGTTTGCGTCTCACAACAAAAACAAACTTCCGAGGAAGCAGACCCATGGTCTTTTCAACGCGTTTTTCCCGCCGCACGCTTCTCAAGGCCTCCGCCGCGACCGCCGTCTTTGGCGGCGTCAGCGCGCCTTATGTGGCCCGTGCCCAGGCCGCCGAGTTCTCCTACAAATATGCCAACAACCTGCCTGACACCCATCCGCTGAACGTACGCGCCAAGGAGATGGCGGCCGCGATCAAGAGCGAGACCAATGGCAAGTTCGACCTCCAGATCTTTCCGAACAACCAGCTCGGTTCCGACACCGACATGCTGAGCCAGATCCGTTCTGGCGGCGTCGAGTTCTTCACGTTGTCCGGCCTGATCCTGGCAACGCTGGTGCCGGCGGCATCGATCAACGGCATCGGCTTCGCATTCCCGGACTACGACACGGTCTGGAAGGCCATGGACGGCGACCTCGGCGGCTATGTCCGCGGCGAGATCAAGAAAGCCGGCCTCGAGGTCATGGACAAGATCTGGGACAACGGCTTCCGCCAGACAACGTCGTCGAGCAAGCCGATCACGGGCCCGGACGATCTCAAGGGCTTCAAGATTCGCGTGCCGGTGTCGCCGCTATGGACCTCGATGTTCAAGGCGTTCGATGCCGCGCCCGCCTCGATCAATTTCAGCGAGGTCTATTCGGCGCTCCAGACCAAGATCGTCGAGGGCCAGGAGAACCCGCTGGCCATCATCTCGACCGCAAAGCTCTATGAGGTGCAGAAGTTCTGCTCGCTGACCAACCATATGTGGGACGGCTTCTGGTTCCTGGCCAACCGCCGCGCGTGGGAAAAGCTGCCGGCGGACGTGCGCACCGTCGTCGCCAAGAACATCAATGCCGCCGCCGTCAACGAGCGTGTGGACACGGCCAAGCTGAACGCCAATCTCCAGCAGGAGCTCGCGGCTAAGGGCCTGACCTTCAACCAGCCCACGGTCGCGCCGTTCCGCGACAAGCTGCGCGCCGCCGGCTTCTATGCCGAGTGGAAAGGCAAATACGGCGAGCAGCCCTGGGAGCTCCTGGAAAAGGCCGTCGGCAAGCTATCGTAACCCATCCAGGCCGTCATGGCTCATATCGAGGTTGAGGTGACCGAAGTGGTGGGCGAGGTGGCTGTGCAGTCCCCTCGCCGACCTTCGTTGCTGGCTTCGCTGGAGCGCATCCTCGGCCTTATCGTCGAAATCCCGGCAGCCATCCTGGTGGTCGCCGAGATCGTGATCCTGTTTGCCGGCGTGGTGGCGCGCTACGGTCTCCACCGGCCGCTGATCTGGTCCGACGAGCTCGCCTCGATCCTGTTCCTGTGGCTGGCTATGCTGGGCGCGGCGGTGGCGTTCCGCCGCTCCGAGCACATGCGCATGACAGCGATCGTCGCGAGCGCCAGGCCGGCGATGCGGGCCTATCTCGACCTCGTCGCGACCTGTGCCGCGCTTGCGTTCCTGGCGCTGATCGTCTGGCCGTCCTACGACTACGCCTACGAAGAGAGCTACATCACCACGCCGGCGCTCCAGATCTCGAACATGTGGCGCGCCGCTGCGCTCCCGGTCGGGATCTGCCTGATGGCGGCGTTTGCCTTGCTGCGGCTGCTGCGCGCGGCGGACTACCGGACGGTCGTGGCCGCCGTGCTGTCGGTCGCCGTCGTGATCGGTTTGTTCTGGCTGGCGGAGCCGTCGTTGCGACCCCTGGGCAATCTCAACCTCGTCATCTTTTTCGTCGGCGTCGCCGGCTTCTGCGTCTTTGCCGGCGTTCCCATTGCGTTCGGCTTTGGGCTGGCGATCTTCGGCTATCTGGCGCTGACCACGCGTACGCCGGTCATGGTGCTGGTCGGGCGGATGGACGAGGGCATGAGCCACCTCATCCTGCTCTCGGTGCCGCTGTTCGTGTTCCTGGGCCTCCTGATCGAGATGACCGGCATGGCGCGGGCCATGGTGGCGTTCCTGGCGAGCCTGCTCGGCCATGTCCGCGGCGGGCTGCACTACGTGCTGGTAGGCGCCATGTATCTGGTCTCAGGCATTTCCGGCGCCAAGGCCGCCGACATGGCCGCGGTCGCGCCCGTGCTGTTCCCGGAGATGAAGCAGCGCGGCGCCAAGCCCGGCGATCTCGTAGCGCTCCTTGCGGCAACTGGCGCCCAAACCGAGACCATCCCACCGAGCCTCGTGCTGATCACGATCGGCTCGGTCACCGGCGTCTCCATCGCGGCGCTGTTCACCGGCGGCCTCCTGCCCGGCGTGGTGCTTGCGGTCACGCTCTGCATGCTGGTGTGGTGGCGCTACCGTCACGAGGATATGAGTCATGTCCGCCGCGCCACGGGCAGCGAGATCGGCAAGACCTTCGTCATCGCCCTGCCCGCGCTCGCACTGCCCTTCGTGATCCGCTACGCCGTGGTCGAAGGCATCGCCACCGCCACCGAAGTCTCCACCATCGGCATCGTCTATGGCGCCCTCGTCGGCCTCCTCGTCTACCGCCGCTTCGACTGGCGGCGGCTGTTTCCGATGCTGGTCGAGACCGCGGCGCTGTCGGGCGCGATCCTCCTGATCATCGGCACGGCCACCGGCATGGCCTGGGGTCTGACCCAGTCCGGGTTCTCGCGCTCGCTGGCATCAGCCATGACGGGATTGCCCGGGGGACCGGCGGCCTTCATCGCCGTCTCGATCCTGGCCTTCACCATCCTCGGCAGCGTGCTGGAGGGAATCCCGGCGATCGTGCTGTTCGGGCCGCTGTTGTTTCCGATTGCGCGTGCCGTCGGGGTGCACGAGGTCCACTACGCGATGGTGATCATTCTCGCCATGGGCATCGGATTATTCGCCCCGCCCTTCGGCGTCGGCTATTATGCCGCCTGCGCCATCGGACGCGTCGATCCGGCTGAGGGCATCAGGCCGATCTGGGGTTATCTGCTGGCGCTGCTGGTGGGATTGATCATCGTCGCGGTCTTCCCGTGGATCTCGATCGGATTCCTGTAAGGCGGTGTGAAGGAGGGTGTCGATGCGTGAGAGCCAGTACAATATTGGCCTGGACAAAACCCCCGCCAATTATGTGCCGCTGAGCCCGCTGAGCTTCCTCGCGCGCAGCGCCGCCGTCTATCCCGATCACGTCAGCACCGTCTACGAAGGCCGCAGCTTCACGTGGGCCCAGACTTACGAGCGCTGCAAGCGCTTTGCCTCTTATCTTGCCGGCAAGGGCATCGGCGTTGGCGACACCGTCGCGGCGATGCTGCCGAACGTCCCGGCGATGAACGAGGCGCACTTCGCAGTGCCCATGACGGGCGCCGTGCTCAATGCGCTCAACATCCGTCTCGACGCGCCCTCGATCGCGTTTCAGCTCGACCATGGCGGCGCCAAGATCATTCTGGTCGATCCCGAGTTTTCGAGCGTGATCACCGATGCGCTGGCGCAGATGAGCGGGCCAAAGCCATTCGTGATCGACGTCGACGATGCCGTCTTCAAGGGCGGCAAGCGCATCGGCGAGATCGAATATGAAGCGGCGGTTGCGCAAGGCGATCCCGGCTTCACGGCGATTCCGCCCGAGGACGAATGGGACGCGATCGCGCTGAGCTATACCTCCGGTACGACAGGCAATCCAAAGGGCGTCGTCACGCATCATCGCGGCGCGTATCTCAACGCCGTCAGCAACATCCTCGCAGGCCAACTCGGCCAGCATCCGGTCTATCTCTGGACGCTGCCGATGTTCCATTGCAACGGCTGGTGCTTCCCCTGGACCATCGCGGCGGCCGCCGGCATCAATGTCTGCCTGCGCAAGGTCGAGCCGAGCAGGATCTTCGATCTGATCAAAGCCCACGGCGTCACCCACATGTGCGGCGCGCCGATCGTCTACAACACGCTGATCAATGCGCCCGACGCACCCAAAGCCAACGCGGCCCGCCGCGTCGTCGGCCTGATCGCAGGCGCCGCGCCGCCAGTCGCGGTGCTGGAGGGTGCGGAAAACATCGGCATCAAGCTCACGCACGTCTATGGCCTGACCGAGGTCTACGGCCCCGCCTCCGTCTGCGCCGAGCAGCCCGGCTGGGATGAGCTTCCAGCGCCCGAACGGGCGCGCATGAAGCGGCGGCAGGGTGTGCCCTACCCGCTCGAGGAAGGCGTCACGGTCATCAATCCGCAGACCATGCAGGAGGTGCCGCGTGAGGCCGACATCATCGCCTTCTGCCGTTCGCATATGAGCGGCTTCAAGACGCCGAAGGCCGTCGTGTTCGGACCGATCCCGAAGACGTCGACGGGCAAGATCCAGAAATTCCTGCTGCGCAACGAGGTCGGCTCGGCCAAGGCGATTACAGCCTGAGTGCGTTCCGGTTTCAGACACATGTAGAAACACGGGCCGCAACGATCGCGCGTCGTCCCGAAACGATTGTGACTGTTCGACGACATCAGGACATCACAGGAAAAGATTGGAAAATATTAGAGACGCATTTACGTTTCTCTCCCGTCGGATTCGCTGTTTCCACCTGATTCGCCGCGCAGGCAGCGCGGCCGGCGACCGGCGCGGTTGGGGCGCGTCATGCGGTTGGTGTCGTGAGCACAGACGTGCGTGCGCGTCTGGCGCTGCTGCTATTGACGGCCGGATTGCTGCTGCCGCGCGCGGCGCATGCCCAGGTCGTGCGTGAGTACGGCGCTTTCGCAGGCTCCGAGAATTTTGGCTATCCCGGTCCGAACGCAACTGGCGGCGGCTTTGGCAATTTCGGCGGCGGCAATAATTTTGCTGGCACGGGTGGCCAGATGCTCGGCCCCCCGCCGCAAGCCTCGGCTCTTGGCGGCGTGCCCTACGGCAATGGAAATGGTGGCGGCCCCGGGATGCAGCCGAACTATGGCTGGAACGCCGAGGCTCCAGGTCTCGCCGCCGCAGGCAGGTTCGGCATGCGGCAGGCGTTTGGCGGTGGCTCCGCTGCTGCTTCGTCGCAGACCGAGACGGCGCAAGCCACGTTCCTGGCGATGACGCAATTCACGCAGACCCTGCTGGATCCAGCCATCGACGGGCGTGGCATCGGTCGACCCGAATTCGACTCGGAACTTTCGGCCTATGCCGATCCCGGTAACGACCGCACGCATGGCGGCATTGGGCGGGAAGCCTATGAGGCGATCTACGGCAAACCATCGCTCGCGGCTCCGCACTGGCGCATCTGGGCCTCAGGTATCGGTGGCTCGCAGATGACGACTGGCGGCAACGGCTCGGTCAGCCGGAGCTTTGCCACGGCGGTTGGCGCCGACTACTCGCTCTCGCCGCAGACGCGGGTGGGTTTTGCGCTCGCCGGCGGCGGCACCGGCTTTGCCAGCAATTTGTCCAGCGGCCGCTCCGACCTGTTCCAGGCCGGCACCTTCGTCAGGCACACGATCGGCGCGGCCTATGTCGCGACCGCGCTGGCCTATGGCTGGCAGGCCATCACCAGCGATCATCAGGTGACGCCGGCCGGCGGCGATCAACTCGCCCCAGCCATCAACGCCAATGCCTATTCCGGCCGTATCGAAAGCGGCTACCGGATTGCAACGCCATGGCTCGGCGTCACGCCTTATGCGGCCGGCCAGATCACCATGTTTCGCCTGGCCACCAACCCCGGCCAGCCGGCTTACGCGGCCGACCCATCCGCGACGACCTCCGGCAGCAACAGCTTCACCGACAGCCGCAGCGAGCTCGGCCTGCGCGCCGGCACGTCGTTCCTGCTCGCTGGAGGCCTCCTCGACTTGCGTGGACGTCTTGCCTGGGCACATGATTTCAGCGCGACGCAATCGATGCCGGCGGTGCTCCAGGCCGTATCCCCTCAAGGCTTCGTCATAGGCAGCACCGCGATTGCGCCGAACTCGGCGCTGACGGGCGTGTCGCTCGAGCTGCGAGCGCTCAACGGATGGTCGGCCGCAGCAAATGTCGACAGCGAGCTATCGAGCCTTGTACGCTCCTATACCGGCAAGGCTGTCCTGCGTTACACTTGGTGATCTCGCCATCTTGGCGATGGAAGCGAACGTGCAGGAGACTTCCGCCCGCTCGCACGCGGCGGACGAAAGTCCTCCCCGTCCTCACATCTTCCTGTAGGCGTCGATCAATGCCTGGCCGTCAGCGCCTGTTTTCTTGAGCCAGTCGGCGGTGAGCTGCTCGCCGATTTTCTGGAAACCGGCCTTCAGCGCCGGACTGGGCGGCTCAACGATCATACCCTTGGCTTTGAGCTGGTCGATGTACCAATTGGCCTTGTCTTCCCAGGCCTTCCAGCCGCGTGTTTCCGCAGCGGCTGCGGCCTTGAGGATGGCGTCCTGCGTGGGCTTGTCGAGCGCCTCGAACGCAGCCTTGTTGACGAAGGTGTAGTCCTTCGGAATCCAGGCCTGCACGTCATAGAAATACTTGAGGGATTCCCAAGCCTTGGAATCGTAACCCGTGCCGCCAGACGACATGAAGGAATTCACCACGCCGGTCGCAAGCGCTTGTGGAAGCTCGGCCGCCTGGATCGTGACCGACTGCGCGCCGACCAGCTCGCCGATGCGCGCCGTTCCGACGTTGTAGGCGCGCCATTTCAATCCCTTCATATCCTCGATCGTGGCGAGCGGCTTGTTGACATAGACTCCTTGCGGCGCCCAGGGTACGGCGAAGAGCAGCTTGATGCCCTGCGCATCGAGTTTCTTCGCGATTGCCGGCTTCGAGGCCTGATACAGCTTCATCGACTCCGCGAAACTGGTCGCGAGAAACGGCACGACGTCGATCCCGAAGACGGGATCCTCGTTTTCGTGAATTGAAAGCAGCAGCTCACCCATTTGCGCCTGCCCGGTCACGACCGCGCGCTTGATGTCGGGTGCCTTGAACAGCGAAGCGTTCGGATGAACGGTGATCAGGAGCTTTCCCGACGTGGCTGCTTCGACGTCCTTGGCAAAGGCAACCAGATTTTCCGAGTGCGGATTGTCCGACGGGTATGCTGCCGGCAGATTCCATTTCGTCTGGGAAAAGGCCGGCCCAGCGGCCAACACGGCGCCTGCAATCAGGCCTGCGCGGAGCAAATGAAGCGTCATCGTACTTCTCCTCACGGTCAATTTCGAAAGCCGGGTGCGATCAATCGGGAAAGGCGAGCTTGGGCAGGAACAGCACAATCTGCGGATATTCGGTGATGATGAATACGGCGGCCAGCAGCAGGACGAAGAAGGGGAACGCCGCACGCGCCACAGTGAACGTATCGCGGCCGCTCATGTTCTGGAGCACGAACAGGTTGAAGCCGACCGGCGGCGTAATTTGCGCCATCTCCACGTGAATGATGAGGTAGACGCCGAACCAGACCAGATCGAGCCCGGCCTGCTTGACCATCGGTAGCACGATGACCGCAGTCAGCACGATCATCGAGATGCCGTCAATCAGGCACCCGAGAATGATGTACATGATGCTCAGATACAGCGCGAGCATGCCGGGCGTGAGCTGCTGTCCCTGGACCCAGGTGGCAAGCGCCGCCGGGATACCGGTATAGGCCATCGCGGCCGTCGTATAGGCAGCGCCTGCCAGGATCAGCATAATCATGCAGGTCAGGCGCGTCGCGCTCATGATGCTTTCGAAGAAGGTCTTGCGCGTGAGCGTGCCGCTCCACCACGCCAGCAGCAGCGCGCCGGTAACGCCCCAGGCGGCACATTCAGTCGCGGTCGCAAAACCCAGCACGAGCGAGAGGAAGACGGCCAGGATCAGAAGCAGGCACGGGACGAGCTTGGCGGACTCTTGCAGCTTCCGGCGAAACGGCATCGGTGGGTCGCGCGGCGGAATCTTTTTTGGATTGAGTAGCGACCAGATGATGATGTAGCCGGAATAGAGCACCATCACGAGCACGCCCGGCAGGAAGCCGCCAAGGAACACCTGAAGCACGGACACGTTCGCCGTCACCGCGTAGACGACCATCGGGATCGACGGCGGGATCAGCAAGCCGAGCGTGCCGGAGCCGGCCAGCGACCCAAGGCTGAGCCCCTTGTCGTAGCCGCGCTTGTCGAGCTCCGGCAGTGCGATCTTGCCAATGGTTGCGCAGGTCGCGGCAGAGGAGCCCGACACAGCTGCAAAGATGCCGCAGCCGATGACATTGACATGGGTCAGGCGCCCCGGCAGCCACTGAACCCAGGGCGAAAGTCCGCGGAACATCTCC
This sequence comes from Bradyrhizobium cytisi, assembly GCF_008123515.1. Classification (GTDB taxonomy): domain Bacteria; phylum Pseudomonadota; class Alphaproteobacteria; order Rhizobiales; family Xanthobacteraceae; genus Bradyrhizobium; species Bradyrhizobium cytisi. Next base: position 11,649 of record NZ_VSSR01000006.1, read on the forward strand.
TCCGACAGTTTTGTTCGGAATAATATCTCGCCCATCCAGATGAACAGCGGCAATGCCGCCAGCGTCCAGGACGCGCTTGCGCTCCAGGTGGTGGTCGCAAGCACCGACCCTAGCGGCAGGCTCGTGGTCAGCGCCATCGCCACGAAGCCGACGAGCCCAAGCGAAACGGCGATCCAGATGCCGCTTCCCAGCAGCAGGATCATGACCCCGAGGAGGATGAACGACAGCTCGATCATGCCAAGATTGGCCATGGTCAACCGCCGCCGCCTTGCGAGATACGTTCGATGAATTCGTCCGGCGTCTCGTCCGGGGAACTCTTCTCGTAGCTTGGACGGTTGCCGCCGACGACACTGACCATTTCGTCGATCAACGCGATCGACAGGATCGCAAGACCGCCGGCAAAGCCGAGCTGGGGAATCCAGAGAGGAAGCGCAACGACGCCCTGCGCCACGTCGTTGAAGCGCCAGGAATCGTAAGTCATCTGCACGGCATGTCGGGTGAAGTAGAGAACGAAGGCCGTTGCAATGCCGAGCGCCACGATCTCCGCCACCTGCTTGCTTCGCCCGTGCAAGCGCTCGAGCAGCAGGCCGACCCGGATCATCTCGCCGCGCTTGAAGGTGTGGGCGAGGCCCAGAAACGCCATCGCGGCCATGCACCACGATGCAAAATCATCGCCGGCCGGGATGTTAAGCGCAAACTGCCGCCCGATCGACATGACCATCATGATGGCGAAGATCGCGAACAGAAAGACGCCGGCAGCGTAACCCGCACCGAGGTAGAGCAGATCCAGAATACGTCGGACAGGTCCAACAGCTGTTACGTCGTCGCCGTGCTCTGCCAACCCGGCCCCCATCCTCATATTGCGGCTCAATCAAGCTCGGCGATATCGCCAGCCTCGCTTGATTATCGCCTCCATCCGACGCCTGTCTTTGAGACGTTAGACCAACACGACAGGGCTCGCGAAAGCAAGGAGCATGCCGGCCTGCGGAAAAATTTCCGCTGGATGGGCTCAGTGAGTCTCCAGCCGCAGCCCGTCATAGGCCGGCACTACGCCTGATGGCAGCGATTGCCGGATCACCTCGTAATCGACGTCGGCGGTCATGTTGGTGATGATGGCACGTTTCGGCTTGAAGCGCTCGATCCAGGACAGCGCGTCGTTGATGCTGAAATGGCTGACATGCGGGGTGTAGCGCAGGCCATCGACGATCCAGAGATCGAGGTTTTCCAGGGCGCCAAAGCTCTCGGGCGGAATGTCGTTGAGGTCGGGCGTGTAGGCGGCATTGCCGATGCGATAGCCGAGCGCGGGAATGTTGCCGTGCTGGACCAGGAAGGCGGTCATTGTCACGTTCCCGCCCTTGCCAATGATGATCTGGCTCCCGCCTGCCTCGATCGAATGCCGCGTCAGGATCGGCGGATAGTCGCTGCCCTCTGGCGAGATGAAGCAATAGGAGAACCGCGCCATGATATCTTTCGCGGTCGATTGATTGAAATAGACCGGGATGCGCCTGCGCATATGGATCACAACCGAGCGCAGATCGTCCATGCCATGGGTCTGGTCGGCATGCTCGTGCGTCAGGAACACTGCGTCGATGTGGTCGACATCGGTCGAGATCAACTGCTCGCGCAGGTCCGGCGAGGTGTCGATCACGACGCGTGTGGTGCCGTGATTCGAGGTCTGTTCGACCAGCAGCGAGCAGCGGCGGCGGCGGTTCTTGGGATTGTTGGGATCGCAGGCGCCCCAGCCGAGGGCCGGGCGCGGTACGCCGGCGGAAGAGCCGCACCCCAGGATCGTCAGCGTCAGCGTCATGCGGATCAGAACCTCAAGCTTTCACCTTGGAGAACAGGTGGAAGAAGTTTTCGCTGGTCTGGCGTGAGATCTCTTCGAGCGACACGCCGCGCGTCTCGGCGAGCACTTTTGCGACCTCGACCACATAGGCCGGCTCGTTGCGCTTGCCCCGGAACTTGCCCGGCGCAAGGTAGGGCGAATCTGTTTCAATCAGAATACGGTCAGCCGGCAGTTCGGCCGCGAGCGCGCGCAAGGCATCCGACTTCTTGAAGGTCAGGATGCCCGTGAAGCCGATGTAGAGCCCGAGCGACACCGCCTTCAGAGCCAGCTCGCGCCCGCCGGTGTAACAATGCAGCACGGCGCGAAACGGTCCGCGTGCCGCCTCCTCTTGCAGGATGCGCGCGCAATCCTCATCCGCCTCGCGGGTGTGGATCACCAGCGGCAGGCCGGTGGCGCGGGCCGCCGCGATGTGGGCACGAAAGCCCCTCGCCTGCGCCTCCGGCGAGCCGTCGTCGTAGAAATAGTCGAGCCCGGCTTCGCCGAGCGCGACCACCTTCGGATGCCGCGTCAGCGCGATCAACTCGTCCGGCGCAATGCCGTCTTCCTCGTCCGCATTGTGCGGATGAGTGCCGACCGAGCAATAGACGTCGTCGTAACGCCCGGCGATGGCGAGAAGCTGATCGAGCTTCCGCACCCGCGTCGAGATCGTGACCATGCGGCCGATCCCGGCCGCGCGGGCACGCGACACGATCCCGTCGAGATCCTCCGCAAAGTCAGGAAAATCCAGATGGCAGTGACTGTCGACCAGCATCGTTCGAACGCCTCAGGCCGCCGGCTCGATGTAGCGCGGGAACGCCGGCGTCGGCGCCGGCAGCGTCGATTCAGCAGCGATCCGCTTGTCACCGCCGAGCATCGCAAAATTGCGCTCGTCCGCGGGGATGCCGAGGCTGTCGAGCAGCAAGCCCGATGCGGTCGGCATCGCCGGCTGGACCAGGATCGCGATCTGGCGCACGACTTCGGCGGTGACGTAGAGCACCGTCTTCTGTCGCGCCGGATCGGTCTTGGCCAGCGCCCACGGCGCCTCGCCCGCGAAATAGCGGTTGGCCTCGGCGACCACGGCCCACACGGCATTGAGCCAGTGATGGATCTGCTGCGTCGCCATCGCCTCACGCGACGCGGCGATCATGCCGTCGGCCATCGCCAAAATCGCCTTGTCGCTGTCGCTGAACTCGCCCGGCTCCGGCAGCACGCCGCCGAATTGCTTGGCGATCATCGACAGCGAGCGTTGCGCAAGGTTGCCGAGATCGTTGGCGAGATCGGCATTGATGCGCGCGACGATGGCTTCATGGTTGTAGTTGCCGTCCTGGCCGTAAGAGACCTCGCGCAGGAAAAAATAGCGCATCTGGTCGACGCCATACTGGTCGGCGAGGTTGAAGGGATCGACGACATTGCCGACCGACTTCGACATCTTCTCGCCCCTGCTGAACAGGAAGCCATGGGCATAGACCCGCTTCGGCAGCGAGATGCCAGCCGACATCAGGAATGCCGGCCAGTACACCGCGTGGAAGCGGATGATGTCCTTGCCAATGATATGCACGTCCGCCGGCCAGTAGCGCCAGTTCGTGTCGCTCTCGTCGGGGAAGCCGACACCGGTGATGTAGTTGGTCAACGCGTCGACCCACACATACATCACATGATCTTCGGCACCGGGCACTTTCACGCCCCAGTCGAAGGTGGTGCGTGAGATCGAGAGATCCCGCAGGCCGCCCTTGACGAAGCTGACGACCTCGTTCCGGCGCGCGTCCGGGCCGATGAACTCCCGGTGCTCCTCATAGAGCTTGAGCAGCTTGTCCTGATAGGCCGACAGACGAAAGAAGTAGCTCTCCTCCTCGACCCATTCGACCGGCGTGCCTTGCGGGCCAAGGCGCATGCCGTCGTCGTTCAGGCGTGTCTCGTCCTCGGCGTAATAGGCTTCATCGCGCACCGAGTACCAGCCGGAATAGCTGTCGAGATAAATGTCGCCGTTCGCTTCCATGCGCCGCCAGATCTCCTGGCTGGAGCGGTGGTGCTGTTCTTCAGTCGTGCGGATGAAGCGGTCGAACGACACGTTCAGGCGCTGGTCCATCTCCCTGAAGCGGTCGGCGTTACGGGTTGCGAGCGCAGACGGGGTGAGTCCCTCGTTCTGCGCGGTCTGAACCATCTTCTGGCCGTGCTCGTCCGTGCCGGTCAGGAAGAACACGTCCTTGCCGTCGAGCCGCGCAAAGCGCGCCAGCACGTCGGCCGAGATCGCCTCATAGGCGTGACCGATATGCGGGTTACCGTTCGGATAGGCGATCGCGGTTGAGATGTAGAAGACGTTGTCACGCGCGGGCGCGGCAACCGGCGCTGCCGGCTTCGGGGCGGCCACCGGCTTCGGTGCAGGCGGCGCCTTTGGTTTCGTCGCTTTGGGCTTCACGGCCTTCGGGGGGGTGGCGACTGGAGTCGGCGCGGCGATCACGGCGGGCGCGGTCGCCCTCGCCCTCTTTGCCGCCTTCTTCGCCGGAGCCTTGGCGGGTTTTTTGGCGGCCTTCTTTGTCGCGGCTTTCTTTGTCGCGGCTTTCTTGGCGACGACCTGCTTCTTCGCAGCTTTCTTGCCGGCCTTCTTGGCCGTCTTCGCAGTGCCCTTCTTGGTGGTAGCCTTCCTGGTCGTCTTGACCTTCTTGGCCGCTTTGCGCGCGAGCGCCTTCGCGGCCTTCTTGGCAGCGTTCTTCTTGCTGCTCTTGCCCTTGGCGATTTTCTTAGCTCGCGCTGCCACCACGAATTCCTTTACCAGCTTCTCAGAATTTGGAAACGTACCTGCGCCTAGCGCGTTGCGTCCGCGAGCCAGCCGAACACCGAGAAAACCAAGGGCTTTCGCTCCAGATTGTAGGTTTCGGTGTCGCGCGCGGCGCGGACGATCTTTTCCCATACCTCAGCTAGGCGCGCAAGGCGCGGCAGGTTCTGGTTGGCATTGGCATCGTCGGAATGGAGGCGTTCGGCGATCCAGCGATCGATGCCGTCGATGAAGGCCGCAAGCGCGACGCGGTCGCTGGTGCCAAGGGATTCGCCGAGCGTGTGCAATTCGCGCGGATCCACTTGCGGCAGACGTGCCAGCAGTGCCGCCGTCCGCTGTTGGAGTTTTAGCGCATCACCGCCAAGGAGGGTCAGTGCCCGTGCAACGCTGCCTTCGGAGGCCTCCGCCGCCTCGCGCAACGCGAGATCGGTCGGAGCGAGGTCGGCGGCCGTCGCGGCTGCGGCAATCACCTCGTCGGTCGTGAGCGAGCGCAAGCGCAGCTTGCGGCAACGCGACTGGATCGTGGCGAGCACGCGTGCGGGCGCGTGGCTGACCAGCAGGAACAGCGATTGCTGGGGTGGTTCCTCGAGGATTTTCAGCAGCGCGTTCGCCGCATTGGGATTGAGCTCGTCAACGGTGTCGACAATGCAGACACGCCAACCTTCCGCAGCCGCAGTCGAGCCGAAGAACGCGATGGTCTCGCGCGTCTCGTCGACGGTGATGACCGTCCGCATCACGCCACGGTCGTTGGCGGTGCGCTCCAGCGTCAAGAGACCGCCATGCGAGCTCGCCGCAACTTGCCGCGCCACCGCGTCATCAGGATCGATCGCGAGATCCTCGGCGCCCTGCACGGCGGGCGCCAGCGGCTGGCCGCGAGCGAGCACGAAGCGCGCCATACGATAGGCCAGCGTCGCCTTGCCTATGCCCTGCGGCCCGCCGATCAGCCAGGCGTGCGGAATACGCCCGCTGCGGTAGGCGGTGAGCAGCGCGGTCTCGGCCTCGCGATGGCCGAACAGAAGGCTTGTCTCGCGCGGATGCGGAATGGCGGATTCACGCTCGACCTGACGCGGGCTCATGCCGAGATCACCGATGCGGGCGTCGGCAGGAGGCGGTCGCGCAGCGCGGTCCAGACGCGTTCGGCAACCGTATCAGGATCGGAATTGGCGTCGATCAGCACGCAGCGTGCGGGATCATCCGCGGCGATCTTGCGATAGGCCTCGCGCAGGCCTTGGTGGAAGGCGAGCTTCTCGCCCTCGAACCTGTCAGGCGTGCCGCTGCCGCGCCGCGCCGCCGCGCGTGCCAGGCCGATCTCGACCGGCAGGTCCAGGATGAAGGTGAGGTCCGGCTTGAGATCGCCGATCGTGACCCGCTGCATGGCGTTGATCAAACCGGCGGGCACGCTGCCGAGGCTGCCCTGATAGGCCCGCGTTGAGTCTGCGAAACGATCGCACAGCACCCAAATGCCCTGCTTGAGCGCGGGCTCGATCAATGTGCGGACATGGTCGTCGCGTGCGGCGGCAAACAGCAGCGTCTCGGCTTCGGGCCCGAGCAGCTTGCCCATCCCCGACAGCACCAGATGGCGCATGATCTCGGCGCCGGGCGAGCCGCCCGGCTCGCGCGTGACGAGCGTGCGCAACTTGGCCGCTTTGAGCCGGTCGGCGAGCTTCTTGATCTGCGTCGACTTGCCGGTCCCCTCGCCTCCTTCAAAGGTGATAAAGCGTCCGCGTCCGGACGGCCGCTGTCCCGTGCTCTCACTCATGATCAGAGCTTCTCGGCGCCTGCGCGGAACATGCCGATCACGAGCTCGCTGGCCCCGTCGATCGCGCGCCGCACGGTCGACCCGGTGCCGATTGCCTCGGCCGCATAGACCGGCGTCTCCACCGCGATATTGCCGCCGCGCCAGACCCTGACCACGCCTACCCGCTGCCCCTCCTGAACCGGCGCGCGGACCGGACCGCTATAGATGATGCGCGCGATCAGCTTGTCGCCGCCGCTCTTGTGCACCATCACCTTCACCGGCTCTTTCGCAACGAGCTTCACCGAACGGCTCTCGCCGCCAAACACCTTGGCATAGCCGACCGGCTGGTCGGCCGCGATCAGCGTGCGGGTCTCGAAATTGCGAAAGCCCCATTCCAGCATCTTCTTGGCTTCGGTGGCGCGATCCTCGCTATCCTCAAGCCCGTTGACGACGACGATCAGTCGCGTGCCGTTCTGCACGGCCGAGCCGACCATGCCGTAGCCGCCTTCCTTGGTGTAGCCAGTCTTCAGGCCGTCAGCGCCTTCCATCGAATTGAGCAGCGGATTGCGGTTGGGCTGGCGGATCTTGTTCCAGGTGAACTCCTTCTCGCCGAACAGTTTGTAGAACTCGGGGAAGTCCAGGATGATGTGGCGGGCGAGCATGCCGAGCTCGCGCACCGTCATCTTGTTGCCGGGGTCGGGCAAGCCATTGGAGTTGGCGAAGGTCGATTTGGCCATGCCGAGCTCGCGGGCGCGCTTGGTCATGAAGTCGGATGCAAAGATCCGCTCGTTGCCGGCGATGCCTTCGGCGAGCGCGATGCAGGCATCGTTGCCGCTCTGGATGATCGCGCCGTGCAGGAGGTCATCGACCGAAACCTTGCTGTTGATGGCCGCAAACATGGTCGAGCCACCGGAGGGCGCGCCGCCTTTGCGCCAGGCGTTCTCGCTGATCCGGTATTCGTCGGTCAGCTTGATGTCGCCCTTCTTGATCGCGTTGAACACGACCTCCGCGGTCACGAGCTTCATCATGCTGGAGGGCGCGCGCAGCTCGTCGGCGTTCTTCTCGAACAGCACGCTGCCGCTGGAGGCCTCGATCAGGATCGCGGTGGGGGCGTCGCCGTCAAAGCCTGCATCTTCGGTTTTCTTGGCGCCCTGGACGCTCTGGTTGGCGGCGTAGAGCACCCCGCCCCAGCTGAGGCTCACCGCAATCGCCGCCGCGACCAGCCCGCGCGCCAGTGCTCCGGCCGACAATCCGGTATGACCGAGCGAGATGAGACGAAATGCCATGGCGAAGCCCTGAGAGCGGCGTTCTAACAGTTGGCACCGGTGCGAACAACATGAGGATCGGTGCTTGCCTGCGAGATTGCACGATTCTCCTCGCGTCCCTATCGTGACATCTCATGTTTCTCGACCAAACCCCTGAAACAAGGCGGAAAAGCGATGTCCACCACGCGCGTGATCAAGGCCAACGGGATCGATCTCTTCATCCGCGAGGCCGGCCAGGGGCCGCTGGTGGTGCTGTGCCATGGCTGGCCGGAACTATCCTATTCCTGGCGGCACCAGATCCCGGTGCTCGCGGCTGCAGGCTTTCATGTCGTGGCCCCGGACATGCGCGGCTACGGCCAGAGTGCGGCGCCGCCTGACGTGACCGCCTATTCGATCTTCGACCTGGTAGGCGACGTCGTCGGCCTGGTCCAGGCGCTCGGCGCGACCAAGGCGATGGTGGTCGGCCACGACTGGGGTGCGCCGGTCGCCTGGCATGCGGCGCTGTTCCGCCCCGATATCTTTACGGCCGTTGCCGGCCTGAGCGTGCCGCCGCCATTCCGCGGACGCGGCAGGCCGCTCGAGCTGCTGCGCCAGGGCGGCATCACCAATTTCTACTGGCAGTACTTTCAGGCGCCCGGCGTCGCCGAGGCCGAGTTCGAGCATGACGTCGCCCGCACCATGCGTATCGTGCTCGGCGGGCGTGGACTTGCCGATCCGAACGCGGCGATGTTCGTGCAGGAGGGCAAGGGCTTTCTCGGCCAAGCCAGCACCGAGGAGCCGCTGCCGGCGTGGCTGAGCGAGGCCGATCTCGCCTATTTCACCGAAGCCTTCCGCAAGTCGGGATTCCGCGGCGGGCTGAACTGGTATCGCAACCTCGATCGCAATTGGGAGCTGACCGCGCCCTGGCAGGACGCGCAGATCCAGCAGCCCTCGCTTTTCATCGCAGGTGCGCAGGACGCCGTCATCACCGGCCTGATCGGCGCCAAGCGCGTCAACGAGCTGGAGCGCGTGCTGCCTAACCTGACGCGCAAACTGATCATCGAGGGCGCCGGCCATTGGGTGCAGCAGGAGCGGCCGAACGAGGTCAACGCCGCGCTCGTGAGCTTCCTGCGCGACGCGGCGTCGCGCTAGGGGGCGCCTCGTATTCCGGGATCAGTAGAGGCCGCGGCCGGTCAGGATGCTGCGGGCTTCGGCGGCGCCGTCACCGGAAGCCGCAGCGCTCCCGGCGGCATAGCGGCCGTCCTCGTCATAGGATACCTGGCGAGCATTCTGGAACGCGCGGCCCCGGCTGCGGCTCGAGGCCGACATCTCCGAGGTCGCATTGATCGAGGCGACGTCGGCCGAGGTGTTGCCGAGCGAATACGGCCGCCCCTCCGGCATCGGGACATCGCCCCGGATGGCGCCGCGGCTCGACGACAGCTCCGGCACGAACGGCCGCGCCGAGGCGACCCGGACCATCGAGGGCGACGGCGCGGGAACACCGGTGCGCAAGGTCGCCATCAGCTGGCGGTCGTCGGAGCCTTCGAGCGGCGCCCGGCCGACATATTCGACGCGGACCCTGGCAACGCCATTGCCTTTGAATTCAAGCAGTTCAGCGGCCTTGTTCGAGACGTCGATGAGGCGGTTGCCGTGATAGGGCCCGCGGTCATTGACGCGGACGACCAGCGACTTGCCGTTCGACAGGTTGGTGACCCGCGCATAGGACGGCATCGGCAGGGTCGGATGTGCCGCCGTCAGCGAGCCCATGTCGAACACTTCGCCATTAGCGGTCTGGCGGCCATGGAAATCGTCACCGTACCAGGACGCCAGGCCCTCGGCGCGATAGTTGACGTCCTCCTCCGGCACGTAGGTCCGGCCTGCAACCATATAGGGCTTGCCGACGCGATAGGTGCCGCCGCCCTTGGGGACGGGATCGCCCCAGGCCACGACTCGCGGGCTCGAGGACACGCCGTATTTGGGATCGACCCGGCTGGCGAACTTGTTGGACGAGGCGCAATTGGCGAGCGCCAGGCAGGTGGCGACCGCCGCGACGCTCCGCGCCGCCCGCACCACCGAATCTGACCGTCGGATTCCCATTCGCCCCAAATACCATTTCGCCGGAGCCGGCCCCAACCCGCTTGCCTGCAGGGAGTGCCTTCCGGACCTCAAGCTCCGAGGCGGCCCACCACCGTCTCAGAGGCGGTAACGATAACGCAACCCGAACACGGCGGAAATGGGGAGCCCACAGTGTTCGCGCCGGGATGGTAAACAGGACGTTTGGCATTCTCCGCTGATCTACGGAGCGCGAGGGCTTCGGCACCGCCTCCTTTGTGCCAGACCCGCACAAGCTGTTGCGCCAAAAGCTCACTCCACCCCCATTGTCGCCGGCTTCACTGGAATTCTTTTGACTGTGCAAGGCCGCCCGCGTTTTCTCAGCTGCAGGGGCGGGATTGGAATTTAACGATGATCGAGACGGTTTCGGCACTGATGGGTCTGGTAAGCGCGGGGATCTTTTTGGCCCACGCGTTTGAAGGCTACCGCACGAGGGCCTGACGGCACGCGCGGGCGACATTGCATCACCTCTTCATGGCGGTAGGTTCGGACAATCTTAATCAATCCGATCGAGCATCAAGGACGAGAGCGGCAGGTGTCCCATGCGCAAACATGACCTCGTGTCCGACGGCTTTCTGGCACTGACCGCAGGCGGTCTGGTCCTGCTCTGCTCGAGCCTCGTCGCCCTGGCCTTCGGCTAATCCTCGTAACCTTCGTAGTCTCTGGCATCGTCGTCGTCGACAAGTTCAGCGACGCCACCGCGTTCAGGCAGGCCGAGTGCAGGCAGGCCGAGTGAAGTGATCAATCGCCGGCTTTGCTCGCTGCGGCTGCGACCTGCGCCAGCGCCTGGTGCAGGCATTCCTGAAGCTTCTGCGCGACCTGCTCGCGCGAAATCCCCTTCGCCGCGAGATCGCTCGATACCTTGCTCAAGGTCATCGTCTGGTTGGCCAGATTGTCCGTGACAAGCGCCGTCGCGTAAGCTGCTGCCGCATCGGCGCTGAGTCCGAGCTGACCAGCGGCCCAGAGCCCGAGCAGCTTGTTGGACCGGGCTGCGGCCTTGAACATGAGCTCCTCGTCGTGGGCGAATTTGGCCTCGAAGCCCTGCTCGCGCTTGTCGAACGTGGTCATGACCGATCGGTCCCGTTGGCCGTCAGACCTTGGCCGCGGCCGCCTCTCGGGCCAGCCGCTCGGCCTTCAGCCGTTCCCGATTCTCATAAAACGCCTTCTGCGCGGCCTCGTGGTCGCGCATGGCCTTCTCGGCCTCGACGCGGCGCGCCGCATCGCGCGCCTGGCGCTGTTCAGGGGTCAGCGGTTTGCGTCGGAAGGAAAGATCTTCTGTCATGGCAAGAGAACGCGACGATGAGGAAAAAGTTCCGTGTGGCGCGCCGGCCGGACATGCCGAAAGATCGAAAACAACCCCATGCACAGTAGCCCATGCCTGTTGGATCAAGGACTTGTGCGCCGACGCCAGGCATTCCCGCAAAAACCATTTGACGCGTCGGGCAAAACAGTGGCAAAATGCGATTATTCCGAAATCAAAAATCACGTGTCCGTCTGCTGATACCAGCATGAGCAGAATTGGTCGCCCGGGGCGCGGAGATCAAGACTGCTTTCGATGCGTGGCACGGGAAGCGGCAACGAGGGTACGTCAAGGCCGGGCGCGAGATGAGCCGAGCCCAGGGCAACTCTTCCACGTTCGGAGCGTCCTCCGCGAAACGCAGGCGAACCCGTCTCCCACGCAACGCAAATCTCGGACGATGAAACGGTCCTGAAACAATTGCCGCGTATGATTAGCGGTATTTCTGAAGAAGTTTGCTACTCGGGGTATCCCATTTCATTGCGATCTGTCTCTTTTTGGAGGCGCAACCATGGATTTGAGAACAGAGATTGCGGTCGGCGCGCGTTTCAAGCTCAGCGACCTCGGAACAATTCGTTGCCCGGAATTGGCTGGCAAGGCTGGCATCGTTGTCGCCACAAGCTCTCGGACGACCGGCATCACCATTCTGTTCGATGGTGCCAAACGACCTACCGTTTTGCACAGGGACTACATCAGCCCAAGCTTGTAAGAGGATGAACATCGCTCCGTCCCACTATTGGGCCCATCTAATGAGGTACCCAAAAAGGTCGTCAGGATAGCTGGCGCGTCTTGATTTGGTCCGTGTACAGGCGTAAATGCGTCGCGGCTTCGTACCGACTTCTTCCAATTTCCCCGCTTCAGTAGGTTTGTAATCTCCACTAGGTCACCTCGGATGGGGGCGAGACTCATGGAAATATTTCGCGCCGAGAAGATTTGCGTTGTCGAGGACAACTCAAGCAAACCCTGCCGAATCTGCGGCCAGAAAATGAAGCTTGTACGAACGGTGGTGGACTCTGACAGTGGAGACATCACTCACATGTTCGAATGCCCGTGCGGCAAGCGCCTCTGGGACGACTGAGGCGTAGCCCCGCACCAATTGTACAGAAGGGCGCCCCGCAACGGCTGGATGACGCACCGCCGACGGCTGAGGCGGTAAAGGCTGGGCGGCCGGTTCGCGCTGGCGGGGCCTTTGCCAAATTCCGATAATCCTCAGTAGTTCACCGGGGCTGTGATCAGCATCGTCCAAAACTATGCTGCCACGCCTGTGAGCGTGAGCGCTGGGTAATGGCCGACGGCCGAACGAGGGACATTCCACCTATCCTCATCTGCAATAAGTGCGGGCGGCCGATGGATTATCTTGCGACACTGCCACAGATTGCAAACCTGCCAGCAGTACATGCTTACAGATGCTTGCCGTGCTTCCGGGTCGACACAATCGAGTTGGAGTAAGGCTGCTCAAATCCTTCGGTCACCTCCTCTTTCGATAGCCTTGATGCAAGCTGCTGTTGTCGCGCTCGAAGTCGGGCCGAACATCAGCGCCGCGAAACGTTGGCGGACCGGTGCCAGTGCCGTCCTTTCTGCGTAATAAGAACGTACTTGATGATCTCGTGCGACTTCTGCAACACGCCGAGTTTGCCCCGAGCTTAGTGCCCCCTGTTATTGAGGTCCCTCTCTTCAACTGCCATCATGCCGCTCCCTGCCTATGGCCGTGTTCCAACGCCCCATAGATCAATTCACGCAGCACGTGTGATATCTTAAATTCCGTCAATGCAGAAACCGCAGCTGGCGGCTGACGTTCGACCGTTGTGGGGCGCAGCTACTGGAGACAGACATGAAGCTCATAGCAAGCGCAATCGTCATCGCGCTCGCAACGTCGTCTGCGATGGCGGCGCCGCAAACCGGCCGGCTGGACCTCTCGGTTTCGGTTCCGAGTGCGCAGAACTCGGGCGCCGGGATTCCAGGCTTTGCTGGAAACAAGAATGGTCCCGCTGTGCATCGAGGGATGACAGTTGGTTCCACTGCGGCGAAGGACCAGGCGAACCCGGCCATCAAGAATCAGGACACGGCAGAGATTGCGGGCTTGCCGGGAAGTAAGAGCGGGCCGCCCGCCAAGCCGCACGGGGGCTTGTAAGGCGCCTTCCTAAGAAGGTTCGAACCCGCGGGGAGAAATCCGCCGCGGGTTTTTGTTTCGATACCAGAGTTAGCCGCTGTCGTGGAACGCTGCAGACCAATCATCCACAAGGGAGGCCCCTATAACAACTCATCGCGCAGCGTAACTGCGGAAGACTCGATTACGTAATTTCGGTGACGCTGCACTTTACTAGCACTGGCAGCAGTGACGACAGAGGGCAGCTGATTAATGCTCTCAGCTCCGGCTGAAGCCGCGCCCCTCCCCGATGCCATCAGCTTCCCTTGGATGCGGTCCCTGACTGCGCCCCGCCAAGGCCGGGGTTGATAGCCAGCGACGCTCCCGCGGCGCCGCCGGCTTCATAGGCCGTCATCGACACCATCCGGCCGCTGCTGCGCTGGGTCCGGAGCTTGAGGTCGAGCTTGTCGAACTCTGCATCGACCACCGAGGTCTTGAGGACGACCAGCCCGCGGCCGGTGCCTTCGTTGACCTGATCGCGACCAGCCTTGATCGCCACCAGCCTGTGCGCGATCGACGCCACCATCCCGAGCGCGAAGGAGGCATTGGCCAGATGCCGCTGCTGGTGCCGGAACCGGGCGTAGTCGATCGAGGTCTTGAAGCGGCCAAGCTCGGCGCGCACGGCGCCGTCGATTAATTCGGCCAGATAATGCGCGACCTCGACATCCGCGCCGAGACCGAAGAACACATAGCTGTTCTCGCTGGCCGCGTTCTTCTCGCGCCAGACCCGACAATCGCAGAAATGAGCGATCGCGCCGATGCAGTCGTCCAGAGGAATTCGCTTCTTGCGATGGGTCTCGTAGACCCTCCGCTCGCACGGCGAGGCGCGCAGCTCGATGTCGGAGAGCGACAAATCGTGGCGATCCAACAGCTCGGCAACCTTGGCGGCAGCCGACAGCGCCTCGTCCTCCGTGCAGCCGTTGGCGATGGTCTTGGCGCGCAATGCCTGAATGCGAAGCTTCAGCTTGTCGAGCGTGGCCGGATTGAACGTCTGATTCACCGATCACCTGCCCGGGAAAGCCCGACCGACATACCCCGGTCGTATGGCGGAAGGGGTGTCTTGTCAACCTTGCTGATATTGCACACTTTTTCCGCACGCGCCGCTCGCAATCTACGGTCCTAGCCACAGTCCTTTTCGCGGCCTCGCGACCGTAGTTTGCGGCCAACTCGCGCTGTTCCGCCGGGCATCCTGCTCTCCTCCGTCAGCTCCAGGCAGATGCGCTCCATGCGCGCGAGTTCGTCGATCCCGTGATATCGCCCCATGCGGCCGATCAGACTCCGGCGGAGCATACGATCGTCAGGTCATCCGAATGCTCGGCAGACCAGCATCTGTCCAATCGCTAGCCGGAGCAAGGCGGATACACCGGCGCAGGATTCGTCGAGGCCGGACCACTCCCCTCGGGTGAGGTCGAATACAGGATTACCGCGGCGGGCCGCGCTGCCTTGTCCTGATCCGCCTTGTCTGGGGAAAAGCGCCGTTAGGTCAGCCGGTCTGTATTTTTCGAATCTGACACAAGCCATCAGCTGCTTGCGGCTGAATTGCGGAGCACGTAAGTGGGTCGGCTTTCAATAGGTCTTTTGATCGTGACAGGTTTGCTGCTCACCGCCTATTTCGGCTTGTTGGCTTGGCGCATTTCAGACGACAAAGACCTCGACATCACGGGTGGAATTCCGCACGACACATACGGATGGAAGCCGAGGTCCGCTAACTGATCGGCCGCCCATTGCGCTCTCCCTGCGCTGGACCTCCTGTTCGGCCCAACGGTTCGGCTTCGCCGGCACTTGGGAAATATACGGGTTGACCGCCTCTGGGCAATGACCGCGAGCCGATGCTGTCCAATCGGGACACGCCTCCCGCTCATGAATGGCGTGGAGCGACCTTTTGCCTGGGCGCGGCGGCAAGGTGTTTCGTCGTGCTATCGTTGGTAGGACTACTGGCGTCGGGGGTGTGGATAGGTCCGGTGTAACGCCCACGATCGGACTCCCAATCCGCATCGGACACTTGCAGAGAAGCTGTCGAACCTCACGGCGACAGCGAGGCGCAAATCTATTCCTTCTGAGGCGGAGCCTCAGGAACGCATTGCATCAATCGCGTGAGCGATCAGGATTGCAACGCTAACCGCCATGAGGAGGACCAGCAGCCAAGTGATCACGTTCGTCTCCAGCCATGGAGTTGAACGCGCTCAACTGCGCACAGTCAAAAACATCCAGCCGAAAGCCTTAACATCGCACTGGGCTGAGGCTTCAAGGCAACTGTTGCGTCCGCTGTCGGCCCTATGGGTGGAATGCTATTAAGAGAAGACCCCCAACAACGCAGGCTGCAAGCGAGAGTAAAAAGATACCCACGGAAATCCCCCGACTCATTTGGGACCAGGGACTTAGTGGGAACCTATAGCATCCAGTGCTCAGACCCAAGTTTGTCCAGACAGATTGGCCCCTCAACTCGCTGGCGACACATCCGCGTGCTCGCGAAGCATTGAGACGATCTGCGCTGCTTTGCCTGCACGGGCGCAAGAAGATTCAGAGGGGCTATAGCAAGCGTGCGGACGGCGTCGCAGCGGTCGTCGAGGGAAGCGAGATTGGTTCGGAACATTCGGGGCGCTTCGTTCGGCTGCGGCTGGAAAGGATTGTCT
Organism: Bradyrhizobium cytisi; assembly: GCF_008123515.1. Classification (GTDB taxonomy): domain Bacteria; phylum Pseudomonadota; class Alphaproteobacteria; order Rhizobiales; family Xanthobacteraceae; genus Bradyrhizobium; species Bradyrhizobium cytisi. The sequence continues at coordinate 27,417 of NZ_VSSR01000006.1, forward strand.
CAACGCACCGGATTGGCGCGACCGAGTCATTCTCGGGGTCACCGGCACTAACCATAATTGCTCGCACCGCTTGAAACACCAAATCCTAAAACCTACAGCTGGGACTTTCAGTAAGGATTTCTTTGATGATGGTCCGCTTACCCATCGCCGCGGTCGTTACGTCCGATGGAAGAAGGTCGTACTGGGTGGCAGCGGTGCCGCCAGACAACGCGACGGACGCGGTCGCGCAAGTAGTCCGCCATGTCCGCGTCATTAAGCTCTTGGAGCACCGCTTACGCGTGAAACCAGATGTGCTGCGGCCAGGGGAAGTTCGGCAGCTGTCGTTCTGACCCAACTACCTCCGCAAGAGACATTCATCTCGCTCAAAAAAGGTTCGCCATCCAGCTTTCACCGCGGGTCTATTTATCTGGTCCCCACATTGGCGGACTGAGACGCGTGCGTTCGCCGCGGCTCTTGGAGGGAGCGCCTGGATGACTCGATTCTTCTTTCATGTCCACGGGGGCATTTCTGTCTTAGATGACGTCGGGCTGGAGCTACCGGATATCGACGCTGCAGAAGCAACAGTGATCGAATTGAGCCGCCAAATTCTCAAAGAAGAACCAGAAGGTCCGATGTGGCAGGATAATGAATGGCGAGTGCAGGTTACTGACAGCCTGGCATTGGCGGGCAGACTTCCCTTGTCCGTCAGTCTTCAGTCTCGCGACATAATGCAGCGCGGCCTTTCCCTGAATGACAAGGCCCGCCAGCATGAACCGAGGAGCGGTCAGGACCGTCGCTTGTCCGTCGCCTCCCCGCTCATCGTGACTAGCCGTTGAGCAGCGCCTAAGTCACGCGACGAAGAACCTTGCGAAACAACGGGGCCTGTGCATTTTTGTTTGATGTTCTTTCAGAGGTATTTCCATGGCCGAAACCAATTGTTTGATTGTACGAGCCTACGGCAGGCAACTGGATCAACTCCGCGCAGAAGCATCAACTATTGCGCGGGAAAGCAAGATTGGCTGGTGGATCGAGCAAGCTGACAGGGGCAAGCGCTTTTGCTTTGAGAATGCTGAAGCAAAAAAGGCCTTTGCCTCGATCTGCGAAAACTTCGCCGTTCCGTACCTTGATCCCGAGTGAAAAAAGGCGCGGCAGCATGTACCGGCGAGTTCGACTTATGAGCAATCGCGGCCCAGCACACCTGCGTCCGGCGAGGCGCGCCGGGCCTGACCATTCCCCGCTTCCCCCGAGAGGTTTGGCTGAGCTGATCATAAAGCGATTCTTACGGCGCTCATACGTGGTTGTGCAACCCGCAGAGCCTCGCCGGTCTCGCTGGTTACTGACCGGATGAAGGCTATGATGAACGTAAAAGGTGCCGCTGGATATCGCGGGTTGCAACACACGCCAGATTTTCAACAGGCCACAGGCGCCATGCATCGACCGCGAATCAGAATCGAGATCGGTTCTCATGATCCCGCTTTTGCTGAACTTCCTGACAGTCTTCTTCATCATAGCAGGCTTGGTGCTGCTTTGGATGAACCTGCGAGCATCGCGGCGAAACAGAATTAATATCACCCAGCAGAAGCATCGTGAGCAGACCAAGCCTGACCAGTTCCAGAATTAACCCGCAGCGCGGACATCAATCTTAATTTGAGACTGTGATTGCGGCGGCGCATTGGAGCGTTAGCTTTGCGCACCGGACATTGCCCCGTCCGGGTCCACCCAGGCGAAGCCTTCGCGCCATCATACTCGGCGCGTTGGCTTCGTTCGCTGGCCACACGCGCGAGTGTCGTTTTGAAGAGGTCACCGAAACACGAGACTCTCGACCTTGCCGAGATGCGCCGGCAGATCACGGCGCTGCGCTCCCGGCACTCGGAAAATCTGCAGATCACATATCTGTTGAACAGGCTGCTGATTAAGATTGCATATCTCAGTGAACCGGAGAGCGCAGCTCACGCGGAGCAGCTGCGCGAAGCGTTCGCCACAACGATGGCGGATATCGAGAAACGCATACGACCGTAATCGCCGGTCGGTGATACGTAGGTTCGCACCGTAGCTTGTCGAAGCGAACCTCATCGCTCATAAGAATTCGATCGGGACTTCAATACGATCGTCGTTCTGATGTGGAGGAGTGGATATCCTCGCCGATGCGAGGACCAGGGCCCAATAGCTCACCCCCTCCCTCGGGAGGGTGACGTTAGGATAAGACAAGGGGTGTCCTGTCAACCGGCTTGATTCGAAGCCCTTCTAGGTCCGCTGCAGACAATGCACGGTCGGAGCTTTAGGCGAAGCGCTTGCCTCGAACAACCAAGCCGCGCGCGAGAAGGTGTTATCGCTTTGGGTGCTCAGGAGCCAGCATGATGGGAGCTTCCACAGACGAGAGCCGCTATCGGCCATCTCGGCCTCAGCCAGACGACTGCGGATGCGACGGGCCTTTCTCTCGCTCGGTTGAACCCTAGGGCTTTGCCTTTCTCGGCCTGCAATTGGAGGTGCCTAGCGTAGTCGGCTGCCGCCAGCAAAGCGGAGATCATCTCGTCCAGTGACAACGCTTTGAAAGTGGCTACGATGCCTGTCACGCAGCCTCCGGATTTAAGCCGGAGGCTAGACTTTGCGCAGAATACGGCCAAGTTGGCTTGGCGGGGTCTAAGGGGGCGGGAAATGGACAAGGATCTCAAGGCCAAGGTAACCGGCAAGGCTGACGTCTACCTGCATAACCATCTCGCGAATTCGGCTTACTGGTTCAAACGCCAGATTGAGAAGAAGATCGAATCCGGCGACAGAACCGGCATAGCCTTCGACTATCTGGCTTGCGCGACCTCGATCGCGTTCACCAACGAGGCCCACATCAATTTCTTCGGCATGAAGTGCGTCAAGGGTTATATCGAGCGCGACCCAATCGAGAGCAAGGTCGCCGTGGTTTTCAACGCCTTCAAGATGCCGATTGTCTGGGAGACCCGGCCGCTGAGTTCATTCCGGACCATGAAGAACCTGCGAGACACACTCGCTCACGGCAAACCGGCCGAAATCCGTTACGACAACGTGACCAGCGCCACGCCTGACCAGCAGAACATCATCGATAACCTGAAAGCCGACTGGCAGAAGGCGCTGACCCACGAGCCAATCATGACGGCCTACAAGGACATGGACGACCTGTTCAAGCAGTTGCTGGAGAAATCCGACCTGAAGCTGTTCGATACGATCGAGCAGACCAACTACACCATCAGCCTGATCGAGAAGTGAGGCTCACTCCTCGCCGTCATCATCGTCATCCAGCCAAGAGTCATCGTCTTCGCCGAAATGGTCGTCTACTCGATAGACGCCCGTGCGGTATGGGAAGGTGGCATATTCGCGCGTCTTGAATCCAGAGAACCCCATCGCGATAGCGAGGACGGTCCCCTGTATCCGCAGCTTGCCGCTTTCGGACGTGATCGTGCCAACCCGAACAATGCTGCTCACGTCCACGCTGCCAGATACCCAGCGACCGTGGGCTGAAGATGATGTGGCCTCGAACCGGTCGAAAGTGAACTCGACGCTCACGTTGTTTGCCCTCCTGATGCCATCCGTCGTCTGCCCCGCTCCCTTGTCTACCGAGTTCTGCTTCGCGAAGCTGTGCAGTCCCTGCACCAGGATGAGATCGCCGGGCTTGAGCAGAGCCGACAGCACGCCTCTCTCCAGATCGTCCGATATATTGGCGATGGTCATCTTCTCTAGTCGCGAAGCGAGTTGCGCCACTGCTGGCGGTGCTTGGGATTTTTCCACCCGGCTTCGTGCGTGGTAATGTACTGCTCGGCGTAGTCCTTGAAGCTGATAGCCTTTGCGGCTTCCACCTTGGCTGCGGTGCGCAGCTCGTTCCTATGCTCGATGGGGTCTTTGCCCTCCCGGAGCAATTTCCGAACTCTGTCAGCCGCCTCTCGCGCCTCCGCAAGGCTCTTGCGCGCCGCGTCGGCGCTGCTGTTCGGAGCCGCGCCCAAACCCATGTAGCGCTCTTTGCCGCTGATGGGGGATTTGTACCGAAACACCCACGAGCGGCCCCCGCGTGGATCAACGTCAAGACGTAATCCGCCGCCATCCGAAAGCTTCGCGCCCGGCCCAGCATTCTTGACCTGAAGAGCCGTCAAAACGTGGAGCGCGCCCATAAAAGTGTCCTCCAAAACCCACGTCTTACCCCACGTCAAAACCGTAGATTGGGGTAGAGTTCGGAGGAGACATTTAGATCAGATAAGGCAGAAAGTCACGCAAAACCAGCCGCTTGCGCGCAGCACTAAGACGTGGAGAGATGAGTGAAGATGAGATGGTGGCGGAAGGGGTGGGATTCGAACCCACGGTACCCTTGCGGGCACGCCGGTTTTCAAGACCGGTGCCTTAAACCACTCGGCCACCCTTCCAAGACTTGAAATTGCTAGGCTTTTCGCCGCTTCGCAGAGACCATTCGAGGACTCTGCTACCGCTTTGCTACCCAACGTCGTCGGTGCGCTTCTTTATGGCGGCTCGCATGGCGTCGTCAACCGCTGCGGCTGCCCCACCTGCATGTTCGGCATCAGGTGTGAATAGAGTGGCCTGCCATCGGCGTGCGTAGGCGTATGGCGGACAGGGCGAGGCATGCCGCCATCGAAACAAGGCGCCGGCCGGTATCAAATTGTCGATTACTGGTAGGTCGGAGCGCACGCGGGCTACTGCGCGTCGTGTGCGGACGAAGGGAGCCCGCCGTTTCACGCATCTTTGCTAATTGGCGGTGCTGCCGCTCTTGTTGGCGGTGCTGCCGCTCTTGGCCTTGGATGACTGCTTCACAACCGGCTTGGCCGGCGCGGCCGACTTCTTCGACGCATCATCGCCGCGGGCAGTTCCCCACGGATCGACCGCCTTCTGGTCCGGAACATTGTTGAGGGAGCGTTGATAGGCGCGCGCAGCCCGCTCATCGTCCGCCTTCTGTGTCGCCGTCTTCGCCTTGGGCTCTTCGCCAGGCCCTAGCATATGTTCCTCCGCCAGCGCGGGGGCGGCCATCAGGGCAAGCAAGACGGCGACGGCGATTTTGTGCATCGAGAAACTCCCCGTTCTGCGACGAGCATAACACCGCGCCGATTGCGGTAGCAATGCAGCCGGGCGTGAGTTGGATATGACGCTGATCGGACGATCTGTCAGGTGCGCGTCAGTTTGGTCCTCTAGCCTCGATCAGGACTGGTGACACCTCCCAGGGCGTCGCCGGTCGCGAGGCCCGGTTGGAGTCACCTCTATTTCCGGGCCTCGTTTGGCTTCGCCCGCAAAAGAAAACGCGGCGCCTTTTGGGGGCACCGCGCGAAGTCTGTTTGTTGCAACGGTTGTTGTTGCGTTGCCTCAGTAGCCGCAATTGCCGCAGCGAGGCGCGACCGGGGCGTAATAGGAATAGCCCGGCGAGACCATCTCGACACGCTGGCGCGTGGCGTATTGCGGCGGGATTTGCTCGTACTGGACGCTCGGCGGCGCCACCATCACGGTCTGCGGCACCATCACGGTGCGGTACTGCGCCGGCGTGCGATGCGCGACCGTCGCACCTGGCGACACCATCACGGTCTCGTCGACGGCGCGGTATTGCGGCGCGACGTATTGCTGCTGATAGCAGGTCGTGCACGGCTGCGGCGGCGCGTAGCAATTGTAGCAGCCGGCGGAGGCTGCGGTCGTCATGGCAATGGCAGCGACGACTGTTGAGAAAACGACAGCAAGAGTACGAGACATTGTGGTAGCGCCCCAGTTGCCCGAAATGGATTTGCGAAGGTCGCCGCAGTATACGCCGCAAAACCCATGGCTGCCGAAGTTCGTCGGGGCATCCTTAATGCGAACGGCCGGCTTTCACCGGCCGTTCAGAACTTGTTGACCATGCACGACCGCGACGTTTGCGATCGGGCCCGCGCAAGACGCGCCTACTTCGTGCGCCGCTTCACTTCGCGCACGGCGCCGCGCGCGGCGCTGGTGGTGAGCGCAGCGTAGGCCTGCAGCGCGGTCGAGACGTTGCGCTTGCGGGCTGCGGGCTGCCAGGCGGCGTCGCCCTTGGCGTCTTCGGCGAGACGGCGCGCAGCGAGCTCCTCGTCAGAAACCTCGATGTTGATGCTGCGGTTCGGAATGTCGATGGCGATACGATCGCCGGTGCGAACCAGACCGATGTTGCCGCCTTCGGCCGCTTCCGGCGAGAGATGGCCGATGGACAGACCCGAAGAGCCGCCCGAGAAGCGTCCGTCGGTGACGAGCGCGCAGGCTTTGCCGAGGCCCATCGATTTCAGATAGCTGGTCGGATACAGCATCTCCTGCATGCCGGGGCCGCCGCGCGGGCCTTCGTAGATGATGACCACGATCTCGCCGGCGACAACCTTGCCGCCCAGAATGCCCTCGACGGCCGCGTCCTGGCTCTCGAACACGCGGGCGGGGCCAGAGAATTTCAGGATCGAGGCATCGACGCCCGCAGTCTTCACGATGCAGCCGTCCTGCGCGAGGTTGCCGTAGAGCACGGCGAGGCCGCCGTCCTTGCTGAAGGCGTGCGCGAGATTGCGGACGACGCCTTTCTCACGGTCGGCATCGAGCTCGTCGTAGCGGCGCTCCTGGCTGAAGGCGACCTGGGTCGGGATGCCGCCGGGCGAGGCACGGAAAAAGGTACGCACCGCCTCGCTTTTCGAGCGCTTGATGTCCCAGCGCTCCAGCGCCTCGTTCATGGTCGGCGCGTGCACGGTCGAGACCGAGGTGTCGATCAGGCCGGCGCGATCGAGCTCGCCCAGGATGCCCATGATGCCGCCTGCGCGATGCACGTCCTCGACATGCACGTCGGCAACTGATGGTGCAACCTTGCACAGCACAGGCACGCGGCGCGACAGCCGGTCGATATCCTGCATGGTGAACGCGACCTGCCCTTCATGGGCGGCGGCGAGCAGATGCAGCACGGTGTTGGTCGAGCCGCCCATCGCAATGTCGAGCGTCATGGCGTTCTCGAACGCCTTGAAGTTCGCGACGTTGCGCGGCAGCACAGAGGCGTCGTCCTGCTCGTAGTAGCGGCGGACGAGATCGACGATGGTGTGACCGGCCTCGACGAACAGGCGTTTGCGATCGGCGTGGGTCGCGACCACCGTGCCGTTGCCGGGCAGCGCCAGGCCGAGCGCCTCGGTCAGGCAGTTCATCGAGTTCGCGGTGAACATGCCCGAGCAGGAGCCGCAGGTCGGGCACGCCGAGCGCTCGATCACCTTGACGTCCTCGTCGCTGACCTTGCTATCGGCCGCGGCGACCATGGCATCGATGAGATCGACGGCCTTGGTCTTGCCCTGCAGCTTGACCTTGCCGGCCTCCATCGGGCCGCCCGAGATGAACACGGCGGGGATGTTGAGCCGAAGTGCGGCCATCAGCATGCCGGGCGTGATCTTGTCGCAATTGGAGATGCAGACGAGCCCGTCGGCGCAGTGCGCGTTGGCCATGTACTCGACGCTGTCGGCGATCAGCTCGCGCGACGGCAGGCTGTAGAGCATGCCGTCATGGCCCATGGCGATGCCGTCATCGACCGCGATGGTGTTGAACTCCTTGGCCACGCCGCCGGCCTGCTCGATCTCGCGGGCGACCAGCTGGCCGAGGTCCTTGAGATGGACGTGGCCGGGCACGAACTGCGTGAAGGAGTTGACGACCGCGATGATCGGCTTGCCGAAATCGCCATCCTTCATGCCCGTCGCGCGCCAGAGGCCGCGGGCGCCCGCCATGTTGCGGCCGTGGGTGGTGGTGCGGGAGCGATAGGCTGGCATGGCGGTTTCCGTCCTCGGGTTTGGCCGGCCGGGCGGGAAATATCGAAGCCGCCTCAGGCCTTTCCGGCCGGATAGCGCACGGGCCGGGCGGGCGCAACGAGAACTTGCCTTTGAAAGCCTCGGATTGGTCTATCGCAGGCCTCCCCTGCTTCCGGCGCGTGGGCACAGGCAATCTCAGCCGTCATGCCCGGGCTTGTCCCGGGCATCCACGTTCTTGATGCCGCCGAAAAGGTCGTGGATGGCCGGGACAAGCCCGGCCATGACGAAGCAGTTACTGCAAAGTCGGATCGAGCCGATCGCGGAACCAGTCGCACCTTGCTGCTTTCAGGCGCATGCATCCGCGCGCAAAATCAAGCGCGATTAAATCCGTAGTGAACCGGAATGGAGTCCTAACCCTGTCTCGCGTACATCGCGGGACATCGATCGGCGGCCTTCCAAGGGCATCACCCTCTGATCGCGCACCACGGGGTTGGGGGACCATCTGGGGCGGGGGATCAAAGGCTGGGGCAAGGTTACGAGGTCCGGACTCCTAGGCACTCCGGACCTCGTGCTTTCTTCATCGAACGCAATTTCGCGCCGCCGGCTCTGTGAGCCGTGCGGCGCGAAGTCGTTCTGGACTGCGCTCTCCGCTTACTTCGGCACGTTCCGCTCGAGATCCTCGAGCCAGGCCGCAGCACTCGAATCCGACGGCGCACGCCAGTCGCCGCGCGGCGACAGCGATCCGCCGGCCGAGACCTTCGGTCCGTTCGGCATCGCCGAGCGCTTGAACTGGCTGAAGGCGAAGAAGCGGCGCAGGAACACTTCAAGCCAGCGCCGAATTTCCGGAAGATCATAGGCGCGGCGCTTGTCGGCCGGAAATGCCGGCGGCCATTCGCCCTTGGCGACGTCCTTCCAGGCCTGGAACGCCATGAAGGCGATCTTGGACGGCCGCAGGCCGAAGCGCAGTGTGTAGAACAGGTTGAAATCCTGCAGCTCGTAGGGCCCGATGGAGGCCTCGGTGCTCTGCGGCTTCTCGCCCGGCTTGACTGGGACCAGCTCCGGCGAGATCTCGGCCGACAGGATCGAGGCCAGCGTCCCGTTCACGTCACCGCTGAATTGCTTCGAGGCGATCACCCAGCGGATCAGATGCTGGATCAGCGTCTTCGGCACGCCGGCGTTGACATTGTAATGCGCCATCTGGTCGCCGACGCCATAGGTGCACCAGCCGAGCGCGAGCTCGGAGAGATCGCCGGTGCCGATCACGATGCCGCCATGGTGGTTGGCGAGCCGGAACAGATAGTCGGTGCGCAGGCCTGCCTGCACATTCTCGAAGGTGACGTCGTAGACCTTCTCGCCAGTGCCGAAGGGATGGCCGATGTCTTTCAGCATCTGCGTGGCGGTGGTGCGGATGTCGAGCTCCTGCCAACTCGTCTGCAACGCCTTCATCAGCGCCAGCGCATTGGTCTTGCTCTCGCTGCCGGTGGCAAAGCCCGGCATGGTGTAGGCCAAAATATTCTCGCGCGGCAGGCCCAAGAGATCGACGGCCTTGGCGGCGACGATCAGCGCATGGGTGGAATCAAGACCGCCCGATACGCCGATCACGACGCGCTTGGTGCCGGTCGCGCGCATGCGCTGCACCAGGCCTGCGACCTGGATGTTGTAGGCCTCGTAGCAATCCTGCTCGAGCAGGCTTTCATCGCTCGGCACGAACGGGAAGCGCTCGACCTTGCGCAGGAAGCCGATGTCGGCCGCAGGCGGCTTCAGGGTGAAGCTAACTTTGCGGAAACGGCCCTCGCGCTGCCGGCGATTGTCGTCGAACGTGCCCATCAGGGCGCGCTCCTGTCTCAGCAGGTCGAGGTCGACGTCGGCCAGCGTGATCTGGCCCGCCTGCCGGAATCGCTCGCCCTCGGCCAGCAGCACGCCGTTCTCGTAGATCGAGGTCTGGCCATCCCAGGCGAGGTCGGTGGTGGATTCCCCTGCCCCGGCGGCGCAATAGACATAGGCCGCAAGGCAGCGCGCCGAGGTCGACTGGCACAGCAGCGCGCGCGAACGCGCCCGGCCGATCGTGATCGGGCTGCCCGACAGATTGATCAGCACGCTCGCGCCGGCCAATGCGAGCTCGGAGGCGGGCGTCACCGGGATCCACATGTCCTCGCAGATCTCGACGCCGATGGTGAGGCCTGGGACATCCTCGGCGGCAAACAGCAGGTCGGTGCCGAATGGCGCGTGGAGCTTGCCGATAGCGACCGCCTCGCCGGCGATGCCGGCGCCGGAGGCGAAATGGCGGCCCTCGTAGAATTCGCGATAGGTCGGCAGATAGCTCTTGGGCACCACTCCCAAAATGCTGCCGCGGTGAATGACGGCGGCGCAATTGTAGATGCGATTGCCAAAGCGCAGCGGTGCGCCGACGATCAGCACGGTCATCAGCGCCGTGGAGGCCTCGACGATCGACACAAGCCCGCGCTCGACGGCGTCGAGCAGCGGATCCTGCTTGACGAGATCTTCGATCGCATAGCCGGACAGGCACAGCTCGGGAAACACGGCCACCGCGACCGATTGCGCGTCGCAGGTTTTTGCCGCCGCCATGACCGCCCTCGCATTGGCCGCGGGATCGGCCACATGGGAGGTGGTGACGCAGGCCGCAACGCGCGCAAACCCGTGGGCGTAGATCGAGTGGAAGCTCATCGGGCAAAGGACCTTAAATCTTGCCGGACCGGCCGCCGGCGCTGGACTCTATGTAGCCCATCGACCGCGCCCCGTGCAGGCCATCCGCCATCATGCATAACCGCTTTGCAGCTTCGCCGGCCGGCTTTTTTGGCAGAATCACGCGCTGCGCGCGAGCACGCCGGAGAGGTCGTTGCGCAGCCATTCCGCGATCCGGGGCCACGCGTGCGCATGGGTCCGCGCGCCCATGAACAGCCCGAGATGGTTGCTCGGCTCGGAGGCCGCTGCGACGAAAGCCGGCGGCGTACCGATGAGGCTGGCGGTCGCGAGTGCCTGCGTGGCCGGCACGACATCGTCGTCGAGCCCGGCCAGCAGAAAGACCGGCGCCTTGACGTCCTTCAGGTCGATCGCGCGGCCGAGTGCCGTGAAATTGCCTGACGCGATCCGGTTCTCTCGAAAGATCCAGTTGACGATCTGGAGATAATAGGTGCCCGGCAGGTCGAGCGTCTCGGTGTTCCAGCGCTCGAAGCGCGCGAGCAGGGCCGCGCCCTCCGCGTCCGAGAGGTCTTTCTGCAACGACGCCGCGACGTCGTCACGGCAGGGCGCCTTCGACCAGACCCGCAGCATCTCCTCGCCGCTGACATTGCCGCCGCCGCGCGCGACGAGCTGGTCGTAGACGATCCCGGGCGCGTTGCGGGCGAGTTGCGACAGCCTGGACTCGATCGAAAGGTCGACCGGCGCACCGGCCAGCACCAGCCGCCGCACCTTGGCCGGAAACCGCGCCGCATAGAGCAGCGACAGCCAGCCGCCCTGGCACAGGCCGACCAGATCGACCGGCGCGCCGATCTCGTCGATGGCGACGTTGAGATCGCCGAGATAGCTGTCGATCGAGAGATAGCGCATGTCGGGCGTGGCGGAGCGCCAGTCGGTGAGATAGATTCGTTCGAGGCCGCCCTGCTGCAGCGACTGCACCACGCTGTGACCGGGTGCAAAATCGGCAATCAAGGCCCGATGCAGCGCATAGGGCGCGCAGACCAGAGCCGGCTGACCGGATCGCGTCCGCGAACAATCGCGCAGCCGCATAGTGGCGAGCTCCAGCGCCACGATGCCGCGTGTGGTCCAGGGAAGGTCGCCCTCGCCCTGCTCCGCCGGGCCGCGCTCCAGCCACCAGAAGCAGGCGTCCATGGCGAGACGTGCCGCCGCAAACGGCCACAGCACGGGGTCATCGGAACCGCGCCCCGCTCCACCGGGCTGTTGACCGCTCTTCCCCGCCGCCATTACCGCATCATCCTCACAAAAACGCCTCCAGGCTGACCACGGAGATGCCGAGCTCCCTGAAGCTGTGATGGGTCGCTGCGACCGAGCCGTCGAGGTCGATGCCACGGCAGGCGTCCTCGATCACGGCAACCTCGAACCCCGCCTTGCGCGCATCCTCCGCGGAAAAACGGACGCAGAAATCGAGCGCCAGGCCGGCGACGAAAACCGTCTTCAGCTCGCGCTCCCTGAGATAGCCGAGCAAACCGGTCGGCGTCCTGTGGTCGTTCTCGAACAGCGCCGAATACGAATCGATCCCGCGGCGGAAACCCTTGCGCACCACAAGGTTCGCGCGGGTGACCTCAAGCTCCCGATGGAATTCGGCGCCGGCCGTGCCCTGGACGCAATGCGCCGGCCAGAGCACCTGGGTGCCGTAGTCGAGCTCGATGGTCTGGAACGGCTGGCGGCCAGCATGGTTCGGCGCGAAGGAGACGTGGTCGCCCGGGTGCCAGTCCTGCGTCAGCACCACATTGGCGAATTTTTGGGCGATCCGGTTGATGGCGGGGACGACCTTCTCTCCGCCGGGAACGGCGAGCGCCCCGCCCGTGCAGAAATCGTTCTGCACGTCGATCGCCAGCAGCACGTCGCGGTCGGTTATCTTCATCGCAAGGCCCCATGTCGTCCGTCCGGCGCAACGGGCGCCGCCGCTGTCATCAATGTCGATCTTCCCGCGCCGCTTCGCAACCTCCGACACCCTACAACGATGTCGCGCGAACGGCCGGCTGATGCTCCTGGATGCAACGCTTTGGCCTCGTCCGTGTTGACTAGCTGTACGCGAGGGCGGAATCTCTGATATCCGCGACATACGGATCGCGGCGAAGGCGTGGAGGAAAGGGTTCCCAAAGCCTGCAAGGCTAAGGTAGCCAAATGGTCATGAGTATCGGCAAGACAGGAAACATTCTTCTCGCCGATATCGGCGGTACCAATGCGCGCTTCGCGCTGAGCAATGGCGAGCAGATCGGACCGATCGACTATGTGAAGGTCGCCGACCATCCGACGGTCCGCGAAGCCATCGCCGACGTGCTGCGGCGGGCCGACAGCGAGAAGCCGGTCAGGGCCGTCCTCGCCGTCGCCGGTCCCGTCACCAATAACCGCTGCGTCATGACCAACAGCCCCTGGGTGATCGACGGCAACGAGCTTCAGTCGGCGCTCGGCTTCGACAGCGCCCACGTGCTCAACGATTTCGAGGTGGTGGCCTGGTCCCTGCCCGCCTTGCAGCCGGCCGACCTGATTCCGCTCGGCGGACAGGATGGCATGTCCGGGGAGCCGCTGCTGGTGGTCGGGCCCGGGACGGGTTTCGGCGTCTCCTGCCTGGTCGAGCGCCATGGCTCCCGGCTGGCCGTCGTCACGGAGGCCGGTCATGCCACCCTGCCGGCTGAGACCGAGCGCGAGGAGCGCGTCATCGCCGCCATGCGCCGGCGCTTCGGCCATGTCTCCATCGAGCGCGGCGCCCTCTCCGGCTCGGGGATGCAGTCCCTCTACGAAGCGATGGCCGAGGTCGATGAAGCCCAGGTGCCCCAACGCGATGCGGCGGCGGTCACCAAGGCGGCGCTGGACGGGACTTGCGAGCTCAGCCGTGCCACGCTGGAGATGTTTTGCGCCATCCTCGGCTCGGTTGCCGGCAACCTCGCGGTGACCTTCGGCGCCAGAGGCGGCGTCTACATTGCCGGCGGGATCGTGCCGCGCTTTCCGGAATTCCTTTCGGCTTCAGCGTTCCGCGCGCGTTTCGAAGCCAAAGGGCGCTTCCAGGACTATTTGCGCAATATCCCGACCCGTCTCGTCATGAAGCCCGATGCAAGCTTCGTCGGCCTGAAGATGTTCGCCGACCACAATCTGGATTGAGGCGCGCCGGACCTCGTACCCTCCGTTAAGCAATTCACAGCTGATTGCAGCACTCGCGCGGTTCCACGCAGGATCGTGCTTGCCCTGTTGTTTCCGATGAGAAACAATTCAAGGAGTGTGTGGCGTAGGTACGGGGGCGTGACATGCGTAAGCAGGATGTGGGCTTCGACTATCACCGCTATCACCGGCTGCTGACCGAGGCAGACGATGACGACAAGCGCATGGCGCTGATCGAGCTGTTGATCGAAGAGAAGGCCCGGGACCGGTTGGCCGCCCAGCGCGCCTCCGACCGCGCCGCCATGACGGCCCACACCATCGCCACGGTGCTAAATGCCGGCCGCAACTAAGGCTTGCAGGCCCCCTGTCGCCCGGCCAACGAGTCCGCGATCGGTTGCGATTCCGTTAACGATCTCTCGCAAGCCTATGTCAAACTCTTTGCTCTAAGAGTTCCCTCACCTGATGCAATTCAGGATCAACACAGGGGGAATGAACATGAGCATGATTTCGCTCGCCGAAATGCCGGCTGCCGTCCAGACCCGGTCGACTGACTATTCTCTTAAAGCCATTATCATCTTCTGCGGCATGGGGCTCATCGCCTCGTTCGGCCTGATGGCGCACGGCGTTGACCTCAGCGCAGGCCTGATCTGAGACACTGACGACTCTTTCGTCCTAAATGTCCGCCCCTGTCGGGCGGCCATTTTCGTTGGGCGATGTCGCGATCGTTGACAGTGTCAGTGGGGGGCCTTCGCGGGCGTATCGGGAAACAGCGAGTCGATCATGATCCTGAGCTGGTCGAGCGCAATCGGCTTGCGCAGGATCGGCCGGCGCCGCAGCAGTGACGGCAGCAATTCCGGCCCATAGCCCGTCGCGAACAAGAACGGCTTGCCGCGGCGCTCGATCAGATCGGCGACCGGATCGACGTAAACACCCATCAGATTGATGTCGAGGATCGCGAAATCGTACTGCGCCGTCATCGCAAAGGCGCTCGCATCGCGCACATTGTCCGCTTCCGCGACGACATGGTGACCAAGCTCCTCCACCATGTCAGCCATCATCATCCGGATCAACGCCTCGTCTTCGACCAGGAAAACGGAGAGCCTGTCCGCCATTATCAACCTCTCAGCCGCCTTGCGCAGCTAAGCATACCCCATTTGCGAGAAGGATTCACGAATTCGTGGCCTTCAAATTCCACCAATGCATGCAATCCGACTCAAGCTTGATCAATCCAGGCCGCGCTCATGGCTGAGGCGCACCATCTCCTGGATGAAAACCTGCTTCTGCTTGTCGTCGAGGCTCGAGAACAACGGTTCGGCGGCGTCGGCGACGTTGCGCTGATCGGAGGCGCGGTCGATCAGGAATTGCGCCTCGTTGCGCATCTGCTCGATGATGTCGTCGGGCGGATCCCGCTTGGCGCGCTCGATCCGCAGATTGAGCCGCTCGGCGCCGTTATGCCCGAGATAGTGCATCGCGCTCGAGAAGCCGAACCAGTGCTTCTCCTGATCGGGCGTGAGGTTCAGCTCGGTCTTGATCCGCTCGATGTAGGAATCGCTGTTGGAGACAATCTGGTCGGCGGTCAGTTGCGGCGCGCCGGGCTGGGTCAGGACCGTAACGTCCTTATCCCCGGTATCCGCTGGAGCGTTCTTGGCCTCCTTGCCCGCCTTGGCGCCCTTGCCGGCTTTCGCGCTCTTGGCATCCTTGTCCTTGGCGGCGCCCGGCTGCTTTGAGTCCTTCGCATCCTTGGATGCGTCCTTGCTCCCGTCCTTGGCAGCCGGCGCCTGACCATTGTTGTTCCCGACGCCGAGCACACCGGTGAAGACGCCGACCACGCCGCCGATGGCGCCGCCGAGAACGCCACCGACGGGACCTGCCGCCTTGTTACCGGCCGCAGCGCCGTCCTGAACGCCCTTGACCAGACCTTGTGCATTCGCAACTGCGGCCGCGCCGATCAGCACTGTCACAACGGAGCCGAGCGCGAGCCATCGTCGCAGGCGAAGCCGCGCAGGCGGCGCCGGGTTGATCTTCTGGGTCTTCATCTCGATCTGCTTGCCCTCTGGAAACGGCAGGCCTCCTGCCGGTTGCAACTCTATCGTTTTCGCGGCGCCGAGGTCTAGGCGCGGACCATCGCTGTCCCCGTTTGAAAGGCCTTTGGCGCGAAGCGGTTATGCAGGCTTATTCGGAACTGCGGCGTAATTGCGCACGGATCGTCCCCAGCTGTCGCACTCCGAAGTGTGCGTCGCAATAAGAGCAGCGGTAGCTCATGCTTGGCTCATGCTCGGCGCACGCCGCAGCCTTTCCCTACACAACGTTAGTTCTAGAGAGTGAGACGTTCGGCTTTCTCGACAGACGTAATCAATCATGATCTGATCGCGCTACCAATTAGCCGTGTCCCGCGCGTGATTAGCCGCCCGGGGATAACGACGCCAACAAGAAACGTCCAACAACAAAATCAAAAAACAAACTCAGGAAAGTCAGAGGAAACGAAAGAATAATAAAACACACCAAGGCGAGGAAACGAGATGTCACGCAAGACACTGACACGACGTCAATTTGTGGCAGCCACTGCAATGTCCTCCACGGCGTTGATCGCGGCGCCCTATGTCCGAGGCGCTTACGCCGCCGGCAAGCTCTCGATCGGCTTCTGGGACCACTGGGTGCCCAACGCCAACGACGCCTCCACCGCGCTCGTCAAGGAATGGGCCGACAAGGAGAAGGTCGAGGTTTCGATCGACTACATCACCAGCAACAACAAGAAGATTGAGCTGACCGCAGCGGCCGAAGCGCAGGCCAAGTCCGGTCATGACATTCTCCAGATGCCGAGCTGGTGGCCGCACGCCTATTCAGAAAATCTCGAGCCGCTCAACGACGTCATGGAGCCGCTCATCAAGCAGAATGGCGAGGTCAACGGCACCGTCAAATATCTGGGACAGTCGGGCGGCAAATGGCTCGCCGTGCCCGCGACGCCAGGAAGCCAGATCAAGGGTCCCTGCTCCCGCATCGATCTCATGAAGAAGCATGCGGGCATCGACGTGCAGGAGATGTATCCGGCCGGCAGCCCGCCGAAAGCCGACAACTGGACGATGGAGACGTTCCTGAAGGCGGCGGAAGCCTGCCATAAGGCCGGCTTCCCGTTCGGCATCGGTCTCGGCGAAACCACCGACAGCGTCGACACGGCGGGGGCGATCTTCCAGTCGTTCGGCGCCGAGCTCGTCAACGCCAAGGGCGATGTCACGGTCAAGACCGACGAGGTGCGGCAAGCGCTCGAATTCTACAAGAAGCTGATCGCCGTGCTGCCAACGGATGCGCCGTCCTGGGATGACGCCTCCAACAACAAATGGCTGATCTCGGGCCGCGGCGCGATGATCCTCAACCCGCCAAGCGCCTGGGCCGTCGCCAAGCGCGACGCACCGCAGGTCGCCGAGCAATGCTGGACGCACGGCTTCCCAGCCGGCCCGAAGGGACGCTTTGCGCCGTTCCTGCCCTATTTCTGGGGCGTCTGGAGCTTCGGGAAGAACAAGGAGGCGGCCAAGAGCCTGCTCATCCATCTGTCCTCGCCGGCGGCGATTGAAAAATTCGTCGCGGCGAGCGGCGGCTACGATCTCCCGGCCTACGCGAACATGACGAAATTCAAGACCTGGGCCGAGGAAGGGCCGCCGAAGGGCACGCTCTTCCACTATCCGGATCCCTACAAGCAGCAGACGATGTCGATCGCAGCGTCGCCGGCGCCGCCGAAGATCGCCCAGCAGATCTATTTCCAGGCGACGCTGACCAAGATGGCGCTGCGCTTTGCGCAGGGCGAGAAGATGGACACGGCGCTCGCCTGGGCCGAGGGCGAGTGCGAGGGCTTCATGCGGACCTGAGCCGGGTGTGTGCCATGGCGGTTCGCGCTTTCGGGCGTGAGCCGCCAAGGCGCGCTTTCGTTCCGTCCGCATGTTCCTGAGGCCGACCGCTCGCCAGCTTCACCGTTGAACGTCCCTCAGAAAGTTTGACCAGAAAGTCAGATTCATGGCCGATGTCGTCGTAGAGCAAGGTCGCCGCGCTCGTGCCGCAAGCCCCCGCAAAAAGAATGCGAGCCTGCGTAATGTGCTGGGTCGGAAATCGTCCGTGGCGTTCTTCCTGACGCTGCCGCTGATCCTCCTGATCGCGCTGCTCGTGCTCTATCCTGCCTTCTATTCGCTCTACCTGGCGACACTGAACAAGGCGATGACGAAATTCGTCGGCCTCGGCAACTTCACCTTCCTGTTCAAGCGCGAGACGTTCTGGATGGTGGTGAGGCAGTCCTGCATCTTTGCGATCACCGCCGTATTCTTCAAGGCGCTGATCGGCTTCATCGTCGCGCATTTCGTCCACAACATTCCGGGCAAGAAGCAGCGCAAATGGCGCGGCATGCTGCTGGTGCCCTGGGTGATTCCGCCGGCGATGAGCACGCTGGCCTGGCTCTGGCTGTTCGATCCCTCCTACAGCGCCTTCAACTACACGCTCTCCTTCTTCGGCGTCGGTCCGATCCCCTGGCTCGGTGACACCTTCTGGGCGCGCTTCTCCGTGATTCTCGTCAATGTCTGGTACGGCGCGCCGTTCTTCCTGATCATGTATCTCGCCGCGCTGAAATCGGTGCCTGACCAGCTCTACGAGGCCGCCGCCATCGACGGCGCCAACTGGTGGCAGAAGATGTGGTACGTCACGCTGCCGATGATGCGCAACATCATCGCCATCACGACGCTATTCTCGCTGATCGTCACCTTCGCCAATTTCGACATCGTGCGCATCCTGACCTCGGGCGGTCCGCTGGACCGGACGCATCTGTTCGCCACCTGGGCGTTCCAGGTCGGCATCCAGAGCAACGATATCCCGCTCGGCGCCTGCGTCTCGCTGTTCATGGTGCCGATCCTTGCCGTCGCAGCGATCTTCATCCTGCGCGATGTCAATAAACGTGGGAACGAAGCCTGATGAGCACGCTCGTAATCGACAAGGCTGGACCAACTCGCAAGCTCGGCAGCATGAGCCGGGACCGTATCTGGGCGCTGCGCTGGTCCTATTTCTTCCTGGTGCTGTTTGCGATCTTCTTCCTGACGCCGCCGGTCTACATGCTGATCACCTCGCTCAAGAGCAGCGCGGAGATTTCGGCGGCGACCAATCCGTGGTGGGTGTTTCACCCCACTTTGTCGAACTATGTCGAGCTCCTGACCTCGAACCAGTTCCTGCGGTTCTTCTGGAACTCGTCGATCATCTCGATCGTGGTCGTGATCGTCACCATGCTGATCAGCATCCCCGCGGCGTTCGCGTTGGCGCGGATGAAGTTCTGGGGCTCGGCGACGCTCGCGACTGGCGTCTTTCTCACGTACCTCATCCCGGACAGCCTCCTGTTCATTCCGCTGTTCAAGATGCTGGCGGTGATCCAGGACTTCACCGGCATCACGCTGCTGAACCGCTGGTACGTGCTGGTGTTCATCTATCCGACGCTGACCGTGCCGTTCTGCACCTGGATCATGATCGGCTACTTCGCCTCGATCCCGAAGGAGCTCGATGAGGCCGCGATCATCGACGGCGCTTCCTGGCTCCAGACCCTGCTGCGGATCTTCATTCCGGTGGCGCTGCCCGGGTTGATCGCGGCGACGATCTTCGCCTTCACCGTGTCATGGGCCCAGTTCCTCTATCCCCTGGTGTTCACGACGTCGATCGACCAGCTCGTGTTGCCGGTCGGCATCACCACCACGTTGATCAAGGGTGACGTCTTCAACTGGGGTCAGATCATGACCGGCGCACTGCTCGGCGCGGCGCCGCCGCTCGTCATCTACGCCTTCCTGATGGATTACTACATTGCCGGCCTGACCGCCGGCGCGACAAAGGGTTGAATGTTCATGGCTGACGTTGCATTGCGGAAGGTGGTCAAGCGTTACGACGATGTCGAGGCCGTGCGCGGTATCGACCTTGATATCGCCGACCATGAGTTCATCGTGCTGGTCGGGCCCTCCGGCTGCGGCAAGTCGACAACGCTGCGCATGATCGCGGGACTCGAGGATATCAGCGACGGCGACATCATGATCGGCGGCGACATCGTCAACGACGTGCCGCCCAAGGACCGCGACATCGCCATGGTGTTCCAGAACTACGCGCTCTACCCGCACATGACGGTCGCCGAGAACATGTCGTTCGGACTGCGGCTGAAGCATTATCCCAAGGCCGAGATCAAGGCGCGGGTGACGGAAGCCGCACGTCTCCTGGACATCACCGATCTGATCGACCGCAAGCCCAAGCAGCTCTCCGGCGGACAGCGCCAGCGCGTCGCCATGGGGCGCGCCATCGTGCGCAATCCAAAGGTCTTCCTGTTCGACGAGCCGCTGTCCAATCTCGACGCCAAGCTGCGGGTGCAGATGCGGATCGAGATCAAGAAGGTGCACCAGAAGGTGCGCACCACCACCGTCTACGTCACCCACGACCAGGTCGAGGCGATGACGCTGGCCGACCGCGTGGTGGTGATGAACAAGGGTCGCATCGAGCAGATCGGCACGCCGAACGAGCTCTACCACAAGCCGGCGACGCGCTTTGTCGCAGGTTTTATCGGCTCGCCCGCAATGAACTTCATCCCGTGCCGGCTGGAAGATGCCGGCAGCACGCTGCAGATCCGCCTGACCGACCGCATCGCCTTTGCGCTGCCGCCGGCGCGCGCCGCGCGCTACAACGCGTTGCCGCGTACCGACAAGCTCCTGCTCGGGGTCCGGCCGGAGCATCTCACCGAGGCGCACGCGCATCTGGATCCCGGCATCGAGAGCTTCGATACCGTGCTCGACGTGACCGAGCCGATGGGGATGGAGACGCTGGTCTATTTCGGGCTCGACGGCACGCCGGTCTGCGGCCGCGTCAATCCCAATGCCGGCGCCAAGGACGGGGCTCCCATGCGTTTGGCGATGGACCTCAATAACATGCACCTGCTAAACGAGGAGACCGGCGTCGTACTGTGACGCCGCTTCAAGAAACGCAAGCAGGCGGGGAGCAATGGCGACCAACAAGAAGAAGATTTTCGTTACACAAACTTTGTCGCAAGGGGCACGCGCCCTCCTCACCCGGCGGGACGATATCGAGCTCGTCGAGTTTCCGAACCTGATCTCCGCCAAGGATTTCGAGGCCTTGCTCAAGAGCCATGCGCCGGTCCACGGCGTGGCGCTGGGTGCCACGGCCTTCGGCGAGACGGAGCTCCAAGCTTCCCAGGACATGAAGGTGGTGACCCGGATCGGCGTCGGCTACGACGCCGTCGACGTGCCCGCCCTCTCCCGCCGCAAGGTGCCGCTGATGGTCGCGGGCAGCGCCAATTCACCGTCCGTCGCCGAACAAGCCCTGTTCATGATGCTGACGCTGGCCAAGCGCGCGAATGAAATGCACGCCTGCGTCAAGGACGGCCAATGGGCCAACCGCCTCGCCATGCTGCCGTTCGACCTCTACGGCAAGACCGTGCTGATCGTCGGCTTCGGCCGCATCGGCACCCGCACCGCCAAGCGCTGCCTGGCGATGGAGATGAAGGTGGAGGTCTATGATCCCTACAAGGGAGCCGCCGACATCAAGGCCGCCGGCTGCGAGCCGGTCGCGGATCTCGACGCGGCGCTGCCCAACGCAGATTTCGTCACCCTCCACTGCCCGAAGACGCCGGAAACCATCGGCCTGTTCGATGCGGCGCGGATCGGCCGGATGAAGGCAAAATCCTGTCTCATCAACACTGCGCGCGGCGGCATCGTGAAGGAGGCCGCGCTTTACGACGCGCTCGTCTCCGGCAAGCTCGCCGGTGCCGGCATCGACGTGTTCGAAGTCGAACCGCCGCCGGTCAGCAATGTACTGTTCGCGCTGCCCAACGTCATCATGGCCCCGCACGTGGCGGGCGTCACCGTCGAGGCGGTGAGCCGCATGAGCGAGCAGACCGCGCGCAACATCCTGAGTGTACTGGACGGCGATCCGATCCGGCAGAACATCATCAACCAGGACGTGCTGGGCTGAGGTGAATCCGAAGGCGGCCACACCGCCCGCCTTCGGATGGCCAGAATGCGTCCCATTTTGGCGCAGATCGGGCCCCAACTCAGCCTTAATCAAACCCGCGTAATGTATCCGGCCGCGGCGGCAGTGGGACAGACTTTGCCGGCCGCGTCGAGCTGGAGGATGGACCTTGTCAGAGATCGACCCGACCGACCAAGCGCTGGCGACCATCGCGAGCATTTTCGAGCACCCCGAGCCCGTTCTCGTCGTCCGCGACACCGAGACGGAAACGGTGGCTGCCGATGACTATGCGGTCGCAGACGAGCATCATGCCTCCGACGATCATCGAGCCTCCGACGAGCATCCGGTGGTCGAGGAGCAGCCGCTGGTGCCCGACCACACCGACGCCGACGGCTACAGCAAGGTCGGTCCCGGGCCGATGGTGGCGATCCGCCTGAAATGGGCGGTCCATCGCGGCGACGACGGCCAATACTACGTGCACGAAACCATCGGCGAGCAGTCCGCCCCCGTGGTCAGCGGCCCGATGACCAGCGAGGCCGCCGTGCATTTCGTCGACGAACACGAGAACGAGGCCCATCGGCGCTTCGAGCTGCTGCGCAGCGAGATCGCCGGCCGCAGCTCGCTCGCCGACTACGAGCGCAAGGGCGAAGCGTAATTACTTCCTTCCCAGGAAATCCTTCTTCACGAGCTCGACGCCCGCGTGCCGCAGCAGGTCGTACGCGGTCGTGACGTGGAAGAAGAATTGCGGGACGCTGTTGGTGAGCAGCAGCGTCCGCCCGGTAAAGGGCAGCTCGGTCCCATTCTTGAGCCTGAAGAAGACCTTCAGCTCCGCGGCCGCATCGATCTCGGCGCGCGGCAGGCTTTCAATGAATTCGATTGAGGTGGCGATCCGCGCCTGAAGCCCGGCCATGTCGTGCTCCAGCGGCGGCAGCGCGACCGGCTCGCACTGCGCCAGCAAGGCCGGAGCGACGGTGGCGTGGCGGCAGGCCTCGCCGATCTGCTGCGCCAGATCGTACATGTTCGGCGCCATGCGCATGCCGAGCAGGACCGCCGGATTGAACTTGCGGGTCTCCGCACAGGCAACGCCCTTGTCGAGCAGGGCGGAAAGGTTGCGCAGGTAAGGCACGAACAGGCCGACCGAGGCCTCGTACATCGAGATCGTCACTTCAAGATTCCCTTCAATTCCGCCTCGCCAGAAACTGGCATCTGGTCTAAATCCACGTTCAAGAGCTGCACAATGACAGCTTGGGCATAGGTGGAAAAGAGATGACCGTTCGAATAACCGTTCGAATCCTGGCGGCCTTGACCGTGATGTTGCTGGCAAACCTGTCGGCGCACGCGCAGCAGCCGGCGCCCTCGCGCCTCGACGAGATCATCAAGCGCGGCACGTTGCGCGTCGGCATGACCGGCGACTACAAGCCCTTCACCTACCTGGACAAGGCCACGCAGCAGTTCTCCGGTTTTGACGTCGACATGGCGGAGGCGCTGGGCAAGGCGCTCGGCGTCAAGGTCGAATACGTAGCCACCGCCTGGCCGAAGCTGATGAAGGATTTCGAGTCCGACCAGTTCGACATCGCGATGGGCGGCGTCTCGGTCACGCTCGACCGCCAGAAGAAGGGCTATTTCACGATGCCGATCATGCGCGAGGGCAAGACGCCGATCGCGCGCTGCGCCGACGCCGGCAAGTACCAGAGCATCGCCGATATCGACAAGAAGGGCACCCGCGTCATCGTCAATCCCGGCGGGACCAATGAGCGTTTCGCGCGCGCCAACGTCAAGGACGCCGACATTACCGTCTTCCCCGACAACACCGCGATTTTCGACGAGATCGCCAAGGGCAACACCGATCTGATGATGACGGACGCCTCCGAGACCCGCTATCAGCAGAAGCAGCATTCAGGCGTGCTCTGCGCGGTGCACCCCGAAAAACCGTTCGACTTCTCGGAGAAGGCCTACTGGCTCCAGCCCGACGTTGCGCTGAAGGCTTTCGTCGACCAGTGGCTGCACATCTCCATGGAGGACGGCAGCTACAAGAAGATCTACGCCGCCTGGTTCGACTAACTCGCGTTCCTGTCGCTTGCCCGGTCAAACTTTGGGCTGGCTCCGGGTCTATTGAACCCGGAACCGTCGGAAGGCGACTCATACCGAGAAACAGTGATCTAGATCACTTTTCGCGATCGCGGCGGGGCGTAAGCCTCGGTGCGGGGACCACCTGTTCGGGAGATGGAAATGAGGAAGCTGTTGGCCACGGCCGCATTCCTTTTGGCGAGCACGGCTGCGCAGGCGCAGTACACTTTCGAATATGGCGGGCGCACCATCCGCATCGATCCGGACCGCGGCACGGTGCAGATTCCCGGCGTCTACGACAACAGCGGTCAAGGCAAGGCCAAGAAGGCCAAGAAGAACGACACGAAGCCGGACCAGCAGGCGCCGCAGCAGGCTAAGGTCGATCCGCAAACACCGGCTGCCCCGGCTCCGGCGCCTGCTCCAATCGTAGCGCCGCCCGCAGTGGAACAAGCTCCTGCGGCACCTCCCCCCGCAGCCGCGGCACCGCTTCCCGCCGCGCCGCCACCTCCGGCCGCCACGGCAAACAACGCACCGACCGAAGATGCGATGGTGCCGCCGCCTCAACCGGCTCCAAGCGCTGCCCCGGCGGTTGCCGCGGTACCGCCCGCACCGCCTCCGCCGCCGGCTCCGACCGTCGCAGCAGCACCTCCGGCACCGCCCGCGCCAACTGCTCCGGCTCCGGCGCCTGCCCCCGCGCCCGTTCAGGCCGCCGCCGTCGCGCCGCCGGTTCCGGCAGCAGCGCCCACGCGCGATCTCAATTCACCGCTCGGCGTCTGGCTTACCGAGGAGAAGGAAGGCAAGGTCCGCATCGAGCAGTGCGGCAATAACCTCTGCGGCTATTCGGTCGACAGCAAATCGAACCAGAACGGCGAACAGGTCCTGATCAACATGAAGCCCGGTAAGGATCAGAACAAGGACCAGAAATGGTCCGGCCGCATCCTCGATCCCAACACCGGCTCGACCTACGACTCGACGATCGCGCTGAAGGGAGGCGACCGCCTGCGCGTGCAGGGCTGCGCCTTCGGCGGCATGTTCTGCGGCGGCCAGACCTGGACGCGTGTGAACTAGGCTCGCACCTCGCGCGCGTGACGGCCCTCACATCGCCGGTTCCGCACCCGTGACACGATCCCCCGCATGGTCAACCCCAAGGGGCGCGTCATGAACGGATTTCGCACAGCACTCTTCGCCACCATTATCGCCATCGTTGTCCCGCTCGCGCAGGCGGATGCCGCGGGCTCGACTTTCGACGGCGCATGGAATGTCCGCATCGCGTCATCGAGCGAGACCTGCGCCAACGGCGCGACAGTCGCGATCGGGATCAACAACGGTCAGATCGCCTCGAGCAGCGCAGCCGTGACGGCGTCCGGCCGCGTCGCGGATGCCGGCGCCATCAACGTCACGCTGAGCACGGGTATCAAGCACGCCGTCGGCTTCGGCCGGCTCAGCGGCACCTCCGGCTCCGGCACCTGGCGCGGCGCCCTGTGCACAGGAACGTGGACCGCTGAGCGGATGTAATCAGCCGACCGCCACGCCGTATTCGGCGTCCGTCACCGGCTCGAGCCACGTCGAGAACACCCCGTCGAGCGCTTCCTGCATGGCGATGTGGCACATGCTGTTGCCTGGCGAGGCGCCGTGCCAGTGCACTTCACCCGGCGGGATCCACACGGTGTCGCCGGGACGGATTTCCTGGACCGGGCCGCCCTTGGTCTGGACGCGGCCGACACCCGAAATCACGTAGAGCGTCTGCCCGAGCGGATGATGATGCCAGTTGGTGCGGGCGCCCGGCTCGAACGAGACGCGCGAGACGTTCAGCCGCGCCGGCGCAGGCGCCATGTTGATGGGGTCCTGCAGCACGGTGCCGGTGAAGTGTTCCTTGGGCGCGCGGCGGGTCGGTCGCGTGCCTGCGAGCGTGATATCCATTGGGGGTCCTCGTTTCCTGTTACTTCTTGCTGGCGGCGTAGCGCGCCTTGGTCTCGGCGTTCATGGGATAGAGGCCCGGCAGCGCCGCGCCGTTGTTCACCTCGTTGACGATCCAGGCTTCCATCCGCTCCTGCTCGACGCCTTCATTGAGCACGTGTTCGAGCATCGCCTGCGGGATCAGCACGCAGCCGTCCTGGTCGGCGACCACGATGTCGTTCGGGAACACGGCGACGCCGCCGCAGCCGATCGGCTCACCCCAGCCGACGAAGGTGAGGCCCGCAACCGACGGCGGCGCGGCATAGCCGTCGCACCACACCGGAAGATGGGTGCCGAGCGTGCCCTCGACGTCACGCACGACGCCATCGGTGACGAGCGCGGTGACGCCGCGCTTCATCATGCGGGCGCAGAGAATGTCGCCGAAGATGCCGGCGTCAGTAATGCCCATGGCGTCGACCACGGCGATGCAGCCTTCCGGCATCGCCTCGATCGCGGTGCGGGTCGAGATCGGTGACGACCAGGATTCCGGCGTCGCCAGATCCTCGCGCGCCGGGACGAAGCGCAGCGTGAAGGCAGGGCCCACCAGGCGCGGCAGGCCCGGGCGCAGCGGACGCGCGCCGCGCATCCACACATTGCGCAGGCCCTTCTTCAGCAGGACCGTGGTGATGGTGGCAGTGGTGATGCCGGCGAGGGTCTTGCGGGCTTCGAGGGACAGCGACATGGAAACAGACGAGCTCCGGATGGGCGGGAAAGAACGCGCGCATCTTGCGAGCCGCGCGCCTGCCGTCAAGGCCCAAAGCCCTGACAAGAACGCGGCCCAGCCGGGCTGTTATGCGACGCGATAACAAGGCTTTATCGCGACCCCTTGCATTAATTTATTGGACTTGCGGGCGCATTTACGCGAAGCAGGGTGATGCGGAACTCAAGGCCGAGCCCGCGCTTTTCCAAAGGCCCGATGTCGACATCTCATGGCCGCGACGCTTCCCCCGCCCCGCCTTCTGCCCAATGGCGACAGCGCCGTCACGGTCGAGTTCAGCCGCACCATTGACGACGCCGCAAACGAGCGCGTGCTCGCGCTTGACAAGACGCTGCTGGCCACACCCATCGAGGGCATCTCCGAGACCATCCCGACCTATCGCTCGCTGCTGGTGCATTACGATCCGGGCAAGATCGGGTTTGACGCGCTGTGCGAAAAGCTGCTCCCGATCGCTGGCCGGCCGCTGCCGCCGTCGACCAAGGCGCGGCGCTGGCGCATTCCCGTCGCCTATGGCGGCGAGCACGGCATCGACCTCGAGGATGTCGCGAAAGCGCTGAACACCACGCCCGACGACATCGTCGCCCGTCACGCCGGCGGCGACTATCGCGTTGCCATGATCGGCTTCACGCCGGGCTGGTCTTATCTCAGCGGCCTCGACAAATCGCTGCACATGTCACGGCGGCAGAACCCGCGGCTGTTGACGCCTGCCGGCACGATCTCGATCGGCGGCATCCAGGCCGGGATCCAGTGCCTGGCAGCGCCCAGCGGCTGGCACCTGCTTGGCCGCACGCCGGTCAGAACCTACCAGCTCCACCGGAATCCGACCTTCCTGACCGAACCCGGTGATCGCGTGACGTTTTTTGCCATCGACCACAAGACGTTCGAGGAGCAGGACCGCGCCGCGGAAGCCGGCGAGATCATCGCCGAGCGGGTAGACGCATGAGCCGGCTCATCGTCGCCAGCATTGGACCGGCAAGCTCCGTCCAGGACGGTGGACGCTACGGCGCGCAGCGCTATGGCCTGACGGTCAGCGGCGCGATGGACCGGCTGGCGCTGGCGGCGGCGAACACGCTGGTCGGCAACGAGCCGCTCGCTGCCGCGGTCGAGATCGGCCCGTTCGGCGCCACGTTCACGGCCAAGGATGGCGCCGTGCGCCTCGCCATCGCGGGCGCACCGCGCAACGCCGACGTCGCCGGGCGGCCGGTGGCCATGGAGACATCCGTCACGCTGAAGGACGGCGAGACACTGACGCTGGGTTTCGCCCGCGGCGGCGCATTCACTTATCTCGCGATCGAAGGCGCCATCAAGGGCGAGCTGGTGTTCGGCAGCCTCGCGGTCAATGCCCGCGCCGGTCTCGGCAGTCCCTACCCGCGCCCGCTCCAGGCCGGCGATGAGCTCACGGTCGATGCCGCGAGCGGCGCGCCGGAATTGCGGATCGAAATGCCGAAGCCTGTGAGCGGTCCGATCCGCGTCGTGCTGGGGCCGCAGGACGACGAGTTCGATGACGCCAACAAGGCGCTGTTCCTCGACAGCGAGTGGAAGATCTCGGCGACCTCCGATCGCATGGGCTACCGGCTCGAAGGTCCCGCGATCAAGCATCTGCACGGCCACAACATCGTCTCCGACGGCACCGTCAACGGCAGCATCCAGGTGCCCGGCAACGGCGCCCCGATCGCGCTGATGATGGATCGCGGCACCTCCGGCGGCTATCCCAAGATCGCAACCGTGATCACGGCCGATATCGGGCGGCTCGCCCAGACCTCGGCCGGAACGGCGTTCCGCTTCAAGGCCGTCCCCATGGCCGAGGCGCAGGAGGAGGCACGCAAATTTCAACAGCTGATCCGCACCCTGCCCGATCGCCTGCGCTCGTCCGACACGGTCGAGCTCAACATCGAGGCGCTCAGCGATGCCAACGTCGCGGGCTATGCGGTGAGCGCGATGGATGCCGGGACCTGGCAGGTGACGGCCGAGCCTTAGACAACAAGACCAAAGGCGGAGAGCAACCATGAAGACGATCGATCTCAATTGCGACCTCGGCGAAGGTTTTGGCGCGTGGGAGATGGGCAACGACGCCGCCATGATCGACCTCGCTAGCTCGGTCAACGTCGCCTGCGGCTTCCATGCCGGCGACCCCGACATCATGCGGCGGACGGTCGAGCTGGCGAAAGCGCGCGGTGTCTCCGTCGGCGCTCACCCCGGCTACCGCGACCTGCACGGTTTTGGCCGGCATCCGATCGCCGGCCTGAAGTCATCCGAGATCGAGAACCTCGTCGCCTACCAGATCGGCGCTCTGCAGGCGATCGCGACCGCGGCCGGCCACAAGGTCACCCATGTGAAGGCGCATGGCGCGCTGTCCAACGTCGCCTGCGAGGACGACATGACAGCGAAGGCGATTGCCGCCGGCATCAGGGCGGTCGACCCCAGCCTGATCTTCGTGGTGCTTGCCAACTCGAAGCTGGTGAAGGCCGGCGAAGAGGCCAACCTGCCGATGGTGCACGAGGTGTTCGCCGACCGCGCCTATGAGGACGACGGCAACCTGGTCTCGCGCAAGAAGCCCGGTGCGGTGCTGCACGATGCCAAGGCGATCGCCGATCGCGTGGTGCGCATGGTGCAGGATGGTGCGGTGGTCTCGGTGACGGGCAAGGTCATCAAGATGCGCACGGACACGGTGTGCATCCATGGCGATACGCACGGTGCGGTCGAGATCGCACAGACCTTGCGTCAGTCCTTGAAGGATGCGGGCATCGAGGTCGCGCCGTTCAAGCGCGGGTGAGACAAACTCGGTGCTGTAGGGTGGGCAAAGCGAAGCGTGCCCACCACGTCGATGTCGCATGTCGAGAGATGGTGGGCACGGCGCGCGAAGGGCGCGCCTTTGCCCACCCTACGAGAGCGGTGACGCCTCGTTAGAACGGATGCACCGACAACGTGCCGAACACGATCGCGGCGATGACGGCGAAGGCGCTGTAGAGCCCGATGTGATGGGCGTTCGCCGCGGTCCGGCGCGAGAGCGAGCGCGCGTAGAAGTGCAGCCTGGCTTCCGCCGACAGTTCGCGCATGGTCGATCTCCAACGCCGCATTTGCGGGATTATGAAGGATCGACCCGGGTAGCGGGCAAGACGGCCGCGCAAATAGCGATATCGGTGCTCTGAAGACCGCACATCGCAGTTACAAATTCTCTGCACCCGCGGGTTCCGAGAATCTTATTCGTTAAACTCCGAGCCAGCTGGAACCGGCTCGGATGACACGGGAATGACAGCGGGGGAAAAGGGCTTAGTAGACGTCAGCCTGGAAGCGGCCCTTCTTCTTGAGATCGGCGACAAAACTGACGGCCTCATCGGTCGAGCGTGCGCCGAACTGGGCGACGATGTCGACCAGCGCGCGCTCGACATCCTTGGCCATGCGCTTGGCATCGCCGCAGATGTAGAGATGGGCGCCCTCGGCAAGCCACGTCCAGACCTCGCGGCCGAGCTCGCGCATACGGTCCTGCACGTAAAACTTCTTCTCGCCGTCGCGCGACCAGGCGAGCGACAGGCGCGTCAGAAGGCCTGAGGTCTTCATCGCGTTGAGCTCGTCGCGATAGAAGAAATCGCAATCGCTGCGCTGATGGCCGAAGAACAGCCAGTTCTTGCCCTGCGCGCCGGTCGCCTTGCGGTCGAGCAGGAAGGCGCGGAACGGCGCAATGCCGGTGCCGGGGCCGATCATGATGACCGGAATCTTCGGATCCTCCGGCAGGCCGAAACCGTGCGCCTTCTGCACATAGACCTTGAGCTTGTCGCCCTCGTTGATGCGCTCGCCGAGGAAGGTCGAGGCGACGCCGACGCGCTTGCGCTTGCCGATGACGTAACGCACGGAATCGACCGTCAGCGACAGCTTTCCGGGCGTCGCATTGTGCGACGACGAGATCGAGTAGAGCCGCGGCTGCAGCGGCTCCAGCGCCTCGACGAAGGCTTCCGGATGCGGCCGCGTGCCCGAGAATTTCTGCAGCGCAGCCATCACGTCGAGCGTTGCCGCATCGCCATCGGGATCCTCGCCCTGCGCCAGCGCTCGCGCCTTCTCGCGCTGCGCACCGCCGGTGATGAAGGAGAGCAGCTCGAACAGCTTGTCCGGCGCCGGCGACAGCGAGACGTCCTCGACCAGCGCCTCGCGCAGCGTCTTGTTGTTGACCTTGGTGGTGTGGGACGCCCCGAGCAGCGCGATGATCTGGTCGACGAGACCGAGGTCGTTGCGCGCGAACACGCCAAAGCTGTCGCCCACGACGTAGTCGAGCTTGCTCTCGGAGAGATCGAACTCGACGTGATAAGTCTCCTTCTCCGAAGCGCCCTTGTTGAGCAGGTGCCGCGACAGGAAGGTCGCTTCAGCCGGATTTTCGCGGGCGCGGCCGGGCGCGGCCTTCACCTCCGGTGCAGCCGGTGCACTCGCGACCGCGGCCGCCCCTGCCGCAGGCTTTGCGGCCGGCACCTTGTCGACCTCCTCGAAAAGCTGCTTGAGCATCCGCGCCGTCTCCTTGCCGCCGGGGGCGCAGAGGTTGAGGCGCGCTTCGCTCTTGTTGGCGATCGAGTCCGAATAGTCGGCGCAATTGTAGCCGCACTGACCGCAATCCTGCTGCGCCATCGCGGCCATCATGCGGCGGCGGAGCGGACGTCCTTCCGCGAGCTTCATGCGGTCGGCGATCGCCATCGCCGGATCGTGCCAGGGGGCCTCCCCGTCATCGCCGTCGCCTTGCGGGCCGAGCATGACTCCGTTCTCGATCGGCGACAGCGCCGTCGAGCCGTCGAGGCCGAGCATGCCGACGAGAAACCCGTTCAGCCACAGCCGCTGGCCCTCGCTGAACGGGGCATTGGCCGGAATGATCTCGATCGTGGGAGGCAGGGTCATCTGGGTCATGCTGCTACTTCCGCTTCGGCGAGTTTGCGCAGGGCTTCACCGTCGTGACGACGGGAGAAGGTCAGGAACGTCTCTTCCGGCGAGGCGCGGTTGGCGAGATAGGCCTTGAGCAGGCTCTCGACGATCTTCGGAGCATCCTCGGCCTTCACGTTTTGAAACACCTCCTGCCCGATATCGGCATCGGGACCGAACCCGCCGCCGGTGAAGAGGTGATAACCCTCGACCGTGTCCTCTTCGCTCGCGCCTGGCACCTTGGCCGCGATCAGGCCGATGTCGGAGATGTAGTGCTGCGCGCAGGAGTGATGGCAGCCGGTCAGATGGATGTTGAGCGGCGTATCGAGATTGACGCGCTCGTCGCACCAGTCGCCGATCGCGGCGGCATGACGCTTGGTGTCGGAGGCCGCGAACTTGCACCCGGCGTTGCCGGTGCAGGCGATCAGGCCGGCGCGGACGTTCGAGACTTCAGTGGCGAGGCCGAGCTTCTCGACCGCGGCGGTGACGAGCGCGACATTCTCGTCGCGCACGCCCGAGATCAGCAAGTTCTGCCAGACCGTGAGGCGGATATCGCCGTCGCCGAGATCCTGCGAAATCTTCGCGAGGCCGCGCATCTGCCCGCAGGTGAGCTTGCCGACCGGCAGCGCCACGCCGACCCAGTTGAGCCCGGCCTGCTTCTGCTTGTGCACGCCGATATGGGCCATGCGGTCGGACAAGGGGCGCGACAGAAGCGCCTCGGCCGGCACGCGTGCGAAAGGCTTCTTCAGCCGCTCCTCGACCAGCTTGAGGAAGCCGTCGTGCCCCATATTGTCCAGCACGTATTTCAGCCGCGCCTTGTTGCGGTTGGTGCGGTCTCCGTGCTCGATGAAGACGCGCACGATGGCGTCGGCAACAGCGGTCGCGTCCTCAGGACGAACGACGATGCCCGAATATTTCGCAAAATCCTTGTGACCGGTGATGCCGCCAAGGCCGAGCTTGAACCAGATTCCGGGTTCGACGCCAAAGCCGTCCTTCACCTCGACCGCAGTGAAAGCGATGTCGTTGGTCTCCTCCAGCGCGGCGATCTTGCCGGCACCGTCGAAGGCAACGTTGAACTTACGCGGCAGGCCAAACAGCGAGCGGTCGTTGAGGATGTGGTAGTGCCATTCGCGTGCATAGGGGCGCGTGTCGAGCAGCTCCTGCGGATCGATGCCGGCCGTCGGCGTGCCCGTGACGTTGCGGATGTTGTCGGCGCCGGCGCCGCGCGAGCACAGGCCGATGTCCTGGACGCCCTCGATCAGCGCCACCGCGTTCTTCGGCTCGATCTCGCGGATCTGGAAGTTGGCGCGAGTGGTGACGTGGGTGTAGCCGCCGCCACAGCTTTCCGCGATGTCGGCGAGGCCCGACATCTGCCAGTGCTTCAAAATGCCGTTGGGAATGCGCAGGCGGGCCATGTAGGAGGTCTGCGTCGGCGCGACCCAGAAGATGCCGTAATAGCGCCAGCGGAAATTGTCCGCCGGCGTCGGGTTGGCGTTGTTGCGCGCCTGGTCCTTCAAGCGATCATAGGCATCGAACGGATGCAGCTCGCGCTTGAACTTCTCCTGGTCGGCGAGCTTCTTGCCCGCCGCCGTGAGCTTGTCCTGGGCCTTGATCGCCGCAGCGTCCGGCCCCATCGGCTCCGAGGGAGCGTTGGCCGCAGGCGCGCCGCCGGCTGCAAAGGCGCGCCCGACACGTCCGACCTGCATGCCGGACATGAAACCTTCGAGGTAGCGCTTCTGCTCGTCGGAGAAATCGGCCGTGGGTGCTGTATCGAATTTCATGGGCTGAATAGACCTACTCTGCTGCCTGGACCGCGACCTGCGCGACGTCGGCCGTGGGCTTGGCGGGCTTGTACGTGGCGTAGAGCGCAAGGCCGGTGAAGACGAAGCCGCCGACGAGATTGCCGAGCGTCACCGGGATCTGATTCCACAGCCACCAGTCGGAGAGGCTGACCTTGGCGCCCAGCAGCATGCCGGTCGGGATGACGAACATGTTGACGACGGCGTGCTCGAAGCCGAGCGCGAAGAACAGGAAGATCGGCAGCCAGGTCGCCGCGATCTTGCCGACCGTGGAGGTCGAGGTCATCGCCATGACGACGCCGAGGCAAACCAGCCAGTTGCAGAGGATCGCCTTGACGAAGACGGAGACCATGCCCGCGGTGCCGATCGCGGCATTGCCGATGGTCTTGGCTTCGGCCACCGCAACGATCCGGGCGGCGACGCCAGCGACCTCGACCTTGCCCATGTTAGTGAGCGAGATCGCGATCAACACGCCGAAAGCGAGGCTGCCGAGCAGATTGGCGATGAAGACCCAGGACCAGTTGGAGATCACCGCATTCCAGCTCGCCTTGCCCTCGAGGCGCGCCAGCGGAATGATGGCGAAGCTGCCGGTGACGAGCTCGAGGCCGAGCAGAACGATCATCACGAGGCTGACGGGAAAGATCAGCGCGCCGACGAGAGGCTGGCCGGTGGTGAGAGCGCCGCTGAAGGCGAGCGTGGTGGCGGCGCCGAGCAGCGCACCGGAAATCGCGCCGCGGATCATGATGTCGCGCGGGGCCAGCGCCAGCTTCTTCAGGCTGGCATCGACCATCGAGGCCACAACGTCGGAGGGTTTCGCGTAATCCATATCGAAGCTCCAGCTTGCCGCGCGAAAGGCGGCGTCAACGGGTTGAACGGACGTCGATCGCTGGGAGGCGGTTGGAGGCGCATAAGCGCCCAGCCGGAACCCGGAACGATCCGATCAGCTTCGTTGCTGCGGAAATCCACCATGGACTGGAGCCGCCGGCGCCCACGCCGGACGGCTTGGGTTCTCCCTATTCAAGGAGTGTGCCAACGCAACATAAACGGCAAAGCCGTATAAGATCAGTAGTTTAGGATTGTGTGCAGTGCATGAAGTGGACCGCAATTCATGCCACTTCGGGCAGCAATAGCCCAAAGATTAAGCTTCGAATCGATGTGATTAAGAAATGAGCAGGCCTTATGGAGCCCGTCTCCCGACCTCGAACGAGGACAGATAGCCGCCGAGATCGGCGGGATCGAAGGCCGGTCCGGCGAAGGCCCTGAACGGCGTGCTAGCCTGACCGTCTCCGCTGTGGCCCAAGGCAGCATCGTAGAGATCCGGCCGGAACACGGCCATGGCGGTCTTGAGCGCCTCAGCGCTCAGCGCCGTCTGCCCCCAGCGCACCATCTGCGCATAGAGCCAGGCAGCCTGGACCGGCTCTGGGCGCCCTGCCCCTTCGCGTCCGACCAGCAGGTAGCGAGCACTTTCACGGAACGTACCGTCGGGCGAAATCTTCAGCCGCCCCGTGAGCGTGCGCTGGATGACTTCGGCATCGACGCCGATCCGTTCAGGCTGCGCCAGGATATGCGATGTCTCGGCGAGGTTTGCGGTCTCCTCGATGAATTCGGTCCCCTTCACCGCCGCGCGCACCAGCGCCGCGACCACGTCCGGATGCTTGTCGGCCCAGATCTGGCGCACCGCCAGCACCTTCTCCGCTGCGCGCACCAGGATATCGGACACGAAATGCAGGATGTGGCCGATGCCGAGATCGACGGCGACCGAATTCCAGGGCGCGCCGACGCAGAAGGCATCGACATGACCGTTGGCGAGGCTGTCGACCATGTAGGGCGGCGGGAGCACCACCAGACGCACGTCCTCATCGGGATCGACGCCGGCCGCCGCCATCCAGAACCGCAGTTGGTAATTGTGGGTCGAGAACGGAAAGGTCATGCCGAAGGTCAGCGGGTCGGCACCCGCCTTGCGCCGCTTGGCCACCACCTTCGCCAGTGCTTTCGCGGTCGCGAGCGGATCGAAACGATCGCCGTCGATCTCCTCCATCAGCGCGGCAAGGAGTGCCGGCGACACCGTGATCGCATTGCCGTTGATGCCGAGACTGAAGGGCGCCACGATCGGCACCTTGACGTGGCCGAGCCCGAGCGAGGACGCGATCGCCACGGGCGCGAGCAGATGCGCGGCGTCGAACAGGCCGATGTTGAGCTTGTCGCGGACGTTGGACCAGGACACCTCGCGCACCAGCTCGACCTCGAGACCCTCGGCGGCGGCAAAGCCCTTGTCCACGGCGATGATCAGGGCGGCGGCATCGACCAGCGGGATGAACCCGATGCGGAGGGTCGCGGTCATTTCAGCATCTCCGACGCGGTGATGATCGACTGCGCGATCTCGCCGATCTTCTTCTTCTCGCGCATGGCGGTGGAACGCAGCAGCACGTAGGCCTCGTCCTCGTTGAGGCCCTTGACCTTCATCAGGATTCCCTTGGCCTTCTCGATGATCTTGCGGTCCTCGAGCTGCGACTTGGTCCGCTCCAGCTCCTCCTGGAGTTTTGCGAAAGCGTTGAAGCGCGACACGCAGAGGTCGAGGATCGGCTTGATGCGCTCCTTCTTCAACCCGTCGACGATGTAGGCGGACACCCCTGCCTCCACGGAGGCCTGGATCGAGGATGAATCGCTCTGGTCGACGAACATCGCGATCGGCCGCCGCACGGCGCGGCTGACCTGGAACATCGCCTCCAGCACGTCGCGGCTGGGGTTTTCCAGATCGATCAGGATGATGTCGGGGTCAACGGCGTAGATACGCGCAAGAAGGCTCTGCATCTCGCGGATATGGACGATTTGCGTGAATCCGGCCTCCCGCAATCCTTCCTCGAGGATCGCGGCCCGGATCGGGCTCTCGTCGACAATCACGATTTTAGGCGACTGTTCGGCGCTCATAGCTCACTCGCAACCCGGCGATTCATCCATAGCATGCCGAACGGCGATGCAAAGGGTTGTAATTATGAGCAATTGGGATTAGCTCAAGCCCGTCAATCAGGCAGATTTGGATATGGATCAGACGGCTGCGCCCAAGGTCAGCTTCGTGTCGCTCGGGTGTCCCAAGGCATTGGTGGATTCCGAGCGCATCATCACGCGCCTGCGCGCCGAGGGCTATGAGCTCGCCCGCAAGCATGACGGCGCCGACATCGTCATCGTCAACACCTGTGGCTTCCTCGACAGCGCCAAGCAGGAATCGCTCTCGGCGATCGGCGAGGCCATGGCCGAGAACGGCAAGGTGATCGTGACAGGCTGCATGGGCGCCGAGCCCGAGCAGATCGAGGAGGCCTATCCCGGCGTGCTCTCCATCACCGGCCCGCAGCAATATGAGAGCGTGCTCGACGCCGTCCATCGCGCGCTGCCGCCGGCGCATAATCCGCATCTCGACCTGGTGCCGCCGCAGGGCATCAAGCTGACGCCGCGGCACTATGCGTATTTGAAGATCTCCGAAGGCTGCAACAACCGCTGCACGTTCTGCATCATCCCGAAACTGCGCGGCGATCTGGTCTCGCGTCCGGCCAATGACGTGCTGCGCGAGGCTGAGCGCCTGGTCGGCGCCGGCGTCAAGGAGCTGCTGGTGATCTCGCAGGACACCTCGGCCTACGGCGTCGATCTCAAGTATGCCGAGAGTCCGTGGAAGGATCGACCGGTCCGCGCAAAATTCCTCGACCTCGCCCGCGAGCTCGGCGAGCTCGGCGCCTGGGTCCGGCTGCAATATGTCTACCCCTACCCGCATGTCGACGAGGTCATCGCACTGATGAACGAGGGCAAAGTGCTGCCCTATCTCGACATCCCGTTCCAGCATGCGAGTCCCGAGGTGCTGAAGGCGATGAAGCGCCCCGCTGCACAGGACAAGACCCTGGCGCGCATCAAGCGCTGGCGCGAGGAATGCCCCGATCTGGCGCTGCGCTCGACCTTCATCGTCGGCTTCCCCGGCGAGACCGACGCCGATTTTGCCTATCTGCTCGACTGGCTCGATGAAGCCGAGATCGATCGCCTCGGCTGCTTCAAATACGAGCCGGTTGCGGGCGCGACGTCGAACGCGCTCGAAGGTGCTGTGCCCGCCGAGATCAAGCAGGAGCGCTACAACGCGCTGATGGCGCGCCAGCAGAAGATCTCGGCGCGCAGGCTGAAGCGCAAGGTCGGCACGCGCCAGCAGATCATCATCGACGAGGTTGGTCCGACGGTGGCCAAGGGTCGCTCCAAGGCCGATGCGCCGGAGATCGACGGCGCGGTGTATCTGACGAGCCGCCGCCCCTTGCGCGTCGGCGAGATCGTCACCGCGAAGATCGAGCGCGCCGACCAGTACGACCTGCACGGCAGCGTCGCGGGATTCTGACGCTCCGTCATCGCGGATGCTTTCACGCTAGCCATTTCGGCACCCAGCGCTCCGGGCGCGGTCCACGGGCGAGATCGGCCTTTGCCTCAGCGAGCAGAGCCGGCTCGCCGCCGATGGTCGGGCGCACATCGTACTCGAAGTTCGGCATGACGCGGCCGTCGGCGTAGAGACCGAATTTCATCGCGTACCACAGTCCGAGCTCGGGCTGCGCGCGGCGCATCTCCTCGCGCAGGTCGCGCAGCAGAGATTCGATCGAGGCGGCCTCCTCGAACGGCTGCGGCCCGCGCGACAGAACGCGCGCCTCGTATTGCTTGCCGACGATCGCGACCTCGAAATGCGTCTTGTCCCACGCGTTCTTGCCCTTCGGCAGATGCGCAGCGAGCCGCCAGCCGAGCTCGGCCATCAGGCGGTGATTGGCCCAGTATTCTTCGCGGTCCCGGCTCCACTTCTCAACGAAGCCGCGGAAGTCGGGCAGCTCGCATGCGCCATCCTCGCACGTAACAGGCTCGCCGGTCGGCCGCCGGGCCAGCCATTGCGCAAGCTCGACCGTCTGGGGCTCGACCTCGTCGTGCGGACACAGATCGTGCCAGGCCTTGTCGAATTGCTGCGACGTCAGTTTTGCAAGCAGCGCGTCGAGGGACGGCGCGAGCAGCTCGTAATCACCCTCCGAGCCGAGCCCCACGATCGGAGGATCGTCGCGATCGAGACCCGCGCCGTACCAGCCGCCGACGGCCGAGCCGTCCGGCAGGCGCATGAACAGCGCGAACCGGTCGCGCAGCGGACTGCCGTCGAAGATCGGGGCCTGGTCGGAGAACTGGCCTTGCAGCGAGAAACAGCCGACGCTGCCCCAGGCCCGCCCGTTCAGCCACCCGGCAAAATCCAGCAGCAAAGGCGGCGCCTCGATGCCCGGCGGAAACGCGCCGCGAATGCTGTCGAGGTCGATCGGATAAGGCGTTTCGGACAAGGCTGAAAACTGTCTGGTTGGTCCCGTCCCTCTTGGTCTGCCCCGGCCTGCCGCCGGTTCGAGCCAATTCGCATTCCGAGGTCACAAACGCGCTAGAGGCTTGTTGGTTTCTACGCAGCCGAAATTTGCGCCGCTACGTTCGCGCTTACGGCGTTCAGTAGGTCCCGCTTGACAAGCCCTGCCTTTCGGCTGTAGGGACCCGCCCCATGATCAATTCCCGGACCCATCTGCGCCAGGCCATGCGTCGTCGCTCCCGCGACGATGATGGGTTGCGCCATGTCCGACGACGCCGCTGAACCAGTAGCTTCAGCATAGTTTTCGAGAAGGCCGCACCCGCAAAGTGCGGCCTTCTTGCTTTTCGCGTCCCTTTTCACCCGCCCCCAGATCTTCGCTACCTCAAGAGGAGCTCGACATGACCACCGCCACCCATCCGTATGACGCGCTGATGGACATCACCGCACGGCCCAAGGCCGTGTTCGTCCGTGGCGCCGGCTCATACCTCTGGGACGACAGCCGCAAGCGCTATCTCGATTTCGTGCAGGGCTGGGCCGTGAACTGCCTCGGCCACTCCCCGCCGGCTGTTGCGGATGCGTTGGCTTCGCAGGCCAGGCGGTTGCTCACGCCGAGCCCGGCCTTCTACAACGAGCCCAGCCTCAAGCTCGCGCAGGCGCTTGTCGGCAACAGCGCGTTCGACCAGGTGTTCTTCACCAATTCCGGCGCGGAGGCCAATGAGGGCGCGATCAAGCTCGCGCGCAAATATGGTAGCCGGCACAAAGGCGGGGCGTTCGAGATCATCGCGTTCGAAGGCGGCTTCCACGGGAGGACGCTGGCGACGATGTCGGCCTCGGGCAAGAAGGCGTTCGAGCCGCTGTTCGAGCCGAAGGTTGCCGGCTTCAAGAAGGCAAAGCTCAACGACATTGCCTCGGTCGAGAAGCTGATCGGCAGCAACACCGTTGCGGTGATGCTCGAGCCGATCCAGGGCGAGTCCGGAGTGTGGCCGGCAACCGATCAGTTCTTGCGGGAGCTGCGCGCGCTGACCCAGGCCCATGGCCTGCTGCTGATTTTCGACGAGATCCAGACCGGCATGGGCCGGACCGGAAAGCTCTTCCACTACGAGCATACCGGGATAGCGCCCGACATCATGACGCTCGGCAAGGGCATCGGCGGCGGCGTGCCGCTCGCAGCTTTGCTTGCGACCGAACGTGCCTCCTGCTTCGAGCACGGCGACCAGGGCGGCACCTTCAACGGCAACCCGGTCATGTGCGCTGCCGGCCTTGCGGTGCTCGGTGAGGTCGGTAAGCCGGATTTCCTGAAGTCGGTCACCGAGACCGGCCTGCTGCTCGAAAGCGAGCTGCAAAAAGTCTCGGCGCGGCACGGCCTCGGCGGCGTGCGGGGACGCGGGCTGCTGCTCGCGCTCGACCTCAAGCTGCCGATCGCGCCCGGCATCGTCGCGCAGGCGTTCGAGGCCGGCGTGCTCCTCAACGCACCGCAGCTCGACGCGCTGCGCTTCATGCCGGCGCTCAACGTCACAAAGGGAGAGATCGCCGAGATGATCGATTGTCTCGACGGGATCCTGACCAGGGCCGGCGCGGCACGGAGGGTCGCGTAGAAACGGTCTCGTGCCCCGGACGCAGCGCAACGCCCCTTCGGCGGTGCGCTGCAGAGCCGGGGCCCATCTCTCAGCGATTTCAGCTCTCGGCCTCCTGGGTCCCGGCTCTGCGCCGCAACGCCATAAGCGCGTTCACGCGCGTCTTCAACGCGCTTGCGCGTTGCAGCTTGTCCGGGACACGAGAGCGGATATCGACGGAAGACCTACGGCTTCAATATCGACGCGCCGGTCGTGTTGCGGCTTTCGAGATCGATATGGGCCTTGGCGGCGTCCTTGAGCGCATAGGCGTGGTTGATCGGCACGTGCAGCTTGCCGTTGATGACGGCGGAAAACAGCGTGTCGGCGCCTTCCAGCAGTTCCTTGCGCGTGCCGACGTAGTCGTTGAGCTTCGGCCGCGTCGCAAACAGCGAGCCGTGATTGTTCAATTCGGCGATCGAGAACGGCGGCACGGGGCCCGAGGCATTGCCGAACGAGACGAACATGCCGCGCGGTTTCAGGCACGACAGCGAGCCCGGGAAGGTCGTCTTGCCGACGCCGTCATAGACGACATCGCAGCCCTCGTTGCGGCTGATCTGCTTGACGCGCGCGACGAAGTCTTCCTCGTTGTAGAGGATGACGTGGTCGCAGCCATTAGCCTCGGCGAGTTCGGCCTTCTCGCGCGAACCGACGGTGCCGATGACATGGGCTCCCAGCGCGCTCGCCCATTGGCAGGCCAAGAGGCCGATGCCGCCGGCCGCCGCATGGATCAGCACGCGATGATGCGGCTCGACCTTGAAGGTCTTGTGCAGCAGATACCAGACGGTCAGCCCCTTGAGCATCAGCACGGCGCCCTGCTCGTGGGTGATGTGGTCGGGCAGCTTGACCAGCTTCTCCCAGGGGATGTTGCGCTCGCTCGTATAGGCACCGAGATTGTGGTAGTAGGCGACGCGGTCGCCGGGATGGAAATTCGTGACCCCCGGCCCGACCGCCAAGACCTCGCCGGAGGCCTCGTTGCCGGCGATGAAGGGCAGCCCCGGCGCCTTGTAGAGGCCGGTGCGGTAATAGACGTCGATGAAGTTCAGGCCGACCGCATGTTGGCGGATGCGCACCTCGCCGGCCGCAGGCGCCGGGACGTCGACGCTCTCATAGACCAGCGCTTCGGGGCCTCCGACCTTGTGCACACGGACCGCTTTGGTCATCACCTGACCTCCTCTTCTCCAGCGCCAGCGAAAGACATAGCGCCCGCCTTGTCAACTCGACCCAAATTGGAGCGACTAGACGGACGGCTTGCTGGCCTTCTTGCGGTTACGCTTCGCCAGCACGTTGAAGAACTCGACGGCCGCCGAGAACGCAATTGCGAAATAGATGTAGCCGCGCGGGATGTGGAATTTGAATCCGTCCGCAACCAGGGCGACGCCGATCAGCACCAGGAACGCCAGCGCCAGCATCTTGGTGGTCGGATGCTCCGCGACGAATCGCGCCACCGGTCCCGACGAAATGTACATGATCAGGCAGGCGATCACGACGGCGGCGATCATGATCTCGAGGTCCTGCGCCATGCCGATTGCGGTGATGATCGAGTCCAGCGAGAACACGATGTCGATGACGATGATCTGGACGATCACCCAGAAGAAGGCACTGCCGCCGGAGTCCTTCTTCCCCTCGCCGTCATCGGCCTCGACCTCGGCGTGGATCTCGTGCGTCGCCTTCGCGATCAGGAACAGGCCGCCGCCGATCAGAATCAGGTCGCGCCATGAGAAGTCGTAGCCCGCAAACGAGAACACCGGCGCGGTCAGGCCGATCAGCCAGACCAGCACGCTGAGCAGGACGATGCGGAAGACCAGCGCCAGCGCCAGCCCGATCTGGCGCGCGCGCCGGGCCTGTGGCTCGGGGATGCGCGAAACGATCACCGACAGGAAGATGACGTTGTCGATGCCGAGTACGATCTCGAGCGAGGTCAAAGTGAGCAGCGCGGCCCAGGCCTCGGGGCTGGTCAGCAAATGCATCATGCCAACGACCTTGCGAGGCGGATCAGCGCGTCGCTGAACACGATCCAGAGCGCGATCGCGCAGAGCGCAACCGTCACGCCGGTGCCGACGCGAAAATCCATCTCCAGCACGTAAAGCCCGAGCAGCGACCAGATCGCAATCAGCGACATCGTCAGCCAGCGCAGCCGCACGACGCGAACCGGATGCAGGACGTGGAATGGCACGAAGGTCAGCACCACCAGCGCCGCGACCAGCAGCGTCGATGACAGCGGTGGCCAGTGCAGCAGGAACAAATAGAACGCCGCCGCATTCCACAGCGCCGGGAAGCCGCGGAAATGATTGTCATCCGCCTTCATGCGCAGATCGGCGAAATATAATGCGCTGGTGACGATGATGGCGATGCCGAGCAACGGCGCCGCCACCGGCAGCAACAGGCCGCTCGCCACGATCGCGTAGGCCGGCACGAAGACGTAGGTGACGAAGTCGACGATGAGATCGAGCACGTCGCCCGACCAGTTCGGCTGTACCTTCTTGACGTCGAGCCGGCGCGCGATCGGTCCGTCGACGGCATCGATGATCAGGGCGACGCCCAGCCAGCCGAACATCGCCGCCCAGTGCTCGCGCACCGCCTCCAGCATCGCCAGGAGCGCGATCGCCGCGCCGAAGGCGGTGAAGATGTGCACCGAAAACGCCGCGACCCGGATCGCGGGTTTCGGCTTGAGGGAATCCTCTTGGCTGTCGATCTGAGTTTCCATGGCTCCTGCTACCAGAATGGGACCGGTTTGCACATCCGCTGTCGCGGCATTGCGCCGCGCAACTCGTCATAAAATCAGGCAAAATAGGTGGGCTTGTATTTGCCGCAGGCCGTGTCACATGTCGTTCCATGACAGACGCATCCACACTCTTCGACGTCAGTGTTATCGGCGGCGGACCGGCAGGCCTTGCGGCAGGCATTGCACTGGCACGGGCCGGCGCGCGGACCGCGCTGCTGGCACGGCGCCTGCCCTACGCCGACAATCGCACCACCGCGCTGTTGGGGGCCTCCGTCGATCTGCTGGAAAACCTCGACGTCTGGCCGCGCTGCAGGGACAAGGCGGCGGCGCTCGAGGTCATGCGCCTCGTCGACGACACCGGGCGGTTGTTCCGTAGCCCCGAGGTCCGGTTCTCCTGTCATGAGATCGCGCTCGACGCGTTCGGCTACAACATCGACAACCGTTCGCTGATGCTGGCGCTCGAGGCGCGCGCGGCCGAGCTTCCCGACCTTGTCCGCTTCGACGACGAGGCCGAGAACGTCGTCATCGAAGCCGATGACGTCGCAATCCGCACGGCGTCCGGACAATTCCTGACCGCGCGGCTCGTGGTCGGCGCCGACGGCCGGCACTCGCTGTGCCGGGAGGCCGCCGGCATTGCCGTGACGCGGCGCGAGCTGATGCAGACGGCGCTGACCTTCAATGTCAGCCATGCCCGCCCGCACCGCAACGTCTCGACCGAGTTCCACACGCCACACGGCCCTTGCGTGTTCGTGCCGCTACCCGGCAACCGCTCCAGCATCGTCTGGGTCTCGGCGCCCGCGGAGGCCGAACGGATTCGTGGCCTGAGCGACGAAGACCTTTCCGCAGCGATCGAGAAGCAGTCGCATTCCATTCTCGGCCGCATGACGGTCGAGCCCGGCCGCAACCTTTTTCCGCTGGCGATCGAACGGCCAAATTCCTTCGCGCGCGACCGCATCGCGCTGGTCGGAGAAGCCGCCCATGTGCTGCCGCCGATCGGTGCCCAGGGCCTCAATCTCGGCCTGCGGGATGCCGCCGATATTGCGAGGCTGGCTGGCGAGGCGATCGCATCGGGCCGGGATCCCGGCGCGGCCGACGTGCTCAAGCACTACGACCGGGCGCGGCGTCCGGACATTTTGAGCCGGACCTTTGCGATCGACATCGCCAATCGCTCGCTGCTCAACGATTTCCTGCCACTGCAGCCGGTCCGTGCCATCGGCATGCACCTGCTTGGCGCCATCGGTCCGCTCCGGCGTTTTGCGATGCGCGAGGGGCTGACGCCGACCTGGCGATAATAGCCCGCTTACGGAAACGCCAGCCGGCCGGTCTGGAGCAGCCACATCACGCTGGTCAGCGTGACCACGGATGCGAACGTCCCGAGCAGCACGGCGACGGAGGCGGATTCGATCCAGGCAGCCCGATATGAAGCGCGGCGATGGCTGCGCCAAAACAAGCCGAAAAGATCAGCGGGTTGAGCACGATCTGCTTCAGCACGACGGCGAAGGGAACGGCGGGTTGTTCAATTCCGCGAACGGCGTCTT
The DNA here is from genome assembly GCF_008123515.1 of Bradyrhizobium cytisi. GTDB lineage: Bacteria > Pseudomonadota > Alphaproteobacteria > Rhizobiales > Xanthobacteraceae > Bradyrhizobium > Bradyrhizobium cytisi. Next base: position 71,567 of record NZ_VSSR01000006.1, read on the forward strand.
CGACATGATCGCAAACAGCATTGCCGGCAGCGACACGTAGAGCAGGAAGAAGTTCATCCAGGCGAGGCCCGATTCCGGTAGTGACTTGGCCTTGCCACACGCGAATCCGACGAAGATCAGGCCGAAATAAGGTAGTGCCAGATTGAGGATATCGACCATCGATAAAGTGTTTTCTAAAGACTTGGGGTTTATCTGCCCCTTAAGTAGACGTTAATTCCAAATGAGGGCACTAGCATCGGCCACAATCCTGGTCTATCGACGGGGAATGATTAAAGCGCGGACCGCCAAATTCCAGATCGGTCAGGTCGTTCGCCACCGGATCTTCTCGTTCCGGGGGGTGATTTTCGACATCGATCCGGAGTTCAACAACACCGAGGAGTGGTGGCTGTCGATCCCCGAGGAGGTGCGGCCTCACAAGGATCAGCCGTTCTATCATCTGCTCGCGGAGAATGCGGAGTCCGAGTACGTCGCCTACGTGTCCGAGCAGAACCTGCTGCCCGACGAATCCGGCGAGCCGATCCGGCATTCCCAGGTCGCCGAGATCTTCATCAAGAACAAGGATGGCGGCTACCGCCCGCGCAATCCCTCTTTGAACTGAGCTTCGCCCGCATCGAGCGGCCCGCAAAAAAGGCGCTCGAACCGAGCGCCTTTTTCATGTCCGGGATCAGAGCCCGATTACTTCTGAGCCGTCGGAGGCGCGCCGGGTGCGCCACCCTGCTGCTCGAGCTTCTTGCGCTGCTCGTCAGCCTTCTTCTGAAGCTCTTCCTGGAGCTTCTTCTGGGTTTCCTCGAACACCTTCGGATCGGTCGGCGGACCGTCATAGGCCTTCTGGAATTCGCCCGTGAGCGGTAGCGGCAGGGTCAGTGGCGCACCGTTGGCGTTGATCGCCTGCACCACGAGGTTCTGGCCCTTCTTCATATTGGCGATGAGTTCGGGCGTCGCCTCGTAGTCCGACATGCAGCCGTTCTGGAAGCAGATCACATAGGGGCTCTGCAGCGGCGGATTGTTGTCGACGATGACGCGGGTGCCGTGCACGAGCTGCATGCCGAGCGGCAGCGTCACGCGCAGGATCTTCTTGGGCTCGCCTTCCGGCTCGATGATCACGGCCGCGATGACAGGCTGGCCCGATTCGATCCGACCGTCCTTGCCGGTAAAGCAGACCTGCTTGGCGTTGGCGTCCTGGCCCTTGAGGCAGAACTTGGTCCAGGGGGCGTAGATCAGCTGGATCTGCTGATCCGCGGGCTGGCCGCCCTGCGCCGCCGGAGCGCCCGGCTGGGCCGGGGGCTGCTGCGCCTGGGGAGCCGGCGCGGGAGTCGCAGCGGGCGCCTTAGGGGCAGCCTTAGGAGCGGCTTTCGGGGCTGCCTTCGGCGCGGGTGCGCCCGGGGCCGGCGCCGGAGTCTGAGCCTCGGCGGCAAACGGGACGACCAACGCCGTCGCCGTCAACAAGGCGAGAACTCGCCCGCGCGGCCGGACGGACGCGGCCAAATAACGAAAATTCATTGCAGAAAACCCTTTCTGAACGGGAAGTGCCCGAACCGCTCCGAAGCGCCGAAACAAGCCGCCTTGGGCGCGGCTCTCTCCCCGTCAATTGAGGCGGATACGTGACGGGCTCGGCGCTCGTGCGCGATTGCGTGCCTTCTTAACGCGGTCGACGGAAAGATCAATGCCGACAAGCATCTTTGGCTGTTTCCCGACGGGCGCTCAGTGAAATCCCTGTGATAGGATTCAGCCCCTGCCGGCCCTCGAATCAACGTGTCCGAATGTTCATGTTCCAGCGCCTGCTCGAGGGCCCCGGTGTCCGACTCTGTAGCCTCGCTTTGGTCCTCACCATTGGGCTATCGGCGTTCGGCGGCGCCGGGGCCGAGGAGGCCCACGCAATCGCCATGCACGGCAAGCCGGCGCTGCCGGCCGATTTCACCCACATGCCCTACGCCAACCCTGATGCCCCCAAGGGCGGCCGGCTGACCTGGGGAATCCTCGGCACCTTCGACAGCCTCAACCCCTTCATCGTCAAGGGACTGGCCGTGCAGCCGATCCGGAACTACGTCGTCGAAAGCCTGCTGGCGCGCGGCCAGGACGAGCCGTTCACGCTCTACGGCCTGCTCGCCAAAACCGTCGAGACCGACGACGGGCGAAGCTACGTCACATTCCGTCTCGATCCCCGCGCGCGCTTCTCCGACGGCAAGCCGGTGCTTGCCGAGGACGTGCTGTTCTCCTGGGAGCTCCTGCGCGACCATGGCCGTCCCAATCTCCGGCAATATTACACCAAGATTGCCAAGGCCTCGGCACCCGATCCCCTCACAATCCGCTTCGACCTCACCGGCGCCAACGACCGCGAGCTGCCGCTGATCCTCGGCCTGATGCCGATCCTGCCGAAGCACGCCATCGATGTCGCGACCTTCGAGGAGACGACGCTGACCGGGCCGATTGCCTCGGGCCCGTATCGCGTCACGGCGGTCAGGCCCGGCGCCAGCGTGACGCTCTCGCGCAATCCCGATTATTGGGGCCGCGATCTCCCGATCAATCGCGGGCTCTTCAATTTCGACGAGATCCGGCTCGACTATTTTCGCGAGGCCAACGGCCAGTTCGAAGCCTTCAAGCGCGGCCTCTATGATTTCCGCGTCGAGAACGAGCCGTTGCGCTGGCACGAGGGCTACGATTTTCCGGCCGCCAGGAACGGCGACGTGATCCGTGACACCGTCAAGCCCGGCGTGCCGCAGCCTTCGGAATTCCTGGTGTTCAACACCCGCCGTCCGATCTTCGCCGACATCCGCGTGCGCCAGGCGCTGACGCTGCTGTTCGATTTCGAGCTGGTCAATCGCAACTATTTCTTCTCGCTCTATTCGCGCGTCGCCGGCTACTTCGCAGGCTCCGACCTGTCGGCCTATGCCCGGCCCGCGGATGCGCGCGAGCGCGAGCTGTTAAAGCCCTTTGCCGCACAGATTCCGCCTGACATCATGGATGGCAGCTATCGGCTTCCCGTCACCGACGGCTCGGGGCGCGACCGGACGACGCTGCGCGCCGCGCTAAAACTCCTGTCCGACGCCGGTTACGATCTCGACGGCACCGTGCTGCGCAACCGCGCGACCAAGGCACCCTTCACCTTCGAGATGCTGGTGACGACCCGCGACCAGGAGCGCATCGCACTCGCCTTCCAGCGCGACCTCAAGCGCGCCGGCATCGCGCCGAGCGTGCGTTCGGTCGATCCAGTGCAGTTTGACCAGCGCCGGCTGTCTTACGAGTTCGACATGATTCAGAACCGCTGGGACCAGTCGCTGTCGCCCGGCAACGAGCAGTATTTCTATTGGGGAAGTGCTGCAGCGGACAATCCGGGCACCCGCAACTACATGGGCGCCAGGGATCCCGCGGTCGATGCCATGATCAAGGCCCTGCTGGAGGCCCGTGATCATACGGATTTTGTCGCGGCAGTGCGGGCGCTCGACCGCGCTTTGATCGCGGGCTGCTACACAATCCCCCTGTTTAACGTATCCGAGCAATGGATCGCACGCTGGAATCGGATAGAACGACCATCGACCACTGCGTTATCAGGCTATCTGCCGGAGACCTGGTGGTCGAAGGGTGAGTCTCAAGCCAGTCCAGCGAAGTGACGCCGTGAACCAGCCAGCCGTATCGCCGACGCTCGACACGCTGTTCCAGCGGACGCTGATGCGGCAGCCGCACGCGCCGGCTTTGCTCGATCCCCTCAACAAATCCCGCATCACCGGACATCAGCCGCGGCGGCTGACCTACGCCGAAGCCGACACCGCCATCGATGCGCTGTCGGCGCATTTCGTCGAATCGGGCCTGCCGGCCAATTCGGTGATCGCGATCCAGCTGCCTTCCACGGTCGAGTTCGTGCTGACGGTGCTCGCCGCCCATCGCGCCGGCCTCGTGGTCGCCGTGCTGCCGCTGCTGTGGCGGCAGGCGGAACTGGCAGCCGCGCTCAACCGCACCGCGGCGCGCGCCATCGTCACCATGAGCAAGGTCGACGGCGTCAGCTATTCCGACCTCGCGATGCACGCCGCCGCCGAAGCCTTCTCGATCCGCCACGTCTTCGGCTTCGGGGCTGATCTGCCCGAGGGCATGGCCTCGCTCGACGAGGTGCTCGCGCGCCCGCCCGGCACCACGCGCACGGTGATCCAGGACGGCCGCAAGGCGGCGATGATCTCCTTCGATGTCACGGCCGAGGGCTTCCGCCCGGTGCCGCGGCCGCATTTCAGCCTGATCGCGGGCGGGCTTGCGATGTCGCTGGAAGCCGACATCCAGCAGGGCGCGACCGTGATGGCGGCGTTCACGCCGATGTCGTTCGCGGGCCTCGCCTCCTCGCTCGCGGTGTGGCTGCTTTGCGGCGGCACGCTGGCGTTGCATCATCCGTTCGAGAGCGAGGTGCTGGAGCAGCAGATCAACGAGCACGCATGCGACGTGCTGATCGCGCCGGCCCAGCTCGCGCTGCGGCTTGGCGATTCCAACCTCGCGGCACGGATGCCGACCTTGCGCAACGTCATCGGGCTCTGGCGCGCGCCGGAGCAGGTAGCCGCAAGCGAAGCCTGGATCGCGCCACATGCGTCGCTCACGGACGTCTATCTGTTCGGCGAAGCCGGACTGTTCGGCGCCCGGCGCGGCGACAACGGCATGCCGGTGGCGGTGATGCCGGGACCGCACGGCGCCCCGCGCGAGCAATCCGGCTCCTCGATCGCGGGCGATATTCTGCTGACCCCAAAGGGCACGCTCGGCCTGCGCGGCCCGATGGTGCCGATCGCGGCCTACGCGCCCCCGCAGCCGGTCGGCGAGACGCTGACGGCGCAGCCGCCGCGCGACTACGTCGACACCGGCTTTGCCGCGCGGATCGACCGCGCCAGCGGCGCGATCTGCATCACCGCACCGCCCTCTGGCATCATGGCGGTCGGTGGCTATCGCTTCCTCTCCAACGACCTCCAGGAATGGGCGCGCCGGCTCGGCCAGGGCGCGCTGCTGACGGCCCTGCCCGACCGCCTCTCGGGCCATCGGCTGGCCGGCCGGGCCCAGGACAATGCCCGCGCCCGGGAGGCGCTTAGCGAGCTTGGCCTTAACCCCCTGATGGTCGAGGCTTTTCGCGACCGCTCCGGGCCGATCTAGGCGCAGTTTTGCCCGAAACATTGACGCTGCATTAAGGCCGCCGGACTAGATTGCGCAGCATCGATTGCGTGATCAGAGTATCCCATGTCCCAGGCGGGCCCGATCCTGTTTGTGTCCAATGCCGAGCGCCCCGCCTTCATTGCGGCGCTGGACGAGGCCCGTCTCTTTCCGGTCGTCGACAGCGATTGGGCGAGCGCCGCGCGCGCCGTCGAGCAGGTTCAGCCGGCCGCGGTCCTCGCCGCCATGCCTGGTGGGCACGAGCCGCATATGGCATTGCTCGCGAAGAAGATCGCCGATCAGGCGCTTTATCTCCCGCTGGTCGCGCTGGATGCGCAGACTTCGCTGCCCCACAACGCCCTGCCCTTCGCCACGCGCGGCAACGCTGCCGAACGCCTGATCGCGCGCTTGCGCGCCGCGATCCGCATCCGCACGCTACACGCCACCGTGCTGCGCCGGCTGCCGGAGGCGAAGGTCGCGGTGCCGGAGACCGATCCGGTGCGCGACGCCATCGTGCTCTTGATCGGCCGCGGCGCGGCTTATCCCGCGCTCTCCGTCGCATTCGGCGAACGGACGGGTGTGGTCGGCGCACTTTCGATCGAGGCCGCGGCAAAACATCTCAACACCCGAGACATCGATGGCGTCGTGCTCACGGACGGCTTCACGCCGCGCGTCACCGATGCCTTCCTCACGGTGCTCGCGGAGGATACGCGCTTCCGCAACCTGCCCGTGGTCGTCACCGCGCACCAGCTCACCCAGAGCTACGACCTGCCCAATCTCGAGCTGATCGCAGGCGAGCCCGCCAAGGTCGCGGCCAACGCGCTGCCGCTGATCCGCCAGCACGCGATGGAAGCGCAACTGAGCCGAACGCTGCGCTCGATTGACGCCGGCGGCTGGCTCGATCCGCGCAGCGGCCTGTTGACGGTCGAAGCCTTTGCCCGCGATTTTTCCAAAGCGGTCGAGCAGACGCTCGCGCGCGGCGGCGGCCTGTCGGTGGCGCGCTTCGCCTTCGATCCCGGCAATCCCCGCGCGCAGCTGGATGCCGCACGTATCCTCAGCCGCCTGATGCGCCAGATGGATTTCGGCACAGCACAGAAGGACGGCTCGGTGATCGTGGTGTTCGCCGAGACCGACTTCCGCACGGCACATATGATCGCCCGCCGCCTCTCGGCGGTGATGAAGCACACCTCGAACGGCAAGCACGAGATGCGCAGCGATCCCGTGGTCAGCGTGGATTCGCTGTCGCCGTCGGATACGGCAAGGTCGCTGCTCGGGCGGCTGTCGGCGGACGCGTCAAGGGCAGCGTCGTAATCACAACCTCGCCTACGCCGCCTTCTTTTTCTGCGCGAGCTGCGCAAGCTGCCGCATGATCTCGGTGGTGCCGGCGAGACGCTCCTCCGGCGTCTCCCAATCCTGCAGGAACACCACCTTCATGTCGGGCCGCACCTTGGCGGCTTGGCCGTGGCTGCGGATGAACGTGACCAGGCGGTCGGGATGTGCGAACGAATTGTCGCGGAAGGCGATGACGGCGCCCTTCGGACCGGCATCGATCTTCCCGACATTGGCCTGGCGGCAGAATGCCTTGATCGCGGCGACCTTGAAGAGATAACGCACCTCGTCCGGCAGCACGCCGAAGCGGTCGCGCATCTCGGCGCCAAAATTCTCGATCTCCTCCTCGCTGTCGAGATCGGCCAGGCGCCGGTAGAGCGACAGCCGCACCGAGAGGTCGCCGACGTAATCTTCCGGAATGAGCACGGGCATGCCGATGGTGATGGTCGGCGACCAGCGGTCGGCGGCCGGCTCGGAGACACCGGCCTTGAGGTTGACGATCGCCTCCTCCAGCATCGACTGGTAGAGCTCGAATCCGACCTCCTTGATGTGGCCGGACTGCTCCTCGCCCAAGAGGTTACCGGCACCGCGGATGTCGAGGTCGTGCGAGGCGAGCTGGAAGCCGGCGCCCAGCGTCTCCAGCGATTGCAGCACGGTGAGCCGGCGCTCGGCTTGCGCCGTGATCTTCTGCTGCGCCGGCAGTGTGAACAGCGCATAGGCCCGCAGCTTGGAACGGCCGACGCGGCCGCGGAGCTGATAGAGCTGGGCGAGACCGAACATGTCGGCGCGGTGCACGATCAGCGTGTTAGCATTGGGAATGTCGAGGCCGGATTCCACGATGGTGGTCGACAGCAGGACGTCGAACTTGCCGTCGTAGAACGCGGTCATGATGTCCTCAATCACCGCAGGCGGCATCTGCCCGTGCGCGACCGCAACCTTCATCTCCGGCACGTTCTTGACGAGGAAGTCCTTGACCTCGGCGAGGTCGTCGATGCGCGGCACCACGTAGAACGCCTGACCGCCGCGATAACGCTCGCGCAGCAGCGCCTCGCGGATCATCAGCGGATCATGCGGGGCCACGAAAGTGCGGACCGCGAGACGGTCGACCGGAGGGGAAGCAATGATCGACAGCTCGCGGACGCCGGTCAGCGCCAGTTGCAGCGTGCGCGGGATCGGCGTTGCCGACAGCGTCAGCACATGCACCTCAGAGCGCAATGCCTTCAGCCGCTCCTTGTGGGTGACGCCAAAGTGCTGCTCCTCGTCGACGATCACGAGGCCCAAATCGCGGAACTTGATGGCCTTGCCGAGCAGCGCGTGGGTGCCGACGACGATATCGACCGAACCGTCGGCAATACCCTTCTTGACCAGGTTGAGCTCTTTGGTCGGGACCAGGCGCGAGGCCTGCGCCACGTTCACCGGAAAGCCCTTGAAGCGCTCGGTGAAGGTCCTGTGATGCTGGCGGGCGAGCAGCGTGGTCGGCACCACGACCGCAACCTGCTTGCCTTCGAGCGCAACGGCAAACGCCGCGCGAAGCGCCACCTCGGTCTTGCCGAAGCCGACGTCGCCGCAGATCAGGCGGTCCATCGGACGGCCGAGCTCGAGGTCCTTCAGGGTGGATTCGATCGCCCCTAACTGGTCCTCGGTCTCATCGTAGGGGAAGCGTGCGCAGAACTCGTCATAGATGCCTTGCTGTACTGGCAGCTTGGGTGCCTCGTGCAAATGGCGCGCAGCGGCGATCTTGATCAGCTCGCCCGCGATCTCGCGGATGCGGTTCTTGAGCTTGGCCTTGCGGGTCTGCCAGCCGGAACCGCCGAGACGATCGAGCTCGACCGTGGTCTGGTCGGAGCCGTAGCGCGACAACAACTCGATGTTCTCGACCGGCAGGAACAGTTTCGCCTCGGCGGCATAATGCAGCTCGAGACAATCATGCGGCGCGCCGGCGACGTCGAGTGTCTGCAGGCCGACGAAACGGCCGATGCCGTGATCGGCGTGGACGACGATGTCGCCCGCGGTGAGGCTCGTGATCTCCGATATGAAATTGTCGAGCTTGCGGCTTGCCTTGCGCGGGCGCACCAGGCGGTCACCGAGGATGTCCTGCTCGCTGATCAGCGCGATCTCGTCGGTCTCGAAACCGGCCTCTAAGCCGAGCACGGCGAGCATGGTCTCGTTGCGCGGCGTCGCCTGTACCGTCCGCCAGGCGTTGACGCTGGTGGTGTGGCTCAGCTTGTGGTCGCGCAGCATCGAGGTCATGCGGTCGCGCGAGCCTTCGCTCCAGAGCGCGATCACGACCTTCTTGCGGTTCGCCTGCAGGCCCATGACATGCGCGACGACGGACTCGAACACGTTGACGGTAGCATCGTTACGCTCGGGCGCGAAGTCGCGGCCCTTGCGGGCACCGGCATCGACGACGCCAGTGCCGTCGGCCGGCACGGAGAACTGCGTCAATCGCGCCAACGGGATGTCGCCGAGACGCTTGCCCCATTCGTCCTCGGTCAGATAGAGCCGATCAGGCGGCAGCGGCTTGTAGATCGCGCCGCCGCCCGGATGCTCCATCGCATCGCGGCGGGCCTCGTAATAGTCTTGGATCTGCTTGAAGCGCTCGCGGACGGCGTCTTCGGCCTGCGGCTCGATCGCGACGGCCGCGCCCTGCAGATAGTCGAACAGTGTATCCATCCGGTCCTGGAACAGCGGCAGCCAGTGTTCCATGCCGGGATGGCGGCGGCCTTCGCTGACGGCCTCGTACAGCGCGTCGTCACGCTCGGGCGCGCCGAACTCGGCGACATAGCCCATGCGGAAGCGGCGGATGGTGTCGGTGACGAGCTGGAATTCCGAGATCGGGACGAGGTCGAGTGCGCGCATGTCGAGCAGCGTGCGCTGGGTCTCGGCGTCGAAGGTGCGGATCGATTCCAGGCTGTCGCCGAAGAAGTCGAACCGGACGGGCTGCTCGAGACCGGCCGGAAACAGGTCGAGAATACCGCCGCGCACGGCATATTCGCCGGGCTCGCGCACTGTCGAGGAACGATTGTAGCCGTTGTGCTCGAGCCAGGCGACGATGGTGTCCATCGGCACGACATTGCCCGGCGCAACCGACAGCGCCTGCGCCGCGACGAGCTCGCGCGCGGGCACGCGCTGCACGATTGCGTTCACCGTGGTCAGCACGATCAGCGGCTTGTCGCTGCCGGTGAGCGGGGCCAGCCGCGCCAGCGTGGTCAGGCGCTGCGCCAGGACTCCGCCATGCGGCGAGACACGGTCATAGGGCTGGCAGTCCCAGGCCGGAAACTGAAGCACCGGCAGATCGGGCGCGAAGAATTGCAGCGCGCGTTCGAGCTGCTGCATCCGGGCACCGTCGCGGCAGACCACGGCAAGGCTGACGGCCGGTTTCTTCGGCCGCGCCGCGATAGCGCGCGCGAGATCGGAGACGACGAGGCCCTCGGCGCCCTCGGCGACATTGGCAAGCGTCAGCGCGCGGCCGGGCGTCAGCAGCTCGGCCGGAGATTTCATTCCCGGTTTCATAAATCGCGGTCCGCGATCGGATAGGCCTTGATCCGGGCAAACAACGCGCCGGTGACATCGGCTGGCAGCACCTTGTCACCGGTGATGGCGGCGTAGAGGTCGGGATCGGACTCCTCGAGCAGGGTCTCCAGCTCGATCAGCTCGGCGTCGGAGAGATTGGCGATCTCGGCATCCGCAAAGCGGCCGAGGATCAGGTCCATCTCGCGCGTGCCGCGGTGCCAGCAGCGGAACAGCAACCGCTTGCGGCGGTGGTCCAGCCCGTTGCTCGATCGTGTCGTTCCCGTCATGTCTCAATCCAGTCAAACGCAGAAAGCCCGGACGTGCCGGGCCGGGGTGATATAGCCACTCGAACCTGCCGTGTCAGCCCTCGATTTGGCATGGCTTGACGCCCGCGAAGGGCTGCGAAAAAAGCCGTGGATGCCCGGCATAAAGCCGGGCACGACGAGCCGAAACGATCCTAGATTCGCTCTCATGCGCCCCAGCCTGCTCAATCCGCTGTTTGCTCCCGTGACCAGCCTGCCCGGCGTCGGTCCGAAGCAGGACAAGCTGCTGCAATATCTGCTCAGCCGCAACGAGCCGCCGCGGCTGGTCGATTTGCTGCTGCATCTGCCGAGCCAGGTTATCGACCGCCGGGCGCGGCCAAAGATCCGCGACGCGGTCCAGGGAACCATGGTGACGCTGGAGGTCACCGTCGACCGCCACCGCCCGCCCCCACCGCGCAACCCCCGCGCGCCGTATCTGGTCTATGCCAGCGACGACACCGGCGACGTCGTGCTGACCTTCTTCCGCGCCAAGCCCGGCCATGTCGAGAAGCTGCTGCCTGTCGGCGAGAAGCGCTTCGTCTCCGGCACGCTGCAGATGTACGACGGCATGCCGCAGATCGTTCATCCCGACCGCGTGCTCGACGAGGAGGCGTTCTCAAAGCTCTCGGGCATCGACCCCGTCTATCCGCTCACCGAGGGCCTCGCGCTCGGCTCGCTCCGCCGCGCGATCGCGCAGGCGCTGCAGAAGCTGCCGGCCCTGCCCGAATGGATCAGCCCGGAGGTGCTGCGCCGCTGCAATTTCCCGCCGATCGCGGAAGCGCTCAATCGCGTGCACCAGCCGGTCGAGCTGACGGACATTCTGCCGGACCAGCCGTTCTGGTCCCGCCTCGCCTTCGACGAGCTGCTTGCCGGCCAGCTGGCGCTCGCCTTGATCCGCGCGCAGCTGCGCCGCCCGGCCGGGGTGCGCAATGCCGGTGACGGACATTTGCGCAACAAGATCATCGACGCCTTGCCCTATGCGCTCACGTCCTCCCAACGCGACGCAGCCGCGGCGATCGCGAACGATCTGCAGCAGCCGGTGCGCATGCTGCGCCTGCTCCAGGGCGACGTCGGCTCCGGCAAGACCGTGGTCGCGCTGCTGGCGGCCGCCGCTGTCGCCGAGGTCGGCAAGCAGGCCGCCCTGATGGCCCCGACCGAAATTCTGGCACGCCAGCACATCAAGACGATCGCCCCGCTCGCCGAGCGCGCCGGCATGCGGGTCGCGATCCTCACCGGCCGCGAGAAGGGCAAGGAGCGGCGCGAGATCATCACTGAGCTCGCCGAGGGCGAGATCGATCTCCTCGTCGGCACCCATGCGCTGATCCAGGACGACGTGATCTTCCACGATCTGGCGCTCGCCATCGTCGACGAGCAGCACCGCTTCGGCGTGCGCGAGCGCCTGGCGCTGACCTCGAAGGGCGAAGCGGTCGATGTTCTCGTGCTGAGCGCAACCCCGATCCCGCGCACCCTGGTGCTGACTTATTTTGGCGACATGGACATCAGCGAGTTGCGTGAAAAGCCCGCCGGCCGCCAGCCGATCGACACCCGCGCCGTCGCCATGAGCCGGCTCGGCGAGGTCATGGACGGCGTCGGCCGCGCGCTCGAGTCCGGCAAGCTGGTGTACTGGATCTGCCCATTGGTCGAGGAATCCGAGGCGGAGGGGACCGAGCATCTCACCAACGCGACCAAGCGCTTCGAGAGCCTGCAGAAGCGTTTTGGAGATCGCGTCGGCCTCGTCCATGGACAGATGAAGGGCACGGAAAAAGACCGCGCGATGGGCCAGTTCGCCGCGCACGAGATCGGGCTTCTGGTCGCAACCACCGTGGTCGAGGTCGGCGTCGACGTGCCGGCCGCCACCATCATGGTGATCGAGAATGCCGAACGCTTCGGCCTCGCCCAGCTGCACCAGCTGCGCGGCCGCATCGGGCGCGGCTCGGAGGCTTCGACCTGCATTTTGCTCTACAGCGAACCGCTCGGCGAAATGTCGAAGGCGCGGCTGAAAGTGATCCGCGAGACCACCGACGGGTTTCGTATCGCTGAAGAGGATCTGAAATTGCGCGGCGAAGGCGATGTGCTCGGCGTCCGCCAGAGCGGCCTGCCCGGCTACCGCATCGCGCGCCCGGAGGTCCACGGCCAGCTCATCACGCAGGCTAGAGACGAGGCGCTGCGCATCATGAAGGACGATCCGAAGCTGAAAGGCGAGCGCGGCGAAGCGCTGCGCTGCCTGCTGTATCTCTACGAGCGGGACGAGGCGATCCCGCTGATCGGGGCGGGATAACGCCGCCTCCTTGTCATTGCGAGCGTAGCGAAATGCCAATTTAGGCTTTCTTCTTCCCGATATTGGCGGCAAACGCCTTCATCAGCTCCGCATCGACCGCCTCGCCCTTTGCGTCCCCGGCCAGATGCTCGAACCATCTGGCAAAACCCTGGTAGATCTGGCTTGCCGGATGATCCGGCCCGAGGAAGCCGGCAATCTCCTGCATCTCAGCGACCCAGCGATAGGCCTTCGGGATCATGTCGGGCAGCGCGACCTCGAGCCGCGCTAGGATCGCGGGCTGGCTGAGCGCGAGCTCGTCGCGCAGCGCGTCCGCGGCCCCCGCCTTCGTCGCGGCGACCACCATGGCGGAGCCGATCCCGGCGAGCCCCTGACGATGCCGGCGTAGGACATCTTGAGCGCGGAGGCCGCACCCACCGGGCCTTCGACAATGCGCAGGTCGAGCCCGAATTCCCTGAGCACCGCGACATCCCCGGCATGTTCGCCTGACATGTAGAACGCCGGGCTCTTGCCGCCCGGCTGCGGAGGAAAGCCGATGATGCCGCCATCGACGAAAGGCGCCTGCGCCGAGCCTATGATCTCCTCGATCCGCTTCACCGTGTCGACATTGACGGCGTTGCAGTCGACCACGACCGGCTTCTTGTTACGTTTCACGATCAATGCGGCGAGCCGCTCGGCCAGCGCCACCGCCTCGCCCGGCGGCACTATCGAGAGGATGATGTCGGCGTCCGCGATCGCCTCGTCCTCGGCGCCGACCATGCCGGCATCCGCCGCCCGTTTCAGCGTCGCCTCGCTGCGCCCTTTCAAGGACGTCAGCACGCGTGCGCCGTTTTCGCTGAGGCGGCGGGCCACCGCGCTGCCCATGGCGCCGGGCGCGAGGATCGCAATGGTTTTCGACATCGAGTTGGACATCGGGGCACTCCAGTTCGAACTCCGAGCATTGGCGCTCAGTTCGACCGGAACATTAGCAGAGGATGCGAACACTTGCGTGATCCCAGGCCATCCCGCTGCGGGATAGCCCTACTCTGCCTTTGCAGGCTCGGGCTGGAGCGTGGAGGCGCTGGCAATGCGCGCGGCGTTCGCCATGCCGGCGAGCGCGGCCGCCTTCTTCGGATCCGGCGCCGAGCCCGGCTGCACCACGCCGGCCGACATGATCAGCGTCGCCGCATCCTCGGTGCTCATGTCGACCTCGATGATCTTGCTCTTGGGCACGTAGAAGAAGAATCCGGTGGTCGGGTTCGGCGAGCACGGCAGAAACACCGAGACATGTTCTTCCTGCCCCGGCAGGCTGCGCGAGACGTCCTCGTTCGGGGATTGCGAGATCAGCACGATTGACCACATGCCGGGCGACGGAAACTCGACGAGGCCGACCTTGCGGAAGCTCGAGCCCTTGCCCGAGAACAACGTCTCGAACACCTGCTTGAGGCCGCGATAGATCGCCCGCACCGCCGGAATCCGGCCGAGGAAGGTCTCGCCGACATCGACCAGCGTGCGGCCAATCAGGTTCGCTGCGAGGAAGCCGACCAGCGTCAGCGTGAAGAATGCGACAACCAGTCCCCAGCCCGGGACGACGTACGGCAGATAGGTTTCGGGTCGATATGCGAGCGGAACAAACGGGCGCACCACGCCGTCGACCCAGGTGACGAACCACCAGACCAGATACAGCGTGATCGCAATCGGACCGGTGACGACCAGCCCGGTCAGGAAATAATTGCGGAAACGGCCCATCAGGCCGGTATGCGGCTCCGGGGCGGGATCGAGAGGCGCAGGCACGTCGTCGCGGGTGGTCATTCTGGTTCCAGGTCGGTCGCTTCGTTCAAGCTAGGGGCTTCTAGCAGGTTTTGGAAGAGCGCGGCCTGGTCCGTTCTGCCTATTCCACCGTCACGGATTTCGCGAGATTGCGCGGCTGGTCCACGTCGGTGCCCATCACCACTGCCGTATGGTAGGCGAGCAGCTGCACGGGGACCGCATAGACCATCGGCGTAAAGGCCGCGGCCATGTCAGGCATGACGATGGTGACGAGCGAATCCACCGTCGCCTCCGCCGCGCCCTTGGCGTCGGTCATCAGGATGATGTTGCCGCCGCGGGCGGCGACCTCCTGCATGTTGGAGACGGTCTTCTCGAACACGCGGTCGTAGGGCGCGATCACGACGACCGGCATGGTCTCGTCGATCAGCGCGATCGGGCCGTGCTTGAGCTCGCCGGCGGCATAGCCCTCGGCGTGGATGTAGGAGATTTCCTTCAGCTTCAGCGCGCCTTCGAGCGCCAGCGGGTAGCTGGTGCCACGGCCGAGATAGAGCACGTCGCGGGATTTTGCGATTCTATGCGCGAGCTTCTCGATCTGGATCTCGGCCGTGAGCGCATCCGACATCAGGCGCGGGATCTCGACGAGGCCATGGACGAGCTTGGTCTCGTCCTCGGCGGACAATTCGCCGCGGGCCTTGCCGGCCGCAATGGCGAGGTTCGCCAGCACCATGAGCTGGCAGGTGAAGGCCTTGGTCGAGGCGACGCCGATCTCGGGGCCGGCCAGCGTCTGCAGCACGGTCTCGCTCTCGCGCGCGATGGTCGAGGTCGGGACGTTGACGACGGCAATCGTGTGCGCGCCCTCGGCCTTCGCGTAGCGCAGCGCAGCCAGTGTGTCGGCGGTCTCGCCCGATTGCGAGATGAAGATGGCGAGATCGCCCTTGCGCAACGGCGCTTCGCGGTAGCGGAATTCGGAGGCGACATCGACCTCGACCGGCACGCGCGCAAACCGCTCGAACCAGTATTTTGCAACGATGCCGGCGTAGCTTGCGGTGCCGCAGGCCGTGATGCTGATGCGCTGGATGTCCTTGAAGTCGAACGGCAACTTGACCGGCAGCGAGACGCGCTCGGTCGCCATGTCGACATAGCGCGCCAGCGTGTGGCCGACCACTTCCGGCTGCTCGTGGATCTCCTTCGCCATGAAGTGGCGGTAGTTCGCCTTGTCGACCAGCGAGGTCGAGGCGGCGTGCTTGATCTTGTCGCGCTGGACGGCGTGGCCGTCCTTGTCGAAGATCGCAGCACTCTTGTGTGTCAGCACGACCCAGTCGCCGTCTTCGAGATAGCTGATCGTGTCGGTGAACGGCCCCAGCGCGATGGCATCCGAGCCGAGATACATCTCGCCGTCGCCATAGCCGATCGCAAGCGGCGGACCGTTGCGGGCGCCGATCAACAGATCGTCGTCGCCAGCGAAGATGAAGCCGAGTGCGAAGGCGCCGCGCAAGCGCGCCAGGGTCAGCTTCACGGCTTCCACCGGCTTGTTGCCGCGCGTCAACAGATCGTCGACGAGATGCAGCACGATCTCGGTGTCGGTCTCGGTGTGGAACACCGTGCCCTTCTTCTCGAGCTCCTCGCGCAGCTCGCGGAAATTCTCGATGATGCCGTTGTGGACGACCGCGACGCGCTCGGTCGCATGCGGATGGGCATTGTTGACGGTCGGCTTGCCGTGGGTGGCCCAGCGGGTGTGACCGATGCCGGTGGTGCCCTTCAGCGGCTCGGCTTCCAGCCGCTTCTCCAGATTCTTCAGCTTGCCCTCGGCGCGGCGGCGCTCCAGATGCTTGCCTTCAAGCGTGGCGACGCCCGCGGAATCGTAGCCGCGATATTCGAGACGTTTGAGCGAATCCACCAATTGCTCTGCAACCGGCTCGCGCCCGAGAATGCCGACAATCCCGCACATGCGGATCAATATCCCCCAAATCGTCGAAAAATCGCCTAAACGACGCGCTCGGTTTCTAGCGAAGTTCCTAAGGAACCAGTTACTCAATAATTATGACGGATTGCGACAGCGTCAGATGACGGCATGCCTTCGCCTGCGTCGATGTGGCCGGCTTTAACCGCGCGAATTAACTTGTTGTCAACAAGTTTGGCCAACGATTCCCCTACGGGAGATCACGGCCATGAAAGCCACGTCCGACCGCAAAGGTCAGTCACCCACGTATCTGCTCGCCAGCGAGACCACGGGCACGCACCTCGCGCATTGGCCGCCGCCCCACCGCAGCAAGGAAGGCAAGCCCGTCTTGGTCTTCACGAAGCATGCCGAGGGCAAGCCGGCGAAGCGTGCAAACCCGCGCGGCTGGCGCCTGACGCGCGCGGTCTTCTCAGAATTCGCCGACGAGTAACGCCGCTCACTTCTCGGGCTTCTTGTCCACTTTCTTGCCCTCTGTCTTCAGCTCGCGGTAACGCGCAGCACCACCTTCGCGGATGGTCTGCGGGCTGCGCTCCAGCGCCATGGCGTCATCGGGCACATCGCGCGTGATCACCGAGCCTGAGCCGATATAGGCGCCATTGCCGATCTTCACCGGCGCGACCAGCGAGGAGTTGGTACCGACGAAGGCGCCCTGCCCGATCACCGTCTTGTGCTTCTTGAAGCCGTCGTAGTTGCAGGTGATGGTGCCGGCGCCGATGTTGGAGTTGGCGCCGATGGTGGCGTCGCCAATGTAGGAGAGATGGTTGACCTTGACGCCGGCCTCCAGCGTCGCGGCCTTGGTCTCCACGAAATTGCCGATCCGCGCGCCATCGCCGAGCGAGGTGCCGGGGCGCAGCCGCGCATAAGGCCCGATCGAGACGTTCTTGCCGAGCGTAGTCTGCACGATATGCGAGAAGGAATGGATCACGGTGCCGTCGGCGATCGAAACGCCCGGCCCGATCACCACGAAGGGCTCGATGGTGACGTCCTTGCCGAACACGGTATCGACTGAGAGATAGACGGTTTCGGGGCCGATCAGCGTGACGCCGGCCTCCATCGCAGCCTTGCGCAACCGCGCTTGCATCACGCTTTCCGCTTCTGCAAGCTGGGCCTTGGTGTTGATGCCGCGCACTTCGTCCTCGCTGGTTTCGATCACCACGGACTCCCATCCATTGTCGCAGGCGACGCCGACCGCATCGGTCAGGTAATACTCGCCCTTGGAATTCGCATTGCCTATTTTGTCGAGGATCGCGAGCGCGCGGCGGCCGTCGATCGCCATCACGCCGGCATTGCACAGATCGATCTTGCGCTCGTCCGCGCTGGCGTCGGCGTGCTCACGGATCGCGACCAGGCGGTCGCCCTCGACGATGAAGCGGCCATACCCGGTCGGGTCCGCTGCGCGAAAGCCGAGCGCGGCAATCGCGGCACCTTTCGCGAGCGGCGCGCGGAGCCGCGCAAAAGTCTCGGCCGAGATCAGCGGCGTATCGCCGAACGCGATCAGAACATCATCCACGCCGCGCGCAATCGCCTCCCGCGCCGCCAGGACCGCGTGCGCGGTGCCGAGCCGCTCGGCCTGCACGAAGATGAGCGCATCGGACCGGATCCGCTTCGCCTCGTCCGCGACCGCGTGGTGATCGGGGCCGATCACGACCGCAAGCGCAGTGCCGGTTCCGCGCGGTGCGGCACCGAGCACATGGGCAAGCAGCGTCTGGGAAGCTACGGGATGCAGCACCTTCGGCAGGCTGGATCGCATGCGCGTGCCTTCGCCGGCGGCGAGCACGATCGTGAGGCTTGAGCGGACGGTCATCGCAATCCTGTCAAATACGGCCGAATCAATCATCACACGATGGGCGACGAGAGCTTGCCGCCTTGCTACCCCCGCAAACACCCGGAATTCAAGTGCGAGGGGGTTTTCCTGTTAATGTTCCCTGATTGATTCGGGGAAGCCAGGCGGGGCTGGGCACTAAACGTTCATGGCAAAGGATTCCGACCCACTGGCGGATGCCTTCGGCGACAAGGAGACCGGCGGGCTGTTCTCCGGACTCTTGGCTGAAGAAAGCACGTTCGATCGCCGTATGATGTGGCGGCTGGGCTCATGGGGCGCGACCGCTGTCGGCGCCGTCGTGATCGCCGTTTTGGCCAACCAGGCCCAGCTCGGCTGGCGCCGCGACCAGGTCGCCTCCGCCGATCTCGCCCACCAGTCCGACCGTCTCCAGGTGCTGACCAAGGAAAGCCAGCTCGAAGCGCGTCGCCTCGCCTCCGCCATCGAGACGCTGAACACCGATCGCGACCGGCTCTATTCGCGCGTCACGGTGCTCGAGCAGGGGCTCGATTCCGTCACCGGCGCCATCGCCAAGCAGAGCGCGACATCGCCGCAGCCCCCCGCATCGAAGCCGCAGGACTCGCCCGTCGCCGCCGCGCAGCCCTCGACCCCGGCTCCGGATGTCGCACCAGTCGCCTCGACCGCGGCCTCGCTGGTCGACAAGCCGCGCGCAGGCGCCGGCAAGGAGCCCAAAGAGCCGTCGAAGGAAACATCGAAGGAAACTTCAAAGGACAGTTCGAAAGAGGCTGCAAAGGATCTGCCGGGCCCGCCGCCGCAGACCGCGGCCGCCGCTTCGCTCGTTCCGCAGTCGCCGCTGACGACGTCGGCACTTCCGATCCTCCCGCTGGTGCCATCGAAGTCGATCATGGCGCCGCCTGATCCGGCGGCCTCGAAACTGATTCAGCCGGACACCTCAGAGAAGAAACCCGAAGCGGCGCCCGCTCCCACCGAAATCGCCGCGGCCCCAGTCAAACCGCCCGAGGCAACCGAAGCCGAGTCGCCCGCAATCGCAGTCCAGCAGACGCGCTTTGCCATCGATCTCGGCGGTGCGAACTCAGTCGACGGCCTGCGCGCACTCTGGCGCGGCCTGAGCAAGTCCAATCCGGAGGTCGCAGCACTTCGGCCGATCATCATGATCAAGGAAGGCAATAACGGCCTCGGGATGCAGCTTCGTCTGGGTGCCGGCCCCCTGATCAACGCCGCCGCCGCCGCAAAGCTCTGCGCAGGCCTTGCCGAGAACGCCCGCCACTGCGAGACGACCGTGTTCGACGGCCAGCGCTTGTCGATGCGCGGCAGCTCGGAGAAGGGCCAGGACAAGAACCAGGACAAGGGTTCAGACAAGAACCAGGACAAGAGCTCGGAGAAGAGCCAAGAGAAGAGCCAGGACTCAGTGCCGCAAGCCGAGACCGCCCCGCCGGCGCCCGCGCCCGCCGCCAAGCCTGACAAGCACCGCCGCAGCTACTCATCCAAGCGCTCGTCAAAGCGTGAGGAGCCCGCACCTGCGCCAGCGCCACAGCCAGCAGCGGCCGCCGCCAAGCCGGAGACGGCGTCGGCGAGCTCGACGATATCGTCGTTCTTCAGACGGTAGGACTGTCAGGACTTCCGATTGAATCGGCGGCGCGTCTCCCTGAGACTGCGCCGTTCAAAGAACAGCCGCCAGTTGGCTGATCTTGATAGCCGCGCAAATGATCATGCCCCAAAGCGCAAAATTGACCTGCAACGCTTCAACCATTGCCAACCTCGCTCGCATCCTCGCAGTCGCGTTCTTGAAGGATGTGATCTGCTCCTGACTGGATCTGCGATCACGCCCACGCTTCAGGTCGGACGTTAGGCGACGTTTGAACTCTCGCAAATCCGTATGGCTACGGTTCCGATACGTTCGGGGTGCTGCAAATGCGATGCCCCCTGGTGTAAAAATGCCCCGCCCCTGTTGCTCCCTCCGGCCATCCCGACCATATTGCCCCCATGACAAAAAAGCCGTTTCGCCTCACGCCGTATCAGGTGCAGTTTCTCATCGTCGTCGGTTTCGTCACCGTCGGCTGGGCGCTCTATGTGCGCTATCTCGCCGTCGAGTTCTCGCAAGTGTCGCTCGCATGCGATGCCGGCTTGCAGACCATGATCTGCAAGGCGCGCTCGGTGTCGACGTCGCTGTTCAAGAATTCGGTGTTCGGCATCGTCGCGCTGGTGATCGCGACGCTGAACCTGATGCGGCCTTCGATCGTGCTGCTCACGCTCGGCGTGGTCGCAGCCGGCCTCGGCATCGTGCTCTACAACATCGTGCTGTCGGGCCTGGCGATCGGCCTGCTCATCCTTGGCTTTGCTCGGCCCGCGCCCGCCACAGCGTGAGCGCGAACAGGAGATAGATCGCGCAGGTCCACATCGCCTGCCAATTGTCGCGGCCTTCGTTCAGGATCACGTAGACGGCCGACAGCGCCAGCAGCCCTGCGAACACGGCTTCTGCGATCGGGCGAACGCCGATCTGCGGGCGGTTCAGCATCAACAGCGCGAACGGCACCACCGCCATCGTCAGCGAGGCATAGGGGAAGTCGCGGTAGCGCGGGTCGAACACGAAGCCGAGCGCGGTCTCGGCCGCGATCACCGCCGTCACCGCCAGGGTCAGGCCGAGCACGGCGGAGAGCTTCGACCATTTCCGTCCCTCGCGCGGGCCAAGCAGGTCGAGGAAGCTCGGCAAATTGCGGCCGATGACGAGCGCCTGCGCGCATAAGATCGGCGACAGGATGCCGGCCAACAGCAGCATGCCCCATTGCAGCCAGCCGCCCCAGCCGTAGCTCTCGTAAATCATCTTGTCGGTGGCAATCCCGAGCAGGATGCCCGCTGATGTCGCGGAGATGCCGACGCCGAGCCAGGCGGAGAAGCGCGGCGTCCAGGGCCGGCGGCGCAGCGTGATGCCGGCCACCGCAAACACCAGCACGCTGAGAACCATGCCGGCGCCCATGTACCATTTCCAGAACGGGAAATTGCTGATCGGCTCGCCCGGCGGATATTTCAGCTGTCGCCGCACGGAATCGAACAGGCCCCAATAGCCGCCGACGGTGCCTTCGAGCTGCCGCTTCCACGGCTGGTCGTAGGCCTCGATCAGGTTGACGCGAAACTTCAGCGCCTTCGCGAGCCCCAGGATTTCCGAGACGACGCGCGCCTGGTTGGTGCGTGACGGCAGCGCGCCGTCGCGCATGCGACCTTCGCTCGGCCAGCCGGTCTCGCCGATCAGGATCTCCTTGCCGGGGAACGCCACCGCCATGCGCTCGCGGATCGCCTCGACATGGCTCGCCGCGAACTTCGCCTTCACCGGCATATCCTCCCAATAAGGCAGGATATGAATCGTGACGAAATCGACGGCGTCATAGACGTCGCGGTTCTTCAGCCAGTACTCCCAGACGTCGGCATAGGTAATGGGCACGCTGACCTGCGCCTTCACCGAACGGATAATCGCGGTGAGATCCGACGTCGTCATCTCTCCGCGCAGCAGCACCTCGTTGCCGACGACGAGCGAGGAGATGGTGTCGGGGAATTCCTTGGTGAGGCGCACAGCGGTCGCAACCTGCGCTAAATTCTTGGCGCGGTTGCTGCCGAGCCAGATACCCTGGATTATCTTCAGCCCGCCGATCCTGGTCGCGACCGCCGGCACCTGGTCGAGCCCGTTCTCGATCGAGTAGGTGCGGACGCAGTCGGTGATCTGCTTGAGCTGGCGCAAATCCTGCTCGAGCTGGTCGGCCTCGATATGGGTCCATTCGTTCAGCGGCGTCTGGTCGCCGCGGAACGGCGCGTAGGAGACGCATTGCACCTTGTCATTGGGATCGATGGGCGCGCGCGCGAGCGTGATCGGCGTGGCCAGCCACCACCACACGGAAGCAATCGCACAGAAGGAGACAAGCAGAAGCGCCAGTGGCGTACGAAGTGAAATCGGTTCCGTCCTCCGCGAGGGTCCGTCGATTACCTGCTCGCGCGCCATCTGCCAAGGGGGTACCCGGGTCGGCTGCGCGCTCTCCCCGACGGATTGGGCTGCGGCCGTTCGACCGGGCCCTAGGATCGTGACTTTGCTGGACAAAAATCCAATTACAGGTCATTGGATTTTGCGGGACTTTTCCGCCGCATTGGAGACCCATTTGGACGCCATCACGTCTCGGCGTCCGCGAGGTCCTTCCGCGCGGACGAGCGGCTGAGATATTGGGGAATTCATGCGGCGACGGGTGTTCGAGTTACGAAATGCGGTCCTGCGGCAGTTCGCCGCCACGTTGGCCGTCTCCTCCCTTGTCCTCCTGGCCAATCTTGGTGGCGCCTCGGCCCAGAGCGGCTCGCCCGCCCCTGACCAGGGCAAGGCTGCCGCCCAACCCGCCGACGCCGCCAAGGACGCGGCCCAGAACCAGCGCCGCACCGACGAGTTCGCGGAAGCTGCTCAAGTCATCAACGGCCCGGCCGGCAACCCCGAATGCGTCTGGCTCGGCCGGCGCGTGGTGCGGCTGATGTGGCGGGATGACCTCGATACCGCATTCCGCCATCTCGACCTCTATGACCGCTTCGGCTGCCCCGGCGGCCACATCCAGGCGGCGTTCCGCTGCCTGACCCGCTTCGGCGCCCAGATCGATCCCAAGATTGCCGAGACCCTGGACAGCCGTGTCCACGCTTGCTGGATCAACCCGGCTTCCCAGCCGCAGCAGGCGGCCGCCGCGGCATCGCAGCCGCCGGCGCCGACCACCGGCAATTCGCAAGCCCCCCAGCCGGCCGCGAGCCCCACGCCTGCGGCAAGCCCGTCGCCGGCACCCCAGAAATAGCCGCGATCGTTTCAGCCTCCGTTCAGGAACGATCGGCGATAGCAACAGACGGCACTGCCGCGCGTTGACCGGACCGAACAAGGCCATGCCCTGATAAGGACATGAGGCCATGACAGTTGAGAAACCGTGCGGCAGAGGTATGCTCCCTTTGCCGTGGACTTGGTCGGATCTCGGGGTCGGATCCGCTTCCCTGCCCCCTCAGCCCCTTTTGGTTTAGCCGCGATGCGCGTTGTCGCCGCCGTTCTGTTGCTCGTGTCCATGCTCCACGCCGGCCTCTGGGGAGTCCTGCGCGACAAGGAACCCGCGCCTGATTTCAAGGGCCTGTTGCCCAGCCTGTCTTATACGCCGTTCGAACCGGGACATATTGTCGACAACAACCTCGACCCCGACAAGATACGTGCCGATCTGAAAAAGCTCTCGACCCTCACGCGTGCGATTCGGTCTTACTCGGCGACAGAAGGCAACGAATTGGTGCCGCCGATCGCCGCCGAGTTCGGGCTCAAAGTCACGGTCGGAGCCTGGATCGGCAAGGATCCGGAGCGCAACGAGCGGGAGATCAAGGCTGCTATCGCGCTCGCGCGCAAGAACAGCAACGTGAACGGCGTCGTCGTCGGCAACGAGGTGATCTACCGCGGTGAGCAGAAGGTCGAAGACCTCATCGAGATGATCAAGCGGGTGAAGAGTGCGGTGCGCGTGCCCGTCACCACCGGCGAGATCTGGAACATCTGGCGCGACAACCCCGACCTCGGCTCCAACGTCGATTTCATCGCCGCGCACGTCCTGCCCTATTGGGAAAACTTCCGGTCGGACCAGGCCGTCGACCAGGCTGTGGACCGCTACAACCTCTTGCGCAACCAGTTCCCGGGCAAGCGCATCGTCATCGCCGAATTCGGCTGGCCGAGCGCGGGCTATAATCTGCGCAATGCAGATCCAGGTCCGTTCCAGCAGGCGCTGACGCTGCGCAATTTCGTCAGCCGCGCCGAGGCGCTGGGCATGGAATACAACATCGTCGAAGCGATCGATCAGCCCTGGAAGTATTTTGAGGGCGGCGTCGGTCCGTACTGGGGCATCCTCAACGCCAGCCGCGAGCCGAAATTCGCCTGGACCGGCCCGGTCGAGAATCCCGACTATTGGAAGCTGATGACGATCGCACTGCTGGTCGGCATCCTCTTGTCGCTTCCGATCCTGCGGCTGGAGCAGCCGACCGCCAGGCAGGCGTTCCTGCTGTCGGCCACCGCCAACGGCGTCGGCGCCTGGGCCGCGACCGTATTCGCGTTCTGGAACGGGCATTATTTTCTCTTCGGCTCGGCCTTCGCGCTGACGCTCGGCATGATACTTCTTGTTCCCCTTGTCCTCATCGCGATGGCCCGGATCGACGAGATCGCGGCCGTCGCGTTCGGCCGGCCGCCGCAGCGGCTGCTCGCCAAGGGCAAGCCGGTCGAGAACGTGCCCGAGAGTTACTATCCGAAGGTCTCGATCCACATCCCCGCCTATTTCGAGCCGGTCGAGATGCTCAAGCAGACGCTCGATGCGCTGTCGCGGCTCGACTATCCGAACTACGAATGCGTGGTCATCATCAACAACACGCCCGATCCCGCCTTCTGGCAGCCGATCCAGGACCACTGCCGCGCGCTCGGTGAACGCTTCAAGTTCATCAACGCCGAGAAGGTGCAGGGTTTCAAGGCCGGCGCGTTGCGCATCGCCATGGACCGCACCGCCGTCGATGCCGAAATCATCGGCATTCTCGATGCCGACTATGTCGTCGAGCCCGACTGGCTGAAGGACCTCGTGCCGGCCTTCGCCGACCCGCGCGTCGGCCTCGTGCAGGCGCCGCAGGAGCACCGCGACGGCGATCTGTCGATCATGCACTACATCATGAACGGCGAATATGCCGGCTTCTTCGACATCGGCATGGTCCAGCGCAACGAGCTCAACGCCGTCATCGTGCACGGCACGATGTGCCTGATCCGCCGCGCCGCGATGGACATGGCCGGCGGCTGGTCATCCGACACGATCTGCGAAGACAGCGATCTCGGGCTTGCGATCCAGGAGCTTGGCTGGACCACGCATTACACCAACCACCGCTACGGCCAGGGCCTGCTGCCCGACACCTACGAGGCGTTCAAGAAGCAGCGCCACCGCTGGGCCTATGGCGGGCTCCAGATCGTGAAGAAGCACTGGCGGCAGTTCCTGCCGGGCCGAAGCCGGCTCACGCCCGACCAGAAGCGCGAATATGGTCTTGGCTGGCTGAACTGGCTCGGGGCCGAAAGTCTCGGCGTGGTCGTGGCACTGCTCAACCTCATCTGGGTGCCGATCGTCGCCTTCGCCGACATCGCGATCCCTGACAAGATTCTGACGCTGCCGATCATCGGCGCCTTCGTCGTCTCGCTCGCGCACTTCCTGTCGATGTACCGCGCGCGCGTCGCGATCAAGCCCGGCCAGATGCTGGGCGCCATGATCGCCGCGATGAGCGTGCAATGGACGGTCTCGCGTGCGGTCGCGCAAGGACTGATCACCGAGCACATCGCCTTCGCGCGCACCTCCAAGGGCGGCCTGTCCAGGATGTCGATCGAGTTCCAGGCGTTCTGGGAGGCCGTGATCGGCGCCCTGCTCCTGATCGGCTCTGGCGTGCTAATCGCCTCCAACAGTTTCAGGCAGATCACCGAGATCTACATCTTCGCCGGCGTGCTGGTGCTGCAGAGCCTGCCGTTCCTGGCCGCGGTCGCGATTGCGATCCTCGAGCTCAGCCGCATCAACTCGTTCCAGTTCTGGCGCGACAGTTCGATCCGCACAGCCGAGCTGATCGGCCTCCGCCCGGTCGCCCTGCCGGCGCCCGGCAACGCCCAGCCGGTGCCGAGCGAGGTGCGGCGGGAGGCGAACTGACTTACTTCGGCGTGGATGACCGGCCGCCAATCGAGTTGAAAATCCCGGGCTAAGCGATGGAAATGTCGCGCATATCCCCGCCTCTGGCGCGATCTTCGGCAGCCGCGCGCGCTATTGACCTCGGCGCCCCATCCCCCTACACAGCGCGGGCCGAAAGCATGATCCGGAAACAGCCGGTTTTCCCCGCAGCACTTCAGTCAAACGCGGCGGCAAGACATGCTTTTCCAAATGTCCGAAGACGATGGCGATTGATTTCTGAAGCCATCGGCGGCCATGGGAGCGCGTAGCTCAGCCGGTAGAGCACGTGACTTTTAATCACGGGGTCCTGGGTTCGAGCCCCAGCGCGCTCACCAACAAAATCAAAGACTTAGGCCAATTCAGCGTCAGTCGCAAAATCCCTCGTGTCTGCACCGTGTCTGCAAATGCATTGCCGTCCCTGGGCGGAGTGAGTCAATTGGACTCAGGGACATGGCGCTCGCCGCGACGGCACGATTCACGCTCCAGGCAGAGGGAGCGTGAAATGGGCTGGATCCTGTTGGCAGTGGCGGCGCTGCTCGGCCTGCTCATACTCTGGTTCAGGCACGTCACGCGCGACGTCGACGCCGAGTATTGAGTGGCTGCTAGGCGGCGGCCTTATTCCAACCTCGCCGAGTACTTGGCCAAAAACCCCACAAAGAGGAAGAGCAGGCCGTCCCGCGCAAGGTTGCCATGCACAAGCGAAATCGAAGCGGCGAACAGGAACGCCATGACCGCGAATCTGGCCTCGGCGCTTCTTTCGCGGGCCGCGCGCAAAAAGGGACCGATCAGGAGCAAAAGCAGGAGGAGCCCGGCGGGCCAGCCAAATTCAATGATTGCCTGCGCTACCGTGACGTGGCTCGGAAGATCGACGCAGGTCATCGTGCGAAAGCTCGAAAGACCGTGGCCAAAGAATCCTGCATGTGGCAACGCCGCTACAATGTCAGCAATAAGCCGCTTCCGAATCGAAATGGAGCTGTAAGGGTTCACCCCGTCGCACGGCGTCGAAGGGAGGTATTGCGGAGGAAGGTAGGTCGGGTCAGGCTCCGCGCTGATCGCAATGGCAACTTTCTCGGCGCTCTCCAGCCGAGCAAAATATCCGGCGCCCCATGAGGCTGCGATCAAGATTGCAGCGGCGAGGGCTTTTGTTCTTGTTCTGGGGGATAGGACCGCTTCACAAAGCATTACACCCATGAGCGCCAAGAACGAGAAGCGGACAAGGGAAGCCGACAAGATCGTGAGGGCGATCGCAGCGAGCCCGTAACTGGCAAAGAGCCATCCTCGGCTCATGTGTGATGCAACGGCTCCCATAAGCAGAAGCGCAAAGCAAAGAAATACTTGAGCCGGCGCCGCGTCATATAGCCCAAAAACTAAAGGCTTCCCGTGGGCATCTCCCCATTGGCGCCAGAGCTCTACACCAACGCAAGCGAGCCCAAGCAAGCCAACGACGGCCACCACTATAAAAAAAGCCCTGCCCGCCACTCCTGAGAACCTGGCCGCCGGGTATGTGGCCAGTGTGAGGACGAGAAGGGCGTTTTCTTTCGGGGACGTGAGCCCGTTGATGGTGATGGAAACGCCCAGCCAGAGCACGAACAGGATAAAGACCGAGTCCCAAAGGGTATAGTCCCAGAGAGTTAATTCATAGCGGCCCGCCGCAATCAGGATCGCAATCGGAATGATGATCAGGCCCGCGCTCGTCCAGGAGTTGCCGAGCCCCACACCATGCAGCAAAATCATGATGGTGCCGGAGCACGCCAAGACCCCCAGGAGGGCAGACCTATAAGGTCGGCTATTTCCCGACCATTCCTCTGATGGCTGCGATCGCCATTCGCTGGATATTTTCTGGTGCACCGTTCCTGCCCCCCTGATGGCGGAGGAAACCAAAATTGGCTCGGTTTGCCAGCGTTGATTGTCCACCAGTTTTTTCCAACCTATAGTAATTCTCGCGCTGGGCGTCTATCGCCTCTGCCAGGTCGATGGCTTTGGTCCCCCATAAACTTGCGCCATTCTCCCAAATAAAAAGGGGCGCCGCTTGACCGGGACCTTAGGTGGCCGCGACGTTCCGCACGATCGGCACCGCGCCCTTAGGCCTAACCCGTGGGCCCGCCAGCGTGAACCGGCGGGCCTGTCGCATCTCTATGGCACGGGCGTTGCTGACATCTAGGTGACTGGGATTGTAGGACCCAGTTTGAGACAGGGCGCCGCCGGGACAATGCATTTCGAGCCCGGCGGCGTATCTTTTAGGGACTAGCGGCACAGCCGCCGGCGATGCGTCATCAGCCGCTGCCGGTCGCGCTTTCGGTGGATCTTGCGACGGCGCTTCATACTTCGCGCTCCTCGCGCACGCGGCGCATCGGATGCGAGGCAAGAAACGCTAGATCCTGAGCGATCACCAACTCAATGTGCTCGGATGTGAGGCCGGAGTGCTTGTGCTCTCCGGCGGCAAATTTCTTTCGCTTCCATTCGACTGCATCAAGTGTTGGAGCCGGCGTCAAAAATTGCTTTGCCGTCGCTTCCCAAACACTTGCCGATAGCGGAGTCCAATCTTCGAAATTGACCTCCGCGTGCAACTGACCTTCGGGCAAACCTCGGTCTCGCACGATGTAGATTGCGTCTTGCATCTTTAGCCGGGCTTTCCAGTATTCTGTTCGCGCGTTGGCCGCATTCCATGCGGTCCGGCGCTGCTCTCGAAGCTGCTTGTTTTTGGCGGTCTCGGTTTGAGGCTCTTGTGCACGCCGCCGCGGGGTCGGCTCGAGTTCGGCGATGTTGTCAGGGGGCAGCGCGGCGGCGGCACGCGACGCTGTACGGGTGGCCAGTACGATGACGTTGCTCATACTGCCACCCCGCTCTGTTCGATCGCCGCGGCAAGGCGGCTGCAAAGCGTCTGCACGGCCTCCTTACCATTACCGTCCTCCAGCCCTGGGGGCATCTGCCATTCTTCCAGCGTCGAGATGTAGTTCAGCAGGGCCGTCACGCCGGCAACGGTGGATGGCTCGAACGTGAAGATGACGTCCATTTGCTCGAACAGCGCGGACGACCGACGGCTTGTCTCGTCCTCCGCATCCGGACGGTCCGGGTGCTCGTGCTCTAACGGCGCCCACCTGTCGACGGCGGCGGTGTATTCGGCGGAAAGCACGTTGTAGCGCCGGATGGCCGCGAAAACGGGATCGGGCACCGCTGCGGCGGCCGGCAAGGCGAGCGGCAGAGCGGCAAGCCCAGCCAGCGCCATTCGGCGGGACAGGCCCTTAGCGGGCTTGCGGGACTCGCTGGTGCGTTCTCCCGTTTCAGACTGTCCAGTGGCGGGTTGAGCGGAAAACGAATCCATGGACTCCACCGGGCGCTCTATGGGCGAGTTTATCCGTGGCGTGCTATGCACGCCGTCAGCCTTGGTCATCTTGAATACCCTTCTGTGATCGAGGTTAGGGCCGAGGCGGAAGTGACAGCTTCCCTTCGGCCTGATTTTGTGATAACTCTAATTCATGGGCAAGTCAATTGGTGTTATCACAAAAAAGAAGCGCGGCCGGCCGGTTACCACCGGCAAGGGGATGTTGATCGGTGTCCGGCTCCTGGACGAGCCGCTCGCTGTCCTCGATGGATGGATTGCCAAGCAGAACGAAACGGGGTTGACGCGCCCCGAAGCCATCCGCCGGCTGGTCGAGTTAGGGCTGAAGGCGAAGGGGAAATGAACGAATTAGAGCCGGATTCCTGGCGTTCGCAGTGGCTTTGGTTTGGGGCGGCGCTGTTGGCGATGTTGATGGTCGTGGCGATCTCGACCAGGTTTCCAGTTTAGAGCGGCCCTCGACTCCCACCGTTGGTTAAAAATCCATCCCCTTTCATACCGACTCGCGGTATGCGTGTGCGCTACTTAAGATTGCTCGAAGCACGCGGGCCGCTGGCGCCGCCTCCCTTTTCGCTCAGCCACAGCTGTCGAATCTGTTATAATTTAGTGGGGGCCTGCCGTGTTTGATCGGAAATTTTACCGCGAGATCCGGAAATGGTTTGGAGCGCTGGCAAGATTTCGCCGATATGCGCTGTTGATTTCCTCAATCTTGGTGCCTGCGCTTCTGGGCATTTTGGGCGCTGCGGGCGGGATAAGCCCTGAGGTTCGTGCGGTCATGGTGCCCGCGCAGATCACCACACTAGGCTTCGGCTTACTCTTAGGTGTCGGTCTATTTTGGTTCGACGAAAGCGCTGCTCTTGTATTTCAAAAATTCGCTCATGAGACGATGCACTCTGCTGTTCTCCAGGGCGACATAGACAAGCAGCGCACAGAGTTGACGCAGCTCTCAGCCCATATCAACTGTCTGAGCGTCGCGGCCCGGGCTGTTGAAGCAGTGCTTTTGTCGGCTTCTACTCCGGACGGCCTCCAGGCAACGGCCAAACAGCTCCTCGAAAACTTGGTGGACCAGCGCAATCAGCTCTTCGGAACCGGTGATGATGAGCAATGGAACTTCGCAATTTATCTCCGAAACCCGGTGGACGAATTATTCTGCCTTCACCACCGGCGGAACTATGGCCTACCAGGCGACATTCCGCGCAATTGGCCAGTTGGATCTGGACACGTAGGATTGACCTGTCAGCGCGACGGCGAGTTACTTACGGACGATGCAGCGTCGCAAGATGTGTTCCAAGGCAAAGGAGACCTATTGCGAGATTACGACCGCGTCCGCTATCGTGGGATAGCCTCGATATGCATACCTGATGTTAACGACGGCCGCGCCATAGGAGTATTGGTCGCGACCAGCAGCAAAGTCGGTCGCTATAGCCAAGACAATGTGCAGCCATTACGAGATTTGGCTCAGTCCCTCGGTGTAATCCTCAGCCCTAGGCAAGCTTAGAAGAGACAATCATGGCAAAGCAAATCGATCTAAGACCAGATCGCACTGCCAATTTGGACCGCCAGCTGCGAGGCGCTTTCCGCGAGATTGTGACAGGTAAATTTGTGGATGCAACACAGCTCAAAGGTGACGTAAAGCGCCTTTCGAATGAACGGGGATCGCTGATCACTTCCCGGAACGTCAAGCCGCAAAAGAAATAGGGCGCAAGTCTTCGCGAGATCGATCGCTGTCATCACGCGACCTTTCAGGCGGAGTTTTGCCGCGGCGCCGGATAGGTGATGTTGACGTTGATCAAGGCACTAAAAAAAACCGAGGTCAAAACGCGCCGTTGTATTCATTCGCGGTGATGGATTTAGCCGGCAATCCTAGTTGCGGCTGACGAAGCTGAATACATTAGAACTGTTCGGGAAGAACGACACGGTCCCCGTCGACGCCTGCTCAAGCGCTGCCACGAAATGCAGGCCGATCCCCGGGAGCGTCGAATAGCCGGTCGATGTGCTTACGGCCGAACCAACAAGGTTGCTCGTCGCGGTCTGGCTGGTGAACGAGGACGTCGTATCTAGACCAATTCCCAGGAACACTTGTGCAGCCGTGCCGGGGGCAGCGAGAGTGCCGTAGTTCACTTGAATCGCATCTTCGTTGAGTCCCCGCACGAACGAAATTTCCATGCCCGCAGAAGCTCGCTGTAGGCGGATGGTCGCGCTGCCATAGTTGTACGTCGTGCCCGTGTCATTCACTGCAGTCTGCGTTGAGACGCGATTGTAGGCATTCCACACGCCAAGAAATGCAGCCGACCCTCCGGACGCACCTGAACCAAATACGTAGTCAATGGTGGACGAGCCGTTCGAAGCGATCGTCCCCACATAGGTGCCGCGATTAGCAGCCGGGCCGTTCGTGATCGAGGCATTGTTCACCAACATGCCGTTCACGGAAGTCAGGGCAGTGCCAGCGCTTCGCGTGGTGCTGTTTGTCCATGCCGGGCCTCGCGTGCATCGAATGGTCCCGCCGTCGTTCCAGACGAATAGATCATAGACGGAATTTGGTGCGACCGCGGTCGGGCTTTTCGTCGCGTCTGACGTGGCTTGCGAGACTTCGGAAAATGCGGTCGGAACGAAGTTGGTGCCGTCGTAAATCGGAACCAAATTCCCGACGTAGTTCGTATAGACAACGCTTGTCGCCCCCGCAACACTCGTCGTCATCACCGGTGCTGCACTGGCCAGCGTCAAGCGTCCTTGCGGTGTGATCGTGGCATTGAGCGCGCACGTGCCGGTCACGTTGAACGTGCCGCCGCTGAGCCCGGCCCCGCAAGTTACTGCGGTCACGGTACCAGTCCCGGCGATGGCACCCCCATCTACGAGGACATTAGGGGTCGAACCAAAAACCGCCGGATGTCCCGCCGTTGACGATGTCGGCCCTTGAACCAACCCGCCATGCAGCATGAGCTGCGAGGCCAGCTGGGGGAAGGTGATGGCGTTGGCTGGATTGCTTTGACCGAAGACGTTGCCTATCACGCTATTTGGCGGGAGCGGCATGTACTGCTGGGCGCTTGCGACCGTTGCAAACGCGGCAAACGCCAGTGCGAGGATTGAGCGCAGCATTTTTGAGCGCAACATTAGCCACCTCCAAAAGTATTTGCCGCTGCGGTTCCGGAGAAGTGCGTCGCTCCGGTGTTCCAAGAGTTGGGACCAACCTGCAGCGCGGTCGAAGCGTTCGAGCAAGGCGTATAGCTCGTTGGAGTGGCAAGGGTGTTGCCATCAAAAACGATGTGGCCGACGTTAGCGGTGATGCGGCACAGCAGCGGCGTGCCGAACCCAGCGGTGTATTGGATCTGCGCGTTGCGGATCTTGGTGCCAACGACCGTGCATGTTGCGCCGGAGACATCGATCAAGGCGTTCCCGGTCAGGGTGGCCTGGCCCTCGTATTCGCCGCCATCAATCAGGAGATTGTACGCGCAGGAGACGTTGACGCCCTTGGGCTGGGAAAAATTCAGATTCCGGAGCGTGGTGTTTCCTGCCATACCACTACCGCCGTTCGCGACGTCGATGAAGATGCCATTGTTGTCCGCGCTGGCTGTGGCGTTATAGGGAATGATCGCATCATGGATGTTGATGCTATCGCCTGTGCCGGACAGCAAGATGCCGCCCTGGATGATGGAGCCGGCACCAATGTCGGCCTGGTAGATGCCGCCGTTCGGGTTGTTGACGACACTGTTGAGAAGCGCGATGCCGTACCCGCTGCCGCTCGTTCCAGCTTGGATGTAAACGTTTTTGATGACGGGCGCGCGGAAGTAGGTTGAGGCAGTGGTGGTATCGAACACAAGGCCATGGCGACCATAGCGACTTGCAGCAGAAGGATCTCCGATGAGACAACCTTCAATGATGGTCTGCCAGTTGATCCCGTCGATATGGCCGAACAGGTGGATCACATCGTTGACGGACGACGTTGTGCCGAGAGTCGAGTTCGGTTTGATGGCGACGCTGGAATCGCAAAGCAGATGGATCGGCTTGGACACCGAGAGCGCGAAGGGACCCGCCGACTTTGACACCACGCAGGCGCCGGTGGTGCTCTGCTTGGAGATGCGAAGGGTGCCGCCCTCCGGGGTATTGTCGATTGCGGACTGCAGCGCCACTCGCGTATCCGTCGATCCGTCGCAAACGACGCCCCAGTCGGCCGCCTCGATCACGTCGCCGAGTTTAGAGCGGATGGCGCGCGCCGAGCCGCCGGTCAGGCTGGTCGTGTAGTTATAGGCCAACGTCGTGACGCAGGAGCCGGATGGCTTGGTGATGTCGCCGGTCAGCGCTGCAGTCTGCGCGCAGGGAATGACGCCCAGCACGCCATAGGCCGCGGCGGCATTAGCCGCGCCGACCAGCGTAATCCCGAACGCGGTGATCGATCCGCCGTCCTTGAGCAGGGTGCCCGTGACGTTGTTCCAGAGCACGAGGTTGCCGATGGTCGCCGAGCCTGGCCCGAAAACCGACCCGAGATAGGTCTGCAGGGTGGCAAACGGGATCGGCTGCGATGGGCCGGTATCGCCGGGGTAGCCGAGGCGCCCGATCACCGTCAGGCCCGGGACATTGCTGTATTGCTGCGCGACGGCCGGGGCCGTCCATGCGATCAGGACGAGAAGTGCGGCGCGGACATGTCTCATGGCCGCACCACGGTCAGCACAACACCAATATGCCCCTTGCACTGTGCGATGACGGTTGTGAAATCGGCGGCTTTTTCAAGCACGATTGCGCAATCGCGCGCGGCGACGTCTTTCCACGGGATCTGATAGTTTGAGGTCTCGGCGACAGCGATTGTGGGAATCAACCCGGCGACGGCGAGAGCCGCGGTTCGAAGCGCGTAACGTGCGAGCATTGGAGCGGTCTTTCGAAAGGCGCTCCAATCGGCGAAGCTCCGAAAGACGTTTTCCGCCGTCGTCCAATGGCGGGGCTTTGTACAGAAAGCCCGATCTGAAGCGCGCTTGCGGTGCGCGCTACCTACTCGACAGGAAGTGACTCGGCCCTAAGCAAGTTGCGAAACTGCGCGTCATCAAGACCGGCCACGCCGCGCAGCATTGAGCACACCTTACGCCACCGCTCGTTCTGATCCTTCAAGTCGCGCGCCGTTGCGCGGACCATCTTGATCTCGCGCTTCAATCCGATGATTGCTGTCTCTCGATCGCTCATTTTGTCTCAGTTCAGCAACACTCGAGGTGTTCCGCTTGAAGGAACAGCATTTTAGACTCCACATGCATCGCAACCAGGGTCACTGTTCAAGGGCCGGGGCTGCGGCGGCGGTTTCAGAACCTAGCAATTTTGAGCCCGGCAGCCGCAGAGCGAAAATGCCTGCGGCTTTCTGCTGTCCATTGCTTTCCGCACAACTAAGTCCAGGCCCCGACGAGATCGTGGAGCGTCTGCCGCGGACCCTCCAGGCCGTTGGCAGCGGCGCTCGCAATGAGCGCGCGCAGATACGCTGCATCTGCTGCCTTGATCGCGGCATCATACGTCGGCCATGCAGCCGGCGTGTTGTTGTAGGCAGCCTTAGCCGCACCACCTGCCGTCTGCCGCGAACCTTCCGCGGCAACAATGTTGGCCTTGTGAGCGTTCTCCTGCGACGGTGACGTCATATCTGATCCTCCCTAGGAAAGGCGAATGACAGTTGGCGGTTGGATATGTCGAAAGCCATCTGGCACTTCGGCATAGGCTTTCCGCAGCGCATACGCTTCTGCGGTGACCTCAGCAGTCTCGATACCCTTGTGTTTGCGCAGGCTCTTGATTGACTGGCATTCCGCTTGACTGAGAGACGCGACAATCGTTTTACGCGCGCCGGTGTCCTGGTGTTTGAATTCGCAATTGAAACGCATCAAGAATTCTCCTTTGGGCCTGTGGTGATGATGATGTTGGCGATTGCGAGCTGAGACCGCGCCTTTCGGTCACCGGACATCAGCTTCTTTGTCCACTCGGCGTCGGTCATCGCGTTCTGCTTCCATGACACGATCTTGTCGTAGAAGGCCTTCGGCGTTGACGCCGTGCCGTTGAGCGTGTCCTTGATCACATCGTCCGGCATGCCGAGACCGCGCAGCATTTCCGCCGCGCCGATGTTCTGCAGGTGCTCGGCGTTCTGGATGACACCCGGCTGCAGCTTACCGGCGATTGCCATGTCGGTGCTGTCACCCGTGGCGGCATGGGCGTGGAGAGAATGAAATTCAGCGGTCTGCGCCGGCTGGCCCTGCAACAGCGCTGCCGTCCAGGCGGGATCCGCCTTCAGCGCGGTGAGTTTGGCCGCCGCATCGGCAGGCGTAGCGGGGACCGGGGAGCGGTCAGTGGATGGCGGTGAAGCGTCGGTCATGGTGCGAGCCTTTCCGGCATGGTGTTTACGTCCCTGACGCCAATCGCTTTGCACGCCTCGGCATAACGAGCGAGGGAGCCCTCGTTCTTCAGCGCAAACTGCAGGCCGCCGGAGAGTGGATGGCTGCAGTGACCGACGTCAGAAATGATGCAGCGTTGCGCGGTACATGCGGCCGGACAGGACGACCGCGTCATTCCTGTGAATTTCGTCATGCGGCATGCTTTCGGTCATCGGTGGAAATACCGGCGGCGCGCATCGCCTCATCGTTAAGCTTGTCGATCTGCTTGCTGATATCGGCCACGATCGCAGCGTCTGCATCGCGCAACTCCTCGATACCCGGCCTGATGGCGCCAGCATTGCCGCGGAACTGCTCCGAAGAGGGCTTGGCAAAAGGCACCACAAATCTACCGACCCCGTCAGAGCGTTCGGGCGCCAATCGATAGAATTCCGCGAGGATCAGCCGTTCCAGTGTGCCGAAGGCAGGTCCGCCAAAACCTTCGCTGCCGATCGACATCATCGGGACGGCCGTGCCTACCGGGACAGCGGCCAGCACCCGCAACGTCGCCTCGGAATATCGGCCGTAGGCTGCCGCCATCTCGGCCCCGGCCTTGAGCACGACGTCCATCGCTTTCTCGCGCTCGGTCATCTCCTTCGTGAAGACCTCTAGCTGCTCACTGCGCATCCGCGTCGCGGCGGCAACCTGGTTTTTCCGGTCTAGCTTCTCGGCAAGGCGAAGAGCAGAACGAAGCTCATCTGCAGCGGTCTGCGCGGCAGCGATCTTGGCGCGATGGCCCGACAGCTTGTCGGCCGCGCCGGGCTTCCGCTCGGCCGCGTCCAGCGCATATTCCGCGACTTGCTCCTCGAGCTCGACCAACGCGCCGAGCGCGCACTCCAGCTTTTCCCGGACGGCGGGCGCGCGCTGCGCCGGCTGCTCGGGTTGCGGCAATTCATGAACTTCTTCAGCCTGCTGGCCGGGCTTCCCGCGGAACATCGTCAAAATCCTCACGCTGCTTCGCTGCTGCGGTGCTGCTCCGGCTGAGAGGCCGCAGCGACAGCGTCCTCTAGCCGGCACCGGATCCAGTCGGAGACCGTGCGCCGTTCGCGCGCAGCCAGATCCTTCATGCGCTGCTCAAGATCAGGTCCGATCCGTGCGCCAATCATCTTCGTGTTTGCCATCGTTGGCCTCTGTCAGGTTCGTGCTGGCACCATCCGGCATGATTTGCGGATCGCTAGCAACGCACCACAATGTTTCCGCTGGTGCCGCCGGAGCCGCTGGCTTCTGCTTCGTCGGACGTCGCTTGCGAGGCCGCCAGCGCGCGCGCACGCGCTCGGCTTGCTCCTGGTCCTCCATGATCACGGCAAACCCGATACGCAGCCCCAGGGCGTCCAGAACGGCCTTGAGCGACATTTCGCCAAAGCCCCTCACCGGTGGGTCCGAAAGCAATTTAGAAACATAGCCGTTCTGGAGGCCTGTGATGCAGTCGAGCAGGTCATGGGATAAGTCGAGTTCGTCCCGCCGCTCCCGCACGACTTGGAGCAGCTGCTCACGTGATCCGATTAAACGCGGCTTCATGTTCAGCAATGTTCGACAAGGTTTTCGGAGACGAAGCCGCCATTTTTTTTGGAGGCCGCCGCGAAATCGGGATGGGACGTCGATATCCAGCACGGTGCTGGTTTTTCCCCCCACCCCCCTCGATCCCAAAGGGGACCCAGGCCGATCTTGGCCATTTTGGTACGTTCAGCCGTTTCGCCAGCGGTCGACCGCCTCGCGCGTGCAGGCGTCAGCTTCCAAGAGTGTTGAAGTTCATGAGAGAGCGCGCGCGAAAACCCCTTTCCATGATTTTCAGTCACGGAGTCGGACGGCCTATTTGCCTGTGTTCGCTGTGCTTTTGTGTTCTCTACGCTGGTGTGTCTGCACGGTGTCTGCGAAAGAAGCTGCGATCGGTGCGAAAGTAACGCGTAACGCGTTCGACCATGACGGCGGATAATACAGGGCCGATCTGCACCGCCCACGGCGTTACCACATGCATGGTGCGAACGAGGTCCATCTGCCGTCCTCTTCCCTTCCTCTCTTCCGGGTCGCGGCAACGCTCGGCCGCCCAAGGCCGAAAGCGGAGCCTGCGATCCGCTGGGGGTATGGGGGCAAACGTGCAGGGTGATCGCAACGGATAGAAGGCCGATAGAAGGGTGATCGATAGGGTGATCGCAGGCGGATCGCAGGGTGTTCTGAGCGGATCGCAGGCGGATAGAAGGCATGGTCAGGCTTTCCGGGCGATGCATTTGGTACCCTTCGACTTTGGACCATAGGGAATGTTTTCGATGGTGCCGGCGGCGAACAGGCGCTCTTGGGCGGCTTGGAATGCTCGCCAGGTGAGGCCGCCGGCTTGCGGCATGGCGGCGAAAGTCTTGGGTGCGTAGCCGCGTCCTGGGGCGTGACAGACGTGACGGCCCTGCCCCGTTATGGCGTCGAGACATTCGAGGTAGCGCTGTTCGGCGCTGGTGTTGGCCGCGGCCTGGTGCGGCGCGCTGGCGGTGCCCTCGATCACGAAAGAGCCATCTTCCCATTGCAGCCTGACCTTCTCGCCGGCGGGGCCATAGTTCAGCTTCTTCACCTCGAGCACGCGGCCGGTGCTGCCGTCCTCACCGTCGACGCTTTCGAGGTGCAGCCTCGCCCGGGTGGCGTTCTGCCAATCCATGCTGCCACCACGGCCTGTTCCGCTGGTGATCCCGGACAGGCTGGGGTGATCGAGCAGCAGGATGGCGCAGTCGACCTGCCGGGCTAGCGTCCGGAACAGGCCAACGAACGTGCGGGCGTGCACGCGGTCATTCTGGTTGCCGCCGAACGTGGCCGCGACGCTGTCGACAACCATTAACGCGGGCCGGATATCGCGCGCCGCGGCCGCCAGCGATGCAAACAACGGCGTCGGCGCCATGGTACCGTCGCGCTGTGCAATGCCGAGCAGGCACGCGTCCGGATCGGCGAAGTGAAAATGCAGCCGATCAAGGTCCCCGGGCTCGAGGCCACGTTTGCGCGCGACGCGATGCAGGCGCCGGCGCATCTCGGCCTGCGGCTCCTCACCGCTGAAAAAGATCACCGGGCCAGATTCCGCCACCGTCCCCAGCCAGTCGCCGAGGCTACGCTCTACCGCGAGGGCAAGCTGCAGCGCCACGGTGGTTTTGCCGCCGCCACCATCGCCGGACAGGATCGTGACATCGCCGGCGGGGATCCGGTTCGTTGCCAGCCAGCGCATCGGCTCGAGCGGCACGCCGCGCCAGGCCGGCGGTGTTACCAGCGCCAAACTCGCGGGCGTCGCCGACGGTTCCTCGATCCGCTCTTCGTTCGCGCCGTCCGGAATTCTGTCGTACGGCGGCACGGCACCGTATGCATCAAACAATGCGACCGGCGTCGGCTCCTCCGACGGAGCCATACCGCGCGTATAGCCGAGGTCTTCGAACACTTGGAGTGCCATAGCTCTATTGGCGGGGCTCAACATCAAGCGGCCTCCTCCAGCGTCCCGATGAGCGATGACGCGTCGTCCGGGTGATTGCGCAGCCAAGCTGCAAGCCGCTCGGGATCGCCGAGGCTCAGCACAAAGTGAAATGCGTCGACGGTCGCCTGAGCTGTGCGATACGATGGCTTCTCGATCCGCGCGGTCTGCTGCACCGGCGGCAGTTCGCCCGTCCAGCGCCATGCGTCTCGCAGATCGGCCAATTCCCACTGCATCACCAATTGCGGCGCGTAGTCGGATGGCAACTCCTCAGCCGGCGCGAAAGCCTCGCTCATAAGGCGCTGCACCTCGTCCTGCCCGAGTTCATCGACGTAGCCGGCAAGCTCGGCGATCTGTTTCAGGTTGTCTACCGCGATGTGCTTGTCGACCCATCCCTCGTCGACAAACCAGCGTTGCGAGGCGCAGCATTCGCCAAATTCCTCGGCCGCGCTCATTCGGTTTCGCCCCCGTCGAGCAAGCCGAGTTCCTGGGCCTTGGCCAGCGCCTTGTTGATCGCCTTGGCGAGGTCGGGAAGCCTGTTCACCGCCATTGTGACGCCCTTCACTGTGGCGACGTTCGCTCCTGCCTTGTTCATGGCGAACAACCGCACGTCGACCACATTGATCGGGTCCTTGCCGGCAGGCGTGAAAGCCTGAAGCGTCACCGCGACAACGTCCTTGCGACGGTTTTTGAAGAAGCGGAAAGGGATCGGCTCGATGATCGTGCTGGATTTTGCCATGATCAAGCCGCGCTCTCTTGAGAGAGCAGCCACTTCTCGACGCTCGACGCGCGGTAGACCACGTCACGGCCAATCCGCGTCGCCGGCGGCCCCTTGCCATCTTTCTCCCAAGCGATCAGTGTGAATTCGCTATAGGGCCGGCCGCGCAAGCGCGTACCCAACTCTTTCGCAAGCTGCTTGCGAGGAATGTAGTTCGTTGCAATTTCGGTGGTTGCCATGTGCGTCTCGCCTCGTCTGGTTGACGATGGCGAGAATGGCGATGCTTCGCGGCCAGTGCACGAGACAACGAAGACATGTCGCCGATGTCGCGAATGTCTTGACGCTATTTGGCCCGGCCGGCCGCTCTCAGGATTGTCTTGTCGCTCATCTTCGCGGCGGCGGGACGATGCGCCTTCAGCCATGCCGACAGCTTTGCCGCAACGGCACCGTTTGGCATTTCGAGGACGTCGGGCACCCCCATCGGGAAGCAGGCTTTGATGGCCTCCTCTGCCGCGCGGCCCTGCGCGCGCTGCTTCGTGGTCTTACCTTCGCCGCGCACCACCTTGTTGTCCGCGTGTTTGCGGTCAAGCCAATCGATTAGATCGTGCTCGCTGATCGTTTCGCCGTTGCGAGGCTCCTGCGCCAGATTGTGAACGATCAACTTGCCGTCGGCGTCTATCCCGTGAATGCTGCGCGCGGGTGGCCGGAAGTCTGTTCCTATTAAGCCATCATCAGCGATCAGCAGCACCGCATCAGGATCCGCCGGCCGTGCGCGCACTTCCCCCGAGGCGCGTGCATCCCGAAGGATCTTTTGTGAATGGCCCTCACTGCCGCCGAGGCGCTGGCGGACAAGCGCAACCGCCTGCCCAGTCGTCAACCATCGTTCGGTCATGCCTGCACCCGTCGCGCTGCGAGTTCTTCAACGTTGGCGGTTGGGCTCAGAATTTTATCGACAAGCGATGCCAGCGCCTCGAATGCCGCACGCTTCTCGTCGAGGTAGGCATAGCGGTCATAGACGCCGCGAACGCCGCCAATGACGTGCCCAAGGCAGCGCTCGGCATGATCGGCCGAGACACCGGCACGCGACATGAGCGAACGCCCCGTCCGACGGAGGTCATGCAGCACCCAATGCGGCATAGGCTCGCGACCGGCCTCAGCGCGGACCTTCGCGATTGCCTTGTCGAGCTCGCGCTTGGCCTTGCTGAAACCGCTGAAGCCCTTGGCGCCCTGGGTCGTTGTGAAGATGAACCAGGAATTGCCGTTTGCGCCCGCGGGCTTCTCCCCGATCAACTCGCGCGCGGCCGCGCTGAGCGGGATGATGTGGTCAATGCCGGTCTTGTAGCGGTCGGCCGGAATCGTCCAGTCGTCGCCGTCGAGCTCGCTGGAATGCATCAGCGCGGCTTCGGTGCGCCGGGTGGTCGTCAGGAGGAGCGACTTGACGAACCGTGGGTAGCAGGCCGGCACATTCTCGACGAGGTCGAGCGCCGTCCATAGGTCGCGGAGCTGATCGTCTGCGAGAACGCGGTCTCGCGAGTTGGTGCCAACCTGCCGGATTCCCTTCACGATGGGATTGGTGAAGTCCTCTTCGCGCGCCTGGAACCAATTGAATGCCTTGCGGAGGTAGGCGAGCGTCCGGTCGGCCATGACGGGCCCGTTCTCATCCTCGATCTCGTCGAGCATGTCGACGACGTGGGAACGGCGCAGCCGCCCTTCCCCGAATACTGGCAAGTCCCCAATGTCGGGAGCGACGAGGCGCCGGAACGTGCTCGCGTATTGGTCCGCGCTCTTCAGCTGCGCTTCCTTGCGGCAGTAGCGGTCGACGAACATGTCCAGCAAGCCGGGGTGTTTCTGCTCGCGATCGGCCTCGTCCGCATCGGGATCGAATGCGCCGCCGATCTTGAGGCCGTCGAGTTTGTCGCCGTCCTGCAAGCGCCGCGTGCGCTCCGGTCGGGGATCCTCGCGGTTGCCCTTGGTGAAGTCCTTCACCAGCCGGTCGGCCTTCACGATCGCGTCCCTCACGGTTAGCGATCCGCCCTGCGCGTTTGCGTCCCACCGGCCGAGCGTTTCGAGATAGCCCTTCCCGTCCTTTCGGTGGAACAGCACGAAGGCCTTTGTGCCGGCGGCGGTCACGCGGACTGCAAAGCCCGCCGGCGCCTTCTTGCCCTGGAGCGTCGCGCCGCTGAAATAGTGCAGCGTGCTCGCTCTCGGCTTGCCGTGCTGGTCGAGCTTCGGTTCGAGCCCGGCCACGATCTTTTCGCTGATGCTCTGCATTGTCCGCCGCCCGTGTCTGCAATATGTCTGCACGTCGGAACATACGCGGGCTGCAACGGACTACAACGAAAATCACGGGGTCGGTGCGAAATACTAGGGGATTGCAGGGGTTTTTCTCGCAGACACAGGAAAATGAATCTGCATCAATGGCTTAGGCAATCACCAGCATTTTGACTTTTAATCACGGGGTCCTGGGTTCGAGCCCCAGCGCGCTCACCACACGAAACCAAAAACTTGCGCCCCAATCCGCCATCGCCCAAAAAACGCGGCGGGCCGAGCAGCGCGGGAACGCGCCACGTTGGGAGTACGGCCGCCTATCTAGTCTAACTAACCCTTTTTAGCCGTAGCCTTTTCCACCGTTTAGGATCAGCGTCGGTCCGGAAGGGAACTTTAGCCAGCGGCGTTCTCATGGGTCAGTCTCCATCCATCGTGCCGCAGAGTGCGGCAAGCCACGATGTCTATCTTGTGCTTGAGGACTTCGGCGGCCGTTTGGGGCGGGCCTGGTCCGAAACGGCCGAAGAGGACAGCAACCGCGCGACTCTGCTGCGGCACCTGATCGAAGGCCATTACATTCGTCCAGCTCGCATCGTCGCCTTCAACACGACCGAGGGATGGTCGCGCGATGTGACCACGGATATCGCGGATGAGCTGCGCCGTCGCTTCGTCGAATTCGAGGACGTGGCGCCCTCGATGTTGGAATTCCTTGAGAGAGCGGCGAGGCACTGAGCGACAGCTTCGTAACGCGCAGCTGAAGTGCTTCCTTTGCCTGGCCGCTTTGCCACACCCACGACGCGGAGCACGAAGCACCGGAGTGGCGTGTGGCGATGGAAGCTCTTGGTGGTCGAGCGCGGCGGCCCGACGCTGTTCGCGCGGATCGGCGTCATGCGTGCGCTGAACCGACACCATGAGTTTAACCCGAATTGCAAAGAGCCGTTGGGGGGCCGGCGGAAGTTGAAGAGGGATCAATGACCGTCTTCAAAATGGGGAAAGGCCGCAGGGTGGTTCCAGCCCCCGCTGCGGCCATCCCGGACAACTAGAAAAATGGTCGGTACTCAAATCTCGCCGGTGTTCTCACAGTAGAACACCCCGTTCCGAAAATGGACTCCGTATGACTACCGGAGTCGGCTGTTCTACCCATGATCGTAAAAGGGCGAACTTGGCACGGCTCGCTTTCCAGCCCCCGATGCTCCCGGCTGCCGATTCAATTGCGGATCAGAGCGCCGGGAGCGCCTGGCGTGCCAGGTACCTTCAGCTTTCCGGGGCTGCAACTGTCGCCGGCGCAGTCAGTGGCGCGCCTCCAACCGAAATGGGCCCGATAGATTTCGACTGCCGAACCATCCGTTTGCGCATCGTTGCGGACAGTCCATAGCGAGCATGCGCTCTTCGAATCGAGGACGTCACGTCCGACGTCATTGCAGTTTGCAGCGAGTCGATCTTCGCGATCAGCGTCGAAAGCTGCGGCGATATCTTCTTCACGTCGCCTCGTTCGTCCGTGATGCTTTGTCGGAGAGAAACGAGGGTCGTTGAATCCTGCTGCCGCAGAGCCGCATTTTGCTGCAGCGAGGAATTGATCTCCTGCAGCGAGGCGGCCTGCTGCTGCTGCGCCGACTGGATGTCCTTCAGGGCAGCGACAATCGGATCCGGCTTTGCGACGGGCTCTTCCTGGCGCGGAAG
Organism: Bradyrhizobium cytisi; assembly: GCF_008123515.1. Lineage (GTDB taxonomy): Bacteria > Pseudomonadota > Alphaproteobacteria > Rhizobiales > Xanthobacteraceae > Bradyrhizobium > Bradyrhizobium cytisi. The sequence goes on from NZ_VSSR01000006.1 coordinate 115,136, forward strand.
CAGCGCAGCCAAGCTGCTGATGTTCGGCGACGGAAGATCAAACGGCAATGTATAGATGGCCGCCGCGCCATTGATCGCCAGAGCACACACCGACAGCGCCAGGACCGATTTCCGGCTGGACCGCTTGCCCGGTGCTGGAGCTTCCGCCGCTGCGGGTTCGGCTTCGTGTTCGGCTTGGGGTTCGAATGCTGCGGCTGCAAGTGCTGCGGCATCGAGGTGTTCGGCGAAGCCCAGCATTTCGGATGTCGTGGTCATGCGCATTGACCTCATGAGCGAGCAAAAGGAGGCCGTCGCCGGAACGTCCTCGCGACGCCTCCTTTACGCAGCACCCACCTACAACTGCCAAAAATTGTGGGCTTTTCGGATTAATTCCAAGTTAGCGACGTGGCCGCCAGGCATGTCCATCCACTCCGGCCGACTACGGGGCGATGCGATGGAATTCCGGTGGCAGACCCTACGTTGTGTTCCACCCGCCCTGCCAAAAAAAGCCAGGAGACAACCCGCCGGAAAGGTGTAGGATTCGACCAAACGGAGGAGCGGCATGTTTGAAATCACCGGTTTCGACACGGCAGGCGTCGTCAACCTGAAGCGCGAGTCACTCGCCGCCGCCCTCAAGAAGGCCAGGGAATTGATCGGGGACGGGTGTCGCGACGTTCAAATCGTCGATCCCAAAGGCCGGGTCTACACCTCGTTTGAGGAGCAGGCAGCCTAACCACTCCCATCACCGCGCAAGCGACTTCGGTTGTTAGCCGCCTCGGCCGACGAGGAACGGCGTCTGCAGAGGTGCAACTCCCGCGCACCCCACCGTTGCCAGTCAACTCTTTTGGGAGCACGCTCACGTCAGGCGCGCAGACGCCGCACGGGGAGAGACACATGAAGGAATCGGGCCTGGATGCTCGCCATCGGGACAAGGACGGCGCGATCAGCAAAAAGCACGGCAACACGCTGGTCGGCACATTGCGCAAGATCTACGGCAAGGGCTTTGCGGCCGGCTACCCGGATGCGACAACGCTAAGCGAGGTCTTGCATCAGTTGAACGAGACGTCGCTGAGCCAGCTGCGTCGCGATCACGACACCGGGCATTTGGGGCACAAGATCGACCACGTCCCGAAGTGACGAAGGTCGCCCGGCCAACTTCGCAATCATCAAGCCAGTCACCTGGGTCAGGCAGGCTGCGTTGTTGATCGGCCCCAATACACTTGCCGTTTGAGCCTTCCGAAACCAGGCGCTAGGATGAGCCTTTTACGGAGGCTCATTTGAAACAGGTTATTATTTTCGCAGCCGTCGCACTCCTTGCCATGGCGCCCGCCCGATCGCAGGGGCTGGTCGATCCCAGCAAGGTTGCACCCGAATACCGCGAGGCGGCCGAAAAGCGCCGCGCCGAGCAGATCCGTCAGCGCGAATGCGCCCTGAAGGCGGATCTGGCGAAAGTGCTGCTGCGAGATCGGACCGACTATCTCAACCACTGCCTGGATGCGATGGCGGCGAAACAATAGCGGCGCGCAGCCGGTTGCGCCGCAAGACGCGCGCCAAACTCGCAACCGGCTTTCAGGCTTTCTTCAGATATTCGGCTCACCGTGGCTGCCGATTTCCAATCATCATTGATTGTCCCGCATGAGCTTCGTCCAGGTCCAGTGCACGCGCTGCAAGACGATGTTTCGCGATCGCGCAGGCCGGTTGCAGGACGGCTACTCCAGGCAGTGCCCCGGTTGCGAAGTCGTGTTGTTCTTCGCCGAGGACTCGCAACATCCCTTCATCAAGCGCGCGATGCGAAACGCGCGGAAGGCCCGCAAGGAGCAGTACGAGGCGGATGCAGCCAGGCGCTCTGCCTCGTCCGAACCGCGCGCCGCTCCCCGGTCGCGGTCGTCCATCGGACGGACGCGGGTGCAGGAGCGATCGGACTAGCGCCCGGTGGGCCGACTACGTTGCCTCGATCCAGATCCCGGTATCCGAATGCGCGCGGATGTGGTCGACCAGAAAGTCCGAAAACACCCTGATCTTCGCCGGCAGCCGGATGCGGTTCTGATAGGCCACGTTCATCGTCAGCAGCGGCAGTTCCCAGTCGGTCAGGACCGGCACGAGCTTGCCGGACGCGATGTCGCTCTGCACGATGTAAACCGGCTGGATCAGGATGCCGAGCCCCGCGCGCGCGGCGCCGCAGATGATCTGGCCGTCATTGCTGTCGAGCGTCGGCGCGATGCGGACGGTCTGCGTCGTGCTGCCCTGGCTTAGTCGCAGCGAATAGGGATCGTTGGCGAGGTTGTAGACCAGCATGTCGTGACGCGCGAGATCGGCGGGATGCTCGGGGACGCCATGCGCCGCGAGATAGGACGGCGCGGCCGCCAGCCCCCCGGCGCATCTGTCCGATGCGGCGGATGATGATGTTGGAATCCGGCTCCTGCTCTCGCGTGCGGATCGCGACATCGATGCCGGCCTCGATGAAATCAGGATAGCGGTTGGCGGCGATGATCTGGACGTCGAGCTTCGGATAGAGCTTGCGAAACGCCGGCAGCATCGGCGCCATGTAGATCATCGCAAACGACAGCGAGCTCGTGACGCGCAGCATGCCCTTGGGCGACAGCGCGCGGTCACTGACCGCATCCTCGGCCTCCGCGAGCTCGTTCAGGAGCGTGCTACAGCGCTGCAGCAGCTCCTGCCCGGCTTCGGTCAACCACTGCCGGCGGGTGTTGCGTTCGATCAGCCGGACCGCGAGCCGCTCCTCGAGCGCGCTCAGGTGCCGGCTCGCCGCGGCATTCGACATCCGCAAGGTGTCGGCGGCCTTGGAGAGGCTGCCGAGCTCGGCCGTCCTGGCGAACACCTCGAGCTGGAGAAGCCGGTCCATTCTTCCTCATATTGGAAAAGAGACTTACGATTTTTGGTCTTTATTTCCGATTTCTGCAAGGCAAAATGACCCCAACAAACAAGACCGCAGGTGAGGAATTTTGGGAAATGTCGGGTCCGATCAAGCACATCGTGATGTGGCGGCTGCGCGGGGAGACCCAGGCTGAGCGCCTGGCCGCCCGGACCAAGGTCAAAACCCTGTTCGAAGGCCTCCGGGGCCGGATCGACGGCCTCACCCATATCGAGGTTGGCGCTGACATCAGCGATGTCGATTATGCCTGCGACGTTGTCCTTGTCTCGGAGTTTACCGACAGCAGCGCCTTAAAGGCCTACGCCACCCATCCGGAACATCTGCGGGTGCGGGATGAGTTAGGCGACTTGCGGATCGGGCGCTTCCAGGTCGATTATCCCGTCAAAGAGACCGGCGCATGATCGGTTCGTTCGCCTTTGAAAATCTGCCATGCCGCGTCGTGTTCGGCAGCGGGACGCTTGCCGCGGCCAAAGCCGAGGTCGAGCGCCTCGGCGGCAGGCGCGCGCTGGTGCTGACGACGCCGCAGCAGGAAGCGCAAGGTACGGCGCTCGGCGCGGCGCTCGGCCCGCTCTATGCCAGCATCTTCGCCGGCGCCACGATGCACACGCCCGTCGAGGTGACCGAGCGCGCAATCGCGGCGATGAAAGATTGCGATGCCGACTGCGTGGTCGCGCTCGGCGGCGGTTCGACGACGGGACTAGGCAAGGCGCTCGCCTTGCGCACCGGCGTCGACCAGCTCTGCATTCCCACCACTTATGCCGGCTCGGAGATGACGCCCATCCTCGGTCAGACCGAAAACGGCCTGAAGACCACGGTGCGCGACACTGCCGTGCTGCCGGAGACCGTGATCTACGACGTCGACCTGACGCTGACGCTGCCGGTCGGGCTCACTGCCACCTCCGGCATCAACGCCATCGCCCACGCGGTCGAAGCGCTTTATGCGCGCGACAGCAATCCCGTCACCTCGCTGATGGCGGAAGAAGGCATCCGCGCGCTGGCGCGTGCCCTGCCCGCGATTGCGGCCAAGCCCGACGATCGCGCCGCCCGCAGCGATGCGCTCTACGGCGCGTGGCTGTGCGGCGTATGCCTCGGCACCGTCGGCATGGCGCTGCATCACAAGCTCTGCCACACCCTCGGCGGCACTTTTGACCTCCCGCATGCCGAGACGCACACGATCGTGCTGCCGCATGCGCTGGCCTACAACGCACCGGCCGTGCCTGATGCGATGACGCGGATCGCGCGCGCGATCGCTGCGGCTGACGCGGCGCAAGGCCTCTACGATCTCGCCAGGCGATTAGGGGCCAAGGTCGCGCTGCGCGACATCGGCATGCCCGAGAGCGGCATCGACAAGGCGGCCGACCTCGCCGTAACCAATGCCTACTGGAATCCGCGGCCACTCGAGCGCAACGCCATCCGCGACCTCATCGCGCGCGCCTGGGCGGGCGAGCCGCCGGCCGCAACCAAAGCGGCGGTCTGACGACATGCGGCGCACCTTGATCCAGTCAGCAACGGTCATCAGCATGGACGCTTCGATCGGCGATCTCCGTGTCGGCGACGTGCTGGTGGAGAACGGGCGGATCGTCGGGGTTCGTCCCGGTATTGAAGCCGCTGATGCCGAGATCGTCGACGGTCGCGGGCGTATCGTCATCCCCGGGCTCATCAACGCGCATATGCACACCTGGCAGACGGCGCTGCGCGGCTATGCTGCGAACTGGACACTGCTCGAATATTTCCGCCGCATGCATGCCGTGCTCGCGACCTTGTTCGCTCCCGACGACATCTACATCGCCACCCTCGTTGGCGCGCTGAACCAGATCAATTGCGGCGCCACCACGCTGGTCGACTGGTGCCACAACAACCCGACGCCTGCCCATACCGACGCAGCCGTGCGCGGCCTGCTCGAGAGCGGCATCCGCGCCGCCTTCTTCCACGGCTCACCGAAGCCCGAGCCGAAGCCGGGCGAGCCGCACTTCTCGGAGGTGCCGCATCCCCGCCGCGAGGTCGAGCGGCTGCTGGCAGGTGCCCTCGCCGACCGCGACGGGCTCGTGACGCTCGGGCTTGCCATTCTCGGTCCGCATTATTCGACGCTCGACGTGTCCTTGCATGACTTTCGTCTCGCGCGGGAGCTCGGCCTGATCGCCTCGATGCATCAGGGCGGCGGGCCGGCGAAGACACAAGGCGGCTGGGAGAAGCTGATCGAGGCCGGCCTCGTCGGTCCCCACGTCAACGTCGTCCATGGCAACGACCTGCCCGATGATCTCCTGCAAAGACTGATCGATCTCGGCGTCACCTTCTCGGTGACCCCCGAAAACGAGATGATCCAGGGCCACGGCTTTCCCATCACCGGACGGCTGCTCAAGCGCGGCGTGCGCCCCACCATCGGGATCGACCTGGAATCCGTGCTGGCAGGCGATCTCTTCTCCGCCGCACGCGTCGCACTGTCGATGCAACGCGCGCTCGACAACGCGGAGATGCTCAGGAACGAAGGCACCATTCCGGCGACGACCACGATTCCCGCGCGCGAGGCGCTGGCATGGGTCACCACCGCGGGCGCGCGCATGCTCGGCCGCGAGAGCGAGATCGGCTCGCTGACGCCTGGAAAACTCGCCGATCTCGTCATCATCAATGCCGACGATCTCAATCTCTTCCCGGTCCACGATCCCGTCGCCACCGTGGTGATGCAGACGAGCCTCGCCAATATCGAGGCCGTGATGATCGGAGGCCGCTGGAAGAAGCGGAACGGGCGATTGCTGGTCGACGGGCTCGAACGGAAGAAGGAACTGCTCGCCCAATCCGGCCAGCGGCTGGTGCGGGATATCGAACGACAAGGGCACGTCGCGGGATAGCGGCCAACGGACAACAAGAAATGATTGATACAAGCAAACAGGTCGCGTTCATCGGCATCGGCAAGATGGGCCTGCCGATGTCGCTTCTCGTCGCCAAGGCCGGCTATGCCGTTACCGCTTTCGACCAGAGCGCGGCGCGGCTCAACGAGGCGCGCGAGCACGGTATCGCTGTTGCAAGCTCACCCACTGAGGCCGTCAACGGCCGGCCTGTGGTCATCACCTCGCTCCCTGACGACGCCGCCTTGCGCACGGTGATGCTCGGCCCGACCGGGCTGATCGGCGCGATGGCGCCGAAGGCGGTGCTGATCGAGACCAGCACGGTCAGCGCCGAGGCCTCCGCCGAGGTCGATGCCGCTGCCCAAGCCCGCGGGATTTCCTATCTGCGGGCGCCGGTCTCCGGCAACGCCAGCATCGTCCATACCGGCGCGCTGAGCTGTTTCATCTCCGGGCCCAGGGACGCCTTCGAGAGCGTTAAGCCGCTGTTTGCGAGCTTCACCCGGGCCCAGACCTATCTCGGCGCGCGCGAGGAAGCGCGCTACGCAAAGCTCGCGGTCAATCTCATGATCGCGGTCTCGGCAGCGATGATGGCCGAGAGCCTGGCGCTGGCGCGCAAGGGCGGCATCGGCTGGCAGGACATTCTGAAAGTGCTGGATGAGAGTGCGGTCGCTTCCCCCATGGTGAAGTACAAGACCGCGCCGCTGCGAACCCGCGACTTCGTCTCCAGCTTCTCCTGCAAGCAGATGGCCAAGGACCTCGATCTCATCCTCGGCGCCGGCCATGCCGTCGGCGTCCCGCTGCAGCTCGCCGCGCAAGTGCGCGAGACCTACGGCGCGCTGGTCGCGCAAGGCGACGGCGAGACCGACTTCATCGCTACCGTCAAGCATCTCGAACGTCTCTCGGGCCTTGGCGAGCCCAAACTCTGATCGACGGAGGCAGAATTTGCGTAATTTCAGCGAGACCAACATCACCGAGGCCGTGCTCGAGCGCATCGCGGGCGCAACCGATCCGCGGATCAAGCAGGTCAGCGAAGCCCTGGTGCGTCACCTCCACGCCTTCGTGCGCGAAATCAGGCCGACCCAGAAGGAATGGGACTACGGCATCGACTTCCTGACCCGCACCGGCCACATGTGCGACGACAAGCGGCAGGAGTTCATCCTGCTGTCGGATACGCTCGGCGTCTCCATGCTGGTCGACGCGATCAACCACCCGGTGCCGGAAGGCGCGACCGAGACCACCGTGCTCGGCCCGTTCTTCGTCCAGGCCGCACCCGAGAAGCAGAACGGCGACGATATCTCGGGCAGCATGGAAGGCGATCCCATGATCGTCACCGGCTCGGTCTCGACCGTCGACGGAAAGCCGCTTCCAGGCGCCGTGGTCGACGTCTGGCATTCCGACAATGACGGCTATTACGACGTGCAGCAGCTCGACGAGATCGGCGATCTCGCGATGCGCGCCCGCTTCCACACCGACGCCAACGGCCGTTTCCATTTCTGGTCGATCAAGCCCGCGGCCTATCCGATCCCGCATGACGGCCCGGTCGGCGAGATGCTGGAGGCGCAGGGCCGCCATCCCTGGCGCCCGGCGCATGTGCACTTCATGATCTCGGCGCCGGGATTCGAGCAGCTCGTGACGCATGTTTTCGTCGCCGGCGACAAATATCTCGACAGCGATGTGGTGTTCGGCGTCAAGGACAGCCTGATCCACGACTTCGTGCACTGCCCGGCCGGCCGTGCGCCGGATGGTCGCATGGTGGATGCCGCCTACTATCACCTCAACTATGATTTTGGCCTGAAGCGGGCCGCAGGCAACCCGCAGGCGGCGTAAGCCGAACGTCGACTCGACGGACTGACAACAGTCCGCGACAAGAACGGACGACAGGGAGAGACAATGGGACCGCGGGACACAAGTGCCGCATTGACTGAACGCCTCCAAGGCGCGATCGGTCCGCGTGCGACCATCGCGCGCGGCGTGCTCGACCAGCATGGCCAGAGCGAATCCTATTATCGCGCCCTGCCCCCCGACATCGTCGTCTATCCCGAGACGACTGCAGAGGTCGCCGAGATCGTCAAGCTCTGCGCCGGCGCCGGCATGCCGATCGTGCCGTTCGGTGCCGGCACCTCGCTCGAGGGCAACGCATCCTCGGTGGAAGGCGGCGTCTGCATCGACTTCGCACGCATGAACAAGGTGCTGACGGTGCACGACAGCGACATGAATGTCGTGGTTCAGCCCGGCATCACCCGCAAGCAGCTCAATGCCGAGTTGCGCGGCACCGGTCTCTTCTTTCCCATTGATCCCGGCGCGGATGCCTCGATTGGCGGCATGACCTCCACGCGCGCCTCCGGCACCATGGCGGTGCGCTACGGCACCATGAAGGACAACGTCATGGCGCTGGAGGTGGTGCTGGCCGACGGTCGCGTGATCCGCACCGCCAGACGCGCCCGCAAATCCGCGGCCGGCTACGATCTGACACGGCTGTTCGTCGGCGCCGAAGGCACGCTCGGCGTCATCACCGAGATCACGCTGAAGCTGCATCCGCTGCCGCAGGCGATTTCAGCGGCGGTGTGCAGCTTCGACGCCCTGCACAACGCCGTCGACACCGCGATCGGCATCATCCAGGCCGCCATTCCCGTCGCTCGCGTCGAGCTGCTCGACGACGTCATGATGCGCGGCATCAACGCCTACGCCAAGCTCGGCTATCGCGAGGCGCCGACGCTGTTCTTTGAATTCCACGGCTCGGAGAGCGCCGTCGCCGAGCAGGCCGAGCTAGCGCAGGCCATCGCCGCCGAGCACGGCGGCCGCGGCTTTGAATGGGCCAAGGCGCCGGAGGACCGCAGCCGGCTCTGGCATGCCCGCGACAACACGCTCTATGCCGGCCTCGGCCTGCGACCGGGCGCGCGCGCCGTCATCACCGATGTCTGCGTGCCAATCTCGCGGCTCGCCGAATGCCTGACCGAGACGCGCCGCGACGCCGACGACCACGGCTTCACCGCGCCCATCGTCGGCCATGTCGGCGACGGCAATTTCCACATGCTGATCCTGGTCGATCCGGCCAAGCCGGACGAGATCGACGGCGCCAAGGCGCTGCAGGCCCGCATGGTCGCCCGCGCCATCGCCATGGACGGCACCTGCACCGGCGAGCACGGCATCGGGCTCGGCAAGATCGGCTACCTCACCGACGAGCTCGGCGAAGCCGTCGACGTGATGCGGTCGATCAAGACCGCACTCGATCCCGACGGCTTGATGAACCCAGGCAAGATCTTTGCGGGAGCACGACCATGAACGCTCCCGGCAACGCCGCAGCGACGCCGCTGCTCGAGCTGCGCGACATCAGCAAGACGTTTCCGGGCGTTAAGGCACTCGACGACGTCTCCTTTGCGCTCTACGCCGGCGAAGTGCATATGCTGCTCGGCGAGAACGGCGCGGGCAAATCGAGCCTGATGAAGGTGCTGTGCGGCGCCTACAGCGCCGACGCCGGCGAGTTCTTCTTTGAGGGCAAGAAGGTCACGATCGCCTCGACGGCCGACGCGCAAAAGCTCGGCATTGCCGTGATCTTCCAGGAGTTCTCGCTCGTCCCCTATCTCGACATCGCCCAGAACATCTTCCTCGGCCGCGAGCCGAAGGGCCGCATTCCCGGCACCATCGACCGCCGCAGGATCCTGGCCGACGCCAGGCGCCTGCTCGACACGATCGGCTTCGACATCGATCCCTCCGTCATCGTCAACACGCTCGGCGTCGCCCAGCAGCAGATGGTCGAGATCGCGAAAGCCATCAGCCAGAATGCGCGCATCCTGGTGATGGACGAACCGACGGCCGCACTGTCCGACCGCGAGACCGAGCTCTTGTTCGCGCTGATCGCGCGGCTGAAGGCCGATGGCGTCTCCATTGTCTACATCTCGCACCGCATGGCCGAGGTGTTTTCGCTCGGCGATCGCATCACGGTGCTGCGCGACGGTCGCCGCATCGACGGCGTGCGCCCGGCCGACGTCACGCCCGACCAGCTCGTCCGCATGATGGTCGGCCGCACCGTCGACATGACCTATCCGCGCAATTTTGCCGACAAGCCCGGCGAGGTGCTGCTTACGGTCAAGGGCCTGACCGCGGCGAGCGGAATCTCGGACATCAACATCGAGGTACGCCGCGGCGAGATCGTCGGCCTTTGCGGCCTGGTCGGATCCGGTCGCAGCGAGGTGGCGCGCGCGATCTTCGGCGCCGATCCGGTCGCCTCGGGCGAGATCGTGTTCGACGGCAAGCCGATCTCCGGCGAGCCTGATGTGGCCGCCCGCCGCGGCATCGCGCTGATCCCGGAGAGCCGCAAGAGCGAGGGGCTCGCGCTGCTGCGTTCGGTCGGCGACAATCTCGTGGTCTCGGCGCTGCGAAAACTATTCCCGAGCGGGCTGTTCGATCCGCGCAGCGGCCAGCGCACTGCTGACGGCCTGATCCGGCAGCTCCGCATCGCGACGCCAAGCGCGCGCCAGACCGTCGGTCTTTTGTCGGGCGGCAACCAGCAGAAGGTCGTGATCGGCAAGTGGCTGGCGGCCGGTGCAAAGCTCTTCATTTTCGACGAGCCGACGCGCGGCATCGATGTCGGCGCAAAGTCCGAGATTTTTGCGCTGATCGACCGGCTGGTTGCCGAAGGCGCGGCGGCGCTGATGATCTCCTCCGAGCAGGTCGAGATCTGTCATGTCTGCGACCGCGCCTATGTGATGCGCGAGGGCCGCGTCGCCGGACATCTGACGCGCAACGAGCTGACCGAGGAGAACATCGTGCGATTGGGGATGCATCATGCGTGAGGCCGCGGTCGTTTCACAACCCAATCCGCTGCAGCGCATTCCCGGCGTCGCCATCGTGCTCGGCGCCCTGATCGTGCTGTTCGGCGCGATCGCGCCCGGATTTCTCACCCCTGCCAATCTCTCCAACGTGCTGGTGCAGTCGACCATCCTGTCCATGCTGGCGCTGCCGATGACGCTGATCATCATGACCGAGGGGCTTGATCTCTCGATGGGCGCGGTGCTGACCTTGACATCGCTCTGCGTCGCCATCGTCTCGCTCGCGACCCAATCGATGCTGCTGGGGCTGGGCGCCGGCGTGCTGGTCGGCGCGGCCTTCGGCACCGTCAATGGCTGGCTGGTCGCGATCCTCGGCATCCCGCCCTTCGTCGCCACGCTCGGCACCCTCGGCATGGCGCAGGGCCTGTCGCTGATCGTCAGTGACGGACAGAGCGTGGTCGGGATTCCCCATGGCGTCCGCGATATCTATTCGGCGACCCTGCTCGGCATTCCCGTGCCGATCGTGATCGCGCTCGTGACCTACGCGGCGTTTCACGGCCTGCTCTATCACACCCGCTTCGGCAGCTATGTGTTCGCGCTCGGCGGCAATCGCGAAGCGCTCCGCTATGCCGGCCTCTCGCCCAACAAGTTGCTGATCGCGGTCTATGCGATCGGTGGCACCATGGCCGGCATCGCCGGCCTCCTGATGACCGCCCGGATGAACTCGGGGCATCCGACCGCGGGCCTCGGCCTCGAATTCGATGCGATTGCGGCGGTCGCGGTCGGCGGCACCTCGTTCGAGCGCGGCAATGGCTGGCTGCTCGGCACCCTCCTTGGCGTCATCGCCGTCGGCGTGCTGCGCAACGGGCTGAACCTGATCTCGCTGCCCTCCTCGGTCCAGGTCGCAAGCGTCGGCGTACTCGTCATCGTTGCTCTCTTCCTCGACGGGCTCAGGAGCCGGGCATGACCGACATCGCCAAGGAGTCCCTGTCGCCGCCACGTTCGTTCCTTTCCCAGGACGCGATCCAGCTGTTCTATCGGCTGCTTGCCGTGCTGCTGATCTGCGCCGTGCTGGCCGTGCTGAACGACTCCTTCCTCAGCCTCGGCAACATCCTCAACGTGCTGCGCCAGGCGAGCCTCACCTTCTTCATCGCCTCGGGCCTGACGCTGGTGGTGCTCACTGCCGGCCTCGATCTCTCGGTCGGCGCCAATGTCGCGCTGTCCGCGTGCGTCGCCGGGACCGTGATCCACACCACCGGCTCACCGGCGCTCGGCATCCTGACCGGGCTTGCCTGCGGCGGCATCGTCGGCCTCCTCAACGGCATCATGGTGACGGCGCTGCGCATCCCCTCCTTCATCGCCACTTACGGCATGCTCTGGGTGCTGAACGGACTGACCTATTGGTACATGGCGGGCGAGACGCTGCACGGTTTCCCCGCGGGCTTCCGCCAGATCGGCAGCGGCTATCTGTTCGGGCTGCCGATCCCGGTCTATCTGCTGCTGGTGTTCCTCGGCATCGGCACGCTGTTTGCCCAACGCACGATCTGGGGCCAGGAGATCTATGCGATCGGCGCCAATCCAGTTGCCGCCCGCCTCTCCGGCATTCCGGTCACGCGGCGGCTGCTGCTCGTCTACGCCGTCTCCGGCACGATGGCGGGGCTCGCCTCGATCATCTTCCTGTCCCGGCTGAATTCCGCCGAGGCCGATATCGGCGAAAGCCTGACACTGCCGGCGATTGCGGCCGTGCTGATCGGCGGCACCTCGCTGTTCGGCGGCATCGGCACCGTGTTCGGCACCTTCATCGGCGCGCTGATCCTGACGCTGGTGCTGAACGGGATGAACCTGCTGGCGGTCAGTGCCAACTGGCAACCGCTCGTCACCGGCATCATCGTCATTCTCGCGGTCTGGCTCGACATGAAGACCCGCCGCCGCGGTCAATGAGTTTCTAGGCAAGCCAACAAACCAAAATGGGGATGGAGACGACATGAAGCAGAGACTGGGCTATCTCGTACTGCCGCTTGTGATGGCGGCCGCATTCACGACGCAGGCGCGCGCCGATGGCGAGACCATCGCGGTGTTCACCAAGAACCAGACCAACCCGTTCTTCCAGACGGTACGGGTCGGCGCCGACAACATGGCGAAGACCCTGAACGCCAAGACGCTGCAATACATCCCGACCAAGCCGGACTCGATCCCTGAGCAGCTCAGCCAGATCGAGGACGTCGTGGTGAAGAAGCCGAGCGCAATCGTGTTCACACCGGTCGACTACAAGGCGATGGTGCCGGGCGTCGAGAAGATCAACGACGCCAAAATTCCGGTCGTCAACATCACCGACCGCTCCGCCGGCGGAAAATTCCTCTCCTTCGTCGGCGCCGACGATTACAGCCTCGGGCTCGAGACCGCGCGCTTCCTGCTCAAGACGCTCGGCGGCAAGGGCAACATCGTCATCATCGAGGGCGTCAAGGGCTCGCTGACCAATGTCGATCGCGTCCGCGGCTTTAACGATGCGCTGAAGGAAAATCCGGGCGCCAAGCTCCTGGCCTCGCAGCCCGGCAACTATCAGCGGCTCCAGGCGCTCCAGGTCATGGAGAACCTGATGCAGTCCAATGCGCAGATCGACGGCGTGCTCGCCGCCAACGATGCCATGGCGGTCGGTGCGATCGAGGCGCTCGACGGCGCCAACCGCAAGGCCCAGGTGATCGGCATCAACGGCACCAAGGAGGCCATCGACGCCATCAAGTCCGGCAAGCTGCTCGCAAGCGGCGACTACAATGGATTTTTCCAGGGCTGCCTCGGCACCATGATGGCGGTCCGCAGCTTGCGCAATCAGCCGATCATCAATGAGATCGTGCTGAAGCCGACCGTCATCACCAAGGACAATTACCAACCGTTCGACCAGCCGCTCGAGCAGCGCACCTGCCCGACCTTCGAGGAAGCCAGCAAGCTCGGCGCGAAGTAACTGCAGCCCGCTCTGATCAAGCACTGGGACGGCTGAGATGACAGCCGTCCTCCAAAAATCCCCAGGGCGATCGCATAGGATAGCGATTGCCCTGTGGCCATCCTTCGAGACGCCCGCCGTTGGCGGGCCCTCAGGATGAGGACCGAGTGTGCGGCCGCAGTTTTGACAAGCACCGATGCCGCTTAGCCTCATCCTGAGGAGACCGCGAAGCGGTCGTCTCGAAGGACGAGGCGCGCACTCAGGTCATGCAAAATGCCATATGACCCTGCAGAACTCCCGGAGACATCATGCTGTTTGCCATCCATGCCATCGACCGCACCGGCGCACTGCCGACGCGGCTTGCCAATTACGACGCCCACAAGGCCTTCCTCGGCGATACCTCGCGCTTCGGCGTCAAGATCGTGATGTCGGGGCCGCTGGTCGCCGACGACGGCGCAACCATGATCGGCAGCCTGTTCCTGATCGAGGCCCCCGGCCGCGCCGAGGTCGAGGCCTTCAACCGCGCCGATCCGTTCGCCGCGGCCGGCATCTGGGAGAAGGTCACGATCACCGGCTTCCTGCGGCGGCAAGGCTGAGCAGCGCCGCGTCCATCGGTGTGCACTTGTTGGATGGCCAGCCAACTGATGTCCGGTTACCCACCAACAGCGGCCGAAATGCGGACATTTCCCGAGGTCGCAGATGGGCCGAAACGCGACATTGCGTTGCTTTCCGCGTCTACGCAAGTCCCCGTTCGCGATCTATAACTGTTTCAGGAATTCCAGGAGCGCATTGCTTACGTCTTTGGCGCGCTCTTGCTGAGTCCAATGACCGCAACCTTTCAAGACTATTGTCTCGCGAAGCAAGGGCACGAACTGTTTCAGGCTGGGGACGAGATGGCTCCAACTCGGCGATCTGTAAACCCCGTCTCGATCGCCAACGACATAGAGTGCCGGGACCTGAACCTTTGCGCCGGACCATGGTGCGAGCAACTCCCAATTGCGATCAATGTTGCGATACCAATTCAAACCTCCTCCAAAGCCGTGCGCTTGAACTCTTCAACGTAAAATTCGATATCACTGTCCGTGAGCCACGTCGGCAATGATTGGGTTGTAGGCTTCCCATCAAGCCACCCCCCTCACTAGGAAGCATCGTGAGCGACGCAGGATCTTCAACCGGCGCATCGCCAGATAGGGCGAACAATGTCGTCTTGATTGCGTTGTGGACGTCTTTTTCGAGTTCTGCCTCGGCAACGCCCGGCGTCTGGAAATACAGTTGATAGAAGCGCTGCTTGTCGGTCCTCGGCATGACGGTGCTTGGTCGGTTGGGACCACGCACCTGAAACGGCACGCTCAAGCCAACGACGGCCCTAAATCGATCCGGTCTGAACAGAGCGCAGCGCCAAGCGACCGGCGCTCCCCAATCATGTCCGACAACGACTGCTTGATCCGTGCCGATCGCGTCGAGCAATCCGACCATGTCTCCGGTCAAATGCAATAGAGTGTATTGATCGATCGCATCAGGTTTGTCCGTCTGCCCGTAACCACGCATGTCGGGCGCGATGGCGCGATATCCGGCGGCAGCGAGCGCTTCCAATTGGTGCCGCCACGAATACCAGCACTCCGGAAAGCCATGGCAGAGAAGCACGGTGGGGCCGCTCCCTGCTTCGGCCAGGTGCATTCGAATGCCATTTGTCTCGATAAATCGATGCGAGATCGTCATTGCCAACCTCCGTAAGATCCAGTCACATTGTGAGCTCCAGCCACAACCGAAGTGGCCCCGCCGACACCCGGTCGAACGGCGGACCGCCAAAACGACATGCTCTACGAATTTATTTTCGAGCCCGCACCGCGCCTCCGGCAGCATCGACGCAAGGTCGGCTTCTGTGAAGGGTTTCGGACGCCGGCCGCCCGAATGTGCCGCGCCCTCAATCATGCGGCCGGCATCCGAAACCCTTCACACAACCGGGCCTCCCGCGCGGTCCGTCCATGTTCCGTTTCCAGCCAGAGAGCTGACCTCCGTTGCTTGCGGCAGAGGACAGCGATGGGCCTGGAGGCGATGCATTTAGCTGTTTTGCAAACGGAGCAAAATACGGCGACTGCAGCCGGTGCAATTTACTGTCACTAAAGGCGATCGAGTAAAGATTCCAGGATGAAGTACATCGTTCTCTGCAATGTCATTGGCTTTCCGACGGGTCTGCTTCTGGTCTGGCGGATTGCGCGTGGTAGACCGATATTGGCCTGGTGGGTCACCATCGGCTCGAACATCCCCACACTGGCGATGCTTCTGTCTCTGTCGTCGGGCGCGTTGAATGGCTTTCCTGCATTTGGATTGTTGGTAGGGCTCGGTCTCGGCGGTTTTGGCTTGGGTTCATTTGCCGGGGCGACCGCGATCCTTTTCGGGACGGAGCCTCCCAAGTGGGCGCGCGGACGCTTAAGGAAAAGATCGACGAGGCACGCGCATAGCAAGCTCTAGTTCAGCTGTGGGGCCCAGAAGCAGACGACCCCGTCAAAGAGCGCTGGCGAGGATGAGCGCGAGCAAGGCGACGACATAGCCGCGCATCGATCTTACAAATCTTCCGGTAACGAGAAGTATCATGCCCCGACGCGAAAAAAACCAGTGCGCGGAAGCACTGGGGCGTTTCAAGGAAAATGGATTGGTAAGGCAATGACGTCTTTGTAGCAGCCGTCCCCGCGTCAGTCTGTGAACTGGTTCACACATCTCGCGAGGAATGATCGGACGATTTGTCACACCCTGAGCAGCTCACCGCCGCCGCGGCTTCCTTGGAAACAGGCGATCGCGGATGTAGCGCGAGGTTGCGGTCAGGCGGATCCCGCGCGGCTTCTGCCAGGCGGCGCGGTCGATCTCCTTCTTGTCGCCGATCGCGAGCCGGCCCTTGGCGCTCTTGGCGATGAAGATCGCGTCGCTCATCTTGCGGCCCGAGCGCTTGTTCTTGGCTTTCACTTCCTTCCAGAGGCTGATCCGGCCGAGCTTCAGCTTGGGCAGCTCTTCCTTTATCTCGCGCCGCAGGCAGTCCTTCTCAGTCTCACGTGCGCGCTTGCGGCCGCCCGGAAACATCCACAGGCCGTCCACCCGTCGCCTGACCAACAGAACCTTGCCGCGCTTGGCGGCAACCAACTTGGAGGACTTCGCCATACCTGTCGCAAACCGAGAAAAGAATCGGGCTATCGTAACTTGTCTATGTCATTAGACAAGTTCGGCGACCGCCCCGGATACCCGTCGGCTCCCATCGTTGTCCACGCGCATGCAATGTGCGGCAAACGTCCGGGCGACCTGCTGGGGCTGCCCGGCTAGCGAGCCTCGTCGGCTGGCGGCATCGCATTCGGCTTTGCAGCCGCGGTTCGGTCCTCGGTCCGGATCCATGCCGCCGCCACCTCCCACGCCACGGACAGGATGATCGGCCCGATGAACAGGCCGACGATACCGTGGGCGAGCGTGCCGCCGATCACGCCGACGAAGATCACGATAGTCGGCGTGTTGAGACCGCGCCCCATCACGAGCGGCTTCAGCATGGTGTCGAGGAAGCCGACAATGACGAGGAAGACGGTGAGCACCAGCGCCGTGGTCACGTCCTTGGCGGTCCAGATCCAGATGATCACCGGCAGCAGCACGAGGAAGGCGCCGATCTGCACGATCGACAGCAGCAGCACGATGAAGGCGAGCAGGCCCGCGCTCGGCACGGCTGCGAGCTTGAAGCCGATGCCGGCAAGCAGCGCCTGCACGATGGCGACGCCGATCACGCCTTGCGCCACGGCGCGGATGGTGGCGCCGCCCAGCTCGAGAAAATGCTCGCTCTGCGCCGGCACGATGCGGGACAGGAAAGCGCGCCCGGCCGCAACCAGCCGGGGTCCGTGCGGAAACAGGAAGCCGGCCACGAACACCGAGACCAGGAACTGGAGCGTGCCGAGGCTGGCGTCGCCCGCGAGCACAAGGAGCGGTCCCGCCAGCGGCTGGAGATAGGGCGCGACCTCGCGCAGCACGGCGCGGATGTTGTTATAGGCCTGGTCCCAGAGCTCGTAGAGCGTCGGGCCGATCACCGGCCACGACTTGATCGACTCCGGCGCCGCCTGAAGCGTGAGGTCGCCGGTGCTAAGCTGGTGCGCCAGCTCCCTGCCCCCGTCCACGGCACTCACGCCGAGCCATGTGGCCGGGCCGAGCACGATGCCGAGCGTGATCAGGGTGAGGATCGCAGCCGCGGTCTTGGGCCGGCCGCCGAGGATCTTGGCGACCCAACTGAAGGCCGGATAGAACGCGACCGCGAGCACACCGCTCCAGGCCAGGATCGGGACGAACGGCCTGATGATGTAGAGCGTCCAAAGGATCAGCAGCGCCAGCAGGCCGAGGCGGATCACGAGCTGAATGACGTCCTCGCCCGTCAGGAGCTGACGCAGACTTTTCACAGGCACGGCTTTCCTTGCGGCATCAACCCGGGTTCCGGCACTTGCGCGGGCTAGGGTTATTGCCAGCCAGGAGCCGGGCGTCAAGACGACCGGGTGCGCCTCCGGCCGGTCGGGGACCGGCCGCGTTGTGCTTCAAGATGACGCTGCGGTGACGAAGGTGCCCGAACGAGCCCTCAGAAGTGATAGTTGACGCCCACCGTGCCGGTCTGGATGTTCAGCTTCACATTGGCGGGCGAGGCCACCAGATTGCCCGTCGTCACGGGCTGCTCGGTGAGGGCGCCGAAGCCCAGATAGTTGTACTCGGCCCGCACCGACCAGTTCGGCATGAACATCCACTCGACGCCGCCGCCGGCGAGCCAGCCGATGCGGTTGAAGCTGCCGTTGGCTGAACCGGCGAGCGCGCCGGCCAGGCCGTTATCGGCGCTGTACTTGTCGCGGGTAAAGGCAGCGCCGCCCTTGGCGTAGAGCAGCACGCGGTCGAAGGCGACGCCGAAACGGCCAGCGACAGTGGCGATATAGTCGTTCTTGAGCGAAAGGTTGAAGCCAGCACCGCCGCCGAACGGGCCGCCGGCATTGAGCGTGATACTGGACCAGGCGCCGGTGCCCTCGAGGCCCACCACGAAATTGCTGATCTGGTAGTTGCCGCCAATCTGGCCGCCGACCACGCCGCCGCTGGCCGAAACCGAGCTCCAGGTCGCTGCGGGATCGGTCGGATCGATGCCGGTCCACTTGCTCCAGGCGCCGCCGCCATGGGCGCCGATATAGAAGCCTGTCCAGGTGAAGATCGGAGCCGACGCGATCGGCGCCTTGACCACCGGCGCAGGTTCGATGATGTCAGCCGCAAAGACCGGTGTTGCCAGCGACAACAGCGCAGTCGTCAAAATCAGTTTCTTGCCCATGATCTCATCCCCAATGACTTTCGCCCGTCCCGACCGGGGCGATGGGTGAAATCTACCTGTCCGATGAAGGGGGCGCTTGGACCGACCGGGGCGCGATTTGGACTGACCAGCGCTGCGGAGATCGGGAAATCCTGCAAATTCCGCGACAATAGCGGGTTTGGCTAACGACGATTAACCGGATTTCCGAGGGTCGGTTTACGCCGATGCAAAGGCTCGCACCTACGCTTGCGCCAGGTCCCAAAAACACTTGCGGTGCAATGGCCAACAGCATCTGGACGATCGAAGAATTCACCTGCCCCGGTTGCGGCATGAACTACGCTGCGACAAGGGAAGAGCACGCCGAGCCGCATTCCGGTCAGTTCAAATGCAGCATCTGCAGCGGCGTGGTGCACTCCTGGTCGGGGAAGCATCATTTCTTCGGCTGGTCGGCGGTGAAGACCAAGCCGACGGTGTTTGGACGGCGATGGGCGGGAGTGGGTTGGTAGGCTCGCGCGGCTGGCAATTCGGCCGAGCTTGATTGCAACGATGGCCCCGGGATTCGCGCGGCCAGAACTAGGCAGTTTGCCTGCAAAGCCGGCGGCATCGTGTGACTGGTGACTACGTCCGCTTTGCTCCTATAGCAGACATGGCGACGGCGCGCTTGCTCGAGGTCAATAGGATACTTGCGCTTCCGCGGCGTCAGATTGCGCATGGCCTCCGTCGGCGCGTCGAGAGGCTCGGTAGCGGCCGGGCGACAGTCCGTGATGCCGGTGAAACAGCTTCGAAAATGCCGCCGCTGTCTCGTAACCGACACGGCTCGCAATTCGTGCGATCGGCTCATCGCTGGTTTCCAGCAGGAACGCCGCTTCCGCCATCCGGCGTTCGATCACATAACGGTGCATGGATTGGCCGACGAGCTTGGTAAAGCGCGCCGAAAATACCGAGCGGCCGAGCCCCACGCGCTGGCCAAGGTCGCTCAGGGTCCAGGGCCGCTCCGGGTTTTCATGAATCAGCTTGAGCGCCGGTCCGATATGCGGGTCAGATATGGCCCCGAGCCAGCCGCCTTGTCCGGGATTGAGAGACGCGATCCAGCTTCGGAGCACCTCGACAAACAGCACTTCCGTTAATCGTGAAAGCGCGACGCGTTGGCCAGGACGCTCGAGCGCGGACTCGGTGACCATGCGGCGCAGGATTGCTTCAAGCCAACCACCGTCTGCGGTCGGCTTCAGCAGGAGCACGGGCGGAAGTAACTCCAGCACGCTGCCAAACAGCGGCCGGGACACCGTGAAATTGCCGCAAATCATGGTCGAGAGCGGCTTTGCGCGGCTGCCGTGACGAATGACGCCAAACCGCGACGACGCTCGATCGAGATCTGTAATCCGCAAGGGCTTGGCCCTGCGATCCGAATAAAACACGTGGGGCTCGCCGCGCGTGATCACGACAAAATCGCCCTCGGTCATCTTGAATTCCTGTCCCTGTCGGAGCGCGAGGGTCGCCGAGCCCTGGCTGAGATAGTGAAACAGGGCGTAGGGGCGCTCTGGTAACTCCAGATTCCAGGGATGGCCGAGCTCGAAGTGAAAGAGCAGCGTCCCACCGAGACGAACGCGATCGAGCACTTGGGCGAGGATGTCCATGCCGCCGAGATTAGACCGACGGACGATCGGACACAACATCCGGACGATTGATGCCTATCGTCCGAAAGGGCCGCGGAATAGCTGAGGTCGCGGCGGGCCGACGTTACGAGCGGCAACCATTTCGCCGATGGCAGATGGAAGAACCGCGACCTTGCTGGAAACGCCTGTCCATTCCCCCGGACCGAGTTCGTCCGACATGCCAATAGGAATTATCAATGCGAAATCTCCTCCTCTCAGCCGCCACCGTCCTTCTGGCCGGAACGACCATGGCCAGCTCCGTCCATTCTACCGAACTGCCAAAGGGAGCAGCCCATAACATCGTACTCGTACACGGCGCTTTCGTGGACCAGACGAGCTGGAAGCCCGTTGCTGATATTCTCACGAAGAAAGGCTACAACGTCACGCTCGTGGAAAATCCGCTTACTTCGCTCGCCGCGGACGTCGATGCCACCAAGCAGGCGCTCGCGAAGCAGGACGGCAGGACCGTTCTGGTCGGCCATTCGTGGGGCGGGATCGTCATCACGCAAGCAGGGGACGATCCCAAGGTTTCGGCGCTGGTTTATGTCTCCGCGTTCGCGCCCAGCGTCGGAGAGTCTCTGGCGTCGCTGTCCAAAGCCGGCCCGCCGACCGAAGGCGGCAACGCTATTCATCCCGACGACAAGGGCAACCTCTACATCGACCCGAAGGTGTTTCCTTCCGCGGTCGCGGCTGATCTTCCCCCGGAGATCGCCGCGCACCTGGCTGCCTCGCAACTTCCGTTAAATCACGTTGCGTTCGAGGCACCGGTCACCATTGCGGCCTGGCGCGACAAGCCGACATTCGATGTGATCAGCACCAAGGACAGGTTGCTCGCGCCCGAGGCCCAGAAGTTGTTCGCGGCGAGGATGAAGGCGCAGATAACGGAAGTCGCCGGCAGCCATGCCTCGCTCGTCGTCCATGCGAAGCAAGTCGCTGAGGTCATCGAAAAGGCAGCGCTCGTGAAGTGACGGTACTGCTCCCGGCGCTTTCGCGCCGGGAGCGCACCGGCTCGCTCAGAGGAATGCAGAACGCATTTCCCCCACTCGACTATTTCATGCCAAGCATCCGGAGGATGACATGACTCAACTCGCCATCGCGAACGAAGACGTCGCCACGCTTGAGACGGCGCCGACGCATTACGTCGAAGGCCACGGAATCCGCTTCGCCTATCGCCGTCTCGGCCCCGCGACCGGAACTCCGCTGGTTCTCCTGCAGCACTTCTCGGGCAACATCGATGCGTGGGATCCCGCCGTCGTCAACGCTCTCGCCACCAATCGCCCTGTGATCGCATTCGACAACGCCGGGGTCGGTCGCTCGACCGGCCAAACGCCTGACAATATCGCAGCGATGGCGAGAGATGCAGTTGCCTTCATCAACCTACTCGGCGTTTCTGAAGTCGACCTGCTGGGCTTTTCTCTCGGCGGCTGCGTTGCCCAACAGATCGCCGCCGAGCACGAACGGCTTGTCCGCAAGCTCATACTCGTCGGTACCGCGCCGAAAGGCGGAGAGGAACACCTGTTAGCGGTTCTGCAGCAGGCGTTCTCTCAAACCGATGCGCCGGACCCCCGCCTGCCGCTTTTCTTCACGAATTCGTCAGCCAGCCGGTTGTCCGGCCTGGCATTCCTGAAGCGGACGCAGGTTCGTAAAAACGATCGAGACATCGATAACGGCAGCGCGGTAACCGACCCGCAGGCCAAGGCGCTGATCACCTGGTGCGCCACACCTGATCCCGATCACGCCATTCTGCGCGCCATCCGCCAACCCACTCTGGTGGTCAGCGGCAGCCACGACACCATGCTGCCCGCGAACAACGCCTACGCGATGTCTAGGGAACTAAGCAACGCTCAACTGGTCCTCTATCCCGATTCAGGGCACGGCGCCCTGTTTCAGCACCACGAGATCTTCGTCAGCCACGTCCGGACTTTCCTGGACGCTCCGCCCTCGGTTGCGTGATCCCCGGTGCGTTCTGATGCGATCGAGCCACTTCAACCATGAGAGTTGGGACGGAAGATAAGATGACAATCCAAAAAGTCGAAGTTGAGCGCTTCAGCCTCACGAGTTCAAAACCTTTCGACGCTGTCGTGGCTGCGCTCAAGTCGGCGGTCGGTCAGCCTGACATTGACGAATTTTTTAGGGCGACGAGGGCAGCAAAATCCTTCCCGGATCTAGAGCGCATTGTACAAAGCAGCGTGGGCCGCACCGACCTTATGCTCTTCGCGGAGTTCGACTTGGGCGACATCTTGCGTCGCGAAACTGGATCCAAGACGCCTAAGCTCATACGGCTTGTGGTCGGCAATCCGCTCATCATGAAAGAAATGGTCAGGCACGCGCCCGATGCTGGATCTTACGCGCCAGTCACGGTCCTCATTGATGAGCGTCCCGATGGCGTTCACGTCTCTTATGACAAAATGGAGAGTTACCTGCTGCATTACGGCAGTTCGGAAGCCCTCGCCGTCGCCCGAACTCTCGATGCGAAAATCACAACTTTGCTACGCGAATGTACAAGTTAACGTCCTGAAGCCGTGCTCGGCCGATGGGAGTGAGTGTCTCATATCCATCGCGCAAAGTGACTGGCATCGTTGTGATGTGAACCAGACCCATAGCCACCGACCTGGAAGCGAATTCCCGCATGTACAAGACTCTTCTTACCACTCTCACCGCCATGGCGCTGTCCATGGGCACTGTCGGGGCTGCTTCCGCTGTCAAGGAGGAGCCGCTCGATTCTACGACCCTTGGTACGATCAAGTCGGAGTTCGGCAGGCTGATGGAATTGGCCAACAAGCACGATTTCAAGGCTCTGCATGAGATGTTCTGGCAATCGCCCTCGACCTTATTGGTGGCTAAGAGCGCGATCCAGTCCGAGGGCAACTGGGCCGGTTATTGGGGCAACGAGGCGATTGATCAGAAGCTGCATGATATCGGCAGCTCCGGTCCGGTCGTGCTCGAGCCCGATTATTCGAAGCTCAAGGTTGTCGGCCTGACGCGCGACGTCGCCGAGTCCTACGTGCCGATGAACATCACGGTCTCTTATGCGGGGCAGGATGGAACAGCCAAGCCGTTTCTTATGATCATCAATTGGCTTCGCGTCGGGAAGGACTGGAAGGTCGCTTCCGAAATCATTCTGCCGGTGCCGCCCGTACCCGCCGTGAAGGGTTAGGCGCGAGGCCTCAACTGTTCGGCACGAACCCGATAGGTCGGATTCTGGTCATTTTCGACGGTTTCATCGGAGATTGCCGGCTGGCGGATGTCTGCTTCTGCCTCCGTACGCATCCAACCGGGGCGTCATGCGATCGCAACCTTTCGAACGGTTCTTCAACCTTGTCAGGGTCTCACGAACGCGATGGCATGCGCGTGAGACGTCGCACGCTTGCGGGATCGACGCGTGCGGGCGCAGCCGCGGTGGGCACAGAACCGGACATCGTCAGCGACATAAGGTGCTGTTAGGCTGCGGCAAACTGCACCGCCCCTGCCGATCAGGAGGGCATCGCCGCAGGCAGGATAAACTCGTTTAGCAAAATGGTTTCCGGAAGGTCCATTCGGTTCGGCAGCCATGCATGGACCAGCGCGACCATGTCCAGATCCGGAACGATCATCAAACGCTGACCGCCCCACCCCATCGCACCGGCCCATTCGACGACTCGTCCACGGCAGAACGAGCGCCCGAGCCACCAATGATAACCGTAGAGGAACAGTCCCGGTCCGTTGTTGTGAGGCTTGATGGAGTCGGCGATCCAGGCCGAAGGGACGATCTGCCGGTCATTCCAAACACCGCGGTTCAGCACCAATTGACCAAGCTTCGCCCAGTCGCGCGGGCGCGCCCGCATCGCACCGCTCGCCTGCGGCTCGCCATCCGGCCATCGGCGATTCCATTCGACATCCTCGATGCCCAGCGGCGCGAACAACTCGTCCTTGGCCAGCACCTCAAGCGACTTGCCACTCGTCTTGTGCAAGACAGCACCAATCAATTCGGTCGCGCCGCTGTTGTAGTTGTAGGTACGCCCCGGCGGCGCAGTGATCGGCTGTTCCAGCACGTAGCGATAGGCATCCTTCGCGCCACGCATCTTGGGAAAGCTGTCGAACGGCTGCTTGAACTCGGACCAGTCAAGGCCGTCCGACATCGTCAGCAGATGATACAGTGTGATCGCGCTCTTCTCCGGCGTGCGCAGATCGGCATATTCGGGAAAGAAGTCCAGAACCGGCATATCCAGAGTTGTGATCCATCCACGCTGCAGGGCGATGCCGACCAAAAGCGAGGTCACGCTTTTGGTCATCGAGTTGCCATTGTGCCTCGTCGCCGCGTCGAACACTGTGTGCTTGGCCGGCTCAAGGCCATACTGATCCCGCCCGGCAGCGTACTGCTCGTACACGAGCACACCGTCGCGCGCGACGATGATGGCATGGACGTTGTCGAGCCGACCGTCGGCCACGCGCCGACGCATATCATGCAGCGGCATCGGGTCGAACCCATGTCGTGCAGGATTTCCGACACGCCAACCGTCATGAAGATCTGCAGGGCTGTCCGACACGCTCTCCGAGGTCATCGCGGCCCCTCTTGCTGAACCGCACCCGGCCAGCAGCAATGCTCCACTACCGAGAATGACGGCGCGTCGACCCACGCTGCTTATCACGTTGCACCCCCAAATGAGAACGAAAGGTTGTCTCTTCGGCGCTAAACAATCAAGGTCAACTACGCCAAACAAATTCTATCGCTTCGAGGCGTGAAGCCAAGGTCAGCTCAGGGTCATTCTCGTCCTTTCGATCGATGGAACTAGACCAAAGTACGTCTCCAATCCGCTGAAAGCCGACGTAGATCAGAGGATTGCCGGTTGAGAATGGCCAACCTCATTAACGAAGGAGGTCATCATGACAGATGTCCCAAGCACCACTGCGAACGTCTCCAAGCAGATGCCGTGGAATAAGGGAAAGATCGTCGGCGCTAAGCCGCCACTCCGGCCGAAGCACGTTTGGTCAATCCGCACGAAGCTTCAGGTCGAAGGCCAGAACCGTGACCTGGCGCGGTTCAACGTTGCGATCGATAGTAAACTTCGTGGCTGTGACGTCGTCGCGCTGAAAGTCGATGACGTGAGGACCTGACCGCTGCCTGACCACTCGGCAATACGCGCGGCTGTTATCTGATTGGCTTAGGGGTATAGGGCTCGATGCGCATCTGTTTGGAACGCATTCACTTCGCCGAACAAAGGAAACCCTGATCTACAGGCGCACAGGCAATCTGCGGGCGGTGCAGCTCCTCCTCGGAACGGCGACATACTGC
>NZ_VSSR01000059.1 GCF_008123515.1 Bradyrhizobium cytisi
GCTTGTACTTGTAGTGGAAGTAAAATTGCGGAATCTTTTGAGCAACTTGCAAGTCTGAAAATTGCCCTGTCAATCTTTTGTCAAACGGCCTGCCTTTTCTCCTGTGTATCGTCGGCTGCTGAAGCGTCCCAATGTTCTCCGAGTCTCTGATGCGTTTCGGGTTGGCCCCAGTACTTCACAGCGCCCAGCTACAGCGAGCGCATCGTCGGGGCTCGTCTTGGGCTGCTGGGGTAATTTTAGCGCCTTGGCGCTTTGATAGCGACCGGGCTTTCTCCGCGAAATTGGTGCACCGCAGGATGCGCGAAGGCCGATCAGCTCGAAACCATTTGGCTGCTGCCATGAAGCGATCCCGAAACAGAACGGTTCTAGCCTTCATCGGGTCGAGAGGGGACCTCGTGTCATGTGGATCATCATCAACGCACTGTATGAAGAGTACTGCCAGGCTCGCATTGACGAGATACTGCGGGTTGATGCGGTGAAGTAAGCTGTCGCCATCAACGAAGGCTGGCTGCGATGGTGCGTACGATCGTACTTGCCGCATTCCTGATGATGGTCGGGTGCGGTGGCGCTGTCGCTCAGCAGGCCACCGATGATCAATATGCCGACCTGCAGAAGAATTTCGCCGAAGCCTACAATCGCAAAGACGTCGATGCCATGGCGGCTGCGTTCACTGAGGATGCCATCAGAGTGACGCCGAGCGGGATGTTTGTCGGACGAGAAGCAATCCGTCGCAACCTGCAGGATGTCGTCAACCTCGACCTGCATGATTACTCGGTAGAGCGCAACGTATCCCGGTCTTTCGGCAACTTCGTCTTCAATGCGGGCGAGTGGCAAGCCAAGCTCGGCGATCAACCGCTACACGGCTACTATACCGCTATCGTCGTGCGTGACGGTGGCATGGCAAAGATCATGGAAGAGACCGTTACCATAGCTGCTCCTGGGCAGTGACGGGGCTTCGCCAAGCGGCTGCGCTCGCTTGCACCTCGGAAGTCGCAGGAATGCTGATCCAGGGACACTAAACTTCTATATAAGCTTATAGAGGTTTCGTTACGGTGCATCGCTGACTTTGATGGACTGCAACCTGAACCAGATTATCCTGCGCTCCATGAAACAAGGAATCACGACCGGCGGCCACGAGCGTTACGAGTATCACCCGCAAGGGTGATCAGGTGGAGGTTGGACCAAGGTGGATGGGGTCGAACTATGCTTGTTCGAAAAATGTTCAGCCAGTCTTGCCCATATTCGATCGACGTTCTCCATGCCCCCTGCATTACTCTCTCCCCTAAAGCCAGTGTGCGGAACTCCAAAGATCTCGGTTCGAGTTCTGCTGTAGACTGTGTGCGGCGATGGCTCGCACGCCTCTTTGAACGGCATTGCCGGGTACTTCAGCGCTTCTCGGAGTGAGTTGAAGGTGGCAGCTCCAAGGCAAATCGCCATCACAGGCTGAACCTGATCGATCTGAGGAAAGGTGTACTTGCATGCGCAGTACAGCATGTCGGGCTTGGGAATGTTTGTGCCCATGTCACCAGGCTTGATGAAAACAAAGACATCGGTGGCGTAGGTTTCGCTGAAGCTCAGACTGAAATGCTTTTCCAGCAACTCCTTCAATCGCCTGTTGGTGCGCAACTTTTCGTCCTGACCAGTTGCCTTGCGAGCGGCAATGCGATCAGGTTTATTGTTCTTCGGACTTCGTAGAAATTCCTCGGATGCCCAGTCTTGGCCGATTATCATCAATCGTGCATTCAGATTGCAGGCGGATTTAGTCCAAGGGACGACATAGTCGAAATCCCAGATGCCTCCATCGAAGCTGTGAAAATGATGGTATTGCGTGTGTGTTTCCCTTCGTCGCTTGGCTACTAATTCAAGTAGTGCTTTGGCCTTGTCCAAAGAATGCTCTCCCCGTGCAGGCTGGCCGCTTTCGATTGATCTGGTGTGCCGAATCAATTCTGATGGCCGCATGTTAACGGGGGGTATTGATGCGCTTTCAATCGGCATTTTTGATACCAGCTTTACTGGTGCTGAGCACGGCACAGGCATCGGCGTTCTCCATGAGCTTTCGCTGGTGCGGGCTAGGCTCTCCAGTGTTCTCGTTGAACGGCGTGCCGAAGGGAACGACAACGCTACAGTTCCACATGGTTGATCTTCAGGTGCCGAACTACAATCACGGTGGCGGAACGGTGCAGTACAAGGGGCAATCGACGGTAGCTTGTGGGTCTCTGAATAACTACTCGCCACCAAGCCCACCGAGCGGCAGCCATTCTTATCAGATCACTGTCACCGCTTTCGGCCCTGGTAATTCGAACTTGGGATCAGCGACATTCACGAGGGAATTCCCCGAGAAGAAGTAGGCTGCCAACCTTTGGCCGATTTTTGCGGCCGCTCCCAGGATAGTGGAGTTCGGTCCGTCCTTTTCCTTGGCTATCCGATTGCGCCTCTCGAAATACTGATCCGGTGAACGGGTCTATATCCGCCCCACAATCGGTACGTCATAAACAGTTCCCCACGAAGATGGCTCAATGCGAGAATGACGTTTGCGTGGCCCTTCTCAGTGCGCAACGATCTTGCTGCCGGATAGAAACAAGCGCGGTAGAGGTTTGCTCATGGCTACCCATGGCTATCCAAAATCTTCATGCAGCCCGTCTTCTGGCAAGCGCTCGGAAAGGCACGGGGTGAGAGAAAATTACGTTCTACAACACGTTTCCGCTGCACGGTGATAGCGAAGAGAATAACGACCCTTGGAGGTCGTACCGGCATCGATTTATCGACCACCTCGCCCACGACAAGAATATTGAAAGCTTCTTTGCCGCCCTCTAAACGTCCCACCCGCATCAGCCCGGTCCATCGCCGGGCTTTTTGCGTTCTAGCGGCACAAATCTTTGTTGCGCAGAGCAGATTCTTCTGGACTCTTTATATTGTGTAATTTAGAGGAAATTATATCCGATTTCTGGAGCCACAATATACGACACCAATAGGGGGCTAAAATGCTCGAAAAACCTGACAAGAAATCTGCTTTGGTAAAGGAAGGAAAGCGCGAAAAATTCGTTGAGTTGGCCGAAAGTCGGACTGTTAACGCCATCAAGGCAATCCGTATAATCGGCAAATTGGGCAACAAGAACGCCTACCAGTTTGACGATTCGGACGTTCAAAAGATCGTCCGGGCGCTCAATAGGGAAGTCGAAGCGTTGAAAATGCGCATGACTTCGTCGGGCGGCAGAGAGTCCGTCGATTTCAAATTGGATTAATTCATCAAGGGGTTAGGGGGAGGGTACAGTGCAGGACAAGCAGCTTTTGGATGAGTTTCTGGCGGCCGAGACTGAGGAAGCCGCCTTGGAAATTCTCACTAAAAAGGGCCTATTGAACGACGAGAAGCGCTGGCGCTTCCTCGGGGACATGCCAAACAACCAGTCGATCGTTCACAATCAACAGACCACTGCGGCGGCCGCGCTGGTGGAGAAGGTGACCAACGCTATCGACGCTATCCTGATGCGGAAGGTCCGGGCGGCCGGTATCGATCCCCGTGGCTCCAAAGCGCCCCAGAACATGATCGACGCCGTCGATAAGTTTTATGGCGACCTGACCGACGACAAGGTGGATGTCCGCAAGCTCGCCGAGGAATCAATGATCCTGTACGCGACGGGCACCAAGGCGTCGCCGTCGATCTCGCTCTACGACGCGGGCGAGGGCCAGTTGGCCGAGGACTTCCCCAAGACGTTCTGCTCCCTGATCTTCGGCAGTGCCGAGGGCGCCTATAAAGGGGCTGTGGAGTTCACGCAGGGCCGCTTCAACATGGGAGGCACAGGCGTGCTCCCTTTTTGCGGCGACAATCGCAAAATGCAGCTCATCGTCTCCCGCGTGCCGGACGATATGTGCTCGAAGCCGCATGAATGGGCTTTCACGATCTTCTGTTTCTTTCCCCACAAGTCAAAACCATCGTGGAAGTACTTGGTCGGGGCGGACGGCAATATCATGACGGCCGGTGCCGAGCCCATGGCATTGGTGCCGAAGTTGGCCGCGAAATCCGGCGAGCTGTGCCCGCCGCGCGAGCGCAAAGTCCCCGGTGGGACGCTGATCAAAATGTACAACTTCAAGGCACCGCGCTCGAATATCTGCGGCGAGCTTTTCCGCAAGCTGGAAGACTACCTGTTGAAGCCTGTGTTGCCGCTTCGCCTGATCGAATGCCGCGAGGGGTACAAGGCGAACGTAATGCAGACCACGATTTGGAACCGGCTTGCAAAGTGGAACCGCAAGAATATTGAGCCCGGTTTCGAGGACGGCGCGAGCATTCAGATCAAGCTCTTCACCGGAGAAACCGTCCCGGCCGAGGTGCGGGTGTTCAAAATCCTGGACAAGGACGACCCCGACGCCGACGCGCCGCAGACGGGATTGCGGGCGCTCATCAATGGCCAGTCTCACGCCAAGCGCGACACGCAGTTCTTCAAGACCAACGCGGTCGATCTCGAACATATCGCCGGCAGCATGTTGGTGACGCTCGACTGTACGAGCCTCAACCAGACCTCACGCAACGCCATTTTCATGGCCAACCGCGAGACATTCCGCGACGACGACCTTCTGAAGGATCTCTTCAAGAAGCTGCAACGAGAGCTGAAAAACCACGAGGGTCTGAAGGCGCTCAACAAGCAGCGGTACGAGGAGAAGATCAAGAACGCGACATCAGACGACCTCGGCATCAGTGCCCTTGAAGAATTGCTGGCGAACGATCCGTCGCTTGCGGACCTCTTCCATAGCATGATGCCGGGAAAGGTGGCGGCTGCGACGGTCAAGCAGAACCCCGGAGACAAAGTGGTCGGCGACCCCAAAGAGGACTATGTGGGGAAGGAGTTTCCCACCTACTTCAAACGTGCCGACGGCATGGTCAACGTCAAGATCAGCTTGCCTCAGGACGACGACGCCCGCGTTTCGTTTAACACGGACGTTGTGAATAATTATTTCTCCCGGCCGAAGCATGCAGGTAAGGTGAAATTTGTCGGTCAGTTGGAGCCGACATTCCACCTCTTCAACGGGCGGCTCACGTTCACCTTCCACGCGCCGAAGAAGGCTGTAGTCGGCACGGCATTGATGACGCAGATTGAGGTTGCCGACGATGCCGGACACGGGCCGTTCAAGCTTGTTGTGACCGCAACCATTGCGCCTCCCCGCGAGAAGACGGAGCCCAAACCGCCGAAAGAGCCGCAGCATGCCCAGGAATCTCCGAGCCGCCCTGATGTCATCGAGGTGATGAACGGTCCCGAAGGGCTGCCGCTGACGATTGAGAAGGTGCCGAACACCAACCGCCTTCAGCTTGCGGTAAACAAGGAATCCAAGCTCTTGGAGCAGGCGAAGAACCTGAAGAAGCCGGAAGAAGTCCCGGCCGTAGAGTTTGTGTTCAAGTATGGTCTGGCGCTGATCGCGATGGGACTGTTGGAGAATGCCAAGCAGACCCCGGAATGGAAGACCAACGAGGAGCAGTGCCGGAAGAATATTCAGGAGCACTGCGCAGGCGTGGCGCGCGTTATCGTGCCGCTCTGTCTGACACTGCCGCAGAAGCTGCCGAAGGCTGCCTGACCTTGCGGTGAAACAAGACGACTTCCTGGCTGCCGGGAGTGGTGCCGCGCTGCGCACTGTACCATCGGCGGCCGGGGACGCTCCGCCACAAGCGGCCATCACGATCACCTTTCAATACCGGCAGGCGCATTTCAGCGAGGCCTGAGGCTTCCATCGCTTCGAGGTAGCGTGGAAGCTGCCAGTCAGGGGAGGAGAACGCGACCATTTGCACCACTACCGTATCGTGGTCGGCGAGTGCCGCTACCGACGACATGGAGCCGGTGATGTTGTCGAAGTACGTTTTGAGGCCGGGATATTTCCGGTCACCCATCGTGTAGTAACTGAGGCCAGCACCATCCAATTTGTTGGCGATCATAAACGGCAGCGGCGCTTCCTTCCGGCCGTCAACTTGCCAACGGTGATAGAGGACGTGGACACCTGGATACGGAGGAGACGTGACAACCAGACGAGGAGCGCGCATGTCAGTCAACGTCGGCTCCTCGTGGAGGCCGATAGCGCTTCTGCGCAGAATGGTCACCGACTGCTGCCGACCGTAATTTCTCACTGAGCGCCGCAGATTGCGGGCGCCGTTGACCATATCGTCGGCGGTTTCTTCGAGGGTCCGCCGGAAGCCGTCGATTGTTGCCCGTTTGCTGCGGCCGTCGAGAGCCCATTGAGCGCTCCGCAGCACCACGCACCGACCGAACGCTTCCAGGCGTGGTGTACCGAGCTTGATGGCTGCGGCAATGGATTGCTCGATAGCTTTTCGGAACCGCCAACGCGAGGGATGGTCGAGGTGCTTGTAGTACCCGAGCTGTTCGTAATCGGTCAGGGGCGTTGACGGCCTGTGGATGTCCACGGCGGCGCCGATCTTCCTGGACCACGCTTCAAGGGTTTCAAGCTCGGCCTCGGAATAGACCGTGCATTTGACGTTGGTGATGAACTCGGCGAGCGAGCTGATGTCCACGCCGACCGCCTCACGTCCGCAGGCCAGGGCTTCCACAAGAGTGGTGCCGCCGCCGACATGGGGGTCGAGCACCAAGTCACCGGGTTGGGTGAAGGCCTTGATGGCCGCGCTGGCGAAGACAGGGGAAAAGCGGGCGGGGTATTTGTAAAAGCCGTGCGTCAGCCCCCGGACGGGCGAGCCGTCTCGGGCAGCTGCGACGAGCGCCGCCTGCGTCTCTTCGGTGAGATCGTCAACGCATTCATACATGAGTAACTATAAAGGCCACGCGTGGTTAACAGTCGGTTGATAGATCGAGGAAGCGACTGGATTTTGCCAACAGAGACGGGTGTTTCCCTGAAGAATCGCACAGCGCAGGAGTCGAAGGAAGCGCTATTAATCGGTTGCGAACAGCGTCTTCCTTTGGTCTATACTGCGGCCGCGTCTAAACGGGCGATTGCGGGCGTAGTTCAATGGTAGAACGCCAGCTTCCCAGTACCAACGGCCTTCACAGCCTTGAACCGCCGGCAACGCCACACAGGGTCCGCTTCCTCTGCGAGAGCGCGCCATAAGGTCTGCCGTGACCAACACCGATCTGCATTTGACTTAGCGCTGCTGTAAACGCAATCCGCAGGACGCACTCTTGCTTGAGCGGGCAGAGTCCTGCGGACTTCTGTAGCCCAAATCCGAAAATTTAGACGACCTTTCTTGCAGGAATCGCCCTAGGCCCCTTACCCTCACTCAGCTGAGCATCGAGCTCACCAGCTCTCACGGCCTTGATCAGCGCATCGATCACTGCCGGCAGCTTTTCGATGGACCCGACCGAGATGGCTGCCTTGCCCTTCTCGAACTCGATGCGCTTCGACCCTACCTTCACGGTCATAACGACGCTGCCGCTCTGGTCCTGCTGCCACCACTTGTTCGTGCGGAGAGGTCGTTCGACGAGCACCTTCTCGCCGCCTTCTTTCTTCTCCCAGCGCTTGATGCGCCGCTGGTACGAGGGGTCGGCGAGCAGCTTCTTCTGATCCTCCAAGCGTGACACCATGCGTTCTCGCTTGATAATCAATGGGTCGGAGCTGACCTTCGGCTGCGGGACGAATGTAAGAGACTTGAGGATAGAGGTGGACATCGTGGGCTCCTGGTTGTTGGATGGACATAAAGCCAGTCCGACATAGCGCCTTCGATCAGACGGTCGAGCATAAAAGGCCCGATCAGCCGCTCTGTCGGCCCCGGTATATTGACGCACGGCTCTTTGGACCGGATTGCTAGTTTGGTAGAATCGACCGCTGTTCATTGCTTTTGATTCTCACGGGGATTTTTGCGGTGCTGCACAATTTTGTACTAGTTGCTTTCCTCGCCTCGCTGCTTGGGAGCTGCTCGCAGGCCGAGGTCACCGGCTCAACCAACAAGTGCGAGGGGCAGCTTTTCTCAAACTACAACGCCAAGGTGCTTCAGCAATGCGTGCAGGCATGCATCAGGTGCGACCACGGTACGACGACTACGTGCAGCACCTCCTGCACGCTTAAGGGAGCTCGCTGAGCAGCAGCCCTCGTGCATAGAGCCTGCTCACGTCATCAGCACGGCAATCGAATTATTGCGGACCGTCGTTAGGCGATTTCAATATCTGCCGGGGACGTGACGATGAGCCAGAGTCTCGTCCCAGCAGACGTGAAGCAGGAGGTGATTAGAAATTCCCCTGGCGGTGCTCCAACCAAGTATTGCGACGCCGCTTCAAAGGAGTCGAAAGGGCCAGCAGCATCCCAGATCTCGCCTGCGAGTTGCTCGCTGATCATGAATTCACGTGTTCGTTTCATAGCCTCAGACCCTCACCCCCCACATTAGTCGGCGAACAGGAAAGATCCGGTAAATCGGTATTAGGAGCCACTTTGATGCATTTTTGCGCATCAGATGCAGTCTCGACCTCAGTTATGCCCGATTGACAAAACGTGCCGCGGGCGAGCACGTGGGGCAGGTCACCGTCTCGGTGGGCGCCACCGAGTTCTTTCCTGGAGAGAGCTACGAAGCATTATTTAGACGGTGCGAGAGGCGAAACAGTCGAGCAGAAACTGTACTGTGGGCAACTGATTACTTTTCCGCCGACTTCGTTTTGAACCGAGTAGATAACTCATGTTGCTCAACGAAACTGGTATGATAGAAGGCCATCGAAATGGAGAACGTAATGGCCAAGAAGTCGAAGAAGTCGAAGAAGACGGTGAGACGGGAATATACCAAGACCGATGTAAAGGAACTGCGAGCTCACTCGAAAGCGAGAACGCCTGTCGCCAAGATCTCTAAGCTGACGAAGAGATCAGTAGGTTCGTTGCGACAGAAGGCACTGAAGCTCGGGATCGGGCTCGGCCATCAGCGGTAGGCCTTCCTTCTGATTACGTTCGGCACCAGAGAGAGGCCTAGCCGCAAGCTGGAAACCGCCCCTCATCGATTGGTCCGGGCCCTTTCGCCAAGCGATCGCCCAGTCTGTGCGAGTGGAACTTTATCGCTCGCTTGCGCTTTGGTTGCATCAGCGTGCATGAGTACAGGCGAACGATGTTCAGCTGGTCCAACTCCCATCACCGAAAGATCCGTGACGATCGGAGATACCTGGAGACGAGAGCTCGTCGCCTCTTGCAGAGCTATCTAACGTCGAGTGAATTGCAAAAGCAGCAGTACTATCAGGTGATCGCCGGGGCGGCTGCTGCGTGTCAACCCGGAGTTTCTGATCCGAGCTTGGAAAATGTGAAGCTTGCTGAGTTGGCTGCAGAGGCGGCCATGAAAGTTGTAAAATTCCGTGTTCGGGAAGCAAAGGATGAGCACGATCACTCAGCTGTACTGATCACGGATGCCTACGCAACGGTCGCAATTGCATACCGCCGTGCTGCGACCGTCTACACAGATGATAAAGAAATGGAACAGCTGGGGACTGCGGCTGTGCATTTGGTCACAATAGCGAATTCATTTATGAATGCTGAATCGGAGCAGCCGAAGACGCACTGATGCGCCGTTCCGTTGCTCGCTCCCCACGTAACCTTGCGCAAACCGTTTCTCCTAAGCTGCTCGTAAGGGCTTGCGTGTACCGTTGTCGCAAACAAGAAAGGGTGGGCGGCATGTCGATTGCGCTTCGGATCTTTGTGCTTGTGTTCTGTGCTTACGCCGGTTGGGAAACCCCAAGCATCCAGTTCGGCGAATTGCGAGAGCCTCAGCAGCAAGGGCGTTCTCCAGCTGGATAAACCAAGAATGAACAAACCAAAGCTTCACGTCGAAAGTCCGCAACCTCGCCAAATACAGCGTGCTGGACTCGCACCGGCCCTCGCTTATGCGATCGTGGTCGATGGGCAAGTAAAGACCGAATTTGCTGATGAGACCGCCGCACGGAAAGGGCCACCGAGTTGCTGGCCAAGTATCCGATGCTGAAGATTGAGATTTACGATGCAGCATCGAAGTCACGGACGCTGGCGAGATAGTCACTTCTGCAACGCAGCATACGTGATAACCCTGTCCTCCGTTTTAATCTACCCTTAGCTTTCTGCTAACAGTCTCGGTCTCAAGGTCGCCTTCAAAGCGGAGGTGGCCCATGCCTTTGATCAGATACTTCGGATTTGTCGGCAGTGCTCTCGTTCTATTGCTGGTCGGAATCGACTGGTGTTTACCACAACCGGCAGCAGAACCGATTCAAGGTGACACAGAGCGACCGGCGATCAGGATCACTTCACTCGAGCCGTTACCTGAACGGGTAGTCATCGACACCAGTTTGCCGACTATTCTGGCGCCCCCGAGCGTCAGTGCCGATCCATCAATAAGCAGCGAATCTACTAATCGGTCACCGCAGAGCGCATCTGCTGAACTCGATGTTAGCCCGATCCCAGCAGCTCCAAGGTCAGTTGGCGAGGTCTCGAAGACGAAGCATATCGCAAAACGTGAACCTGCCAAAAGAGTCATTAGCCATCGACCAGCCCAGCCGTTGAATATTGTGCCCGCGGGCGTGCAAGGTACGGCGCCTGATACAAGAATGTCGTTGCTGGAGACGCTGAAGGAGCGACTAGGACAAACCTTTTTCAAAGTGAATTGAGGGGCCGGACAAAACATACAGCTTTCGACTAGCGCCGAGAGCCGGAGTAGCAACGAGCTCAAGTTAAATCGACCCATAAATAGTCTCTGGAGATGGCGTTCCGCCGCCTCACAATGGAGACTTTATGAATGCGCACAACAACAACACTAGCCGACTGCTTCGACGAATTTGAAGACACCAAGCTCCCCGCCGCACCGAGACACTACTCACGAGCAAAACGGAAAACCTATCCGCCCGACACCGATATCTTACTGTGGCTGAGCAGAAACGCTCCATCGAGCTTTGAAGAACTGATCGACGTTCGCTACTCGCTATATCACCGATGCAGCCGAAGCAGATTCGTCGTCAACGGGCGAGACAAAGAAGACTTCCATATTACGGGTGGCCACATTACCTTGACCCGGCGACGCTTCCCGCCACCTTTTAATAGCTGCCGCGATTGTGCCCTCGCTTGCTCCAGCCACACTCTGGCCGTCCGTTCCCAGTTCGGGAGGCATTTCGAGTCGAACGTTTCGAAGCCATTGTTCGGGATCAAGGGGACGACGATGATGGTCATCATAGAAATTGAAAAAGCTATCGGAGCCGCTTGCTGCCTGAGCTGGCAGGTAAAACAGGCTGGTCGCCGCCCGCTTTGAATGGTCGAGCCCCGACCGCTTAAGCCTCGACGTTGGCCTTGGTGACTTGATATAGCCAGCTTCGCGCAGCTTGTCCGCCACTGCATCCCACAACGCTTCGTAAGCAGAAGGCCCGACCTTCGCGCCTGTCAGCACGATCACTCGAAAACGTGGTGCGTCGCTCGTGTGGCCGTAGCTATTGGTCACGATGAGCTGCAGGTCGGGAAAGAGGTCAGGAATGTCCGTTGGGCGCAGATCGCCGTTCTCAAAGTCGAGCACGATATTCTGGAGGTAGAGGATATTGCCTCGCCCGCGATTGCTAGCTGAGCTTCTACCCGGGTCGAAAATGGCTGGCGAGAACAGCCGGTTTGATTCCTTGGACGCGACGTGACGACTCTGAGCTGCCGCCATCGCTTCTGCGAAGTGCTCTCCGCTCGCGCAGGATAGATAGGCCTCGGGCGTCGTGGATTTGATGTGGCTGAAGATCGTGGCCCAGAAATGCTGATCCTGGGACACGGAACCTCTATATAAGCTAATAGAACTTTCGTTACGGCACATCGTTGAATCTGAAGGACTGCAACCGGGTTCTAATGAATCCTGCGGCTTTTGGGGCGTAAAGACCTCGGCCAACAGCTCAGCTCGCTTTTCTGCCTCTTTCGTTCTTCGGCGCCGCATTTTCTCGGCGTTGTCTTGATGAACCCGGGGCCGGCCGCCTTTGTTTTCTTCGTCGGCAATCCCAGTGTCCAATTTCTTCAGCGTGGCGCCGGGCAGCATGTCGGCCAAGTACTGAGCGAGCCGCTCGTCGGGAACGATGATGTGCTTCAGGTTCTCGTCGGCTGCGTCACGGAGCGATGTGCGCATGACAGCCTGATAGGCGACTCCGCAATACCCCTGCCGCTCAATTTCGGTGGGAGTCAGGCCCCGGGACTGGAGAAACCTCGCATGGGCGGGAGATGGATTGAGAGCTGACAGGAACACCATGTCGTGGACGGCGTCGAACTCGTTTAACCCGAGCGGATTGTTCGGCAGCCGTTGGCCGACCCCCTTGAAGAAGTTGTCCGGGACGGACTTGTTCGCCTGCCAAAGGAAGTCTCGCCCATCGAAAACGAGCTTGGCAGCGTCTCTCAACCGTTCCAGGTTCGGCTTGCCATCCGTCTGTTGCTCCCGCAGATGTCGCGACCAGTTACGATCGGACGCATAGTGGATGGTTGCCAGGTTACCATTGCCGTGCTGCTGATAGCGCAGGCCTTCAACAATCCCGGCATCGGGCTTGAACCTGACGCCCATCTTGCTCCAGAGCGCAAAAAGACCCGTGTCCTCGAAGTTCGCACCCGCGATCAGGACGCTCGCGAAGTCATTCACGAGCGAAGGCATCAGGACCGAATGAATGTTCAGCAATTTCGCTTTGCCGGCTAACAGCTTGTAGTACTGCTCAACCTGAACGAACGATCGCCAGTGCTTGGTGGTCAGAATGTTGGCCGTCTCGCGGAATCCCTCCAACAGCTCATCTTCATCAGGATTCCGTGCGAGAGTTTTGAGTTCCTCAAGCGCGGAAAGTATAACCCGACCATAGACCCCGTCATGTTGTGCAACTTGGATGTGGTCTGTGAGAAACGGATGGGTGCTAGGCACGATATGCGCCTGTTCGCGGTCAACCTGAGGTACCTCGTCAATCAGGAGATCCCAGTTCCGGGCATTCGACAGAAAGGGTATGCGCGGTAGCGCCTGATGAGTCGCCATGACCACGTGCGGCCGATCCTCTGGATCGGCCAAATACTCCGCGAGTTGATAAGCTACGTTCGCGCCGACGGTATCACCATGAAACACCTTGACGGGGGTAGGATCAGGCAGGCATCCAAATTCGTGAACCCTCGTGTTCTCGATCAGTAACTTGGTCGGTTGCAACAGAAGCACGCTTCGCCCTTGATGCACGAGCTGATCGGCCCGTCTAACAAGCTGAAACGTCTTACCTGCTCCGCATGGAGCTGAAGCGAACGTTATTCTTCGTCCCATTGTGCGCCGCTCGACCTCGTAGCCACCGCTCTGATGTTGTCGTTCACTTCATAGCAGCGGCAGGCGATGCCATACTCGCCTGCCGCTGCGGAACCTCAGCAGATTGCAAAGCCGCCGCACTCACGTAGGAAGACTACGAAGTTCTGTACGTTGTCGACGGAAGCGAAGTAACTCCACTCTGGATCTTCCTGGGCGCTGTCGTGGTGCTCGACCCATGCCGCAGTCTGACCGGAGTCGATTTGCTTCTGCAAAACGCAGGCGAGCGCGAGTGAGTCCTCGTCATTGAGTCCGTCCCCCTGGTTACTCTGCCAGTACTCGCAATTCTTCGCGATTTCGGGCGCAACCTCGCAGATGTATTGCGCCAGTGGCCGCCACCACCAAAGATTGTTGCGGAAGTACTCCCCTTCTGGGCTCTTAGGGCTTCTTCCATACACGTCCATTCCCATGACTAGTCTCCCGTGACCTGAGTGGAGGTCGCAGGCGAGGAGCCGTGCTGCCTGGATTGGTCGAGTGCCGAACGCAAGGCGCCGGCGTCCATGTCGTCGTGCTGCGAGGCCTTAGCCAAGAAGCGGTCAAACATCTCCGACGGCTGAGAATAAACATAGAGCTGTGCCGAAGCGCTCGGGCGCAACAGAGCCGCCTCCGCTCGCGCATGCCTCTTTCCAATCTCGTACAACACAGCAAAGCTCAGGTGTTCGTGTCG
The DNA here is from genome assembly GCF_008123515.1 of Bradyrhizobium cytisi. Lineage (GTDB taxonomy): Bacteria > Pseudomonadota > Alphaproteobacteria > Rhizobiales > Xanthobacteraceae > Bradyrhizobium > Bradyrhizobium cytisi. Next base: position 13,878 of record NZ_VSSR01000059.1, read on the forward strand.
GTATGCGAGGCGATGAGCAAGTGACCTCAATTCGGGCGGCTTCAACTTTTTCCACGCATGATAAATGATGTCAGCTTGCTGCAAGACTCCAGCTGGCCCTAAGGTATTCAACTCAAAAAATTCGTTGATCTTTAGTTTGATGAACTCCTTGGCCTGGTCACCCTCCACATAGAGCTGGTCATCGTTGCATTGATTCACGTACATTTCCTTCGATCCACAGGTTCTCGTTCCGCGAGTCGTCGCGACTCGCGGAATTTTCGGTAAAAAAAAACGGCCAAGGGGGTCCTTGGCCGTGTCAATTGGTTGGCTCTCGGGCGATTGTTTTCCGCCCTTGAGATGTCGCAACTGTATGCGGAAGGGTCGCGAAAAATCAACGGATTTATTTTTGCTGTTATCCTGCAGATGAGGGAACGGAAGCCGTAGATCTTTAGTTACGGCCGCATTGCTTAGAGTCTGTCCGAGATCA
>NZ_VSSR01000060.1 GCF_008123515.1 Bradyrhizobium cytisi
GTCGAACGGCTCAGTTCCAAAGACACAAAAATTGCGCCAAACTGCGTGCGGATAGCGGTCGGTCCGTCGGAAGGATGATCGAGCAACATCGGTGTCTCCAGGTTGGGTGGTTTTGCAACTCCAGTCTGGCTCCAGACTCGGTCGCTATCCACCCCCCATGGAATCTTCGCTTCGCTCGCAATGACGGCGGAAAGAGCTGCGGCGTCCGGTCCTCGCAATGACGGAAGCCCTAATGCCGCGTCGCGGACTGGTCCGGGATGTCCAGCAGGGCCTCGGTGAAGGGAAATTCCAGCACGATCTCGCCTTCGACGTCGGTGACCTCGATCACCGCCTCCATGAGCGCCGGCTGGGTCCCCTCGGATTTCAGCACCTCCAGGATCATCTGGCGGGCGACCTCCCAGGCGCGATCGGGATTGCGCAGATCCTCGCCATCGGGATCCACGATCAACTCATCGCCGATACGGGTGTTGAAGAAATATCTGGGCATCACCGAATTCCACTTGGGGCGATTCCACTTGGGGCGCCTGTACCGGATTGAAAGCTGCACTGCACTCACAACTGCTTTATCAGGGCAGGGTTCGCGACCGAATGCGCCTGCCGCAAGGCAGCGTCGTCAGAAGTGATGTTCCACCATCATTTTTCGCGGCGCAACATGCCGTTCTCGGGAAAATTTCACTGGCGAACTTTTGCGCCCGCAGTAACTTAGCCCCCGGGCGGATACGTCCGAAATCTCAAGAATGGAGCGCCAAAATGGCCTGGAAAGCCCCCAAGATCGTTGAAGTGCCCTGCGGCATGGAAATCAACATGTATGTGAGCGCCACCCGCAAGTAAGCGGTTGGTGAGTAGGCGTTCTGCGCAGGTGGGTCTTGCCGGTCACGATCGGTTTCCGGACGATGGAAACTGTGTTGGCCTAGGATCCACCTGGCGACGTTGCTTCCAGGAGACGGATCATGCTTCGCGTCGTCGTCCTGGGCGCCGGGGCCGGCGGCGGAGTCCCGCAATGGAATTGCGGTTGCGAGGGCTGCCGGGCGGCGCGTCACCACGGCCATGAGCTTTATCGGACCCAGGCCTCGGTTGCCTTCAGCGGCGACGGCGAGCACTGGTTCCTGATCAACGCCTCCCCTGATCTGCGCCAGCAATTGAATGCCACGCCGCAGCTGCATCCCAAGGCAGGCGCGCTGCGCCATACGCCGATCGCAGGCGTGATCCTGACCAACAGCGAAGTGGATGCGGTCGCGGGCCTGCTCTCGATGCGCGAGGGCTCGCCGTTCACGGTCTATGCGCATGAGAAGGTGCTGGCGATCCTGAACAGCAACACCATCTTCAATGTGCTCAACGAAAAGAACGTGCGGCGGCAGCCGATCGGTATCGGTGAGCCGTTCGAGCCGCGTCTCACCGACGGCGCGCGCTCGGGGTTAGAGGTGCGGCCCTTCGCGGTGCCGGGCAAATCGGCCTGGTATCTCGAAGGCAAGGCGCATCCGGGCGGCGAGAGCGGCGACGGCGATACGCTGGGCCTGAAGATCACCGACAAGTCGACCGGAAAATGCTTCTACTTCATCGCCGCCTGCGCCGAAATCACCGACGCGCTCAAGGCCGAGATCGACGGCGCCGCGCTGGTGTTCTTCGACGGCACGGTCTGGCAGGATGACGAGATGATCAAGGCCGGGCTCGGCCACAAGACCGGCAAGAGCATGGGCCATGTCGCGATGTTCGGTGACGATGGCGCGATCGCCCGGCTGGCCGATCTCACTATCGACAGGAAGATGTTTCTCCATATCAACAACTCGAACCCGGCACTGCTGCCCTCCTCGCCTGAACGCAAGACGGCTGAAGCGGCGGGCTGGCAGATACCTGCCGACGGAACGGAGATCGTGCTGTGAATGCCGCGTCCATGACTGGAATGACTGCGCTCTCGGTCGGCAAGGACATCAGGCTCAATTCGGCCGCGGAGCTGGAGGCGACGCTGCGCCACATTGGCGCTACGCGCTACCACAGCCTGCATCCGTTCCATAAGCTCTTGCACGGCGGCAAGCTGAACAAGGGCCAGGTGCAGGCCTGGGCGCTGAACCGCTACTATTACCAGAGCACGATCCCGATCAAGGACGCGGTGGTGATCTCGCGCTTCCGCGACCGCGCCACACGGCTGGAATGGCGCCACCGCATCGAGGACCATGACGGCGATGTCGGCAGCGAGGGCGGCATCGAGCGCTGGCTGAAGCTGACCGAAGGCCTCGGGCTCGACACATCTTACGTGGAATCCACCGAAGGCATCTTGCCGGCGACGCGGTTCGCCGTGGAGGCCTATGTGCATTACTGTCGCGAGAAGAGCCCGCTGGAGGCGATCGCCTCCTCGCTCACCGAACTGTTCGCGCCGAACCTGCACGAGGAACGCATCTCCGGCATGCTGGAGCATTACGACTTCGTCAATCCTGACATCATGAGCTACTTCAAGCGACGCCTCGCGCAGGCACCGCGTGATGCCGGCTTCGCGCTCGACTACGTCAAGGCGCATGCGACGACGCCGGAGCAGCGCGCGCAGGTGTGCAACGCGCTGATCTTCAAGACCAACGTCTTGTGGGTGCAGCTCGATGCGCTCCAGCACGCCTATGTCGAGGGCAACATTCCGCCGGGCGCGTTCGTGCCCCAGGAAACTAAAAAAGCGAGTTGAGGGACGAGAGCAATGGCCGGGCCGCGGAACATCAGTGTCAGCGAGGCAAGCCGCCCCGTGCTGCCGCGGCATGCCAGGCTGAAGTATGACGAGACGCGAAAAGTCTGGGTGATCCTGGCGCCGGAACGCGTGCTGGCGCCTGATGAGATCGCGGTCGAGGTCTTGCAGCTTTGCGACGGCAAGCGCAGTGTCGGCGACGTGTCCGACCTGCTGGCGGAAAAATACGCCGCACCGCGCGAGGCGATCCTCGCCGACGTCATCGTCATGCTGCAGGATCTCGCCGACAAGGGCTTTCTGACCGAAGCCCGGGAGAAGACGCCATGAGCGATGTGCTCCCAACCATCCCGCCTGATGCCAGCGACAGCCTCGCGGTGCTAGAGAAGAGCCGCTCGACGGCGGAGACATTTGGCATTCCGCTCGCCGTGCTGCTCGAGATCACCCATCGCTGCCCGCTGCAATGCCCTTATTGCTCCAACCCCGTCGAGCTCGACCGCTCCGGCAAGGAGCTGACGACGGATGAGTGGAAGAAGGTGCTGAGCGAGCTCGCCGAGATCGGCGTGCTCCAGGTGCATTTCTCCGGCGGCGAGCCGACGGCGCGGAAAGACCTGGTCGAGCTGGTCAAGCATGCCAGCGACGTCGGCCTCTACACCAACCTCATCACCTCGGCGGTGCTGCTGACGCGCGAGCGGCTCAGCGCGCTTGCCGACGCCGGGCTGTGCCACGTGCAGATCTCTTTCCAGGGCGTCGAAGAGGGCCTCTCCGACCGCGTCGCCGGCTACAAGGGTGCACATCATAAAAAGATCGAGGTCGCAAAGTGGACGCGCGAGCTCGATTTGCCGCTCACCGTGAACGCGGTGATGCACCGGCAGAACCTGCACCAGCTCCCCGACATCATCCAGATGTCGATCGATCTCGACGCCGACCGGCTCGAGGTCGCCAATGTGCAATATTACGGCTGGGCGCTGAAGAACCGCGCCGCGCTGATGCCGACGGTCGAGCAATTAGATGAATGCACCCGCATCGTCGAGGAGGCGCGCGAGCGGCTGAAGGGTACGCTCGCGATCGACTACGTCGTGCCCGACTACTACGCGCTGCGGCCGAAGAAATGCATGGGCGGCTGGGGCCGACAGTTCTTCAACATCTCGCCCGCGGGCAAGGTGCTGCCCTGCCACGCCGCCGAGAGCATCACCGGGCTCGATTTCGAGTCGGTGCGCTCCAACCATTCGATCGCCTGGATCTGGCAGAACTCGGACGCCTTCAACCGCTATCGCGGCACCGGCTGGATGAAGGAGCCGTGCAAGTCTTGCGAGTTCCGCGAGATCGATTTCGGCGGCTGCCGCTGCCAGGCCTTTGCACTGACGGGCGATGCCGCCAACACAGACCCTGCCTGCGCGCTGTCGCCGCTGCACGAGACCATCTTCAAGCAGGCCGAGCGCGAGGCCGAGGGCGAGACCAACCGCTTCCTCTATCGCAACTTCGCCGGCGGCACTCTGGAATCCGGGAATGATGCCTGACGCCGACGCGGCCGCATCGGCCAGACGTGCCGATCCCTTTGCGCCGCTAACGTCCGACATGCTCGACGTCGGCGACGGCCACGAGCTCTATGTCGAGAGCGTCGGCCGTGCTGGCGGCATTGCTGCGATCTATCTGCATGGCGGCCCCGGCAGCGGCTGCCAGCCGGATCATCGCCGCCTGTTCGATCCCGAGCGTTTGCATGCGGTGCTGTTCGACCAGCGCGGCTGCGGCCGCAGCCGTCCCAAGGGCTCGCGCCAGCACAACACGACGGCGCATCTGATCGCGGACATGGAAAAGATCCGCGAAAAGTTCGGCTTCGACCGCTGGATGGTGGTCGGCGGCTCCTGGGGCGCGACGCTGGCGCTGGCTTATGCGCAGGCCCACCCCGAGCGCGTCTCCGGCATTGCGCTGCGCGCAACCTTCCTGGGCACGCGGGCAGAGGTGGCGACGGCCTTCACCTCGCGCCTGCCACAGTTCTATCCAGCGCTGCACGACGATTTTCTGAGCGTGCTGCCGCCGGAGGAACGCGCGCAACCGGTGGACGCCTATTATCGCCGCATCCTCGATGCCGATCCGGCCGTGCACGGACCGGCCTCGCGCGCCTGGCATGACACCGAACGCGCTCTATCGGAGCACAAGCCGGCCAAGACGCGGATCGACCTCGCCTCGCTGAACGTCTGGCGCACATTGCCGGCGACACCGTTCATGGAAGCGCATTACTTCATCAATGACAGCTTCATGACCGAGAACCAGCTGCTGCAAAACGCCGGCCGGCTCGCCGGCATCCCCGGCATCATCGTGCAGGGCCGCTACGATCTGTTGTGCCCTCCTGAGACATCCGCGCAGCTCGCGAAAGTTTGGCCGGGTTCCGAGATTCGGATCGTGGAAGAGGCCGGACATTCGCTCTATGATGCCGGCGTGCGGGACGCGGTGATGAAGTCGATCGCCGACTTCGCGTCGAAGGCCGCGCGATAACACGCGAAGCAAGGACAACAAGAAAATGCCGCTCGCCGGGAAAGGCATGCTGCTGACGTCGATGAACATCGACGCCGCAGATGAAGCTGATTTCAACCGCTGGTACGATCGCGAGCATCTGGAAGAGCGTGTCGCGATCGAGGGTTTCCTGGAGGCGCGGCGCTATGTCGCGCACGCCGCCAATCCCAAATATCTCGCGCTGTATTCGACGTCGACGCTGGACGTGCTCGACAGTCCCGCCTACCGGGCGCGGCTCGCCAACCAGACCGAATGGTCGCGGCGGACCATTGCGCATTTCAAGAACATGCTGCGCGTGGTTGCGCGCATCACCATCAGCAAGGGCACTGGACGCGGTGCTGCGCTCGGGCTCGGGCGGCTGCGGCCGATGTCGGACAATGCAGGGGCATGGCGTGATGCACTGCAAGAAAAGCTGGCACCCGGAGAGCGCGAGGGCATCATCTCGATGCATCTGCTCGAGAGCGAACCGGAATTGTCGGGCGCAACGGCGGATATTCCGGCGGTGCGTAACGAAGGCGCGCGCGACTGGTTCGTGCTGATCGACGGCACGCGCGTCGGCGCGGTCTCGGCTGTCATCGCCGAACGCTTCACCGGTCCTGCGGCCGCGCCCTTCCCGCTGCCCGTCTCCGTCGGCACCTATGCGCTGATGTGGGACCTCGCGAAGAGCAACATCACGCACGGCTGACGCACCGGCATGCAGCGCAACATATTGCACCGCCGCATTGGCTGCGGACGGCCATTAATGCTGTCTGCGCGCAGCTCCCATGAAAGCGGATGATTCACCCAAATTTGCCGTTGTACTTCGGACCGGTTCTAATAAGCTAACCCAATGACGTCATTCAGAAACCAGATCGCCGCGCGTTAAGCGTCCGACAAGCTCAAGAAAAGGCCGCCGGGTCTTTGAGCCTGCGCGGACAGGGTAGGAATGAAACCGACCGATATCGCGGCCCCCGACTACTTTCACAAAGTGGTCGATTGCCAGTGGGCCTGTCCTGCGCACACCCCGGTTCCCGAATACATCCGATTGATCGCACAAGGCCGCTACAGCGACGCCTACATGATCAATTGGAAATCGAACGTGTTTCCCGGAATTCTGGGACGCACCTGCGATCGTCCGTGCGAGCCGGCATGCCGCCGCGGACGCGTCGAGGAAACGCCGGTGGCAATCTGCCGCCTCAAGCGCGTTGCCGCCGACTTCAAGGACGACATCAAGCACCGCCTGCCGAAGCCTTCAGCCAAGAACGGCAAGCGCGTCGCATTCGTCGGAGGCGGACCGGCCTCGCTGACGGTGGCGCGCGATCTGGCGCCGCTCGGCTATCACTGCACCGTGTTCGACGGCGATCCCGAAGCCGGCGGCATGATGCGGACCCAGATCCCGAAATTCCGCCTGCCCAATTCGGTGATCGACGAGGAGACCGGCTACATCCTCAATCTCGGCGTCGAGTTCAAGGGCGGGCACCGCATCGAGAGCATGAAGGCGCTGCTCGCGGAGAAATACGACGCGATCTTCGTCGGCTCCGGCGCGCCGCGCGGCCGCGAGCTCGACATTCCGGGCCGGAAAGAGGCCGCCGCTCACGTCCATATCGGCATCGACTGGCTGTCCTCGGTCTCGTTCGGCCACACCGACAAGATCGGCAAGCGCGTGATCGTGCTCGGCGGCGGCAACACCGCGATGGATTGCTGCCGCACCGCGCGCCGCCTCGGCGGCGAGGACGTCAAGGTCATCGTGCGCTCCGGCTTCGAGGAGATGAAGGCCTCGCCCTGGGAGAAGGAAGACGCGATCCACGAGGACATTCCGATCCTCAACTTCCTCGTCCCCGTCGCCTTCATCCACGACAACGGCAAGCTCACCGGCATCACGTTCCAGAAGGTGAAGGCCGAGTACGATGCCAAGGGGCGCCGCAACCTCGTCCCCTCGGGCGAGCCGGACCAGACCCTCGAATGCGACGACGTGCTGGTCGCGGTTGGCCAGGAGAACGCCTTCCCCTGGATCGAGCAGGACTGCGGCATCGAGTTCGACAAATGGCACATGCCCAAGGTCGATCCGAAGACCTTCGTCTCGACTAACCCAAAAGTGTTCTTCGGCGGCGACGCCGCGTTCGGGCCCAAGAACATCATCTGGGCGGTGGCGCAGGGTCATGACGCCGCGCTGTCGATCCACAAGATGCTGTCAGGCGAGGATATCACCGAACGGCCGCTGCCGGAGGTGCATGTCTCGTCGCAGAAGATGGGCATCCACGAATGGAGCTATGACAACGACATCTCCAACGACAAGCGCTTCAAGGTGCCGCATCGCGACAAGGTGATCGCGCTGAAGGACATCCGCACCGAGGTCGAGCTCGGCTACGACGTCAAGCTCGCGCTCGGCGAGGCGCATCGCTGCCTGAACTGCGACGTCCAGACCGTGTTCTCGACCTCGCTCTGCATCGAATGCGATGCCTGCGTTGATATCTGCCCGATGGATTGCATCACCTTCACGGAGAATGGCGAGGAAACCGATCTGCGCCATCTCCTGAAGGCGCCCTCACCGCATCCGGACCAGGACCTCTACGTCTCCTCCGACCTCAAGACCGGGCGCGTGATGGTGAAGGACGAGGATGTCTGCCTGCATTGCGGGCTCTGTGCCGAGCGTTGTCCCACCGGAGCCTGGGACATGCAGAAATATCTCATCGAAATGACTCACGCGGGTTCAGCATGTCCGACAAAAAGCCGATCAGCAGCGTAAACGACTTCGTCGTCCGCTTCGCCAACGTCAACGGCTCCGGCTCGGCCAGCGCCAACGAGATGTTTGCGCGCGCGATCCTGCGTCATGGCGTGCCGGTTAGCCCACGCAACATCTTCCCCTCCAACATCCAGGGCCTGCCGACCTGGTATGAGGTGCGGGTGACGGAAGAGGGCCATCTCGGCGCCCGCGGCGGCGTCGACCTGATGGTGGCGATGAACCCGCAGACCTGGGACAAGGACGTCGCCGGCATCGAGCCCGGCGGCTATCTGTTCTACGATTCCACCAAGCCGATGCCGTCGACCAAATTCCGCGACGACATCACCGTGATCGGCGTGCCGCTGACCGCGATCACCAACTCGACCTATACCGATCCGCGCCAGCGCCAGCTGTTCAAGAACATCATCTATTTGGGCGCGCTCTCGGCGCTGCTCGACATGGACCCGAAGCTGATCGAGCAGCTGATCGGCGAGCAATACAAAGGCAAGGAGAAGCTGCTCTCCTCCAACGTCCACGCGCTGCATTTGGGGCGCGACTGGGCACTGCAAAATTTGAAATGCCCGATCGGGCTGCGGGTGAAGAAGTCCGACACGGTCGGTGACCGCATCTTCATCGAGGGCAACAGCGCGGCCGCGCTCGGCGCCGTCTATGGCGGCGCAACGGTCTGCGCCTGGTATCCGATCACGCCGTCCTCGTCGGTGGCGGAGGCTTTCACCGCCCATTGCAAGAAGTATCGGCACGATCCGGAGACCGGCAAGGCGAAATACGCGATCGTGCAGGGCGAGGATGAGCTGGCCTCGATCGGCATCGTCATCGGCGCCTCCTGGAATGGCGCACGCGCCTTCACCGCCACATCCGGCCCCGGCATCTCCCTGATGACCGAGTTCATCGGCCTCTCCTACTTTGCCGAGATCCCGGCCGTGATCATGAACATCCAGCGCGCCGGTCCCTCCACGGGCATGCCGACCCGCACCCAGCAATGCGACATCATCGCCTGCGCCTATGCTTCGCACGGCGACACCAAGCATGTGCTGCTGTTCCCGGAAGATCCGGCCGAGGCCTTCGAGTTCGCGGCCGCCGCGTTCGATCTCGCCGAGCGGCTCCAGACCACGATCTTCCTGATGCTCGATCTCGACATCGGCATGAACCACCGGCTCTGCCGCCCGCTGAAATGGGACGATTCCAAGCAATATGACCGCGGCAAGGTGATGACGGCGGAGATGCTGGAAGAAGGCCGTGACTTCGGCCGCTACCTCGACGTCGACGGCGACGGCATTCCCTACCGCACCTATCCCGGCACGCATCCGACCAGGGGCTCCTATTTCACCCGCGGCACGTCGCGTGATCGCTATGCGCGTTATTCCGAGGAAGGCTCGGTCTATGCGGACAACATGCAGCGTCTGGTGCGCAAGTTCGAGACCGCGCAGGACCTGGTGCCGCGGCCGCTCCAGGCCAATGCGGAGCGGCCGACCAAATATGGCGTGATCTATTTCGGCTCGACCTCGCCGGCGATGGACGAAGCGATCGGATTGCTTGAGGCACGCGGGCATCAGCTCGATCGCCTGCGCATCCGCGCCTTCCCGTTCCATTCGAGCGTGGCGAGCTTCCTCGCCGAGCACGATTTCGTCTACGTCGTCGAGCAGAACCGCGATAGCCAGCTCCGTCAGCTCATCGTCAACGAGAACGGCATCGACCCGATCCGCCTCGTGCCGATCGTGCATTACGACGGCTCACCGATCACCGCCCGCTACATCGCAAAAGCCATTGGCGACCACCAGGATCACCTCAAGGTGACCCCGCTCCGCAAGGCCGTGTCATGACCTATATTGCCAAGCCGAAATTTCATCACCCGGGCCTCAAGAAGAATGAGCTCGGCTACACGCATCGCGACTACGAAGGAAAAATCTCGACGTTGTGCGCCGGCTGCGGCCATGACTCGATCACGGCCTCGATCATCGAAGCCTGCTACGAGCTCTCGATCGAGCCGCATCGGGTGGCAAAAATTTCCGGCATCGGCTGCTCGTCGAAGACGCCGGATTATTTCCTCGGCAATTCGCACGGCTTCAACTCCGTGCACGGCCGCATGCCCAGCGTGCTGACCGGGGCCAATCTCGCCAATCGCGATCTGATCTATCTCGGCGTTTCCGGCGACGGCGATTCCGCCTCGATCGGCTTCGGCCAGTTCGCGCATTCGATCCGGCGCGGCGTCAACATGACCTATATCGTCGAGAACAACGGCGTCTACGGCCTGACCAAGGGCCAGTTCTCGGCGACCGCCGACCGTGGCTCGAAGTCGAAGAAGGGCGTGACCAACACCGACAACGCGATTGATCTCGTCGCGATCGCGCTGCAGCTCGGCGCCACCTTCGTGGCGCGCTCGTTCTCCGGCGACAAGGCCCAGCTCGTGCCGCTGATCGCGGCTGCGATCGGCCACAAGGGCGCGTCCTTCATCGACGTCATCAGCCCCTGCATCGCCTTCAACAACCACGCCGGCTCGACCAAGAGCTTTGATTATGTCCGCGAGCACAACGACGCCGTGAACCGGCTCGACGTGCTGGTCGGCCGCGATCCCATTGCAGTGGACTATGCGCCGGGCACGGTGCAGGTGGTCGAGCAGCATGACGGCAGCAAGATCGCGCTGCGCAAGATCGACGCCGACTACGATCCGCATGACCGGCTCGGCGCCCAGACCTTCCTCGCGAGGCACGCCGCCAAGGGCCAGATCGTCACCGGGCTGCTTTACGTCGATCCCGACGCGGAAGATCTGCACAGCCATCTCAACACGGTCGAGGCGCCGCTCAACACGCTGGAAGCGGATACGCTCTGCCCGGGCTCGGCGGCGCTGGACAAGTTCAACGCCAGCCTGCGTTAAACACCGGCGTCGCGATTCCGAGGCGCGTTCGTCCCCGAGCGCGCCTTAGCCTTTTGGACCAAAGTGACGGCTTTCCGTCTGCAAATCTTGTTTGCTATGGTCAGCCTGCAGGCAGGGATCACGTATGCAGCCGGTTACGCAGTACGCCAGGAGCGGAGACGTCCACGTTGCCTACCAGGCGTTCGGCGACGGTCCGATCAATCTTGTTCTGGTGCCGGGCTTCGTGTCCAACGTCGAGAACTACTGGGACCAACCCGACCTCGCTCGCTTCCTGACCCGCCTTGCGGGCTACGCGCGCGTCGTCACCTTCGACAAGCGAGGTACCGGCGGATCCGATCGCGTCAGCGAACTCCCGGGCCTCGACGTGCGCATGGACGATCTGCGTGCCGTGATGGACGCGGCTGGCATCGAGCAGGCTGCCCTGCTCGGGATCTCAGAGGGCGCGCCACTCTCCATTCTGTTTGCGGCCACCTATCCGCATCGGTGCCGCGCGCTCGTGCTTTACGGCAGCTTTTCGCGCTTCTCCTATTGGTTTGCGACCGACGAGGCGCTTGCGGCATTCTTCGACTATGTCGAGAAAGCCTGGGGCACCGGCGGCAGCATCCAGAAGTTCGCGCCGTCGCGGGCGAACGACGCCGCGTTTCAGCGCTGGTGGGGGCGCAACGAGCGACTGGGCGCCAGCCCGGCCGCAGTGACGGCCTTGATGCGCATGAACAGCCAGATCGAGATCGGCGGCGTATTGCCGGCAGTTCGTGTGCCAACCCTCGTCATCCACCGGACCGGGGACCAAGTCGTCAACGTCGCGGGCGGGCGCGACGTCGCCGCGAAAATTCCCGGAGCGCGTCTGGCGGAATTTCCCGGGAGCGATCACCTCTTCTATGTCGGCGAGAACGCCGACGACATTTCCGATGCGATCGAGGAATTCCTGACGGGAGCACGTGGTTCCGCAGTGGCTGATCGCGTGCTGGCAACGGTGCTGTTCACCGATATCGTGGGTTCGACTGAAAAGGCCGCCAGCCTCGGCGATCGTCGTTGGCGCGCCCTGCTTGACGACCATCACGCCATGGTCCGCAGCATCCTCGCTCGCTTCAGGGGCCATGAGGTCAAGACCACCGGCGACGGGTTTTTCGCGACGTTTGACGGGCCTGCGCGCGGGGTCCGTTGTGCTCGAGCGATCGCTGATGAAGTCAGGTCGCTCGGCATCGATATTCGCGCCGGCCTGCATACGGGCGAATGCGAGATCATCGACGATGATGTCGGCGGGATCGCCGTCCACATCGGGGCACGGGTCGCGGCGCTGGCCGGCGCCGGGGAAGTATTGGTGTCGAGCACCGTGAAGGATCTCGTCGCTGGGTCTGGCCTCCGCTTTGGCAGCCGTGGTGTCACGCCACTGAAGGGCGTTCCCGGCGAATGGCAAATCTTTGCCGCCGAAAGCTCTATCTCACCCGCACCGTGATCTTGCTCGAAACGACCGGCGGCTCGAACGGATCATGCTTGGCATCGCTCTGCACCAGTTGCAACGCGCGGCCCGGGCGAGAGCCCAGCCTGCGTTGATCATTTGCTCCGCGCTGAAACGGGCTGCCTGACGCGCACGGTGATCTTGTCCGAGACAACCGGCGGGTCGAACGGGTAGTGCTTCGCATCGCCCAGCACCAGTTGAAGGGTGTGGGTCCCGGGCGGAAGCTCGAGAAAAGTTTCTGTCTGCCCTGCCCCGAAATGCAGATGCGACTTGTCCTGCGGGATCGGCTCCTTCGGATCGATGGGGTCGTTGACGTCGACCAGCAAATGATGGTGGCCGGCGTTCTGATAGTCGTCGCCGGCATGCGTCACACCCATGTTGCGCAGGCCGAACCGGACCAGGAATCCGCCGCGCACCCTTTGCCCGTCATACGGGGTTATAAAATAAACCTTTGCGTCCTTTGGAGCAGCCTTACCCTGCGAGAAGGCCATGCCCGGGAGCAATGCGAGCACCGCCGACAGCGCAACGCAGCGAAGGATTTGCATCAATCTACTCCGGCAGTTAAGGACTGAGCGCGACACGGAAGCCATGCGTCGGGTAACGAACATTGGTATCGTAACCGTCGCGGTTGGACGGGCGCACGTATCTCAAGTCGTTCTTCCAGGAGCCCGAGCGCAGGACGTGCGAGCTGCAGTCCCCACCGCTCCATGCCGAACCGTCATTGGGCGCGCCCTGATAGCTCTTGTGCCAGCAGTCCTCGACCCACTGGTCGACGGCGCCGCCCATGTCGTAGAGACCAAAAGGATTGGGCTTGAAGCTGCCGACTTTCGCCGGCTGCTCGGCCACGGCATCACCGCAGTCCTTGCACCCGGCCATGCCCTGCTGGGACTTGTCGCCCCACCAATACTTTGTCGACGTCCCGCCGCGCGCCGCATGTTCCCATTCGGCTTCGCTTGGGAGCCGGTAAGGCTTCTTCGTCGTCTGCACGAGGAACGCGACATATTGCTGTGCGTCGGTCCAGCTCACATTGGTGATTGGCGCATCGTCCTTGCCGGTGGCCGTGAATCCGCACGCCTTGGCGGCGGCGCATTCGTTCCATTCCTGCACTGTCACCGGATATTTTCCGATCGAGAATGGCTTGACCGTGACCTGGTGGACAGGACGTTCGGTCGGATCATCATTGCTTCCCATCGCAAAGCTGCCGCCGCGAACAGCGATCATCTCGGGTTCACGGACCGGTGCCGCTGTCGGTTGGCTGGGCGCAGGAGTGGGCGACGCAGGCGCTGAGGCCAGTGAGGGCGACGGTTGCGGTGTCTGCGTCGCCGCCTCGCGCGGCGACGGCTGCGGGATCGGCGATGCGGCCGGAGAAGCGGTCGGCGTGGCCGCCTGCTCGCCCACCCTGCCCTCCGGCTGCGCCAGCAGATACCAAAGCACGCCCGTGGCAATGACCAGCAGCGTGATGCCCAGGAGAAAGATCAGGGTATTCTCGCGCCGGCCGCGCGTCCTGCCGACTGCATCTGCATCCGGCAGCACACGATAGATGCGCACGGGATCCGTGATGTTCTTGACCTTGCGATCCCCGAGCGACTCATAGCCGCACACCACCTTGTGCTTGATCTGCTCGTAGATCGCGCCCGAGATGTAGACCTGACCGGGCTCGGCAATGCCCTCGATGCGTGTGGCGATGTTGACGCCATCGCCGTAGATGTCGTCCGGCTCAACGATGACATCACCGAGATTGACGCCAATTCGGTATTCGATCCGGGAGTCCCTCGGTATCGAGGCATTGCGGCCAACGAGGTTCTGCTGGATGACAATGCTGCATCGAACGGCCTCGACGGGGCTGTCGAAGATGGCGATGAAACCATCGCCCGTGGTCTTCACCAGATTTCCATGGTGCTCGACGATGCTGGGTTCGATGAGGTCCCGCTCGATCCGCTTGACGCGGACATGCGTGCCTTCCTCGTCGGCCTGCATCAAGCGGCTGTAGGATGCGATGTCACCGACAATGATGGCTGCGAGACGACGAGGCATCCCGCCGTGCGGAGGCGGCTCGTTCGTATTCCCGGATCTGAAGTTGCGAATTTCGCCCATTGCGGGGGACTCCACAAAACCTACAAGAGGCGGCCCCAGCCTACGACTTCGAGAACCAATCGCGTGTGAACGCTATCACATTGACGAACCGGGACAACGGCGAAGGGATCGCCGACAGCGAGTTCCGGAGAGCAAAGGGCTTACCCATTTGCCTGAACCTTCTTGCCCCAACCTGCGACTAAGGCAACGCTCGGAGCACCGATCTCGGCTCCGCGGAAGGGGGAGAGACAGGGTGACGGACGAGTTCGGCCGGCATGGTCGAGACGCCCGCTTTGGCGAACTCTAGCTGACAGGCTCCGGCGCGGGCTGAGGCTCCGGCACGGCATGGTCCGCGTGGGCCGGTCGTCCCGCGCCCCAATATTGCTTGCAGGTCTCGAGCAATGTTTCGGTGTTCATGGTCAGGCCGCCCGCTTTGACGATCACGCTGTCAGCGCCAAGCGCCTTGTTCATCAGCACCAAGGCTTGCGTCGCAAATCCTCCGGAAAATCGCTCGGCGATGAGTGGGTCGACCTTGAGTACCACGAATTTCTGCGTGCGCTGCTCCCAGAGCATGATCTTTCGCACGGCGCTCCAGGCGATGGTCTCGCCGGCGAGCCTGGTGTCGCGGATGCCGACGCGGCTGATGAAGACCACCGGCTGCCGCGCGGAGAACAGCCGCCAGAGCATGCGGCAGGTGGCAAGGCCGAAGAACACCGCACCGACATAGCAGGCGGCGACCTGGAACGAGGTGATGTTCTTGCCTTCCTGCCAGGTGAATGCGAGCCCGGCAAAGAGCAGCGTCAGTAGCCCGCTGCCACCGAAAAGCGTCAGCAGGCGGGCTCGCGAATAGCCGATCGCAAGATTGGGCAAGTTTTGACTTTCGGACATTTCGATCGCCTCCAGCCATTTGCAACAATCTGGGGTCTATCCACGCCCCTCCCTTGCAACGGTTAAGCCTGGAACCTTGCGCGAGGCTGCCCGCGCGAGGCGCAGTTGAACGCACCGTGTCCAGCTTGCGACTAACGGCCAGTTGGCCCCCACCCTGCCGATGCGGGCCGTCAATGGCTGACGTATCCGGTGCGATCATGAAGCTTGCCCTCATCCTTCCGCTTGCTTTTGCCGCCTTCATCGGCGCCGCCCGGGCCGAGGAGGCCGACGACATCCGCGAGGCGAGCAAGACCGAAGCCGAGACCTTCAACGCGCGCATGTATGCGGGCACGCCCGGCAAGACGGCCTATGCCTGCTTCGTCCGCCGCTACGATGCCGAGCACCTGGCGCGGCATCCGATGCAGAAGGTCGCCTCGATGACGCTGCTGGTCTCGGCGGAGATCGACAGCGAGGACAGGCAGCTCCACAACTCCTTCCGGCTCGGCTTCCGGTATCGCCACCGCAACGGCGATTTCGACTCCAGCGGCTCCTGTCACCACGTGGCGTTCACCAAGGACGGCGGCGAGGTCCGCCTCGGCTGCGGCGTCGATTGCGAGGGCGGTGGCATCGGTGTCGCACTCTCGAAGGACGACAAATCGGCCATCGTGCGGCTCGCGAGCATCAGGGTCTGGCTGCACAACAAGCCGGACGACGAGGCCGAGCGGTCGCTGGTCGCAGGCCACGACGACGGGATTTTCCGGCTCGACCGGACCGATAACAGCGAGTGCGCCGCGCTCGTGACCGACCGCAAGGAACTCGCCGCGCTCCGCCACAAATGATATGTCTCCGGCAAAGCCAGTCGCTGCGAGGGAGACCGCGATGAACCGCCGGAACATCTTGTGGAGCACCGTCTCGGCGCTGGGCGCGGCGTTTGCCTCGCGCGCCAATGCTGCAACGGAAGCGAAATCGGACAGGCTGAAGGTCGTCTATCACCTCAGCGACGCCGACAAGGTCAATTTCGTGCTCGGCAATATCCAGAACCACATCGACGGCGTCGGCGGCCCCGACCATGTCACGATCGCGCTGATAATCCACGGGCCGGCGTTGAAGGCATTCCACTTGGCGCAGGCCAACCCGGACATCAGCAAGCGGATCGGCGATTTCTCCAGGGACGGCGTCGAGCTCGCCGCCTGCGGCAACACGATGAAGGCGCAGAACATCACGCTGACGGATCTGCTGCCGGGGTTTGTCAGCGCGGAGAAGGGCGGCGTGGTTCGTTTGGCCGAGCTGCAGTCGCAGGGGTATCTGTATCTGCGGCCGTAGGGCGCCGCCACATTCTCCGCCATTGCGACGGCGAGAGTGCATAGCGCCCTCTTCCAACTCATCCCGTCCCGCTTGACATACCCATAACCCTGTGGTTATGAATTATCCATAATCTACGAGTTATGGATTTCGCATGTCCGCCGCCCCCGAACTTCTGTTCCGGACGCTCGCCGACCCCACACGGCGGGCGATCTTCGAGCGGCTGTGCCGCGAGGGCGAGCAGACGGTCGGGGCACTGACGGCGCGATCCGGCGTTTCCCAACCGGCGGTCTCAAAGCATCTCGGCGCCTTGAAGCAGGCGGGCCTGGTGCGCGACCGCCATGAAGGACGCCAGACCCATTACAGCGCGCAGCCAGGCGCGCTCAATCCGCTGATCGACTGGACCAGCCAGATGGCGGGCTTCTGGCAGAACCGGCTCGATGCGCTCGACGATCTCCTCAAGAGGATGGACCAATGACTGAGGTTGCGACCGAAACACGTTCCGTGGTCATCGAGCGGGAATTTGCTTATCCGCCGGAGCGGCTGTGGCGCGCGCTGACGCAGCCGCATCTGATCGAGGAATGGCTGATGAAGAACGACTTCAAGCCGACGGTCGGTCACCGCTTCAGTCTCCGCGGCGAATGGGGCGGCGTGCTCGATTGCGAGGTGCTCGCCATCGAGCCGCAGCGCTCGCTGGCCTACACCTGGAATTTCACGCATGAGGATTCAGCCTACGACCTCAAAAGCGTGGTGACGTTCACGCTCACCCCGCAAGGCGCCGGCACGCATCTGCGCGTCGAGCAGGCGGGCTTCCGCCCCAGCCAGAAGCAGGCCTATGGCGGCGCGCATGCCGGCTGGAAGCAGTTTTTCACCAAGCTGGACGAGCTGCTGGCGCGGGCCGAATAGCCTTGCCACGAGCGTCCATTCCGAACATTCCCACAGGAGACCTAGATGAGCTCGAACATGTGGATTCGACAGATCCATCGCTGGCTGTCGCTTGCCTTCACGCTTGCCGTGATAGCCAATATTGTTGCGCTGACCATGCAGATTCAAGCGACATGGATCGGCTTGCTGGCCTTCGTGCCGCTGATCCCGCTGCTCGCGACCGGGCTCTATCTGTTCGCGCTGCCCTATGTCGGCCGGCGCAGCGGGGCGCGATCATGAAAAAGGCGGTGACGGCAGCCGCGAAGGACACCGATGCACCTTCGCCTGCCAAGATGATCGACGGCAGGATCAAGGAGCTCGGCGACTGGCGCGGCGAGACGCTGAAGCGAATCCGCGAGCTGATCAAGGAGGCCGATCCTGAGGTCGTCGAGGAATGGAAATGGCGCGGCGTTCCCGTGTGGGAGCACGACGGCATTATCTGCACCGGCGAGACCTACAAGGCCGTCGTCAAGATGACCTTTGCCAGGGGCGCGGCGCTGGACGACCCGGCCGGCCTGTTCAATTCCAGCCTCGACGGCAATGTACGGCGCGCGATCGATATTCCCGAGGGCGCCAAGATCAACGAAAAGGCGCTGAAGGCACTGATCGGCGCGGCCGTGGCGCTGAATGCGTCCAAGGCGAAGAAGAAGCCGGCGAAGAAGCAATCGGCCTAGAGCACGTGTTGCGCAGCCACGAACGCCTTCCTTCTCCCCTTGTGGGAGAAGGTGGCGCGAAGCGCCGGATGAGGGGTCTCTATCGACACGGGAAAATGCCGAGAGATACCCCTCACCCCAGTGAGCTTGTGTCTACCAGTGTCGCTGCCCTCTCCCACAAGGGGCGAGGGCACATTAACGCGCATCTCGCCTTCTTGGCTCCGCGCAGTCAACCGCGTTACGCCGCCGCTGTGATCGGCCGCGGGCTCACGACGTATTCGCGCAGCACCTTGTCACTCCCGTCGACCTCGATCAGCGCGACGTCGTAGGTCCAGAGATCGGCCAGATGCTGGAGCACCCGCTTGGCATCGGTCTCGTTGAGCTGCGAGCCCTTGATGACGCGGTGGTGCAGGATCAGCCGGCGGTCGCCGGAGAGATCGACATCGACCACCTCGATATTGGCGTCGATGTAGCCGACGTCGTGCTGCCGCGCCAGCTCGCGGCGGACGCGGCGGAAACCGCGGTCGTCGTGAATGGCGTCAACCCGGATGCCGGCGCGCTCCTCCGGATCGTCGTGCAGATGGAACATGCGGAAGTGCCGCATCAGCTTCGGGCTCAGGAACTGGGCGATGAAGCTTTCATCGCGGTAATTGGCCCAGACGTCGCGCAGCACGCCCATCACGTCGTTCTTGCCGGCGATGTCAGGGAACCATTCGCGGTCCTCGTCCGACGGACTGGTGACGATGCGCTCGATGTCCTGCATCATGGCGAAGCCCAGCGCATAGGGGTTGAAGCCCGAGAAACGCTGATCGTCGAACTCGGGCTGGAACACCACATTGGTGTGTGATCCCAGAAATTCGAGGAAGTTGCCGTCGGTGATGCGGCCCTGCTGATGCAGCTGGGTCATGATGCGATAGTGGACGTAGGTCGCCGTCCCCTCGTTCATCACCTTGGTCTGGCTCTGCGGATAGAAATATTGCGCGATGTGGCGGACGATGCGCAGCAGCTCGCGCTGCCAGGGCGCCAGCCGCGGCGCGCTCTTCTCCAGGAAGTAGAGCAGGTTTTCCTGCGGCAGGCCGAGCAGCTTGCGGCGCCGCTCGAGCGAGATCGCGGTCCTGCTCTTCGAGGCACCCTTGGGCACGGTGCGCCAGAGGTCGTTGAAGACTTCCTCTTCGTGCTGGCGGCGGCGCCCTGCCCGCTTCTCTTCCTCGCGTAAATCCAGCTTCTTCTTGCCGGGATAACGGTCGATGCCGTGCGACATCAGCGCGTGCGCCGCGTCAAGCGTGCGCTCGACCTCGGTGCGGCCGTAGCGCTCCTCGCATTGCATCACGTATTTCTTGGCGAAATCCAGGTAGTCGAGAATCCCTTCGGCATCGGTCCACTGCTTGAACAGGTAGTTGTTCTTGAAGAAGTGGTTGTGGCCGAAGGCGGCGTGCGCGATCACCAGCGTCTGCATCGTCGCCGTGTTCTCCTCCATGAGGTAGGAGATACAGGGCGAGGAGTTGATCACGATCTCATAGGCGAGGCCCATCAGGCCCTTGCGATACGACGCCTCGTGATACGCAAAATGCTTGCCGAACGACCAGTGCTTGTAGAACAGCGGCATGCCGACGGATGAATAGGCATCCAGCATCTGCTCGGCGGTGATCACCTCGATCTGGTTCGGGTAGACGTCGAGCCCGAGATCCTTCAACGCCACCTCCTCGCAGGCATCGGTGATGCGCTGCAAGGTGTGGAAATCCCAATCGGCGCCTTCGAACAAGCGTTCCGTCATGGAGCGGCTTTCTCCTGAGAAGTCTCGCGGCGCTGGAACAGATCGTGGAACACCGGGAAGATCTCGCTGCGCTCGCTGACCTTGCGCATCGAGAGCGGTGCGCCGCCGTTGCGCAGGCGCTCATAAAGGGTCCAGAGCGAGGAATCGGACAGATCGAAGGCGCTGCCGCCGGATTCTCCGACCTCGAGATAGGCAAAGAACTGGCAGACCGGCAGGATTTTCTCGGTCAGCAGCAGGCCGGTGAGCTCGCCGTCGGAATAGGAATTGTCGCCGTCAGAGGCTTGCGCCGCGTAGATATTCCAGTCCGCCGGATTGAAGCGTTCGCGCACGATCTCATGCATCGCCTGCAGCGCGCTGGAGACCAACGTGCCGCCGGAGGCCGGGCCGTAGAAGAAGGTCTGCTCGTCCACTTCCTCGGCGCGGTCGGTGTGGCGGATGAAGACGATCTCGACATGCTTGTAGCGCCGCTTCAGGAACACGTAGAGCAGCATATAGAAGCGTTTGGCGAGATCCTTCATATGCTCGGACATCGAGCCGGAGACGTCCATCAGGCAGAACATCACGGCCTGCGCCACCGGCCGCGGCACCTTCTCGTAGCGACGGTAGCGGATGTCGAGCGGATCGATGAAGGGAATGCGCTTGGTCTTCGCCTTCAGCTTTTCGAGCCGGGCGAGAAGCTCCACGCGTTCGTCCTCGTCGGCGCAGGCGGCGATCTCGGCTTCCAGCGCTTCGATCTCGTCCTTGCTGGGACGCTTGAGCGCGATGCGGCGCGCCAGCGCGAGCTTTACGGTGCGGCTGACCGAGATGTTGGCCGGCGACCCCGACGTGGTATAGCCGACGCGCTGGATGCCCTCGCTCTCCGTCTGTGCAATCTTGCGCTTGGCGAGATCGGGCAGCTCGAGATCGTCGAGGAAGAGATCGACGAATTCGTCGCGACTGAGCACAAAGCGGAAGGCGTCCTCGCTGTCGCCTTCGCCGGGACCGGAATCCTTGGCGCTGCCCTGGCCGGAGCGCTGGAGGTAGTCGCCCTCGATGAACTTCTTGTTGCCGGGCAGCACCATGTCGCGCGTTCCGCCTTCACGGCGGAAACGCGGCTCGTGCATGCCGTCGAGCGGTATCGTGACCTCACCACCCTCCAGGACGTCCTTGATGTCGCGTTCCTGCGAGGTCTTCTTGACGGCGCCCTGCACCAGGGATTTGGCCCGACGCAAGAACCGCTGCCGGTTCTCAAGACTCTTGCCGCCTGGATTCAGGCGCCTGTCAATAATGTGAATGGCCACTTTCTCATCCGTCTCAACCGGCTTGCTTCACGCGCATGTACCATTCGACCAGTCGGCGAACCTGACGCTCGGTGTAGCCGCGCTCCACCATGCGTGCGACGAACTCGCCGTGCTTCTTCTCCGTCTCGCCGTCCTTCTTAGACCCGAACGAGATGACCGGAAGCAGGTCCTCGACCTGAGAGAATATCCGCTTTTCGATCACATCGCGAATCTTCTCGTAGGAGGTCCAGGTCGGATTCTTGCCGCCGTTCTGGGCGCGCGACCGTAACGAGAATTTGACCACCTCGTTGCGGAAATCCTTCGGGTTGGCGATGCCGGCCGGTTTTTCGATCTTGGTCAGCTCCTGGTTCAAGAGATCGCGATCAAGGAGTTGTCCGGTGTCGGGATCCTTGAAATCCTGGTCCTCGATCCAGGCATCGGCATAATCCACGTAGCGGTCGAACAGGTTCTGGCCGTAATCCGAGTAGGATTCCAGATAGGCCTTCTGGATCTCGTTGCCGATGAACTCGGCATAACGCGGCGCAAGTTCCGCCTTGATGAATTCGAGGTAACGCTTTTCGATTTCCTCAGGAAGCTGCTCGCGGCGGATCGACTGTTCCAGCGCATACATCAGGTGCACGGCGTCGGCGGCAACCTCCTGCGGATCGTGATTGAAGGTCGCGGCCAGGATCTTGAAGGCAAAGCGCGTGGAGACACCGTCCATGCCTTCGTCGACGCCGGCGGCATCCCGGTATTCCTGGACGCTGCGCGCTTTGGGATCGGATTCCTTCAGGCTTTCGCCATCATAAACCCGCATCTTGGCAAACAGCGTGGAATTCTCGTGCTTGCGTAGCCGCGACATCACCGAGAATCGCGCCATCGTTTCCAGCGTCGCCGGCGCGCACGGTGCAGACGCAAGCTCGGAGCCCTGGATCAGCTTTTCGTAGATCTTCTGCTCTTCGGTGTAGCGCAGGACATAGGGCACCTTGATAACGCAGATGCGGTCGATGAAGGCTTCGTTGTTCTTGTTGGCCTTGAAGCTCGACCACTCCGCCTCGTTGGAGTGCGCGAGGATGACGCCGGTGAACGGGATCGCGCCGATGTTCTCGGTGCCGATATAGTTGCCTTCCTGCGTTGCGGTCAGCAACGGATGCAGCATCTTGATCGGCGCCTTGAACATCTCGACGAATTCGAGCACGCCCTGATTGGCGCGGTTGAGGCCGCCGGAATAGCTGTAGGCGTCGGGATCGTTCTGCGCGTAGGTTTCGAGCTTGCGGATATCGACCTTGCCGACCAGCGAGGAGATGTCCTGGTTGTTCTCGTCACCGGGCTCGGTCTTGGCGATACCGATCTGGCGCAGCCGCGACGGCTGAATCTTGGCGACGCGGAATTGCGAGATGTCGCCGCCGAAGGCCTCCAGCCGCTTGTAGCACCACGGGCTCATCAAGCCGGTGAGACGCCGGCGCGGAATGCCGTACTTCTCTTCCAGCATCGGACCGAGCTGATCGGGATCGAACAGGCTGAGCGGGCTCTCGAACACCGGCGAGAGTTCATCGCCGGCCTTGAGCACGTAGATCGGATGCACTTCCATCAGCGACTTCAGCCGCTCGGCGAGCGAGGATTTGCCGCCGCCGACCGGTCCGAGCAGATAGAGGATCTGCTTGCGTTCTTCGAGGCCCTGCGCCGCATGACGGAAGAAACCGACGATGCGCTCGATGGTTTCTTCCATGCCGTAGAAGCCGGCGAAGGCCGGATAGGTGCGGATCGTGCGGTTCAAAAAAATACGGCCAAGGCGTGGGTCCTTGGCCGTGTCGATCGTCTGGGGCTCGCCGATCGCCGCCAGTAACCGTTCGGCCGAGTTCGCGTATTTCATGGGATCGCTTCGACACGATTCCAGGTATTCCGCCATCGACATGTCGTGCTGGCTTCTCGCCTCGAACGACTTAGCGAAAGCGTTGAATAGAGAATCGTTGTACATGATCCCTCTCCGCGTGAGTTCCGCTACAAGCTGAAACGAAAGCAGTTACTGGACCGTTCCTCAGGCCGCTTCTCGAATCAGCGTGAGCACATGACCATCATTGGACACCCGGGTGCCGAGACGACGCAACGCACAAGGTAGGCACTCGCTGAATTACGAACAGGCACTTGCCTGTAATTTGTGCGAATCTCTATCCATCTTCGCTCATTTCCAGAAAATGTCACTCGCTCGCCACATCCGGGCAATACCGGGGACGAGTCCCTCGGGCACTGCAACATGACAATTTGCCAGCGGCAAACTTATGACGCTTGCAGGGCGATGCCTTGCGCGCCGCGTTCATCTTCCTGCTGCGATGCGATGCGTGGGCAAGCGCGCAGCGCTGTATCATAATCGGTCGCCAAACCCTCCGAACGGATAACGTCGTTCTGCGTGGCGGCCCGGATGCAGAAGAGCTGCCGCGCTTGACCTGAAGGCAAGCCGTCTGAAAGCAAGCCTTTTGAAAGCAAGCCTTTTGAAAGCAACGCTTGCGCGCCGCCGCATCATCGCGAGGTGCGCCGCGACCAGGAGCCGCATGACGGATTGACCGATGTCGAGATCATGGGATGCGCCGATGCAGACGGTCGACGCGATCGATGGCCCGTGATCGGCTACGGCAACGCCATCAGGATTTGCGTGCATGCTTCCCCCAGCATGGCCATTCGCGACCGAGCCAATGACGATCAGACGGATCGATAACCGCTGACGACACTTCGCGACGCGACCGATGTCCTCACGCAACAACGCCTCGGCCGAACCATCGCGGCCAAATTTTTATTACGCAAAAGGACGACTGCCGCCTGGATCGCCATGATCGCGACGGAGTTAAGCTGAGAGAATGACGCCAATACCCTTGATTGGTTCCCTCCCGGGAGCATGTGAGCTAAAGGATAGCGCGTCAGGACCGGCGCGGAAACCCCCTCCGCCCGCAGGCTTGGAGATAAATAAGCATCATGAATCCCGTCAAAGAACTGGAAAAGCACGGACAAGCCGTCTGGCTGGACTTCCTCGCCCGCGGCTTCATCGCCAAGGGCGACCTGAAGCGGCTGATCGACGACGACGGCCTCAAGGGCGTCACCTCCAATCCGTCGATCTTCGAGAAGGCGATCGGTAGCTCGGACGAGTACGACGCCTCGATCGGCAAGGCGCTGAAGCGCGGCGACCGGACCGTGGCCGATCTGTTCGAGGCGGTCGCGATCGAGGACATCCAGAACGCCGCCGACGTGCTGCGGCCGGTCTATGACCGCCTCAAAGGCCATGACGGCTATGTCAGCCTCGAGGTCTCGCCCTATCTGGCGATGGACACCGCCGGGACCGTCACCGAGGCACGTCGGCTCTGGAAGGACGTCAACCGCAAGAACCTGATGGTGAAGGTGCCGGCGACGCCGCAGGGCCTGCCGGCGATCGAAACGCTGATCGGCGACGGCGTCAGCATCAACATCACGCTGTTGTTCTCAAAGGCGGTCTATCTCGAGGTCGCCGAGGCCTATCTCGCCGGCCTCGAGAAATATATCGCCGGCGGCGGCGACCCCTCGCACGTCGCGAGCGTGGCGAGCTTCTTCGTCAGCCGCATCGACTCCATGGTCGACAAGCAGCTCGACGAGAAGATCGCGCGGGCCAACGATCCGTCCGAGAAGGAGCGCCTCGCCGCGCTGAAGGGCAAGGTCGCGATCGCCAACGCGAAGGTCGCCTATCAGGATTACAAGCGCCTGTTCTCGGGCCCGCGCTGGGACAAGCTCGCCGCCAAGGGCGCCAAGCCGCAGCGCATGCTGTGGGCCTCGACCGGCACCAAGAACAAGGACTACAGCGACGTGCTCTATGTCGAGGAGCTGATCGGCCCCGACACCATCAACACCATGCCGCCGGCGACGCTGGATGCATTCCGCGACCACGGCAAGCTGCGCGACAGCCTGGAGGAGAACGTCGACGACGCCCGCCGCGTGCTGGAAGAGCTGGAGCGCTCCGGCGTCTCGCTCGATGCCATCACCGAGGAGCTCGTCAAGGACGGCGTCAAGCAGTTCGCCGATGCCGCCGACAAGCTCTACGGCGCCGTCGCCCACAAGCGCGCCACCGTGCTCGGCCCCGCGATCGACCGCCAGCAGCTCTCGCTGGGGGACGGCCTCGGCAAGGCCGTGGCCAAGAGCACCGAGGAATGGCGCGCATCGGCAAAGATCCGCAGGCTTTGGCAGCGCGACAAATCGGTCTGGACCGGGGCGGACGAGGACAAATGGCTCGGCTGGCTCGACAGCGCGGCAAAAGCCGACGTCGCCGACTACGAGGACTATGCCAACCGCGTGAAGGGCCAGAACTTCTCCGACGCCGTCGTGCTCGGCATGGGCGGATCGAGCCTCGGACCGGAGGTGCTGGCCGAGACCTTTGCGAGGAAAGCGGGCTTCCCGAAGCTGCACGTGCTGGATTCCACCGATCCGGCGCAGGTGCGGGCGATGGAGGCCAAGATCGACATCGCCAAGACCGTGTTCATCGTCTCCAGCAAATCCGGCGGCACCACCGAGCCGAACGCGATGAAGGATTATTTCCATGAGCGCGTCGCGCAGGCGCTCGGCCCGAAGGCCAAGACCGGCTTCCGCTTCATCGCGGTGACCGACCCGGGCTCCTCGCTGGAAAAGGCGGCGAAGAAGCTCAACTACGCCCGCGTCTTCCATGGCGAACCGTCGATCGGCGGCCGCTATTCGGTGCTGTCGCCGTTCGGCCTGGTGCCGGCGGCCACGGCCGGCATCGACGTCAAGACCTTGGTCAAGCATGCGCTCTCGATGGCACGCTCCTGCGGACCGGACGTGCCGCCAAGCGAGAACCCGGGCGTCCAGCTCGGCCTCGCCATGGGCCTCGCCGGACTCGAAGGCCGCGACAAGGTGACAATCCTGTCGTCGAAGAAGATCGCCGATTTCGGCGCCTGGGCCGAGCAGCTCATCGCGGAATCGACCGGCAAGGAGGGCAAGGGCCTGATCCCGATCGCCGGCGAGCCGCTGGGCGAGTCCTCGCTCTACGGCAACGACCGCTTCTTCATCGACATCCGCACCGAGGGCGAGACAGACGCCGCGCACGACTCGGCACTTGCCGGGATCGAGGCGGCCGGCCATCCCGTGGTGCGCATCGTCATGAAGTCGATCGACCATCTCGGTCAGGAGTTCTTCCGCTTCGAGATGGCGACGGCGGTGGCAGGCTCGATCCTCGGCATCAACCCGTTCGACCAGCCCGACGTCGAAGCCGCCAAGATCAAGACCCGCGAGCTGACGTCAGCCTACGAGAAGACCGGCGCGCTGCCGGCCGAAGAGCCCGTGGTCAGCACCGCGGAATTCGACCTCTACACCGACGACACCAACGCCGCCGCGTTGCGCACGATGGGAGCCAATGGCGACCTCACCTCCTGGCTCAGGGCACATATCACGCGCTCGCGGCGCGGCGATTATTTTGCCCTGCTCGGCTACATCGCGCGCGACAAGGCCACAATCGAGGCGCTGCAGGAGATGCGGACGGCCGTGCTGGAGAAACGGCATCTGGCGACTGCCGCCGAATTCGGACCGCGCTTCCTGCACTCCACGGGTCAGGCCTACAAGGGCGGGCCCGACAGCGGCGTGTTCCTCCAGATCACTGCAGATGACGCCAAGGACCTAGCCGTGCCCGGCCAGAAGGCAAGTTTTGGCGTGATCAAGGCGGCGCAGGCACGCGGCGATTTCGACGTGCTCACCGAGCGCGGCCGTCGCGCGCTTCGGGTGCACCTGAAGGGGCCGCTCAAGAAAGGTCTCGCTGCGCTCAATGCCGCGCTTACTGACGCGCTGAATTAAGAGGAATTTCTCAATGCAACTCGGCATGATCGGCCTCGGCCGGATGGGCGGCAACATCGTTCGCCGGCTGATGCACCACGGCCATTCGACCGTGGTCTATGACAAGGACGCCAAGGCCGTCGCCGGTCTCGCCGCGGATGGCGCTGTCGGCTCGGCGACGCTGGAAGAGTTCATCTCGAAACTGGAGCGGCCGCGCGCGGCCTGGGTGATGCTGCCTGCGGGCCGCATCACCGAGCAAACGATCGACACGATCGCGGGCGTGATGCAGGAGGGCGACGTCATCATCGACGGCGGCAACACCTTCTGGCAGGACGACGTCCGCCGCGGCAAGGCGCTGAAGGCGCGCGGTATCCACTATGTCGACGTCGGCACGTCCGGCGGCGTCTGGGGGCTCGACCGCGGCTATTGCATGATGATCGGCGGCGAGAAACAGGTCGTCGACCGGCTCGATCCGATCTTCGCAGCCCTAGCGCCCGGCGCCGGCGATATTCCGCGCACGGAGGGACGTGACGGGCGCGATCCGCGCATCGAGCAGGGCTACATCCATGCCGGTCCCGTCGGCGCGGGCCATTTCGTCAAGATGATCCACAACGGCATCGAATACGGCCTGATGCAGGCCTATGCGGAAGGATTCGACATTCTCAAAAACGCCAATATCGACGCCCTGCCTGCCGATCATCGTTACGATTTCGATCTCGCGGACATCGCCGAAGTCTGGCGGCGCGGCAGCGTGATCCCGTCATGGCTGCTCGATCTCACCTCGACCGCGCTCGCCGACAGCCCCGCACTGGCTGAATATTCCGGCTTCGTGGAGGATTCCGGTGAGGGACGCTGGACCGTGAATGCGGCGATCGACGAGGCCGTGCCGGCCGAAGTCCTGACCGCTGCGCTCTACACACGTTTCCGTTCCCGCAAGGACCACACCTTCGCCGAAAAAATTCTCTCGGCGATGCGCGCGGGGTTCGGCGGCCACAAGGAGCCGAAGCAGCCGGACGCTTCGAAGCCCGAATAAGAAGTCGAAGCAACAAGCAACACAGCGAAGGCCAATCGTTCGTGACAAAAGACCCGCAAGCAAAGCCCAAGCCGGAAAATTGCGCCTTCGTCATTTTTGGCGCCACCGGCGATCTCACGCACCGTCTCGTGATCCCCTCGCTTTACAATCTTGCCGCAGAACATTTGCTGCCGGAGAAATTTTGCGTCGTCGGTGTGGGCCGCAACGCCATGTCGGATGACGATCTGCGCGACGGTCTGTTGAAGGGCCTGAAGCAATTCGCAACGCGACCCGTGGACGACGATATCGCCCAGAGACTGCTGGAGTGCGTCACCTTCGTCGAGGCCGATCCGAAGGACCCGCCCTCCTTCGATCGCCTGCGCGAGCATCTGGATTCGCTGGAATGCGCGCAAGACACCGGCGGCAATCGCCTGTTCTATCTGGCGACCCCGCCCGCTGCATTCGCACCGACCGCACGCGAGCTCGGCCGCACCGGCATGATGAAGGAGAACGGCGCCTGGCGGCGGCTGGTGATCGAAAAACCGTTCGGCACCGATCTCACCTCGGCGCGGGCCCTGAATGCCGAGTTGCTGAAGATCATGGGCGAGCACCAGATCTACCGGATCGATCATTATCTCGGCAAAGAGACGGTGCAGAACATTCTGGTGCTGCGCTTTGCCAATGGCATGTTCGAGCCGATCTGGAATCGCAACCACATCGACCACATCCAGATCACGGTCGAGGAGAAGCTCGGCGTCGGCCATCGCGGCGGCTTCTACGACGCCACCGGCGCGCTGCGCGACATGGTGCCGAACCATCTGTTTCAGCTGATGTCGCTGGTCGCGATGGAGCCGCCGGCGCGTTTCGACGCCCATTCCGTGCGCTCCGAGAAAGCGGAGGTACTGACCTCGGTCCAGCAGCCGAGTCGCGAGGAAGCGCTGAAAAACTCGGTGCGCGCGCAATATCTCGCGGGCCGGATCGGCGACGACGAAATACCGGACTATCGGAAGACCGAGGACGTCAAGCCCGGCAGCGCCACCGAGACCTTTGTCGCGCTGAAGCTGATGATCGACAATTGGCGCTGGGCCGGCGTGCCGTTCTATCTGCGCACCGGCAAGGCGTTGGGACATAAACGAACGGAAGTCGCGATCAAGTTCAAGCAGGCGCCGCTCTCGATGTTTTCCGGCACGGCGGTCGATCGCCTCTCGCAGAACTTCCTCACCATCGGCATTGCGCCGACCGAGACCATCGAGCTTCAGTTCAACGCCAAGATTCCAGGACCGAGTATCACCATCGACGGCGTCGAGATGAAGTTCAAGTACGGCGATTATTTCCAGGCCGATCCCTCGACCGGATACGAGACGCTGATCTACGACTGCATGATCGGCGACAACATCCTGTTCCAGCGCGCCGACGGCATCGAAGCCGGATGGCAGGCGGTGCAGCCATTCCTCGATGCCTGGAAGAATGCGGGCAGCAACGGCATCGAAACCTACCCCGCCGGCAGCGACGGCCCGGCCTGTGCCGACGAGCTGCTGCGGCGCGACGGCCGCAGCTGGCGGAAATTTTCGTGATGGCGACGGCCGGGCAGCCGAAGCTGATCGTCGTGGCCGACGCGGAAGCCCTGGCGCAGGCCGCCGCGGAGCGGGTGGTGGCGCGGGTGGTTGCTAATCCCGGCCGGATCGCAATCTGCCTCACCGGCGGCTCGAGCCCGAAGAAGCTCTATCAGCTGCTCGGCAGCGAGGCCTGGCGTGGCAAGATTCCATGGGATCGCGTGCACTGGTTCATCGGCGACGAGCGTTTTGTCCCCGAGAGCGATCCCCTCAACAACATGGCCGTCGCGCGCGAGATCTTCCTCGATCGCAACGCGCCACCAGGCCATATCCATCCGATTCCGACCACAGCCGAGAGTCCCGACCAGAGTGCGGAAATCTATGCGCGCGAGCTGCAGGCCTTCTACGGCTCGGACCAGCTCGATCCGGCGCGGCCGCTGTTCGACCTCGTCCTGATGGGCGCAGGCCCTGATGGCCACACCGCCTCGCTGTTTCCCGGCTATCCCGCCGTCGAGGAGACTACGCGCTGGGTCGTCGGCGTCCCCAAGGCTAATGTCGCGCCCTTCGTGCCGCGGGTCTCGCTGACGCTGCCTGCGCTGGCCTCCTGCCGCGAGATGCTGTTCGAGATTGCCGGGCATGACAAGCAGCCGATCTTGACGCGCCTCCTCAATGGCGAGACTCTGCCGGCTGTACGCGCGCGCTCGAATGGCGGGACCCTCTGGCTGGTCGACCAGGCCGCGCTTCCGGAGGGGATTCGTGGCGGGCGCTAAAGCACCTTGTGCGTTGATCGTGATGGGCGTGTCGGGCTCGGGCAAGAGCACAGTGGCGGAATTGCTCGGCAAGCGGCTGGGCTGGCGATTCGAGGACGGCGACAGCTTTCACCCCGCGAGCAATGTCGAGAAGATGAGAGCCGGCCGTCCGCTCACCGACGAGGACCGCTGGCCCTGGCTCAACGCCATCGCCGACGAGATCGCGCGGGTCTGCAACAAGGGCGAGCACGTCATCATCGCCTGTTCGGCACTCAAGCACACCTATCGCGACGTGCTGCTGCGCGGACGCGACGACGTGCGCTTCGTGTTCCTGAAGGGTACGCAGGAGCTGATTGCCGACCGGCTCGCGCACCGCAAGGGTCATTTCATGCCGCCCGGGCTCCTCACCAGCCAGTTCAACACGCTGGAGCCGCCCGAGGCGAGCGAGCATGTCATCACGGCGTCGATCGATGAATCGGTCGAGGCGATCGTGGACGGCATCGTGCGGCAGTTGAAAATCGACGGCGGGAAACGCAAGCCATGACGAAAATATCACTGGTGGTCTCCGACGTCGACGGCACGCTGCTGACCAAGGACAAGACGCTGACGGAGCGCGCGAGGTCCGCCGTGCAGCGGCTGCACCAGGCCGGCATCGGCTTCACCATCACCTCCAGCCGGCCTGCGATCGGCATGCGCTTCCTGATCGAGCCGCTGGCGCTGTGGCTGCCGGTCGGCCCGTTCAACGGCTCCTCGATCGTCGATCCCGAGATGAACCCGGTCGAGCAGCATTTGATCCCGAAAAGCGCCGCCGAACGGTCACTGCGGATCCTCCGTGAATTCGGCGCCGACATCTGGCTGTTCACCTACGACAAATGGCTGATCGACAACCCGGCCGGCAAATATGTCGCGCATGAGCAGCACACGATCCGCTCCGATCCGACCATCGTAACGGATTTCTCGCCCTATCTCGCCAGCGCCTGCAAGATTGTCGGCGCCAGCGCCGATGCGGCGGGCCTCGAGGCTTGCGAGAAGGCGATGCAGCAGGCGCTCGGCGGCGAGGCCACTGCCGTCCGCTCGCAGACCTATTATCTCGACGTCACCCCGCCCGGCTTCGACAAGGGCACGTTCGTGCAGGCCATGGCCAAGCGGCTGGGCATCTCCACCGACGCGGTCGCAACCGTCGGCGACATGCAGAACGACCTTGCGATGTTCCGCGTCAGCGGCGTCTCGATCGCCATGGGCAACGCCACCGACAGCGTCAAGGACCAGGCGACAAACGTCACCGCAACCAACGAGCAGGATGGCTTTGCGGAAGCGATGGAGATGATCTTGAAGCGGAACGGGGCCGGCTAAGTCACTACTTCGATCGCTGCATCGCCGGCTTCTCGCTCGCGTGCCTTGCTGCCGAAAGATTGTGCGCGGTGTTGATGAGCGCGATGTGGGTCAGCGCCTGCGGGAAATTTCCGGTCTGGCGGCGGGCGACGGAATCGTATTCTTCGGCGAGCAGCCCGACATCGTTCGCCAGCGCAGCGACGCGATCAAACAGCATTTGTGCCTTGTCGAGATTGCCCGCCAGCACATGGGCGTCGGCCAGCCACAGCGTGCAGGCCAGGAACGCGCCCTCGATCGGCTGTTTCTCCTCGGAGATCTCGCGGGGATCGTGCCGGAGCACGAAACCGTCGCGCATCATGTGCTTCTCGACGGCGGCGATGGTGCCGCCGATGCGCGGATCGTCCGACGGCAGGAAGCCTACGCCCGGCAGCAGCAGCACGCTGGCATCGAGCAGTTTCGAACCATAGGATTCGACGAAGGCGTTCTCCTCCGCATCAAATCCCCTGTGGCAGACGTCGCGGTGAATGGCCCCGCGCAAGGCGCGCCAATGCAAGAGCGGCGCCTTGAAGCCGAAGGTCTCGGCGCTCTTGATGCCGCGATCGAAGGCGACCCAGGTCATCACCTTGGAGAAAACGTAATGCTTCGGCTTGCCGCGCCGCTCCCAGATGCCGTGGTCGGGTTGGTCCCAGACCTCGGCGAGATGATTGAGCACGGCGCATTCCAGCGCCCAGGTCGCCTCATTGTCGAGCTTGAGCTTGGCCATGCGCGACTGGTGGAAGGCGTCGATCAACTCGCCATAGACGTCGAGCTGGAGCTGGGCGTGGGCGGCATTGCCGACCCGCACCGGCTGGGCGCCTTCATAGCCATCGAGCCAGCCCGCCTCCCATTCCAGCAGCCGCCGCTGGCCCCAGATGCCGTACATGATCTGCATGTTCGCCGGCGAGCCAGCGGCGGCGCGCAGGAGCCAATTGTGCCAGGCCGAGGCTTCCTCGGTGTAGCCCGAGTTCATCAGCGCCAGCAGCGTGAAGGTGGCATCGCGCAGCCAGCAGAAGCGGTAGTCCCAATTCCTGGCGCCGCCGAGCTTTTCCGGCAGCGACGTGGTCGGCGCCGCGACGATGCCGCCGGTCGGGCCGAAGGTCAGCGCCTTCAGCGTGATCAGCGAGCGCATGACGAGCTCGTGGTAGTCGCCCTCGCGAACGCAACGGCCACTCCACTCCGTCCAGAATTTCCCGGTCTCCTGGAACGCGATTTCGGGATCGATCGGCTCGGGCGGATCGAGGTGCGAGGGACCATAGGTCAGCACGAACGGAACGGTCTCGCCGGCCTTGACCTCGAAGTCGGAGACGGTGGTCAGGTCCTCGCCGCGCGTCTCGACCGGTGTGCGCAGCACCGTCATGTCCTGGCCGGCGACTGCCAGCAGCGAGCGATCCTCGCAGCGGCGCACCCAGGGAATGTCCACACCGAAGCCGAAGCGGATCACGAGCTCCATCCGCATCTTGACGGTACCGGTGAGGCCGCGCACCAGCCGCACGATGTCGGAGGCCTTGCCCCGCGGCGGCATGAAGTCGATCAGCGCAACGGTGCCGCTCTTGGTCTCAAATCGCGTTTCGAGGATGAGGGTATCGCCGAGATAGCGGCGCGAGACCGCGGTGACGTCCTCGCCCGGCGCGACCAGCCAGCGGCCGGCCTTGCGCGTGCCGAGGATCGCGGCAAAGCAGGCGTCGGAATCGAAGGCCGGCCAGCACAGCCAGTCGATCGAGCCGTTGCGCCCGACCAGCGCCGCGGTCTCGCAGTCGCCGATCAGCGCATAATCCTCGATCTTCTCTGACAATGTCTTGCGAGCCTGAAAGATACCCGCCGATCAACTCCCGCCGATCAGGGAACGTTCCCGCGTCGCGGCCCTTAAAGCCGCGAGATCGACCTTGGCGGCGATCTTGTCGAGCGCAACCGGCAGACGCTGGCGCC
This sequence comes from Bradyrhizobium cytisi, assembly GCF_008123515.1. Classification (GTDB taxonomy): domain Bacteria; phylum Pseudomonadota; class Alphaproteobacteria; order Rhizobiales; family Xanthobacteraceae; genus Bradyrhizobium; species Bradyrhizobium cytisi. Next base: position 33,489 of record NZ_VSSR01000060.1, read on the forward strand.
AGTTCGGATGCTCGTCGATCGTGCCGGGAATGTTGGGCTGGTCGATCACGCCGAGCAGATCTTCCATCGACACCGCGAGCAGCCGCGACGGCGTGCGCGACAGGAAATTGAGCACGGAATAGAGATCGTTGCCGGTAATGCCGTTCTGGCGCAGGATCTGGTCGAGTCCGCCGAGCGCGTTCCACCGCGCCTGGTCGTCCTCGCCGGGATCGAGCCCGAGCGAGCGCTTCATCCTGAGATCGCTAAAGGAGCGCCAGCCCGCATAGGTGCAGAGATCATGCGTGTTCAGTGTCACCAGCGCGTTTGGCCGGTAGTGGTCGATATTCCGGAAATGGCCGGCATCGTCGCGCTCGAACATCATCACGAGATAGGACCAGATGCCGAAATCCTGCATGGTCTCGCGAAAACCTTCCGGCACGGTGCCGAGGTCCTCGCCGATCACGATGCATTTATGGGTGACGCTCTCGCGCACGACCGCGGCCAGCAGCGCCTCGAGCGGCATCTGCACATAGGCGCCGTTGTCGGGCTTGAAGCCGCGCGGCACCAGATACAAACGCTTCAGGCCCAGCACGTGATCGAGCCGGATCGCGCCGGCATGCCGCATCGAGGCGGCCACCATGTTGGCGAACGGCACGAAGGATTGCGCCTCGAGGCCGCCGGCGTTGAAGCCGGCGAGGCCCCAGTCCTGCCCGACGGTATTGAGCACGTCGGGCGGCGCGCCGACCGCAAGGTGGCGGGAGATCGCCGTCTGCTCGTTCCAGGCGTCGAAGCCGTTGGACTGTACGCCGACGGCAACGTCGAGATAGAGCCCGACGCGCATGCCGAGCTCGGCAGACAGCTGCTTGGCGGCGTGCAATTGCGCGTCAGCGGTCCACTGCACGAATTCGACGAACTCGACCTCGCGGCGGTCGGGACCCCTGCGGAGCTCGGCGCATCTGGCATCGTCCGGTTGCCGCCATTCCACCGGCCATTCCCACCATGGCACATTGAAACGATGTCGCAGCACCTCGAAGCAGGCGAAGCGCGACAGCAGCGGCCCCCGATCGGCACGGAAAGCGTCAAACTGGTTGCGGCGGACGCCGCTCGCGCTTTTCACGAAACTGTCAAAGGCGGCGCGCAGGCCCAGCCATTTAAGAGCCGCCATATCGGCATACGGGACACGATCACCTCGGCGCAGCCGCGCGGCGGTCGTGGCCGCGTCCGGGATGAAGTCTGCCGAGAATTCCGGGATGGCCTCGACGTCGATATAGAGCGGATTGAGAAACAGCCGGCTGTTCGGCGAATAGGGGCTGCAATCGGCCGGATGATCGTCGAACAGGACGTGCAGCGGATTGAGCCCGACGCCGTCGGCACCCAGTTGCTTGGCGAGCCTGACCAGGCCGGCCAGATCGGTGAAATCGCCGATGCCCCAATTGCGATTCGAGCGGACGCCGTAGAGCTGCACGGCGAGCAGCCAACCGCGGTCGAAATCGCCGCCGAAGGCGCGCTCGGGTGCCACGATCATCGGCACCTCTTCCGTCGCACCTGCCGCGTCGGTCAGCGTCAACCGATGATAACCAAGCGGCAGGCCGTTCGGCCAGGCGATCACGGGCTCGCGCGTCTCGCCTTGCGCGATCACATTGCCGCTGCCCGTGATTTGCCATTGCAAGGGCGCAGCGCCGAGGGCGGCCAGCTCGGTGCGGGGACTGCCGAGAGCGCGAACCACGACCGGCCCGCTGACGAAGCGGTAAACCCGCTTCTCGGGCAGGGCGTCGAGGATCGATTTCAGCGCGCCGGGCGCGGTGACCCGCAGCTTTCCGAGGGCATCGACGAATTCGGATTGAACGCCCTTGATCCGGGCTTGAGCTAAAAGGTCCATTCGGCACGCAGCTTGCAGGCCATTCTCAGGCCGGGGGCATCGATTTTAACGTGGTCGCGGAAGAGGTTAGTCGCACTTAACTCGCAAACTGCGCCTGCCGTTCCCAAGGGAACCAATGACACACAAGCGGCTTTCTATATAGGTACCAAGCGTAGGTTCCCGACAAGGGAAACGGGCCCCTGCACTCTTGTCAATGGCATCACCGTGAACAAGACAATTCAAACTGTCGAGAGTGCCGCTGCCGGCAGCGCTTTCCTGATCGAAGACGTCTATCCGTTGATCGACGGCGGCCGCTTCGCCGTGAAGCGGATCGCGGGCGATCGCGTCGAGGTGTGGGCCGACATCTATCGCGACGGCGACGCCACAATCAGCGCCGCGCTGATCTGGCGCGGCGAGCAGGACCGCGAATGGCAGCGCGAGATCATGACCCACCATGGCGATGACCGCTGGTCCGGTGCGTTCACACCAGTCGTATCAGGTCAATATGTCTACGCCATCGAAGCCTGGACCGACGAATTCGCCACCTGGCGTCACGGGCTTGAGCGCAAGCAGCTGTCCGGCGGCGACGTCACGCTCGATGCGATCGAGGGCGCGGGCCTGCTGACCAAGGCGCATGGTGCGCGGCAGGACGCCGCGGCCGTGATTGTCAGGCAATGCGAAAACTATCTCGGCAGCGGCGATGTCGCGCCGCTGCTTGCGGCCGAATTGGGCGCGGCCATGGCCGAGAGCCAGGCGCGACCCGACCTCACCCGCTCGCCGCTGTTTCCGTTGGTTATCGACCGCGACAGAGCGCGCTTCGGCGCCTGGTATCAGATGATGCCGCGCAGCCAGAGCCAGGTCGCCGGCCAGCACGGCACGCTCCGCGACTGCATCGCGCGGGTACCCGACATCGCCGCGATGGGTTTTGACGTGCTGTATTTCACGCCGATCCACCCGATCGGCCGTACCCGCCGCAAGGGCCGCAACAATGCCCCTGTCGCAACCGAGGGCGAGCCCGGCTCGCCCTATGCGATCGGCGCGGTCGAGGGCGGCCATGATGCGCTGCATCCCGAGATCGGCACCATCGAGGATTTCCGCGCGCTGGTCGCGACCTGCCTGGAATACGGCCTCGAGCTCGCGCTCGACTTCGCCGTGCAATGCTCGCCGGACCATCCCTGGCTGATCCAGCATCCGGAGTGGTTCAAATGGCGGCCGGACCGTTCCGTACGCACGGCGGATGGTCCCTATTCGGATATCGTCATCCCCGATTTCGCCTCCGTCGACCGGGTCGGGCTCTGGAACGCGTTTCGCGACGCGATGCTGTTCTGGATCGACCACGGCGTGACCATCTTCGCCATCGACAATCACGACACCGCGCCGCTTCCGTTCTGGGAGTGGCTCATCCTGGACATCCGCCGCCGGCATCCCGAGGTGGTCCTTTTCTCCAAGACCTTTGCACGGCCGAAGCTGATGAAGGGCCTCGCCAAGCTCGGCTTCGCGCAATCCTTCAGCTATTTCCCCTGGCGCACCGGGAAGTGGGAGCTGGAGCAATATCTCGGCGAGCTGACGCGTTATCCGGAGCGCGACTTTTATCGGCCGAACCTGTTCGTCAACACGCCGGACCTGCTGCCCTATCACCTCCAAAGCGGTGAGGCCTGGGCGTTCAAATCGCGGCTCGCGCTGGCCGCAACGCTGTCGGGCAATTACGGCGTCTATAGCGGGTTCGAGCTGCTCGAGCATGAAGCCGTTCCCGGCCGCGAGGAATATCAGGATTCCGAGAAGTATCAGATCAGGCAGCGCGACTGGGACAAGGCCGGCAACATCAAGCCCTACATCACGGAGTTGAACCGCATCCGCAACGAGAACGCTGCGCTTCAGCAGACGGTGGACCTGCGCTTTCTCAGCATCGAGGACGGCGAGACCATCGCCTTCGCCAAGGAGGCGGTTGATCCGGCCAACACCGTTGTCGCGACGATCGCACTCTCACGTCATGCGCGCGAGTTCTGGTTGCCGCTCGGCGACCTCACCATCGATGTCGGCGGCGAACGCCGCCACGTCACCGCCCTCGAAAATCTCCTCACCGGCGAACAGTCCCGCATCGAATGGGGCGGGATCAAATTGCGTATCGATCCCGACCGCGATCCGGCGCTCTTGTTCCGCTGTCTGGCGTAAGGATTCACGCCATGAATGTTTTGTCTTCCGTCGATGCCAAGAAGGTCGAGGCTGCCGAGATCGTGGATGAGCTCTGGTACAAGGACGCCGTCATCTACCAGCTCCACGTCAAGGCCTTTGCCGACAGCAACAACGACGGCATCGGCGATTTCGCGGGCCTGACCGAGAAGCTGCCCTATCTGCAGGATCTCGGCGTCACCGCGCTGTGGCTGCTGCCGTTCTACCCCTCGCCCGGCCGCGACGACGGCTACGACATCGCCGACTACGGCGCCGTCAATCCCGATTTCGGGACGATGAAGGATTTCAAGCGCTTCATCCAGGAGGCGCAGAAGCGCGGCTTGCGCGTCATCACCGAGCTCGTCGTCAATCACACGTCCGACCAGCACAAATGGTTCAAGCGCGCGCGCCGCAGTCCTGCCGGCTCGAGCGCCCGCAACTGGTATGTCTGGAGCGACACCGACCAGAAATACCAGGGCACGCGGATCATCTTCACCGACACCGAGAAGTCGAACTGGACCTGGGATCCCGAGGCCAGTGCGTTCTACTGGCACCGCTTCTTCTCGCACCAGCCGGATCTCAATTTCGACAATCCGCGCGTGGTCAGCGCTCTCATCCAGGTGATGAAGCGCTGGCTCGATGCCGGTGTCGACGGCTTCCGGCTCGATGCGATTCCCTATCTCTGCGAGCGCGAAGGCACCTCGAACGAGAACCTCCCCGAGACGCATGCGATCATCAAGCGTCTGCGCCAGGAGATGGATGCCTACTCCAAGGGAAAGCTGCTGCTGGCCGAGGCCAATCAATGGCCGGAGGACGTGCAGGAATATTTCGGCCGTGGCGACGAATGCCACATGGCCTACCACTTCCCGCTGATGCCGCGCATCTACATGGCGATCGCGCAGGAGGACCGCTTCCCGATCACCGACATTCTGCGGCAGACGCCGGACATTCCCGCGAGCTGCCAATGGGCGCTATTCCTGCGCAACCATGACGAGCTGACGCTGGAGATGGTCACCGACGTCGAGCGTGACTATCTCTGGACCACTTACGCCAATGATCCGCGCGCCCGCATCAATGTCGGCATCCGCCGGCGCCTCGCGCCGCTGATGGACAATGACCGGCGCAAGATCGAGCTGATGAACTCGCTGCTGCTGTCCTTCCCCGGCACGCCAATCATCTATTACGGCGACGAGATCGGGATGGGCGACAATATCTATCTCGGCGACCGCAACGGCGTGCGCACGCCGATGCAGTGGAGCCCGGACCGCAACGGCGGCTTCTCGCGCGCCGATCCCGCCCGTCTCTATGCGCCGCTGATCATGGATCCCGTCTACGGCTACGAGTCGGTCAACGTGGAAGCGCAGTCGCGCAGCCTGTCCTCGCAGCTCAGCGCCACCAAGCGGCTGATCTCGGTACGCAAGTCGACGCTGGCCTTTGGCCGCGGCACCATGACCTTCATCCGCCCGGCCAACCGCGCCGTGCTCGCCTATGTCCGGCAATATCGCGACGAGGTGATCCTCTGCGTCGCGAATCTGTCGCGCGCGGCGCAGGCGACCGAGCTCGATCTGTCGCCGTGGAAGGACCGCATCCCGCAGGAGATGCTCGGCCGCACGCGTTTTCCGCCGATCGGCGAGCTGCCTTACATGATCACGCTGGGGCCTTACGGCTTCTACTGGTTCCAGCTTCAGGAGCGCGACAAGTCCGAGCTGGTGGCGCCGAGCGCCGTGCCGGAATTCGAGACGCTGGTGGTCCCGGTCAATTCGACCTGGGTATCGCTGGCCCGCGAACGCGGCGTGTTCGAGCACGACGTGCTGCCGGGCTTCCTGTCGCGAACGCGCTGGTATCCCGAGCACAACCCCAAGCACATCAAGCCCACGCTGACCTCGGCGGTGCCGTTCTGCGACATCGGCGACAACCGGCCCTGGATCGCATTCTTCGAGACGGCGAAGGACGGCGTCACCACGCGCTATGTGCTGCCGATGCAGATCGAGTGGATGCGCTTCGACCGTGAACGCTTCAACCCGAAGGCACTTGCCGCCGTACGCCAGGGCGCGCGCGAAGGCACGCTGCTCGACGTCGCCACGGATCAGATCTTCATCGGACTGTTCCTGCGAGGCTTGTCGCAGAACCTGGTGGTGGAGGAGAACAATCTGAGGCTCGAATTCAGGCCGACCAGCCTGTTTTCCGAGTACATCGTGAAGGAGCCCGCGCGCATCCGCGCGATCGAGCAATCGAACAGCACAGCCCTGGTCGACAACCAGTATGTCGCCAAGATCTATCGCCAGCTCGAAAGCGGCGCCAACCCGGAGATCGAGATCGGCCACTATCTCACGGAGATCGTGCGCTTCCCCAATACACCGGCGCTGCTTGGCAGCGTCGAGCTGGTCGAAGGCGATAGCCGCAGCGCGGTCGGCGTTTTGCACGCCTATGTCGAAAACCAGGGCGACGGCTGGGTCGTGACCACGGGTTATCTCGACCGCTACATCGATGAGCAGCGGCTGGGGCCGGTGGACGAGATGCCCCGGGCCACCCAGGAGCAGGCGCCCTATCTGCATTTCATGGCGCAGACCGGCCGGCGACTTGCCGAGCTGCACGTGGCTCTGGCCGCCGCAAAGCCCGCCGCTCTCGCGCCAGAGCCGATCGGCTCCGCGCACGTCAAGCGCTGGATCTCAGACCTCAAGGCTCGCGCTGAGCGCGTCATCGAACGGCTGGCTGACAGCCGCGATGGCCTGCGTGAGGGCGACCGTCCGCTGATCGACCAGCTGGTCGCGGTGCGCGCGACCCTGCCCGACCACCTCAATGCGCTCTTGCCATCGGACATCGGCGGGTTGAACATCCGTCATCATGGCGACTTCCGCCTCGGGCAAATTCTGATCGTGAAGGACGACATCTTCATCATCGATTTCGACGGCGATCCGCGTCTCGCGCTGGCAGACAAGCGGGGCAAGCTGCCTGCCGCGCGTGACGTCGCGGGCCTGGTCCGCTCGATTGATCTTTCGGTTAACGCGGCGCTTAACCGGGCGATCTCCGGGGGCAGCGACGAGCAGGGCCGGCTCACGGCGGCGCTGGACGAATGGCGCGAGCGCGCCACCGCGACCTTCCTGTCCGCCTATCGCGAGGCCATGACCGATCGACGGCTCTGGCCGGAAGAGAACCATTCCGCGGACGGCATGTTAAGGTTTTTCCTGCTTGATCAAGCGTTCGACGAGGTAGAGTACGAGCTGTCCCACCGGCCGGAGGGGCTCAATGCGCCGCTGACCGGCCTGCTTCGCATTCTGTCCAATGCCGAGAGCGAAGCCCATGCCTAAACTGCCAGCCGAAGCCTACGCGATCATCGAGGGCCGCCACTCCGACCCCTTCCACTATCTCGGGCTGCACCCCGAGGGGAGCAAGAGCGTGGTGCGCGCCTTCCTGCCCGAAGCCTCGAATGTCGAGGCCGTCGGCGAGCATGGCGAGGTCGCCCAGCTCGACCGCGTCCACGATTCCGGCCTGTTCATCGGTGCCCTGCCCAACGGCTCGAAGCATTACCAGCTCCGCGCCAAATTCGGCGACAACGTCGTCGAGTTCGAGGATGCCTATCGCTTCCCGCCGATCCTGACCGATTTCGACCTCTACCTGCTCGGCGAAGGTACCCATCAGCGGATCTACGACAAGCTCGGCGCGCATCCGATGCGGCTGGAGGGCATCGACGGCATCGGCTTCGTGGTGCTGGCCCCGAATGCGCGACGCGTGTCCGTGGTCGGCGATTTCAATTTCTGGGATGGGCGGCGTCACCCGATGCGGGTGCGCGGCGCCGGCTATTGGGAATTGTTCATTCCGCACGCCAAGGCCGGCGACCACTACAAATTCGAGATCATCGGGCCACACGGCCATCTGCTGCCGCTGAAATCCGACCCGCTGGCATTTGCCAGCGAGGTTCGGCCGAAGACGGCCTCCATCGTGTTCGACGAAGCGCATTTGCCACGGCCGCGTCCTGCGCCCGACGGCATCAACGCGCTCTCGGCGCCGATGTCGATCTACGAGGTCCATCTCGGCTCGTGGCGGCGCAAGAACGGCGACGAATGGCTGACCTATCGCGAGCTCGCCGAGCAGCTGCCGGCTTATGCGCGCGATATGGGCTTTACTCATCTCGAATTCCTGCCTGTCAGCGAGCATCCGTTCGACGGCTCCTGGGGCTATCAGCCGACCGGCCTCTATGCACCGACCAGCCGCTTCGGTTCGCCCGAGGATTTTGCCGCCCTGGTCGATGCCTGCCATCGCGAGGGCATCGGTGTGCTGCTCGACTGGGTGCCCGGTCATTTCCCGGACGATCCGCACGGGCTCGGCAGCTTTGACGGCACCTCGCTCTACGAGCACGCCAACCCGCTGCAGGGCCGCCACCTCGACTGGGGTACGCTGATCTACAATTACGGTCGCACCGAAGTGACGAACTTCCTGGTGTCGAACGCACTGTTCTGGCTCGAACGCTACGCCATCGACGGCCTGCGCGTCGATGCGGTCGCGTCCATGCTCTACCTCGATTACAGCCGCCCGCCCGGCGCGTGGATCCCGAACCAGTATGGCGGCCGCGAGAACATCGAGGCCATAAACTTTCTGCGCCGCTTCAACACCGAACTGTTCGCGCGCTTCCCGCAGGCGACCACGGCGGCCGAAGAATCCACGGCATGGCCGCAGGTCTCGCGTCCGGTGGAATTCGGCGGGCTCGGCTTCGGCTACAAGTGGAATATGGGCTGGATGCACGACACGCTGAACTACATCAGCAAGGATCCCATCCATCGCAAGCATCATCACGGCGATATCCTGTTCGGCCTGCACTACGCGTTCTCGGAAAACTTCATCCTGCCGCTGTCGCATGACGAGGTCGTGCACGGAAAGCGCTCGCTCCTCGGTCGCATGCCCGGCGACGAATGGCAGCGCTTTGCCAACTTGCGCGCCTATTACAGCTTCATGTTCGGCCATCCCGGCAAGAAGCTGCTGTTCATGGGCGCGGAGATCGCGCAGAGCCGCGAGTGGAATCACGATCAGTCGCTCGACTGGCACCTGCTCGAATACAAATATCATTCCGGCATCCAGGCACTGATCCGCGACCTCAACCGGGCCTATCGCGCGGTGCCGGCGCTGCATCAGATGGATTGCGACCAGGCCGGCTTCGAATGGCTGATCACGGATGACGCCAACCGCAACGTGTTCGCCTGGATGCGCAAGGGATTTGATGAGCACGCGCGGTGCCTGGTGATCGTCAACTTCTCCCCGAACGTCTACCGCAACTACCGCGTTCGCGTGCCGTTTGCCGGCAAGTGGAAAGAGGTGTTCAATTCGGACTCCGCCCATTATGGCGGCACCAATGTCGGGAACATCGGCGAGGTCCAGACCGTTGACGGCAAGACGCCCGAGCTCCGCCTCACCATTCCGCCGCTCGCCGCGATCTTCCTCGTTCCGGAAAGCTGACCGATGCGTCTGACTACTGGATCGCACGCACGCCTCGGCGCAAGCTGGGACGGACGCGGCACCAATTTCGCGCTGTTTTCCGCCAACGCGCAGAAGGTCGAGCTCTGCCTGTTCGACCCCCAGGGCCGGCGCGAGCTGGAGCGCGTCGAATTACCGGAGCGTACCGAAGACGTCTGGCACGGCTATCTCAACGACGTCTCGCCGGGCCAGCTCTACGGCTACCGCGTGCACGGCCCCTACGAGCCCGAGCACGGCCACCGCTTCAATTCCAACAAGCTGTTGCTGGACCCCTACGCCAAGCGGCTCGCCGGACGGCTGGTTTGGAGCGACGCGCATTTCGCTTACCGCACCGGCTCGGCGCGCGAGGATCTGTCCTTTGATCGCCGCGACAATGCGCGCGGCATGCCCAAGGCCGTCGTGGTCGACGAGACCTTCAACTGGGGCCGGCGCGAAATCCGGCCCAATATTCCCTGGGAAGACACCATCATCTACGAGGCTCACGTCAAGGGCCTGACGCAGAAGCGCGATGACGTGCCGCCGAATTTGCGCGGCACCTATGGCGGCCTGTCGTCGCCGGCGATGATCGAGCATCTGAAGAAGCTCGGCGTCACCACGGTCGAGCTACTGCCGATCCACGCCTTCGTCGACGACCGCGTGCTGGTGGAGAAGAAGCTCGTCAATTACTGGGGTTACAACACACTGTCCTTCTTTGCGCCGGAGCAGCGCTACGCCCAGGACAACGTGCTCGATTCCTTCCGCACCACGGTAGCGCGCCTGCACGATGCCGGCATCGAGGTGATGCTCGACGTCGTCTATAACCACACCGCCGAAGGCAATCATCTCGGACCGACGCTGTGCTACCGCGGCATCGACAATGCCTCCTATTACTGGCTGAACCGCGAGAACCCGCGCTACTATGACGACTTCACCGGCTGCGGCTCGTCGGTGAACCTCACCCATCCGCGCGTGCTGCAGATGGTGATGGATTCGCTGCGCTACTGGGTCGAGGTCTGCCATGTCGACGGCTTCCGCTTCGATCTCGCCACCACGTTGGCACGCGGCCCGAACGGCTATGATCGCGGCATCTCGTTCCTCACCGCGATCCGGCAGGACCCGGTGCTCGCGACCGTCAAGCTCGTTGCGGAGCCCTGGGATCTCGGCCTCGGCGGCTATCAGGTCGGCGCATTCCCCTCGCAATGGTCGGAGTGGAACGACCGCTATCGCAGCGCCATGCGCCGCTACTGGAGCGGCGAAGGCAGCCTGATCGGCGACATCTCCAGCCGCATGACCGCGTCCTCCGACCTGTTCAACCACGACGGACGGCGCCCCCGCGCCAGCATCAACCACATCACCGTGCATGACGGTTTCACGCTCGCCGACCTGTTCAGCTATAACGAGAAGCACAACGAGGCCAACGGCGAGGACAATCGCGACGGCTCCAGCGACAACCACAGCAACAATTGCGGTGTCGAGGGCCCGACCGACGATCCGAACATCCTCAGCCTGCGGCGGCAGCTGCGCAAGAACGTGCTGGCCTGCCTGATGCTGGCGCAGGGCATTCCGCTGATCCTCGCCGGCGACGAGGTTGGCAACACGCAGTCCGGCAACAACAACGCCTATTGCCAGGACAACGAGGTGGGCTGGGTCGGCTGGGACAATCTCGGCAAGGACGGAGACGACATGATCGATTTCGTCGCCGACCTCGCCGAGATCCGCCGCCGGTTCTCGCAACTTCGCAGCCATCGCTGGCTCGACGGCCGACCGAAGGACGGCATCTCCTACGGCGCGCTGTGGCTGACGCCCGCCGGCGACGAGATGACGGAAAACGACTGGAAATTCCCGGAGGGCCGGTTCCTCTCTTATGTGATGGGACCGATGGAACCGGGCAGCGCGGCGATCTTTATCGTATTGAACGCCGCCCCCGAAGAGATCGCATTCAAATTGCCAAAAATGCCCGAATACAAGAGCTGGCAGCAGATCCTGAACACGACGGATGCCAAGCTGAACAGCGTTGATTTCCTGCCCGGAAGCGACAGCAAGGCGCCGCCGCGCTCGGTGCTCGCCTTCGCGGGGGCGCTATGAGGCCATCGTTCGGGGCGAAGCCGACCAAGGACGGCATATCGTTCCGATTGTGGGCGCCTGGCGCGCGTCGCGTCGATCTCCTGCTCGGAAGAGGGCACGCGATGCAGCGCCGCCAGGATGGCTGGTACGTCACCGAGATCGCCGGGCTGCCGGTCGGTAGCACCTACAAGTTTCGGATTGACGACGAGATCGACGTGCCCGATCCGGCGTCGGCCTTTCAGCCCGAGGATGTGTTCGGCCCGAGCGAGGTGATCGATCACGATGCCTTCGCGTGGCGCGCGAAGGATTGGCGCGGCCGCCCCTGGGAAGAGACGGTGCTGATCGAGACCCATGTCGGCACCTTCACGCGCGATGGCACCTACCGCGCCATGATCGACAAGCTCGATCATCTCGTCGCGACGGGCATCACGGCGCTGGAGCTGATGCCACTGGCCGATTTCGCCGGCCGCCGCGGCTGGGGCTATGACGGCGTGCTGTGGTATGCGCCCGACAGCGCCTATGGCCGCCCCGAACAGCTGAAGGCGCTGATCGACGAAGCCCATCTGCGCGGGCTGATGGTGTTCCTGGACGTCGTCTACAATCACTTCGGCCCCGAAGGAAACTATCTTGGCCGCTACGCGCCGACCTTCTTCACCGACGCGCACACGCCCTGGGGCAGCGCGATCGATTATCGCGTGCCGCAGGTGCGGGCCTTCGCCGTCGAAAACGCGCTGTCCTGGCTCAGCGACTACCGTTTCGACGGGTTGAGGCTGGATGCCGCCAACCACATCATGGCGATCCCCGGTGAACAATCAGTGCTGCACGACCTCAGCGCGGCCGCCGGTGAGCTCGCCAAGGCCACCGGACGACACATTCATCTGGTGCTGGAGAACGGCGACAACCGCGCCAGCCTGCTCGATGCCGCACAGGAGCCGCCGAACGGCAAATATCGCGCGCAGTGGAACGATGATTATCATCACGTCTGGCATGTGATGCTGACCGGCGAGCTCGCCGGTTATTACGCCGACTACCAGACGCCGCGCCTGGATCTCGCGCGCGCGCTCGGCTCGGGTTTCGTCTACCAGGGCGAGATCTCGGAATTCTGGGGCAAGAAGCCGCGCGGCGAAGCGAGTGGCGAATTGCCGCCGGCAAGCTTCGTCAACTTCCTGCAAAACCACGACCAGATCGGCAATCGCCCGCTCGGCGACCGGCTGGAGAGTTTGGCATCGCCAGAGCAGATCGAGGCTGCACTTGCGGTCACGTTGCTCGTACCGATGGTGCCGATGCTGTTTCAGGGTGAGGAATGGGGCTCGACGGCCCCCTTCCCGTTCTTCTGTGATTTCCACGGCGGCCTTATCGACGCTGTCCGCAAAGGCCGCCGGCAGGAATACGCCTGGGCCTACGAGAAATATGGCGATGACGTGCCGGATCCGTTCGATCCGGCAACACTGCAATCGGCCGTGCTGGACTGGACCGGGCGCACGCCGGCGCAGGATGCACGGCTCGCGCTGGTGCGAAAGCTGCTCGCAGTTCGTCGCAAGGAGATCGCACCGCGGCTCAAGGACGCGAGCTTCGGCGACGCCGAGGCTTCCGACAACGGCTTGCTTGCCGCCCATTGGCGCATGGGCGACGGCACCACGCTGCGCCTGACTGCAAATCTGTCGGACAAGGATATCGCGCATTCCATCGGCAATGCGGGCGCGCCGATCTGGGGCAGCGCAAGCGGCGATCGGCTTCCGCCCTGGTCGGTGATCTGGCATCTCGGAGGTTGATATGCCCTCCGCGATTCCTCTCGCGACTTACCGGCTCCAGCTCACCGCGGATTTCGACTTCGATAAGGCTGCCGCGGTGGTGCCTTACCTGAAGGCGCTTGGGATCACGCATCTCTACGCCTCGCCGGTCATGAAGGCGCGCAAGGGCTCGACCCACGGCTACGACACCGTCGATCACAGCCAGTTCAATCCAGAGCTCGGCGGCGAGGCTGGCTTTGCGCGGCTCAGCGACGCGCTCGCGCAGCACGATCTCGGTCTCATCATCGACTTCGTGCCGAACCATGTCGGCGTGCATTTTGCCGACAATCCCTGGTGGCTGGACGTGCTGGAATGGGGGCAGACCTCGCCGCATGCGGCCGCCTTCGATATCGACTGGGATTTGCTGCCCCACCGGGCCCGTGGCGGCGTGCTGCTGCCGATCCTTGGCTCCTCCTATGGTGAGGCGCTCGAGCGCAGCGACATCGCGCTGCGCTATGATCCCGAGGAAGGCAGCTTTTCCGCCTGGTATTTCGAGCATCGCCTGCCGATCGCGCCGGAGCGCTATGGCGAGCTGCTGCGGATGATCGTGAAGGAGGCGGACGCTGCCGAGACCGAGGCCGGCAAACGCCTGCTCTCGCTCGCCGCACGCTACACCGGCCTGCGCCGGCCGAACCGCAAGGAAGCTCCCGGCTTCAAGACGGAACTGAAAGAGATCGCCGGCGCCGCCGACATCATCGCGCACGGCCTCGCCGCCTATCGCTCAGGAAAAGATCGCCCGGCGCAAACGCTGGCGCTGCATCATCTGCTGGAGCGGCAGAACTACAAGCTCGGCCATTGGCGCCTTGCGTCGAGCGACATCAATTATCGCCGCTTCTTCGACGTCAACGGGCTCGCCGGCCTGCGCGTCGAGGACGCAAGCACCTTCGCGGCCACGCACCGGCTGGTGAAGCAGCTCGTTGCCGACGACAAGCTACAGGGCATCCGCCTCGACCATATCGATGGCCTGCGCGATCCCGCGCAATATTGCCAGCGGCTGCGCCGGCTGGTGCGCGACGCGCAAGGCAACACAAAGCCGTTCTACACGGTGATCGAAAAGATCCTGTGCGAACACGAGCGACTGCCGCATTTCGCCGGCGTCCAGGGCACCACCGGCTATGAATGGATGAACGCCATCACCCAGGTGCTGGTCGACGCCAAGGGGCTGGAGGCACTGGACGAGACCTGGCGGCAGATCAGCAACCGGCCGCCGCGACTGGCGCCCTATGTCAAGGACGCCAAGCGGCGCGTGCTGGAGACACTGCTGACCAGCGAATTTACCGTGCTGGCCCGGCTGCTCGCGCGCATCGCCAATGGTCACTACTCGACCCGCGACTTTTCCGCCGACAGCTTGCGGCAGGCGCTGGAATTGTATGTGCTGCACTTCCCGGTCTATCGCACCTATTTGACGCATAGCGGCCCGACCGCGCTCGATCGAAAACTGATCGACGACACCATCGCGCGCGCCCGCGCCGAATGGTTCGCCGCGGACGAAGGCATTTTCGACTTCCTGCGCGATGCGCTCACCATGGACCTGCTCAAGCCCGGCCGCCCGCCGCACAGCGCCCCGCGCGTGCGCCGTTTTGCGCTGAAGGTGCAGCAGTTCACCGGGCCGATGATGGCGAAGTCGCTGGAGGACACGGCTTTCTATCAATTCCACCGGCTGCTGGCGCTGAACGAGGTCGGCGGCGATCCCGCAAGCAAAGGCCTCAGCATTTCCACCTTCCACGAGGCGATGCGGGCCCGCGCCAGGGAATGGCCGCAAGGGATGACGGCGACCGCGACCCACGATACCAAGCGCGGCGAGGATGCGCGTGCGCGGATCGCGGCGCTCAGCGAAATTCCGGGCGAATGGACCAGCGCGGTTTCGCGCTGGAAGGTGCTGAACGCACCGCACCTCGCGCTCCACGGCAATCTGCGCGCGCCATCGGCGACGTTCGAGTATATGCTTTACCAGACCCTGCTCGGCGCCTGGCCGCTCGAGGAAAGGGATGCCAGTTTCGTCGAGCGCATCCAGGCCTATGCGTTGAAGGCCGCACGCGAGGGCAAGGAAGAGACGAGCTGGCTCAATCCGCATGAGACGTATGAGAGCGGCGTAAAGAGCTTCATCGAGAAAATCCTCGATCCCACGCTGTCAGGCGAATTCCTGGAGGCGATGCAGACCCTCGCCCGCCGCGTCGCGCTGCTCGGTGCGCTGAATTCGCTGAGCCAACTCACGCTGAAGGCGACGCTGCCGGGCGTGCCCGATTTCTACCAGGGCACCGAATACTGGGACCTGTCGCTGGTCGACCCCGACAACCGCCGCCCGGTGGATTTTGCCTTGCGGCAAGCGGCGCTGGGTTCGTTGGAAACGCTGGACTGGAGTGGACTGATCAAGAGCTGGCTGGACGGACAGCTCAAGCTCGCCTGGACGCGGCATCTCCTCAAACTGCGCAACGAGCTCGCCGACGTCTTCGCGCAGGGCGACTATCAGCCGCTCGATGTCCGTGGCGCACACGCGGACCACGTCATCGCCTTTGCCCGTCGCCGCGGCCGCGCTGCCGCCGTGGTCGTGGTCGCACGCCAGTTCGCACCATTCACGCAAGCCGGGCGGGAATGGCCCACACTCGAAGGGTTTGACGCCACCGTCGACATCAGCGGCTATACCGCGCCGGGCCTTGCGGGCAACGAACTGCCGCTGGCGCAGGCCTTTCGCGACTTTCCAGCTGCGGTCATCGAAACCCGCGCAGCAAGCGCCATCAGGCCTCCGAGACAGCGCGTCCGCGCCTGACGCCTATTTTCTCTCGTCCTTGGTCAGCAGCAATTGTCCACGCTTGCGGATAGTCGCCTGCGCCATCTCGGCGAAGCGCTGCAGCAGCCACGGCAGCACCACCTCGACCTTGACGTGATCGTCGGCGACATCGACTTGGCCCGTCGCAATCTGCCCGAGCGCGCGAATGCGAAAGGCCAGAGTGTCGCCGCTCCAGCGCTCCTCCTCGACCTGCATCACGGGAATGCTCGCCGCGGCGCGGCCGAGCCCGGTCTTGAGCCGATGCACCGCTTCCTCGCGGCCGAGGCGATGCGGAATGGAAACGACAAGCGGTGCTGACATGGCCCTGCCTGTGCTGGCTGATCCTCACATAGTCATGCCGGTCGGACGGTCAAAGGTTCCATGCAAGTTGGGAGCTGTCGACCCGTTTCAAATCCGGAACTTTAAAACCTGCGGCAAGTTGGCTCCGAACAACGGGACAGGTTGCAACGACCCTTTCAACAAAGGGTTGGAGGAGACTAGCATGTCTATTGGTACGATCATTCTGATCATTTTGGTCATCGCGCTGCTCGGCGGCTTCAGCGGCATCGGCGGTGGGCCGTTCTACGGCACTGGCTATTACGGCGGCGGCGGCCTCGGGCTCGTCATCATCATTCTGCTGATCCTCCTGCTGTTGGGGCGGATCTAGTCGATATCTCGTAGGGTGGGCAAAGGCGCAACGCGCCGTGCCCACCTCTTCGTTGCAAGACAAAAAGGATGGTGGGGACGCTTCGCTTTGCCCACCCTACTTCATTTTCCCCGCCAGCTTCTTCACCGCCGCCTTGATCGACGTAGCCGCTTCGTCGTAGCCGCTCCAGGCTTTCGAACGCGACAACAAGGCGGGCACGGTTCTCACCGTGAATTTCTTCGGATCGAGATCGCCCTTCACCTGCGCCCAGGTGACCGGCATCGACACGGTCGCGCCATCGCGGGCACGCGGTGACAGCGGCCCCACCGCGGTGGACATGCGATCGTTGCGCAGATAGTCCAGGAAAATCTTCCCGTTGCGCAGCTTCTTCGACATGTTGAGCAGATAGCGCTCGGGATCGTCATCGGCCATCCACTGGCAGATGCCTTGTGCGAACGCCTTGGCTTCCTTCCAGCTCACCTTGTCGCGCGCGCCGTGGAGCAGCGGCACCACCACGTGGAGGCCCTTGCCGCCAGTGGTCTTGCAAAAGCTCTCCATGCCGACATCGGCGAGCCGCTGCCGCATCGCCTTTGCCGCTTCGACGACATCGGCAAATTTGACGTCCGGCGCAGGATCGAGATCGAACACCAGCCGACCCGGCGTGTCATAGGCGTCAGGCGCGCAATTCCAGGGGTGCAGCTCGACGCCGCCGATCTGCGCGACCGCGGCAAGCCCCTCGACGCGGTCGATCTGCAAATAGGGCTTGCGATCGCCGGAGACTTTTGCGAGCTCGAGCAGGTTCGAGGTGCCCTGCATCGCATGCCGCTGGAAGAATTTTTCACCGCCGATTCCGTCCGGCGCACGCAGAATCGAGCAGGGGCGGCCCTTGAGATGTTCGATCATCCAGCCGCCGACGGCCTCGAAATAGCGCGCGAGATCGAGCTTTGTGACGCCCTCGGCGTCGCCGCCGTCCGGCCATAGCTCCTTCTCCGGCTTCGAGATGACGACGCTCATCACCTCGGCGGTGGCAGCGCCCTTCGATTGCTTGCCCGTCTTCGGCACAGCATGCTTCCTGGCGGAAGGCTTCGCGAGTTCGGTATCCGCAGGCGTTTCCGCCTCGACCTCCTCGGCCGGCTTATCCTGCCGCAAGCCCTTGAACGCGGCCTGACGGATATTGCCGTCGGCCGTGAAGCCAGCGAATTCGATCTCGGCCACCAGCTCCGGCTTCAGCCAATGCACCTCGCGGGTCTTCTTGGGCGCGTTCTTGCCGCCGAACGGGTTTTCGTTCGACGCAGCCTCCTTCAAGAACGGCATGATGCGCTTGACCTTGTCGGCGCCAAAGCCGGTGCCGACTATGCCAACAAAGGCGAGGTGATCGCCGCGATAGACGCCCGCCATGAGCGATCGGAATTTCCCGGCCGTCGTCTTCCAGCCGCCGATCACGACCTCATGCCCGGCGCGGCATTTGGCCTTGGTCCAGCTCTCGGTACGACCCGACCGGTAAGGCGCATCGAGCTTCTTCGAGACCACGCCTTCGAGCTCGAGCTTGCAGGCCGATTGCAGCACCGCGTCTCCGCCGCTTTCGAAATGCTCGACATAGCGGATCTGGCTCGTCTTCTTCTTGCGCGCTTCGAGGAGTGCCTTGAGGCGATCCTTGCGCTCCCCAAGCGGCAGACGACGGTAATCGAGGTCCTCGTCAAACAGGAGGTCGAAGGCGAAGAAGATCAGGTCCTCCGTCCTCCCGTCGGACAGTGCGGCCTGGAGCGATGAAAAATTCGGCGCACCGTTGTGGTCGAGCGCGACGATCTCGCCGTCGATCAGCGCGTCCGGCAGTGCACTGGCCTCCTTCGCAATCGAAGCGAACTTATCGGTCCAGTCGAGGCCCTTGCGCGTCTTCAGCGTCGCTTCGCCGTCCTCGACGCGAAGCTGCACGCGGTAGCCGTCGAACTTGATCTCGTGGCACCAGCCGTCGGCCGCCGGCGGCCGCTCGACCGGAGTGCAGAGCTGCGGCGCCACGAAGTCTGGCATCTCCGAGACCTTCTTGGCCGCGGTCGCGGTCGTCGCCTTCTTTTTCGAGGTTTTGACCCACTTCAAGGCCGCGCGCGGCGCTGGCTTGACGGTCCGCCCCCTGGTCTCCTCGGCGCGGTTGGACTGCCAGACCGCATCGGCCTTGCCTTTGGCCTCCTTTGCCAGCATGAACGGCTTTGGGGCACGGCCCTTGCCGCCGGCGATCTGCTCCATAGCGCGGCCGGACGCGACGGACTTGTCCTCGCTCAGAATATCCTCATCTTCGCTGGCATATTCGTCGCGGTGCTTGATCAGCAGCCAGTTGGTTCGCTTGCCGCCGCTGCGGTCGTGCCGCATCCGCACCAGCACCCAGCTGCCATGCAGCTTCTCGCCGTGGAGGGTGAACTTGAGGTCGCCCTTTTTGAAGCCGGCTTCGGGATCATCGGATTCCCAGGTGCCGCGGTCCCACAGCATCACCGTGCCGCCGCCATACTGGCCTTCGGGAATGGTCCCCTCGAAATCGCCATAGTCGAGCGGATGGTCCTCGACCTCGACAGCCAGCCGCTTGTCGTGCGGATCGAGCGAAGGGCCCTTGGTCACCGCCCAGGACTTGAAGACGCCGTCGAATTCGAGGCGGAAGTCGTAATGCAACCGGGTCGCGTCATGCTTCTGGATCACGAAACGTCGCTGCTTCGAGGGCGTGACCGCCGATTCACCTGACGGCTCGGGCGTCTTCTCGAAATCGCGCTTCTGTCGGTAGGTGGAGAGTTTTCGCAGCACGACCGGTCCCGCATTCTCTAATTGCGTTGAAGCCTATCACGGCCAAAGTCCCACCCGGAACCAAAACCCTATGGAGTGGTTGGGGTTCCAAAACGCATTGAGAACGCTGGAGAATGGAAATGGCGCCCCGTGCCTATTGGAAGGGAACGTTGAAACTGTCGCTGGTCAGCTGCCCGGTCGCGCTCTACCCCGCGACCACGGCGGCCGAGAAGACGCGGTTTCACATGATCAACCGCGAGACCGGCAACCGGCTCAAGCAGCAGATGATTGACGCCGAGACCGGCGATGTCGTCGAGAGCGACCAGAAGGGCCGCGGCTACGAGCTGCGCAAGGGCAAATCTGTCGAGATCGAGCCTGAGGAGCTCGAGGCGGTCCAGATCGAGAGCAATCACACCATCGACATCGAAAGCTTCGTGCCGAGCGAGGAGATCGACCAGCGCTATCTCAACCATCCCTATTACATCGCGCCCGAAGGCAAGGCTGCGGTGGATGCCTTTGCCGTGATCCGCGACGCCATGAAGGACCAGGATCGCGTGGCACTCGCCAAGATCGTGCTCACCAACCGCGAGCACATCATCGCGATCGAGCCGCTCGGCAAGGGCCTGCTCGGCACCACACTGCGCTTCCCTTACGAGCTGCGCGACGAGGACCAGTTCTTCGACGACATCAGGAGCCCGAAGATCTCCAAGGACATGGTCGAGCTCGCCGGGCACATCCTCCACACCAAGGCGGCGCATTTCGACCCGAGCAAGTTCAAGGACGAGTACGAGACCGCGCTGAAAGCGCTGGTCAAGCGCAAGGCCAGCGGCAAGAAGATCGCGATGCCCGAGCCCGAGGAACGGCCGAGCAACGTCGTCAGCCTGATGGATGCGCTGAAGCAGAGCCTGAAGGGGCGCGGCGGGAAGAAGGCGGCGGCGAGGTCGCATGCGCGCCGCGCCACGGGGCGACAGAGGGCCACGCGGAAAACGCAGCGGACGACGGCGCGGCACAGGAAGGCGGGCTGATTTACCCCGTCGGCGGGAGGAGCCTAATCCCCTGCCTTCAGCCGGTACCCGATCCCCGTCTCGGTCAGCACATATTGCGGCCGCTCCGGATCCGCCTCGATCTTCTGGCGAAGCTGGCGGACGTAGACGCGCAGATATTGCGCATCGGTTAGCTCGTCCCAGAGCTCTTTCAGCAGAAAGCGATGGGTCAGCACCTTGCCGGCGTGCTGCACCAGCACGCGGAGAAGGTCGTATTCCTTCGGCGAGAGTTTGACGTCGCGCTCGCCAAGCCTAACGATGCGGCGAACCAGATCAACGGAGAGATCACCGGAACGGAAGATCGGGCGCTCGCCCTGCACCTGAAGCTGGTGGCGCAAGGCTGCACGCAGGCGCGCCAAAAGCTCGTCCATGCCGAACGGCTTCGTCAGATAATCATCGGCACCGAGATCGAGCGCCTGCACCTTGCCGGCTTCGTCGCCGCGGCTCGACAGCACCACGATCGGCACGGCTTCATTGCGCGCGCGGATGGTGCGCAGCAGCTCGTGGCCCTGGATGTCGGGCAGGCCGAGATCGAGGATGATCAGCGCGGGCTCTTCGGCGAGCTTCTCCAGCGCGATCTTGCCGTTCGACGCCTCGAGGATCTCGTAGCCTTGGGTCGAAAGCCCCATCCGCAGCAATTTGCGGATCGGCGGCTCGTCGTCGATGACAAGAACCTTGATCGGGGCGGCGCTCATGCGGCGGTATCCAATGCGTGGATCTGCGCCGGAACGGGCAGACGGATGGTGAGGACCGCGCCGCTCCGGTCAGTGCGGTTGGCGGCCGCGATCGTGCCGCGCATCGCCTCGACAAAGCCGCGCGAGATGGCAAGCCCGAGCCCGGTGCCGGGACGGACATGGTCGCCCTTCTGCGCACGATAGAACTTGTCGAACACGCTCTCGAGCTCGTCGGGCGGGATGCCGGCGCCCTCGTCGGCGATCTCCAGCGCCACCTGATCGTGCTCGCGCCGGCTCTTGATCGCAATCGTTGTCTCTGGCGGCGAGTATTTCGCGGCATTGTCGAGCAGGTTGAACAGCACCTGCTCGAACAGCACGGCGTCGAGCTCAAGCATCGGCAGATCGGCGGCCAGAACCAGCTCGACCTTGTGTGCGGTCAGGATCTTTGAAGCCCGCCGCAGCGCGCTGCCGACGATCTCGCCGAGATCGTGCAGCGCCGTGTTAGGCACGATGGCGCCGGACTCGAGCTTGGTCATGTCGAGCAGATTGGCGATGAAGCGATTGAGCCGTTCGGACTCGTCGATCACGGTGGCGAGCAGATCGCGCTTCTCGGTGTCGGACAGCGCGCCGGCGAGATCGCGCATGGTCGACGCTGCGCCCAGCACAGAGGCGAGTGGCGTCTTCAGATCGTGCGAAATCGACGTCAACAGCGCCGAGCGCAGCCGCTCGGACTCAACAGTACGCTTGACCCGGTCCATGTCCTCGACCAGCAGCACGCGCTCGATCGCGAGCGCGCCCTGATCCACCAGCGCGTCCAGCAGCCGTCGCTGGTCCGGTGTCAGCAGCGGTCCGGTGCGGTCGTTGTCGATGCCGATGACGCCGATCGGGCCGCGCCCGGTGCGCATCGGCAGGAACAGGCGCTTGGCGCCCGGCAACGTATCCGAACCGCGGCCGGCGGGACGGTCGTTGCTCCAGGCCCAGTTGGCGGCGGCGAGATCGGCCTGGTCGAGCTGGTCCTCCGGCGGATAGCCGGATTTCACCGTTAAGAGACCCTCCTCCGGCAGCAGCAGCACGACGCGCACTTTCAGCATCAGCGCGATCTGATAGGCAGACGCCCACAGCACGTCGTCGAGCGTGGCGGTGCCGGCGAGCTTGCGGCTGAAGGCGTAGAGCTGCTCGGTGGTCCTGATGCGGCCGATCGCGGTGTCGGCCTGCGTGCGCACGCGCGCGGCGACGTTCGACACCAGGATCGCGATCAGCATGAAGAAGAAGAACGCCGCGACGTTGGTCGGATCCGTGATGGTGAAGGTGTAGACCGGCGGCAGGAAGAAGAAATTGTAGGCGAGCGACGCTGCGAGGCTCGCGAGCAGCGACGGCCACAAGCCATAGCGCACCGCGACCGCCACCACGGCGGTGAGCAGCACGAGGTCCACGTTCTCGATGCCGAAGCGCGGCTGCAGCAGCACCGCGGCGCCGAGGCCGACCAGCACGATGCCGAGCGCCTTCAGATAGGGCCGCGGATTGAACGGCTCGGACCGCGCCGCGGTCTGCACCGCCGCCTTGGGCGCCGCCTCGTCCGGCAGCTCATTGCCGGGGATGACGTGAACACTGATATTGCCGGCGCGGCGCACCAGATCATGCACGACCGAGCCGCGCGCCATCTCGAACCAGCGCGAGCGCGTCGACTTTCCGATCACGATCTGGGTGACGTTATTGCCCTGGGCGAAGTTGATGACGTCGTCGGCGATACGGCGGCCGATGGCGGGAATGGTCAGCGCCTCGCCGCCGAGCGCCTCCGCGAGCCGCAGCGTATCGGCCAGCCGGTCGCGCTCCTCATCAGAGAGCTGGAGCGAGCGCCGCGTCTCGATCGAGATCGCAGTGAACGGCGCGTGCAGCCGGTCAGCCAGCCGCTTGGTGTAGCGCACAAGGCCGGCCGCGCGCGGATCCTCGCTGACACAGACGAGAATGCGCTCGCCCGCGGCCCAGGGACCGGCGATAGCGTTCGCCTGCATGTGAGTGAGCAGCTGCTCGTCGACCCGCTCCGCCGTACGCCGCAGCGCGAGCTCGCGCAGCGCGGTCAGATTGCCCGGCGAGAAATAATGCTCCAGCGCCCGCTCGGCCTGCTTGGGGACATAGACCTTGCCCTCACGCAGGCGCTGGATCAAATCGTCGGGCGTGAGGTCGATCAGCTCGATCGCATCGGCACGGTCGAAGATCGAATCCGGCACGGTCTCGCGCACCCGCACATGGGTGATCTGGGCGACGACATCGTTCAGGCTCTCGATGTGCTGGATGTTGACAGCGGTGTAGACGTCGATGCCGTGGGAAAGCAGCTCCTCGACGTCGAGATAGCGCTTGGGATGGCGGCAAAGGGGCGCGTTGGTGTGGGCTAGTTCGTCGACCAATGCGATCTTCGGGCGCCGTGCGATCACGGCATCGAGGTCCATCTCCTCGACGATCTGGCCGCGGTAATCGAGCAGCTTGCGCGGGACCACTTCAAGTTCGCGCACCAACGCCTCGGTCTCGACGCGGTCATGGGTCTCGACGAATCCGACCACGACATCGATACCGGCCTTGCGCCTGGCGTGGGCGCTCTGCAGCATCTCGTAGGTCTTGCCGACGCCGGGAGCGGCCCCGACGAAGATCTTCAGCTTGCCGATCGCGCCCTCCTCCCGGCGCGCAGCTTCCAGCAGCGCCTCGGGAGACGGACGTTGTTCGGGATCGCGGCGCTCTCGTACCATCAGGCCAATATAGTCACCGGAGCGCCGCGAGCCTAGACCGCTACTTCGCGGCGGCGCGATCGAGCGCGAGGTTCAGGGCCAATACGTTAACGTGCGGTTCGCCGAGCAGGCCGAGCAGACGGCCCTCTGTATTGGAAACCACGAGCTGGTTGACGGCGGCTTCCGGCATATTCCGCACCTTGGCCACACGCGGTACCTGGAATTGCGCCGCTTCCGGCGAGATATCCGGGTCGAGCCCGCTGGCCGAGGTCGTGACCAGATCAACCGGCACGGCGGCGTTCGGGTTCTCGGCTTTCAGTCTGTCCACGTCCTCCTTCAGCCGGTCGGCCAGCGCCTTGCTGGTCGGACCGAGATTGGAGCCGCCCGAATTGGCGGCGTTGTAGGGCGCCGAGACCGTCTTGGTCGAATCATTCGGGTCCGGCGCCAGCGTCGCCGAGGGACGGCCGTGGAAATATTTCTCGTCCTTGAACTCCTGTCCGATCAGGGCGGAGCCGACCACTTTGCCGTCCTTCTCGATCAGGCTGCCCTGCGCCTTTGCCGGAAAGATCGCACCGGCAATGCCGGTCATGGCGAGCGGATAGGCCAGGCCCGTGATAGCGGTCAGCACCAGCAGGAGGACGATGGCGGGGCGGATTTCTCTGAGCATATGTATCTCCTAATTTTCGTCATTGCGAGCGAAGCGACGCAATCCAGAATCTTTCCATAGAGGCAGTCTGGATTGCTTCGTCGCTTCGCTCCTCGCAATGACGGGGGTTAGGCCAGGTGCAAAGCGACAACAACGAGGTCGATCGCCTTGATGCCGATGAAGGGAATGACGATGCCGCCGAGACCGTAGATCAGCAGGTTGCGCCGAAGCAGCGCGCCGGCACCGACCGCGCGATAGGCGACGCCCTTCAGCGCCAGCGGGATCAAACCGATGATGACAAGCGCGTTGAAGATGATCGCCGACAGGATGGCGCTCTGCGGGCTCGAGAGGTTCATGACGTTGAGCACGTTGAGCTGCGGGTAGAAGGCCAAGAACATCGCCGGGATGATCGCAAAATATTTTGCGACATCGTTGGCGATCGAGAAAGTCGTCAACGCGCCGCGCGTCATCAACAACTGCTTGCCGATCTCGACCACCTCGATCAGCTTGGTCGGATTGGAGTCGAGGTCGACCATATTGCCGGCCTCGCGCGCAGCCTGCGTGCCGGTGTTCATGGCGACACCGACGTCGGCCTGCGCCAGCGCCGGCGCGTCGTTGGTGCCGTCGCCGCACATGGCCACCAGCTTGCCCTTGGCCTGCTCGTCGCGGATCAGCTTGAGCTTGTCCTCGGGCGTCGCCTGCGCCAGGAAGTCGTCGACGCCGGCTTCCGCTGCGATCGCGGCCGCCGTCATCGGGTTGTCGCCGGTGATCATGACGGTCCGGATACCCATGCGGCGCAGCTCGGCAAAGCGCTCGCGGATACCGCCCTTGACGATGTCCTTGAGCTGAATGACGCCGAGCAGCCTGCCGTCCCTGGCCACGGCCAGCGGCGTACCACCAGCCTTCGAGATCTCGTCCGCGATGGTCTGGATCTCGCGACCGATATCAGAGAGCCCGGCGGGCTGAATGGCGCGCGCCGTGTTGCCGGAGGCAACAGCCAGCGGCGCGCCGCCGCCGACGTAGTTGAGCATCGCGTCGACCGCGCCCTTCCGCACCGACGATCCGCCGGCATCGACGCCGCTCATACGGGTCTGCGCCGTGAACGGGATGAAGGTGGCACCAAGCTCCGCCATCTCGCGGCCGCGGATGCCATACTTCTCCTTGGCCAGCACCACGATGGAACGGCCTTCCGGCGTCTCGTCGGCGAGCGAGGCGAGCTGGGCGGCGTCCGCCAGTTCCTGCTCGCTGACGCCCCGCACCGGACGGAACGCCGTCGCCTGGCGGTTGCCGAGCGTGATGGTGCCGGTCTTGTCGAGCAGCAGCGTATCGACGTCGCCGGCGGCCTCGACCGCGCGGCCGGACATCGCCAGCACGTTGAAACGGACCAGGCGGTCCATGCCGGCGATGCCGATCGCCGAGAGCAGCGCACCGATCGTGGTCGGGATCAGCGTCACGAACAGCGCGACCAGAACGACGACCGAGATCGAGCCGCCGGCATAAGCCGCGTAGCTCGGAATGGTGACGGTGGCGAACACGAAGATGATGGTGAGGCCGGCGAGCAGGATGTTGAGCGCGATCTCGTTCGGCGTTTTTGCCCGCTCGGCGCCCTCGACCAGCTTGATCATGCGATCGATGAAGGTCGAGCCTTGCGCCGCCGTGATGCGGACGCGGATCCAGTCGGACAGCACCTGCGTGCCGCCGGTCACCGCCGAGCGGTCACCGCCGGACTCGCGGATCACGGGCGCGGATTCGCCGGTGATGGCAGCTTCGTTGACGGATGCGACGCCCTCGATCACCTCGCCGTCGGAGGGAATGGTGTCGCCCGCCTCGACCAGCACGATGTCGCCGACCTTCAGGCCCGTGCCCGGCACGAGCTTGAAATCCCGGCCCGCGCCGGTCAGGAGCTTGGCCTGGCTTTCGGTGCGGGTCTTGCGCAGCGAATCGGCCTGCGCCTTGCCGCGTCCTTCGGCGACGGCTTCAGCAAAATTCGCGAACAGCACCGTGAACCAGAGCCAGAGGATGATCTGGAAGGTGAAGCCGAGATTGGCGCCACCCGTGACGAGGTCGCGCAGAAAAATCACCGTGGTGAGCGCGGCCACGATCTCGACCACGAACATCACGGGGTTCTTGATCATCAGCCGCGGATCGAGCTTGGTGAAGGATGCGCGGATCGCGGGCACGACGATCCTGGGATCGAGCATTGCCGAGACGGAGGCGCGTTTTTGCAGTTTCATGGTGTCCACGGAGGTCACTCCAAACAATCAGAAGACGTTAGCGGCGTTCATCGCGAGATGCTCGACGATCGGGCCGAGTGCGAGGGCCGGGAAGAAGGTGAGGCCGCCGATGATCAGG
Organism: Bradyrhizobium cytisi; assembly: GCF_008123515.1. Classification (GTDB taxonomy): domain Bacteria; phylum Pseudomonadota; class Alphaproteobacteria; order Rhizobiales; family Xanthobacteraceae; genus Bradyrhizobium; species Bradyrhizobium cytisi. Next base: position 60,408 of record NZ_VSSR01000060.1, read on the forward strand.
ATCACGCCGACGACGAGACCGACGAACAGTCCGCCGGTGGTCGGGAACGTGCCCGCCGACGGCGGAATGGATTTTTTCGCTGCCAGTGAACCCGCGATCGCCATTGCCGGAATGATCATGAAGAAGCGGCCGACGAACATCGCGCTGGCGAGCGTGAGGTTGTAGAACAAGGTGTTGCCGGTGAGGCCCGCGAAGGCCGAGCCGTTGTTGCCGGTCGCCGAGGTGAAGGCGTAGAGCACCTCGGTGAAGCCGTGCGGGCCGGCATTGGCCATCGAGGCGACGGCGGGCGGATAGACCACGCCGACCGCGGTCCAGCCGAGATACATCAGCGGCAGCACCAGGATGGCGAGCATCGCCATCTTGACCTCGCGCGCTTCGATCTTCTTGCCGACATATTCCGGCGTGCGGCCGACCATCAAGCCCGCGACGAAGATCGCCAGCACGACAAACAGCAGCATGCCGTAGAGGCCGGCGCCGACGCCGCCGACGATGATCTCGCCGAGCTGCATGTTGATCAGCGGGATCATGCCGCCGAGCGCGGTGAAGCTGTCGTGCATGGCGTTGACCGCGCCGCAGGAAGCGGCCGTGGTGATCACTGCGAACAGCGAGGACGCGACGATGCCGAAGCGGACTTCCTTGCCCTCCATGTTGCCGCCGGTGAGGCCAAGCGTCTGCAGCGTCGAGGTGCCGTTGGCTTCCGCCCAATAGGTGACGGCGACGCCGGCGAGGAACAGCACGCCCATCACGGCCAGGATCGCCCAGCCCTGGCGCTGGTTGCCGACCGTGCGGCCGAACACGTTGGTCAGCGCGGCGCCCAGCGCGAAGATCGACAGCATCTGCACGAAGTTCGACAGCGCGGTCGGGTTTTCGAAGGGGTGCGCGGCGTTGGCATTGAAGAAGCCGCCGCCATTGGTGCCCAGCATCTTGATCGCGACCTGCGATGCGACCGGGCCGACCGCGATGGTTTGCTTGGCGCCTTCCAGCGTGGTGGCCTCGACATAGTCGCCGAGCGTCTGCGGCATGCCCTGCGAGATCAGGAACAGCGTGTAGACGGCACAGATCGGCAGCAGCACATAAAGCGTACAACGGGTGACATCGACCCAGAAATTGCCGACGGTGCGCACCGAAGCGCGCGAGAAGCCGCGGATCAGGGCGACCGCGAGCGCAATGCCGGTGGCCGCCGACAGAAAATTCTGGTGCGTCAGGCCGACCATCTGCACGAGGTAAGAGAGCGTGCTCTCGCCGCCGTAGTTCTGCCAGTTGGTGTTGGTGATGAAGGAGATCGCGGTGTTGAAAGAGAGGTCTTCAGCGACCGCGCCCTGCCCGGCCGGATTGAAGGGCAGCACCGCCTGCAAGCGCATCACGCCATAGATGACGAGGAAACCGCCGACATGGAACAGCAGCATCGCGACCGTGTAGGTCAGCCAATGCTGCTCGCGCTTCTCGTCGACGCCGGAGATCCAGTAGATGCCGGCCTCGATCGGACGCAGCACGGGCGAGAGGAACGTCCGCTCGCCGTTGAACACGCGCGTCATGTACCAGCCGAGCGGCTTTGCGAGCGCGACGATGATAATGCAGAAAAGAATGATCTGGAGCCAACCGATCGCAGTCATGGCATCAACCCTTCAGGCTTGGTGTCCGCCGCAGCAGCGGCAGGAGCACCACAAGCAGGCAGCCGACGAGCGCAACGTCCGCCAGCAACAATTCGACAAGCAGCAGCAAGGGTCAGAACCGTTCCGGCCGCAGCAGCGCGTAGGTGAGGTAGAACAGGAGGCCGAACGAGACGGCACCGGCGAGCGCATAATCGAAGATCATGGTTCGCTCCCTCACAACCGTTCGCAGGCGTAGGTGTAGCCGATCGCAAGGGCAAAGAAGCCGAAGCCCAGCGCCAGCATCAGAATGTCCATCATGGGATTGTTCCTCGCTGCATCCCTCTATCGGGAGCAACACTTTCTCGGGGACCCGGCGGAGCCGGTGGAGAAAAGCGCGACGCATTTCCACGGCCCAAGCGGGACTTTTGACCGTGCTGAAGTGCCACCGCGGGCATAGGTTTTCGAGACGTGGGCTATGACGAAGTTATAGGAATCTCATAAAGGGTGGGACGGTTGACGGCGCATCGCATCCCTCGCGGAGGGCGCCCGCATTTATGAAATCTTTATATCTCCCATCCCCTTCCCATCTCGTTTTCCAATGTCCTTCTCGCCATCCTGAAGACGCCGGCCGACTGACCGACGCCAATTCCAGGAGGCCTGACATGACCGTCGCTTATCGGCACTACGATCCCCCGGCCCTCAGCGAGCCCCTGCGCAATGCACTGGGCATGACGCGGCCGTTGATGCTCGAGATCATCGACAAGGCCTGCCGCCGCTTTCCCTCGCTCGGACAGACCGAGCGCACCGCTCGCGTCATGCGCCTGATCGACGCGGAGGCCTGGGCCGACGCCGCGCTGGCGTTGATGGAGCTGGAACTGCCGCTGTGGCACGTCCGCCGGATCGCCTATGACGAAGGAGAATGGCATTGCGCGCTCTCGCGTGAACGCGAGCTGCCGGATTGGCTCGACGCGGCTGTCGAGGGATGCCACGGCGACCTCGCGCTCGCGCTGCTGTCGGCGTTCGTCGAAGTCCAGGCATTGGCCGTGGAAGCCTCGCGACCGAGTGTCCCCAACGTGCGGCCCGCCCCGGATCCGCTCTATGAGCCGGCCGCGTGCGAGAATTTCAGCTGAACGAACGCCAAGCCTTGATGCGAGGCCTTATGGCGCTCCTATGAGATCGCCGCGCGCCCTCTCTCGAAATCCTATCCAATCGAAAAGATATTGATCCGGCGGTTCGCGGGAGGCGATCCCGCCCCTCGCGTCAATTGGAAGGATACTATCCGTGAAACTCGTCGAACCTCCTTCGTGCAGCTCGCCCTCCAGCATCGTCTTCATCGGCCAAAACCATCGGGGCCAATGGATCGCGCAACAGCAGAACGGCCTCTATGGCGGCTTGTTCGTCAGCCGCGCCCAGGCCATCAAATACGCGCTGTTCGAGAACGGACAGCATCCCGAGACCATCGTCGAGCTGCTACGCGAGATCGAGCTCGACATGGGTAAACACCCCGACCTCTCGCAGCACGCCGCTTGAGCCGGCGCCTTTCGGCGAGCAAGCCATGTTCATTCCCCCCTCGGCCTGGTTCACCGGCTTCATTCCGGATCTGCCGACGCCGTTCGATGCGGCTGACACGATCGATCTCAAGGCGTTCGCCGCACTCTGCGAGCGCCAGGTCGCGGCCGGCGTTCCCGCGCTCGTGGTCTGCGAGACGGCGGGCGAGGCACCGACACTCTCGCCCGCCGAGCAGGAGCTCGTTATTCGCACCGCAGTCGACGTCGCCCACGGCCGGTCGCGGGTCGTCGCGGGCGCGATGTCGAATGCCACCGGCCGCGTTGTCGAACTTGCGCGGCGCGCAGAAGCGGCTGGCGCGGACGCCATCATGGCGGTGGTGCCCGCCTACAACAAGCCGATGCAGGAGGGGATGCTCGCGCATTTCCGCTCCATTGCCGGCTCGACCGGACTGCCGGTGATCCTGCACGATGTTCCCTCCCGCACGCTGCGCCCACTTGCCGACGAGACGCTTCTACGCCTCGTCGAGTCTCGCCGGTTCGTGGGCCTCCGTGATGCGAGCTGTGACATCACCCGCCCGATGCGGTTGAACCGACTACTGCCGGCAGGCTTTCGGCTGCTGTCCGGCGAGGACGCGACCGCCTTCGGCTATATCGCCGGCGGCGGCGACGGAGCCATCTCGGAAGTTTCCAACATCGCACCGGATCTGTGCCGGACGATCTTCTCACAGGTCAGGCAAGGTCGCCTGCAAACAGCGCGCTATCTGCACAAGCGCCTGATGCCACTCATCGCCTGTCTCTCCAAGGACAGCCCCGCGGCGCTCAAGAGCGCCCTGAGCGTGCTTGGCCTGGTGTCGCCGGCCACACGGCTGCCGATCGTGCCGCTGGACGCGGCCGCGCAGAGGGAGGTGGTTAGGGCACTCGCCGCCATCGCCGACGAGGAGCTGATCGACGGCGTAGGTGCCTGAGGCGTCAAGAGGCAATTTCATGCTGCAGTCACCCGAAGGACCTCACAGCCTGCTCCGCGCCTGGCAGCTAGCGCTGCTGCGCCTCGCCGTGACGCGGGATGAATCCGACAGGCTCAACGTGGTGGCGCTGGCGGCCGAGCTCGATTGTCTCGGCGGCGAATCCCTCCACTTCTTCCGGCGGACCAGCTGGCAGCTCTGTGCGGCCCTCAGGGGGCAGCTGCAGGATGCGGAAGCGACGCTGGAATGCTTCTGCAGGCAAATCGAGGAACCGCGGCTGCGGCTCGCCTTTGCCGCAGCGATCGGCATGCCACATTCCAATCATGCACCGTCTCGGGCTCCCTCGAAGCGGAACTCCGATCTCTTCAGAGGGCTACCAGCGCGTGGAACGGCGTCTTTATGACATTCCTATGCGGCGGCGCCAGCGGTCATCTCGCAATCTTACGCGGCGGTGGCCATCATACGAGACAGATCGGAGCGGCCGTCTCGCCGCATGAGGCAAGGACTTACAAAATGTCGATCCTGACACATGGCTTTGACCGGCCCCTCGGGTCCGAGCTTCCGGCGCGCATCTCCGGGGCGCGCAAGGCGCAGCTCAAGGATCTCGCTCTCGGCGCGCTCACTCTGCTCTCGATGGGCAGCGTGCTCACTGCGCTCATCGCGCTGAAGACCGCAATCTATGTCTGGCACCTGAACGTCTGAGCAGCGGGAGGCTCCCATGACCTTGCAGATGTGTGAAGAGGCCGCCATGGCCGCAATTGCCCTTCAGGCCCCTCGTCGCCAGGCCGACGCCAAACAGGCGGCGGCACTCAAGCCACTCGATCCGGATGTCATCAGTACCGCCATCCCCGTCTTCTTCATCGGGCGCAACAACGCCGGCCTCTGGGTCGCGCGCGAAGCGAGTGGACAGGTCGGCGGCCTGTTCCTGTTCAAGAGCTCGGCGGTGGATTTCGCGCAGCGTCAGAGCGCGCCAACGCGGTGCGCGCTGGTGTTCCCCACCGAGAGTTTCGAGCTCGATGTCGAGAACCGCGGCAGTTTCCTGATCGTGCTGGCGGCGGCAGCCAGGCAGCTTCTTGCACGCGTGACGACAAGGCCAAGGACATGATCGAGTTCAAGATCGCCATCCTGGTCGCTTTACTGGGTGCATTGCTGCTTGGCATGCGCTTCGGCGCGGCTCCTGCCGCGGACAAGTAGCATGCATTTCCTCAAGGGACATCTCGAGCACGCCGTCACGACGACGATCCTGACCATAACGCTGAGCTTGGTCTGGGGTGCGGTCCTCACGATCGTGATCACGCTCGCAGCCCGCGGGCTTGGAATCTAGCACCTCGACCGCAAATTGACCATGACTGCCCATCGGGCGAGCAACCGTGCACGAGCCGTGGTCGCGCTCCCGGGATAGTCCTTCTATCCGGTCGGAAAACGCCCGGCCGATCTGGCGCTGTTTCACGGAACCGTGTAGATCGGTTTCATGAGCACAAGCAGCGTCAACGTCGTCGCCCATCCCCTGGTCCAGCACAAGCTTTCCTTGATGCGGGAGAAGGACCGCTCGACCAAGAGCTTTCGCGAAATCCTGAACGAGATCGGGATGCTGCTGGCCTACGAGGTGACGCGCGACCTGCCGCTGGAGCTGGTCGAGATCGAGACACCGATCTCGCCGATGCAGGCGCCGAAGATCGCCGGCAAGAAGCTCACGCTGGCGCCGATCCTGCGCGCCGGCGTCGGCTTCCTCGACGGCATGCTGGCGCTGATGCCCTCGGCCCGCATCGCCCATATCGGGCTCTACCGCGACCCCGAGACATTGCAGGCCGTGGAATATTACTTCAAGGCGCCGCAGGACCTGTCCGACCGCACCGTGATCCTGATGGACCCGATGCTGGCAACCGGCAATTCAGCCTGCGCCGGCGCATCGCTGCTGAAGGATCGCGGCGCCCGCGACATCCGTTTCGTCTGCCTCCTGGCCGCGCCCGAGGGCATCGCAAAGTTCCAGAGCGAGCATCCCGACGTGCCGGTCTGGACCGCCGCGATCGATGAACGGCTCAACGACCACGGCTACATCGTGCCAGGCCTGGGCGATGCCGGCGACCGGATGTTCGGCACCAAGTAGACAGGTTTGCGCGATCGGGCTACTCCGGTCGCCATGCATGCCGACGATGTTTCACTGCATTCGCTGATCGGATCGGAGACAGCTGCCGATCCTGCCTTCGTGTTCAACGGCACGCCCGTGTCGCGCACGGAGTTTTCAAGGATGGTCGAGCAGACCACGGCCTGGCTCGCGGCGCAGGGTATCGGCAAGGGCGACGTGGTGGCGGTCTGGTTGGTCAACCGGGTCGAATGGATCGCGTTGCTGTTCGCCGCCGCCCGGCTGGGTGCGGTCGTTGCCGCCGTCAACACGCGCTACCGCGGCGCGGAAGTCGCGCATCTCCTGAAAGTGTCGGGCGCCAGGCTGCTGGTGCTCGAGGCGGCGTTCCGCTCGATCGATTTCGCCGCTGTTCTCGCCGACATTGCCAAGGCCGATGTGCCCGCATTGCAAAAGCTCGCGGTGGTCGGCGCGGATGCGATCCCCGCGCAATGGCCCTGCATTCGCTTCGATGCGTTCGAGAAACCCTATCCGGCGGGCCCCATCCAAGATGACGTCGACCTGCCGGTGCTGCTCTACACCACATCAGGCACCACCAAGGGGCCCAAGCTGGTCGCGCATTCGCAGCGGACGCTGGCGACCCACGCCAACTCCGTTGCCAAGACGCTCAAGCTCTCGCCGCAGCGTCACTCGCTGCTGGCGATGCTGCCATTCTGCGGCACCTTTGGCATGACGAGCCTGCTTGGCTTCATCGCAGCCGGCGCGACTATCCACGTGCCAAACGCCTTCGAGGCGGCACCGGCGCTGAAAATCCTCAGCGAGCACAAGATCACGCACTGCTTCGGCTCCGACGAGATGTTCCGCCGTATCCTTGCGCTGACCGATGAGCCACGTCCCTTCCCGCATCTCGAGGTCTGCGGCTTCGCCGCGTTCCAGCCCGGCTGGCGAGAGCTGGCTGCGGAGGCCGAGGCGCGCGGCCTGCCGCTATTCGGCCTCTACGGCTCGAGCGAGGTGCAGGCATTGTTCTCGATCGCTCGTCCCGGCGACGCCTTCGCCGATCGCATCGAGGGCGGTGGCTGGCCAATGTCCCCCGAGGCCAAGGTCCGCGTGCGCGACACCGAGACCGGCGAGCTTGCAGCGCAAGGCGTCTCCGGCGAGATCGAGATCAGCGCGCCGTCGCGCTTCCTCGGCTATTTCAACAACCCCGATGCGACGCGCGATGCGTTCACCGCGGACGGCTTCTTCCGCACCGGCGACATCGGCCGGCTTCGCGATGGCGCCTTCGTGTATGAGACCCGCGCGGGTGACGCGATGCGGCTCGGCGGATTCCTAGTCGCACCCGGCGAGATCGAGGACGAGCTCAAGTCCTGTGCCGGCGTCGCCGATGCCCAGGTCGTCGCGGTCGACCTGAAGGGCCAGGCGCGCTGCGTCGCCTTTGTCATCCCGGCCGGCACTTCGCCGCAACAGGAGGTGCTGACGGCACGCCTGCGCGAGCGGCTCGCCGGCTACAAGGTTCCGGCGCGGATCTATGTCGTGGACGCCTTCCCCGTGACCGACAGCGCCAACGGCGTGAAAATCCAGCGCGCCCGGCTTCGCACCATGGCGATGGAGCGGATAGCGGCCGAATAGGCCTCTCCTATTTCAGATAGCTCGCGAGATTCATGCCGAGGATCTTGGACATTGCCGAATAGGAAGCCGTCAGCTGCGCCTGGTAGGTCGCGAGCTGGGCGGTGATGGCGGCGACATCGACGCCGGTGAGGTCGTTCGACAGGCTCTCGGCGTAGCTCTTGTAATCGGTCTGTTGCGTGCTCGCCGACTCGATCGAGGACGCCGAACTCGAGAGTTTTGCCTGCACCGCCGCGGTGTCGTCGAGCGCCGTGCTGGCCAAATCGAGCGCGCTGGAAATGTCGGAGGATGACAACGAGGTGCTGTTGGCCACGAACTTCAGCACGCGCATGACTTCCTCGAACGCCGAATTGTCGGCGGTCACTCCATAGGACACGGTATTGTCGGCGGCGACGCGTACCGAGGCAATCTCGTCATCGCCCTTGTAATAGCTGGTGTCCGCCGTGGTGGTGGAACCGGTACCCGATGAAAAGCTGGTGAGGTCGACAGGCGCCGTGTCGGTCTTGCCACCGGCAAAGACATACTGGCCGTCATACTGCGTGTTCATCAGCGAGCCCATCTGCTCCAGCATCTGCTGGGCGGAGGAGATCACCGAATTCGTTTCGGTCGAGCTTCCGGTTGAAGCCGCGCTGAGCTGAGAGCGGAGCTGGGTGATGATGTCCGTCACCGAGCCGACGGCCGAATACATCACCTGGACCTTGCTGTCGGCCAGCGTGGCCGCATCGATATAGGATTGCGCGCGCGTCACCGACACCTGGAGATTGACGACATGCTGCGCGTTCGAGCCGTAACCGCCGAAATCGGTCGAGACGACGCCCGACGATTCCTGGACCTGCTCGTTGGCCATGACCGACTCCACGCGCATCGCGTCGGCGATCATCTTGCTCGACTGGGCGAAGGTGGCGATCCGCATCGCGACCATGGAGCTGCTCCCGCGCGCTTTACGACGACTGCACGGCGGTGATAAGCGCCGAGTACATACTGTTGATAGCCGAGATCAGCGCGGATGCTGCCGAGTATTGGTTTTGCAGCGTGCTCAGATTGGCGGATTCCTCGTCGAGGTTGACGCCCGACTGCGAAGACAGCGAGCTCGCATAGGTCGACTGCGCGGTCTCCTTGGCAGTGTAATTGGTGGACGCCTGCGAGGCCTTGCTCGCGACATCGGCCACGATTGTCGAGGCATAGTCGGCAAAGGAGCCGGTGGTGGCGGCGAGCCCCCCGGTGGAGGAAAACGTCCGTGAGGCCGTCAATGCGCTGTAGAGCGCATTGACCACGGTCGCAGATCCGGACGTCAGCACATTGCTGCCGACCGTAAGGCTCGAGGAGGAGTCCAGTGTTGCAAGCTGCAATGCGCTGGTGCCGGACAGTATCTTGCTGTTGACCGCGATATCCGACGCGCTTGTTCCAGTCACGAGGTCGTTGAGGCCGAAATAGTCGGAAAATCCCTCGCTCGAGCTACCGACCGAACTGGTCATCTCATTGATGGCGACACCATTGCCCGAGCCTGTCGCCGTGATCGAGAGATGCCCGTCCGCATCGACCGATGCCGACATCCCGGAAATGCCATTGATGGCAGTGACGAGATCGCCGACCGTGGAGTAGGACGACAGGTCGAGATCGCTGTAGGAGACCAGATTGCCGCTCTGGTCGGTCACGGCGAGGCGCACTGTGCCGGTGGCGGACAGCGCGATGCTGCTGGTGACGCTGGTGGTTCCGGTCAGGCTGGTCGGCGCCGGTACCGAGGAGGCGCTGTTTGAGACGGTATTGACCGCAGAGGCAAGCTGCGTTGCGAGCTGGTCGAGCTGGGACTGCGCCGCTGGCAGGGTCTTGTCGCGGAGCGTGATCAGCGCGCCGATGTCGCCGCCGGTGATCTGCGAGGTGATGTCGACGCCGTTCACCGTGATCGCGCTGAAGCCGCTCGACGATGAGCCTGCCGTGTAGGTCGTCGACGACGACACGTTGGCGGCGGCGGTATAGCTGATCTTGTGTGCGGAGCTATCGACCAGCGCCTGTCCGGTCGTGGTGTAGATCTGGAGATCGCCGTTCGACGCCGTGTAGTAGCTGACGTTCATCTTGGAGGCGACGTCCTGCAGCGCGGTGTTGCGCTGGTCCTCCAGGTCCGCGGTCGACTGCCCGGTCGCCGCCGTCTGCTTGATCTCCGCGTTCAGATCCGCGATGTTCTGCAGGTCCGTATTAACGTCGACGATCGAGGACGAGATGTCCTGGTCGGCATTGGAGCGGAGCTTCTGGATGCCGCTCGAGGTCTCGCGCAGCTGGCTCGTGACGTCGTCGAGCGCGCTGACGACGTTGGATTGCAGCGAGGCGCTGCTCGGCGTGCTCGCCAGCGACGACAGCGCCGATTCCAGCGAGGCGATGCTGTTGGCCAGCGAGGTTCCGGTCGACGAGCTATCGGTGCTGCTGGTCGAGCCGTAGAGCTTCTCCAGCGAGGTCAGGTAGGTATTGGCCGTGTCGGCCGAACCGAGATCGGAGTCGGCACTGACCAGCGACTTCAGCAGCAGCTTGTCGACGGTCGAGGTGATGCCCGTCACCGTGACGCCGGTACCGACGCCGTTGGTGACGCTGCTCGACTGGTTTGCGGTCTTCTTGGTATAGCCCGTCGTGTCGGCGTTCGAAATGTTCGACGACGTCACGCTGATCTGCACCGACGTGGACGACAGGCCGCTGAAGGCGATCGATCGTGCGATATCGAGCGACACGGCGGGCTCTCCTGCTCATTAGGCGCTGCGGCTGGTGCCGCTGGAGACGGCGCGCGCAGCGACCCGGCCGGAGGCGCCATAGGGCGATACCGCAGCGATCTGCTCGCGGATCGCCTGCATGACGGCCTCGATCCGGCGGTTGCTGGCCTCGATCGCCGCGCGCAGCCGCACCAGGTTTTCGTCCATTGCCGCGCGCAGCTTCAGGATCCGATCCAGCAACTGTTCGCGTAGGATCCGGTCCCGCACGTTCAGGGTGGTCCCGCCCGCCGCACATTCGGCGACGGATCGTTCGAAGATCTCCGCAAGGCGATTTTTCTCGTCGACCTGCTTCAGGCGTGAGGCCGGCAGACCTTTGGCGAGCTCGGCATTCTCTTCCGCCACCAGCGCGGTCAGAACGTCGATCAGTCCGATCAGCGACTTGATCCGGGCGTCGCCATTTGCGGCGTTGGTCCGCGTGGCTTGGCTATTGGCTTGGGCTACACTCATGGTCATCGCCTTCTTCTAATTTTGCCGTTTGCCGCGATGGACTTGCGAGTTGCGCAAATAAGCGCCGATCGCGGTCGTCCTGACGGTCGCCTGTCTCATTTCGCCCTCGACCGCTGCGCATTCCTTCAACAAGCCGCGGCGGGTCGTCTCGAGATCGTCGAGCAAGGCAAGCACCTGCTTGTGGTCACTGTCCGTCACGGTAGCGGCCCGTGCCACCAGCCGTCGCACCCGGCGCAGCAGCGCTTCTCCGGCGGCCTTGGCCTCCTCGCCGCGCATCGCTCACCTCATCGCCGAGATCAGGGTGTCGTACATCTTGCTGACGGTGGAGATGACCTGGGACGCCGCCGAATAGGCCTGCTGCGCCGAGATCATGCTCGAGAACTGGCTGGAGGTGTCGGTGGTCGAGGATTCCAGCTCGCTGCCGTAGATCGTGCCCGCACCGTTCTCGCCGGACGCTTGCAGCGCGGCATTCCCCGACGTCACGGTCGCGGAATAGAGGCCGTCGCTGGCTGCGGAAAGCCCGGTTGGATCGGCGAAGGTCGCCACCGCTATCTTGTAGATCGCGATGGTCTGGCCGTTGGAATAGGTGGCGTCGACGATGCCGTTCTTGCCGATCGAGATGCTGGACAGCTTGCCGTAGGAGAGGCCGTCCGAGGAGATGCTCGTGACGTTGACGGTCGGCGTCGTCTCGCCCGAAGCATATTGCGTCAGACCGTCCGTGCCTCCGGCGGTGCCGAGACTCATCGTGATCGTGCTGTCCGCTGCACCATCAGTCCAGCCCGTCACCGCGACGGTCGCCGGGCTCGGGCTGGTGCTCGCCAGCGAGCCGTCGCTGTTGAAGGTGATGTCGATCGTGCCCGAGGCCGTGCCGGTCGCGGTCGTGGTGTCCGACGTCGAGGTCGGATTGGCGAAGCTCGCGCTCCAGGTGTTGGTCCCGGTCTTGGTCCAGGTGACCTGCATCGAGTTCGCGGCACCGAGCGAATCGGTGACGGTCATCGAGCTGGTGTAGGTGTCGCCGGTCGCGGCATCCGACGGCAGGTTCGCCGCAATCGTGGTCTTGGTGGTGGCGCTGCCGCTGGTCGAGGCGACCTGGGTATTGATGGCCTCGAGATTGCTCGCCGATTCATTGCCGACGACATTGCCGTCCGAATCGGTGCGCCATCCCTCCAGGTAACTGCCATTGTTCTCGAGATAGCCCGCATTGTCGGTCGAAAAGGCACCGTTGCGGGTATAGGACGTGGTGCCGCCCGACGTGGCGCTGGTCACGACGAAGAAGCCCGATCCCTGGATCGCGACGTCGGTCGCGTTGGAAGTGGCGGCCAGCAGGCCTTGCTGGGTGATGTTGGCGCGGCCCGAAACGGTGACGCCGCCCGAGGCATAGGAGGTCGCGTTGCTCGATGCGGTGACGAGGTCGTCGAACATCGCCGACGTCGTCTTGTACCCCGTCGTGCTGGTATTGGCGATGTTGTCGCTGATCATCGACAGGGACTGGCTCTGCGCGCTGAGCGCGGAGATCGCCGAAGAGAGTGCACCGGTGAGACTCATGATGAAACTCCAGAGGGATCAGGACGCAGGATCAGGACGTGACGCCGATGATGTCGGCGGCGCTGACGGAGACACCGTTCACCGTGAGCGAAGGCGTTGATGTTGAGGTGTCGATGCCCGTCACCGTGCCGGAGATGGTGGTATAGTTGAGCACCGAGTTGCCGGCGGAATCCGTCGCGGTCACCGAGATTGTGTACTGGCCGCCGTCCGTGAGCTGGGTGCCGCTGGAATTCTTGCCGTCCCAGGTGAAGGTGTTGGATCCGGAATTGCCGGTCCCGGTGCCGGTGTAGACCGTGTTACCCGAGGCGTCCTTGATGGTGACCGCGACGTCGGAAGCGGCCGAGGACAGCGAATAGCCGAACGTCGCCGAGCCGTTGCTCAAGGTCGACGTGTCGGTCTTCGCCTCGACGGTGTGGCCGATATAGTTGACCGAGTTGAGCGTCACGAGGCTCGAGAAGGAGCTGGAGAGCGAGGTCAGGTTGGAATTGATCGACTGCTGCTGGCTGAAATTCGCGTAAGACGTGAGCTGATTGATGAAGTCGGTGCTCGAGGTCGCGTTCAGCGGGTCCTGGTTCTGAAGCTCGCTGACGAGCAGGCTCAGGAAATCGCTCGAGGTCAGCGTCGAACTGGACGAGGTGCTCGACGAGGACGACGTCGTCGTGGTCGCAGTCGTTGCAGAACTCGTTGCGGAAACTGTCATCAGAAACTCCGGCTTTCTCGCGCGGCCGGCGACAGCGATGTCGGTCAGCGCGCTTGAAATCTGTGTGCTGATGAAACGCGTGGCCGCGCGGATTCAGGCGCGGATTCACGGCTGCGAAATTCGCTTTCGACACGGCAAAATCTGCCGCGTGCTAGTGTCCGGGAATGCCGAAAGCGCGCTTACGAAAAAGCGCAGCCGCTCGCACGTGTCGGTGCGAGCGCAAAACTCATGCGGATCGGAATGTCAGGGAAAGAGCCGATCAGCTCCCCGCGGTCTCGCCTTCGGTGCGCGGCTCGGCGGTGTCGGTCTTCATTTTCGCAGCGGCGGCGGCAATACGGTCGGCGAGGCCGGCGGGTGCCCGCACTGGAGGTGCCGCGAGCGCCTGGCGCAGGGCGCGCATCTCTTCAAGCAGTGCCTGGGCAGCAGAGGAACGTTTCAACAGCTTTTCAGCGGGCAAGCGCCGATCTTCGGGCCAGAGGGAGAGATCCTCGCCCAGCCGGTCGATCAGTTCTTCAAACTCGGTGACGTCCATCGCCCGCCGATCCCGCCTCGGTCAGGCCCCTCATAAAGCATTGCAAGCGCGTCGAAAACCGATTTCCCGCCGCTTCGCGCGCCAAAAGCGCCCGGAGCACTACGGGAACGGGCCAAACTGCGGTCCGCGGCGGTCGTGGCTTCAGCCCGTGCGGGCCGAATCGGACGGCGCGATCTTGCCGCCCCGCGCCGTCGCGTCGACGTGCTCCCAGGCCTCCCGCAACTCGGTCACGGCCGCGATGATCCGCCGAAAACTCGTCGGGGCATGCGGCCGGCCGAACGCCTTGTGGCTCGCCACGATCAGGCTGTTGTAGGTCTGGAACAGCCGCTCGGCCACCGCCCCGCCCTTGGTGAAGTCGAGATTGTGGCTGAGCCCGCGCAGGATCGCGGTCGCCTTCAGCAGATATTCGTGCCCTTCCTCGAAGCGCCGCGCTTCCTGTGCGGCCAGCGACTTCTGGAAGAAGGTGATCGCGCCGCCAAGCAGCATCGAGATCGCCTTCAGCGGCGGCACGCTGGTGGCCGCGCCCCGATAGGCCTGATTGGCCATGTACGCCATCGGATTATGCATTATCAACCACTCGAGCTGGAGTTAAGCAAGGCCTTGAGATAGGTGAGCGTGTTGTTCGCGCTCGTGATCGCGGCCTGGTAATTCGCGTATTGGGTCTGGAGCTGGGTCTGGTAGGCGGACGCTGCACTCTCGATGTCGTCGACCTTCTGCTGGAGGTCGGTGTCGCGGTCAGTCAGGTTCGTGATAAGCGTCTGCAACGAGCCCGAGGTCGATGAATAGGTCTTGGACAGCTGATAGAGCTGCGTGGCGATGCCCGAGGTCGAGGTCACCGTGATCGATTGCGACGTTGATCCCGAATAGGTGAAGGCCATGCCCGCATAGGCCGTTCCGGCCGCGCCAAGGATCGTCGTGCCGCTCACCGTGAATAGCGAGGAATCTCCGCCGACCGACGCAGAGCTGAGATTTCCGGACGAGTCGACGGTCAGGTCGAGCGTGAAGGATTGCGGCGACGTTCCGGTGTTGACGACGCTGAGCTGGCTCGACGAGGTCTTGGTCTGCGCCGACAGCAGCGTGGTGACGCCGCTCAGATTCGTGCTGAGAACATTGGATAGCGTCGAGGAGTCGAGCTCGAGCTCGTTCTTCTCATTAAAGGACAGGCCGAGGTCGGCCATGGTGAGGCCGCCCACCGTGCTGTTGAGCGCGTTCTGGAGCGAATCCATGATGTCGCGCATGGTGCCGTCGCCGAACAGCACCGCGCTCGAATCCGCCGTGCCGTCGGAAGCCGTTGCCTGCTGCGCGATCACCGCATCGCGGAACGTGTTGTAGTTGGTGACGAGGCTCTCGACCGCCGTTTCGATCTGGCTGGTGTCGGGCTCGATGCTGATGCTGAGCGATGTTCCGCTGGGCGTCGCCTGGAGCAGGTTGAAGGTCACGCCCGTGAGCACGTCGGTGATGTCGTTGGTATCCCGCGTCATCGAGATGCCATCGAGAGAAAAATCAGCCGCTTGCGATGTCTGCAGCACGTCGGCAAAGGCGCCCGTGCTGTCGGTCACCCCAAGCTCGTTCAGGATGTCGTCGCCTGACGTGCTGGAATAGCTGATGTCGGCGGCAGCCTCCGTGCCCGACAGCACCATCTCGTACGACCCGCTCGACACCTGGACGATCGAGGCCTGCACGTTGGTGGTCGATGTCTGGGCGTTGATGGCATCGACCACGTCCTGCATCGACATCGTGCTGGTGACGGTGATGTCGGCGGTGTTGCCGCTACCGAGACCAAGGGAGAAGGTGCCGGAATAGCCGAGCGCGCTGGTCTGGCTCGACTGCGAGGTGCCGATCACCTTCTGCGCGGTCGCGACCTGGCTGATGGTCAGCGTGTGGTCGCCGGTCGCAGCACCGTTGCTGACGGACATCGAGAGCGCGGAGGAGGCGCTGACGTCGCCGGACGAGCTGATGGTCGCCGCCCGCGTGGCGAAGGCGTTGGTCGCGAGCGAATTGACGACGGCCGTCGCGAGCGAGGAAAGGCCGCTGGAGAGCGTCGAAAGATCGGTCTGGAGCGTCTTGTAGGCGGAGATCTTGGCTTCGTTGCTGGTGATCGAGGTCGAGATCGTGGTCGCTGCCGTCAGCTTCGCGTTCACCGCCGCGGTGATCAACGCGCTCCAGTCCACGCTGGTCGATGTGGTGGTGCCGGTCGTGGTCACGGTGGACGCACTCGACGTGCTGGTGCTCGCAGTGCTGCTGGTGCTCGAACTGACTGACGTCACTGTGCTGCCCGATCCATCCCGGGGTGAACCGGGCCGGCATCAAGCCGGCCCGGCGATCGCTAGCCTCAGCGCTTAGCCGAGCAGCTTGAGCAGGTACTGCGGCATCTGGTTCGCCGCGGATTCCGCCGACACCGCGGCCTGGGTCTTCACCTCGGCCGAGGACAGCGTGGCCTGCTCGGCCGCAATATCGACGTCCTTGATCGCGGAGTTCGCCGACTGCAGGTTCTGGGTCTGGGTCGAGATCGAGTCCGACGAGAAGTTGAACCGCGATTCCTGCGCGCCGATGCTGGCGCGGGCGGCGGAGACGGTGTCGATCGCGGTATCAAGCGTGGTCAGTGCCGAGGTCGCGTCAGAAAGGGAGCTGACGTCGAGCGAGGACACGCCGAGCGAGGATGCCGTCAGGCTCGTCAGCGTGATTGTGATGTTGTCCGAGCCGGAGGAGCCGACCAGCACCGAGACGCCGGAGGCGAACACGCTGGAGCCATCAAGCAGGCTCTGGCTGGAATAGCGGGTGCCGGTCGCGATCGAATCGATTTCGCTCGTCAGCTGCGTGAATTCCGAGTTGATGTAGGCGCGGCTGGAGTCGGTCGTGGTGCCTGAGGCCGACTCGGAGGCCAGCGACTTCATGCGCGCCAGGATGTCCGAGATGTTGGAGGCGCCGCCATCGGCGGTCTGGAGGATCGCGGTCGCCTGCGAGGCGTTGGTCGCGGCCTGCTGCAGCGTGGTGACGTCCGACGAGATGCGGGTCGAGATCGCAAGACCGGCGGCGTCGTCGGAGGCCGAGGTGATGCGCGAGCCGCTCGACAGCTTGGCGAGCGCGCTGCTCTCCTGCGCGGAATTGATGTTGAGGTAGCGGACTGCAGAGTTCGCCGCGCTATTGGTGGAAATTGCAGGCATTGGAAACTCCTGTGCTGATGGGCATGGCGTGCCGCATCGTTGAAGACGATTGACGACGCGGACCGCAGCCCCGTCCGTTCGCTCAAACGGCGGAGCGCACGGAGATCAGGCGCGAAAATTATCGCAGCGCCAGTTTTATGGTTAGCAATCCGTAAACGCCGTGCGGATGTCGCGCTCGTGCTTGCGCAGCAACTGACGCAGCTGCTGACGTCCGCGCTTGAGCAGGGACTCCACCGCGGCCACCGTGGTGTCCATCACCTGGGCAATCTCGCCGTTGCTCATATTCTCGTGGTACGAGAAGATCACCGCGATACGCTGCTGCTCGGGCAGGCGCTGCATCGCGAGCTCCAGCATGCCGTTCAGCTCGTTGCGCTCGATGATCTCGACCGCGCCAGGCTGGCCGTCGGCGACCTCCGGCACGGTCTCGACATTCTCGTTGCGCGGCTTGCGGCGCAGATCGATGCAGCGATTGGAGATGACGCGGTAGAGCCAGGTCGAGAACTTGGCGCGGCCGTGCTGCCAGCGCCCGCGATGGCTCCAGATCTTGAGCATGGTGTCCTGCACCACGTCTTCTGCATCTGCAGCATTGCCGACGATACGCAACGCGATCGCATAGGCGCGATCGATGTGACGCTCGACCAGCATGCGGAACGCAGCCTCGTCGCCGGTGGCAAGTCTGTCGAGAAGTTCGCTGTCCTCATCGAAGACGATTTCGGCAGCGACCGGCGTGCTGCCCGGCGCCAGCGGTACCGACGGCATCACGGGCACGATCTCTTCAGCCGGCAGCGTCGTCGTGATCCCGGCCTCGGCGGGAGCCCAGACATCAGCAGCGTAACTCATCCCGCAATCTCCAACCCGCAATGCCGGCGGCGCACATGCCACACGGCTTCCAGGCGTTGAACGCGGGGCCAAAACAATCCAGGCGGAGAATTTTTGTTATTTTTCAAGATGTTAGCCGGTATCTTTTGCCGAGTATCGGGCAATAATTGCCGAGCGCGCGCTACTCTCGCGCATCAATCCCGCAATCATCACATCGTCTCGCGCCATGGCGGATCATCCATCCTGAACAGATGTCATTGAGAGAAAACGCTGACATTACGCAGCACTAAGGTGATCAAGCGCGACGCGCGCCTTGCGCATCAGGAAGCGATTGTTTCCGAGTGTGAATGAACGCGAGACGACTTCCGCACCCGGCAATTTTTTCCGAATCACCTTTTCGAACCTAGCGATTTTTTTGAATCTGTCAGTCGCGACGAATGCGTTTTTGAATCGCGCGTGAATTATTTTCGCGCTTGTGGCGCCTGACATGGTGAACGTGCGCGTTAATTGATCTGATTGGCGGGGAATCTTCACATGACGATCGCAACGGCCGGCACGAAGCGCCGCGCGCAAATTGTTTCTGCTTGGTCATTCGATGTTTTCGATACATTTCTGCTGCGCACCTGCACGACGCCGGATGGCGTATTTGAAAGGACTTACGAGCTTTCCGGCATTTCACGGACTTGTCCGAATGTTTCCGCGAGTTTCGTTCAGCATCGTATCCAGGCCGAAGCACGCGCGCGGAGGACCGCGAAAGAGAAGCGCGGCGGCAGCGAAATTCGCATCGATGAAATCTATTCCTATTTTCCATTCAAGCTGTTCGGTCTCACGCGTCATGATCTGAGCGATCTCGCCGAATCAGAGTTCGCAGCCGAGCTCGAGCTCTGCCGCGCCAATCCGGACATGCTTCGGCAATATATGGACATGAAGCAGGCCGGCCATCGCGTCGGCTTCATCTCCGACACCTATTGGGATTCCGCTTCGCTGGCGCGGTTGCTGCGGGCATGCCGCCCCGGGCTGACATGGGACTTCCTCTACGCCTCCTGCGACCACGGCAGCGGCAAAAGCGAGACGCTTTTCGCCAAATACCTGTCCGAGCAGGGTATCGACGCCAGCGTCTCCTTTCACGTCGGCGACAACGATAAGGCTGATATCAAGAGCGCGAAGCGCCACGGCATCCGGCCGCGCTATTATCCGCAGGCGACGCCGCAATTGGCCTCCAAATTCCAGCGCGAGACCGCGCTGCTCGAGCTGTTGTGCGCCGGCGCACCGGCGCGGCTCGATCATGGCGCGCGGACCTTGCGTCGCATGGTCGCCGCGCGCAACGCCGAGAAATCTCCCGCCTTTCATCTCGGCATGACCGTGCTCGGTCCGGTGATGACGGCATTCGACGCCTTCATCGTGCGGCGCTGCCGGGAGGTTGCCGGCCCCGGCCGAAAGGTCGCCCTCGCCTTCCTCGGCCGCGACGGCTTCTTGCCACACCGGATCTGGCGGGACTTGCACGGCGCCACGTCGGCCTATCTCGAGATCAACCGCCGCGTCAGCCTGATCGCCTCTGCCGATACCATGCAGCCGCTCATCGGCCTTCTCGGCAAGGTGTTGAAGATCGACGCGCCGGCCTTCCGCGACATGATCAAGATCCTGCCGCCAAAGGTCGCCGCGTTCTTCGCGGCTTATCCTGACGGAATTGCTCCCGGCGAGGATCTCGCCGAAGCCCTGCCGAAGCTGATGGATGCCGGCGAGATCGTCGATCTCGCCACGGCACTGCGCGCGCGATTGCTCGCCTACCTGCGTCACACGATCCCGGATTTCGACGACTGTACCGACCTGGTGCTCGCCGATCTCGGTTATTCCGGGAGCGTGCAGAAGGCATTGCGTCGCGTGTTCGACATGGAAGGCATCAAGATCCGTCTCCACGGCGCCTATCTGATCTCGCTCGACGATGCCTTCGATGATGTCGCCGAACAGGACACCGCGGCGGGCTTCATCTCGGACCTCGTGGTGACGCCGCATATCAAGCGCATGCTGATCCGCAACGTTGCGCTGCTTGAGCAGATCTGCTGCTCCGCCGATGGCTCGGTCCGGGATTATGACGGCGACCGGGTGCTACGGGAGATCAATCCGCGACCGGCCAGCCAGATCGCGCTCGCCGCGGAGATTCAGGCCGGCGCGCTAGCCTTTGCGAAGAGCGCCGAGGATGTCGCGCTCGACTTCTGTCTCGACCCCAATGCCGCGCCTGATATCGCTGCGCGCTGGTGCACGGCGACACTGGCGCGGTTCCTGCTGCTGCCTGATGAGGACGAGCTGGCGCTGCTCGGCGGGCTGAAACACGACGTCAATCTCGGCACGCATGCGTTGGCGCCGATGATCGACAGCGACTTCCTCCGCCGGCGGATCACCGCCCGCGGTTTTTCCGCCGCCTGCGCGTCAGCCGCCCCGCCGATGTGGCTCGCCGGCAGCTTTGCCCGGCTGTCACCGTCGAACGCATATCTCTACACGCTGTTCGGGGCCAACCGTCTGCCGGCCGACGTCTTCGAAGAGAGCCCTTGTGGTCAGGTCCAGATCGGACTGTTCCGCGCCAATGCCGCTGCCACGCTGGACACCGTGACCCTCTATCGCACTGGTTTCGGCGAGCTGCGCCTGCGCATTCCCCTCTCGCGCACGATGGCCATCGCCATGATCGCGCTGCCGCTACCGAAATTCGCCGCAGAAGGTCTCCTTCATGGCGTGACCGTCCAATCGGCCGACGACATTCGCGACGCCGCCGAGAGCCAGGATGTGGCCGGTATCGCCGCCGATAGCCTTATCTCAGCCGGCGTGCGGCACAACGGCGCCCATTATCGCACCGAGAACGACGATGCCTGCCTGCTGATCCCCGTCGGCCCCATGGCGCATGTCATCGCGATCTATTCGGTCGCGATCACCCCGCTCGGTTCCAGCCCCAAATAGCGCGCCTGATCGCGCCGCCCCGGCCGTTCAAGTCCAAGGGCTGACCGGCGACGCGAGGGGCACGGAATTGACGGACGGGACGCACGCAAACCTTGATGACCTCCTGCAATCCGGCGGCATCCGGCTCGGCCGGGCCCAGCGCGATCGCCTGGACTGGCTGACGGGCCAATATGGCGCGCCGACGCTGGACGACCTCGCTGGGGATCGGCGCTGCGGCGTTCTCATCCTCAAGGAGCCGCCAAGCGGCGCGGCCGCGGAGCTGTTCTACCGCTCGCTCAATCCCGGCTGTGCCGTCGTCATTCCGGCCAGCGAGAACCCCGGATTCGATTTCCTCAAGTCCAAGCTGACCGAGTTCGGCACGGTCGGCCCCTGCGGTGCGGACGGCCCGCACGAGATGTGGTGGGGCGGCATCGGCTGGTCGAAATTCCTCGCGGCCGCCGATACATCCACCGCGCGCCCGCGGATCGTCTCCTGTTACCCGCGCGGCGGCGACGCGACCGCCGCCTTCGCGCTCCGGCACTCGCTCGAACGATTTGATCTCGCCTGTCATATCGAGCCGATCGACACCCAGTTCGGCGACCGCCTGCTCTGCTTCGAGAAGGCGGAGTTCATGCTGCGGATGTGGAACAAATATCGCGAGCCGCTGCTCTTCATCGAAGCCGGCGCGGTGCTCCGTGAGGCGCCGCTGCTGCCGTCGTTCCTCGGCGGCGACATCGCACTCCACAAGTGGAATCGCTGGGAGATGTCGGCCCGCACGCTCTATCTCGGCCGCACCAACAGCGCCGAAATGCTGCTGCGGACCTGGCAGCAGCTCGCCGCATCTTACCCTGCGATCTGGGAGGGCTATCTGCTCGACCAGGCCTGGAGCCTGACCTCGTCGCAAATGCCGCTCGACACGGTCTGGCTGCCGCGCTCGTATCATGCGCTAAAGGGCGATCTCGGCGCGATCCGCGCGACGATCTTGCATGATCAACAGACGACGACACTGGAGCTCGGCCCTGATCCGGCCTTCGCCGGCCTCGTGCGCACCGCACGCCGCGCCGGCCGCACCGGCGCGCGCGATGCCTTCATGGTCATGACATCGAAGGCCGAGGTCGGCAGAGGCATCGCCGTGATCCTGCGCGGTATCTCGGCCAGCGACGCCGGCGCGGTCGCCGCTACCGTCGAAGCCGTGACTGGCGCCTATGCCACCGATTGCGGTGGTTATGGCCGCCTCGAACTGTCGCTCTGCGCCTGGCAGGACGATGTCGGCGCGGCGCGTGATGCGGCGGCGCTGGCGCATTACCGCATCCTGGAGATCGCGCCGGGACAGAGCATCGCCAACGACTTCTTTGCACACTGCGCAGCCGACGACGCCGTCATGACCGCCCGCCATCTCTTCCTCTGAGGGACATCACGCGATGCTCAAGACCATCATCCTGCTCACCGACACCGTGCAACAGCAGCAGCCGCTGGCCAACCTGCTGCGCGAGCACAATCGCGAGCTCGCGTTCTGCTCCGCGCTCCGCGCCCAGGACCTCAGAGCCATCGAGCCGGCGATCCTGAGCGAGGCACGTCTGGTGTCTTTCGCCGCCGACGTTGCGGTCCCCGAAAGATTCCTGCTGCAGCTCGGCTACGGTGCCTACAAGTTCTACGCCGCGGCGACGCAATATCCGGGGCTGCCGCCTGCGCCCGACGAAAGCGACGAGAATCCGCACTGCTACTCCGTCATCGCGCAATCGATGATGATCTGGCCCGACTTTAAGAAAGTGGTCGGACTGGAGACCGTGACGATCCCGGACGGCACCGTTGCCGCCGAGCGCGAGCGGCTGGTGTTCTCGCGCCTGGCCCATTTGTTCTGGCGGATGTCGATCATGATCGCGGGCGAAGTGACCGATCTCCCCGGGATCATCGGATCTGCGGAGAGCGAGCGGCCGACGCTGGCCATGATGAACTGAGCTAGCGCACAGGGCTGCGGAGCTGCTCCGACAACACATCGCGCTGCTCCGGTGCCGCGATCGCGATCATCCGCCGCGCGCGCTCGGCGAGACTGCAGCCGCGTAGCTCGGCGATGCCCCATTCGGTGACGATGGCATCGACATCGGCGCGGGGCGTCGTCACCGTCTCGACATGGGCGACGATCCGGCTGGTGCCATCCGATGCCGTCGCCGGCAGCGCGATGATCGCCCGCCCGCCGGGAGACGCATTGGCCCCACGCACGAAATCGAGCTGCCCGCCGATCGCCCCGATCGCAATGCCATTCAGCGTCTCGGAGTTCACGCTGCCGTCGAGCCCGACCTGAAGCGCCGAATTGATCGCGACCAGCCGGTTGATCCGCGCCAGCACACCGTGGCCGTGCGTGTAGGACGTCGGCCGCACTGCGACCGCCTTGTTCTCGTGCACGAAACGATAGAGCCGCTTCGTGCCGATCACCTGGTTGGTGACCGTGACCCCCGGGTCGATTCCCTTCTCCGCATTCGTGACCGCGCCGCGCTCGATCAGGTCGACCACGGCATCGTTGATCAGGCCGGAGTGAATGCCGAGATTGCGTGCGTGGGAGAGCGACGAGAGGATCGCGTCCGGAATGCGCCCCACACCGAACTGGAGCGTGCTGCCATCTACGATCAGGCCCGCCGCGTGCGCGGCGATGCGCCGTGAAATATCATCGAGCGGCGGTGACGCCAATTCGAGCGGCGGGCGTAGGGCCGCCACCCGGATGTGGATCGGCACGTCGCCCGGCCATTCGGCTCCGAATGTGAAAGGTCCATCCCGGTTGATCTCCGCGATCACGAGGCGCGCACCACGCGCGGCATCGATGACGTAATCGTTGGAGAGGCTGGCACTGAGCCGCCCCCCGGACTCGGCGAGCTGCACCAGGACGACATCGGCCTGATGGCGCCGCGAGGCGAAGTCGGCATAGAAGGCGCTGTAGTTGCTCGGGATCGTTTCGAGCCGCCCAGCCCTGGCGAGCCGCCGCGCATTGCCGATCACGCCATAACTCTTAAACGACACGTTGGGCGCGCAGGCCGCGAAGAACGTTTCCGAGAAGATCGGCCCGACCATCATCCGGAATGCCGGCAGATTTCCGGCCTGCGCCATCAGCGCTTCAGTCAAGGTGACCGGCTCTGCCGTCGCCTGGCCGCACACCACGAGATCGCCCTCACGGACCAAGCCGGAGAAGCCGATTGGCGCGGTGTCCCCGGGCATTGCCGCCTCAATACGACTTCGCGAGGCCCAGCACCTTTTCCGCAATGAAGCTGAGCGCGAGCTGCGGGCTGACCGGCGCGATGCGCGGGATCAGCACCTCGCGCAAATAACGCTCGACGTGGAACTCCTTGGCGTAGCCGAAACCGCCATGAGTCATCACCGCCTGCTCGCAGGCATGGTAACCGGCTTCACCTGCAAAATATTTCGCAGCATTCGCGCCGGCGCCGCACGGCAAGCCCTTGCCGTATTGCCAGGCCGCCTGCATCACCATCAGCCAGGCCGCCTCGAGCTCGACCCAATTCACCGCGAGCGGATGCTGGATGCCCTGATTTTTGCCGATCGGACGATTGAAGACGACGCGCGTCTTGGCGTATTCGGTCGCGCGCGACAGCGCGAGCTTGCCGAGGCCGACGGCTTCCGCCGCGATCAGGATGCGCTCGGGGTTCATGCCTTCGAGGATGTACTGGAAGCCCTTGCCCTCTTCGCCGATGCGGTCCTCCATCGGGATCTCGAAATCCTCGAAGAACAGCTCGTTGGAATCGACGACCTTGCGGCCCATCTTTTCGATTTCATGGACCTTGATCTTCTTGCGATCGAAATCCGTGTAGAACAGGCTGAGACCATGGGTCGGCGAGCGCACCTCCTCCAGCGGCGTGGTGCGCGCCAGCAACAATATCTTGTGCGCGACCTGTGCGGTCGAGATCCACACCTTCTGGCCGTTGACGATGTAGCGGCCGTTCTTGGCGACCGCGCGGGTCTTGAGCTGGGTGGTGTTGAGGCCGGTGTTGGGTTCGGTGACGGCGAAGCAGGCCTTCTCGCGGCCCTCGACCATCGGCGGCAGCATGCGCTTGCGCTGCTCCTCGGTGCCGAACACGACGACGGGATTGAGACCGAACACATTGATGTGCACCGCGGAGGCTCCCGACATGCCGGCGCCCGACTCCGCGATCGTGCGCATCATGATCGCGGCTTCGGTGATGCCGAGCCCCGAGCCGCCATAGGCCTCCGGCACACAGATGCCGAGCCAGCCGGCGTCAGCCAGCGCCTTGTGGAAGTCATGCGGGAAGCCGCCGTCGTGGTCCTTTTTCAGCCAATAGGCATCGGGAAAGCCTTCGCAGATCTTGGCGATGGCGTCGCGAATGGCTTCCTGCTGATCGGTTAGCGCGAAATCCATGGTGGTCTCCTTGTGGAGGCTCGTTGTGCCTAGCGCCCCATCTGCGACGGCAGCCAGAGGATGATAGACGGAAACGCCACCAGAATCGCAATCGCAATCAGGTGGGCGATGAAGTGCGGAAAGGTGCCGTGGAACACCTCCGCCACCGGCCGCTTGGCGTAGCGTGCGACGATGAAGCAATTCAGCCCGACCGGCGGCGTGATCATGCCGACCTCGGCGGTGACGATCTTGATGACGCCGAACCAGATCGGATCGAAGCCGAGCGTCTTGATCAGCGGCAGCACGATCGGCACGGTCAGCACCAGGATCGCGATCTGGTCCATGAACGAGCCGAGCACGATGTACCCGCACAGGATCAACGTAATGATGACCCAGCGCGAGGCCGGCAGCGAGCCGATCCAGGCGACGAGGTCCTGCGTCACATGAGTGAGCGTAAAGAAATAGCCGAAGATCGAGGCGCCAACCAGAATCATGATGATCATGCAGGTGCCATGGCAGGCGCGCAGCAGCGTCTTGTAGAGCGAGGACGGCGTGATCTTGCCCTTGACGATCGCGAGCAGGAAGGCGCCGAACGCACCGAATGCGGATGCCTCCGTCGGCGTCGCGACGCCGAGATAGATCGTGCCCGTCACGATCGAGAACAGCACCACCATCGGCGAGACCTGCCACAGCAGCGCGAATTTCTCGCGCCACGGCACCGATTTCGCGGCCGGCGCGCGCGAGGGATCCTGCCAGACCAAAAAGTAGATCGTGGCCATGATGGTGAAGGTGACGAGGATCGCGGGGATGATGCCGCTGATCAGGAGCTTGCCGATGTTCACCTCGGCGAGCAGGCCGAAGATGACGAGCGCGACGCTGGTCGGCAGCAGCATCGACAGCGTGCCCGAGATCGCGACCACGCCGGCGGCCATCTTCGGCTCATACCCCTGGCGGATCATTGCGGGAAGGCTGGTCGAGGACAGCGTCGCAGCCGATGCCGTCGAGGTGCCGCAGATCGCGCCGAAGCCTGCGCCGGCAAGCGCTGTCGCCATGCCGAGGCCGCCAGGAACACGCCCGACCCAAGCAGAGGCTGTCTTGAACAGATCATCCGCAACGCCGGACAGCAGCACGAGGTCCGCCATCAGGAGGAACATCGGAATGGTGATCAGCTCGTAGGAGGAAACGGTCGAGAGCGGCGCGGTCTCCAGGATGCCGAACAAGGTCGGAAAGCCGCCGACCATCACGAGGCCGACCGAGCCGGAAAAGGCCATGGCAAAACCGACCGGCGTGCCGAGCGCAAGCAGGCCGAACAGCAGAGCGAGAACGATGAGAGGTGTCATGGATATCCGCCGTTACTCGAAGCCGCGCGCTTCGCCGACGCCGGTCACCGGCGGCAGCGGATAGAGGTCGCGTCCGCTGACGAGGCTCAGCACATTGCCGACCAGTTGCAGCGCCAGCCGCAGCACCAGCACGCCGCAGCCGAACGGCACCAGCGCCGCCGAAATCCAGGTCGGCCAGGGAATAGCGCCTGACAGCACGTCATGCTGCTCGTAATTCTCCAGCGCGCGCGCGAACCCGACCTTGCAGATCAGGACGAACACGAACAGGCCTGCAAGTGCGGTGACGATCTCGGACAGCCGCCGCCCCGCCGGCGAGAAGCGCGACAACAGGATGTCAACGCCGACATGGACATGCTCGCGCAAGGCGTCCAACAGCGTGAAGAAGAACACGCCCGCGAGCAGATAGAGCCCGATCAGATCATAGGTGAAGGAGAACGGGCTGTTCAGCGCGTAGCGCATGAACACGTCGGTCACGACCAGCACCATGATCACAAACATAAATAGCACCGCGATCACCGTCAGCGCGCGCTCCAGTGCGCCGAGCACATGCCCCGCCCGATCGATCATTTCGCGCCTCCCTGTTCGATTTGCGGATTACTTGCTGCCGGCGCCAAGCAAGTCTTCGAACTCCTTCAGCGCGGCAGACGCCTGCTTGCCACGGCTATCGAGACCGGCTGCCCACTCATGCCCGACGCCTTTGAGCTTGTCCTTCATCTCGGCGCGCGTCGCTTCCGGCAGCGGATCGAAGCTGACGCCTTCGTCCTGCATGTGCTTCTTGGTGACTTCGCCTTCCTTGTCGACATCGGCGCAAGCCTTCGGCGTGATCGCATCCGAGGCCTCGTTCATCGCGGTCTTCACGTCGTCGGGCAGCTTGTCCCAGACCGACTGGTTGATGGAGTAGGCGACGATGAAGCTGCCGAAGCTGACGCCTTCGGTCGCGTGCTTGACCAGCTTGTCGAGGCCATAGGCGACGACGCTGTCGAGCGGGAACAGCAGCCCGTCCATCGTGCCGCGCGACAGCGACTCGTAGGCATCGGGCGCGGCCATGCGCACCGGCACGGCGTTGAGCGCCCGCAGCGTGAGATCCTGCGCGCCGCCGGTGGTGCGCAGCTTCAGGCCCTGCATGTCCTTGGTGGTCTCGACCTTCGACTTGACGGTCCACACCTGGTAGGGCGGCAGCACCACGGCCATCAGCAGCTTGATCTTGTTCGGCGCGTATTCGCGGCTGGCCAGCACGCCTTCGCGCCCGGACTTCCAATAAGCAAGCGTGCCCTGGCAGCTGGTCGCGAACGCACCCGGCAACTGCGCGACTTCCGATAGCGGCATCTTGTCCGAAACATACGACGGCCCGATGTAGCCGATATCGACCACGCCCGATTGGGTTAGCCGCAGCATGTCGGCGGCTTTGCCGATCTGCTGGTTCGGGTAATAGGTGAAGGTCACCGCGCCGTTGGTGCGCTTGGTGACGTCGTCCATCCAGGGCTTGAGCATCAGGCGGACGAGATAATGTCCGGCGGGGAAGCTGTCGGCGACTTTCAGCTCAAGCGCCTGCGCCGACAGTGTCGAGACCGGCAGCGACAAAGCGAGCACGGCTGCAGCCCGGACCAGATTTGTCTTCATTTCATTCTCCCTGACGCGTCCCACGCCGAAGGCGGCAGCCGTTTGCTGCCAAGCCGTTCGGCCCCACGCTCCATTTCTTGCTTGAGGGAAAAAGTACATATATGTGAATTTATATGTCAAGTATATGAACTATGCATGGAGCCATGCTTTGCTCGCGGGCCCAGCCGATTGACATCGCCGATTTATGAATTCTAACTCCACATATATGAATTCATCCCACGAGGCCCCATGGGACCGCTCGCCGGCTTCACCATTCTCGACCTGACTTCGGTGCTGATGGGCCCCTATGGCACTCAGGTGCTGGCGGACATGGGCGCTGACGTCATCAAGGTCGAAAGCCCCGAAGGCGACATCGTTCGCCAGATCGGCCCCGGGCGCACACCCGGCATGGGCGGGATGTTCCACAACGCCAATCGCGGCAAGCGCAGCATCGTGCTCGACCTCAAGACGCCCGAAGGACGCGATACGCTGCTGCGGCTGGCGAAAAGCGCCAACGCGCTTGTCTATAATGTGCGCCCGCAGGCGATGGCGCGGCTCGGCCTCGATTACGAGACGCTTCGCTCGATCAATCCGTCGCTGGTCTATGTCGGCGCGTTCGGCTACGGCCAGTCAGGCCCCTACGCCGCCAAGCCCGCCTATGACGATCTGATCCAGGGCGCCGCCACGATTCCGACGCTGCTTGCGGCCGCCGGCGACGGCACGCCGCGCTACGTTCCCGTCACCATTGCCGACCGCATCGTCGGGCTGATGATGGTCAATGCGATCATGGGCGGATTGATGCACCAGCAGCGCACCGGTGTGGGCCAGCGCATCGACGTGCCGATGTTCGAATCGATGACGGAGTTCGTGCTGGTCGATCATCTGGGCGGCCTCACCTACGATCCGCCGCTCGACCATGGCGGCTATGCCCGCCTGCTGTCGCGCTATCGCCGTCCCTACAGGACCAGCGACGGCTATCTCTGCGTCCTCATCTACAACGACAAGCACTGGCGCAGCTTCTTCGAGGCAATCGGGCAGCCGCATTTCCTCGAGCAGCCGCGCTTTGCCAACCACGCCGCGCGCACAAAACACATCGACGAGATCTACGAGGAGATCGGGCACATTTTCCTCACCCGCACCACTGCCGAATGGCGCGAGTTGCTGGAGCACGCCGACATTCCGGTGATGCCGATGCATACGCTAGAGACGATCCTCGATGACCCGCATCTCAAAGCCATCGACTTCTTCAGGACGGTGGACCACCCCGTGGAAGGCCGCATCCGCCAGATGCGCGTACCCTCGACCTGGAGCGTGACCCAGCCGGAGGCTGCTGGCCCGGCACCGACACTCGGCCAACACGGCCGCGACATACTGCGCGAGGCCGGCTTCTCGGCCGACGAGATCGAGCGGCTCGCAGAGCAGAAGGCAGTTCACCTGGCGGCGCCGCCCTAGCGGCAGGCGCTGGCCAAATCGCAACAATACCGGGAGGAAACCGCGATGGCCGGACTTTATTTCGAAGACTTTTCCGTGGGCCAGGAGTTCAGGCATCCGCTGACCCGGACCGTCACGGAGATGGACAATACCATGTTCAGCCTGCTGACGCTCAACCCGCAGCCGCTGCACATCGACGCGCATTTCTCCGAAAAGACCGAGTTCGGCCAGCGCATTTTCAACAGCCTTTACACCCTCGGCATCATGATCGGCATGACGGTCTATGATACGACCATGGGCACCACCGTTGCCAATCTCGGCATGACCGACGTGACTTTTCCAAAACCGGTCTTCCATGGCGACACCCTGCGGGCGACGACGAAGGTGCTTTCGTTGAGAGAATCCAAATCGCGCCCGAGAGCGGGCATCGTCGAGTTCGAGCACCACGCACTGAACCAGAACGACGAGATCGTCGGCAAATGCCGCCGCATGGCGATGATGCACAAGAGGCCGGTCTGATGCGTTCGATGCTGTTCGTGCCGGGCGATTCCCCGCGCAAATTCGAGAAGGCGAGCGAAGGCAAGGCCGACGCGCTGATCATCGATCTCGAGGATTCCGTCGTCACCGACAAGAAGCCGGAGGCACGCGGGCTGACGCTGGCGATGCTGAAGGGCTCTCGCGGCCCGCATCAGCTCTATGTCCGCGTCAATGCGCTCGACACCGGCGTGACGCTGACCGATCTCGCCGCGGTGATGCCGGGCAAGCCCGATGGTATCGTGCTGCCGAAATCGCAAGGCGGCGACGACGTGCGGCACGTCGCGACCTGGCTGGAAGCTTTGGAAGCAGCGGCCGGCATCGCGGTCGGCACGACGCGCATCGTCTGCGTCGCAACGGAGACCGCCGGCTCGATCTTTGGCCTCGGCAGCTACGAGGGCTGCTCCCCTCGCCTCGCCGGATTGATGTGGGGCGCGGAAGATCTCTCGGCTTCGCTCGGCGCGACCGAGAAGGCGTCGGGCGGTGTGTTCCACAGCCCCTATCGCCTCGCGCGCGATCTCTGCCTGATGGCGGCGGCCGCGGCGGAAGTGGCGCCGATCGACACGGTCTATACCGACATCGACAATCTCGCAGGCCTCGAGCAGGAAACGCGCGCAGCGCGGCGCGACGGGTTTTCGGCGAAGGCGCTGATCCATCCGAAACATGTCGACGTCGTCAACGCGGCGTTCGCGCCGACGGACGCCGAGCGCACATGGGCGGAGAAGGTCATCGCGGCGTTCGCGAGCAATCCAAATTCCGGCACGCTGCGGCTCGACGGCCAGATGATCGACAAGCCGCATCTTCGCGCCGCGAAGAAGATCCTCGGCCAGCCCTAAATCAGGACGCAAAGCCCCGCCATGATCGTTCGCCAAGCCGCAAACGTCCTGGAGATCATGGAATTCTTCGCGCAAACGAGGAAGCCGGCGACGCTTGCCGAAATCGCCGATCATTTCGGCTGGCCGCGCTCGTCGACCTTCAACCTGCTCGCGACGCTGTCGGAGAAGGGCTATCTCTACGAACCGCGTCCGCGCGCCGGATTCTATCCGACGCCGCGATGGCTCGCGATGGCGCGGATGATCTCCGAGGTCGAACCGCTGCCGCCCTGGACGCATACGCTGATCGCCGATCTCTCCGCCGAGACCGGCGAGACCGCGTCGATCGTGGCGCCGGCGGGCGTGATGGCGGTGTTCATCGACGTCGTCGAGTCCCAAGCCGCGATCCGCTATTTCGCGACCATCGGGCACCGCGTGCCGATTCACGCCACTGCCAGCGGCCGCGCGCTGCTGCTGCAATATTCGCCGGAGGAGCGCGACTCCGTCTATCGCAAGATCGAATTCAAGCAATACGGCCCGTCGACGCCAATCAGCATCGAGGCGGTGGAAGCCGAGCTGCGCAATTCGATCGAGCGCGGCTACTGCCAGAGCTTTGCCGACTACAGCCGCGACCTCGCCGGCGCCGCGATCCCGCTGCCGATCGGCGACCGCCGCCTGTCGGTTGTCGTCGCAGGGCCGGAGTTTCGGATTGGGCCGAAGGTGGCAGACGTCGCGTCGCTGATCGCGCGGACGGTCGACCGGCTGCGACCGAAGTCTGCGGCGTAAGCCACAGCCTCAGTCGAATCCCTGAACGGGCGGCGTCGAGGTCTCTGCCGGCGCCGCCGGAGCGGCTTGAACGGCCTGCACCGCAGGCGCGGCTTGAACCGGCGGATTGCTGGCAGCTCTCATCTGGCCGTTGGATTCGATCGCCGGACGCGTGGACTGTGGAGCGCTGGTAGTGGCCAAGCGGTTCGCCTGACGTCGCTGCGGCTGCCGGTATCTTGCCGACCGCGAACCTCTCACGCCCCATGACCTCGCGATCGAAGGTCCGGCGGTGTAGCCGACAACTGCGCCGGCGACCGCACCGATCGGGCCCAGCACGACGGCGCCGGACACGGCGCCGAGCGCCGCAGCGCCAGCGCGCTCCTGCGCAACGGCACTTGCGGGCACGCCAGCCAGCATGACGACGGCAGTGATCAGAGCTTTCTTCATCGGAGCGCCTCCCTCAGGGGAGATCACTCTTACTCAAATATGGCCGCACGAGGTTTGTTCGTTGCCCAACGGAGGGCAATGGCGGAGGGAACTCCGGCAATTCAAAGACCTTCGCCGCCCATGGTTCCGGCGGTGCGATGTCGCTCGGCCCCTCGGACGCCTCACCGACAAGCTGCAGTCTTCTCCCTCGCCCCGTTCTTACGGGGAGAGGGTTGGGGTGAGGGGCTGCATCCGCAATCACGGTGAGAACTGGACTCGCGGAGAGTCCCCCTCACCCGTACTGCCGCCATTAGACGATCTTGATCGACATATCCGGGAGGCCCTCGAGCTTGCACAACAGCACGTCGCCCTTCACGACCGGCCCGACATTCTCCGGCGTTCCGGAATAGATGATGTCGCCGGCCTTCAACTCGAACGCTTCCGAGAGCTTTGCGATCTGCTCGGCAACGCTCCAGATCATCTTGCTGAGATCCGAGCTCTGCTTCACGGTGTCGTTGATCGCGAGCGAAATGGCGCCCCTCTCGAAATGGCCGGTCTTGCTCGCGGGATGGATCGGACCGAGCACCGCCGCATGGTCAAAGCTCTTGCCGATCTCCCACGGCTTCTTCTCCGCGGCCATGCCGTTCTGGAGATCGCGCCGGGTCATGTCGAGGCCGAGCGCGTAACCATAGACGTGGTCGAGCGCCTTCTCGGCCGGGATGTTGGCGCCGCCGGATTTCAATGCGGCGACCAGCTCGACCTCGTGGTGGTAGTTCTTGGTCAGCGACGGATAGGGATGATCGGCGACCTCACCGATCGCGACGTTCTGGATCGCGTCCGTCGGCTTCTGGAAGAAGAATGGCGGCTCGCGATTCGGATCCGAGCCGCGCTCGATCGCATGCGCGGCGTAGTTGCGACCGATACAATAGATGCGGCGGACCTGGAACACCTGAGTCTCGCCAACGATCGGGATCGCGACCATCGGCACCGGGAAGATCGGCTTGGGTGCGGCCTGCGCTGCGGCCGGCGCCGTATCGGCAAGGCCCGCCGCGGTCATCGCGGCTGCGGCGGTGAGCACGTCACGTCGAGAAGTTTTCGTCATGATTCTGTTCCCTGGCTTATCCGCTGGTTTGCAGCGGCGCTATTCTTGGGGCGAAACGGTCAATGGGCTAATGGATCAGGCCGCATCTGCACTTTGTAGACCTTAGGTGAAGCCTCCTTGCCGCCTTCCCCATGGAAGCTCGCCCGCGTTCCGGTCGTGCTCCACAGGCCACGACCTTTCCAACCGGTATCGGGGTCGTCGATCCGCCCGTCGACATTCTTGGTACAGAAGCCGAGCGGGTATGGATTGCGCAGATTCACCAGCTCGCCGTTGACAAGGGCCAGCAGGGACTCGCTGCCATTGGCGCTCGCGATCGGCACGTTCGCGCCGAGGCCGAACGTGTTGTAGCGGTCCACCCAGACATAATAGGCATGATTGGCGCTGCCGCTGGCGTCGAGCCCCCTGAACTGCGGCCCGGGCATGCGCCAGGTCTTCCATCCCTCGGGACACTGCTTGCCCTCCGCCGTGGTCGGGCCGTTCAGCGGGCCCTTGCAGAGCTTGCGATCGAAGCTTGCGAGATGACCACTGGACAAGACCGTCCACACCACACCATCAAGACCGATGTCGAGACCGCGCGGGCCGAACGTGCCCTCCGGCGGCTGATAGACTTCGGCGAGCGCGGTATTGGCGGGATCTGGTCCCGGCACCACGCGCACGATGTAGCCGGGCTGATCGATGCGGGAGAAGCCTCGATCCATCGCCTGGCCCCAGATCGTGTCGTCGACCGGACTCGGCATGATGCCGTAGAAGGACGCGGCGATGCGCTTGTCCTTGGCCGGATCGACGGGATCCTTGTGCTCGACATAGGCATCGCGCTTGCCGTTGCCGTTGGTGTCGATGATCAGCGGCGTCCAGCCCTGCGATTTTACGTTGTCGAGAGTCTCGCGATACTGCTTGGTGTTGAGCCAGCCGACAATGCCGCCGCCGAGGCCCGGACCACCGGAGCTGGTCCACAGCGTTTGGTTGGCATCGTCGTCGAAGTAGAGATGATGGGTCGTGAAGCAGGTGTTGATCAGGTCCCATTTGCCGGTCGCGGGATCGTAGCGCGACAATTGGCGCAGCGAGGTCGCCTGCGGCGCCACCTTCGCCGACGGCAGATCCGAGCCCTGCTTGCAGTAGTCAGGGTTGGCCGGCGGGCGCAGCCGCGCCGTGAACCAGACCTTGCCCTGCTCGTCCATCATGACGTTGTGGATACTGGTGTGGCCATCCCAGATCGGTTCGTCGCCCCAATAGGCCGACGGTCCGCGCGGCGCGTCGGTCGAGGATGGCGTGTTAGGATCGAGATAGGGATGCTTGATGGTCCCGGCGACATTCCTGACCGGGTCGAGCGTCGGCACGAGATCCGAACTCTCCTCCGACGATCCGTAGATCAGGCCGTTGGCGTTGACCCGCGGGTTACGCTTGTCGGTCGAGATCGCATCGTGCTGATAGTGCGTCGGCGTCGCCCAATCCCACATCGTGAAGACGACGTTGCGCTCGATGCCCTTGGGCCGCTCGGGCTTGGCGAACGGTAACTCGCCGGCTGCGATACGATCGGTCCATTTCGAGAACAGGTCATAGACCTTTTCCGGACCCATGCTGGCCAGCACCGTCGCCATGTATTCCTGGGCCTGTCCGGCCTGGGTGCGGACGGCCCATGCCGTGTGGGAATCGTACCCATCGGTGAACACCTTCGGGATCTCGCGGATGCCGCGCGTGCCGAGCGCGTGGCAGGACTGGCACATGTTCTTGACCGTATCGACCCACTGGGCCTGCGACTTCATGGTATCCGGCATCTTGTTGCCCTTGTCGCCGGTGCCGGGAAACTCCTCAGGTCTGGGGATGTCGAGCATCGAATACCAATACATGCCCGGATAGTTCTGAGCGTCCTCCTTCGGTGAGGCGGCAGCGGCCTTGAAATCCAGCACCTTGCCTGGACGTGCATCCTGTTGCGCGGTGTCCTGCAAGCCATAGCCGCGCACCCAGACCTTGTAGCTGGCTGCGGGAAGATCCGGGATGACGAACCGACCCTGATCGTCGGTCACCACCACCTTGGCGTATTTGGTCGGGAGATCCTTGGTTTCGGCGATCACCCAGACGCCCGCCTCGGCGCCGTTCTCGCTGGTCACCTGCCCACCGATATCGTTGGCGGAGATCTCGACAATTGCCGCCACGGCGGCACCGGCGTGCAGCAGCGCCATCGCGCCGAGACAGCCGGCAAGCATTCGCTTCAAGCCCATCATTCCTCCCATGCGTTATGTTGCGTCGCGACAATTCGGGCGATGATTTCGTTTGAGCCGCCGGCCGGGAACGGCACGATGATCTTGACGCGCTGGAACGGATAATCCTGCGCCGCAGGCCAGCATGGCCACGCTCGCGGACATGAAGGAGCGAAAGATGATCCCGCCCATGTGTTTTTCCCGATGCTTACCTTGTTGTTGGCCTTGCATCACGCGCTGAGCAATGGCCTCAACTTTCCGACGTCGTCAAGCCGTTCGAGATTGCCGATCTGGTCGATCAGCTTCTCGGCCCTGTCGCTGCCCAGCACCGGCGCAATCAGATCCCGCGTCTTCGCCGCGACGGCTTCCGTGCTGAGCGGATTCTCCTTGGTGCCCGGCGGATATTTCGTGAAGTGCTCGATCTTCTTGCCATCGGTCAATGTCACCTCGACGACAGCGCCGCGCGGCGCGACCGGATCCATCAGCGTCTTGTCACCGGCCAGCGTCACCTTGGCACGCTGCTCCAGGATCTTCGGATCACGCATCAGCGCGACATCGTGGCTGTCGTTGAACGACACCCCGCCCTTGACCAGCGCGACCGCCACGAGGTGCTGGCAATTGACATCAGGCATCGCGCTTTCGCCCACGATCCCCATCGCATCGGTCGGCAGCCTGACCAGGATGCTACGGACGCTATCCGACGTGAGGCTATACTGCTTGCGCAGCGTCAGCATTGCATCCAGCGGCGACTGGATGGGATAGCCGACCGAGAAGGTCTTGATCGCGGTTTCCGTGACATAGAAGAGCTTGCCGAGATCCTTCACCATCTCCTCCGGCTTCGGATCGGTCGAGAGCGCGATGAAAAGATTATGGGTGCCGTCGAGCACGTCGTCGACGCCGGTCAGGCCGCTGAGCACCATGTCGACGGCCATGACGCCATTGCGGGCTCCCATGCCGGCGAAGTCAAAAGCCTTCTCGATGTGATCGTGGTCCTTGACCCAGCTCCATAGGCCGGAGACCTGTTGCGACGAATAGGAGATCGCATAGCGCATCCCCTTCTCGTCAAGCCGCGCCAGTGATGCAGCCGCACCGAGCGCGCCGAAGGTCGATGACGTTCCTTCGGCGCTCCGGTGGGCGCCACGCACGAGATCGGGGCCCAGTGCCATCAGCAGGCGGCAGGTCAAATCGTAGCCCAGCGCGACGGCCCGAATGACATCCTGTCCGCTGCGATGTTCCCGCTCGCCGATAGCGAGCGCGGCCGGCACGACCGAGCATCCCGGATGCGCCTTGGTGACAGGCTCGAAATCGTCGGTCTCGTCGGCATGGGCGCACATCGCATTGGCCAGCGCTGCGTTGACCGCCGTGGAGCGGAAGTCGGAGCCGACCACGGAGGCCTGGGCGTCACCGCCGAGTGTGCGCACATATTTCAACGCCATCTCGCCCGGCTTCATCCGCGAGCCCGAGATCATCGCGCCGAGCGTATCGAGGATGCGGTGCTTGCATTCGCGCAGCACCTGCTCGGGCAACTCCTGATCGCGTGCGGCGACCATGTAGCGGGCGAGCCGCTCCGTCACGCCTGGGCCGGCTGCGACGGCCATGCGGCCGCCGGTGGCTGCCAGAGCGGCAACCGACCCGGCGGACCGCAGGAAATGGCGGCGCGATGGCATGCTTCCCTCCTTCGCGATCAGACCGCGACCGACATCTTGGCGATGTCCGCCGCACTCGGCAGGTTCTCGACATTCCAGCAGGCGTCCATCACGCGTCGGATCGTCGCAGTGGGAATGATGCCGTCGGCAAGATCGGAGAACTTGGTTTCGAGCTCCTTGTCGGTCATCGGCACCTCGACGCTGCCGATCGCGTGCTCGATGTAGCGGTTCAGCTTGCGGCCGTCCTTGAGCACGATGGTGAGATCGACCTGCTCCGGCTTGATGCCTGATGTTATGATCGGATTGACCTTGCCGCGGAGCGCAACGATGGTCGGGTCGGTCACCGCGCGGTCGCTGAACTGCTTCTCGCCGCCAGCGCCCTCGACAATGGCCACCGCCACCGCATGGTAGATGCTGAACTTGCCTTCGAGGCCCTGGCTTGGCGTCCTCTTGCCCGTCAGCTCCAGTACCAGCGGGTGGACCTTGAGATCGACCCGCTCGATCTGGTCGGCGGTCAGCCTGTTCTCGTTGCGGAGCTGGATCGCCGCATCGATCGCGGGATGAATGACGATACCGCAGGCGAACGGCTTGTAGGTGTTGAGCGCCGCCTCATAACGCTTGCCGAGGTCACCCAGGATCTCGTTGTAGTCCTGCTTGGTGCTGATCGCGTTGGCCCAGCCACGCTTGGCCTCGATCATCGCGTCGGACGAGGTGAAGTTCTTGGAGGCCAGGATCGTGGCGAAGATGCCGCTGGAAGCCGCGCGGCCCGGATTGAAGCTCTTGTTCATCGAGCCGAAGGATTCGCGCAAGCCCACCGGCTGCGACGCCGCAAGACCCAGCGCCCAGGTCATCTGCTGCTCGTTCAATTTCAGCAGCTTGCCGACGGCCGCGGCCGAGCCGAACACGCCGGCGGTGCCGGTGAT
This sequence comes from Bradyrhizobium cytisi, assembly GCF_008123515.1. Taxonomy (GTDB): domain Bacteria; phylum Pseudomonadota; class Alphaproteobacteria; order Rhizobiales; family Xanthobacteraceae; genus Bradyrhizobium; species Bradyrhizobium cytisi. The sequence continues at coordinate 98,203 of NZ_VSSR01000060.1, forward strand.
GTGCCAACCGACATCGTAATGGTTCGGGTAGACCGAGTTACCGATCCGGCACTCGGTCTCGACGCCGAGCACCAGTGCGTTCAAGAACTCCTTGCCGGAGACCGGCTGCATTTCCGACAGCGCGAGGATCGCCGAGGCTACGGGACCGGCCGGATGGATGATCGTCTTCAGATGCGTGTCGTCGTAGTCGAAGATGTGGCTCGACACGCCGTTGATGAAGGCGGCGTTCATGATGTCGAACCGCTCGCGCCGCCCGAACAGGGAAGCCTGCTGCGGCCCCGAGAACGGGCCGAGCGCGGACACCGCGATATCGACCGTCTCGTGATGCGAGCCGCCGATGGCGACGCCGACCCAGTTCAGGAGCGTGCGGATGCCCTCTTTCCGGACATTGGCCGGCAGGTCGTCATAGCTTGCGGTGACGAGATAATGCGCGAGCGCGCGCGTGACGTCCTTCGGCGGCGCCGCGGCAGGAGCCGCAGGCGAAGCTTGCGCAAAGGCCGTGTTGGTGGCGACAGTTGCGAAGGGCAGCGCGGCTGCCGCCTGGAGCAGGGTTCTGCGATCAGTGTGCATAGGCGGCCTCCTCGACCTTGATCGACACCAGCTTGGCGGCCAGACGTACCGCGCTCTCCAGCGCGCCGGTGTTGGCGACGCCTTGGCCTACGATATCGAACGCGGTGCCGTGTGACGGCGTGGTGAAGACGGTCTCGAGCCCCGCGGTGACGGTGACGCCGCGGTTGAAACCGCGCAGCTTGGTCGCGATCTGGCCCTGGTCGTGATACATCGCGACCACGCTGTCGAACTCGCCGGCGAAGGCGCGGATATAGACGGTGTCGGCGGGATAAGGTCCGGTGCAGGCGATGCCGGTCTGGGCGGCGGCTTCGACCGTCGGGCGGATCATCTCGATCTCGTCGCGGCCGAACAGGCCGTTCTCACCGGCATGCGGATTGAGCGCCGCAACCGCAATGCGCGGCTTGGCGACGCCGGCTCGCCGCATCATCCGGTCGACCAGCTCGATCGCATCGGTGATGCTCTCCGGATTGATGCCGTCGAGCGCTTCACGCAGCGACTGATGCCCGGTGACGCGCGACATCCACTGGCCATCGAGCACGTTCATCTCGGAGAAATAGGTCTTGTGCCCGAGCAGGCTCGCGAACATCTTGTGCTCGTCGGGAAACTTCCAGCCGCCGTCGAACATCGCGCGCTTGTTCAGCGGCGCGAAGGTGATGGCGTCGACCTCGCCGTCCCTGGAGAAATCGATCGCGCGCGACAGCGTCTCGCCGGTCAACCGGCCGGTCTCGGCGCTGGCCTTGCCGAGCGGGATTTTGGCGGGATCGGTGTTGCCGAGATCGACGAGCTGCACCGTGCCGCGGCCCCATTTGGCGGCCTTGGGCGAGGCAATCCGCTCGACCTTCAGCTTCACGCCGGCATGATCCATGCCCATGTCGAGCACGCGGGCATCGCCGACCACGACGAGGCGCGCGACGTCGGCGAGGCGGTCGTCGGAGAGGATGCGCGCGACCTGTTCGGGACCGATGCCGGTGCAGTCACCAGGGGTCAGCGCGATGACGGGAAGTTCGTTGGTGCTGGTAGCCATATTGGAGACCTTGGATCCTTACTTCGCTTGCTGGATTTGTGCGGCGGACTGAGCCCAGTCCTCGCGATTGAATTCGCCGTCCCATTTGGCGACCACGATCGCGGCGACCGCGTTGCCGATGGTGTTGGTGATGGCGCGCGCCAGCGACATGAAACGGTCGATGCCGAGCAGCAGTGCCAGTCCTTCCGCCGGCAGCCCTGCGGCGACGACGGTCGCAGCAAGTGCCGCGAACGCGCCGCCGGTGACGCCGGCCGCGCCCTTGCTGGTGAACAGCATCACCACGAACAGGCTGAGCTGCTGCGCGGCCGACAGCTCGACGCCATAGACTTGGGCGACGAAGATGGTCGAGAGCGGCAATGTCAGCGCGACACCGTCGAGATTGAAAGAATAGCCGGAGGGAATGACGAGGCCCGCGACAGCACGCCCTACGCCCGCCTTCGGCAACTTTTCCATCATGCCGGGGATGGCGGTCTCCGACGACGAAGTGCCGAGCACCACGAGCAGCTCGGTGCGCAGCAGGCGCAAGAGGTCCATCAGGCGAATGCCGACCAGGCGGCAGATGGTGCCGAGGATGACGAAGATGAAGAACGCCATCATCGCCCAAGCGGTGCCGACCAGAAGCGCCAGCGCATAGAGCGTCGCGGCACCGAACTTCGCCACCGTGAACGCCATGGCGCCGAACGCACCGATCGGCGCCAGCGCCACCACGACATGCACGACACTGAAGACGAGCTCGGTCACCCGCTCCAGGCCGGTCCGCAACGGACCGGCCTTGTCGCCGAGCAGCAAGAGACCGATGCCGCAGAGCAGCGCCAGCACCAGTACCTGAAGCACGTCGCCGGCCGCGAACGCACCGACAAAGCTCTCCGGCACCATGTGCTGGATGTAGGCCGACAATGATCCGACATGAGCCTGCTGATAGCGCGCGATCGTCTCGGCCTGCTGCGCGGTGGCATGCGCCACGCCGGCACCGGGCTGGACCCAGCGCACCACGACGAAGCTGATCATGAGGCAAATCGTCGTCACCACCTCGAAATAGGCGAAAGCCTTGAGCCCGATGCGGCCGACCGCCTTCATGTCGCCGACCTGCGCGATACCGGTGACCACGACCAGGAAGATCAGCGGCGCGATCGTCATCTTGATCAAGGAAATAAAGACATCGCCGAGCGGCTTGAGCTCCACTGCAAAATTCGGAAACAGAGCGCCGAGCAGAGCGCCGAGCGCCGCACCTGCGACCACCAGGACATACTGCTCACGCCAGAGCGGCTTGCGGCGGCGGCCGGACGTGGAGCTCGATATGGGTTCAGACAGCGGCGTCGCGGCAATCTGCAATGTATTTTCCTCCAACGTTGTCGGCGCCATGCGTTGAGGGCGCTTTGTTCTTGTCTTTCGATGGCGTTTACATTGGACCAGCGGCGTGTCAGGCGCTAATGCCGTATCGGTATGATTTGAGGACAAAACGTTATTATGGACCTGGTCTGGCTGGAGGACTTCCTTGCCATCGCCGAGGAGGGCGGGTTCTCCCGCGCCGCCGAGCGACGGCACGTGACCCAGCCGGCGCTGAGCCGCCGCATCAAGTCGCTCGAGGACTGGCTGGGGACGCAGCTGTTCGAACGCTCGACCCACACCATCACGCTGACGGCCGCCGGCGAGAGCTTTCGTCCCGTCGCGGAGGACGTGCTGCGCCGGATCCTGGTCGGTCGCGAGGAAGCGCTCGAGGTCGCACGGCTGAAGGCCGAGACCATCACCTTCGTCGCCACGCATTCGCTGTCGCAGACCTTCTTCCCGGAATGGATCCGCAACTCGGACGGCGCGCGCGACGGCTCGGCCGTGCAGCTCGTCGCTTCGAATTTCGCCGGCTGCGAGAAGCTGATGCTGGACGCGCAGGCCCACTTCATGCTCGCGCATTACCATCCGTCATTGGTGAGCCGGCTCGACATGGACCGCTTCCAGCGCATCGATCTCGCAACCGACGTGCTGATCCCGATCAGCGCGCCGGCGGCAAAGCCGGGCCGCGGCGGACGGCGCAGCAAGAGCACGCAGCCGCGCTACGCCCTGCCCGGCGCATCCGGCGCGCCGCTGCCCTATCTCGCCTATCACCCGGGCTCGGGTGTGGGACGGCTTGTCACATCGTTCCTGGCGGCAAAGGATCCGGTGGCCTGGCTCGTTCCCGGTTTCGCCGCGCCAGTCATGCTGCTGATCGACATGGCGCGCGAGGGACGCGGCGTGACATGGGCGCCGATGAGCCTCGTCTGCGCCGATCTCGACACCGGCCGCCTGCTGCGTGCGGGCGGCGGCGAATGGGACATTCCGATCAACGTGTCGCTGTTTCGCACCCGCGCCCGCATGACCCGGGCGGCCGAGAATTTCTGGAATTCGGTGCGCAAGGGCCGGCCGGGCGTGAAATCCGCCGCATCTGCGTCTCGGGCCAAGTGAGCCCTAGCAGGTGAGCCCTGGCAAGCGAGCCCTGGCAAGTGAGCCCTAGCATGGAACTTGCATAAATTCTGGGCGACAGGGACGCCGCATGAACCTCATCAGTCTCGACATCCGCATGCTCCGGTCGCTGATCTCGGTGGTCGAGACCGGCAGCATCACCGAGACCGCGCGACGGCTGGGCCGCACCCAGCCGGCGATCACGCTGCAATTGCAGCGGCTGGAGGAGCTCACCGGCAAGCAATTGTTCGAGCATGTGGGCCGGCGGCTGATGCTGACTGACGACGGCACCACGGTTCTCACCTACGCCAAATCCATCCTGCGGCTACATGACGAGCTGATCTCGCAGCTGGCGTCACAGGAGATCGAGGGCCAGGTCGTGCTCGGCACGCCCGACCTCTACGCGGCCTTCATGCTGCCGTCGATCCTCAGCGTGTTCCGAAAATCGTTTCCGCGCGTGCAGGTCGAGCTCAACTGCGCGCTGTCGACGCCGCTGGTCGGCCTCGTCAAGCGCGGCGACGTCGACATCGCGCTCGTCACCCGCATGAACGATTTCACCGGCGGCCAGGTGGTGCGGCGCGAGCAGCTGGTCTGGATGACCGGCGAGCAATCCGCCGCGCACCAGGAGCGCCCGATCCCGCTCGCGCTGCTGCCGCCGGGCAACATCTATCGCGACTATGCGATCGATACGCTGGAGCGCGCGAATTTGCGCTGGCGCATCGCCTGCGTCAGCGAAAGCGTCGGCGGACTGCAAGCCGCAGCCTTTGCCGGCATGGCCGTCACCGTGCTCGGCCGCAGCGCGCTGGTGCCGGCGATGCGCGAGATCGGCCCGAACGAGGGCCTGCCCCCGCTGCCGAAGATCGAGCTCCTGCTCTACAAGTCGAGCGGCGCCACCTCGAAGGCGGCGACCGCGCTGCACGACTATCTCGCGCATTATCTGCGCCTCGACGAAGAGCTCAGCGGCCGCGGTGCTCCGATCGAGTTGTCTTGAACCGCCACGCGAAGTTCGCAAGCGCAGCAATATCACGAACGTCTTGACAGCGACTTTCAGCTGCATATTTTTTGCGCCGAGAGATCTAGAGATCTCTCTCTCACCCTCGAAATTCAAGGACCCAATGCGACCGTCGGAGACGATGATGCTCAACGAATCTCTGCCTCAAATTCGCTTGCACAGGAATAACATCCACCGTTATCGGCGACTGCTGAAGACCAGGCTGACAGAGATAGAACGCCAGTACATCGAGAGACGCCTGGCAGAAGAGCAGTCAGCCCTTGATAGCCTCGCCGCCGCGGCCTTTCCGGTTTCCATCTTCGCCTCGAAGGCACCGATCGATACGGGAGCGGCGCAATGAAAGTCGCCCGGGACCTGCTCATTCGAGGCAGCGAGAAGGTGATCGGGCAAGACGAACTCCTTCCTGCCAGCGCGAAGACCGAGCATGAGCGCGAACTCTATCGGCAACGGATAGAGCGCGAGCGGCGGTTGATCAGGGATTTCCAGGGCGAGCTCGATCACCGGGCGGCATGAGCTGTCCGGTGGTGAGGCTGCGCCGTCGGCGGTTGCTGAAGGTCAGGTCTCCGGCAATCGACTTAGCGGACGAGGCGGTTGCCCCCTGCATCATGCGCCTTGCCGCTCTGCGGCGGCCCAAGGCCGCCGCAGGCGCATCGGGACACCGCCGCCGCGCGGCGGGTCGTCGTCGTCATTGTCGCTGTCGAGCCGGCGCAGGGCTGCGAGAATATCGGCGAGCTGGACGGTGTGGCTCATGCCGGGGACTTCGCGCAAGGCGGGACAGGATTCGACCGCGTACATATCGGATGCCCAGGACGACAGGATAATCCGTTTCTCCGGCGCAGATAGCTCTTCTGCGTTCAGGACATCAGCGGGCGAGCCGTAGTGCGCCGCCGGGTAAAACAGTGGGTTGAGATTGTCCGAATTCGTGTTCACGTTGGTCATCGGTTGTGCCTCCCTTTACGCTCCTTTCGAAGGGATGGTGGGTTGATGATGGGATGGCGGCGGGCACCGCCGCCATCTGCGTTCAAGCTAATGCGTGTTGATCGCGATACGCTTGATGCCTTCCCGCGCCTTCTCGGATTTGGGCAACGAGACGGTCAGGACGCCGTTCTTGAACGACGCCTCGGCCTTGTCTTCCTCGACGTCTTCGAGCGGGACTTGCCGCTCGAATGCGCCGTAGTAACGCTCGGTGAAGTACCTGCCTTCGCCGTTGCGCTCGGCCTTCTTCTCGCCGCGGAGAGTGAGGACGCCGTGGGCGATTTCGACCTCGACGTCCTTCTCCGTCAGTCCCGGAAGTTCGGCCGTGACGGTCAGCATATTGTCGGTCTCGCTGAGTTCGACCTTGGGCCAGCCGAAACGGCCTTCCATAATGGGCGACAGGTTGCTCCCGGCAAAACCGCGAAACACGTCGTCAAACAGACGGTTCATCTCGCGATGAAGCGTCAGGAACGGATCGAAGCTGTCGCGGACCGGCGCAAGCTCCTGGCTCTTTGACCAGGGAATGAGATCACGAAAAGCCATGGTTCTCTCCTTCATGCATCTGGGAGCGCGGCGCGCATCTGAGCGCCGCGTTCCGCCAATCCCTCGACCGCGCGTTAGGCTGCTTCCTTCTGCTCGATCTGAGATGCGGGAGGGGCCGCACCCGCGATCTGGATCCGGCGCGGCCTCATGGCTTCGGGGACCTCACGGACCAGATCGACGATCAAGAGGCCGTCCTGGAAAGACGCCTGCTTCACCTGGACGTAGTCGGCGAGGTTGAACACGCGCCGGAATGGACGCGCAGCGATGCCGTGATAGAGATATTCGCGCGCAGCATCGTCGGGCTTCCGACCTTCGATTGTGAGCGCGTTCTGTTCGGCCGTCACTGTGATGTCGTTGGCGCCGAAGCCGGCCACGGCGAGGCTGATCCGGTAGTGGTCTTCGCCGGACCGCTCGATGTTATAAGGGGGGTAGTTGTCCTCGGTCGTCTGGCGCAGCGTGCTGTCGACGAGGTCGGCTAGGTGATCGAAGCCGATGGTGGAGCGCCACAGGGGCGCGAAGTCAAAGCTGGTCCTCATAACCAAGTCCTCCAAAGAGCAAGATGGATACGAAGGAACGCAGGACAGGGTTTTCAGACGGGGTCCGAAGACACCGGCCCAGCGCCCGCGCCGGGCCCTCTCGGGCACCCGGCACACCGCTCTCGCGGCGAAAAATGACTTAGAAGAAGGGATGTCGGTTTCAAGAGGGCGGTCGAAAAAATTTCGAGCGCGCGGGGGGACGTGCTGGCAAGACGACGGCCGGTCAGTTCCAGGCCGGATTTGCCTCAAGCCTTCGCGTGGGCACGGTCCGGTTCGCGCAAGGCCAGCGGGGGCCAGAACTTAGCCCAAGGCTGCGCCGCTTCGAACGCCGCCGCAATGCGGAAGATGGTCGGCTCGTCGAGCCATGGCGCAACGATCTGAAGGCCGATCGGCAAACCGTCGCGATCGAAGCCGCAGGGTAGCGTCGCCGCCGGAAGACCAGCAAGATTGATCGGCCAGGTAAAGGGCGACCAGCCGAGATGCGGATCGACCTTGCTGCCGTCGATCGTGTCGACGCCGATCCGGCCGGCCTCGAATGCGGTCACCGCGACCGTCGGAGTCACCAGCGCATCGACGCGCTCGAACAATTTCAAGAACGCATTGCGGGCCTGGCCGCGCCGGTAGCTGGCTTCGATATAATCCGTGCCGCTGTAGTGGCGGCCGGCGCTGACGACATCGCGATAGTCGGCTTCGGAGCTGGCGAGATCGGCCGTGCTTTTGGTCGCCACCGCCGCCGCCTGCTCGGTGAAGGCGATCGGCTTCAGCGTGTGCTCGAGAATGCCGGGATCGAGGCCCGGACCATCCATGGTGACCTGCGCGCCGCAGGAATCGAGAATGGCGAGCGCCTTGCCGAATGCCGCGCGGACGTCAGCGTTGATCGTGGCGTAGCCGAGATCGGCGCTCGCACCGATGCGGAGGCCGTTCAATGAGGCCGCGTTCGTATCGAAGCAGCGCGGCGACACCGGCAGGCTCGCGGGATCGCGTGGATCGTAAGCAGCGATGATCTCCAGCACCAGCGCGGCATCCGCGACCGTCCGCGTGATCGGGCCGGTGTGCGCGAGCGAGGCCCAGGACGGCGGCGAGAAGCCGGGCGAGCGCGGCACCAGGCCGAAGGTCGGCTTCAGCCCGAACACGCCGCAGAACGATGACGGTACGCGGATCGAGCCGACGCCGTCGGTGCCGATCGCGATCGGGCCGCAACCGGCGGCGACGCCAGCCGCCGCGCCGCCGCTCGACCCACCGCTGGTGCGGCCGGGATTCCAGGGGTTGCGCGTGGTGCCGGTGACGGGGCTGTCCGCCGTCAGCTTGTAGCCGGACTCGCAAGTCGTGGTCTTGCAGGTGATGATCGCGCCGGACGCTTTCAGCGCCGACACCACGGCGGCATCGACATCGGGCACGAACGCCTTGTTCATCGGTGAGCCGGCATAGGCCGGCACGCCCGCGACAAACACGAGATCCTTGATCGTGACAGGCACGCCGGCGAGCGATCCCTTCGCCTCGCCCGCGCGCATCTCCCTGGTGAGACGGTCGGCCTCCGTCTTCGCCTGCTCGTACATCGGTGTCACCACCGCATTGCAGGCTTCATTCGTGGCTTCGAGCGCGGCAATGGTGTCGTCGACGACATCACGCGGGGTGAACGCCTTGCGGCGGTAGCCGGCCATGATCTCGGTTGCAGAAAGCGCGCCAAGGCCAGTCGGCGCCGGCGGGAAGGCCGCTCGGCCGGAACCATCAGTCATCATCAACCCTAAAGAGTTAGCTGAGCGCCGCGTCGACGGCGCGCTTGGCCATCACCGTGACGAGATGCGCACGGTAATCGGCTTCGGCGTGGATATCGGAGGTGAGACCGTCGTTGTCGATCTTGATCGCCGCAATTGCGGACGGATCAAAATTCTCCGACAGCGCCACCTCCATCGGCGGCACGCGGAACACGCCGGGACCCGCGCCGGTTACGGCGACGCGGACACCATCGGCGAATTTCGCGACGAATACGCCGACCAGCGCATAACGCGACGCCGGCGCCTTGAACTTCGAGTAACCTGCCTTGAGCGGCACGGGAAAACGAATCGCAGTGATGATCTCGCCTACTTCGAGCGCAGTCTCGAACAGGCCGAGGAAGAACTTGTCGGCTGCGATATCGCGCGTGCTGGAGACGATGGTGGCGCCGAGACCGAGCACGCCGGCCGGATAATCCGCCGCAGGATCATTGTTGGCGACCGAGCCGCCAATTGTGCCGCGGTTGCGTACGGCGGGATCGCCGATCATCGAGGCCAGTGCCGCGAGCCCGGGGATTTTCGTCTGCACAAGCCTGGAGGCAGCCACCACGGCATGCGGCGTCATCGCGCCGATGGTGATGGTGGCGCCGTCGTCGGTGATGCCTTTGAGAGACCCGAGCTTTGACAGATCGACCAATGCGACGGGGCTCGCCAGCCGCTGCTTTATCGTCGGGATCAGCGTCATGCCGCCGGCGACGAGCTTGCTGTCCTCGATCGAGGTCAGCAGCTTGGCTGCATCCGGGATTTGGCCGGGCTGGTGATAGGCAAATGGTTTCATTGTTGATGTCCTCCCTATTCCGCGGCGACCGGCAGCGACGCGTTTTGCAGCAGGCGCCAGATCCGGTTCGGCGTTGCCGGCATGTCGACATGGGTGACGCCGAGATGCGCGAGCGCGTCGACCACCGCGTTGATGACGGCGGCCGGCGAGCCGATGGTGCCGACCTCGCCGCAGCCCTTCACGCCCATCGGGGTGTGCGTGCAGAGCGTGGAATGGGTCGCAACCTTCATCATCGGCATGTGATCGGCTCGCGGCATGCAGTAGTCCATCAACGAGCCCGACAGCAGCTGGCCCGAGCCTTCGTCGTAGACCGCGTTCTCGAACAACGCCTGGCCGACGCCCTGCACGATGCCGCCGTGCAACTGGCCCTCGACGATCATCGGATTGATGACCGTGCCGACGTCGTCGACCGCGGTGTAATTGACCAGCGTCACCGTGCCCGTCTCCGGATCGACCTCGACCTCGGCGATGTGGCAGCCGCCGGGATAGGTGAAGTTGACGGGGTCGTAATAGGCCTGCTCTTCCAGCCCCGGCTCCAGCACCTCCAGCGGATAGTTGTGAGGCACATAAGCGGCGCCCGCGATCTCCTCGAACGACTTGATGCGGTCCGTACCCGCGACTGAGAAGTTTCCGGCCTCGAACTGGATATCGACTTCAGCGGCCTCCAGCAGATGCGCCGCGATCTTCTTGCCCTTGGCGATCACCTTGTCGGTCGCCTTCGACAACGCTGCTCCGCCCACCACGAGGGAACGCGAGCCATAGGTGCCCATGCCGAACTGCACGCGATCGGTATCGCCGAACACGATGTCGACATTCTCAAAGGACACGCCAAGCTTTTCCGAGACGATCTGCGCAAACGTCGTCTCGTGGCCCTGGCCGTGATTGTGCGTACCGATCATGACCGTGACCTGGCCGGTCGGATGCACGCGCACCGTGGCGCTCTCGTAGAGACCGCCGCGTGCGCCGAGCCTTCCTGCGAAGCGCGACGGCGCAAGGCCGCACGCCTCGACATAGGTGGAATAGCCGAGCCCGCGGAATTTGCCCTTGCTGGCAGACGCTGCCTTGCGCACGCCGAAATTCTTGACGTCGGCGGCGACGAGCGCGCCGTCGAGGCATCCCATCGGATCGCCGGAATCGTACTGCACCAGCACCGGCGTCTGATACGGATAGGCCTCCTTCGGGATCATGTTGCGCCGGCGAATCTCGACGCGGTCGATGCCCATCTCGCTGGCTGCGACATCGACGATGCGCTCCAGCACGAAGGTCGCCTCGGGCCGGCCCGCGCCGCGGTAGGCATCGACCGGCACGGTGTTGGTGAAGACCACCTTCACGTTGCAGTAAATTGCGGGCGTGGTGTAGACGCCGCCGAGCAGCGGACCATAGAGATTGGTCGGGATGTTCGGTCCGAAAGTCGAGAGATAACCGCCCATATTGGCGAGCGTATTGACGCGGAACGCCAGGAACTTTCCGTGTTCATCCAGCGCCAGCTCGGCTTCGGTGACGTGATCGCGGCCGTGACGATCGGAGACGTAGCCTTCCGAGCGGCTTGCGACCCATTTGATCGGCCGCATCACGCGCTTGGCGGCCCAGGTGATCACGGCCTCTTCGCCGTAGTGGAATTGCTTGACGCCAAAGCCGCCGCCGACATCGGGTGCGACGACGCGCAGCTTGTGCTGCGGGATGTTCAGCACCAGCGCGCCCATCAGGAAGCGCACGACGTGCGGGAACTGGCTGGTGGTCCACAGCGTGAAGCGATCGGTGCCCGGCTCGTATTCGGCGATCGCCGCGCGCGGCTCTATCGGGTTGCCGATCAGGCGGTTGTTGACGAGGCTGAGCTTGGCGACATGCGCAGCCTTGCGGAACGCGGTTTCGACCGCGGCCTTGTCACCGAGCTCCCAGTCGCAGCAGATGTTGTTCGGCACGTCGTCGAACAGTTGCGGCGCGCCGGGCCTGACGGCTTCGAGCACGCCGACCACGGAGGGCAGCACCTCGTAATCGACCGTCAGCAGCTCGGCCGCGGCATTGGCCTGCCCCGGCGTCTCGGCGATGACGAAGGCCACCATGTCGCCGACGAAGCGCACCTTGCCCTGCGCCAGCATCGGGAATGGCGGCTCCTTCATCGGCACGCCCTTGGCGTCCGAGATGCCCCAGCCGCAGGGCAGAGAGCCCAGCTTATCGGCCGCGACATCCTCGCCCGTCAAGACCGCGATGACTCCGGGCGACGCCAGCGCCGCGCTCTTGTCGATGCCCCGCAACACGGCATGGCCATGCGGAGAACGCACGAACACGCCGGCCGTCATGCCCGGACGCTTGATGTCGGAGACGTAATTGCCGCGGCCGGTGAGGAAGCGCTGGTCTTCTTTCCGCTTCGGTGAGGCGCCGATCCCGATCACATTGCCCATGGTCACTCTCCCTTGGCGGCGTTCATGGCGGCAGCGCCGGCCAGCACGGAAACCACGATGTTCTGGTAGCCGGTGCAGCGGCAGATATTGCCTTCGAGGCCATGGCGGACATCGGCCTCGGTCAGATCCGGTTTCCCGGTGGCGAGCGCGATCGCCGTCATCAGCATGCCGGGCGTGCAGAAGCCGCATTGCAGGCCGTGATGCTCGCGAAACGCCTCCTGCATTGGATGCATCTGGTTCGAGCCGGGTGCTCCTTGCAGACCTTCGATGGTGAGCAAGGTCGCGCCGTCGAGCGCGGGCGCCAGCAGCGTGCAGCTCTTCACGGGCAGGCCGTCGAGATGGACGACGCAGGCGCCGCACTGGCTGGTGTCGCAGCCGATATGGGTGCCGGTGAGATTGAGCTGCTCGCGCAAGAGCTCGGCGACAAGCGTCGCCGGTTCGACGTCCACGGTGGTGGGCCGGCCGTTGAGTGTGAAGGATATCTGCAAGGTCATGCTCCTGCGCGACGGGTCTTTAGGCGAGTGGAAGCGCGCTGCCGGTGGCCCATGTGGCCGTGACGACATCGCCGACGGTGAAAGGATCTGCGAAGAAGGTCTTTTCCGGCACATAGGCCACGAACTCGTCGTCCGGCACGGTGTCGAGCATGACCTTGACGAAATAGCCCTGGTATTCGATCGCGAGCACCCGGCTCGGCAGCGAAGTGGTGCAGCCCGGCGGCAGATCCCTGCCCGGCCTGACCAGCGCGACGTCGTCGCGGCGCACGGCGATATCGACCTTGTCGCCGACGCTGACGGCCGGGCGCGCCTGAAGCGGCACCTCGATGCCATCAGGCGCGGCCTGTGCCAGCGTAAAGCTTGCACCGTTGACCTTTTCGACCCGGCCGGAGAGCACGTTCTGGCCGCCCATGAACTCGGCGACATAACGATCGTGCGGATGGGCGTAGACGTCGCGCGCGGCACCCGCCTGCTTGATCTTGCCCTGCTCCATCACCACCACAAGGTCGGCAAGCGCGATCGCCTCGAGCTGGGTGTGGGTGACGTGGATGAAGGTGATGCCGAGCTCCTGCTGCATCCGCCGCAATTCCTGGCGCATCTGGACGCGGAGCTGCTCGTCGAGCGCCGACAGCGGCTCGTCGAGCAGCAGCACGCGCGGCTCGGTGATCGCGGCGCGCGCCAACGCCACGCGCTGCTGCTGGCCGCCGGAGAGCTGCGCCGGCAGGCGATCTGCGAATTGCGTCAGCCGCACCTTCTCGATCATGGCGTCGGCGGCACGCAGGCGGTCGGTTTTGGACTGGCCTCGCACGCGCAACGCAAAAGCGATGTTCTCGCGGACCGTCAAATGCGGGAACAGCGCGTAGGACTGGAACATCATTGCGGTGCGCCGCTGCACCGGCGCGAGGCCGACGACGTTCTGGCCGCCAATCACGATCTCGCCCGCGGTCGGGTCCTCGTGGCCCGCGATCATGCGCAGGATCGTGGTCTTGCCGCAGCCGGAGGGACCGATGAAGCAGCAATAGGCGCCGTCTGCGATCCTGAGATTGACGCCGTCGACCACATTGGTCACGCCGTCAAAGCTCTTGCAGACGCCTGCCAGTTCAATATCGCCGCGATCGTTCTTCATTCCCAAATCAACCCTTTGCACTGCTACCGCGCCTCTTTTGAATCAGCACGATGCTGCCGAGGCTCGCACCGATGACGATAAAGGAGACGATGGTCGTCACCGTGCCCAGCGCATAAAGCGAGGGCGAGGTGACGTTCAATGTCATGCTCCAGATCTCCAATGGCAGCGTGTTGAGCGAGCCCGCGGTCTGGAGGCTGCGCGCGAACTCGTCGTAGGAGAGCGTGAACCCGAACAGCGCGACCGCGACGAGGCCGGGCGCCAATACCGGGATCATCACCAGCCGGATCGACTGCCAGCGGCTGGCCCCGAGATCGTAGGCCGCCTCCTCCCAGACGTGATCGAAGCGCGACATCACCGCGAACATCACCAGCACGCCGAACGGCAGCGTCCAGGACAGCTGCGCACCGAGCGCCGAGGTGTACCAGCTCGCATTCAGCCCGAGCGCCTGGAACAGCAGACCGGTGCCGAGGCCGAGCACCAGGCCGGGGGCCACCAGGCTGCCGATCATCATGTAGAAGACAAAGGTGTCGCCGCGAAAGCGCTTGCGGAAGCCGAGCCCGGCGAGAAACGAGACCACCACCGTGATGACAGTGACGATGACGGCGAGCTTGATCGAGCGGTCGAACGAGCCCTTGACGTCACCGGTCCGGACCTGAGTGAAGAGGTCGACAAACCAGTGCAGCGAGTGTCCCTTCATCGGGAACACGAGTCCGCCGCGAATGTCCTGGAACGACAGGACATAGATGCAGAACATCGGGCCGTAGAGCGCGATCACGTAGAGCCCGAACAGCGTCGCCAGCACGTAGAACGTCCAGGGACGCCCGCCCTTGCTCGGCGCGATCGCCTTGGTCGTCGCGGGTGCGACCCTCTCGGGCATGTCGGCGAGAACAGCGCTCATCGCGTGATCTCCTGCCTGATATCGACGGTGCGCAGGATCAGCGAGACGATCGCGACCAGCACCAGCGTCAGCAGCACGGCGCTCGCCGCCGCGGTCGGATATTGCAGCACGCCAACATCCTCATAGAAGGCGCTGACCACCGAGGCCGAGCCGCCGCCGGACATCACCTTGACCACGAAGAAGTCGCCCATCACGATTGACACCACGAAGATGGTGCCGAGCGCGATGCCGCTCTTGGACATCGGCACGACGATCAGGCGCATGATGTCGAAACGGCTGGCGCCAGCATCGATCGCCGCCTCGATCAGCTTCTTGTCGATCCGCGCCATCGAATTGAAGATCGGCACGATCATGAAGATCGTAAGCTGGTGGACATAGGCGATGACCACCGCGAGGTCGGAGAACAACAGCACTTCGAGGGGCTGATGGATCACGCCCATCGCCAGCAGCGCCTGATTGATCAGTCCTTCCTTGCCGAGCAGCGGGATCCAGGAAATCATCCGGATGATGTTCGAGGTCCAGAACGGCACCGTGCACAACAGGAACAGGCCGATCGCCAGCAACTGGTTGCGGACGTGAAACACCAGGAAATAGGCGACGAAGAAGCCGATGATGAGCGTGAAGACCCAGGTCAGCACGGTGAACTTGATGGTCGCGAGATACAGTTTCAGCGTCAGCGCCGAATGCAGCACCTCGACATAGCTTGCGAGCGTGAAGCCCGGCGTCAGCCCGCCAAAGCCGTCGGTGGCGAAGAAGCTTGCGGCCAGAACGACCAGGATCGGCGCCACGAAGAACGGCACGAGCACCAGGACCAGTGGCGAGACATAGAGCCAGCCGGCGAGATTGGAGCGCGATGGAGCTGGACTGGGCTGCATATCAGCAAAGGCCTCGAAGTCGGTCTTGTCGCACCGGCGCGTGACGGCGCCGGTGCTTCTTCCGGTCAGGGAAAGCAGGTTTCAGGCCACCTTGAAGTCATTCCAGCGCTTGTTCATGTAGGCCGCCTCGTCCATCAGCGTGTTCCAGCACGAGATGTTCTTGACGCGGTCGAGGAACGAGCCGCCGTCGCGCTTGGTGCCGGCCTTCTCCATCGCGACGCCATAGGGATCGTTGATGACTTCCGGCGCCGGCTTGCCGTCGTACCAGAAGTCCCATTCGGCAGCGGTCAGGAACTTCTTCGCCGTCGACGGCACCGGACTGTAGTAGCCGTAGCGGCCGACGAAGCCGCCCTGCCAGCCCGAGAGATACCAGTTGAGATATTCATAGGCGGCGTCGAGCTTCTTGCCGGAGAGGTGCTTCATCAGGCCCATGCCGTTGCACCAGCCGCGATAGCCTTCCTTGCCGTTCTTGACGTTGACCGGCGCGTAAACGCAGGGGATCTCCTTGACGCGGACCGCGGCAACGGCCGGCGACCACATCGACTGGATCACCACTTCGCCTGCGGCCATCAGCTGCACCGACTGGTCGAAAGTGGTCCAGGTCGCGCGGAACTGGCCCTGCTTCTTCAGCTCGATCAGCTTGTTGCAGGTGAAGTCGATCTCCTCCTTGGTCATGTTGCCCTTGTTGCCGTACTTGATCAGTCCGGCACTTTCGAAGCAGAGCGCGGCATCCATGATGCCGATCGCGGGCACGTCGAGGATCGCGGCCTTGCCCTTGAACTTGGGATCGATCAGATCCTTCCATTCGGTCACTTCATGGCCGACGAGATCGGGGCGGTAACCGATGGAGTCGGCGTTGTAGACTTGCGGCAGGAAGGTCGCCCATTCGGTGACGCCGTCGTTCAGATCGGTTGAATCGGGCTTCGCGATATACATGGCTTCGTAGGGCGAGATGCCCTGGCGCGGGATCTTGTGGCCGTCGATCTCGCCCTTGGTGAAGATCGGCAGGATGTTGTCGAACTCCTTGATCTTCTTGACCTCAATGCCCTGGATCACGCTGCGCTTGGCGGCGAGCTTGGCCTGCCAGCCCTCGAGATCGGCGATATCGACCGTATTAGGCTGGCTTATGAAGCGGTTGATGGCGGCGGAGGTGTCGAGGTTCTGCATCGTCACCTTGAAGCCGAGATCCTTGGCGGCCTGGTCGCCGATCGCCTTCACCACGGAATAGGAGACGCCGACATGGCGCAGCTCGATGTCCTTGATCTCCTGCGCCCAGATGGTCGGGAATCCGCGGATCGCATCCGATCCTGCGGCTGCGCCCGCAACGGCCGCCGCACCCTTCAAGAGTGTGCGCCGGCTCAGCTTTTTCGTCGACTTGACGTCCGTTCTGGCCCCCGTTCCCGCCGGATCGGAAGTGAACGTCCCCTTAGTCCCGTCAGACATGGCAACCCTCGTTGGTTACGGTGAACGCTCGCACCGATCGCCATTGATCGGCTGCGGATGTGATCATTACGCGCAAGGCTAGGGGCGGAACTTTGCGAAGTAAAATTGGAAGTAAAAATTCGCCGTATAAATGCGGCTAATGGATCAGGCTGCTGCATTTGGTTTTGGCAGCGGCGCATAAGAAGGCGTCAGAACGTGCATACAATGCGATGGCTTCGATCGGGCGGGCTCGTTGGCGCAACAGGCGCAACAACGATTGCGCTATTGAGTGCCGCAACATTGTGCGCAGCGCGCGCCGGCGATGTGTCCGTTGCGCCGACGAAACTGAAGTCGATCGGCACGATCGATGCGCGCTTTCAATCCTACAACATCGAGATGACGGAAGTGACCGGCGGACGGTTCTGGAAGCCCTATCCGCGAACAATGCGCGCGCTTGATGCGCGGGATCGTTACGGCACGCGGCCGCCGATCGATCTTGCCAATGCGCGGCTGCGCAAGCTCGCGGCCGCCTTGGCGCCGGCCTATCTGCGCGTCAGCGGCAGCTGGGCCAATGCGACGTTCTTTGCCGACATGGACCCTGCGCCGGCCAAGCCCCCGCCGGGATTCGATTCCGTGCTCGGCCGCGCGCAATGGCGTGGTGTTATCGACTTCGCCCGCGCGGTCGATGCGGAGATCGTGACATCCTTTGCGATCAGCCCGGGCAGCCGCGCGGCGGATGGCGCATGGAAGACCGATCAGGCGGAGCGCCTGATCGACACGGCGCGTTCGCTGGGTGGCCGCATCGCAGCGGTGGAATTCATGAACGAGCCGACACTCGCCGCGACGAACGGTGCACCGCCTGGATATGACGCGAAGGCCTATGGCCGAGACTTCAGGACCTTTCGCGAATGGATGCGGCGCGCGGCGCCCGAGACGCTGATCGTGGGTCCGGGTTCGATCGGCGACGCGCCATCGCCATCCGGGTCGGGCCTCACCACCCGCGACCTGCTTGCCGCGTCCGGCCCCGGCCTCGATCGCTTCTCCTATCACCACTACAATACGCTCTCGCCGCGCTGCGGTGGCCGCGACCATCCGGCGCGGGCGCTTTCCGAGCAATGGCTGGCGCGCACCGACGCGACTCTCGCGATCTACAGCGCGCTGCGCGACAGATTCGAGCCGGGCAAGCCGATCTGGCTCACGGAGACCGCGGATGCCGCCTGCGGCGGCAATCGCTGGGACAAGACGTTTCTCGACGCGTTCCGCTACCTCGACCAGCTCGGGCGGCTGGCAAGAGCGGGCGTCCAGGTGGTGATGCACAACACGCTGGCCGCCAGCGACTACGGCCTGCTCGACGAAGGGACGTTCCGTCCGCGACCGAACTACTGGGCTGCGCTGCTCTGGCACCGGCTGATGGGAACGATCGTGCTCGACGCGAGCTTGGTCGCCGCGCCGGATCTCCATCTCTATGCGCATTGCCATCCGGGCCTGCGGGGCGCGGTGTCCGTGCTCGCGATCAACGCATCGCGGCATGCATCATTCGCCCTGACGCTGTCGCATCCGGCCGAGCGTTACACGTTGCATGCGACACAGCTGCAAGGCGCGACCGTGCAGCTGAACGGCAAGACGCTCGCGCTGAGTGCCGATGATGAACTGCCCGGGCTTGAGCCGCGCGCAGCATCGGCGGGCGCGATCCGGCTTGCGCCGGCGACCATCACCTTCCTGGTATTTCCAGCAGCCGCGAATCCCGCCTGCCGTTAGGCGCTCTCAGGATCTCAGCGAGTTGCGCGCGGTCTCCGGCGCCATCAAGGTCGCGACGATCGTGATGATCGACAGGGCGATGATGTAGAGCGACACCGGCCAGTACGATCCGGCCCAAGCAAGCAGCGCGGCCGCGATCAGAGGGGAAAAGCCGCCGCTGATCGCAGCCGCAACGTTGGCACCCAGCGAAGCACCGCTGTAGCGCACCTGGGTGCGAAACAGCTCCGGCATGAATGCCGCCTTGGGTCCAAACAGCAGCGCATGCGTCAGCGTCATCGTGACCACGAGCGCGAGCGTGATCAGCACCGGCTCTTTGGTGTCGAGGAACCAGAACAGCGGAAACGCCAGCGCCACCGAGAACACGCCGCCGGCCAGATACAATGCCTTGCGGCCGAAGATATCGGACAGCCAGCCGGCGAGCGGCAGCGTCGCGAATTCAACGATCGCGGCATAGACCACCGCATTCAGGATCACCTGACGCGGCAGGCCGAGCTTGGTCGTGGCATAGACCACAGTGAAGACAGTGAGCAGATAAGCGAGCCCGACCTCCGACACCGTGATGCCGACCGCCAGCAGAAAGCTGCGCCAGTCGCGGCGAAGCACGTCCCACACCGGCTGCGCCAGCACCTCCTTGCGCTCGACCACCTCCTTGAAGTGCGGCGTCTCCGCGAGCTTGAGCCGCACGATGAAGCCGACCCCGACCAGCAAAATGCTGATCAGGAACGGCACGCGCCAGCCCCAGCTCAAGAAGTCCGCTTCGGGCAGTTGCGTCATCAAGCCAAAGATGCCGGTGGAGGCGGCGACGCCGACGGGAAAGCCGATCTGCACCAGGCTGCCATAGAAGCCGCGCCGGTTGCCGGCATGCTCGGCCACCATGACGACCGCGCCGCTCCACTCGCCGCCGAGACCGATGCCCTGGATGAAGCGGAGGATGACCAGCAGGATCGGCGCCCAGACGCCGATCTGGCTGTAGGTCGGCAGGCAGCCGATCAGGAACGTGCCGAGCCCCATCGCGATCATGGTCGCGACCAGCATTGTCTTGCGTCCGAGCCGGTCGCCATAGTGCCCGATGATCGCGCCGCCGATCGGCCGCGCCACGAAGCCGACCGCGTAGGTCGAGAACGCCGCGAGCGTGCCGACAAAGGGATCGAAGCTTGGGAAGAACAGCTTGTTGAGCACGAGGGCTGCGGCGGTGCCGTAGATCAGGAAGTCGTACCATTCGATCGCAGTGCCGAGCGCGCTCGCCCACACCACATGCGCCGTCGTCGACCTCTCCGCCGCGCCGGAGACCCCAGTTGCTGCCGTCATTGCCATCCGCCCCAAGAATTCCAGACGACATCATGGCCAATCGCGGTGAGGCTTGCAACTTGGAGACGCATTGCCTTTGACGGAGATCGCAGCGCCAGGTTTTGCACGTCACTGCTTCAACGGCCGTCATTGCGAGGAGCTCGCGACAAAATTGCGCAGCAATTTTGCGCTGATGCGACGAAGAATTCCAGACGACATCATGGCCAATCGCGGTGAGGCTTGCAACTTGGAGATGCATTGCCTTTGACGGAGATCGCAGCGCCAGGTTTTGCACGTCACTGCTTCAACGGCCGTCATTGCGAGGAGCTCGCGACAAAATTGCGCAGCAATTTTGCGCTGATGCGACGAAGATTCCATGGGGGGTGG
>NZ_VSSR01000061.1 GCF_008123515.1 Bradyrhizobium cytisi
CATTCTGGATGCGGCAATACGAGGGGTCAAATTTGCAAGCCGATTGACAGTTCACGCTCGGTCGCAGCGGCCGGCAGTGCGGCGGTGATCCGCCGAAAGAGCCCATCGATCGCCTCCAAGCATGCATCGAAAGTAGATCCCGTAAGATGGTCGAGGGCCCAAAAGACGCCAAGAGCATCCGGTCTGCGAGGTGCATTGTACCGGCCCTTCCAGACCACTACCTGCGTCAGCCATTTCAGGAGCTCTTGTTCTGAGCCAGACATTGCGAGTGACGCCAGCTCGGCGAGAGAGACGAGATCATGCTGGCTGATCTTTTCGGAGATCTTCTCGCGTCCGATTAGAGAGGGGTCGCGATCAACAATGATCGCCTTCAGGCCGTTTTCCAACGCATAGCCGTACAAAAGAAAAATTGAAAAAACGTTTGGTTCATCGCACTCGATTTCTGCGTGCTCCACGTCACCTTTATTTAGTTTCTCGGAAGCTACTGTTAGAGCGGTCTCGTAGCGTAGGACGAGCGCTCTTTCCTCACTCGCAAGCACTCCAGCAGATTTGAAGAGATCGCGCGCTTTGACGTACCACGACCGGGGTCTTTGGAAGGCTTCAAAGTTCTGCTTGAGAAAATCTTCGAGGGTGTCCATGACCCGCCGACCTCATCTGCGATTACTTTCGGAGGTAACTCACTCCATGTAACTTTTGTGAGACCGGCGAATATATTGCACTGCCGTCGCGAAGCTGCGGGGCAACAAGTGGTTGAGGTAAGACCGCCGCGGGAAATAACCGTTACGCTTCAACGGTCCCCTACGGCAGGTAAGACCAGCTAAGCCGTTGAACGGACACGAAAGTCCAATATCCTCCGAGCGCATCAAACGCGTAAGTCATTGAAATATAATGTTTCATTTCAGGAAGTTACCCGAGAGCCACCCTTCTGCCGGCGCAACCCGCTGAGATTCTTCAATGACGGCGTCGCCCCGAAATGAAGGCCGATAGCTTCTCTTCAGCGCGTTCCGCGACGGTCGTCGGCGCACCTTCACGGCGTCAGGCCGATCTAGTCTAAGATGACTTCATTTCGAACGATAGAACAGCGCGCGTCCTGTTGGAATGAGCTGGAGTAGAATGTCGTAGTCGCCGACGTTCGCGGTCAGAACAACTAGGCCTAGCTTTTGCGCTTGAAGGAATAGCACGCAATCCTGAAGCGCGCGAAGCTTGCCGTCCTTCTCGTAGGCTTGGAGGCGGCAGAGTACCCCTGATAACAGCGCAGCACGTCCGAGAATCTCGGTGTCCGGCGCAAAGATACGATGTGGTGGCATTGCTCTGATCTGCTTGCCAATCACCTCAATGACCCCAGCGGTTCGCGCGTCTGACGGGTTCAATACGCCGACCGTGTGCATCAATTCCTGGACGGCGATGGTCGAGTGATTGACCTGTCGCTGAGCGATCAGCTCGTCCAAGATCTGAGGCGAACGATTTTGCATCTGATCGATGTAGACGGAGGTATCAAGCAGAAGTCCTTGGCCGACAGTTAGGTTCGGATTGACGAACGGCAGCTCATTGTCACTTCGTCGCGTCAGCGCCTTTTGCGGGTCGAAGCGCGCCCAGCGCCGGGCAGCGTCGAAATCGAATTCCGTCACCTCAAAAACCGAGCTTCAGTTTTGGATCGACCTCGCCGCGAGACCCCTTGAACACATCTGCGAAGTTGTCCTGAAGCGCTATCGTCGCTAGGGCAAACTCGATCAAGTCTGTATCCGTCTTGATGCCCGTCTGCCGTTTGGCCTGCCTCACCAATGCTGGGCTCACCCTGCCGCCGATACGGCCGCCTTTTTTATTCAGGAGGCCAGATCGTTCCGCCGCCAGCATGACCGCTTCGAATCGTGCCTTGCTCACGACAAGCCCGCTGGATGCGGCTCCCCTCTGTTTCGCCAGGAGCGGTGTGCGCTTCTTCGCTGATGCCTTCGCCATGGAATTTCGCCCGTATGTTAGACAAAAATGGATTTTGTCTAACGTAGCGCTTTGCTGCGCCTTCTTCAAGGGGAAGCCTGGAGGGAAGGGGGTCGGATGCAGGAACTGGTCGGATGCCGGTCTCTATTTTAGTCTTCAAAATGCCGGCGTTGACTATCCCGCGAAACCATTGCTTCGTCACGAGTAAGCAGTCGCCGTGCCCAACGGCTCAGAGAAGAAATGTCGCACTGACCGGCACCCGTGAAGTCGACATAGCGAACTCTGCCTTCGTGACCGCTGAAATTGCCTTCCGCGGCGATCAAGACCGACGCCTGCGAGCGGCTTTGCGTAGATCGGCGACCGCCTGGCGCCAAACGTCGCCGTCGCGTCCACCGAAGCGGCGGGCGTAGGCCGGGTGGAAGGTGATGCGTAGCGGGTAGCCTTCAAACTGGAGCTTTGCTTTGCGCATTAGGCGGATCGATTGCGATTCGCCAAACAGGCGAGACGCGGTGCTGCCAAGAGCAACGATCACGCCCGGCCTGGAACGCCGGATGTCACTCAGCACTGCCGCTCCATAATGATCGACTTCCTCTATTGTTGGGCTGCGGTTACGTGGCCTCCGATCTTTCGAATACGCGATCGGTCGAAAAGGTATGGCGTTTGCCAAACGCACCTGTTGGGGGGCGATCCCGGCCTCATTTAGCATCTCGCGCAACGCCCTGCCGGCTGGCCCGACAAAGGGCCTACCCTGCGCGACTTCCTCGGCGCCAGGTGCTTCGCCAACCACGTATAGCCGCGGTCGTCGGAACGGGCCCTCAGGCGCGACGCGACGATGATCGAGATGTGTCCTGGCGACGCTTTCCTTAGCCATCGGTTCCTGCGTCTGGCCTGGCCTGACTATGCAAGGTTCAGGCTCTATCAACCGCGATCCCGTCCCTGATTTCCAAAAAGCGCGCGGCACATCCCGTCTCGCCTGGCGGCCGACAGGGGCGTTAGGAACAACCAACGCCTGGGGATGTTTGGCGCTTCGCGGGTCGAAGGGTGCAGGCTCGTCGACCCGGGTCGTTGTGCCGACAGCCTTTGCGCCTACAAACCTTGAGTTCGCCCATGGAACAAGGCGGCCTTCGTAATTTCACCATTAATTTCGGACCGCAGCATCCAGCGGCCCATGGTGTGCTGCGGCTGGTATTGGAACTTGACGGTGAGGTTGTCCGACGGGTCGATCCTCACATCGGTCTGCTTCACCGCGGAACCGAAAAATTGATTGAAAACAAGACCTATCTGCAGGCGATCGGGTATTTCGACCGGCTCGATTATGTCGCACCGATGAACCAGGAGCATGCGTTCTGCCTCGCAGCAGAGAGACTGCTTGGCCTCGAAGTGCCGCGCCGCGGCCAATTGATCCGCGTGCTGTTCTGTGAAATCGGACGTCTGCTCTCGCATCTTCTCAACATCACGACCCAAGCCATGGATGTCGGCGCGCTTACGCCGCCGTTGTGGGGCTTCGAAGAGCGTGAGAAGCTCATGGTGTTCTACGAACGTGCCTCCGGCGCGCGCATGCACGCAAATTACTTCCGGTTCGGCGGCGTGCATCAGGACCTTTCCCCAAAGCTGATTGACGACATTGAAGCCTTTTGTGATCCGTTCCTTCGCGTGGTGGACGACCTGGATCGGCTGTTGACGCCAAATCGCATCTTCAAGCAGCGCAATGTCGACGTCGGGAGGGTGACGCTGAAGGAAGCCTGGGAGTGGGGCTTTTCCGGCGTGATGGTGCGCGGTTCGGGCGCGGCCTGGGACCTGCGCAAGGCGCAGCCCTACGAATGCTATCCGGAAATGGAATTCGACATTCCGATCGGCAAGAATGGCGACTGCTACGACCGTTATCTGGTCCGCATGGAAGAAATGCGTCAGTCAGTGCGCATCATGAGACAGTGTATCACAAAGCTGCGCGCTTCCGACGGACAGGGTCCGGTCGCGGTGCAGGACAACAAGGTCTTTCCTCCGCGGCGCTCCGAGATGAAGCGCTCGATGGAGGCCCTGATCCATCACTTCAAGCTCTATACGGAAGGGTTTCGCGTGCCGGCCGGCGAGGTCTATGCCGCGGTGGAAGCCCCCAAGGGCGAATTCGGCGTCTACCTGATCTCGGATGGCACGAACCAGCCCTATAAGTGCAAGATCCGCGCACCCTCGTTTGCGCATCTGCAGGCGATGGATTTGCTCAGCCGCGGCCATTTGTTGGCGGACGTCTCCGCAATCATCGGCTCGCTGGACATTGTGTTCGGTGAAATCGATCGCTGACCTCTCGAAGAGGAAACCGCGATGAAAACTGACAAGCAGTGGAAGGGAAGCAGAAATGGTTCATGAAAAACGACCTTTCATCTGCCGCCGAGCGTCCATCATTGGCAGTGCGATCGCGTCCGCGATCGTGTCGGTTGCGACTATCGAGCCGGCACTGGCCGTCAATCCCGCACAACGGGCCCTATCCGGGGACGTGTCCTTGAACTTCATACGTCAGATCGCGGACCGTGAGAGCAATGCCGGCCCGGCTAACTTCGCAGATCTCGCCGAAAGAGTTGTGCCGGCCGTGCTAGCGGTCAGCTCCAAAGCTGCGACGCCCAATTCGTTGCCCGACCAATCATTCGAATTCGGTCGACCCGACGACGACTCGCCGCAAAGCGAGAATCCCGCGCCGGATGCCCCCGATCGCGGTACCGTTCCAAGAACGACACGCACGGTGAATATCGGATCAGGTTTCTTCATTTCGCCTGACGGCTATGCCGTGACCAACAGTCACATCGTGGAGACCAGTGACACGGCGGAGATCCGCACCAGTGACAAGAAGACCTATTCCGCGAAAGTGGTGGGAAGGGATTCCTTGAGCGACATCGCCTTGATCAAGGTCGACGGTCGCAACGACTTCAGCTACGTGCAGCTCGCCGACCAGCCGCCGCGCACCGGTGATTGGGTGCTTACCGCCGGCAATACGTTCGGGCTCGGCGGCTCGGTTACAGCCGGCATTGTTTCGGCGCGTGAGCGCAACATCGGGACTGGTTCTGCGCAGGATTTCATCCAGATCGATGCGCCGATCAACCAGGGCGATTCCGGCGGGCCGAGCTTTGACACGAGCGGCAAAGTCATCGGCGTCAACAGCATGATCATTTCGCCTTCCGGAGGCTCGGTGGGCGTCGCGTTTGCGATACCCGCCGAAGTCGTCAAGACGGTGCTACCGCAACTCAAGGACAAAGGCACGGTGACGCGCGGTTGGATGGGTGTCGAGGTTCAATCGGTCACTGCGGAACTTGCCGACAGCCTGGGCGGAAGCGATCTCCACGGCGCGATCGTGGCAGGCGTTCAAGAGAACGGTCCCGCGGCGAAGGCGGGGCTAAGGACCGGGGATGTGATTACCTCGGTGAATGGGGAGCAAATCAAGAATGCCAGCGAATTGACCAAGAAGGTCCACGGGACGGCGCCGGGCTCTCGGATTCAGGTCACTGCGCTTAGACAGGGAAAAGTGAACCCGTTGAGCGTGACCGTGGGCCAGCTGCCGAGTGAACGCAACGTCTTCCCTAGCATTCCGAGATAGCGGGATTGTAGTCCGTCATTTGTGAGCCGCTCGGCACAAAGAGATCGATGGTGCAAAAATCAGGAGAGCGCGAATGACATTCAGCTTGAAAAGCCCTGCGTTCCACGATGGCGACCGAATTCCCGCAAAATACACGGCGGATGAACAAGACCTCTCACCTCCGCTGGAGTGGTCGGATCCGCCGGCGGGAACCAAGAGCTTCGCCCTCGTCGTTGAAGATCCGGACGCGCCGTCCGGCACGTTTCACCATTGGGGCCTTTACAACATCATGGGCGAACGAACGCTGCTGCCGGAGGGAATCGGCCACGGCGCGAAGACCAAAACGGAGAGGCTCGGAAAGGGCGTCAATGATTTCGGCGAGATGCGTTATCACGGACCCGCCCCGCCGAAGGGACACGGAACCCATCACTACCACTTCAAGCTGGCGGCGCTGGATGTCGAAGCGCTTTCGCGAGCGCCCAAGATGTCCGTTGCCGACATCTGGAAGTCGGCTGAGAAGCACATGCTCGGGCAGGCCGAGCTCATCGGCGTCTATAGCCGGTGACGCAAACGGCGGTTCGCGATTTGAGAGCGTCTACGACTGCGATCCGGAAGCGCCGCTCGCGCTGGCTGCAAGCACGTTGCTCGTGGCGAAGCCCACCGCTACGAGCGGCCACCCAAAGGAGCGGCGGCGCCGTTCTCGCGCATCGATCGCAGATAGTGCTCTGCGTGTTGAAAGTAGTTCTCCGCAGCAATCCGGTCGCCCTTCAAGGCTTCGGCGCGGGCTAGCGCCAGATAGCGCTCGTAGTGTCTTTGAGCATTCCGGGACGAATTGATCGCGATGCCGTTGCGGGCAGCGTGCTTGGTTTTGCGCATCTGAGACTTGCGCGGCATTTTGATGCTGAAGCGCGGCTCGACCGCCCCGCTGAGTGCAGACGTTGTCATGTCCATCCATAAGTCGCCCGGCTGACGCCGCACGATGTTCATCCAAAGTGGGTTGGGGGCAGACGTGGATTGTGGGACGATCATACGTCACCATCCGTCGAAGCTCGCCGCGGCGAGAACCGAAGCGATCCTCATCGACTGCCAACACAGATATAGGAAACCGAGCTACCAATTCAAGCCGCGTGCAGTCCGAGGGACCGCGCCGAACCGTCCGGTGCAGTTCGCGCGAAACATTGCTTACGAAACGAACGGTACCGCCGCCTGGACGTTGCATGAGAAAGTGCAGCACAGGAGACGCGCATGGACCGTCCGTTGATCGTGCCCGCTGGCAGAGGGCTCCTGGACCCCGGAACCGGCAAACCGACGAGCGACGAGTTTTTCGGCGCGGTCAGGGGCGATCTCGCCGACAAGGGTTTCTTTGTCACCGCGGCCGATGATCTCATCACCTGGGCGCGAAGCGGTTCGTTGATGTGGATGACGTTCGGGCTCGCCTGCTGCGCGATCGAAATGATGCAAATGGCGATGCCGCACTATGACGCAGAGCGGTTCGGATTTGCGCCGCGTGCGAGCCCAAGGCAATCGGATGTCATGATCGTGGCCGGCACGCTGTGCAACAAGATGGCGCCGGCGCTGCGCAAGGTCTACGACCAGATGCCGGAACCGCGATATGTGATCTCGATGGGATCATGCGCCAATGGCGGGGGATACTATCACTACTCTTATTCGGTGACGCGCGGATGCGACCGCATTGTTCCCGTGGACATCTACGTCCCCGGCTGTCCGCCGACGGCAGAGGCGCTCCTTTACGGCGTGATGCTCCTGCAAAAGAAGATCCGCCGAACCGGAACGATCGAGCGTTGAGCGCGAACCGCTCCGGGAGGCAGTAGCATATCGATTGCGGCATCGCTGCGCCGGTATCAATCTCTCAATAATCGAGAACCCGTGGTGACGACCGACGTTGTCCGTTCAGCTGTCTTCGAGCAAAAGGACGTAATCATGAGTGCAACAGGCCTCGATGTATTTGACAGAACGATCCATCTCACAAACACGTGGCTGGATGAGATGATGACGTCGCTGCCGCATGACAGGCAGCTTGCATGGCATGCGTTGGGAACGGTGCTCCGAACCATTCGCGATCGGATCCCGGTCAATCTAGCGGCACACCTCGGTGCCCAGCTCCCGTTGCTGGTCCGAGGCGTCTACTACGATCAGTGGCGGCCGAGTGAAGTCCCGAAGGACTGGCGTTCTGCAGCCGAATTTCTCGGGATCATTTCCGCAGAGCTGAGCTCGTTGCGGCCGATCGGCGCAGGCGATGCCGCGCAGGCCACGTTCCGGGTCTTGAACCATCACCTTGACCCAAATCAGGTCGAGAAGGTCCGCCATGCATTGCCTGAAGAGGTGCGGGCTCTCTGGACGGCCGGTCGTCAACAAGGGCAGTCTGCCGCCTAACTGGAACGGGACCACGCCTTCCGCAGAGACGGACGGCCCGCCGGATTCTTCACTTGGGCTTGCCGTCCGTCGAAAGGCCGCATCGCGGTCACCAGTCCGGGCCGATGCCAAAGCTGAAGCCCGGCCCATAGACCCCGATACCCGGCCGGTCGTAGTAGCCACGATCGTAGTAGTCGTATCGCCGCGGACCGTAATAATAGTCGTTTCCAATGATGACGCGGCGATCGCCTCTGGTGTGCCAGCATCGGCCGGCGTCGTCACAAACGAGCCGCGCCTGATGGAGCAAAGGCGAGCCGTCTCCGACTTGAAATTCGTCGGCAGCATAAGCGCTCGACGCTATGAGAGCACCAGCACCGGCGAGCAGCGTCAGGATCATTCGTCTCATGTCCGTCTCCTCTGACTGCACGCCCCGACCAGCGAACGCTCCAGCCAGATGGCTGTTCCAATGAATTGCCGGCTGCCGATTGGACAGAATCCTTGAGCTGCCCGGGGTGGGAATGGAAGACCCGAAGCATCATTATTGGATACGCTGAATGGGTAGGTATTGCGGCCGTGGACGTCCAGCCACATCACCTGTTGGAACCAAGTGCCATTTGGCGACTTCAGCGTCCATATGCGACATCGGCGGAGGCGAGAGATCATGGCGACATGTGAAACCTGCGGCAATGACTATGACAAGACCTTTCAGGTCTCGATGAACGGGAAAGCGCACACATTTGACAGCTTCGAATGCGCCATTCACGCGCTAGCGCCGAGCTGCGATCATTGTGGAATCCGTATCGTCGGACACGGCCTGGAGAAGGCGGGCACTTTTTTCTGTTGCGAGCACTGCGCCCAGGGCGAGGGTGTCAAAGGCCTGCGTGATCGGATCTAGCCCGCGCCATGCGCATCATGGCCCTTCGTTCTGCATCTCGCCTCGAGCGCTCTGCGTCGGGTGGCGACAGCGAACCGGCCGTACGCGTAACGGCAGGTTACTTAGGGAAATCGGATGTTAACATCCATTCTTGTTCATATCGAACCAGACCACGCATCGCGCAACCGCCTTGAATGCGCCGCGCAAGTTGCGCGTCGCTTTAACGCCAGGCTGATCGGTGTAGCCGCAGCTCAGCTGCGGGCACCAGTGGTCGATAACTACGGCGGGGTTGCCATCGCAGCCGAGATGGAGGCAGAAGAGGAGCGCATCCGGACGGGACTCAAAAACGCGGAGGCGGGGTTCCGGAACTCTCCAGCGGTCGGCGGCCTGCAAACTGAATGGCGCTCAGTGGTTGGGGTGCCTGAAGCGGTATTGGTACGCGAAAGCCGTGCGGCCGACGTCATTGTTCTCGGCCGAGCCCCCGCCCAGCTTGGCGTTTTCAGCTTAATGGACCCAGGCGACGTGCTGATGCACGCTCGCCGACCGGTGCTGGTTGTCCCAGACGGAACACGGAGCCTGGAGGCGAAGCGCATCGTCGTCGGCTGGAAGGATGCGCGAGAAGGGCGCCGCGCGTGTCTCGATGCGCTGCCGTTGCTTCAGAGAGCCGACCTCGTATCGGTTGTCGAAGTCGTCGACGAAACTGAAATCGATGCCGCCAAAGCGAGGGTTGCGGACGTTGCGACGTTTCTTGGCCGTCATGATGTCCGCGCAGAAGCGGAAGCGCGTGTGCGCGCGGAACGGTCGGTGGCGGACGCACTCATGCTGGCGGCGGAACAACACGGTGCCGATTTGACGGTCACCGGTGCATATGGACATACGCGGCTACGCGAATGGGTATTTGGCAGCGTCACGGCCGACTTGCTGACACGCAGTCCAAAATGCTGCTTTCTCGCTCACTGATCGGTCAAGAGGCCTGGAATGATTGGCGACATCGATATGGCGCCGGGGCCGAGCTGGTCGAAACCTGCAGCCGCTGGGGGCGAAAAAATTGCGCCGACAGAGGAACGGCAACCTGCGCGCCTCGTTATTCAGTCAGTGAGCGGTCGACGGAATGACAAAGCCAAACCGAGAGGAATGGCAAATCAAGCCAAAGATCGTTTCACAAGCCCCGTCAGCCTACTTCGGTAGCTGGCGGGGTCGTTTCGCGCGATTTGGCGCGACCCCTCAACAGGCTATCCACAGGGATATACCGACTTGGCGCACAGCGCTGGCGGCGGTCGGAGGGGCACCGGGCAAGGCTCCCCAGTGTAGGATGGTTGATCCGTCGCGCTTGGCGCGAGCATCATGACCGGCCATCGCTCGAGGAAGATGCTCAGATCTCCCTGGCTAGCCATATTCCTCGCCGATCCCGTATTCGCGGTAGATCTCGAGCGGATCGAGGTCGGGGAACAGCCGGCATTTGGCCTGGGCGAGATGCAGGCTCACCGCGGCCGGCTCCTTGCCGCTCGACAGCAGCTTGCGGATGTCGTCCATATGCGCGCACGGCTGGTGCTTGGCCTCGAGCTGCTCCAGCGCCACCAGCGCGGTTGCGAGCGCCTCGGTCAGAACCCAGTCGTCGTGGCCAGTGATTCCCTTCTTCGGCATCGGCAGACCCCAATCCGCTGACCTCGAGTGTGGCAGCGGCAGCAGTCTACCGTAGCTTCGGCCGAATCTCCATCGAGCCGCGGCGCGTGGAACACCGCGAGGGGCTGCGCTCTCGCTTGCATTATGGCGGCGCGTGGCTAAAAGGCGGCGGCACGCGGGCGATGGTATCTTTGTTGAAACGAAGTTGGGCTAGACGGGCCTCGCGCGACCTCTCTCGGCTGGAGCCAGCATGGTCTTTCTAAGCTTCGTCTACCGCTTCCTGACCAACTTCGCGTTCATGGCGCTGGTCTATTTCAGCCTGAACTTCATGGAGAAGTACCAGAACCGGGCGATCCTCGCGATCCTGGTGCTGGTCTATAGCGGCATGCGCGCGGCCTCGACGCTGCGCGCGTTCTACTTCTTCCAGAAGATCGAGAAGCTGGAAGCCGAGACCAAGCGCCTGCAGGCGCCGATCAATGACGGCTCGGGCGGAACGAATACGCGCAAGCAGGTCGTGGCCGACGTGGCCCGGCTGCGCCGTGACGGCGAGCTCAAGTCCTATATGGACCTGTTCTTCCTGGCGCTGATCGTGCTGCTCTGCGTCGCCAATATCATGCGGCAGTAACGGCTTTTACTCAGGCGCGCTTCTTCACGCTGGTGGCGACGCGGGTCGGGCGCGGCGAAGTGCTCTTGGCTTGGGCCGCGTGCTTCGGGTGTGCAGCATGCGCGGTTCGCCGTGCCTGCATCTTGGCCGGCTTGCCCTTGCCGGCATGCGGCGCTTCGGCCGCGATCGCGAGCCGCGTTGCGGCGCGTCGCGATAAGGTCGCCGACAGCAGCACATCGACCGAGCCCTCGGGGATCGCGAAGAGATCGCGCCCGGGCGCGGGCAGGGTGGCGGTGACATCGGCCTGAGCCACGGTCTTGCGCGGCAACACCAGCGGTTGGTGCCCGGTCTGCGTGTTGAGATCGGCGAGGCCAGGCGCAGGCAGCGTCGCGGTCTGCGTGAACGCGAAGTTCGGCACGGAAGGCCAGCGCGCGATCGGCGTCGTTTCCGTCGGCGGATGCAGCAGCCACTCCACCGCCGTGGTCGGCGTCGCCGGCTGGTCGGCGGTCGCGGGCACCACATGAACGATGCGATAGCCGCGTGCCTTCAGGTCGCGGATGATCTTGGGCAGCGCCGCCACGGTGCGCGCCTGGATGTCGTGCAGCAGCAGGATCCCCTTGCCCTTCGCCTCCAGCCGCTGGATCGCGAGCTGGTAGACGCGATCGGGCGAGATATGGCGCCAGTCGTCGGCCGGGAAGTCGGCGCTCCAGACCTGGATGCCGCGCGAGATCAGCAGGTTTTCGACGCCCTCGGCGCGCATCAGGCCGGGAATGCGGAAGAACGGCGCGAGCTTGGACGGATCGGTCATCGGAGCCGACGTCCACTCGATGCCGCCGTTGATCTGCGCCTCGGCCTTGTCGAGCGGCATCCGGTCGAAGGTCAGCGGATGGTTCATGCTGTGCGTGCCGACAGTGTGGCCCGCCGCGACCAGCTTGCGCACGCCTTCCGGGTTCGCCTTGGCCTGTTCGCCGATGATGAAGAAGGTCGCCTTGATGCACTCGTCGCCGAGGATCTGGAGCACCTGGTTGGAATTCTTCGGCAGCGGACCGTCGTCGAAGGTCAGCACCACCTCGTGGTCTTTCAGCGGCAGCGTCTCGCGGTACTGCATGGTGCCGATGCGCGGATGCTCATGCGGATCGACGACGAGCGTGCGGGAGGTGCCGAGCGCGCCCGGATGGCCCGGGCATTCGGCGGCGAAGGCCGCCGGCGACGCCGTGGTCAGCAGCCCCAGGAGCAGGACGGTCCACGGTCGCGTCCGAAAAACAACGCTACTGCCGATCATGAACCCGGTCTGCCCTCATCTGCGTTTGCCGCCATAGTAGGTCGGAGCCATCAGGAAACGGTTCAGGCGCAAAGACCTTTCCCCGCCTAGGGGTCCCCCTCAATCTTTGCAGGGCGTAGCATGAACGGAGTGTTAATAGGGCTCAAATCACCCCATCTCGGTCAGCCGTGACATTCCGGCATCAATGCGCGTTGGCGTTCTTCTGTAATGTGACCGCCGGGACCAAATGAACCACGTGAAAGCCGTTCTCCCGCAAATACCGGAGGAAGGCCGGCATCATGGCCGCCGTACGCGCCTGGGGATCGTGGAACAGGATGATGCCCTTGCCGGCGGCGGCTAGGCGTTCGGTGACCAGCTTGAGTTCCTGCTCCGGCGTCATGTCGTTCCAGTCGCTGGCCCAGAGATCAGCCCCGAACACGACGATGCCGCGCGACTGGAGCAGGTCGAGCTGGGCTTGCGTCTGTTCGAAATAGGGGAAGCGGAAGAACGGCGTCGACGGCGTCGTCGTCGAGACCCCGTGCAGCGCCATCTCGTCGGAGGCGATGCCGCGGTCGATCTCGTACTTCGCCGCATCGGCCGGGATCCGCGCCATGTACGGATGCGACCAGGTGTGATGGCCGATGGTGTGACCCTCGCGGGCGATGCGCTTGACGAGGTCAGGATATTCGGCGGCGCTCCGCCCGACCAGGAAGAAGGTCGCGCGCACGCATTCCTGTGCCAGCGCCGCCAGCACCTTCGACGTCATCGGCGGACGCGGGCCATCGTCGAAGGTCAGCACCACCTCGTGATCTGCGAGCGGCAGCGTCTGCGGAAAGCTCTTCAGGCCGACGCGCGGCGTGGTCTTGGCATCGACGCTCAGCACCCGCGACGTGCCGAGCGCATCGCTCCGCGGGCAGTCCGCGGCCTCGACTGAACCAATCGCGGTGAGGGCGGCGAGAGCCGGGCCCACAATGATCGAGGTCCATTTCGGTCGATGCATCTTTGCCATTGCGCTCGCGATTGCCTTGTGGGTATTGCCTGACCGTCAGCCCAAACCATCAACCTGTCAACGGCGAGGCGTACCATGGATGAACATATGGATGACGCCGCTTCCACCGGGTCCTTGGTACTCGACCACGTCCCGATGCGCAATGAAGACGGCGAGATTCGGCATGAATTCGTCGAGGAAATTGCCCATGCGATCGAGGCCGCCGACAGCGCCGCGCTGCGCGCCTGCGTCGCCGATCTGCACGAGGCCGATCTCGGTGATCTCATTGCGGCGCTCGCACCCGACGATCGTGTCCGCCTGGTCGAGCTGACGGGGCGCGACTTCGACTTTTCCGCACTGAACGAGGTTGACGAGAGCGTCCGCGGGGAGATCCTCGACGAGCTGCTGCCCGAGACGGTCGCCGAGGGCGTCCGCGAACTGGAATCCGACGATGCGGTCGAGCTGCTCGAAACCCTCGACCAGGAGGAGCAGGAGGAGATCCTCGAGAAGCTGCCGCTGCGGGAGCGCGTCGCGCTCGAGCGCAGCCTGCTGTATCCGGAGAACTCCGCGGGCCGGCGCATGCAGACCGAGTTCATCGCGGTGCCGCAGGATTTCACGGTCGGGCAGGCGATCGATTACATGCGCGATACGCCCGATCTGCCGGACCGGTT
This sequence comes from Bradyrhizobium cytisi, assembly GCF_008123515.1. Taxonomy (GTDB): domain Bacteria; phylum Pseudomonadota; class Alphaproteobacteria; order Rhizobiales; family Xanthobacteraceae; genus Bradyrhizobium; species Bradyrhizobium cytisi. The sequence goes on from NZ_VSSR01000061.1 coordinate 13,892, forward strand.
CTACGAGATCTACGTCGTCGACAAGGACCAGCACTGGCAAGGCGCGGTTCCGCTGGATGTGCTCCTGCGCGCGCGCCGCCCGGTGGCGCTTGCCGAGCTGACCGACGAGGATCGCCGCCGCGTCTCCGTCCTGGAGGACCAGGAGGAGGTGGCGCGTATGTTCGGTAAGTATAACCTCGTCGCAGCACCCGTGCTCGACACCCAGGACCGCCTGGTCGGCGTCATCACCGTCGACGACGTGGTCGACGTCATCGAGGAAGAGGCGGACGAGGACCTCAAGGCGCTCGGCGGTGTCACCAGCGACGAAGAGCTCTCGGACACGTTTCTGACCATCGCGCGCGGCCGCTTCAACTGGCTGCTGATCAATCTCGCCACGGCCTTCCTGGCGTCCTCCGTGCTCGGCCTGTTCGAGGGCCAGCTCGAGCAGATGGTGGCGCTCGCCGTGCTCGCGCCGATCGTCGCGAGCCAGGGCGGCAATGCCGCGACGCAGACCATGACGGTCGCGGTGAGGGCGCTCGCGACCCGCGAGCTCGGCTCCTCCAACGCCTGGCGCGTGGTCATCCGCGAGACGCTGGTCGGTCTCATCAACGGCGTTGCCTTTGCTGTGATCACCGGTATCGCCGCGGTGGCCTGGTTCAAGATCCCGGGCCTCGGCATCGTCATCGGGCTGGCGATGATCTGCAACCTCATCGCTGGCGCGCTCGGCGGCATCCTGATCCCGATGGCGCTCGAACGCGTCAGGGCCGATCCGGCGGTGGCGTCGGGCACGTTCGTGACGACGGTGACGGATGTCGTCGGCTTCTTCTCCTTCCTCGGCATCGCCACGCTGTGGTTCGGGTTGAAATAGGTCGCGCCTCCGTTCCGTCATTCCGGGGCGCCGCGCGCTCTCCGCTCGTCATTGCGAGCGCAGCGAAGCAATCCAGAATCCCTCCGCGACGACAGTCTGGATTTGCTTCGTCGCAAGAGCTCCTCGCAATGACGGGGAGAGGGCGGCGTACCGCTCTCGCATCCCGGGCGCCGCGCCTTTAATCCCACCTTAAGCGTGCTGCCGCATGATCCCTCACGCTTGGGGGAATGAGCATGCGGTTGCGGCTGAAGGCGGACGGACGGGTGGTTGAATTGCGGGACGGGCAAGAGTTTCCTGTCCAGCCGGTCGTCTCTGCGGTTGAGCCTCCGCCGGCGGAGGCGGGTTCGCCCGCGGTGCGCGATTTGCGCCGGCGCGCCTGTCTCACCCAGATGGAGTTCGCCGCCAAGCTCGGCGTGCCCGTCGAGACCATCCGCAACTGGGAGCAGGGCAAGCGCGCCCCGCGCGGACCCGCTCGCGCACTGCTGGCCGTGATCGCGCATGCGCCCGACACGGTGTTCCAGGCGCTCGCCAAAGCCTGAACGCCTGACGCGAACCCCCCGTTAGCATTGCGCTGAAGATCCGGCCCCGAGGTCGGCGTCCTCAGTTGCACTCTGGCGGACCGGGCCCATAATGATGCCTGTGATGACACTTGGGGCTGCCGCAACAGAGAGGATTCCTCATGCTGTTCGTGGCGCGAAAATTCCGGCGATCGGGCTGGGGACCTGGGAGCTGAGCGGCCGGACATGCGCGCGCGTGGTCGAGCAGGCGCTGCGGCTCGGTTACCGCCACATCGACACCGCCCAGGTCTATGACAATGAGCGCGAGGTCGGCGACGGATTGCGCGCCTCCGGCGTCCGCCGCGACGACGTTTTCGTCACCACGAAAGTCTGGACCAACCATTTCGCGCCCCACGATCTCGAGCGGTCGGTCAAGGAGAGCCTGGTGCGGTTGCGGCTTCCCGCCGTCGACCTGGTGCTGCTGCACTGGCCCAATTCGCATGTGCCGCTGGAGGAGACGCTGGGCGCGTTGGCGCACGCCAAGCGCATGGGCCTGACACGCCACATCGGTGTCTCCAATTTCACGGTGGCGCTGATCGAGCAGGCGGTCGCGCTGTCACCCGAGCCGCTCGTCTGCAACCAGGTCGAATATCATCCCTATCTGGATCAGGCGAAGGTGAGGGCGGCCTGCGACCGGCATGGGATGGCGCTCGTTGCCTACAGCCCGATCGCGAAGGGCCGCATCAAGGCTGACCAGACGCTCGCCGGGATCGGCCGCGCCCATCACAAGACACCGGCACAGATCTGCCTGCGCTGGCTGGTGCAACAGAATGTGTCCGCGATTCCCAGAACTTCGCGTGTCGAGCGTCTGTCGGAAAACATCGAGATCTTCGATTTCGAGCTCTCCGATGACGAGATGGCGGAGGTCGCGGCACTCGCCAGCCCCAAGGGCCGACTGACCGATTTTGGCTTCGCGCCGAAATGGGATTGAGGGGCTGTTCCGGTATGCTAGGAGCAGGCCGGCAACCCAAGATCGGGCGATGGAACTGCGGAAGATCATACGGACGGACATTGCGGCATCAGCCATCGCGCATCTGACGCTGGTGGTGCTGATCATCGTGATCAGCGAGGTCCATCCGTTTCATTCCGGGCCGCCCGAGACTGTCGCGGTCGATATCGTCACGCCGGAGCAGGTGAAGCAGGAGGAGGCCAAGGCAGAGGAAAAGGCTGAGGAAAAGGCTAAAGAGGAGGCCAAGGAGAGGCCGCCGGAGCCGCTCCCCGAGCTGAGGCTGCCGAAGCTGGATCTCAACGACAAGCCGGACGCCGCGCTGAAGCCTGCGCAGGCCAAGGAGAAGGCGTCACCGCAATCATCGCCGCAGAAGCAGGCCTCGCACGAACCGCAGCAGAAGCAGCCGCAGCCATCGCAGGTGCCGCCGCAACAGCCGCCGCCTCAGCCTCAGGCGGCTCAGCCGCCACCGCCGGCACCGCAGCGGCAGGCCGCGCCGCCAGCCTATCGGGCGCCGGAGCCTGACGTCACCGTCAAATACGGCGTGATGCTGGGCCTGCCGCCCGAATTGCCGCCCGCGCCGAAAGACGCGCCCAAGGATGACGGCGGCGATGCCATGGATTCGATCGGCGCCAGATTGTCGCCCGAGGTCATTGCCGAGCTTCGCCGGCACTTGAGGAGCTGTTCGAAACTTCCGGCCGGGGTCGCGCCGACCGATGCCGTGCGCATCAAGCTGCGGGCGGTGCTCGCCACCGACGGCACGCTGGCGCGCCCGCCGATCCTGATCGAGGCGCCGCCGTCGGCGAAGGGCGTGGCCATCGTGGAATCGGCGATGAGCGCGCTGCAGGCTTGCCAGCCCTACAAGATGCTGCCCGTCGACAAGTACGAGGAATGGAAGGTGATGGACCTGTCGTTCACGCCGGTGGATTTCGGGTCGTAGGCTCGGCGTCGCACCGACGGGCGAAACACCGCAAAACACCTCAGAGGCTGTCAATCCGTCTTTGCAAAAATATTCCACTTTACCGAAATTCGGAAATGGCGTATGTATCGCCCATCCCGGCTCATCCTCGAGGGGCGATCGTACGTCGTCACTGATTGCGAGCCGGAGTTGCGGTGGACGCGGCAGCGTCGGCACGAGAGGTGCGGGCAGGGCGGGTAGTCCCTGTGAGCCCGAAACCGCGTGTGGATGAGCGGCGCTGTCAGTTCGTCTCGCCAACATTCTTGCGGCGCGTGTGCACACTGCCGCGAGACCCTGTGGCATCAGGCGAACATGCGTACGGCAAAACCGTGTGGTCCTGGCCGTCGTCGCTACGGTCAAGCCTGTTGCGGAGGTGTGGAGCGCCCAACCGGGTCAACCGCATCGCTAATCCGCGAGGCGAGGGAGGCCAGAAGGAATTCGGCTCCCGGGAGAGCACGGCATAAGCCGTCAAACCACTGCGCAGGGAAGGCCGAGTGATTGGCACCACCTGTATGCTGCTGTGCGGTTTTCCTGCGCTACATTTTCGCGCAGCGGACCGCGGGTGCGAGGTCAGCACCCGGCCTTCCCTGCGCCCTCTTGGACAAGAGGGCGGAGTGACCAGGCAAAGCTCGGGCGAAATGCGCCGCGAGGGCGCGAAGGCGCGTCTACGATTCAAATGCGAGGGGGAAGAGCAAAGCTGTTGCCTCATACTCCGTCATTGCGAGCGCAGCGAAGCAATCCAGAGTCTTTCCGCGGAGGGATTCTGGATTGCTTCGCTGCGCTCGCAACGACGATGGGGAGAGGTCCGCGCGACAGACTCCGCTCTCGTGCCCCGGACGCAGTGCAGCGTCTCTTCGACGGTGCGCCGCAGAGCCGGGGCCCATGTCTCAGAGCAATCCGTGCGGCGTGGGTCCCGGCTCCGTGCAGCAACGCTACGCGTTGCAGCGCGTCCGGGACGAGAGAGCATCAATGACCTTGCTTCCGTACCTCCCCACCGTCCACCACCACATCCGGCGCCATCGCCGCCCATGCACTGGACGCAAACTGCCGGCGCCAGGTTACGATCACCACGGCCGCCGTGGTCACGAACAGCACCCAGGGGCTAACGAACCAGCCGAGATAGCCGAGCGCGAAGAAGAAGGCGCGCTGGCCGCGATTGAAGTGGCGGCCGGCGGATTCGAACACGCGCGAGGTGCGGTTGACATGGGCCTCGGCCTCCGGCGTGCCGCGCTGGGAGGCGGGCGGCATGCCGCCGAACAGGATCGCGACATAGTTGAACAGGCGATAGGCCCAGGCGAACTTGAAGAAGGCGTAGACGCAGATCAGCACCAGGCCGACGCATTTCAGCTCCCACATTGCGGGCGAGGTGCTGAGGTCGATCGGCAGCTTGCCCAAAATGGTGATGGCGTCGTTGGTCGCATGCAGCAGCGCCAGCGCGCCGCCGAGCGCGAACAGGCTTGTGGAGGCGAAGAAGGCGGTGCCGTTCTGGAGCGAGGCCATGATCTGCATGTCGACCATGCGCGCATCGCGGTCGAGCAGGCGGCGGACCCAGACCTCGCGGTAGCGGTTCATCCGCGCCGACAGGCTGTCGCGGCCATAGGCGGAGTGCTCGAGGGTTGCGGCATAGACCAGCCATTCGATGATGAAGAAGCCGACGGCGGTGATGTCGACCCAATGCCTGCTCATGTCTCTCTCCTCGCGAGGATCGCAACGATTGCCACGCATGCTGGGTTGCGGCAACGATTGATTGGCGGCAGGCAATGGCGTTAAAAGCAGCCGCATAAGAGGACTTACGGAAGGATCAGGACATGGCAGCGCTCAAGCTCGCGATCGGCAACAAGAACTACTCGTCATGGTCGATGCGTCCCTGGCTTGCGCTGCGCGCCAACGACCTCCCGTTCGTGGAGACCGTAATCCCGCTCTACACCGACAATCCTGAGGACAAGGAGCAGATCCTGTCCTTCAGCCGCGCCGGCAAGGTGCCGGTGCTGGTCGATGGCGACATCACGGTGTGGGATTCGCTTGCCATCATCGAGTACATCGCCGAGCGTTATCCGGAAGTGAAGCTGTGGCCCGATGACGTCGCGGCCCGCGCGTTTGCCCGTTCAGTGTGCGCCGAGATGCATTCCGGCTTCATGGCCTTGCGCAACGAATGCGGCATGAACCTGCACCGTCCCGTGCGTCCGGTGACGCTGTCGGCGGACGCCAGCGCCAACGTCGCACGCGTGCAGGAGATCTGGCGCACGTGCCGGACCCGCTACGGCGCCGGCGGGCCGTTCCTGTTCGGCCGCTTCGGCGCGGCGGATGCGATGTATGCGCCGGTCGTGCATCGCTTCCGGACCTACGCCATCGAGGTCTCACCGGAGACCAAGGCCTACATGGATACGATGATGGCGATGCCGGCGTTCCAGGAATGGACCCGCGACGGCCTCGCCGAAACGCTTGTCATCGAAAAATTCGAGACTGTGTAATCGCGAGCATGACGCAGAAGTGGACACAGGTTCTCCGACAAGATCATGCTCACTAGAAATGTGAATGGGCGCGGCTTGACGGCATGGCCGCTCGCAGCGCTCAATCACAGGGAATAATGGAGAGGCGACCGCTATGGGAATTCTGGACTCGCTGGAGAACAATCCCGCGCTGCGCAGCGCGCTTGGCCAGCTCGGCGCCGCCGTTCTGCCGGCCGTGATGAACGAGGTGCTCGGCAGCAACAACCAGGGCGGCCTGGGCGCGATCGTCGCAAAGCTCCAGCAGGCGGGTTTTGGCGACCAGGTCAAATCCTGGCTCGGCAACGGGCAGAACCTGCCGATCTCCGCCGACCAGCTGCGCGCCGTGCTCGGCAACGACACCGTCCGGCAGCTTGCCGCGCGCTACAATATTCCGGTCGACCAGCTGGGCGAGATCCTGGCCCAGGAGCTGCCCAAGGCCGTGGATCAGGCAAGCCCGGAGGGTCATCTGCCTCATGGCGCCTGAGGCCTGGTTCCAGCGGTCTGCAGCCCGGCTCTGTTCCCGTTATCGCCCTGAAAAGACTTCAAAATTGGTAGGTTTGCTATGCTCGCGAGGCTGGTCAAAAACGCCGCATGCGTGCTATACAGTGACTGGGCTTCCAGCCGCCTCGCAGTGGGACCACGGGCGAGGCAGGCGTTGTTTGAGTGAATGGAGAGGGTGTTGAAGCACAAATTCTCGATTGGAACGCGCGTATTGTTCACTGCTAGCAACGTCGCGCGCCCGGCTGCGAGTGGTTCGTACGAGATCATTCGCCTGCTGCCGACGGACGGCGACGACTGCCAGTACCGGATCAAGAGCTCGACCGAAGCGTTCGAACGGGTCGCCAAGGAAAGCCAGCTCGCGCTCTCGTAACGCGCTGACGGCACCACCATTGACATCGCGGATGAATTTGCTCCGCCCGCCGTCAAAAGGCCCCGCTTCGCCTCGACAAATTGGGCCGGGGGGCAGTTGCCGACTCGCGGTGCTCGCTTGACCATTCGCTCTTTGCTCGCGTGAGGGGACATCGCGCATGAACTGGGCATGGGCCTCGTCGCTCGACCAAATCTGGCGCTTGCCGGCCTTTCCGATGTGGATGACGCTGGCGGCTGCCGGCTTCTTCGGATTGATCCTGCTGATCACGCTGCTGCGGGCCGAGAAATCGGTCGCCAACGGTGCGCTGACCGTCATCACGCTGCTCTCGATCGGCATCGCGGTGGCCGCCACCATGCGCGTCTACGGACCCGCGGGGCAGGCCGCGCCGAGCGAAGCGCGCGCGCTAGCCATGGCGAATATAAACCTGCCGGCGCTGTCCTGCCTCGACGATCTCGCCGGTGATGCCGTGGCCGTTGGCTGCGAGAAGGCGCTGTTCGGTGCGCCTGACGCGGCGGCTGCCGCCGTTGCTTATACGGCGGCCCGGATCGATCGGCTGACCGCGCTCGGCGACGTCGCGACCGCCGACATGGGCCTGACACCGGACACGAAGGTGCTGCGCAAGTCGCTGGAGCGCGATCGCTACGGCCTCGTTGCCCAGGTGCTGGTCGTGCGCGACGGCTGCACCCAGTTCGATTGCGCCGCCTTCCGCTCGCTGACCGATCAGCAGCAGGTCGCCGCCCACATGGACGCCCACCTCTACGACATGCTGGTCGCACGCTACGCGCCGACCTGGAATGCCGCCGCGGCGCCGGCGGGGGCCTCGGGCCCGGTCGCCGCGCTGCCGCCGTCGATGCCCACGGGCAAACCGACCAATGCGGAGTTCCCGAGCGCCTCGTCGACGCCGCCGGTGAGCATCATGAATCCTGAGCCGCCGACGGCGGCCACGCGCCAGGGATCGGCCGCCAATGCGGCGGCGGCACCCGCTGCGCCGCCGGCACCACGTGCCCCGGCTGCGACCTCGGCCCAGGCCGCAGCACCGGCTGCGAAGAAGCCGCCGGCGCCGAAGGCTGCGCGCGCGCCCGCGGCCCCGCCGGTTCCGCTCGCGCCGCCGCCGGGCTCGGCTCCCGCGGCTGCGGATAACAACTAGTTCGGCTTTGAAAACCTGTGGCTGGCCCGCTAATGCTGGGCCATGCCACTCCATCTGATCAAGCTTGCCGTCGGCTGTGACTCCGTCAAGGAATTGAAGGGGTGGATCGCCGAGCGGATGCAGACGGCCAAGAAAAAAGGCCTGCCGCGACACCACATCCACATCACCCGCATGGTGCCCAAGCGCGACGCCGAGATTCTCGCGGGCGGATCGCTTTACTGGGTCATCAAGGGCGAGATCGCCGCGCGCGAAAAAATCATCGGCATCGAGCCGTTCCGCGACAAGGACGGCATCGGGCGCTGCCGGATCGTGATGCAGCCGAAAGTGATCTCGGTCTCGCCGCGGCCGATGCGCCCGTTCCAGGGCTGGCGCTATCTCACCGATGATTCCGTGCCGCCGGATCTCGGCAAGTCCGCCGCAGGCGCCATCGCGGCGATGCCGGAGCCGATGCGGCGCGAGCTGCGCGATCTCGGACTGCTGTAGTCGCTAGGTCAATTTTGAGATCAACCTCGGCTATCGCACCGCGATATTGTCGATCAGTCGCGTCGTGCCGAGCTTGGCTGCGACCAAAATCCGCAACGGCCCGTCCCTGCGCGAGGTGACAGGTGCCAGCGTCTCGCCATGACGGAGCTCGAAATAGTCGAGCGCAAAGCCGGCGGCGTTGATCGCCTCCGCGCCGCGCGCCATCGCGCTCGCGATGGCTTCGCCGGCCTGGATCCGCCCGGCGCTGTCCTTCATGGTGCGGTACAGGACGGTGGCGGTCTGCCGCTCCTCGAGCGAGAGGTAGACGTTGCGCGACGACATCGCGAGCCCATCGCGCTCGCGCACAGTGCGGGAGCCGATCACCTTCACGCCAAGGTCGAGGTCGCGCGCCATCTGCGTCACCACCCGCAGCTGCTGAAAGTCCTTCTCGCCGAAGATCGCGACATCCGGCCGGCATTGCGTGAACAGCTTGCCGACGACGGTGGCGACGCCGCCGAAGAAGTGTGGGCGAAAGCGGTCCTCGAGGCCGGCCAGCGCCGGTCCCTCAGGCACGATGCGCGTCGCAAAGTCCTCCGGATACATCGCCTCGACGCCGGGGTGCCAGACGATGTCGACATCCTCGGCCGCAAGCTTGGCGATGTCGGCCTTCCAGGTCCGCGGATAAGCGCCGAAATCCTCGGTCGGGGCGAACTGGGTCGGGTTGACAAAGATCGACACAATGACGCGGCTCGCGCGTCGCTTGGCCAGGCGCACCAGCGACACATGCCCGTCATGGAGCGCCCCCATGGTCGGAACCAGCGCGACCGTGGCCTTTCGCTTGCGAAGATTGTCGACGGCGCGTCGCAGGGCGGGCACCGTGCGGGTGATCAAGGGGCTGCGTGACATCAGGACTCGGGGATCGTTGGGGGCGGCGCGGCGTGCCGCGCTTGCGGCTAACCTTAACAAGCGGCGGTCGTGGACGCCATGCATCGACATGCGGCACAGCATCCCCGCAACGCGGATGTCGCGCCATTGTGGGCCGGATCACAGACGCGACACCGCGACACGATTCACGATGAAGACCCGCGCACTGTGATTTCGTTATCCTGTCACGCATTTCACTTGACCGCAGACGCGGCCAACTCGAAGATATTGTTTAGGGGTGTTGAGGATCGCCATGCTTGTGCAGGCTAGCCAAAGCCAATCCGGCTCGGCGCACGTCGTCGTGCTCGGCAATGAAAAGGGCGGCTCCGGCAAATCGACCACCGCCCTGCACATCGCGGTTGCGCTCCTGAAAGCCGGCCAGCGCGTCGCCACCATCGATCTCGACTGCCGCCAGCAAAGCTTCACCCGCTACATCAACAACCGCTCTGCCTGGGCGCGCCGCACCAAGCTCGACCTCGAGCTGCCGATGCATCGCTGCATCAAGCTCGGCGAGACCATGCAGGTCGCCGAGAACGAGAATTCGGAGTTCCTCCAGTTCATGGAGGCGGTCTCGGCGGTCGAGAGCAGCTTCGACTTCATCGTCATCGATACGCCCGGCACTGACAGCTATCTGATGCGGCTGGCCCATTCGATGGCCGATACGCTGGTCACGCCGATCAACGACAGCTTTCTCGATTTCGACGTGCTCGGCACCGTCGACCCCGCCAATTACGCGGTGACAGGTGAGAGCCATTACGCGGAGATGGTGCGCGACGTCAGGCGCAAGCGCCGCCAGCTCGACGGCTCGACCACCGACTGGATCGTGGTGCGCAACCGCCTGTCGATGCTCGGCTCCCGCAACAAGCAACTCGTCGCCGAGGGGCTGAAGGATCTGTCGCTGCGGCTCGGCTTCCGCTACGTCGACGGCTTCGCCGAGCGCGTCGTCTATCGCGAGTTTTTTCCGCGCGGCCTGACGGCGCTCGACGAGATCGACGAGGCCACGCTCGGGATGCGGCCCAATCTCGGCCATCTCACCGCGCGGGAAGAGGTGACGAGCCTGCTCCGCCAGCTCAAGCTGCCGCTCGATGAACGTGGCCGCCGCCGTGCGGCAAATCGCGCCGAGTGGTTCAGCCAGGTCGACAAGCCGCTCGAGGTTCACGACATCCTCGGCGCCTGATCCAGGCGGTATAAGGCTACTTCCAGCCGGCCAAAACAGCCAGTTCCCGCGGGAACCGCGGTCGTGTTCGGCCGTTTTCATCCCACGTTTACCGCGAAATCGAACCCAATCGAGACGGGTTGCGTCGGATGGTGACCTACACCCTGACGTAGCCGTACAAGAACGCGATGCCCAAGAAACGTGTGCGGCGCACAACGAAAGGGCTGCCAGTTCACAATATTTGGCCTTCCTGTCACGCGGCTGTGACATATATTAGGGAATAGGCGCGAAGGGGCCGAAGAGCTCCTCGAATAACACGATTTTCAACAGGGATCAGGTCGCAGGACCTGAGGCTGAGGACGAAAATGAAGCGTGGAATTGCCGTTCTGGTTTCTGTCGGAGCCCTCTGCGGCGTCGCCTATTTCACGGCGAGCAAGTGGGCCATCAAGCACGAGACCATCACCTTCTACGACGCTTCGCGCGACAACCGTCCCGTGCCTGTCGACATCGCGATCCGTCGCGACAAGGAAATGCAGGCCAACGCCGGCATGATCACCATGCCGGTCGCCGTGATCAATCACGGCAACACCGTCAAGAACACCGAGTACGGCTTCCTCGCCAACATCTTCGCCGCGCGCGGCTACCTCGTCGTCAGCCCGCAGCATGATTTGCCGACCGATCCGCCGATGGTGACCAAGCCCGGCGAGATCTATGTCGGCCGCCTGCCGCAGATCCTGCGTGGTGTCGCCAATATCCATCTGGCAATGCAGGAAATGAAGAAGGTTCAGCCCAACGCCGACTATTCCAGGGTGACGATGGTCGGCCATTCCATGGGCGGCGACATCACGATGTATTTCGCCAAGCAGTATCCGGACGAGGTCAAGAAAGTCGTGACGCTGGACAATCTCCGCGTGCCCTTTGTCACTGCCGGCAAGTTCAAGATCCTGTCGTTCCGCTCCAAGGATCCGCAGTTCAAGACCGATCCGGGCGTGATCCCGACCGACGAGGAGTGCGAGAAGGCCGGTATTCAGGTCGTGAAGACCGACTTCCAGCACAACGACATGCGTGACACCGGTCCGGACGGCGCCAAGAACTCGATTCAGGGTATGCTCGATAAATTCCTGAGCGACACTGACAGCGCAATCGCGCCGGTCGATACCACGTCGTCGCCGCCGAAGGTGCTCGAGCCGGGTCCCGTCGCGCTGATGTCGCCGGCCAAGAGCTGATCAGTCCGACTATCGTTCGAAACACGCTTCAAAGCCTCCGCCAGCTTATGCCTGCGGAGGCTTTGCACATTGACCGGGCAGGGCGCGCTATCCACATTGGTGGTGTGAGACCAAGTGCGACCCCAGATGTCCGGCGATCCCATTAAACCGCGCAATAGCGATGCCGTCTCGGCGAGAGCCGAAAGCGACGGCGCGTTGCCGCAGGCAAAGACCTCGACTTCGGAGGACGTCGCCGCCTTTGTCGCCAAGGCGCGTGCACTGTCGCCGCATGCGCCCGGCGCCAAGGGCCGCCTCATCTTCGCGCTGGATGCGACAATGAGCCGGCAGCCGACCTGGGACATGGCCTGTGCGCTTCAGGCGGACATGTTTCGTGAGGCCGCCTCCCTCGGCAGCCTCGACATCCGGCTCGTCTATTATCGCGGCTTCAACGAATGCCGTGCCACCGGGTGGATTTCGGACAGCGGCAAGCTTGCGACGCTGATGAGCAAGATCGATTGCCGCGGTGGCGACACTCAGATCGGCAGGGTGCTGACCGACGCGCGGCGCGAGGCGGTCGCGTCGGGCGTGCGTGCCGTGGTCTTCGTCGGCGACGCCATGGAAGAGAAGGTCGATGCGCTTTGCGCCAAGGCCGGCGAGCTTGGCATGCTGAAGGTGCCGGTGTTCCTGTTTCAGGAAGGCCATGATGCGCTCGCCGAACAGGCCTTTCGCGAGATCGCGCGCCTGACCGGCGGCGCCTGGTGCCGGTTCGATCCGGGCGCGGCGGCGCAGCTGCGCGAATTGTTGCGGGCCGCTGCGGCCTATGCCGCTGGCGGCCGTGAGGCACTATTGAAGCTGGCGAAGACGGCGAGCGGTGCGGCGCAGCTGATCGGACAGATGAAGTAGCAGATCAAGCCGGCGCTGCCTGCGGCGGAGGCGGTGCGGCGACAGGCGGCAGCAAGCGTCCCTGCACAAACGTGGCCAAGGCTCTTCTGTCAATTGCGGACGCGCGAAACGACGCCATGCTTTTCGACAAGAGGGCGACTATATTCCAGCCATGACCCTGATCGCCGGCCTTGTCGCCGTTATCACGATTTATCTGCTGCTCCAGATGTTCCGCGCCGCCAATCCGGCGGTGCTGGCACGCACCATCAAGGTCGGGGGCGGCGTGGTCGCGCTCGCTGTCGCTGCCTTCACCGGCTTGCGCGGCGAATTGGCAGTGGCGATTCCGCTTGGGCTATTCGGTGCCGGACTGCTCGGCTGGACGCCACTGGCGAATGCGGGCTTCGGGAATATCGGAGGCCTGTTCGGCGGCGGCGCGACGCGCTCGTCCGGCCAGAGCTCGCGCGTACGCTCGCAATTCCTGGACATGCGGCTCGACCACGAGTCCGGCCAGCTCTCGGGCCAGATCGTCGCCGGACCGCACGCCGGGCGTGAGCTCGACGAGCTCGACCTTGCAAGCCTGCTGGCGATGGTCCCGGCATTCGACGCCGAGAGCGTGGCCTTACTTGAAAGCTATCTGGACCGCCGGTTTCCCGCTTGGCGTCAGAACGCGCAGGGCAACGCGGCAGGGGGGCAGCGCCGCACGGCGTCGAGCGGCAAAATGACGGCGGAGGAAGCCTATCAGATCCTTGGCTTGCAGCCTGGAGCGGGGCGCGACGACATCAGCCGGGCGCACAAGTCCCTCATGAAGAAACTGCATCCCGACCAGGGGGGCTCGACGTACCTCGCTGCCCGTGTAAACGAGGCCAAGGATACTCTGCTTCGTACGCATAACGGCTAACTCCGGCACCACGCCACAAACGCCCGTACCGTGTGAGCTCCACTTGCTCTGTTTGCCGTCGCCCCGATGCCCGCCATTGTCGGCGTGGTCGATCCCTTGAGCAAAGTTTTAACCGTAAAGTCTTGACGAGAGGTTGTCGCGGAACAGCCTCCAGCGCTACCGCTTCCCAAAAACAAGAATGCCCGCGCAGGGCGCGGGCATTTCGCTTGGAGGGGTAGGGAAGATCAGTTGCGGACGGTCATGCAGGAGATGTCGGCGCGCTTCAGCGCCTTGCACACCGCTTCGGCCTGGTCCCGCTCGAGCCCGGCAAAGCGGGCGCGGTAGAGCTTGCGATTGTCCCTGGCGACAACAGGCTCGGTGAACGGATCGGCCTTGCTGAGCAGGCCGCGGGCCGAGCTGCGCGCGGCTTCAATTCGCTGCTGGGCCTCGCCCTCGCTCTCGAGCGCGCCGACCTGGACGATCCAGCCGCTATGGGTGGCGACCGGCTTGGCGGCGGCGCTCGTCTGGATCGGCTGCGGCGCCGGATCGGCGGAGGCGAGCCTCGCGACCGGGGCGGGCGCCGGGGCAGCGGCGGTGGCCGCCGGCAGCACGCCGAGGATGCCGTTGCCGGTGCCGAAGCCCGCCGGCTGCTGCGGCATCTCGGTCCGGGTGACCTCGGCCCGGGCGGGCTCCGGCTTGTTGATGATGTCGGCCCTGGCGACGACGGCGCCGGAGGTCTCGGCGACGTCGGTGCGGGGCGAAATCGTGTTGGTGACCTGCGGCGCGACCTGGGTCGGGGCGGCGGACGCGACCTTGACCGCGCCGGCCTTGACCTGAACCGTCTTGACCCGGACCGGCTTCATCGGCTCGGACGAGCCCGGAATGAGGGCGAGCGGCTGGCTCGAGATCACCCCGTTGGTGAGCGGTGCGGGCTCGATCTTGGACTCCATGGGCTTGGCTTCGGGCTTGGGCTGGGCCGGCGGCATCGCGGCGGTCGCAGCTGCAAGTGCCGACAGGCGCGAGGCGGGTCGTGACGCGGCTGCCTCGGGGGCAGGGGCGGCCGCGACCTGAACCGGCGCAGCGGGACGGGCCGGGGTATCCGAAGCGTCGGCAACGTCGGTGCTGGTGTCGGCGCTGTTGCGCTCGGTCACCGCCACGACAGTGTGGTTGGTCGCGCCCTTCTCGAGATTTTCCGCGAGCAGGTTGCGCATGATGGCATCGCGCGAGCCTCCGCTGCGGCCGCCGAGCACGACGCCGATCAGATGGCGGTTGCCACGGCGCATCGAGGTCACGAGGTTGAAGCCGGAAGCGCGGGTGTAACCGGTCTTGATGCCGTCCACACCCTCGACACTGCCGAGCAGGTGATTGTGGTTGCGGATCTGCTCGCCGCGCCAGGTGAACGACGTGGTCGAGAAATAGCGGTAGTAGCGCGGGAAGCGCTCCTGGATGGCGCGGCCGAGCGTGGCCTGGTCGCGCGCGGTCGTCACCTGCTCGTCGTTGGGAAGGCCGTTGGCGTTGCGGTAGACAGTCTTGGTCATGCCGAGCGCGCGCGCCTTGCGCGTCATCATCGCGGCGAAATCGTCCTCGTCGCCGCCGATCGCTTCGGCGATCACAACGGCAGCGTCGTTGGCGGAGCGGGTGACGAGACCCTTGATCGCGTCCTCGACACGGATGGTCTGGCCGGCACGCAGATTGAGCTTGGTCGGATCCTGATCGGCGGCGTGCTGCGACACCGGCATCTCGGTGTCGAGCTTCATCTTGCCGGATTCGAGACGCTCGAACAGCAAGTAGAGCGTCATGATCTTGGTGAGCGAGGCCGGATGGCGAACCCCGTCGGGGCTGGTCGACTGGAGCACTGTGCCGGAATTGCCGTCGACGATGATCGACGCGAATTGCGGGCTGTAGCTTTCGGAAACGTCGCGATGCACACGGTGGTGCGCGTAGTGGCGCCGATAGCGCCGCGCGTCGGCGGCATCGGTCGTGAAGATGACGGCTGTGGTGACCGCGAGAAGCCCGAAAACGCCGACCCGCGCCAAGCGCGAGGAAGACCAGTTGTTACGAAGCATGGAACCCCGTCCCCGTTTGTGACTTGATCACCGGCTCGTGAGGCGAAATTGTGCCCTGCGGACCCGTGATCA
Organism: Bradyrhizobium cytisi; assembly: GCF_008123515.1. Taxonomy (GTDB): domain Bacteria; phylum Pseudomonadota; class Alphaproteobacteria; order Rhizobiales; family Xanthobacteraceae; genus Bradyrhizobium; species Bradyrhizobium cytisi. Next base: position 29,351 of record NZ_VSSR01000061.1, read on the forward strand.
TTACCTGCTCAGGCTGTCCCTCCGCTGGTGTTCGCCGCGGGGGACGTTGGACCTGAGCCGCTATTCTGGCTAAGGTGATGTTCTCAAACGGCTTTTGACCGTCTGCGCAAGGTGAACACGTCCAGGGAATCAGGGTAGGGGCCCGCGGTTTCCAAAAGCTTAAGGAACCCTTGCAGGAAACCCAGGGAATCTCCGTAACTTGGATTGACTTTTGTGCGTCGCACAAGATTCTTGACTTTTTTGTGCGTTGCACTAATTGTGGGCAGAGTCAGGGAGCCGGGGCTTCCGGACACGAGCCAGGGAAAAGGATTCCAAGATGTTCAAGGTTGAAGACTTTCAGAACTACGGGAAAGAGCATTTCGAGACGTGCGTCGCTTCCGCGACCTCGGTGCAGCACGGCCTCCAGGCGATCGCCAGCGCTTACGGCGACTACACCAAGAAGTCTTTCGAAGACACCAAGTCCTTCGTCGAGAAGCTCTCCGGCGTGAAGTCGCTGGACAAGGCGATGGAAGCCCAGACCGATTTCGCCCGCTCCGCCTACGAGACCTTCGTCGCGGAATCGCAGAAGATCGCCGGCCTCTACAGCGATCTCGCCAAGCAGGCGTTCAAGCCGGTCGAGACGGTCGTGTCGAAGTTCACCCCGGCCGCGCAGTAACGCATTCGAAGATTGCTGGAATCGAAAAAGCCCGGCTGGTTCAGCCGGGCTTTTTTTGCGAGTGGCGGCACGTCAAGAGGTTGGACATGAGGTACCTGGGACGGGCGGCGTCGTCCCGCTTATGATGGTAGGGACAAAGCTCGTTTGACGTGGATACAGGTAGTAGCTGTCGCTGAGCGCAACTGTCCCGCTGATCGTGTAGCCGAGGTTAGGCGTATAGAAGTAGGTCGCCTCACCAAGGATAAGCCCAGCTGTCGTCGGCACCCCCGTCAGGGATGTTGGCAGGGTGATGGTCGTCCCGGCGGTTCTCGCGGTGCCGTTAAGTGACTGGCTCCAGATCACCTTGCCTGTGACGTTATCGCCGGTCGGCTGCACCTCCGAGACGGTCACGAAGGCCTTGGTGACGTCATAGGGTGATAGAACTTTCGACGAGGCGTTGAGAATGCCGGTGACGTCGCTCGTCGTCACACATTTGTTCTGCGACAGGATATCGGCGATGGTATGCACCGTAGCCGTGACCTTGACGTTGATCGAGAGCGCGTTGCCGAGCTCGACTCCGCCCATGCAAAGCAGCAGCATGAACGGTAGCACGATGGCAAGCTCGATGGCTGCCACGGCATTTTCGTCGGCTCGGAATTCCCTCAGGCGCATGGGCAAGCGGGTCATTGATAGGGCTCGTTCTGGAAAGCGGCGGATGCCGTGATCTGGCGATTGCCGTTGGGCAGGTTTGCAAGGGTAAAGCCGAGCGGTCCCATGAAGACCGGCCATTGGTAGATCACCGCCAGGATGACCTTGTCGCTGGGGCCTCCCGGGTTGTAGGGCCAGTTGTTGGCGACACTGCCATCGGCATTGAAAGTTAATGTTGGTGCAGCCGCGCTCAACGCCGACCAGCTGCTCCCCGACTGAACGCTGATCATCAAGTTGTTGCAGTTGAAGATGATACGGACCTGCGAGCAGACCAGGGTCGAAAATTGGGTCTGCGTCATGCCGGCTGCCTGTACCTGGCCGGTCATGACCTGGCGCGCCGACTGCTGCACGACCTGCTGAAGCAGCTGCTGGCCAAAGAAGACCAGGAAGATCTGGATGATTCCAACCAGCAACGCGATGAACACCGGCGCAACCAGCGCGAATTCGACAGCGTTCGCGCCGTCTTCGTCTTTGCGGAAAGTTGCGAACAGCTCGCGAAGGCGTCGCTTTCCGGATATGGCTCGCAACTCGGGCATGACGTTAGCTCAGTTCGTCAGGTGAGGGGCCGTTTCCACGACCAGCAGGAACAGTTTCTTGAGTGCGTCGGTGATGTCGCCGCCTGATTGGACGTCGTAGAACAAGCCGGGCGACGCGCAGGACTTCGCGTTTTGCGCGATCTGTCCGGTCGACGACGAAGGATTGTTGAATGGCGCGATGTAGGAATCGTACCAGTTGTTGCCTGTGAGCGGCAGGTACTCGGTATAAAGCACCGCGATGCGAATTCCCCGGTTCTTGATCGTCGTGCATACCGATGTGTTGATCGGCTGCTGGCACCGATACTTGGAGCCGTTGGCAAGCGGCGTTCCGCTGCAGGACGAGCTCAGCGACACCATCTTGTCATCGACCCCGTCGGTGACGAGGAACACCACTTCCTGAGGTGTATCCCCGGTCTGATTTGACCCTCCGCCGGGGAGAGGCATGAGTCCGTTGACGTTCGTGAGCGCATTTTCGATGTCTGTGCCATAGTCGGTGGTGCAGCTCCCCGAAACGACGCAGTTCTGATGGTCGACGGTGAGAAGCGAGATGTTGTTGGCGGCCGAGGTCGCGGCACTCGACAGGTCGGCGGATGGCAGCCCCGACGGCGCATAAACCGTGTTGAACCCGTAGTCGAATGTATAGATCGCAGCCCTGTAGGTGTTGTTCTGCGCCGCCTGTACGGTTTGCGCGGTGCGCATGAGACTTGCGGTCGCCTGGGCCACGAGGTCGATGCGCAACGTGATGTTCTTGCTGAGTGCGATGCTGAGGTTGTCCTTGGTCGAGGCGCTCGCGCCGCTGTCGAGATTGGGATGCGTTTCATGACAGGCGAACGCGCAGCTCCTCGAGCCGGAGGGCTGGCTCGCGGTCGCGGCTATCATTTTGGTGATATCGTCCGACGTCGCTGCAATTCCCATCGATGGCGAGTCGTCGAGCAGCAGATAGAAGTTGATGTTCGGCGCGCCGGAGGCGCTGGCCGTCGCTGCGCCCCTGATTGGCCACACGGGGGCGCCGAGCAACGTCGGGAAGGCGTTGCTGGAGTTCGCGGTGTAGCTGACGGTCGCAGTGCGCACCAGGCCGGTGTTGCCGACGTTGACCGTCAGGATCGGATTCCCCGTCAGGCCGCCGGCGATTGCGTTTGCCGTTGCATTGAAGATATTCGTGGCGGTCGTCTGTGCGACTGTCGTGCTTTGGGACATCATCGACGGCGTTACGGCCGCGATTGCGGCGGCATCGGCAGCGGCGTCCAGCTGCGATTGCCGGCGTTGGGCCTGGGTGTAATCGAGCGTCATGCCCAACAAATAGATGGTCGGGAACAGCATGATCGCGAAGATGACGGCGACGTTGGCTTGCTCGGCGGCGGCAAAGCGAGCCAGGAGTCGACGAATGCACCGGGCGGCGGGCAGGCGAAACATGACTTTCCCCGAAATCTCTGGTTTGCCTGATTTCGGGGCGCGCGGTTGAAGACCAGGTAAATTTGGCCGTACAAAACCGGGGCCAATTGCGCGCAAAAGGTCGCGCCCCCGCCGCTGAAGGGGTTCCTGGTTAATGTCGGTGAAACCGAGGACGGATTATTTTGGCAAATCGGTCCGGATTGGTTAACCTTGGCCCGGATCGCCCGAACCGGGAATCGGGACCGCCGCGGCCACATCGGCTCGGCCGTCGCACGCTTGCGGCGAGCCGGGGGCGGGCCCATATTCCCTGCAATCGATCCGGCTTCGACCGGGCCGGTTGGAAGCGGCGATCCAACAGGGCGGCGCGCCCGTGCGAGGCTCCCCGGTGCGGGACCGCGCGGCAAGCCGCCATACGCTTCCGTGGGGAATTTGAACGCCTGAGCCATGCCGCAAGTGACTTCCAGACTCGATCCGTCCGCGGCCGCCGCCGCCCACGCTCCCCGAATGAGCAACGATGAGAACCGTTCCGGTGGACCGGCGGGTCCGAACACGTCCGTCATCACCAAGGTCAAGCCAAAGACCAAGCGGCCCAACCTCTATCGCGTGCTGATCCTCAACGACGACTACACGCCGATGGAATTCGTCGTCCACGTGCTGGAGAAGTTCTTCCAGAAGGATGTCGAGGCCGCGACCAAGATCATGCTGCACGTCCATCATCACGGGATCGGCGAGTGCGGCGTGTTCACCTACGAGATTGCCGAGACCAAGGTGACGCAGGTGATGGATTTCGCCCGCAAGCACCAGCATCCGCTGCAATGCGTGATGGAAAAGAAGTAACTGCGCGTTCGAGTCCCGAGCTGTCCAGATCGGTTCTGTTCGTGCGGTGTGTGATGTCAGCGGATACCGCTGCATGATCCGGCGAAAATCGGCGCCGACGCCAATCCTGCCCAAACGGGTAGTTTTGCCCAAATCGGAACGGGTTTTGCATTGAGAATGCGGTGGGGCGCGTAATGCCCACCGAGTCGCGGAACCGGTCTTTTGCCGCGGTCTTGTATAACTATATGTGACAAAGGTTGTTGTTGCCTGACCGGGCGATGGCGATCATGATGGTGGGGGCCATAGAGGACGCGAATGCCGACTTTTTCCCAAAGCCTTGAACAATCCCTGCATCGTGCACTGGCGATCGCCAACGAGCGTCACCACCAATACGCGACGCTCGAGCATCTTCTGCTCTCGCTGATCGATGATTCCGATGCAGCCGCGGTCATGCGCGCCTGTAGCGTCGATCTCGACAAGCTCCGCACGAGCCTCGTCAATTATCTTGAGACCGAATTCGAAAATCTGGTGACGGATGGCGCCGACGACGCCAAGCCGACCGCCGGTTTCCAGCGCGTGATCCAGCGCGCGGTGATACACGTGCAGTCCTCCGGTCGCGAAGAGGTGACCGGTGCGAACGTGTTGATCGCGATCTTCGCCGAGCGCGAGAGCCATGCCGCGTACTTCCTGCAGGAGCAGGACATGACGCGCTACGATGCCGTCAACTACATCAGCCACGGCATTGCAAAACGGCCGGGCGTCTCCGAGGCGCGGCCGGTGCGCGGCGTCGACGAGGAGACCGAGACCAAGGGGGCCGAGGACGCCAAGAAGAAGGGCGAGGCGCTCGATACGTATTGCGTCAACCTCAACAAGAAGGCGCGTGACGGCAAGATCGATCCGGTGATCGGACGCAATTCCGAGATCAACCGCGCGATCCAGGTGCTGTGCCGCCGCCAGAAGAACAATCCGCTGTTCGTGGGCGAGGCCGGCGTCGGCAAGACTGCGATCGCGGAGGGCCTTGCCAAGCGCATCGTCGACAGCGAGGTGCCGGAGGTGCTGGCGGCTGCGACCGTGTTCTCGCTCGACATGGGCACGCTGCTCGCGGGCACACGCTATCGCGGCGACTTCGAGGAGCGCCTCAAGCAGGTGCTGAAGGAGCTCGAGGCGCATCCCAACGCCATCCTGTTCATCGACGAGATCCACACCGTGATCGGTGCGGGCGCGACGTCGGGCGGCGCGATGGACGCATCGAACCTGCTCAAGCCTGCGCTCGCCTCGGGCACGATCCGCTGCATGGGCTCGACCACCTACAAGGAATACCGTCAGCACTTCGAGAAGGACCGCGCGCTGGTGCGGCGCTTCCAGAAGATCGACATCAACGAGCCGACGGTCGAGGACGCGATCGCCATCCTCAAGGGCCTCAAGCCGTACTTCGAGGACTATCACCGGCTGAAGTACACCAATGAGGCGATCGAGGCTGCCGTGCAGCTCTCCTCGCGCTACATCCACGACCGCAAGCTGCCCGACAAGGCGATCGACGTGATCGACGAGTCCGGTGCGGCGCAGATGCTGGTTGCCGAGAACAAGCGCAAGAAGACGATCGGCATCAAGGAGATCGAGACCACGATCGCCTCGATGGCGCGGATCCCGCCGAAGAGCGTGTCGAAGGACGATGCCGAGGTGCTCAAGCATCTCGAGCAGACCCTGAAGCGCACCGTGTTCGGCCAGGACAAGGCGATCGAGTCCCTTGCCGCTTCGATCAAGCTCGCACGCGCGGGCCTGCGCGAGCCGGAGAAGCCGATCGGCTGCTACCTGTTCTCGGGTCCGACCGGTGTCGGCAAGACCGAGGTGGCCAAGCAGCTCGCGGCGTCGCTCGGCGTCGAGCTGCTGCGCTTCGACATGTCCGAATACATGGAGCGGCACACGGTGTCGCGCCTGATCGGCGCGCCTCCGGGCTATGTCGGCTTCGACCAGGGCGGCCTTCTGACCGACGGCGTCGATCAGCATCCGCATTGCGTTGTGCTGCTTGACGAAATCGAGAAGGCACACCCTGACCTTTACAACGTGCTGCTCCAGATCATGGATCACGGCCGGCTCACCGACCACAATGGCAAGCAGGTCAACTTCCGCAACGTGATCCTGATCATGACCACGAATGCGGGCGCTTCGGATCTCGCCAAGCAGGCGTTCGGCTTCACACGCTCGAAGCGGGAGGGCGACGACCACGAGGCGATCAACCGGCAGTTCGCGCCGGAATTCCGCAACCGCCTCGATGCTGTCGTCTCGTTCGGCCATCTCAGCGTCGAGGTGATCGGCACTGTGGTCGAGAAGTTCGTGCTTCAGCTCGAGGCGCAGCTTGGCGACCGCGACGTCACGATCGAGCTGTCCGAGCCCGCCAAGGCCTGGCTGGTCAAGCACGGCTATGACGAGCAGATGGGTGCGCGGCCAATGGCCCGTGTCATCCAGGAGCACATCAAGAAGCCCCTGGCCGACGAGGTGCTGTTCGGCAAGCTCAAGGGCGGTGGCCACGTTCGCGTCGTCCTGGTCAAGGACGAAACCGACGAGACCAAGGAAAAGATCGGCTTCGAGTTCGTCGAGGGCCCGGTCACGCCGAAGCAGGAAAAGCTGCCCGGCGCCCGCAAGCGCCCGCCGGGCAAGTCCAAGCCAGGCGGCCCCGGCGGCTCCAAGGGGCCGACCTCGAAGGGGCCGCTGGTCAAGGCTTGATCGGCGCATCATGAATCGAAAAGGCCGGCTGAAAAGCCGGCCTTTTTGTTGGCATGGCGGTGCCTGAATCTAGGTGCCGGCTTCGGGGGCGGCCGCAGCCGGTGGCCGCGGTTTCCTTGGGGCGGACGGCCGCGCGCGGGGCGCGGGGGACGGCTGCATCGTGACGATGACCGGATTCGGCTTGTGATCGGTTGCGGCGCCCGTCGCGGCATCGACGCCCATGCCGACGACACCGCCAAGCAGGAGATTGCCTGCGAAGCCGGCGGCCCCTCCGGTCTGGATGTCCCGGCCGAGCGGCACGATCTGCGGTTCATAGCCTTCCTTCTGGAAGGCGATGGAGATGTCGGCGTTCCGCTTGACGACCACGGAGCACGGCGTTGTGCAGGTCGTTGGCACTTCCAACCCGCTGACGACGGCTTCAACGCCAGACGGTGTCGATGAAATGCTGATGTTCTCGGTCGTGCCGCGCGTGACAGACGCGCAGCCGCCCAGCATGACGCTGAGCGCCACTATTCCAAATGAACGCATGAAATGCCCCTTGTCCCGGCGCAAATGAAGCGCAACCGGAGCGGGAGAGCAATCCCTCATAGGTCTGGATAGTTAAGCCACGCACAGGTTGCGCCTGGGAGCAACGGGAGCCTGTGCATGAACGCCTGTCATTCGCCCCGCAGGCGCTGGTCGTCCTGGACGCGGACATGCTCGGCGCCGCGCGCACCCGCGGGCGACAGCCGCAGCATGCTCAGCATCGCGCCGCACATGGCAAAGCCAACGCCGGTGAAAAGCGCGATCCGGGTTCCCTCAACGGGATAGCGGCCGAGGAACAGCGCGACCAGCGCAGCTCCGGTGGTTTGGCCGAGCAGGCGTGCCGTGCCCAGCATGCCGCTCGCGCCGCCGGCGCGTTGGCGCGGCGCGGCGGCGATCATGGTGCGGTTGTTGGGCGTCTGGAACAGGCCGAAGCCGGCGCCCGCCAGCGCCATCCGCCAGATCACGTCGAGCGGCGCCGGGCTCGCGGGCAGGACGGCGAGTGCTGCGAGGCCACAGGCGAACAGCGTCAGCCCGATGCCGCCGAGCAGGCCGGCCGGATAGTGCTCGACCAGGCGCCCGGCCAGCGGAGCTGCAAACGCCACCGCGATTGGCCACGGCGTGATCAAGAGGCCCATATGCACGGCCGAGTAGCCGAAGCGGCTCTGCAGGTAGAAGGGGATCGCGACGAAGGCCAGCATCTGCCCGCAGAACGAGGCGATCGAGGTCGCAATCGAGAGCCCGAACACCGGGATGCGCAACAGGTCGACCGGCAGCAGCGGCGACTTCATGTGCGTCTCGCGATAGATGAGCAACGCGCCGGCGACGATCGCGATGGCGAACTGGACGAGCCAAGTGATCGGCGCCTCGCCGTGGCCGACGCTGTCGATCGCGGCGATGCCGACGCCGAAGGTGATCGCCGAGAGCCCCGCGCTCTGCCAGTCGAAGGAATGGCTCGCCGGAATCGTATGCGGCAGGCTGCGCAGGCCGAGGACCAGCGTGACCGCGCCGAGCGGAACGTTGATGGCGAACAGCCAGGGCCAGCTGCCGACTGCGAGAATGCCGGCGGCGAGCGTCGGCCCGACCGCGGCGGAGAAGGCAACGACGAGCGCGTTGAGCCCGATGCCGCGGCCGAGCAGGTTGCGCGGATAGGTAAAGCGAACCAGCGCCGCGTTGACGCTCATGATGCCGGCCGCACCAAATCCCTGGATGATGCGCGCGATGGTCAGCAGCGGCAGCGTATGCGCCAGCGCGCAGAAAGCGGAAGCAAGCGTGAACAGCACGAGTCCGACCAGATAGACGCGACGATAGCCGACGATCTCGCCGAGCGATGCCAGCGGCAGCAGCGAGATCGTGATCGCGAGCTGGTAGCCGTTGACGATCCAGATCGAGAAGGCGGGGCTCGCATTCAGGTCGGCTGCGATCGTCGGCAACGCGACATTGGCGATGGCGCTGTCGACGACGGCCATGGTGATGCCGAGCGCAATGGTCAGGATCGCCTGATTGCGCTGGGGCTGTGGCAGGCCGTCGGCATGCTCGATCGGGACGGACGACATGGTGGAGGCGTGCTTGATTCGAGCCGTGATGATCTCCCGATTAGGAAATTGCGCGATGCATCGCAACCCGGCAGGACACGGACGGTTCCTGTGCCGGAAGCAGGTCTCCCGCTGCCACGGGCATGGATCGGTCAGGCTCTCGCAGGCTCACCAGCGCGATGTCCAGCCGCTGCTGGTAAGCCAACTACACCGGCGGCGGATTGCGGTCGGAGAAGGTCCCCCGCTGGTGCCAGTACGGATAGGGCAACGTCACCTTGCTAGCCGCGTCGAGCGCTTCGATCTGGTCCTTGGTCAAGGACCATCCGACCGCGCCGAGATTTTCGCGCAACTGTGTTTCGTTGCGGGCGCCGATGATCAGCGTCGAAACGGTCGGACGCTGCAGCAGCCAGTTCAGCGCGATCTGGGAGACGCTCTTGCCCGTCTCCTTTGCGACCTCGTCGATGGCCTCGACGACCCGATAGACGTGTTCGTCCGGTACGGGCGGCCCGAAATCGGCGGTCTGGGGCAGGCGGCTCACTTCAGGCTTCGGCTGGCCGCGGCGAATCTTTCCGGTGAGGCGGCCCCATCCGAGCGGTGACCAGACCACGGCGCCGAGCCCCTGATCGAGGCCAAGCGGCATCAGCTCCCACTCATAATCGCGCCCGACCAGCGAATAGTAGGTCTGGTTGGCGACGTAGCGTGGGAAACCGTGCTTGTCGGCAACGCCAAGCGACTTCATCAGGTGCCAGCCCGAGAAATTCGAGACACCGACATAGCGGATCTTGCCGGCGCGCACGAGGGTATCGAGGGTGCTCAGCACCTCTTCGGGCGGGGTGAAGGCGTCGAAGGCATGGAGCTGGAACAGGTCGATATAGTCGGTGCCGAGCCGGCCGAGCGAGCCGTCAACGGCCGCGAGCAGATGCTGGCGTGACGAGCCGATGTCGTTGGGGCCGTCGCCAAAGCGGAACGTGGCCTTGGTCGAGACCAGCACCTTGTCGCGGCGGCCCTTGATGGCTTCACCGAGGACCCGCTCGGATTCACCGAGCGAATAGACGTCGGCGGTATCGAACATCGACACGCCGGCCTCGAGACAAATGTCCAGCAGGCGCCGCGCTTCCGTGGCGTCGGTCGTCCCCCAGGCCGCGAGACGGCCAACGCCGCCGAACGTGCCCGTGCCAAGGCTCAAAGCGGGCACCATGAGGCCGGACCGGCCCAAGCGTCGGTGTTCCATCGAATTGCTCCTCGTGGTCGCTGATTGATTGGCGCGGCCTTGGAAGCAGATCGTAATGCAAGCAGCTGCGTTGTCCTATCGCGCGCTCACATACCCGCCTTGCTTGGAAAATGGCCTAGTCGTGCAGACGCATGTCATCAAATGTTGCGTCTGCGACGCGCGCACCGACCGTCGTCGCAGGAGGTTGCGCTTCGACCCTGGCTGCTGACGATGCGACGCAGGCAGCCTCGCTGTCACGCGCCTGCCGGGGCAGGAGCGTCAAGCCCCAGCCCACCAGGACCAGCACCGCGAGCCGGATCGCGATCACACCCAGCAACAGCTCCGACCCGCTTATCGTCGCGTGAGTCCTCATGCATGCGAACCTGATGCAGACTGCACGACCTGACAATCTGGAATTGGCGAGCATTGCCTTCGCCTGATGCGAAGGCTTGCGATGATGGCTGACCGGAGTGGCTCTCAGTGCGGCAGCTGACTGTGCCGGAAGTCGCGCGGTGACATCCCGAAATGCTCGCGGAAGACGCGGCCGAAATGCGAGACATCGTTAAAGCCCCAGGCGAACGCAATCTCGCCGATGTGGCGCTGGGCGAGCACGGGCGAGGCGAGGTCGCGTTTGCACTGGGCGAGACGCTCGGCCAGCACATGGCGCTGGAACGAAGTGTCCTCGTCGGCGAGGAGATCGTTGATGTAGCGCGAGGAGATGCCGAGCGCGGCGGCGGTCTCGGCGAGCGAGAGGTCGGGGTCGGCGAGGCGTGTGCGGATATGCGCCTTGAGCCGGTAGAGCAGAGCGGAACGATGGGTCGACGACGGCAGCGACGTCCCGCCGAGCCGTTCGCTCAGCGCCATGGCGAGCAGGTCGACGGCTTGCGCGGAGAGGGCGGCGGCGCTGTTGGGCGCGAGCCGGTCCGCGCTCTGGCAGAGGCGGAAGATGAAGTCATAGGCGAGCCGCTCGAGCGGTACGTCGGCCCCGAATGTGATCGCGGTGAGTGTCTCGGTGCCGCCGAGCCGGCGCTGCAACATCTCGCGCGGCACCTTGAAGATGGTCTGGGAGAAGCTGTCCTTGAACTTCAGCTCATACGGACGCGTGGTGTCGTAGAGCGCGAACTCGCCGGGATGAATCACGGTCTCTCGACCATCCTGCACCACGCCGCCATCGCCGCGATGGCCGAGCGCGACGAGAACATAATCCTGATCCGAGCGCGCGATGCGCGAGGGCGTGCGGAAAACGTGCTGACGGTCTGAGCAGACCTCGGAGCAAACGGCCTTGCCGAGCGCGACTTGCGTGACCGAGCCGTGGAAGGCGCTGCCGAGGTCCGACTTGCAGTCGAGCCCGACGAAGACGTCGCAGACGATGTCCTGCCAGAGGGCGAGCCGGCGGTAGCCGGGGCTGCCGTCTGTCGTGAACTGGATTGGCATCTCACAGGCCTCCCTTTCACATCCAGCAAAACCGCATGGTGGCGCAGATCCAGCCTGACCGCAGGCAAGTTCCGTACCGGGGCGGCGATCCTTCCAGTCGAGTTTTTGTTCCGCCGTGGTCGAGCGCGCGGCCGCCCGGCTTGCCTCAATAGACTGCATCGGACGTGATCTCCGATCAACCGGCAATGGAGGCGGCAATGGGCATTGAACATCCAAAATACAAGGTCGCGGTGGTGCAGGCGGCGCCCGCCTGGCTCGACCTCGACGCCTCGATCGACAAATCGATCGCGCTGATCAGGGACGCCGCGGAGAAGGGCGCCAAGCTGATCGCCTTTCCGGAGGCCTTCATCCCCGGCTACCCCTGGCACATCTGGATGGACTCGCCGGCCTGGGCGATCGGCCGCGGCTTCGTGCAGCGCTATTTCGACAATTCGCTGTCCTATGACAGCCCGCAAGCCGAGCGGCTGCGCGATGCGGTGCGTAAGGCCAAGCTCACGGCCGTGATCGGCCTGTCCGAGCGCGACGGCGGCAGTCTCTATCTCGCGCAATGGCTGATCGGGCCGGATGGCGAGACAATTGCAAAGCGCCGCAAATTGCGGCCGACGCATGCCGAGCGCACCGTCTATGGCGAGGGCGACGGCAGCGATCTTGCGGTCCATGCGCGCCCCGACATCGGCCGCATCGGCGCGCTGTGCTGCTGGGAGCATCTCCAGCCGCTGTCGAAATACGCCATGTACGCCCAGAACGAGCAGGTGCATGTCGCGGCCTGGCCGAGCTTCTCACTATACGACCCGTTCGCGCCGGCGCTCGGCGCCGAGGTCAACAACGCCGCCTCGCGCGTCTATGCGGTGGAGGGCTCCTGCTTCGTGCTCGCGCCTTGCGCGACGGTCTCGCAGGCGATGATCGACGAGCTCTGCGACCGGCCGGACAAGAACGCGTTGCTACACGTGGGCGGCGGTTTTGCCGCGATCTATGGCCCGGATGGCAGTCAGATTGGCGACAAGCTGGCGCCAGACCAGGAGGGGCTGCTGATCGCCGAGATCGACCTCGGCGCCATCGGCGTCGCCAAGAATGCTGCCGATCCCGCCGGGCATTATTCGCGGCCCGACGTCACGCGGCTGCTGCTCAACAAGAAGCCGTACAAGCGCGTCGAGCATTTCGCGCTGCCGGTGGATACCATTGAGCCCACGGACATTGCCGCGGCGGCGAGCTGATCGCCGGGATCAAGGGGAGGCACGATCATGGAATCCGCAATTCCTCTGCATCTCGAGACACAGCGCACCCGCCACAAGCGCGTGCCGGAGGATTACCAGCCGCCATACCCATCGTTCGTGGCGCGCTACAGGCCCGCGGTGAGCCGCGTCGTGATGGCCTATTTCGGCCTGCAGTATCGCGGGGCGACGCCGGCGGCTGCGGCGGAAGCGCTCGCAGAAATCGCCGGGCTGTTCGCCGGCGAAGGTGGTCCCTCGCATTGGGACCGCGCGCACTATGTCGACCAGGCCGGCCACGCTAACATTGTCTCGGTGGCCTATTGGGACGACATCGCGCGTTTCGACGTCTGGTTTGTGCCGGCACGCGAGGCGTGGACTGGAAAGCACCGCGACGGCATCGGCACCTTCATCGAGGTGCTGCGTCCCACGGTGGCGCGGCACGAGACGCTGTTCTCCTCGCTCGGCAGGCCCGAAGGCGTCGCGATGATCGCCGACGGCATGAGCGGCGAGGTTCAGGAGCATGCCTATTGGGGCGGCATGCGCGACCGCATTCCGCTGTCGCAGACCGACCCGATGTCGCCGGGCGGCAATCCGGAATTGATCCGTGATGGTGCGCGGCTGCGCGTGAAGGCGAACGACAACCTGTGCCTGATCCGCTCAGGCCAGGACTGGAGCGATACGGAGGCGTCGGAGCGCAAGCTCTATCTCGACGATGTCGAGCCGGTGCTGCGTGAGGGCATGGACTTCCTGCGCGACGACGGGCTTGCGATCGGCTGCTATGCCAACCGCTACATGCAAGTGCTCTCGGCTGACGGCAAGGCGAGTGAAAAATCCTACGGCCAGAGCTGGTGGAAAAGTCTCGCTGCGCTGGAGCGCTGGGCGGAATCGCATCCGACCCACGTGAAAATCTTCGGTGCGGCGATGAAATATCTCTCCACGCTAGGGCCGTCAGCGAAGTTGCGGCTCTATCACGAGGTCACGGTGGCAACTGTCGATGAGCAGTTCTTCGAATATCTGAACTGCCATCCGAAGACGGGGATGCTTGCGGCGGTCGAGACAGTCACCGCCTAGGCGACGCAATGGCCAAGCAGCTCCGGGTGCGCGGCGCAGATGTGATGCGCGCCGGCGTCCCGCAGCTCGGCCTCGCTGCCATAGCCATAGAGCACGCCGATCGCAGTCATTCCGTTGGTGCGGGCGCCGACCACGTCATGGCTGCGGTCGCCGATCATGATGGCGCTGTTTGCATCGACGCGGGCCTCGTCCAGCGCGTAGCGGAGCAGGTCACACTTGTCGACACGCGTGCCGTCGAGCTCGGAGCCGAACACGCGCTCGAAATAGGGTTTTAGGCCAAAATGTTCGACGATGCGGTTGGCGTAGACGGCGGGCTTGCTGGTCGCAACGAACATGCGCTGGCCGGTCGCGGCAATCGTCGTCAGCGTGTCGACAATACCGGCATAGGCCTCGTTCTCGAACAGGCCGATGTTGCTGAAGCGGTCGCGATAGAGCATTAGCGCCTGGTCGGCCAGTGCGTCGGTTCCGGTGAGCTTCTTCAGGCTCGAATGCAGCGGCGGACCGATGCACCAGGTCAGCTCGTCCTCGCTCGGCACTGCGAGGCTCAGCCGCTCGAGGGCGTACTGGATCGAGCGCGTGATCCCGGGCTTCGGGTCGGTCAGGGTGCCGTCGAGATCGAAGAAGACTGTCGCCATCAGGAGCTGGCTCGCGTTGAAATTGCCGTTCCGTTGCTAGTCGGATCGGATATCAAGTCAAGACCCGTTGCATCATTGCTGCTTCGTCCATTCGACGATCGCGGTGGCATCCGCGCCCGCCTGCGCCTCCCAGGCAGTGATCGTGCCCGTTGCGGCCGTTCGGAGCGCCGCGACGAGGGATGGCGGCGCGGGCTCGGCGATCTTGACGCCGTTGTCGCGCATGCGCGCATAATTCTCCGAGGTGCGATGGGTCAGGAGCGCGAGCTGGCTCTGCTCGGTCTCGGCCGCGGCCGCCATCACCTCGCGCTGCGTCGGCTCCGGTAGCGCGGCAAATGCCTCGCTGTGGACGAAGGCGATCGAGACCGGCATCGCGTAGTTGATGGCCGTGAAATAGGGCAGGAAGTCCCACAGCTTGCGTCCCGCGCCGCCGTCGCCGGAGGTGAGGAACGCGTTCAGTTGATGCTCCTTCAGGCCGACAAGTGCTTTGTCCATCGGCAGGAACTGTGCGTTCGCGCCGGCCGCCTTCATCACCTCGCTGGAATTGGCATCGTAAGCCCGCAAATTGAGTTTCGGCAGGTCGTCAGCGCCCGCAAGCGACCGGTCCGACCACAGGCCCGTCGCAGGCCAGATCGTCAGATAGAGCACCTTGAGGCCGTGGGCGGCGAGGGCCTTTTCGTAAAGCGGCCGTGCGCGCGCATTGGCGGCGCGAGCGATGTCGACCGATTGCACCAGGAAGGGTAGCGTCGAGAGGCTGAGCACGGGGTCGAGGCCCGAGAGCGCGCCTGCAAAGGCGTCGCCGCCCGCGATCCGGCCGTCCAGCGCCGCGCGCGGCATTTCGCCCGAGCTGATCTTCAGCTGATTGTCGAAGGCGTTGGTCACGCTCACGAAACCGTTTGTGCGCGCGGCCACGCGATCGGCGAAAGTGCTGAGCCCGATCCCGGATATGTTGTTCTCGGGATATTCGGTGGTCATCCGCCAGTTCACTTGCGCCATGGCTGGCGCGGCGGACAGGATCAATAATGCGAGGGCAAGGATCGCGCGGATCCGTTTGGCGGGGAAGCGCATTGGGAGAAGCAGGTCAGTCAGCATTTATTGGCAACTCGTCGAACCATGGCACGACGCCACGACATGGCAGATCATCTTGTTGCATGCCGCGCCCGCGTGCGCCACGGCGATACTTGGGCACGGCTGACGCGAATTGCATCACGCATCGTCCCCGCACTGCTTGTGTCCGCGACACAGGCGATGGCTTGGGACAGCTCACCCGCAAAGACCAACGTTGCCGTTCCCAGCGTCGAAGAGCTGGCGATGCCGCCTGCGATGCCGGCGGATGGCCGCGAGAGCGACACGCGGGAATCGATCTGCCTGATCGTTGAGGCGGCCGCGCGCGATGCCAAGCTGCCGTTGGAATTCTTCGCCCGCGTGATTTGGCAGGAAAGCCGTTTCCAGGCCGATGCGGTGGGCCCGATGACGCGCAACGGCGAGCACGCGCAGGGGATCGCGCAGTTCATGCCGGGCACCGCGAGCGAGCGCGGGCTTCTCAATCCCTTCAATCCGGTGCAGGCCCTGCCGAAATCGGCCGAGTTCCTGAATGAGCTCCGCAATCAGTTCGGCAATCTCGGCTTGGCTGCGGCCGCCTACAATGCCGGGCCGCGGCGGGTGCAGGAATGGCTCGCCGGCAGTGGTAGCATGCCGGAGCAAACCCGCAACTACGTCTACGCCATCACCGGCGCGACGGTTGACGCGTGGGCCAAGGCCGGCAGCACCGGCAAGGGGCCGCCCAGCTCACCGCCCACGAGCTGCCGCGACCTGATGGCGCTGTTGAAGCGCGCACCGAACCCGTTCGTGGCCGAGCTCGAGCAGCATGTCGAGCTCGCTGCCGCCAGGATCTGGGGCGTTCAGCTCGCGGCGGGCTTCGATCGCAACAAGGCGCTGGCGATGTATTCCCGCGCCGTCACGCGCCTCAGCGCCGTGATCGGCGAGCGCGATCCCAGCCTGTTGAGCTCGGTGATGCGCAGCCGCGGTTCGCATCCCTTCTACCAGGTGCGCATCGGCACCGACACGCGCCCCGAAGCGGACGATCTCTGCAACCGCATCCGGAAAGCGGGCGGGGCTTGCTTCGTGCTGAAGAACCGCGGCGTGGCGGGGTAGGCGATAGCTGGAGCTTTCGCTTTGCGAAGAGCGGATCATAGCCTGCATTGATCTTGCGCTGGGTGCAGCGGTGTGAAAGGACAATCAAGGAGCGAACGCCCCGCGGAGGGTGGGCCTTTTGGAGCTGCTGCAGGTGATTGGGGGCGCGACACACAGAGATCCCATCGGAACGATCCACAGAATTGCTCTGGCATGCGCTTGTATGGTGAGCTTCGTGCTCTGGCTTGCATTGGATTCGGACTTCGCCAACGCCCTGTTTTGGGCTGCGAAGCTGGAGGGGCATCCGATCAGTGGGACCGTCCCGGTGAGCAAAGTCGCAATCTGCCTCGGCTGGAGCTTGTTGGCATTCGGATTAATCTGCCACCGCTACTGGATAGGGACGATCGCTATTTTGGCGCTTTTGGCGGCCACCCTTGTTGGCGAGATCGGCTCCAGCATTGTCGACATCAGGTTTTTTGATCTGCCGGTAGCCAAATCGATCGTTCAGTCGGCGCCGCATGGATTGCTTTATGCTCTCAAGCTGCCATTCATCGCGATTGCCCTTGCCTACTTCATCGTTACCAGGCGTGCCTTCGCCAATGCATATGAGCGGCTCTGCCTGGCAGCCATATTGGGCTTGTGCGCTATCATGGCGTGGACCGGCTTGCTCGATCTGATCTATCCGGGCATCGCATGGCGCTAGCCAGCATTGCGCCGCGCATGCCAGCCCCGCCGCGTGTTTCCTTGACGCGGCCGCCGGCATTGCCCGTTATGCAGGCCCGATTCCACAACCCCGACCGGCCGTCCCTTGGCGTTTCCTCCGCTCAATTCTCCTCAATGGCAAAGTCCGTGGCGCACCTTCGCCTGGGGGCTGCGTTCAATCACGCAGACGATCCTGACGCTAGTGCTGTTCGCGACCTATCTCGGCATCGGCGCGCTCGCCCATGACAGCCATTTCAGCCTGCTCTGGGCGCTGTGCTCGACACTGTTCGTCTGGGCCGGGCCGGCACAGATCATTTTGATTACCACGCTCGGTTCGGGTGCGACCGTCATCCAGTCGGCGATCGCGGTCACTGTCAGCGCGATCCGGCTGTTTCCGATGGTGGTCTCCGTGCTGCCGCTGATGCGCACACCAACGACCAAGCGGCGTGAGCTGTTCTTTGCGGCGCATCTCACGGCCGTGACGTTGTGGGTCGAATGCCATCGCTTCCTGCCGCAAGTGCCGCGCGAGCGTCGCATCGCCTTTGTGAACGGACTTGGCTTCGGTCTGGTCTCGGTATGTCTGACCGCCAACACGATCGGCTATTTCCTCGCCGCCAACCTGACTCAGACATTGGGCGCCGCGATCCTGCTGCTGACGCCGCTATCCTTCCTGTTCTCGACCGCGCGCAACAGCCGCGAGGTCGCCGATGTCGTCGCGCTCGCGCTTGGGGTTCTGCTCTATCCGCTGGCCGCGAAGATGAACTCCGGCCTCGACATCCTCGTCAGCGGCCTTGCCGCGGGCACGATTGCCTATGGCGTGCATTGGTGGCGGGAGGTGCGCGCATGAGCGCCCCGCAACTCATCGGCGACTGGCACGCGCTGCTCTTGCTGTTCGTCGCCGGCGTCATTCCCAACCAGATATGGCGCATGCTGGGCCTGTGGTTCGGCGGCGGTATCGACGAGGGCTCCGAGCTTCTGGTCTGGGTGAGGGCGGTCGCGACCGCGATCCTGGCCGGCGTCATCGCCCAGATCGTGGTCGAGCCATCCGGCGCGCTCGCCAGCGTGCCGGATGCCTTGCGCTACGGCGCGGTCGGCGCCGGCCTCGTTGTGTTCCTGCTGACCCGCCGCTCGATCTTCGCAGGCGTTGTCGCCGGCGAAGTCTTCATGCTGGCCGGCAAGTGGTGGTTGGGCTAAAACCGTCGCGAACAGCCAAGGAACTGGATATATGGTTCGCGAAAACGAACTCCGCGAAGGCGAGGTCGCCATCGAGCTGCCGTCGACGGAAGATGCCGGCCTCGTCTTCATCGGTCGCATCCGCACCCCCTGGACCTCGCGGCTGGAGACGCCGCGCCAGGGCCGCGCCGACGGCCCGGTGTGTCGCCTCGAGATTTTCGAGCCGTTCTTGCCCGCGATCAAGGGCGTCGATTTCTACAGCAATCTCGAAGTGCTCTACTGGCTCGACAAGTCGCGCCGCGACATCGTGCTGCAGAGCCCGAAGAACAACGACAAGACCCGCGGCACGTTTTCGCTGCGCTCGCCGGTCCGGCCCAATCCGATCGGCACCTCGATCGTGAAGCTGGTCGGCATCGAGGGCGGCACGATTCTCGTGCGTGGCCTCGATTGCCTCGACAACACGCCGCTGATCGATATCAAGCCTGATCGCTGCGAGTTCACGCCATTGGCTGCGCCGCAGCCGGGGGACTTTCAGACGGAATAACGATCAGCTCTTCAACGCCGCGATCAGCTTGATCGCATTCTCTTCCAGCACCTTGACGTCTTCCTTGCGGCTCGCGGGCGGCAGCATCGCCACGCCGTCGTGGCGGGGCATCACGTGCATGTGGAGATGAAACACCACCTGGCCGCCGGCGGCCTCGTTGAACTGCTGCACGGTGATGCCATCGGCCTTGAAGGCCTTCATCGCGGCGGCCGCGATCTTGTGCGTGCCGCGGGCGACGTGAGCATAGTCGTCGGGCTTGATGTCGAGGATGTTGCGGGCAGGAGCCTTCGGGATCACCAGCGTGTGGCCGGGCACCCGCGGCATGATGTCGAGGAAGGCGAAGACATGCTCGTCCTCGTAGACCTTGTGGCAGGGAAACTCGCCGCGCAGGATCTTTGCGAAGATGTTGTTCGGATCATAGGCGGTCATGGCGGCGGCTCCCAAGAATTTTGAGCTTAGTTTTGCGCTTAGTGTCACCAGCGATGGCAAACGGTCAAGGCGCCTCGTCGATGCCTTTCCGGAACGGGCCGAGCTCGGCGAGCTCGCGTCCGGCCTCGGCGACATAGGCACGCTCGCGCTTGAGATAATCGTCGATGGCGCGACGCAGGCCAGGATCGGCGATGAAATGGGCAGAGTGGGTGGTCCGCGGCAGGTAGCCGCGCGCGATCTTGTGCTCGCCCTGCGCGCCGGCCTCGACATATGTGAGGCCGCGCTTAATGGCGAAATCGATTGCCTGGTAGTAGCAGACCTCGAAATGCAGGAACGGATGATGCTCGACCGCTCCCCAGTTGCGGCCGAACAGCGCGTCCGAACCGATGAAGTTGATCGCGCCCGCGATCCAGCGCTCGTTGCGGCGGGCCATCACCAGCAGCACGTCCTGGCTCATGGTCTCGCCGATCAGCGAGAAGAACTCGCGCGTGAGATAGGGACGGCCCCATTTGCGCGAGCCGGTCTCCATGTAGAATTCGAAGAAGGCATCCCAGGCGTCCTCGGTGATGTCCTTGCCTGTGAGCCAATGGATGGTGATGCCGGCGGGTAGCGCATCGCGTCGCTCGCGCTTGATCGATTTGCGGTGGCGCGAGTTCAGCGTCGCCAGAAAATCGTCGAAGGTGGCAAAGCCCTCATTGCGCCAGTGGAACTGCTGGTCGGTGCGCTGGAGGAAGCCGTGCTGGGCAAGCAGCTTCCACTCGGCCTCGCGCGCAAAGGTGACGTGCACCGAGGAGGCTTTGCTGACGCCGCACAGCGCCACCAGCCCGCTCGCCAGTGCCTCCGTGATCCGCTCGTGGTCGACGCCGTCGCGGACCAGGAGCCGCGGCCCCGTCGCCGGCGTGAAGGGAACAGAGACCTGCAGCTTCGGGTAATAGCGTCCGCCGGCGCGCTCATAGGCGTCGGCCCAGCCGCGGTCGAACACGTACTCGCCTTGACTATGGGATTTCAGATAGCAGGGCACGACGCCGGCGACACGGTCGTTGATCTTGGCCACCAGATGCCGGGGTCCCCAGCCGGTGCGGATCGTGGCTGAACCCGATTTCTCAACGGCGGAAAGAAACGCGTGAGATACGAATGGGTTATAGGCGGGCTTTAAAAGGCCGAAAGAATTGCCTGGAAGCCTGGATGAGGTTCCCGTGCCATGCCCGTTGCAGGCCTTGCCAGGATTGGCGCAGGCGTCCCAATCCTCTGGCGAGACTTCGCCAATGGACGGTACGGCCTCCAGCGTGATGTCCGATGATCGCATTGCGCCCAAGATCGTGCATTGCAGCAGCGACTTCAAGGGTGGGGAACATCAAGCCTGCGGCACGAAGCCCTCAAAGATCATCTGATCGGCATATTGCCCAACCCGCGCCCGCTGCTCGGGCGTGCGCACGGTCCAGCCGAGCAGGGCGCAGCCGAAGACGTTTCGGGCGATCCAGGGGGCGGGCGCCGGCAGGTGGTCGACCTTGAAGGCGATGAAGTGGGGCTGGGTCTGGAAGCCGTGGCGGAGGTACAGCATGCTGTCGCGCTGCGCTTGCGTCAGGTAGGCCCAGTACTCGTCTTCATAGGTCCGCTGCGCGACGATGCCGCGCGGGCGGGAGGGCAGCAGCTCGCGCAGGGCCAGCACCTGGTCGGGGTCGAAGGACATCCCGACCGCTTGCCCCTGATACGACGCCAGCACCTCGGCCATCCGCTTCACCAGCTTGCGGTCGCCGTCAAAATGGCTCTTCACCTCGATCACCAGCGGCACGCGGCCGGCGACGATGGCGCAGAGATCGCTGAGCGACATCATCCGCTCAGGCGTATCCCTGAACCTGATGGCCTTCAGCTCCGCCGCGGTCTTTGCCACCACCGGTCCGGTGGCCTCGGTGAGGCGGCCAAGCGCGTGGTCGTGGTGGACCATGGCCTCGCCGTCGGCGGAGAGCTGGATGTCGACCTCGATCGAGAAATTGCCCGCAACCGCCGCCTGCACCGCGCCCGGCATGTTCTCGACGATACCGCGGGAGATGTCATGCAGGCCGCGATGGGCGACCGGCCGCGCTGTCAGCCAATCCGGAGCACGCACGATGCCGACCTCAGGCGACCTCGAACACGCCTTCGACCTCGACCGCCGCATCCGCGGGCAGCGAGGCGACGCCGACGGTGGTGCGGGCGTGGCGGCCCTTGTCACCGAAGGCCGCGACCATCAGGTCAGAGGCGCCGTTGAGAACCTTTGGCCCGTCCAGGAAGTCCGGCGCCGAGTTGATGAAGCCGCCGAGACGCACCACGCGCACAACCTTGTCGAGGTCGCCAAGCGCCGCCTTGACCTGTGCGAGCAGGTTGACGGCACAGCCACGCGCCGCCGCAGCACCTTCCTCGATCGAGACGCCAGCGCCCAGCTTGCCCTTGGCGATCAGCTTGCCGGCGGGATCGAAGCAGACCTGGCCGGAGACGAACAGCAGATTGCCGGTGCGCACGAACGGCACGTAATTGGCGACGGGAGTGGGGGCCTCGTGCAGCTTGATGCCCTGTTCCGCCAGTTTCTGCTCGACCGTGCCCGCCATGTCTCGACCTCGATGTCTGAAAAATCATCCGCTCCGGCGGGTCTGGTGACCGCCGGGCGCGCCCTGTTTCGCCCATCATGCCGCCACATGCAAGCAAGCCGATAGGGCGACGGGACGCCGGGGTGAACTGGATTTTCCCGAGGCAGGTCAGGAGGTTCAACGGAGAGGCGCAACTTTACGTGAAACCGCCGCAGTTGCGACGCAATGGAACGGTCATTAAAGTGTCGAATCTGCGCGTCCCCAGGGAACAGACATGGTGCACCTTTTCCGGACTTCATTCGGTCTGATGGCGCTCGCGATGGCCGCCGTCGGCGCCGGTGGCAGCGCGCATGCCGCGAACGGTCCGTTCCTCGCACACCAGGCGCTCTATGATCTGAGCCTGGTCAAATCGCGCTCCAATTCCATCAACAGCGCGCGCGGCCGCATCCTCTACAATTTCGCCGGAAGTGCTTGCGAAGGCTACACGTCCGAATTCCGCCAGGTCTCCGAGCTCGACAGCGGCGAGGGCAAGGTCACGCTCAGCGATCTCCGCTCCAATTCCTGGGAGGACGCCACAGGGAAAAGCTACCGCTTCAAGATCGAGACGCGGATGAACGAGACCGAGGCCGGCCTGGTCGACGGCTCGGCGGAGCGCGACGGCGACCACATCAACGTCAAGCTGAAGTTGCCGGCGCCGAAGAATTTCACCCTCGACGGCAAGATCGTGTTTCCGACCGAGCAGATCCAGCACATCATTGCCGCCGCTAAGGACGGCAAATCGCTGCTCGAGCTCTCCGTCTATGACGGCTCCGACGATGGCCAGAAGGTCTACAACACGCTGACCGTGATCGGTCAGGCGATCCCTGCCGACCGCACTGCTTCGCCAGATCCTTCGACGTCGGACGAGCACATGAAAACGCTGAAGCGCTGGCCGGTGACCGTCAGCTATTTCGACCGCGACGTCCAGCAGAAGGAAGGCGAGCAGACGCCGGTTTATGCGATGTCGTTCGAGCTCTACGAAAACGGCGTCTCCCGCCAGCTCGTGCTCGACTACAACGACTTTGTCATTTCCGGCGCGATGGGCAAGTTCGACGTCAAGGACAGCAAGCCCTGTAATTGAGGGGCCCCGCGCTCTCTCCTTCGTCATTGCGAGCGCAGCGAAGCAATCCAGAATCTCTCGGCGGAAAGATTCTGGATTGCTTCGTCGCAAGAGCTCCTCGCAATGACGGGCTAGCCCTCAATGCCATCTCCGGTTACGCTCCCTCCCAACCACAAACTCCGGGAGCCAGCACCATGCCCAAGCTCGACCATCTGCGCCCCAGCGGCCTGCACCACAATCCCGCTTATTCCCACGTCGTCACCGCCTCCGGCGCGCGCACGATCTACATCTCCGGCCAGGTGTCGGTGGACGAGGAAGGGCGGATCGTCGGCGAGGGCGATCTTGCCGCACAGACCACGCAGGTGATGCAGAATCTCGGCCATGCGTTGAAGGCAGCCGGCGCGAGCTATGCCAACATCGTCAAGATCACGACCTTCGTCGTCGGCTACAAGCCGGAGCTGCGCCCGATCATCGGCAAGGCCCGCTCGGCTTTCTTCGAAGGCATGGAGCCGCCGGCCTCGACGCTCGTCGGCGTCTCCGCGCTTGCGGCGCCGGAGTGGCTGATCGAGATCGAAGCGATCGCAGTCGCGGATTGATGCTGAGCGCCGCCGGCTCACGCTCCCCGCAAAAAATGAAAAACAACCCCATGCACAGTAGGCGGGCGGTGCAAGGGGACCGCAATTCAATGCCAGTACAAATTTCGCATTTAGCGAATTCCATTTGACGCGTCGGGCAAAACAGTGGCACTCTGCCATGCTGGCATTTTCGAAAAGCCCGTAGCCCGTAGATGGGTTGAGCGTTTGCGAAACCCATCGCGCTTGTTTGTTGGTAACGGGCGATCAGTCTGATGATGGCAACGATTTCGGAGAGCGGTGAGCGGGAAGAGATGGGTTTCGCAAGGGCTCAACCCATCCTTCGGACTGACATCTCTTGCAGCAGCATCATTGCGTCGTCGGCCCGGTCGGTCGGCACGAAGAGATGGTCGTGGTGGAAGGCCGAAACTGCATTGGCGCTGATGCTGGATTCGGCGAGCCGGGCCGTGATGGCGGCGAGAAAGCCGACCGCATCGAGCGCGGAGTGAACCGTCAGGGTGATCAGGCGCGAGGCGAATGCGTAGCTTAGTCCTGCCGCTTGCGCCTCGTCACGCAGGATGACCAGCGTCGTCCCTTCCTGCTCGCGGAACATCAGCAGCGGATTGAGCCCTGCTGGAATGCCCTCGTTTGCCGCGATGGTGCAGAACACGAAGGTGCCCGGCTGCAGCTCCGGTTTCATGTGTTTCAGTAGCACGCTGAGATCGCGTTCACCTGTCACAGCCGTTTGTCTCTCGGGAACGGGGCCCGCCGTATCCCGTCATTGCGAGCGCAGCGAAGCAATCCAGAATCTTTCCGCGGTGACAGTCTGGATTGCTTCGCTGCGCTCGCAATGACGATGTGGATGCACTTTGCCATCATTCCTGCGCTTTCTCCGGGCCGTCATATGCGATGCCCCGAATGACGGCGGCGCTGCCGAACTTCTTGCGCAGGCTGTCCACCGCGCGCTCGGCATGCGCGGCGCGGCGGTCGAGCATGTCGGTGTCGTCGGCGGGGGAGCCTTCGCGCAGTGCGCTGACGCCGGCGCCCATCAGGCGGAAGGCGGTGCCGTCGATCTCTTTCGCCAACATCTCGCGGCAGATCGAAAAGATCTTTGCGGCGAGCTGCGTCGGCGCTGCGATCGACTGCGAGCGCGTGCGCTGGCGGAAATCGGCCGTCTTCAATTTCAGCGTGACGGTCGAGCCGGCAAGCTCGCTGCTCTTGAGCCGCGACGACGTCTTCTCGCACAGCCGCCACAGGATCTTTTCCAGCGAGGCGAAATCGCGGATGTCGGTCTCGAATGTGGTTTCGCTCGAAATCGTCTTGGCGCCGCGATCGGCCTCGACACGGCGATCGTCGATGCCGCGGGCGAGCCGCCACAGCCTGCGGCCGTCGCTCGGAAACTGCCGCATCAGCTCGATCTCGTCGGCCTTCTGCAGGTCGGCGATGAGGCGGAAGCCGCGCTGGACCAGGCGCTCCTGCGTCGCCGGTCCCACGCCGAAGATGAAGCCGACCGGCCTCGAAGCCAGCATCGTGCGCGCTCCCTCCTGATCGAGCGCAGCAAAGCCGCGCGGCTTGTCGAGATCGGAGGCGATCTTGGCCAAAAACTTGTTGCAGGACAGGCCGACCGAGACGGAGATGCCGACATCGCGCTCGACGTCTCGGGCAAAGCGTGCCAGCACCTTCGCCGGGATCATGCCGTGCACGCGCTCGGTGCCGGAGAGATCGAGAAAGGCCTCGTCGATCGACAGCGGCTCGACCAGCGGCGTCAGCGCCTGCATGGCCTGTCGCACCTCGCGCCCGACCCGGACGTATTTCGCCATGTCGGGCGGGATCACGATTGCATGCGGACAGGCTTCCAGGGCCTTGAACATCGGCATCGCCGAGCGCACGCCATAGGTGCGCGCGATGTAGCAGGCGGCCGACACCACGCCGCGTCTGCCCCCGCCGATGATGACGGGCTTGTCGGCGATGTCAGGATTGTCGCGCTTCTCGACCGTTGCATAGAAGGCGTCGCAGTCGATATGGGCGATGGTCAGGCTCGCGAGCGCGCGGTGGCGGACGAGGCGAGGGGATCCGCAGGCGGAACAGCGCCGCAGGCCGAAATTCTGCAAACCGATGTCCAGATCGGCCAGACAATCCCGGCAGAAGCAGCGGGGCCCGGCCGGATCGGCGGCGCTCACGGCACGTCGCGCTCCCAGGTCCGGTCGCCGAGCGCATCGCCCAGCACCTGCCGCGCTGCGGCAACGTTGGTCGGATGCAGCTCCAAGGCCTTGGCAAAGGCCTTCACGGTGTCGTCATCGCGCAGCACGAAATCGAGCACGCTGAGCAGGAAATTGGGGTCCGAGGCGGCGTTCCGGAGTGTCTCCGGGCCGACCCCTGTCTCAGCCAGGAACAGGCCCAGCCTTTCGGGATCGCCCGCCACAAAGGACAGCGCCTGAATCGCAACGATTTCAGCGACTTCGCGAGGGTTGTGAACAGGCTTTTTCACGGGCCCGGTTTGCCTTTCCATTAACTTTCAGTGTCTACTTTGGATCATGCCCGAGTCTTGGGAGTGAGTCTCGTGCCTGAGTCTTGCGACCCCAGACAAGCAACTGGAAACCACATCGCAGAAAGTGGCCCCTCGGGTTTAACGAAACTCAAGCGAATCTGAGGCTAGTTTGAATCCAGTTTTCGAAGCGCCGGAAAGCGGCGCCTGAGGCGTCACATGCATCGGTCTTTGGGACCAACTGGAGGGCGGGATGGCTAAGACCGTCCTGATCGTGGAAGACAACGAGCTCAACATGAAGCTCTTCCGCGACCTGTTGGAGGCGCACGGCTACCAGACCTCGGGAACCAGCAACGGCTACGAGGCGCTCGACCTCGTCCGCAAGATGCGGCCCGACCTGGTGCTGATGGATATTCAATTGCCGCAGGTCTCGGGGCTCGAGGTGACGCGCTGGATCAAGGACGATCCGGAGCTGCGCTCCATTCCCGTCGTCGCGGTCACGGCGTTCGCGATGAAGGGCGACGAAGAGCGCATCCGCGAGGGCGGGTGCGAAGCCTATTTGTCCAAGCCGATCTCGGTCGGCAAATTCATCGAGACGGTCCGGCGTTTTATCGGATAGGAAGTGAGTTCAAAGTGTCCGCGCGTATCCTGGTTGTCGACGACGTTCCCGCCAACGTCAAACTCCTCGAAGCCCGCCTGTCCGCCGAATATTTCGACGTGATGACCGCCTCGAACGGCACCGAGGCGCTGGCGCTGGCCCGCCGCGCCGAATGCGACATCATCCTGCTCGACGTGATGATGCCCGACATGGACGGCTTTGAAGTCTGCCGCCGCCTCAAGACCGATCCGGCCACGCACCATATTCCCGTCGTGATGGTCACCGCGCTCGACAGCCCGGCCGACCGCAACCGCGGACTGGAAGCCGGCGCCGACGATTTTCTGACAAAGCCCGTTTCCGACGTCGTGCTGATCGCGCGCGTGCGCTCGCTGACGCGGCTGAAGATGATGACGGACGAGCTGCGCATGCGCGCCATCACCTCGCTCGAGATCGGCATGCAGGCGCCCGAGCGCAGCGCCATCGCCGATGCAGGCAAGGGCGGCCGCATCCTGCTGGTCGACGACCGGCAGTCGTCCTATGAGCGGCTGGCGACGATCCTCGCCGCCGAGCACACCGTCGACGTCGAGTCCAATCCGACCGAGGCGCTGTTCCACGCCGCCGAGGGCAATTACGACCTGCTGATCGTCTCGCTCGACCTGCACAATTTCGATGGCCTGCGGCTCTGCAGCCAGGCCCGCTCGCTGGAGCGCACCCGCCACGTGCCGATCCTGGCGATTGCGGAAGCGGAAAATGCCACGCGGCTGCTTCGTGGTCTCGAGATCGGCGTCAACGACTATCTGCTGCGTCCCATCGACAAGACTGAGCTCTTGGCGCGCGCCCGCACCCAGATCCGCCGCCGCCGCTACACCGATCATCTGCGCGACAACGTGCAGAACTCGATCGAGATGGCGATCACCGATGCGCTCACCGGCCTGCACAATCGTCGCTACATGGAGAGCCATCTGGCGACGCTGGCCGAGCAGGCATCCACGCGCGGCAAGCCGCTGGCGCTGATGATCCTCGACATCGACTATTTCAAGTCGATCAACGACAATTACGGCCACGACGCCGGCGACGACGTGCTGCGCGAGTTCGCGGTGCGCGTGCGCAAGTCGATTCGCGGCATCGATCTCGCCTGCCGCTACGGCGGCGAGGAGTTCGTCATCGTGATGCCGGAAACCGATCTCCACGTCGCCGGCATGGTCGCCGAACGCCTGCGCCGCTCGATCGCGGGCGAACCGTTTGCCGTCCACAAGGGCACCAAGCGCATCGAGGTCACGATCTCGATCGGGCTCACCACGCTGGAGCAGAAGGGCGAGGCGGTGGCCGACGTCCTCAAGCGCGCGGATACCGCCCTCTACCGCGCCAAGCACGACGGACGGAATCGCGTGGTGTCGCAGGCGGCGTGAGGCGTAGTCTGGAGTAGCCGCTAGTCCCACAAGCTCCGCTGTCATTCCCCGCGAAGGCGGGGAATCCAGTACGCCGCAGCTTCTCGGATCAACCCTCACTGTCTCTGGAATACTGGATCATCCGCCTTCGCGGGTGATGACACCGAAAGGTACGGCGACGGCGATTATTGCGGCGCGGGCTTGCGTCCCTTTGCTATCGGCGCACCACCCACATCAACCCCCGCGTTCCGCAGCAGCACCTTCGCCGCTTCCTTCGCCGCACGCGCCATGGCGGGATCGTCGCGGACGAGGTCTTGCGCAATCGAGCCGTCGACCAGCAGCACGAGCTGCGTTGCGAGCGCGTCGGCATCCGCAACGCCAAGCTCGTTCAACCGCTCGCGAAACCAGACGCGGCGGCTTTCCTTGAAGGCGATGGCGATCTTCTTCACGGCGCGGTCGGAGGGGCCGAGCTCGGCGACTGCATTCACGAACGGGCAGCCGCGAAAATCCTTGGCCGAAAAGCGCCGCTCCAGCGAATCGAAGGTGCCGAGAATCTGCTCGGCCGGCGGCTTGTCGGAGGGGCGCTGAGCTACGAAGCGGCGTTCCAGATAGGCGGCGATCAGCGCGTCCTTGGACGGGAAGTGGTTGTAGAGCGTCCGCTTGGAGATGCCGATCTCGGCCGCGATGGTGTCGACGCCGATGGCGCGAATGCCTTGCAGATAGAACAGCTTATCGGCGGTCTCGAGGATCCGCTCTTTCATCGTCTGTGGGGCGGGCGGGGGAGCCATGCGGCCGGATAAGTCCTGTTGAGCTTCTCTTGAGCTTCTCTTGGCTTGACAGTGCAACCCTTCTATAGACTAATTACACAGGTCTGTGTACCCAAAATCAGCGCGAATTGCAGACGCCGGCACGCGCGCCGTGCCCATGAGGGAGAACAACAATGCCCCTGTTGCAGGTCCTGCGTCCGACATTGCCGATCCTGATCGGCGCCTCGATCATGCTGACGCTGAGCATGGGGCTGCGGCAATCGCTCGGCATCTTCATGCAGCCGCTGACACACGACATTCACCTCTCGGTGTCGGACTTCACGCTGGCACTCGCCGTGCAGAACCTCGCCTGGGGCTTCCTCCAGCCGCTCGCCGGTGCGATGACCACGCGCTACGGTTTTCGCCCGATCATGATCGTGGGCGCCTTGATGTACATCGTGGGCCTCATCCTGATGGCGACCGCGAACGGTCTTGTCGCCATCATGATCGGCGCCGGCGTGCTGATCGGCACCTCGCTCGCCTGCACTGCGGCTGCGATCGCGATGTCCGTGGCGGCACGCGCGGTGCCCGCAACGGTGCGCTCGACCGTGCTCGGCATCGTCTCCGGTGCGGGCTCGCTCGGCGCGCTGCTGTCGGCGCCGATCGGGCAGATGCTCAACGAGGGATTTGGCTGGCGCATCGGGCTTGCCGGCTTCGTGGTGATGTCGGTGCTGATGATTCCCGCGGCCTGGTACGCCGGCCGCGTCGACGCGATTCCGCTGCCGAAGCCGGCCGCCGATGACATCGGCGATGCCACGGCCATGACTGCGGCGAAGACCGCGTTCGGCAACGCCTCCTTCGTGGTGATGACCTGCGCCTATCTCGTCTGCGGCATGCAGCTGGTGTTCCTCACCACGCATCTGCCGTCGTATCTGGCGATCTGCGGCCTCGATCCGATGCTGAGCGCGCAGACGCTCGGCATGATCGGCGGCTTCAACGTGCTGGGCTCGCTGTTCTTCGGCTGGGCCGGCCAGCGCTGGAACAAGCTGGCATTGCTCGGCGGCATCTACATCTTCCGCTCGCTCGCGCTTGCCTGGTATTTCATGCTGCCGGCCACACCGGCATCGACGCTGCTGTTCGGCGCCATCATGGGCTTCCTCTGGATGGGCGTCGGCCCGCTGGTCGCGGGCGCCGTCGCCGAGATGTTCGGCCTGCGCTGGCAGGCCATGATCCAGGGCCTTGCCTTCATGAGCCACCAGATCGGCAGCTTCCTCGGCGCGTACGGAGGAGGGGTGATCTACGACCAGCTCGGCTCCTACACCGTGGCCTGGCGCATCGGCGTGGCGCTGGGCCTTGCCGGCGGCATCATCCAGGTCGCCTTCGCGCTGATCCGGCCGTCGCAGCCGCCGGCGCCGGTGTTGCGGACGGCTTAGGCGAGGCATGGGCGCATAGCCCGGCGGAAGCTGACGGCTTAGCCGTCATCGGGGCACATAATTTCGCGGGCGCCCGATCAAGCGAGCCAGTCCGTCATTTAGGCTGGGTGCTTATCGTATCACGACAAGCTTCGTGAAGCCATCCGACCTCAGCGTTGACTCCCGCGCGTCTAGCAGACTCGGCTCTCGTACCCCGGACGCAGCGCAGCGTCACTTCGACGGTGCGCTGCAGAGCCGGGGCCCATGTCTCCGCATTGGTTCCTGTGGCTTTCTGGATCCCGGCTCTGCGCAGCAGCGTTGCACGCTGCGGCGCGTCCGGGACACGGGGGTGGCGGACGCTGTCAGCCCGCACTCCGTCATTGCGAGCCACCGGGCCCGCGCGAAGCGCGGCCCGATGACAAGCTCCGCGAAGCAATCCAGAGTCTTGCCGCGGAGGGATTCTGGATTGCTTCGCTGCGCTCGCAATGACGAATGCGGAGGCAGGTGCGCGACCGAACCAAGGTCTCGTGCCCCGGACGCAGCGCAGCGTCACTTCGACGGTGCGCTGCAGAGCCGGGGCCCATGCAGCAGCGATCCGCTTGCTTTCTGGGTCCCGGCTCTACGCTGCAGCGTTGTCACGCTGCAGCGCGTCCAGGACACGAGTTTGCAATTGACGCTGCTGTTCGGCGCGATCACGGGGATGGGCGTCGGCCCGCTCGTCGCGGGCGCCGTCGCCGAGATGTTCGGGCTGCGCTGGCAGGCGATGATCCAGGGCCTCGCCTTCATGAGCCACCAGATCGGCAGCTTCCTCGGCGCCTACGGAGGAGGGCTGATCTACGACCAGCTCGGCTCCTACACCATGGCCTGGCGCATCGGCGTGGCGCTGGGCCTTGCCGGCGGCATCATCCAGGTCGCCTTCGCGCTGATCCGTCCGTCGCAGCCACCAGCGCCGGTGTTGCGGACGGCGTAGGCGAGGCGAGGGCTCATTATAGGTATGACGATAGGTATGACGCGGATGTCGCGACGCCTGGTTGCGACTGGCCGCTTCTGCCGCCAACGTTGATGTGTGTGCCAGCGACCCCGCAACGAACTTCTCGTCCTATGCGGGATCGCTTGTGACGGCGCTTTCGCCTGAACTGCCGGCCTATTCGGCCAGTTCGCGCATGACCTTGATCAGATCCGACTTGCCTTCGAAGCCGATGCCCGGAATGTCCGGCATGATGATATGGCCGTCTTCAACCCGGACCGAATCCGGAAATCCCCCGTACGGCTGGAAGAGGTCGGGGTAGCTCTCGTTGCCGCCGAGCCCCAGGCCGGCGGCGATGTTCAGCGACATCTGGTGACCGCCGTGCGGGATGCATCGCGACGGTGACCAGCCATGTTGGGCCAGGACGTCCAATGTCCGGAGATATTCGACGAGACCATAGGACAAAGCACAGTCGAACTGCAGCCAGTCGCGATCCGGACGCATGCCGCCGTAGCGGAGCAGGTTGCGGGCGTCCTGGTGCGAGAACAGGTTCTCGCCCGTGGCCATCGGGCCGGGATAGAATTCCGCGACGGCGGCCTGGAGGGCGTAGTCGAGCGGATCGCCGATCTCCTCATACCAGAACAGCGGGTACTCGCGCAGCATCTTGGCATAGGCGATGCCGGTCTCGAGATCGAAGCGACCATTGGCATCGACGGCCAGCCTGGCCTGCGACCCGATCTCCTTGAGCACGGCCTCGATGCGGCCGCGGTCCTCGTCGATCGACGCGCCGCCGATCTTCATCTTCACGACGTTGTAGCCGCGGTTCAGGTAGCCGCGCATTTCCGCCTGCAGCGCGGAGTTGTCCTTGCCGGGATAGTAGTAGCCGCCGGCAGCGTAGACGAAGACCCGCGGGTTGGCCTCCTTGCCCTTCATGTCCGCGAGCAGGCGAAACAGGGGCTTGCCGGCAATCTTCGCGGTCGCATCCCAGATCGCCATGTCGAGCGTTCCGACCGCGACCGAGCGCTCGCCGTGACCGCCGGGCTTCTCGTTCGACATCATCTTCGTCCAGATGCGATGCGGATCGAGATTGGTGCCATCGTCGTTCAGCAAGCTCGCGGGTTCGGCTTCGAGGATGCGGTCGCGAAAGCGCTCCCGGATCAGCCCGCCCTGACCATAGCGGCCGTTCGAATTGAAGCCATAGCCGACCACCCGCCGCCCGTCGCGGACGACGTCAGTCACGACGGCGACGAGGCTGGAAGTCATCTTCGAAAAATCGATGTAGGCATTCCGGATCGGTGACGAGATTGGCTTGGTCGTCTCGACGACGTCTACGATACGCATGGCGTTATCTTTCTGTGGTTGTTGATGTCTTCGGTTAGGGATCGGTCGCCAGAACTTCGGTCTCGGCAGTGGCGGGCTTGTCATGGCGCAGCCGCATGGCTTCCATCGCCTGCTTCTGATCGAAGGCGCCGTCCCACTTGGCGATCGCGATCGTCGCGATCCCGTTGCCGATGAGATTGGTCACGGCGCGGGCTTCGTTCATGAAGCGGTCGACGCCGAGCAGAAGAACGAGGCCGGCGACGGGAACGGTGTGGATCGACGACAGGGTTGCGGCGAGCGTCACGAAGCCAGCGCCGGCGACGCCTGCCGATCCCTTCGACGTCAAAAGAAGCACGCCCAGCAGGACGATCTGGTCGCCGAGAGAAAGATCCGTGTTCGTCGCCTGAGCGACGAAGACAGCGGCCATCGAAAGGTAAATGGAGGTTCCGTCGGCGTTGAACGTGTAGCCGGTGGGCAGCACCATGCCGACGACGGTCTTGTCGCAACCGAGCCGCTCAAGCTTGACCAGCATCTGCGGCATCACCGCCTCCGTCGAGCAGGTGCCCAAGACGATGAGGATCTCGTCCTTGAAGTAGCGCAAGAACTGCGGCAGCGGAAAACCGGCCCACGCCGCGATGCCGCCGAGCACCAATACGACGAAGAGGATCGTGGTAATGTAGACGCCGAGCATCAGATAGCCGAGTGACCAGAGCGTCGCGATCCCGTATTTCCCGATCGTGAAGGCGACTCCCGCTCCAGCGCCCAGCGGCGCGAGGCGCATGACCATGGCCACGACCCGGAACAGGGCGTGCAGCAGGATGTCGATGACGTTCACCAACGGCTTGCCGTAGTCGCCGAGTTGGACCATGGCGATGCCGATCAGCACCGAAACCAGGATGACCTGCAGCATCATCCCCTTGGCGAAGGCATCGACGATCGTGTTCGGGATGATGTCGAGCAGGAATTGCACGAAGCCGTGGTTGCCGTCGGCGGCCTTCACGTAGGCCGAGATCGATCCCGCATCGATGTGGCTGGCGTCGATGTTCATGCCGGCGCCGGGCTTGATCACGTTGACGACGACCAGGCCGATGACAAGGGCCAAGGTCGAGACCACCTCGAAGTAGATCAGCGACTTCACGCCAATCCGGCCGACCTCCTTGATGTCGCTCATCCTGGCTATGCCGACAACGACCGTACCGAAAATGATCGGCGACAGCAGCATCTTGATCAGCTTGATGAAGCCGTCGGCGAGCGGCTGAAGGCTGGTTCCGACCTGGGGCCAGAGATAACCGAGCAGGCCGCCCAGCACGATAGCAAGCAGGACCTGCACGTAGAGTTCGCTCAAATATCCGAAAGAAGGCGAATTTTTCAATGTTTTCTCCCTGACGGCTACGTCTATGCCGGGCCTTGGGGGCCTCTGTCGCTGTTTGGGAAGGGTCACTCCGGTCTCCGGAACGGCTTCCGTGCTGCTGTGGTGTTGTGTAGCTTGCGACGATCCGTAGGCTTCGGCCGGAGAGAACGCCAATGCTGTTGCCGAGATTAGTCATGCCGGTTAGGCATCACCGATGGAGCTGATCTGGTTCGAGGATTATCTGGCTCTCTCGGAGACCTTGAGCTTCTCCAAGGCGGCCGAAGCCCGTCACGTGACCCAGCCGGCCTTCAGCCGGCGGATCCGGGCATTGGAGGAATGGGTGGGGGCGCCGCTATTCGTTCGAACGACACACAGCGTGACGCTCACGCCTGCCGGCGAGCATTTCCATGGCCAGGCCGAAATTCTGACCCGGGCGCTGCATCAGTTGCGCCGCGAAACACTCGAAGTGGCCGGACGGGGCACGGGGCCGCTGTCGATCGCGGCGACGCACGTGCTGTCGTTCACGTTCTTTCCGAAGTGGGTCCGGAGCAGCGAGAAGATTCTCGCCTTGGGCAATCTCAATCTCGTCTCGGACAGCATGTTGGCGTGCGAGCGGATGATGCTCCGGGGCGACGTGTCGTTCCTGTTGTGCCACTACCACCGCAGCATGGGCAGCCGGCTCGACACCAGGCAGTTCAAGAGCATCGTCGTGGGGACCGACACGCTCGTTCCCCTCAGCGTCGCTGACGCCGGCCGGAAGCCGCGGTGGTCGCTGCAGAACGACGAGACCGTCCCCTACCTGGCCTACAGCCCGCAGTCGGGGCTGGGCCGCATCGTGGCAAGCCAGTTGGCGAAGAGGGACCTGAAGAAGATCTTCACGTCGCATCTCGCCGCGACGCTGCTCTCGATGGTCAGGTCCGGAGACGGTGTCGCCTGGCTTCCTCGAACGCTGGCGGAAGACGACATCGAGGCGGGTTCGCTCGTCGAGGCTGGGGACGCCAAGTCCGCGGTCCCGATCGAGATACGGCTGTTCCGCCCGGCAGCACGACAGGGGCAAGAAGTTGAAGCTCTGTGGTCGGCATTCGAAGCCGCAGAGGTCGGCTGAAGAAACACTCGGCAGCCACGCGCTGCCGGGTTGCTATTGCATCCAACGTGGGGTGGGGAGATTTTTCTGACGCAGGAAGTCCGGGTTGAACAGCTTGGATTGATAGCGCTGTCCGCCATCCGCGAGGATGGTCACGATGGTCTTGCCCGGGCCGAGGTCGCGCGCGAGCCGCATGGCGCCAACGATGTTGATGGCACTCGACCCGCCGAGCACAAGTCCTTCATGCTCGATCAGGTCGAATAGAACGGGGAGCGCTTCCTCGTCCGTGATCCGATACGCCGTGTCGATTGGCGTGCCTTCCAGGTTCCTTGTCACACGCACTTGCCCGATGCCTTCAGTGATCGAGTCTCCTTCGATCGTCAGCTCGCCCTTGGTGAACCAGTTGTAGAGCGCGGCCCCCATGGGGTCGCTGAGCGCAATCCTGACGGCTGGATTGCGCTCCTTGAGCGCTCGCGCAACCCCACCCAAAGTCCCCCCACTGCCGACGGCACACGTAAAGCCGTCGATTTTTCCGCCGGTTTGTTGCCAAATCTCAGGTCCCGTC
Organism: Bradyrhizobium cytisi; assembly: GCF_008123515.1. Lineage (GTDB taxonomy): Bacteria > Pseudomonadota > Alphaproteobacteria > Rhizobiales > Xanthobacteraceae > Bradyrhizobium > Bradyrhizobium cytisi. Next base: position 64,908 of record NZ_VSSR01000061.1, read on the forward strand.
GTGCGGTAGTGGCCCTCGCGATTGGCAACGTTGTCGAACTGATTAGCCCAGAACGCACCGAGCTCTTCGGCGAGCTGGCCGGAGTAGTGAGCGTAGTGACCGGGATTCGAATAGGGAACGGCGGGGACCAGTCGCAGGTCCGCACCGCACAACCGCAACATATCCTTCTTTTCCTGACTTTGCGTGTCGGGCATCACGATCACGCTTCGATAACCGCGTGCATTGGCCACGAGCGCAATACCGATGCCGACATTTCCGGCCGTGCCTTCGACAATGACACCGCCGGGTCCGAGCTTGCCGCTCTGCTCGGCATCATTGATCATGGCGAGGGCCGCCCGATCCTTGATCGAGCCACCGGGATTGAGAAATTCAGCCTTGCCGTAGATCTCGCAGCCCGTGGCCTCCGACGCCATTCGCAACCTGATCAATGGCGTGTTGCCGATGGAGTCCAAAAATCCCGTTCGCACACCGTTCATCGCCTGCCCACCTTCACGCTTCCGCAACTTTAGGCTGTTCAGCGGGCAATTCCGTTCTCTAGTTCAGGCGATCCAGGCAACGGTTTTGGCGTGCAGGCCGCTCAATCGGCGATTTTATTCCCGTGCGGTGTTTCGTTTTCGCTTGTGGCCAGGGCAGCATGCGCCGAACTGTCCTCATCCGTCGGATACGCAGTTGAACTTTGGGCCCTTGGGGCTATTGTCCTGGGATCGCCGAGTTGGACCTGGCATCGGCGCCTGAGAGCCCATTTCGCTCCCGCCAATCGGCGGAGCGAGTTCATGCACGAAGCTGCTGCCCGTCCCGCGATAGACTGAGGCGGTTCTCACCCAGGAGAGGGCGCCAGGCAGTCACGTGGTGCCGACGTGCCTTTCTCAGAAAACCAGCTGGAGTTGGGCCCTTCGCATGAAAATCCGTGTCGGCTTCGAGATGATCTACGAGTTTCCGCAACCAACGCCTTTGATCGCGGTGATGGGCATTCACTTCACGCGGGCCTCCGACATCATCGTGCCCGATTACCTCACAAGCCAACCCTCAGTGCCGATCACGCCTTATCGCGACGGCTTCGGCAACTGGTGCAGCCGGATCGTCGCGCCCGCCGGTCGCGTGCGCCTCTCCGCCGACGGGACAGTGCGCGATAGCGGTCTGCCCGATGTGATCGTGCCTTCAGCCGCGCAACACGCGGTCGAGGACCTGCCGCCGGACACCATCGTTTACCTCCTCGGGAGCCGGTACTGCGAGACCGATCGGCTGTCCGACGTCGCATGGAAGCTGTTCGAGAAGACAACGCCGGGCTGGGCCCGGGTCCAGGCGATTTGCGACTTCGTTCACGGTCATATCGCGTTCGGCTATGAGCATGCCCGCGCAACCAAGACGGCGTGGGAGGCCTTCAACGAGCGCAAGGGTGTTTGCCGCGATTACGCGCATCTGGCCATCTCGTTCTGCCGCTGCATGAATATTCCCGCGCGCTATTGCACCGGCTATCTCGGCGATATCGGCATGCCGCCGCCGTATTCGCCTGGCGATTTTGCCGGCTGGTTCGAGGCCTATCTCGGCGGCCGCTGGTACACCTTCGATGCGCGCAACAACATTCCGCGAATTGGCCGCGTCCTGATCGCGCAAGGACGCGATGCCGCCGATGTTCCGATCACCCAGACGTTCGGACCCAACACGCTTCTCAGCTTCAAAGTGTGGACCGATGAGGTCGCGGAGACGTCCGGCGCCGCCTCCAGCCCAAGCGACCGCGATTGACCTCGCTATCGGGGGAGGGGCCTGCTACACTCTTCGCATCACCGCACGCTGCCGGGCTGTTATCGGTGACTGAGAGCATTGCGCTCCCGCCTTGATCTTGAAGGGCGGTCTGCATGGCAAACACAGCAATCATCAGGGACGCCTACGGGATTCCGGCAACCTTCGTCGGCTCAAAAACCGGCCGGGACGACGCTCCCTTCGTTTTTGTCAGGGTTGGAAACGAGGAGCGCCGGATGCGATGGTCCGAATGGGATGCGCTTCCAGCGTGGACCGGCGCGCCGCCACCCTGGGCTGGCAAGCAGAAACAATGAATGGATGCTCGACATGAAAATCGTCCGGATAAGAACGCCAATGACGACACTTGTCCTGATCTCCGCGCTTGGCCTGTTCGCGCGCGCTGCTCTCGCCGCGGAGCCAAGCTGCCGAGCCATCGAAAGCACTTCTGAGCGATTGGCCTGCTATGACGCGGCGTTTCCTCCCAAGGCGAAGAAGCCCGCCATGGCCAATATCGATGCGCCGTCCGGCTATAAGGATCCGTTCGTCGAAGAAGAAGCGCGAACCGCGGCCAAGCTGAAGAACATTTGCCGCGGCTGCTGAGAGCTCACCTGACGTTTATCTGTCAATCATTGGCGGCGCTTGCATCTGCAGCCTGTGCATTGGCGAGATCGATCGAACCGATCGAGACCATCTCCATGGAGCCGCGGACGTTCTCCGAGGGCACCGTGATCATCGTCGCGACGCGGCGATAAACCGGGAAGCTGAGACCCTCGATCGCCTCCTCGTCGGTGACGACATCATATGTGCCAGCGGGCAGCAGCCGCTCGATGCCGCGGATCCGAAACGGATGTCTGAACGTGACGGTTTCTCGCCGCGAGCGGATGGTCATGTGGGCCTGCCTTTTCGACAAGAGGGGCTCAACCGACGCTGGCGGGGCGACCATGCGCCCGTTGCCCGGCAATAGCCAGCGCTATCGTCGAGACGTGGCGCGCTGCGCCCGCCGTGCGGCGAGCTGCCTCTCGAGTTCGCGGCGAACGTCGTCCACCACGCTGGCCCAGTCGCCTCGCGTGGGCTGCCTGAACAGCTTCATCGACCGATACCACGGGCTGTCGTCGCGATTCAGCAGCCAGCGCCAGTCCGGGTTGAACGGCAGCATCGTCCAGACGGGCGCGCCCAGCGCGCCGGCGAGGTGAGCGACGCTGGTGTCGACCGAGATCACCAGATCGAGACAGGACATCAGCGCCGCCGTTTCGCTGAAGTCCGTCAGATGTTCCGTGAGATCGACGATGTCACGGCGTTCGGCAAGGAAGGCCCGGTCCTGATCGCGGACGCCCTTTTGCAAGGAGACGAACTGGGCCTCGCAATCGAGCAGCGGCGCAAGTGCGCGCAGCGCCATCGATCGATTGTGATCGTTCTTGTGATCGGGATTACCCGCCCAGACCAGACCGACGCGGAAGCGGGTGTGGGGACCAAGCCGGTCCTGCCACGTCTTCACGCGCGCTGCCGGAGGCGCGGGAATGTAGCCTTCCGCAAGCGGGATCGTATCCAGCCGCGTCTTGAACGCCAACGGCAGCGCTCCAAGCGGGCAGTGCAGGTCGAACGCCGGCGGAGACGACCGGCTAACACACTCTGCGACCCCGGCGATGCCGCCGAGACACTGCTGGATCGGAGGCTCGAGCTCCAGGATGACCCTGGCTCCGAGCGCGGCCACCATCGGCACATAGCGGGCGAACTGAATCGCATCGCCCAGTCCCTCATCGGAGTGCAGCAAGATGGTCTTGCCTTCGAGCGGCTGGTCGCCACGCCAAAGCGCTTGCGAAAAGCCGCGATCGACCAGACCGACGGATGGCAGCCGCCAGCGCGCCTCGCGCGCAAGCCAGCCGCGCTCGAAATCGCCGGTCAGGAGCTGAAGCGTCGCCAGATAGAACAGCGTCTGCGCATCGTCGGGGGCAGCCGCCTGCGATCTCTGCAGGGTCGCGAACGCTTCATCCAGCAATTGCAGATGCAACAGGACCACGGCCTTGTTGTTGAGCACGGCATGGAAATCCGGGCGAAGGGCCAGCGCCCGATCGAAGCAGGCAAAGGCCTGTTCCAGTCGGCCAAATCGCCAATGCAGCAGGCCGAGATTGTTGTGCGTCTCCGCGAGGCCCGGATCCAGCGCAATGGATGTTTCGTAGTCCGCTTGCGCTTCGTCGAACCGGTTTACGGCCGAAAGGCAAACGGCGCGCATTTGGTACAGGGCTGCGGAATTCCGATTCAGCTTCTCGGCGGTATTGAAGCATTCCAGCGCTTCCGCATGCCGGCCGAGTTCTAGCAGCAACATGCCGCAGTTTTGCGCTGGCTCCCAATATTGCGGATTCAGCGTCAGGGCCTGCTGGTAATGCAGCACAGCTTCGTCGCTCTGCGCGAGTTGCCAGAGCAAGTTGCCGACGTGATTCCAGAGGCCCGCATCATCGGGCTTGAGGCGCAAGGCTTGGCTGCAATGTTGCCGTGCGTCCTCGAGCCGACCCTGCCGCTCCAGGATCGTGGCGAGACTTAAGGAATACTCTGCCTTCGGCGCCTGCCGGACCGCGCGCCCGATCCATTCCACCGCGGCGTCGGGCTGCTGCGCGTGAAAGCAAATCACGCCCAGCAAGTGGAGAGCATCCGGGTGTTGCTCGTCCAGCGTCAGCGCCTGCTGGCAGCAAAGCTCGGCCTCGGCATTTCGTCCCGATTGAAGATGCGCGAAGCCGGCCTGGCAAAGCGCCGCCGGCGTCGCTTGTCCAGATGGCCTGGCCGTGGCCCGGCGCTCGCTGCGATTCATGAACGGCTGGAAATTGTCGCGCTCCGGGCTGATGGCTTAGAGCGATGGAGGTCCTAGGAGCCACGCAATTGAAGAGCGAGGTTACTCCTTCTAATCACGCCAGGATTTCGCGAGGCTGACGGCTCCTCGCCTATCATCGCGCTCCCGTACCCCGGACGCAGCGCAGCGCTTCTTCAGCGGTGCGCTGCTGAGCCGGGGCCCATGTCTCCACATTCTGCCGTGTTGCTTGCTGGGTCCCGGCTCTGCGCAGCAGCGTTTCACGCTGCAGCGCGTCCGGGACATGAGGGAGCGGCCCAAACGAAAACGGGGCCCGCAAGGGCCCCGCAAACTCTTCAACGCTGCGCCGATCTTACTTGATCTTGGCTTCGCGGAATTCGACGTGCTTGCGCGCCACGGGATCGTACTTCTTCTTGACCAGCTTGTCGGTCATGGTGCGCGAATTCTTCTTGGCGACGTAGTAGAAGCCGGTGTCCGCCGAGGACACGAGCTTGACCTTGATGGTGACCGCTTTGGCCATGTTCTGAACCTCAGAATATTGGGGAATCTGGAGCCGGCCAAACGGCCCGCGTTGGCCGGCAACCTAGCCAGAAACCGCCTGATGTCAAGGTTTCACATCCCGAGAACCACTCGAATCGGGCCCATCAGGCCTCGAAGAACCGGTTTTTCGGCCGGGGAAGGCCCAGATTCTCCCTCAAAGTGGGCCCTTCATATTCTTTCCGGAAAATCCCGCGCCGCTGCAGCTCCGGGACCACCTTGTCGACGAAATCGTCGAGGCCGGCGGGCAGGAACGGGAACATGATGTTGAAGCCGTCGGAGCCGCGCCCGACCAGCCACTCCTCCATCTGGTCGGCGATGGTTTTCGCCGTGCCGACGAAGGCCAGCCCGCCGTAGCCGCCGACGCGCTGGGCGAGCTGGCGCACCGTGAGCTTGTCGCGCCTGGCGAGGTCGACCATGCGCTGCCGGCCGCTCTTGCTGGCGTTGGTTTCCGGGATGTCAGGCAGTTGCCCATCCGGATCGAAGCCGGAGGCATCGGTGCCGAGGATGACCGAGAGCGAGGCGATGGCGCTGTCATAGTGCACGCGGGTGTCGAGCAGAGCGCGCTTCTCCTTGGCTTCCTCGATGCTGTCGCCGACCACGACGAAAGCGCCGGGGAGAATCTTCAGATGCTCGGGATCGCGGCCGATTGTCTCCATGCGGCCCTTGATGTCGGCATAAAGCTTTTGCCCATCGGCAAGGCTGCCGCCGCCGGTGAAGACGGCTTCCGCCGTCTCGGCCGCGAGCTGCCTGCCGTCTTCCGAGGCGCCGGCCTGCACGATCAGCGGCCAACCCTGCACGGGGCGGGCGATATTGAGGGGCCCGCGCACCTTCAGATATTTGCCGTTGTGGTCGAGCACATGCATCTTCGAGGGATCGAAGAACAAGCCGCTGTCGACGTCACGCACGAAGGCGTCATCAGCGAAAGAGTCCCACAAGCCCGTGACGACGTCGTAGAATTCGCGGGCGCGCTTGTAGCGCTCGGCATGCTCCATGTGGTCGTCGAGGCCGAAATTCAGCGCCGCGTCCGGGTTCGAGGTGGTGACGATGTTCCACCCCGCACGCCCGCCGCTGAGATGGTCGAGCGAGGCGAAGCGGCGTGCCACGTGATAGGGCTCGTCGAACGTGGTCGACCCGGTCGCGATCAGGCCGATGCGCTCGGTGACGGCCGACAGTGCCGACAGCAGCGTGAACGGCTCGAACGAGGTCACGGTGTGGCTGCGCTTGAGCGCATTGACCGGCATGTTCAGCACGGCGAGGTGATCGGCCATGAAGAAGGCGTCGAACTTGCCGGCCTCGAGCTTCCTGATCAGCGTCTTGATGTGGCCAAAATTGAAATTGGCGTCGGGCCAGGCCCCGGGATACCGCCACGCGCCGGTGTGGATGCTGATCGGGCGCATGAACGCGCCAAGCTTGAGTTGCCGTTGTGCCATCGCGCCCTAAATCCCGTTCTGGTGTCGTTGGGGAAGGACATAGGCACGCCGGGGAACTCCGCCATCGGGGAAGGCGGGAAGAATTTTTTGTTTTTCGCGATCTGCTCAGCACAATCCCGTCATTCCGGGGCGCCGCGTAGCGGCGAGCCCGGAATCCATCGGGCCAGAGACGGCAAACGAGATCGGGCGAGCGCTCAAGCTTCCCGCGCGCCGGTCCATAGAAGGCCTAGCCACGACCTGTTGCTACCCGTTCCGGAAATTGCCATCCTCGCGGCCGAACACCGCAATGGAAGGCCATGACTTCTGCGAATAACTCCATTCCCGCGATTCTATCGCGCGGCAAGGGCCATCAATTTCTCTTGTATGGCGATGCCTGTTCGGGCGTGCCGGGTGCGCCGCACGAGAAGACCTTCGCCTCGGTCAACGCGGTCGTTCAACGCCTCAGACCGCAGCCTGAATTCATTTTGTTTCCGGGCGATGAGATCATTGGACTAACGCCGGATCCGGACGCGCTGCGCGCGCAGTGGCGGTATTGGCTGGACACGGAGATGGCCTGGCTCGACCGTGCGGCCATTCCGATGTGGCACACAACCGGCAATCACACGACCTACGATGTGATGAGCGAGGGAGTGTTTCGCGCCGCTCTGGACCTGCCGGACAATGGGCCTGCAGGGCAAGCTGGTCTCTCCTACTTCGTGCGGCGCGGCGACCTCGTGATGGTGTTCGTCAACACGCTCTGGAGCGGCCTTGGCGGTGAGGGCCATGTCGAGCTCGCTTGGCTGGAAGCAACGCTCAGAGAACATGGCGATGCCCGACATAAGCTCGTCCTTGGCCATCACCCGGTGTTTCCTGTCAACGGCTTTACGGGGACATATCAGCGCGAGATCGGCCACGAATACGCTCGCCCGTTTTGGGACATCCTGGTGAACGAAAACGTGCTTGCCTACCTGTGCAGCCACATCCTCGCCTTCGATGTGCAGGCGCATCGCGGTGTCCTGCAGATTTGCACTGCGGGCGCGGGAACGGCTCACAGGATGCCGGAAGGCGTCGAGTATCTGCATTGCGTTCAGGCCGCACTTGACGAGGAGGGCATGCGTTATCAGGTGCTCGATATCGACGGCGCCGTCAGGGAGAGGATGGAATGGCCGTTGCCCGCTCCTGATGCCGCCGGATGGAGAGAGCTGCCCCTCGGAGATGTCGATGCGCCGTTTAGCGGACTTGTGACGAGCGGACGTCGGATCGAGCTGAGACTGGTGGGGCAAAGCGCCGCGACCGATGTCGCGTCAGCCCAGACGATTTTTACGGCCTTCGCGCCTGGTTCGATCGCGCCGTTCTGGCTCGGGCTCCGGGGACCGAAGCAAACCCTGACAGCCATCGTTGGTCGTGAGCCGGGGCGCAGTCCGTCCTATTGGTTCGGACCCGATCTTCCAGCAGACGACGGTTTCGATATTCACGTGACGATCTACCCGGATATGGGTCCCGGTGGTCTCCTGTACCGCGATCACAACTCTCGTCTTTGGTCGTCCTTCACTTCTGCGTCGGCGCAAGGCCTGGAGCAGCTTTCGTGGCCCCGGCATTGGGCGATCGGCCACGGACAAGGCGGCTGCGAAGACCGTGCCTTCAGAGGTGCGGCGCTGAGCTTGCTAATCGCGTGAGTGAGCTTAGTGAGATCGGTGGCTGGATCAGCTCAAAATATCCTTGTGCATCTTGCCGCCGTAGAAATGGAAGAACGGCACCGGCGCGTCGTGGCGCAGCGGGCCAGTGGCAAGGCGGGTATCGAGCTCGTTGAACACATTCCGTGTCATGGGATGCAGATCGGCGAGCGGTTTTGAGCCGAGCTCGACCCAGACCAATTCGACCAGCTCCGCATCCGCATGGATCACGCCCTCGACGCGGTGGGTGATCGCCGACGCATCCGCCGTGAAGAAGCGCGTGTCGAACCGCTTGACGCGGCCGGGCGGGGTGATCGCGCGCGCGATCAGGAACAGGCTGGACGGATCTGGCAGCAGGCCCGCATCCGCAAACGGCTTCCAGGCGCCTTCGAGCTTGGCCTTGCCTTCGCTCTTGCGCCCCAAGCAGAGACCGGTCTCCTCGCAGGCCTCGCGGATCGCGGCGATGGCTAGCGATTTTGCGCGCGAGGCCGGGGTCTTCGGGCTGCCCTTGGCGAGATTGGTCTCTAGCTGCGTGGTGATGGGGGCCGCGACCGGCACGCGATAATCGTCCTTGTCGACGCGGCCGCCGGGGAAGACGAATTTGCCGGGCATGAACACCACCTTGTCGTGGCGCTTGCCGACCAGGACCTTTGGAACGCTGCCGCTGCGATCGACCAGGATCAGCGTCGCGGCATCCCGGGGACGGAAATAGGGATGGTGATCGGCTTCCTTCTGATCGTGGACCTCAGCCTTTTCGTCCTGCGCAATATCCGTCATGTCCTCACCCAAACCGCTTTTATTTATTTTGCTTACACCGGCGGAATACCATCCGGCGGGTTGTCGTCAAACCCGTGCATGCGCAGAGCCCATTGCAAGCCGACCACAGCTCCCTTCACGGGCTGCAACAGGGCGAGCGAGGCGAAGAAGGTGAAGGGCAAATAGGCCGCGAAGGTCAGCCAGACCGGCGTCGTGTAATTGGTCTCGATCCACAAGATGCTCGGCACGGTGATGTGGCCGACGATGACGATCACGAGATAGGCGGGCAAATCGTCGGCGCGATGCGGCGTGAAGTCGAGGCCGCATTTCGCGCAATTGTCCGCCGTCTTCAGGAAGGCGCGGAACAGTTTTCCCTCGCCGCACCGCGGGCAGCGCCCGCGAAAGCCGCGCTTCATCGCCGCCCAGAGATCGCGCTTCTCGACGAGGCCGGTCTCGCGCGTCCAGATCTTTGGGGCTGTGCTCATGGTCACCATGCCTTGCCCTTCTGTCCCCCGCCTTTGCCCTTGCTCTTTCCTTTGTCCTTCTTGCCGGGCTTTCGCTTCGGCGGCTTGTGTTTTTTGTCCGGGCTGCGTCCGGGATGTGCCTTGAACGCGGGACGGCGTTGCGGCCCGGCTTGCCTGCGGTCGCGCGGCGCGGTCTCGCTGGATGACGACAGCAGCTCGAAACGCAGCGCGCCTGCGATGGGAGCTGCCTCGATCAGACGGACGTCAACGACGTCGCCGAGCTGGTACATGGTGCGGCTGCGGGTGCCGACCAGCGCGTGGCGGCCCTCGTCATAGTTGAAATATTCCGTGCCAAGGGATCGGATCGGGATCAACCCGTCGGCGCCGGTTTCAGCGAGTTTGACAAAGAGCCCGGCGCGCGTGACGCCGGAGACGCGGCCCTGAAAACTCGCGCCGATGCGGTCGGCGAGATGGTGCGCGATCAGACGGTCGACGGTCTCGCGCTCGGCCTTCATCGCGCGCCGCTCGGTCAGCGAAATGTGGGCGGCGACTTCGCCGAGCGATTCCGCCGTCTCGCTGTCGGGCAGGGCGCCTTCGCCAAGCCCAAGTGCGCGGACCAGCGCGCGGTGCACGACGAGGTCGGCATAGCGGCGGATCGGCGAGGTGAAATGCGCATAACGGCGCAAATTCAGGCCGAAATGACCGTAATTCTCGGATGAATATTCCGCCTGCGCCTGCGCGCGCAGCACGACTTCGCTGACCAGCGGGAAGTGGTCGTGGCCTTCGAGCTGCGCCAGCACTCGGTTGAACAGAGCGGGGCGCAACGCGCCGCCTTTGGCGAAGGGGACGTCGAGTGTCTGCAAAAACTCCGAGAGCGCGTGGACCTTCTCCAGCGTCGGCTCGTCATGCACGCGGTAGATCAGCGGGAGCGATTTCTTCTCGAGCATTTCCGCCGCCGCGACGTTGGCGAGGATCATGAACTCCTCGATCAGCTTGTGCGCATCGAGCCTGTCAGGGACGACGACACGATCGACGGTGCCGTCGCTCTTGAGCAGAATCTTGCGCTCGGGCAGATCGAGATTGAGCGGATCGCGCTCGTCGCGGGCGCGCTTGACGCAGGCGTAAGCCGCGTAGAGCGGCCTCAGGATCGGATCGAGCAGGGGGCCGGTGGTGTCGTCCGGCCGGCCGTCAATCGCAGCCTGCGCCTGTGCGTAGCTCAGCTTCGCGGCCGAGCGCATCAGGATGCGATGGAATGAGTGCGAACGCTTACGGCCGTCAGGCGCAATGATCATGCGCACCGCGAGGGCGCCGCGCGGCTCGCCCGGCACCAGCGAGCACAGATTGTTGGAGATGCGTTCGGGCAGCATCGGGACGACGCGGTCGGGGAAATAGACCGAGTTGCCGCGGTCGACCGCGGCGCGGTCGAGCGCGGTGCCCGGCCGCACGTAGAAGCTGACATCCGCGATGGCGACATCGACGATGAAGCCGCCCTTGTTGTTCGTATCGGGATCTGCTTGCGCGTGCACCGCGTCGTCGTGATCCTTGGCGTCCGGCGGATCGATGGTGACGAGCGGCACGTCGCGCCAGTCTTCGCGGCCCTTCAGGTTCGCCGGCTCTGCGGCTTCGGCCTCGCGCTCGGCGGCGGAGGAGAATTGCAGCGGGATGTCGTGGGCATAGATCGCGATCAGGCTGATCGCCTTCTCGGACTTGACCGAGCCGAGCTTCTCCTTGACCCGGCCGGAGGCGAGCCCAAAGGCGCGGGAGCGGACGATATCGACGCTGACGAGGTCGCCGTCCTGCGCGCCGTGCGCGTCAGCGGCTGCGATGTTCAGCTCGCGGTCGGCGGACTTCTTGTCGACCGGGATCAGCCGTCCGCCGCCTTCAGGCAGGCTGCGGAACACGCCGAGGATGCGGCTCTTGGTCTTGTCGAAGACCTTGATGATGTGGCCGCGATAGGCCGGGCCTTCGGTCTCGTTGGTTGGCTCGACCCGCAGCAGCGCGCGGTCGCCGACGCCGGCGGCCGTGCCTGGCTTTGGTCGGCGCGGCATTGCGATGAGAATTTTGGGCGGCTCGCCGCTTTCGACCTCGTCCCATTCGGTGGGGGAGGCGATCAGCTCGCCGTCAGGATCGCGGCCGGTGATGTCTGCGACCAGCGTCGACGGCAGGCTGTCCGGCTCGGAAACCTTGTGACGTTTTTTCTTGATAGTGCCGTCGTCGGCAAGCTCGCGCAGCAGGCGCTTGAGCTCGATGCGATCGGCGTTCTTCAGGCCGAACTCGCGCGCAATTTCGCGGGTCCCGACGTTTCCATGATTTGCCTTGATGAAGGCGACGATGGCGCTCCTGTCGGGAAAGCCATGGTCATTCTTGCGTTTCACTTAACCTCTTAAGTCGTGCCGGCACTTTTCTTGGCCGGAGCTTTGGCGGCGGACACCTTGGTCGGCGACGTCTTGACTGCTGAAGTCTTGGCGGTCGACGGCACGGCGGCGCGCGCCTTGCTGGTGGATTCGGATTTGGTTTTGGCCGCCTTCTTCGCGGCCGGTTTCTTCTTCGGCGCGACCTCGGCGCCATCCGCAGTCTTCGCTGCAGTCTTCTCTGCAGTTTTCTCTGCAGTTTTCTTGGCCTTGGCCGGCTTCGCCGCCTTCCTGGGCTTCTTGCCGCCGCCCTTGGCCGCGCGCTCGTCGATCAGCGCGATCGCCTGCGGCAGCGTCACGGTGTCCTTTTCGAACTCCGCGGGGATCGTCGCGTTGACGCCGCCCGCGGTGACATAGGCGCCGTAACGGCCGCTCTTCACGGTGACGGTGCCGAGCGTCGGATGGTCGCCGATAGTCTTGCCGGGATCGGCACCGAAGCGTCGGCTTGGACCCTTGGCGACCTTCTCGGCGATCAGCGTGACCGCGCGATTGAGGCCGATGTCGAACACTTCATCGCCGGCTTCTAAGCTGGCGTAGGTCTTCTCGTGCTTCACGAACGGCCCGAAGCGACCGAGGCCGGCGGTGATCGGCTCACCGGTCTCAGGATGCTTGCCGATCTCGCGCGGCAGCGACAACAGCTTCAGCGCAAGCTCGAGATCGACATCGCCGGGCGAGGTGCCCTTCGGGATGCCCGCGCGCTTCGGCTTCTCGCCTTCCTCATAATCCTTCTGCTCGCCGAGCTGGATGTAGGGACCAAAGCGGCCGGCCTTGACCCAGACGTCGCGACCGGTGTCGGGATCCTGGCCGAGCGAACGGTCCGCGGTGGTCTCGCTGTCGGCGGCGAGCTGACGGGTGTAGCGGCACTCCGGATAGTTCGAGCAGCCGACGAAGGCGCCGAACTTGCCGGCCTTCAGGTTCAGCCGGCCGTTGCCGCAGCTCGGGCACTGCCGGATGTCGCCGCCATCGGTGCGGGGCGGATAGATGTGCTGTCCGAGCAGGTCGTCGAGCACGTCCAGCACCTGGGCGACGCGCAGATCCTTGATCTCGTCGACGGCACCGATGAAGCCGGTCCAGAAATCCTTTAGCACCTGCTGCCATGAGATCTCGTTGTTGGAGATGCGGTCGAGCTGCTCCTCCAGATTGGCCGTGAAGTCGTATTCGACGTAGCGGCTGAAGAAGCTTTCGAGGAACGCGACCACGACGCGGCCCTTGTCTTCGCCGTGCAGGCGCTTCTTCTCCAGCTTGACGTAGCCGCGGTCCTTCAGAACCTGGAGGATCGAGGCATAGGTCGAGGGCCGGCCGATGCCGAGCTCTTCCATGCGCTTGACCAGCGACGCCTCCGAGAAGCGCGGCGGCGGCTCGGTGAAATGCTGGGTAACGGACAGCGACTGCCGCTTGAGCGCGTCCTTCGGGCTCATTGCGGGGAGGCGGCGTGAGTCTTCGTCCTCCTCGTCGTCGCGGCCTTCCTGATAGAGCGCCAGAAAACCGTCGAACTTGACGACCTGGCCGGTGGCGCGCAGCTCCAGCGTGCGGGCGCCGGCCTTCGCCGTGATGTCGACGGTGGTGCGCTCGAGCTCGGCCGATTCCATCTGGCTCGCGATGGTGCGCTTCCAGATCAGCTCGTAGAGCCGCGCCTGATCGGCATCGAGCTTGCGGCTCATGCTGGCTGGACGGCGCGACATGTCGGTCGGGCGGATCGCTTCGTGCGCTTCCTGCGCGTTCTTGGCCTTGGCCTGGTACTGGCGTGGGGCGTCCGGCACGTAGGCGTTGCCGTAATCCTCGCCGATCACCTTGCGCGCCTGGGTGATCGCGGACGGATCGATCTGCACGCCGTCGGTACGCATATAAGTAATGAGTCCGGTGGTCTCGCCGCCGATGTCGATGCCTTCATAAAGACGCTGCGCGATGCGCATGGTGTGCGCGGGCGCAAAGCCGTATTTGCGGCTGGCTTCCTGCTGCAGCGTCGAGGTGGTGAAGGGCGCCTGCGGATTGCGCCGGGCCGGCTTCGCGTCGACCGCGGTCACGGCGTAGCTGGCTGTTTCCAGCGCCTTCTTGAAGTCTTCGGCTTCCGCGCCGGTGCCGATGTCGAGACGCTGGATCTTCTTGCCGTCGGCGCCGACCAGGCGGGCCTCGAAGGTGTCGCCGCGCGGCGTCAGCAGGGTCGCGATCAGCGACCAGTATTCGCGGGCAACGAATTTCTCGATCTCGAGCTCGCGGTCGCAGACCAGACGCAGCGCCACCGACTGGACACGGCCGGCCGAGCGGGCGCCCGGCAGCTTGCGCCACAGCACGGGGGAGAGCGTGAAGCCGACCAGATAGTCCAGTGCGCGGCGCGCCATATAGGCGTCGACCAGCGCGCCGTCGATCTGGCGCGGATGCTTCATCGCGTCCGTGACCGCCTGCTTGGTGATCGCATTGAACACCACGCGCTCGATCTTGTGGTCCTTCAGCGCGCGTTTTTCTTTCAGCACCTCCAGCACGTGCCAGGAGATGGCCTCGCCCTCGCGATCAGGGTCGGTCGCCAGAATCAGGCGGTCGGCGCCCTTCAGGGACCTGGCGATGTCGTTGAGCCGGCCGGCCGCCTTGGGGTCAATCTCCCAGATCATCTTGAAATTGGCGTCGGGATCGACGGAACCGTTCTTTGCGGGAAGGTCGCGGACATGGCCGAACGAGGCCAGAACCTCATAGGACGAGCCCAAATACTTGTTGATCGTCTTGGCTTTCGCCGGCGACTCCACAATGACGATATTCATGTAGTTCCAGTAACTTACGGGGAAATATAGGGCCGAAATCGACGAGATTCGGGTCGGCCGTTTCGACCCGAACATGGGTGGTGAGGCCCTCGCTGTCAAATCGAAGGGTGTTGAAAGCCCGCGAAATGGGAAAAGTTTCATATCGAGAAAGTTGCAAATTACCACCTTGGAGTTGCGGCCGATGTAGGCGTAATATCCCCGGCGGGCATGGATTCGGATGGGGCTGGTGGCAAAGCCAGGAAAGAAACGGGCGCGCGCCGCATCAGGCGTGCGGGGAGGCTCGCGCAACGAGGAACCGGGGGAGGGCGGGGTCGATGAAGCCGTGGGCTTCATCGCCGAGCAGGCGGGCGCGCTGCGCAAGCTCGCCGAGCGCCACAAGCTCGATGTGCTGCATTATCTCTTGGGCATGACCAAGCTCGAGGCCGACGAGCACTTGCGGCTGCGGAGCAAGCGCAAGCTGTCGTGAGGGGCGGCGGTGCTCCACAAAGGCTGTCATGCCCCGCGCAGGCGGGGCATCCAGTACGCCGTAGCCTCTCCGTATCCATCGCTGTCTCTGGAATACTGGATCGCCCGCCTTCTCCGCGGGCGATGACATCGAGAGTGGGCGAACGGCGTGCCGGGAGCTCGCCAGCGCGCCGCTAACTGGCCGACCGCCGTCGCCGCACCGGCCGCAGTTTCAGCGTGGTGTCGGCCTGGCTGAGCAGGCGGCCGTCCTCCGCGCGTAGCTCGAGCTTCCGCACCGGGCGGCCGCGGTCGCGATCGACCAGCACCGTCGCGATCTCCTCAGGCGTATCGTCGAACTCCTCGCTCCATTGCCGGAGCGCGACCAGGATCGGGAAGAGGCCGCGTCCCTTCGGCGTCAGCTCGTATTCGTGGTAGGCGCTGCCGTCGGAGGCGGGGGCGGTCGCCAGAATGCCGTGCTCGACCATTGATCGCAGCCGCACTGACAAGATGTTCTTGGCCATGCCGAGCTTGTTCTGAAACTCGCCGAAGCGGCTCAGGCCGAGCATCGCTTCGCGGATGATCAGGAGCGTCCACCAATCGCCGATCGCCTCCAGCGATCGCGCGACCGGGCAACCGTCACCCTCAAAACTCGTTCGTTTCACCATCGTCGTAGTCCTGTCGCATTCGCCCGATTTTGGCGCCGATCACGCGCTTGTGTGGTTGTATCATAAAACCATGTGGCCTAGATCGCAATATAGTTTCATAATGAAACCAATGGAGGCGAGCATGAGATTGAAGAACAAGACAGCGCTGATCACCGGCGGCAATAGCGGCATTGGACTGGCAACGGCAAAGCTGTTCGTGGCCGAGGGCGCCAAGGTGATCATCACCGGGCGCAACAAGGAGACGCTGGAGGCGGCCGCGAAGGAGCTCGGTCCGAACGCGCTCGCAGTCGCGGCCGACGCGACCGACATCGCCGCGACGGAAGCCGCGATCAAGCAGGGCGCTGAAAAGTTCGGCAAGCTCGACATCGTGTTCGCCAATGCCGGCATCTCCGGCGGCACGCCGCTCGGGTCGGCAACGCTGGAGGTGTTCGAGAAGGTCATCAGCACCAATCTCACCGGCGTGTTCTTCACCGTGCAGTCCGCGCTGCCCTATCTCAACGACAACGCCTCGATCATCCTGAACGGTTCGGTGATCTCCGTGCTCGGGATTCCCGGTTACTCGGCTTACGGCGCGGCGAAGGCCGGCGTGCGGGCGATGGCGCGGATCATGGCCTCGGAACTGTCGCCGCGCGGAATCCGCGTGAATGTCGTTGCGCCCGGTGCGATCCGCACGCCGATCTGGGGCGCGGCGATCGCAACACCCGAAGCGGAGAAGGCGTTCGAGAAGCGCATCGGACTATCGACGCCGTTGGGACGCATTGGTGAACCGGATCACATTTCGAAGACGGTGCTGTTCCTCGCTTCCGGAGACGCCGCGCATATTCAAGGGCAGGAGATCTTTGTGGACGGCGGCGCGGTTGCTTCGCCAGCCGGCGCGCCGATCTATCGCGGTTGATCGACGTTTTGCGAAAATTGAATCGGTCGGCGCGCGAGACACGGTTGCGCCGGCCGGTTCCCACATCTGACGAGACGTATTTTCTGAAGCTTGCGTGATGCATTGAACCTTCGCGCGTGCTGCCAAGACATTTCTACGGGCAGAGGTCATAAGACCCATTTAAGGGAGCCCCTGATGCCAAAGGCAGCTCGCATTTATTCTCCGATTTCAGCACCGCGTATTTACACCGAACGTTCCGCAGTTCCTGCCAAGCGCTCCGACACGTCCGAGTTCATTGGGGTCGCCATCTTCTCCGGCATCGGGCTTTTCATCTCGCTCCTTGCCGTGATCCTGGGTGTGCAGGGCGCCTGGTTTTAGCTTCGCGGACACCCGCCGGTCCATCAGCCGCCGCAGACGCTTTGGCGGCTGATGATGTCGGCATGGCCTCAGGCCGCGCGCAGGTTCGTCGCCGCCTGGAGCGCGCCGGCCAGCGCCTTCTCGCGATGCTCCGGGCCGACCTGGATGCCGTCGGCGACGATGAATTCGGGGCTCGTGATACCCATGAAAGCGAACACGCCGCGCAAATAGGTTTCGAGATGCTCGAGCGAGGCGGCCGGCGTGTCCGGGCCGTAATAACCGCCGCGCGAGATCGCCACGATCACGCGCTTGCCGCCGGCAAGACCCTGCGGACCATTCGCGTCATATTTGAACGTCTTCCCCGCCACCAGGACGCGGTCGATCCAAGCCTTGAGCTGGCTAGGAATCGTAAAATTGTACATCGGCGCCCCGATCACGACGATGTCGGCATCGAGGAATTCGTTCAGCACGGTCGCGCTCGCGGCAAGGTCAGGTCCGAGTTCCGCAGGCGCCGGTGCGCCTTGCGCGGCGGCGAGGTGCGACCCGGAGAGGTGGGCGAGCGGCGTCTGGGTCAGGTCGCGATAGACGAGGTCGAGCGAGGGCGTGGCCTGCCGCAGCCGGTCGACAATGGCGGCGGAAACCTGCCTGGAGACGGAGTGGGGGCCGAGCACGCTGGAGTCGAGATGGAGGAGTTTCATTTGGGTCACCTATGGTATAGATTTGTAACCCGCACTACATGAGTGACTATCAAATTCCCCGCAAGAACGCACTTTTTTGAGCCATGGGCACATCTTTGAGACCTGCACACACCGATTTGCCTGAGCCCCGGAGGCCGGATCCGAACCATGCGGACTGCCGCGGGGTCGCCTCGATCCTTGCGCGCGTCGGCGACAAATGGAGCGTGTTCGTCATCATGATGCTGAGCGACGGGCCCAAGCGCTTCAATGAGCTCAAGCGCATGATCAACGGCATCTCGCAGCGGATGCTGACCTTGACGCTGCGTGGCCTCGAGCGCGACGGCCTCGTCACGCGCACGATCTTCCCGACCATTCCGCCGCGCGTCGATTACGAGCTGACCGATCTCGGTCGCGGGCTGCAGGAGCCGGTGAAGGCGCTGGGAGAGTGGGCGATCGCGCATCAGGAGCAGATCGCATCGGCACGCACGCGTTTCGACCAACGGAACAGCACCTACAGCAGCGACACTAATCCGCCGCCGTGACGTTCGAGCCGGCCGGCAAGCTCCAGCTCCAACAGCACCGTGCGCACGATCGCGGGCGAGGCGCCGGACATCCGCACGAGATCGTCGACCGTAACAGGCGTGGGGCCGAGCAGGCCCGTGATCTGGTCGCGGTCATGTCCTTGCGGATCGATCTCGAACGGCTCGCTGTCGGGTTCGCTCATCGGATGCATCGGCGGTCGCTCCATGATCGGTGCGACCGCGTTGACGATGTCGGCGGCTTCGGTCACGAGGGTCGCCCCTTGCTTGAGCAGATCGTTGGTGCCGGCGGCGCGCGGATCGAGCGGAGAGCCGGGGACTGCGAACACTTCGCGGCCCTGTTCGGCGGCCATGCGCGCGGTGATCAGCGAGCCCGAGCGGTGCGCGGCTTCCACCACGACCACGCCGAGCGAAGCGCCGGAGATCAGCCGGTTGCGGCGGGGAAAGTCGCGGGCGCGCGGCTCGTGGCCGAGCGGCATTTCGGAGATCGCAGCGCCCTGGTGATCGAGGATCGCGGCGAGCAGATCGCCATGCTCGGGCGGATAGATGCAATCATGTCCGCCGGCGAGCACCGCGACCGTGCCGCTTGCGACGCTGGCGCGATGCGCGGCCTGATCGACGCCGCGGGCGAGCCCCGAGATGACGATGAAGCCGGCCTCTCCAAGCTCGCGCGCGAGCTGGCCGGCAAACTTCAAGCCCGCGCCGGAGGCATTTCGCGATCCGACGATCGCGATCATCGGACGCATGAGCGTTGCGTTGTCACCGCGCACGGCGAGCAGAGGCGGTGCATCGTCGAGCGTCGCGAGCCGCGCCGGATAGCCGTTCTCGCCGGGCGCGAGCCAGGCGATGCCGAGCTTGCGGCTTGCGGCGAGCTCGGCCTTGGCTTCATCCACGCTGCAGATGCGCCCCGATCGCGCCGCGCCGCCCCGGCGCGCCAGATCCGGCAGCCGCTCCAGCGCGGCGCGCGCCGTGCCGAAGTGATCGACCAGCGAACGGAAGGTGCGCGGCCCGACATTGTCGGAGCGGATCAGCCGCAGCCGGTCGATCCTGTCAGCCTCAGTCAGTTCTACGCTCGGATTGATGGCGTCCACGGCGTCTCCTTGTGGGCGCAGCATGGAACAACCTGAGGGCGTGGGCAACAGGGGGAGCTCGATCGCGGTCAAAAGCACAACCGGGAAGACCCGCCGCGGTCGACGGGGTCTTCCCAAACTCGTCCGGTTAGCGAGCGTGCGCCGCCTGAACGGCACCGACGCTGCCACGCAAGAGGCGTGCGTCAAGGCTGAACGCACCAGCGCCGAAGGCATAGATCTGAAGCAGTCCGCCCGCCATCATCACGTTCTTGAGGAAATGGATCATCTGATTCTGATCGGCAAAGTTGTTGTGGAACGAGACCCCGGCAGCCACCGAGAAGATGGCGAGCGCCAGCGCGACCGAGCGGGCCTGATAGCCTGCGATCAGCAAGAGACCGCCACCGAGTTCGACCAGAACTGCGATCGCATAAGCCACCGGCGGCACCGGTAATCCAGCAGAGGCGATGTAGGCGGTCGTCGCACCATAGGCGGCGAGCTTGCCGAAGCCGCTCATTGCAAACGGGAGGCCGATCATCAGCCGGCCAACGAGGGAAGCATAACGGGTCGTATCCATGGTAGTCGCTCCTGTGCTTGGTTGAGGTCCGACGGCGGTGACGCATCAGCGTCTGCCGTTTGGAAGAAGTTGCGTCGCGGGCCTTCGTTGTGGCCTCACGGTGGCGCTTTTGAATTGCGGCATAAATAGAAATGATAGAAAGTCACCGTTTCTAATTTTGGGCCTAAGGACCAGCGCGCGCGGCGACGAGTGCTGCGGCCGAGATGCCTCTCTTGAACTGCTCGACGCATTCATTCGATCGGTGTTGTCTCGCCAGACTCCACGCATGGTTTGCTCGCGTCGACGTGCGCTTGCACGGCCTCGTCGCGATGCTAAAAGCGATCCCAATAAGAAGGATTTTGCCATGATCTCACTCGCCGACCTCCAGCGCCGCGTCGCGAGCGGAGAGCTTTCGCCCGATGACGCCATTGCCCAGTCGCACGCGGCGATCGAGGCCAAGGAGAAGGATGTTCGCGCGTTCGTCCGTCACGACAAGTCGGCGAAAGCTCAGTCCTCCGGCCCGCTGCGGGGCATCGCGGTCGGCATCAAGGACATCATCGACACCGCTGATATGCCGACCGAGATGGGCTCGGAGATCTATCGCGGCTGGCAGCCGCGCTCGGACGCGCCGGTGGTGATGATGCTGAAGCGGGCGGGCGCCACCATCATCGGCAAGACCACGACAACGGCGTTCGCCGCGCGCGATCCGACCTCGACGCTCAATCCGCACAATCTGGGCCATACGCCGGGCGGCTCGTCCTCGGGCTCGGCGGCGGCCGTCGGCGCCGGCATGATCCCGCTGGCGTTGGGTACCCAGACCGGCGGATCGGTGATCCGGCCCGCCGCCTATTGCGGCGCAGCCGCGATCAAGCCGTCGTTCCGGATGCTGCCGACCATCGGCGTCAAATGCTATTCGTGGGCGCTCGACACTGTCGGCCTGTTTGGATCCCGCGCAGAGGATCTCGCGCGCGGGTTGCTGGCAATCACCGGGCGTACTGAATTCGACGGCATTGTCGCGGCGAAGACGCCGCGCATCGGCGTTGTCAGGCAGGAGTTTGCCGAGGCCGTCGAGCCGGCGGCCGAAGAGGGGTTGCTGGCGGCGATCAAGGCGGCCGGGCGCGCCGGCGCCAGCGTGAAGACCATCGATCTGCCCGAGGCGGTGCAGGAAGCCTGGCGCATCCATCCCATCATCCAGGATTTTGAGGCGCATCGCGCGCTCGCCTGGGAGTTCGACCAGCATCACGACGAGATCGCGCCGATGCTGCGCGAGAGTCTCGACGCCACCGTCGGACTGACGCCGAAGGAATATGACGACGCCCGCCGGATCGCGCGCCGCGGCCGCCGCGAGCTGGCTGAAATGTTCGAGGGTTTCGACGTGCTGCTGACCTATTCGGCGCCGGGCACAGCGCCGGCCAAGGAGCTCGCCTCGACCGGCTCGCCCCGCTACAACCGGCTGTGGACGCTGATGGGCAACCCTTGCGTCAACGTGCCGGTGATGAAGGTCGGTGGCCTGCCGATCGGCGTGCAGGTGATTGCGCGCTTCGGCAACGACGCGAGCGCGCTGGCGGCGGCGTGGTTCCTGGAGGATGCGCTGGCGAAGTCAGGCTAGCGCGGGTTCGCGATCGTCCGATTTGATCTGCACCGCGGCGGCATGCGAACTCTGCCCGAGCCAGCGCTCGGCGGCTTCGCGGCCGCTTCGGTGCAACAGGCGGATGAAGCCGCGGCCGAGATCGGTGGACGAGCGCTGCGCCAGGCCCTCGATCGAGTCTTCCGCGGCAATTTTGGAGAGGCGCAGCGCGGGCGCTGCGTGGGACTGCGCCCATGCGATTGCTGCGATCTCGGCGTTGAGCGCGGCGTTGGCCGCGATCTGGTCGAGGCGGCGATCGATCGCGGCGAGCGTGATTGGCACATAGCTGTCGCGCGTGGGCGTGACCTGGACGAGCAGCAGATCGGCGGTTGCCGATTGCTGCGCCAGCTCGATCAGCGGCGGATTGCCGCCAAGCCCGCCATCCCAATAGCCCTCGCCGTCGATCTCGACGGCGCAGTGAACGAGCGGCGGGCAGGTCGAGGCCAGCGCGACGTCGGCGGTCACGGCGTCATTGCCAAAAATCTGTTGCTGCCCGTCGCGGATCCGCGTTGCCGCGATCAAAAGCCTAGGGCATCTGGCATCGCGCAAGCCGGCAAAATTGATGTCGCGTGACAGCGCCAGGCGCAGCGGATCGAGATCGAACGGATCGAACTGGCCGGAGCGCAACGTCGGCCCGAAGGCGAGCGAGCTTCCCGCCGGCGAGAAGCCGCCGATCAGCATCAGCGAGCGGAACGAGGCCTCGTGCATCAGCCGGATCCAGAACCGGTTCAGCCGGCTGCGAGCGCCTTCGCGGCCGCCTTCGGCAAGGCCGCAGGCCAGCAGCAGCGCGTTGATGGCGCCGGCGCTGGCGCCGCTGATAGTATCGAATTCAATCGACGGCTCTTCCAGCAGCCGCTCCAGCACGCCCCAGGTGAAGGCGGCAAAGGTCCCGCCGCCCTGAAGCGCTAGTGACAGTTTTCGTGGCGGCCATGGCTCGGCGCGCGGCTGGGCAGGCGCAGCACTGGTTACGACCTTGACCGTTGCAGGAGCTTGCACCACGGGAGCAGGTGGAGGTGCGGGGACAGGCTTCGGCGCGGGAGGCAGTAAGGGCACGTTGGACCAGACGTTGGTCGATGAGAGCAGCCGGCTTGCCGCAGTGCCCCGCGAGCCGCCGTCGTCATGCGTGCCGTCCATCTTCTCGCTCATTCTGAGCAACCGCGTAACACCATTTCCGCCGTCAGGATGACAGGCATGGAACCCGCTCGCCACTGTGGCCGCGAAAGGCTTCCGAGTTGCGAACAGGAATTGGCATATAATGCGGTTGCCCCGCGGCGGTATCCGGACTTTTTCCGGCCTTACGCCTTCTCGCCAATCCGGCTTTCCTTGCCTGATTGCAGCCGCTTGATGTTCTCGCGATGCGCGTAGAACAACAGCAGCGTCAGCACCACGGCCAGTGAGGCCAACTCATAGTTGCCAAAAAACCAGAGTGAGATTGGCGTTACGAACGCCGCCACGAGCGCCGAGAGCGACGAGTAGCGGGTGGTGAAGGCGGTGGCGAGCCAAACGATACAGAAGACCAAGGCACCGGCCGGAATCAGCCCTAGCAGGATGCCGATATAGACTGCGACGCCCTTGCCGCCTTTGAACTTCAGCCAGACCGGGAAGAGATGGCCGAGGAAGGCGCCGAGGCCCGCCACCATCGCGGCATTGGGACCGGCGATGTAGCCGGCGATCAGCACGGCCACGGTGCCCTTGAGCGCATCGAGCAGCAGGGTGCCCGCGGCGAGACTCTTGCGGCCGGTTCGCAGCACATTGGTGGCGCCGATGCTGCCGGAACCGATCGAGCGGATATCCTGCGTGCCGGCAAGCCTGGTCAGCACCAGCCCGAACGGAATCGAGCCAAGCAAGTAGCCGATGACGAAGGCCACCGGCAGGAATGCATCAAGCCCCATGGCGGTGCCTCCATGACCGACATAGCCAGCGCCCATGATCCGGTCCTGACGTGTTGCCGCGACGTGAGACGGGCCCCGCGTCGCCAAAAGACGGCATCCTAGACATGCTCAAAAACCGTCCGTCCGCCAACGATGGTCCGCACCACGCGACCTGTAAAGCGGGCTTCGTCGAACGGGGTGTTCTTGCACGGCGATTTGAGGTCGGCGGGATCGACCACCCAGGGCACGTCGGGATCGATCACGATGACGTCGGCCGGGCTGCCTGCGCGCAGGGTTCCGCCGGGCAGGCCCAGAATCTCTGCCGGCCGGGTCGACATCGCCCGGATCAGCGTCTTGAGGTCGAGCTCCTCATTGTGAACCAGCCGCAGGCCCGCGGGCAGCATGGTCTCGAGCCCGATGGCGCCTGGAGCCGCTTCCGCGAACGGCAGGCGCTTCATCTCGACGTCGTGCGGATTGTGATCGGACATGATGACGTCGACGAGGCCGGAGGCCACCGCCTCCACCAGCGCGCGGCGATCGTCCTCGGTGCGCAGCGGCGGCGACAATTTCAGGAAGGACCGGTAGGGGCCGATGTCGTTCTCGTTCAGCGCAAGATGGTTGATCGAGACCGAGGCGGTGACGGCAAGGCCTGCGTCGCGGGCGCGCTTCAGGATCTCAAGCGACTCGATGCAGGACAGTGAGGCGGCGTGATAGCGGCCGCCGGTCAGTGCAACCAGGCGCATGTCGCGTTCGAGGATCACGGCCTCGGCGGCCTTGGGGATGCCCATCAGGCCGAGGCGCGAGGCGAACTCGCCCTCGTTCATCACGCCTTCGCCGACGAGATCGGGGTCCTCGGTGTGATGCACGATCAGCGCGTCGAAGTCGCGCGCGTAGGTCAGCGCGCGCCGCATCACCTGCGCATTGGTGACGCTGCGGTCGCCATCGCTGAAGGCCACGGCGCCTGCGGCCTTGAGCAGGCCGAACTCGGTCATCTCCTCGCCGCGCATGCCCTTGGTCAGCGCCGCCATCGGCTGGATGTTGACGATCGCGGTGTCGCGCGCACGCCGCATCACGAAATCGACGGTCGCGGAGTTGTCGATGACGGGAGACGTCTCGGGCTGGCAGATGATGGTGGTGATGCCGCCGGTCGCGGCCGCCTGGCTCGCGGACGCAAAGGTCTCGCGATGGCTGAAGCCGGGCTCGCCAACGAAGGCGCGCATGTCGATCAGGCCGGGCGCCACGATCATGCCGGAGCAATTGACGACGTCGGTGCCCTCGGGGACGCCGGCGGCACCAATGCCGCGACGGGTCTCGCGGATGACGCCGTCGGCAATCAGGACGTCGCCGGGACCGTCGAAATCCCTGCTGGGATCGACGACGCGGGCGTTGGCGAGCAGGATCGGGCGGCGGTCAATCAGCATGAGCATCACGCGTTCGGCAGGTTGCGGGCGAGCGCTTCGAGCACCGCCATCCGCACGGCCACGCCCATCTCCACCTGTTCGCGGATCAGGGACTGTGCGCCGTCGGCGACCGCCGTGTCGATCTCGACGCCGCGGTTCATGGGGCCTGGATGCATCACGAGTGCGTCGGGCTTGGCGTAGGCGAGCTTCTTCTGGTCGAGCCCGAAATAGTGGAAATATTCGGAAGTCGACGGCACGAAGGAGCCGTTCATGCGCTCGCGCTGCAGCCGCAGCATCATCACAATATCCGCGCCGTTGAGCCCTTCGCGCATGTCGCGCGCGACCTCGACGCCCATCCGCTCGATGCCGGGCGGCAGCAGCGTGGAGGGGCCGACGACGCGGACGCGGGCGCCCATGGCGTTGAGCAGGATGATGTTGGAGCGGGCGACGCGCGAATGCAGCACGTCGCCGCAGATCGCGACCACGAGGCCCTCGATCCGGCCCTTGTTGCGGCGGATGGTGAGTGCGTCGAGCAGCGCCTGCGTCGGATGCTCATGCGCGCCGTCGCCGGCATTGATCACGGAACCGTCAACCTTGCGGGCCAGCAGTTCCACCGCGCCGGAGGCGTGATGGCGCACCACCAGGATATCCGGATGCATGGCGTTCAGCGTCATCGCGGTGTCGACCAGCGTCTCGCCCTTCTTGATGGACGAGGAGGACACCGACATGTTCATGACGTCGGCACCCAAGCGTTTGCCGGCGAGCTCGAACGAGGACTGGGTCCGGGTCGAGGCCTCGAAGAACAGGTTTACCTGCGTCCGTCCACGCAGGACGGTGCGCTTCTTGTCAACCTGGCGGTTGAGCTCGACATATTCTTCGGACAGGTCGAGGAGGCCGCTGATGTCGGCCGCGGAAAGGCCCTCGATGCCCAGCAAATGCCGGTGGCCGAGGACGAAGGTCGATTTCGATGTCATTAAAGCGAGAGCTATAGGCGCGGATGGCGGAGGGAGCAAGGGCCAATGCCGGGGCGGGGAGTTATCCCCTGATCTGTCGGCCTATTGCCGACGTTGCATGCCCAAGCCGTCTATCTCCGTCATGCCCGGGCTTGTCCCGGGCATCCACGTTCTTAGGTGCTGCCGCAGAAAAGGCGTGGATGGCCGGGACAAGCCCGGCCATGACGATGTGGAGGCATCTCGTGAGATTATTTCCGACGGCGATTGGTGCGATAACCATAATCTCATCCGCTTCAGCCCAATCGCTCCCCGGCGGCTTCGTCTATCTGCGCGACGTCGATCCCACCATCATTCAGGACATCCGCTACGCCACCGCGAACAACTTCGTCGGGCGCCCGCTCGCCGGCTATGGTGCGGGCGAATGCGTGGTGAGGCGGGAGGTGGGGCTGCGGCTGAAGGCGGTCCAGCAGGATCTCGCCACGCAAAATCTCTCGCTCAAAATGTTCGACTGCTACCGGCCGGCGCGTGCCTCGCTCGACATGGTGAAATGGTCGCAGAACGGCCACGAGACATCAGCCGATCGGCGCTACAATCCGAAGATCCCCAAGACCGAGCTGTTCCGCCTCGGCTATATCGCGAGCCGCTCGCAGCATTCGACGGGTGCGGCGCTCGACCTCACGCTGGTCGATCTCAAGGCTGACAATTCCGCCAAGATCGATCCGTCAAAATCCTACGCCGACTGCACCGCGCCGGTCGAGGCGCGGCCGCCGGAAGGCAGCGTCGACATGGGCACCGGCTATGATTGCACCGATGCGAAGGGGCATACCGCAGCACCGTCGATCAATCCGGATCAGCGCGCCTGGCGCAGACGGCTGGTGGCCGCGATGGCGAAGCAAGGCTTTGTGAACTATTCGAAGGAGTGGTGGCATTTTTCCCTGCCGGGGGCGGGCGGGGCGGCCTATGATTTCCCGATCCAGCCGCGGCGGAACTGATTCCGGTCCGAGGAAGCGCAGATGACCCAGCCAAGCTTCGCGACCCATGAGGTCTTCAACCAGTCGCCACCGTTCGAGAACGTCGACCTGTTTGCCATCGATCGCCCGCTGGTCGACGCTGTGAAGGCCAATGGCGGCGCCGCCGCGGAGCGGGAGCTGTCCGAGTTCGGGAAACATTGGGGTTCGGCGGCGATGGCCGATCGCGGGCGAGCGGCGAACGAGAACACGCCGAAACTCCGCGCCTTCGATGCCAAGGGCAATCGCCGCGACCAGGTCGAGTTTCATCCCGCCTATCATGAACTGATGGCGCACAGCGCGCATGCCGGCGTGCACAATTCGACGTGGACGGCGGATGGGAAACCGGTGGGAGATGCCGCCGAAGTCATTCGTGCAGCAAAGTTCTACATGGCTTCGCAGGTCGAGACCGGGCATCTCTGCCCGATGACGATGACCCGCGCCTCCGTCGCGGCGCTGGCGATGCAGCCGGACCTGCTCGCGCGTGTGATGCCGGTGTTATCGACGAAGAGCTATGATCCCGGCTTCACGCCGTGGTGGGACAAGCGCGGCATGACGCTCGGCATGGGCATGACCGAAAAGCAGGGCGGCACCGACGTGCGCGCCAACATCACGCGTGCGGTGCGCGACGGGAACGCCTACCGCATCACCGGCCATAAATGGTTCATGTCGGCGCCGATGTGCGACGCGTTCCTGGTCCTGGCGCAGGCCGAGCAGGGACTGACCTGCTTCTTCATGCCGCGCTTCGCGCCGGACGGATCGGTCAACGCGATGCAGTTCCAGCGGCTCAAGGACAAGCTCGGCAATCGTTCGAATGCGTCCTCGGAAGTCGAGTTCGTCGGCGCCCATGCCGAACGCGTTGGTGAAGAAGGCAAGGGCATCCGCACCATCATCCAGATGGTGCAGTTGACGCGGCAGGATTGCGCGATTGCCTCGGTCGGCCTGATGCGCTCGGGCCTCGCGCACGCGCTGCATCACGCCCGTCACCGCAGTGTCTTCCAGAAACATCTCGCCGATCAGCCCTTGATGCAGGCCGTGCTGTCCGACATGGCGCTGCATGTCGAGGCGAGCACCGCGCTCGTCATGCGGCTCTGCCGCGCTTTCGACCGCACGCCGCATGACGCGGCTGACGCGGCCTACATGCGTCTGCTGACGCCTGCGGTCAAATACTGGACCTGCAAGAGCGCACCGCCATTCCTTTACGAAGGAATGGAGTGCCTCGGCGGCAACGGCTATGTCGAGGACGGCATTCTGGCGCGCCACTACCGGGAGTCGCCGGTCAACGCGATCTGGGAAGGCTCGGGCAACGTGATGTGCCTCGACGTGCTGCGCGCGCTCTCGCGCGAGCCGGAGGCGGCGATGGCCGTGCTGCAATCGCTTGCGGCCGAGACGAAAGATCTGCCCGGGGCGAGCGAGGCGGTCGTTCTCATCGGAAAAACCTTCCGTCGCGCCGACGGCGAGCGCGTCGCGCGGCTCGCGGTCGAGAAGCTGGCGCTGCTGGCCGCCGCAGCCGCACTCAACGGTGTCTCATCCCACCACGCTGAGCTGTTCGCCGCGACGCGCCTCGCCGTCAATCACGCCAGCATGTACGGTGCCGTGGAGCTCGAGAGCGATGACGTGCGTGGGCTGCTGGAGCGGGCGCTGCCGTGAGCCTGCCAAACGAAAGCCTTCTGATGGACACCCTCAATCCCGATCATCCGCCGCTGATCTTGAGGCCTGCGCCCCTGCGCGTCTGGAAGTTCTGGGGCACAGCGCTGTGGGGCCTGCTTGTCTTTGTCGCGATGTTCGTCGGCCAGGTTGGGGCGGTCCTGCTACTGGGGGTCATGCGCGGGCTGCCGCTCGACATGAACTCGATCCAGTCGGTCGGCCGCGAACCGCAGGCGCTGGCGCTGTCCGTGATCATGGGCCTGCCTGCGACGCTCGCGGCGGTGTGGCTCGCCATCCGCATCAAGAAGGCATCCTTCGTTGACTATCTGGCGCTGCGCTGGCCGGCCTGGAGCCAGCTTTTGCTCGGCGCCGCCGGCCTCATCCTGGTCGTGATGGCCTGGGAGGTCGTGTCGCGATCCTTCGGCCGTGAGGCCACGCCAGGCTTCATGACCGACCTGTTGAAATCGGGCCGTGACAAGGGCGCCGCGCTGTTGCTGCTGTTCGCCTTCAGCGTGGCCGCGCCGATGTCGGAGGAGGTGCTCGCGCGCGGCTTCCTGTTCCGCGGCTGGTCGGCGAGCTTCCTGCGCGTGCCCGGCGCGATCATCCTGTCGTCGCTGGTGTGGACGGCGGTGCACCTGCAATACGATCTGTACTTCCTCGCCGAGGTGTTCTCCATCGGCCTCTGGTTCGGCTACATGCGCTACCGCGCCAACTCGCTCTGGCTCACGATCGTGCTGCATGCGCTGAACAACATGACGGCGGTGGTGCTGACGATGTGGCTGGGGGGCTGAGGCCTCACGCCACCAACGCGATCGCGATCGGCATCGTGATCGCCGCCAAAATCGTTTGCAGCGTGATGATCTGCGCCAGCAGCGGTGCATCGCCGCCCATCTGGCGGGCCAGCACATAGGCGCTGGGCGAGGTCGGCACCGCCGCGCAGATCGCGACGATCGCGAGGTTGATACCTGACAGGCCGAACCAGACGGCGAGTGCCAGCGCGAGCACCGGCATCAGCGCCAGCTTGAACGCCACGCCCATCGTTGCACCGAGACTCGGGCGGAGCAGACCCTTGAGCTGGAGGCCGGCGCCGGTGACGAGCAGGCCGATGGCGAGCGAGGAACGGCCGAGCGCGTCGGCAACCTCGTGCCAGATTTTCGGCAGCGGCAGATGGGTCACGTTGATGAAGAGGCCGATCGCGCAGGCCCAGATCAGTGGATTGCGGATCACGGTCATGACGATGGCGCGCGTCGATTGCTTCTCCGGCGCGGCGTAATGCGCGAGCACGGCGACGCTGAACACGTTGACCAGCGGAATGATCGCGACCATCGCGACCGAGGCCAGCGCCAGCCCGACGTCACCGTACAGATTGGCGGAGACCGACAGCGCGACATAGGTCTGCCAGCGAGTCGCGCCCTGGAAGATCGAGGTGAAGGCGGGGCCGTCGATGTCGAGGCGCGCCAAGGCTGGCCGCAGCGCAAGGCACAACAGCGACATCGCCAGCGCCGACAGCAGCAGCGCGCCGCCGACGCCGGCGACCGGCACTTTTGTGAGGTCGGCCTTCACCAGCGTCTGGATCAGCAGCATCGGAAACAGCACGAAATAAGTCAGCCGCTCCAGCCCATGCCATTGCGTGTCGAGCCGCATCAGGCTGCGCCTGAGCACCACGCCGAGCACGATGAGGATGAAGACCGGCAGCAGCGCCGCGATCACGACGGCCATGGATCAGCCATTCTCTGAAGCCGTACGAAGATTGGCGAGCCGGTCGAGCGCGCCCTGCAGGATGAAGATCGCGGCGTGCTCGTCGATCACCTCGGCGCGCTTGGCGCGGCTGACGTCCATGCCGATCAGCTCGCGCTCGACCGCTGCGGTCGAGAGGCGCTCGTCCCAGAGGCCGATCGGAAGCGTGGTCAGGTTGGCCAGATTGCGCGCAAACGCGCGGGTCGACTGGGCGCGCGGGCCCTCGCTGCCGTCCATGTTGATGGGCAGGCCGAGCACGAAGCCGACCACCTTGCGTTCGGCTGCGATGGCGAGCAGCCGCGCGGCGTCCTGCTTGAACGCCTTGCGCTGGATGGTCTCGACACCGGTCGCGAGCCGGCGGTCCGGATTGGATACGGCAACGCCAATGGTCTTGGTGCCAAGATCAAGGCCGATCAACCCGCCGCGGTCGGGCCAGTGGGTTGCAGCATCGACGAGGGGCAGGATAAGAGCCGGCATGGACTAGCGCATATCACGCGTCGCGCCGCGGAGTGAACCCTGATCTTGGCTCCCGTTGCGTTGCGGCGGTGGTTCATTAGGCCGCGATGATGTCGTCGTCCCTGGTCAGGCATGACAGGAAGCCATGAAGCGCGCTGGTTTGATGGCCGGCGCGGCGCTGGATGAACAGCGTCTCGACGCGGGCATGCGACGGGCTCAGCGCGTGCATCGTCACGCTGCCGTTCATCGCGCTGCGCTCGACCACCGCGCGCGGCAGGAGCGTCACGCCCATGTCGGCGGCGACGCAGCCGATCATGCCGTCGAGCGTGCCGAGCTCGAAGCGCGCTGCCGAAGGCCAGCCGAATTCGACGAAGATCTGCTCGAGCCGCTGCCGATAGGTGCAACCGGTGCGGAACGCGAGCGCCGTCGGGCCGGATTCCGGCGTGCCGGCGCGCAGCTCGGCAAGCGAGGCCCAGCGCCGCGCGCTGACCAGCACCAGCTCTTCGCGAAATGCGCTTGTTACGGTGAGGTCGGCGTGCGCGACGGGGCCGGCGACGAAGGCGCCATCGAGCATGCCTTCGAGCACACCGGTGACGAGATCGGCGGTCGGCGACGTGCGCAGGCTCAGCCGCACGGCGGGGAAACGGCGGTGGAAATCGGCCAGCAGCGGCGGCAGCCGCACTGCCGCCGTCGTCTCCATCGATCCGATCGAAAGCGGCCCCTTCGGCTCGCCGTCGTCGCGCGCGGCGAGCACGGCTTCGCGCGACAACGCCGCCATACGCTGCGCGTAAGGCAAAAGGCGTTTGCCGGCGCCGGTCAGCGTCATGCCGCGGCTGTGACGCTCGAACAGCGCAGTGCCGATCTCGGCCTCCAATGCCTTGATGCGCTGGGTGACGTTGGATTGCACCGTGTTGAGCTCTTCGGCGGCGCGCGTGATGCCCCCGGTGCGGGCGACCGCGGCAAAGGTCTGGATGTCGCTGAGTTCCACGGCGTCGTTTCGCTTTTGTGATGGCAGCATTCGCTACAATTCATTTTTCGAGAATTCTAGTTGCGCCTAATGTCTCTGTCCAGAGCGGGAGAACTCATGCCGATCACCACGCCGCTGACGGAGCTTCTCGGGATCAGGCATCCGATCCTGTCGGCGCCCATGGACACGATCGCGGGCTGCCGGCTCACCCGCGCCGTCAGCGAGGCCGGCGGCTTCGGGATCCTCGGTGGTGGCTACGGTGACCGCGCCCGACTTCAGGCTGAGGCCGCGGAGTTGAAGGGTTTTGCGCCGTTCGGCATCGGCTTCATCACCTGGAGCCTGGCAAAACAACCTGACCTTCTCGACATCGCGCTCGATGCCAGCCCGCAGGTCGTCATGCTGTCGTTCGGCGATCCCGCGCCGTTCGCGCCGCAGATCAAGGCCAGCGGTGCGCGATTGATGTGCCAGGTCCAGAGCGAGGACATGGCGAAACAGGCGCTCGATGCCGGCGCGGAGATCTTGATCGCGCAGGGGACAGAGGCGGGCGGCCATGGCGCCTCGCGAACGACAGTCGATATCGTGCCTGCGATCGTCGATCTCGTGGCCGGGCGCGTGCCCGTCGTCGCCGCCGGCGGGATCGCCGATGGTCGGGGCCTCGCCGCGATGATGATGCTGGGCGCCTCCGGCGTGCTGGTCGGCACGCGCTTCTATGCGAGCGTGGAGGCCAATGCCGCTGCGGACGCCAAGGAGCGCATCCGGACAGCCGATGCCAACGATACGGTGCGCGGCGTTGTTCCCGACTGGTCGCGAAAACTGTTCTGGCCGGCGCCGTTTACCGCGCGAACGCTGGTCAACGGCTTTATCAAGAGCTGGACGGGCCGTGAGATTGAGCTGATGCAGCGCGCAGACGACGTTGCCAAGGAATACGCCGCGGCAAAAATGGCGGGCGATTTCGAAATCGCGGCCGTCTTCGCGGGAGAAGCGGTCGGCCTGATCCATGATATTCCACCGGCGGCCGAGATCGTCGTACGGATTGCGACCGAGGCCGAGCAGCTCCTTGCCGGCCGGCGCAACTCCATCGCATCGCTCGCCTGAACCAAGAGAGACACGCCATGTGGCCTGACCGTCGACTGATCGATCTCTTCAAGACCGAATTTCCGATCGTGCTGGCGCCGATGGCCGGCGTGATGGACGCCGAACTGGTGATCGCGGTGGCAGAGGGCGGCGGCCTCGGCTCGTTGCCGAGCGCGATGCTGTCGCCGGAGAAGGCGCGCGAGCAGGTCAACATCATCCGCCAGCGCGTGAAGGCGCCGGTCAACATGAACTTCTTCTGCCACACGCCGATCGAGCTCACGGCCGAAGCCGAAGCGCGCTGGAATCAGCGGCTCGCGGGCTATTACGCCGAGCATGGCCTCGATCCCGCTGCGCCGATCAATGCGGCGAACCGCGCACCGTTCGATGCCTCCTTCTGCGAGGTCGTCGAGGAGCTGAAGCCGGAGGTCGTCAGCTTCCATTTCGGCCTGCCGGAGCCGGCGCTGCTCAAGCGCGTCAAGGCGGCAGGCTGTCTCGTCATCTCGTCCGCCACGACGGTGAAGGAAGCGGTTTGGCTCGAACAGCGCGGCGTCGATGCCGTCATTGCGCAAGGCGCCGAGGCCGGCGGCCATCGCGGCATGTTCCTGACCGACAAGATCTCGGAGCAGCCCGGCACGTTCGCGCTGGTGCCGCAGGTCGCCGATGCCGTGAAGGTGCCGGTGATCGCGGCCGGCGGCATCGCCGACGGGCGCGGCATCGCAGCCGCCTTTGCGCTCGGCGCCTCCGGCGTGCAGATCGGCAGCGCGTACTTGCGCTGTCCGGAGTCCAAGGTCAGCGCAGGCGGCCGCAAGGCGCTTGCCGAGGCGCGGGACGATTCCACCGTCATCACCAATGTGATGACCGGCCGCCCGGCGCGCGGTGTCCAGAACCGGCTGATGTGCGAGGCCGGCCCGATCTCGCCGGACGCGCCGCCGTTTCCCCATGCGGCGACGGCGCTGGGGCCGCTGAAGACGGCTGCCGAAAAGCAGGGCAGGGTGGATTTCACCAATCTCTGGGCCGGACAGGCCATCGCGCTCGGCCGTGAGGTCCCCGCGGCCGAATTGACCCGGGATCTGGCAAGATCGGCGCTGGCCCGGCTGCGGCAGATGGCCGGGTAGCTGCCGGCGCCGGTTGCGGCGCAAAACCGGCCTCTGCTATACGGCACATAGGTTTTGCCGTGAGAGGCCTTATACAATGTCCGTCGACGCCGCTACCGTCCGCCGCATCGCGCATCTGGCGCGTATTGCGGTTTCCGAGGACGAGGTTCCGCATCTGCAGGGCGAGCTCAACGCCATGCTCGCCTTTGTCGAGCAGCTCTCCGAGGTCAATGTCGAAGGCGTGGAGCCCATGACCTCGGTCACCCCGATGCAGATGAAGAAGCGGCAAGACGTGGTCAATGACGGCGAGATCGCCGACGATATCGTTGCCAACGCGCCTGCGACCGAAGGTCACTTCTTCCTGGTGCCCAAGGTTGTTGAGTAGCTTTTAGGGCCAAGTCCGATGTGCATGCTTTGCGACGATGAGAAGGCCTATCAGGCCTACATGAACTACCTCGACAAGATGGAGCGGCAGGGCAAGGCTGCCGATCCCAATGTCGCCGTCAATGCCGTGCTCGACGAGATCGAGGCCGCTGCGAACGCCGCCGCCAAGAAAAAAGACGACCCGGCCAACGACAAGACCCTCTCTCCCTTCTTCTGCAGCCCGATCAATAAATGACCGATTTGACATCGCTGACGCTCGCCGAGGCCCGCAAGGGTCTCGCCGACAAGACTTTCACGTCACTCGAGCTGACCGACGCGCATCTTTCAGCGATCGAAGCCGCGCGCGTGCTCAATGCCTTCGTGATGGAGACGCCCGATCGCGCGCGTGACATGGCCAAGGCCGTGGACGAGAAGATCGCCAAGGGCGACGCCGGCCCGCTCGCCGGTATCCCGCTCGGCATCAAGGATCTGTTCGCGACCAAGGGCGTGCGCACCACGGCGTGCTCGAAGATCCTCGGCAATTTCGTGCCGACCTACGAGTCGACCATCACCTCGCAGCTCTGGCGCGACGGCGCGGTGATGCTCGGCAAGCTCAACAATGACGAGTTCGCGATGGGCTCGGCGAACGAGACCTCGTGCTTCGGTCCCGTCGCCAATCCCTGGCGGCGCGACGGAAGCAACACCACGCTGGTGCCGGGCGGCTCGTCCGGCGGCTCGGCCTCCGCGGTGGCGGCGCTGCTCTGCATGGGCGCGACCGCGACCGACACCGGCGGCTCGATCCGCCAGCCGGCTGCGTTCACCGCAACCGTCGGCATCAAGCCGACCTATGGCCGTTGCTCGCGCTGGGGCATCGTCGCCTTTGCCTCCTCGCTCGACCAGGCCGGGCCGATCGCGCGCAGCACGCGCGATGCGGCGATGCTGCTGCGCTCGATGGCCGGTCACGATCCGAAGGACACGACCTCCGTCGACATTGCCGTGCCGGACTACGAAGCCGCGATCGGCAAGTCCGTGAAGGGCCTCAGGATCGGCATCCCCAAGGAATATCGTCTCGACGGCATGCCGGCCGAAATCGAAAAACTCTGGAGCGAGGGGGCGGCCTGGCTGAAGGCGGCCGGCGCCGAGCTCGTCGAGGTGTCGCTGCCGCACACCAAATACGCGCTGCCGGCTTATTACATCGTGGCGCCGGCGGAGGCCTCGTCGAACCTCGCGCGCTATGACGGTGTCCGCTATGGCCTGCGCGAGCAGGGCAAGAGCATCACCGAGCTCTACGAGAACACCCGCGCCAGAGGCTTTGGCGCGGAGGTGCGCCGCCGCGTCATGATCGGCACCTATGTTCTCTCGGCCGGCTATTACGATGCTTATTACCTGCGTGCCCAGAAGGTGCGCACGCTGATCAAGAAGGATTTTGAGGATTGCTTCGCCAAGGGCGTCAACGCGATCCTGACGCCGGCGACGCCGTCGGCGGCCTTCGGCATCGGCGAGAAGGGCGGCGCCGACCCCGTCGAGATGTATCTCAACGACATCTTCACGGTCACGGTGAACATGGCGGGCCTGCCGGGCATCGCCGTGCCCGCCGGCAAGGACGCGCAGGGCCTGCCGCTCGGCCTGCAGCTGATCGGCCGTCCGTTCGACGAGGAGACGCTGTTCTCGCTCAGTGAGGTGATCGAGCAGGCCGCAGGCCGCTTCACGCCCGCGAGGTGGTGGTGAATGTCGCCGCGTTCATCGCTAGCCTCGACGGCGCGGCGCCCGCGCCTGGCCTGAGCGCGCCGCTCGCCGGTCTCTGGTGGGCCGCGAAGGGCGACTGGGACCAGGCGCACAAGATCGTCCAGGACGACAATGGCCGCGACGCCGCCTGGGTGCACGCCTATCTGCACCGCGTCGAAGGCGATCTCGGCAATGCCGGCTATTGGTACCGCCAGGCCGGCCAGCCTGCGGCAAAGGATTCATTGGAAGCGGAGTGGGAGCGGATCGCTGCCACGCTGCTCGGGAGCAAGACATGAGCACGGCCACGCACAAGCTTCTGAAGGGCTCAACCGGCGACTGGGAGATGGTCATCGGCATGGAGATCCATGCCCAGGTGACCTCGAACTCAAAGCTGTTCTCGGGCGCGTCCACCACATTCGGCGGCGAGCCGAACAGCCACGTGTCGCTCGTTGACGCGGCGATGCCAGGCATGCTGCCCGTCATCAACGGGGAATGTGTCAGGCAGGCTGTCCGGACCGGCCTCGGCCTCAACGCAAAAATCAATCTGCGTTCAGTGTTCGACCGGAAAAACTATTTCTATCCGGACTCGCCGCAGGGCTACCAGATCAGCCAGTACAAATCGCCCGTTGTCGGCGAGGGCGAGGTGACGGTTGAATTGGGCGACGGCAAGACTGCCACCATCGGCATCGAGCGGCTGCACCTGGAGCAGGACGCCGGAAAATTGCTGCACGACCAGTCGCCGTCGCTGTCCTTTGTCGATCTCAACCGCTGCGGCGTCGCGCTGATGGAGATTGTCTCTAAACCGGACATCCGCGACGCCGAGCAGGCCAAGGCCTATGTGACCAAGCTGCGCTCGATCCTGCGCTATCTCGGCACCTGCGACGGCGACATGGAGAAGGGATCTTTGCGCGCCGACGTCAACGTCTCCGTGCGCAAGCCGGGCGCGCCGCTCGGCACCCGCTGCGAGATCAAGAACATGAACTCGATCAACTTCATCGGCCAGGCGATCGAGTACGAAGCGCGCCGCCAGATCGAGATCCTCGAGGATGGCGGCCGGATCGACCAGGAGACGCGGCTCTACGACCCCAACAAGGGTGAGACGCGCTCGATGCGCTCGAAGGAAGAGGCGCACGACTACCGCTACTTCCCCGATCCGGATTTGCTGCCGCTGGAGTTCTCGCAAGGCTTCGTCGACGAGCTGAAGGCTGGGCTCCCCGAGCTGCCGGACCAGAAGAACACGCGCTTTGTCGCCGACCTCGGCCTGTCGGCTTACGACGCGAGCGTGCTCGTCGCCGAGCGCGAGAGCGCGGTGTTCTACGAAACGGTGCTCGACAGGCTCGCCAACCGAGCCCGCGACGGCAAGATGGCGGCGAACTGGGTGATCAACGAGCTGTTCGGCCGTCTCAACAAGGAGGGACGGGATATTACGGGCTCTCCGGTCAACGCCGAGCAGCTTGCCGCGATCGTCGACCTGATCGGCGAGGGCACGATCAGCGGCAAGATCGCCAAGGATCTGTTCGAGATCGTCTGGCAGGAGGGCGGCGACCCTCGCGTGTTGGTCGAAAGCCGCGGCATGAAGCAGGTCACGGATCTTTCGGCGATCGAAAAGGTTGTCGACGACATCATCGCGGCCAATCCCGACAAGGCCGCGCAGGTGAAGGACAAGCCGCAGTCGCTCGGCTGGTTCGTCGGCCAGGTGATGAAGTCATCCGGCGGCAAGGCGAACCCGCAGAGCGTCAACGAGCTGCTCAAGTCCAAGCTCGGCGTCTGACGTCGCGCGTTCGGACGAGACGGCGAGATGCTTGCCGTCACCTCGCGCCACGTCGAGACGAGACGCGCGTACGCATCGCAAACAGCAAACTTCATCCCGTTGAGGTCACGTTGCAGATGCGAATCGCGGCGGCGCGATTCGCACGAAACGGCGACTTGCACACGCTCTGACGAGCGCTTCCGCCGTTAAGCATGAAAATAATTTCGTTGCCAAAATTCGCGACTCAGAGTCCGCGATTCGTCCCCGCGATGCCATCGCGCGCTTTGCAGTGCGCGTCATCGCACTGATCATTCGTGATGTGCGCGCGCAGAATAATACTTGCTGCATAGTGTTTTCCTGCGATCGCGGCGCTTGCCGACGGCGACGTCACGAGAAGCATTTGCAATCGCTGACGCGTGTCTGTGCGTGCCGGCAAATCAAGCGCGGCTGGCGCACGCCCGCTGCGTCGTCAACACTTCCTTAAGTGAGAAGATGTTTTTTTCGTCGTGTTGGTGTATTCGGGGTGAGTGCACATTCGATCCCCGAATGCGCGCAGCGATTAAAGCCATCTCACACATCGGAGGGCAACATGGCCAAGAAAGCGAAGAAGGCGAAGAAGGCGAAGAGCGCAGTGAAGAAGACTGCGAAGAAGACCCGCAAGGTCGCGAAGAAGAAGAAGTAACTTCGACTTCTGAAGTTGCCGGCTCCCAGAGAGCCGGCACGTCATCAGCGCCTCCTGGAGGTTCTGGTCGACGATAGAGGGTGTCGGCGAGACATCAGGTCAACGGTCGGATCGTCAGCTTTCACGGGCTCGCTCGTCAAAGTCCGGTCCGGCAGAAGAAACAAGTTTTCTTCGTTCGGTGCGGCTCCTTGAATAAGGGCTCCGCAATTCCACAGACGGCCTTCGGGCCAATTTGGAATCTGATCCTGACGTGTTCGCCGACGCCCTCGTTCCCTGAGGCCGGGGTATTGCCGGCATTCCTTTCCCGACATTGTTGATCTGACCACGACGATAGTCGCACTGCGCCGTCGCGTTGCCTTGGCCGCTTGGGTCTTGGGCCAGGCGAGAGCTGTAGTGTGATTGCGCGCCGCTTCCCCGCACGCGGTGTCATCGCCAGGCTTCGACCGGGCGATCCAGTACACCGCGGCTTCCCGGGGAACGATTGCTGCCTCTGGGAATACTGGGTCCCCAGTGCGCCAGTGCGCACAAGGCGGGTGACGACAGTCGGTGGAGAAACACCACAGGACACGCACCACCGCGCGCGATGGTTATCGATGTCCGAAAATCCCAAGGTAAACCAAATCTGACGAATCGTAGAAGTGCCTGCATATCAGGGACTTCTCGAATTTCCCGCGCGTGTGGCGCGCGCATCCGTTTACGTCTGCTTCATCGCGATACTTAAACTGCCATTCAAATTTGCCCGCCATCATCGTCTCCAACAAGCCGGCAAACGGCTGGGGCAAGAAGACTTGGACAACAAGACTCGGGGATGAGTTGAACAGCGCAGGATCCCAGAAGGGATCACGCAAATCAGAGTTGGACGGGAGCCGCGCTCGGGGAACGAGGCGGCATAAGAAAAAGGGGATGCGTTATGTTTCAGGGTACTTTCGATCTCGATGCGGCAACGCCGATCGATGCAAGCGCGCTGTCGGACGTTCTGTTCGAGCGTGGGATCTATTGGGCGAGCGGCCGCTCGGGCCTGGTCGACCTCGTCGCCGCGCACAAATGGTTCAACCTCGCTGCGCTGAAGGGCCGCAAGGACGCCGTCGCGCTGCGCCAGGAAGTGGCCGGCCAGATGTCCGAGGTCGAGATCTCGGCCGCGCAGCGTGACGCGAGGGCGTGGGTATCCGCTCATTGAATTAAGAAGCGCATCCGGCCCCGTGGCCTCACGGGCGATCCGGTCGCGCTGAATCAAGTTCCCGCGTCGTGCCGCGACGTGTGAGAAATGCGGGCTTGGCCCGCGCGGCATGAGCGATCCCAGAAGAATGGCTCAGTGGTGAGTCGCGGATCGGGCGGTTCGGCCCGCGAGATGCGGACATACATATATAAGGAGCGCGCGAATCGGGCTGAGCTCAGCCGCGCCTGGCGCCGGGCTTTCGCAGCCGCGCGACGTCGCCTTTCAGATGAATAGGCCGGGATTCTGCCGCTGGATGGCGGAGAGGGAGGGATTCGAACCCTCGATACAGCTTGAGACCGTATGACGCTTTAGCAAAGCGTTGCCTTCAGCCACTCGGCCACCTCTCCGGTGCGAGCCTTATGCATCTAATTGCTTGGGCCGGTCAATTTGGAAGCGTGTGTTTTCGCTCGAATATTCCCAACGATTTCCGCAGGACTGCGCGCCAATCAGGGCGGTTTGCCTTCCAGTCGAGAAACATCACGTCGGAACAGCGGACGCAGAACTGAAACGTTTGGCAGAGGCGACAGAGACAGTTTCTGTGGGCTAGGCCATGTCCGCTCTATCAAGCGATTGAATTTACTAGGAATTTCACGCGACGGTCGGCTTTGCCAGGCAGATGCCGGCTTGCTGTGCCGTTCGAGGCTTATGAAGGCATCGACGGGCGAACCCCTTATCTCCGCCAGCCGGGAGGCCGGTGCTGATTCCCCCAGTCGGCCGAGTGACTTCAGCTACATAAATGTCTGCGCCGTGCCGGCCGTTTGCACGCGACCGGCCAGAGATCACCGAGAGTTACGGCGCGTTACACATCCTCTGAGTCTGTGGGCCGATTCCACGATTCGAGCGTGTCAAAGCCGCCTCTGTGTGTAAGTCGACCCGCGCACCATCGGGTCGGGAATTTCGGCGGCAGATGAAACCGATCAAAAAAATACAGTAAAAACAATATGTTGCAGACGTCGCGTGATCACATCTGCGTGTTATTTGTGCAACACCCGTCGGAAAACACACGCCATAGGCCCGTTTCGGAGCGTTCTGTTGTTGTGTGTGCAAGGTCGTTCGGTAATTGTGATCGGGCGACGGAGGTGGCATCCCAAGGTCGTCCCGTTTAGGTCTTTCGCTTAAGTCCCTCGCGTTCATGCGGGTGTGTCCGAAGACGCGAAGGCGGCCAAGGCGGTGATTTAGATGGGGTTGGGGAATTGGCCATTCGGGTCAGTGACCTTCCCTGAAGAGCAACTTGGAAGTTTAACATGAAGTTGGTTAAGAGCCTTTTGCTCGGCTCAGCGGCGGGTCTTATCGCCGTGGGCGGAGCGCAGGCAGCCGATCTCCCCGTGAAGGCCAAAGCGGTCGAATACGTGAAGATCTGCTCCCTGTACGGTGCGGGTTTCTACTACATCCCGGGCACCGACACCTGCATCAAGCTGGGTGGTTACGTGCGCGCCGACACGATCTTCGGCGGCTCCGGCGACTACGCTTTCAACTACAGCACCACTGCGGCGAACGGTGGGTCGAACAATCGTCTGACCAACTACTACTACACCCGTGCTCGTATGGACCTCAACGTCGATACCCGCACGGCAACCGAGTATGGCGTCGTTCGTACCTACGCTGATATGATCTTCAGCTATGATACGTTGAACGTCACCGGCAGCAGCCCGTCGGCATTCTCGGCTGGCCAACCCTCGCTCGGCCTCTACCATGCCTTCATCCAGTTCGCTGGGTTCACCATGGGCCGCACGGTCTCGATCTTCGACGCGCCGTGGCAGAGCTATCCGGCTGGCGGTCCCGATACCATTCCGGGCGGCTCCAACCATGTCACCGGTATCAATCAGTTCGCTTATACCGCTGACTTCGGCCAGGGCATCACCGGTTCGATCGCCTTGGAAGAGCCCACCACTCAGTCGAACGGTCAGGGCAACCTCTGGAACACCTCCGGCTTCGCTTCACCGCTCGCTGCTGCCACTGCGTTGATTACGGGTAGTTCTTACGGCTCCAGCGATTGGGGTGGAACGCGCTCCCCCGACATCGTCGGTGCCGTCCGTGTTGACCAGGCTTGGGGTCTTGCCCAGTTCTCGGTTGGTGCACATAATCTTCATGCTGCCTACTACGGCGCGACGGAACCCACGGGTCACCCGTCGGACAAGTGGGGCTGGGCGGTTCAGGGTTCGTTGTCGATTAAGAACATCCCGACCGGCGCTGGCGACAGCTTGAACTTGCAGGCCGTCTACACCGATGGCATGAGCAAGGAGAACTTCCAGGTCCTGTTCCCGGCAACCTTCTTCATGTTCAGCGGCACGGGCGTGCCTGGTGCATACCAGAGCGTTGGTTTGGCTGGCGTTGCTGACGGCGTCTTCGGCGCTGGCGGCAGCATCGAGACCGTGAAGACCTGGGGTGTCCGTGGCGGCTATACCCACAACTGGAGCCCCTACTGGGTGAGCGCGGTCTACGGTGGCTATGCTCAGCTGAAGTACGGTGACGCGAGCAAGACGCTGATCTGCGCAAACTTCGCCGCTATTGCGAACGCCGGTGCGACTTGTAACCCGGACTTCAACTTCGGCGTGGTCGGCGTCAACACGGTCTGGACCCCGGTCAAGAACTTGGCCTTCACTGCGGACCTGAGCTATTCGAGGCTGGACCAGAAGTTCTCCGGCACGATCACTGCTCCGGCCGTTGCGACCGCCGCCAAGCCGGCTGCTGTGTATGAGCTGAAGGATCAGAACTCGCTGACCCTGATGCTCCGCGCTCAGCGCACGTTCTAATATCGATCTGTCAATCAGCCCCCGGCGGGAAACCGCCGGGGGCTTTTTGCTGTTTGGCGATGTGACGATGGCCTTGTGACGCACAAATCGACAGATGATGATCGACGTATCCGTCCGGTGAAGGCCGCCTTGCCGAATGAGGCGGAGTGTTGAGAACTGTCCTTATGGACAGTGTTAGGCGCAGCGCCCAGGTCGAGCGGCTCGAAGTGGTGGAGACGGGCCGGCGGCGACGCAGGTCCGAGGATGAGAAGCTCAAGATCGTCCTGCAAAGCGTACAGGCGCCGCGCCAAGTCGCGGCAACGGCGCTATGGCGTTTCGCGCTCATGGCTGCTGCGATGGCGAGTGTCGTTTCGGCCTGAGGCGCGCGTGCCTCTTACACACGCGAGAGAGAAGGTCGCTATTCCACGCTGCCGGCGCCGCGGCGCAAATCGGCCTCGATCTGGAGCCGCGTGCCGCCGCCGAAGCGGGCGCGGTAGACTTGGAGATTCTCCATGATCCGCTGCACGTAGTTGCGGGTCTCGGAGAATGGGATCAGCTCGACCCAGTCGACGGCATCGATCTTGGCGTCGCGCGGATCGCCGTAACGGTCGATCCACTTCTTCACGCTGCCGCGGCCGGCGTTGTAGGCGGCGAAGGTCATGATGTAGGAGCCGCGATAATCCTCGAGCAGGCCGCCGAGCTCGGCTGCGCCGAGCGTGGCGTTGTAGGACGAATCGTTCTTCAGCCGCGAGAGGTCGTAGGTGGCGCCGTGCCGTTTGCAGACGTAACGCGCGGCATCCGGCGTCACCTGCATCAGGCCATAGGCCTGCGCCGGCGAGACGACGGCCGGATTGAACGCGCTTTCCTGTCGCGCGATCGCGTAGACGATGCTGCGCTCGACCTCGGGACCGATCTGCGTGAACTGCGGGATGCCGTTGACGGGATAGGCGTAGAAATCGAACGGCAGGCCACGATTGAGCGCTGCCTTGCCGAGCAGCAGCATGCCGCGTGCGTCGCCGTAGCGCTGGGTCAGCTCGCCGAGGCCGGCAAGCGCTTCGGGATCGCCGTTCTCGCCCATATCGGCGAGCAGCGGTATTGCCATCTCGCGCTCGTCGAGCTCGTAGAGCAGTTGCGCGGCGCGCACGATCTCCAGCCGCTCGGCGCCGCGGCCGCGCGGCTGGCTGTTCAGCTCGATCTGCGGCAGGCCGAGCTTTGCGCGCGCGAGCTGGCCATAATAACTGGTGGATTGCTCGGCAGCGCGGGCATAGGCGTTGCGCGCCTCCTGCTGGCGACCGGCGGCCTCGGCCGCGCGGCCCTGCCAGTAACCGGCACGCGCGAGCGTGGTCGGATTGACGCTGCCGACACCGATGCGGGCAAAGTGCTGGGCGGCTGCGGCGGGATCGTTGAGGAAGCGCAGCGCGATCCAGCCCGCCGTGAACTCCTGCTCGGTCTTGTAGATGTCGCGTGAGGGGAGCGCCGCGTCGCGCGCGATCAGATAGGCGCTGCGGAATTCCTCGGTGTCGATCATCTTGCGGGCCAGCAGGCGCCGCTCGATCCACCATTCGTCGAGATTGTAGAGCCGGTTTGGATCCTTCGGCGCCGACAGCATGAGCTGGGCGGCTTCGGCAAACTTCTCCTCACGGCGCAGCAGCTGGATCTTGCTGAAGATGAAGCCGGGATCATTGTGCAATTCCCGCGGCACCTCTTCGAGCAGAGCGCGCGTGTTCGGCGCCTTCTTGAAGGAGGCGATGCGGGCCTTGGCGAGCGCGACATAGCCGGCGCCGAGCCGTTTTGCCGCGCGCAGTGCCGCCTCGTGCTCGCTGCCATACAGCAGCGTGTCCATCCGTGCCTTCTGGTCGCCCGGCGTGAGCAGGGCGCCGAACTGGTCGAGCGCGTTGTTCTCGGTGTCCTCCGACATCGGATCGCTGCGCCAGGCCTCGCGCACGAGCCGCTCGGCATTGGCGCGATCGCCGCGCGCCAGCATCGCCT
Organism: Bradyrhizobium cytisi; assembly: GCF_008123515.1. Classification (GTDB taxonomy): domain Bacteria; phylum Pseudomonadota; class Alphaproteobacteria; order Rhizobiales; family Xanthobacteraceae; genus Bradyrhizobium; species Bradyrhizobium cytisi. Next base: position 108,923 of record NZ_VSSR01000061.1, read on the forward strand.
TGGCGAGCACGAAGCGGCCCTTGGCCGAAACGGGGGATTCGTTCTCGAACCACGACCAGCCAACGGAATCGTCGCGCCTGTCGTCCCACATCGCGGCCTCCAGGCGCCGGCGCAGGAAGGTCTGCGACGGCCAGCTCGGATTGGCGGAGAGGAAGGCGCGGTAGCGCTCGACGCTCGCGCCATTGTCCTCGCTGCGCAGGATGATCCATTCCGCGAGCTTTCGCGCAACGGGGTCCGAAATCGAATCCGCGTAACTGCTGGCGTCGCCGGGCTTGCGCTTGCGCACCAGCTCGATGACGTTCTCGAGCGTGTCCTTGTCGGCTTGCGATGTCGACGAGGTCGCAGCAACCGCGGCCGGCGTGACCGGCTTGCGCGGCGCGGCGTGCTGGCGGGTCGCAGGCGCCAGCACCGGTGTGGCGACAGGCTTGGCGGGGACCGGGGCGGAAGGTCTGACGGTGGCCGTCACCGCCGGCGCGGTCTGCGAGGCCGGAGCATTGGCGGCCGGTCGTGCCTTTGGCGCGGGGGTGGCGGCCGCGGGCTTCGGCTTGTCCTTGGCGGCATCCTTGCTGGCGGGCTTCTTCGCAGGATCTTTCTTCGCAGGATCCTTGGCCTGCACGGAAGCTGCTCCCTTGCTGGCGCCTTTGGCGGTTTCTTTGCTTGTGTCCTTGGTTGATCCCTTCGTCGCGTCATTCGCGGACGGCTTGACCGCTGGCTTCGCGGTTCCCTTGTCAGTTCCTTTGGCGGCCTGCTTGGCCGGTTCCTTCGCAGTGTCCTCGGCCGTCTCATTGGATTTGGCTAGGGCGACGCAGCCGATCGACAGGCCGGCCATCAGGCAGATGGCCAGACCGGCAGATCGCCATGCGGCGCGCGGAAAGGAGGTCACGGAGGTTCGTCGCCCCGAATCAGTCAATTGGCTCAAGACCTATCTGTACAAGATCTGGCTGTATTTGATTGAATATGCGGACAAAATACCAACAGCCGCTTACCTTCGCCCGGTTTGCACCACCACCGCGGCAAAATCGCGGCTTAAACGGTGCGTCGGCCGGCAGCAGGTCTTTTACCGGCCGGACAGACCCGATAAGAATGGGCCTTGCTCTAAATTCTCGCCGCGTACGGAGGAAGTCCATGGCAGCCAAGACGAAATTCCGGGGGTCGTTCACCGCCTTGGTCACGCCGTTCAAGAACGGCTCGCTGGACGAGGCGGCGTTCCGCTCCCTGGTCAACTGGCAGATCTCCGAGGGCACCAACGGCCTGGTCCCGGTCGGCACCACCGGCGAGAGCCCGACGCTCTCCCACGACGAGCACAAGAAGGTCGTCGAATGGTGCATCGAGGAGGCCAAGGGCCGGGTGCCCGTGATCGCCGGCGCCGGCTCCAACTCGACCAAGGAAGCGGTCGAGCTGGCCCAGCATGCCGAAAAGGCGGGCGCCAACGCCGTGCTGGTGGTCACGCCCTACTACAACAAGCCGACCCAGGAAGGCATGTACCAGCACTTCAAGGCGATCAACGATGCGATCGGGATTCCGATCATCATCTACAACATCCCGCCGCGCTCGGTGATCGACATGTCGGTCGACACCATGAAGCGGCTGTGGGAGCTGAAGAACATCGCCGGCGTCAAGGACGCCACCGCCAGCATGGTACGCGTGTCGCAGCAGCGTGCGGCGATGGGCGAGGACTTCAATCAGCTCTCCGGCGAGGACGCGACCATCCTCGGCTACATGGCGCATGGCGGCCATGGCTGCATCTCGGTGACGTCGAACGTCGCACCGCGGCTGTGCTCGGAGTTCCAGGCCGCCTGGGCGAAGGGCGACCACGCCACCGCGCTGAAGATCCACGACAAGCTGATGCCGCTGCACAACAACCTTTTCATCGAGAGCAATCCGGCGCCGATCAAGTATGCAATGACGCTGCTCGGCAAGATGGACGAGACGCTACGGCTACCGATGGTTCCGGTGTCCGAGCCGACCCGCGTTGCCGTGCGCAGCGCCATGGTGCACGCCGGCCTGATCAATTGATGCTTTAGCCACCGAGGACGCTTGTCATGAGCGCAGTCGACGAAAAGGGCAGGCGGATCCTCACGGAGTTTCGCGAGTTCGCCATGAAGGGCAATGTCGTCGACCTCGCAGTCGGCGTCATCATCGGCGCGGCCTTCGGCGCAATCGTCACTTCGCTGGTCGGTGACATCATCATGCCGCTCATCGGCGCCGCGACCGGCGGCCTCGACTTCTCGAACTACTACGTACCCTTGTCGAAGGCGGTTACCGCCACCAACTTAGCGGATGCGAAAAAGCAAGGCGCAGTGCTTGCTTACGGCAGCTTCCTGACGCTGACGATCAACTTCATCATCGTCGCCTTCGTGCTGTTCATCGTGATCCGCGCTATAAACACGCTGAAGCGCAAGGAAGCGGCGGCACCCGCCGAGCCGCCGAAGCCGTCGGCGGAGGTGGTGCTGCTGACCGAGATCCGCGATCTCCTCAAGAAGTGACGCGCGCGCTTCATCCTAACTGTTACCTTACGCGCGCATCCCGATCAGGTTTGCTGCCAGGTTTTGAAGGTCATGGCCGATAAGAACGAACGTCCTATCAAGGTCATGGCGGAGAATCGCAAGGCCCGCTTCAACTATGCGATCGAGGATACGATCGAGGCGGGCATTGCGCTGACTGGAACCGAGGTGAAGTCGATCCGCAACGGCAAGAGCACGATCGCTGAGTCCTACGCCGACTCCAAGAACGGCGAAATCTGGCTGATCAACGCCACCATTCCCGAATACCTCCAGGGCAACCGCTTCAACCACGAGCCCAAGCGACCGCGTAAGCTGCTGCTGCACCGCCGGCAGATCAACAAGCTGATGGGCGCGGTCGACCGCGAGGGCATGACGCTGATCCCGCTCAAGCTCTATTTCAACGAGCGCGGGCGGGCCAAGCTGCAGCTCGCGGTTGCGAAGGGCAAGAAGTTGCACGATAAGCGCGAGACCGAGAAGAAGCGCGACTGGAGCCGGGAGAAGGGCCGGCTGATGCGGGCGAGGGGGTAGGAAATGACTCAGAGGAACCTGCTCGAGGTCAATTGGAGCCAGATCCCGGCGCCCACCGATGACGGCGCCGCCGCGCATCTGGCCGGCATGACGCTGCCCGCGATCAGCCTGCTCGCGACCGACGATAGGTCAGTGACGTTGTCGACGCTCTCCGGGCGCACCGTGGTGTTCGCCTATCCGCGCACCGGCGAGCCCGGCAAGATCTCGCTGGTCGACGATTGGGACATGATTCCCGGCGCGCGCGGCTGCACACCGCAGACCTGCGCGTTCCGCGATCTTTTCGCCGATCTCCGGGCGGCCGGCGCCTCGCACGTGTTCGGCCTGTCGACCCAGGGCAACGAATACCAGACCGAAATGGCCTCGCGGCTGCATCTGCCGTTCCCGGTGCTCTCGGACGAGAAGCTAGCGCTCACGCGCGCCCTCAATTTGCCGACCATGGAGGTCGCAGGCCTGACGCTGATCAAGCGCCTCGCGCTGATCATCGACGATGCCACGATCACGCATGTTTTCTATCCGGTGTTTCCGCCGGACCGGAACGCCGGCGACGTGCTCGACTGGCTGAAGGCCAATCCGGCCGGCGCCTAGTCGAGATCGGCCTTCACCTTCGCGAACACGCTGCGAAACATGTCCGTCGTCAGCACGCCCGTGTTCGTGTTGTAGCGGGAGCAGTGATAGCTGTCGTAGAGCTTGAACCGGCCTGCCTGGTGCACGGCGCCGTGGCCGAAGGGGGCTTGCGAAGCCTTCAGCTTCAGCGGCTTGAGCACGCTGTCGTGTGCAATCCGCCCGAGCGCCACGATCGCGCGCAGCTTCGGCATCGTCTCGAGATTCGTGACGAGGAACGGGCGGCAGGTGTTGATCTCGACCGGCAGCGGCTTGTTCTGCGGCGGCACGCAATGCACGGCATTGGCGATCCGACAGTCGACCAGCTTCATGCCGTCGTCAGGACGCGCCTGATAGGTGCCCTTGGCAAAACCGTATTCCAGCAGCGTGGCGTAGAGCAGATCGCCGGCATAATCGCCGGTGAAGGGTCGGCCCGTGCGGTTGGCGCCCTGCATGCCCGGCGCAAGGCCGACAATCAACAAGCGCGCCTTGATGTCGCCGAACGGTGGTACCGGCGCATTGTGCCAGGATGGCTCGCGCGCGCGGTTCGCCTCGCGGAAGGCGACCAGGCGCGGACAGAGCGGGCAATCACGGTCGGGGACGAGGGTGGGGGCCTGGCGGCTAGACCGGGCTACCTCACTCCTCGAAGTCGTCATCGCCCCTCGGCGCCATCGTGGTCGCGCGCTGGAGGAACTGCGGGGCGTGGTGGCGCGCCTCGCGCTCGCCGCGATCACGCGGGGCGGGGCGTTCGGACGGATCGCGGCCAAGCTTGGACTGCAACTCGACGAGGTCAGTGAAGACGTCGGCTTGGCGACGCAGCTCGTCGGCGATCATCGGCGGCTGGCTGGCAATGGTGGAGATCACCGTGACC
>NZ_VSSR01000062.1 GCF_008123515.1 Bradyrhizobium cytisi
GAGGTCGGCATAGTAGAGATTGCACATCGGTCAGGCTTCGGTCCGAGGGTGGCGCGGCCGCCAAGCCAGTTGTAGCAGAGTCGCGGAAGGACGCCGGCCCGCCTTGGCGCATTTGCGGCAGCGCAGCCGGTTGGCGAGATCGTGCACGAAGGTGGTCGGCGGATGCTTCATCGCCGCGAGGTCAACGTCGCTCGGCGTCTTGCAGCGCGCGCACTGGATCTCCAGCCAAGGGAAGCCGCCATTCACCGTTTGGTCGATCGTCGGGGACGGATCAATCGGTTCTCCGTCTGACCACATGCGTTCGTTCCAACTCTCGCATAGCAGCTTGTCGGCCTGCTGGATGAGCGCTTTCCCCTTCGCTCGCGTCTCCGCCGATCGGGTCGCCAGGATGCTAGCCATTGCCCGCGCCTTGCCGAGCTCTTTCGCCAGAGCCTTGCGGTCGCCGCCCGACAGGGGCGTAGGGTGATACTTCGGGGCCATCCGGACATCCAGCCGCAAAGAGATCGTATCGGCAATCCAGAGCGGGCTACGGCATCTCGAACGCCAGCCAGCACCCGTCTTCGTCATGCCTGCCGGTGCGCTGCTGGCAGGTGTTGTCGAGCAGCCGCTGCGCGACGTCCTTCCAGACCGCGTTGCCGCCATATAATCGGACTGCATCGGCGGTCTGGATTTCCACGGTTCGCTCGCAGCGGCGGCACGAGATGCGCAGGACGTGACGTTGAATTTCCGAAAGACGTCGCTGCCGCATCTGGGCCCCGGTCGCGCCGGCGCGAGGGTCTTTGAGAACCGAGTCCCAGTATTCTGCCGGGAGGGGCGCATCTGGAGCTGCAGCGGAGGGGGGCCGCCTTCGGCCGCGTCGGCGACCAGTTTTTCCATCTGCTTCGGGGTCGGCATGCGCCAGCTCGCGGGTCGATCGGTCATGCCGAATTAGAACATAACAAGAACAAATGTCGAGTCCGGCCGGGCAGCGGTTGAAGAAAATCCTCCTGTGGGACGGGCCGCGATGTCGGAACCAAGCCAGGTCGTTCGTCTTGAATCCGGCATCAGTATGGAGTTCCACCCGCCATGGCCCCCCGCGCTAACTGGAAAGGCTTCCTGCGTCTTTCACTCGTCACCTGTCCGGTTGCGCTCTATCCGGCCACATCGGAATCCGAAAAGGTCTCGTTCAACCAGCTCAATCGAAAGACCGGGCACCGGATCAAGTACGCCAAGGTGGATGCAGATACCGGCGAGGAGGTCGACAACGAGGACATCGTCAAGGGTTACAAAGTCGACACCGATACCTTCATCGAGGTGACCAAGGAGGAGCTCGAGAACGTCGCGCTGGAATCGACGCGAACCATCGAGATCGACGAGTTCGTTGACCGCAGCGAGATCGATCCGCGATATCTGATCCGCCCCTACTATCTGCGTCCAGACGGTAAGGTCGGTCACGATGCCTTCGCCGTCATCCGCGAAACCATCCGAGAGATGAACAAGGTCGCCATCGGACGGGTGGTACTGACCAACCGTGAGCACATCATCGCCCTCGAGCCTATGGACAAGGGCTTGATGGGGACGCTGCTGCGCTATCCCTATGAGGTGCGCGATCCGCAGGAGTATTTCGACGACATCCAGGACGTCAAAGTCACCAAGGACATGCTCGATCTCGCCAGGCATATCGTCAACCAGAAGGCGGGCCACTTCGAGCCAGAAAAGTTCGAAGACCAGTACGAAACCGCTCTCATCGAGCTCATCAACCAGAAGCGCGCCGGCAAACCCATCACCGCGAAAGCGCGACCCCGCGGCGAGAACGTGGTCGATCTGATAGACGCACTGCGCAAGAGCATCGGAAGAGACACGTTGGCAGCGACAGAGGCGCCGAAGAAGCCGGCCAAGAAGGCGCGCAAGGCGGCGGCCGGGCAGAAGGAAATGCTGATGCCGATCGCCGGCAAGAAACCGGCCAAGGAGGCTACGAAGAAGGCAGCGGCCAGACCGCAGCGGAAGTCGGGATAGGTTCGGGAGCTTGGACGTGTGCTGCGGCCTGGTTCACGGCGGTAGCGGCCTCAGACACTTAGAACATCCGCATCCCGGAGATCGCAGCCCTCACACCATCTTTGCAAGCGCGTCGAAGAGCGCAAGGTTGAGGCGCTTGGTGTCGTTGCAGACGGGCACTGGTTGCGACGAGAATTTGGCAACGACCATCTCCGCGCGGGGATCGACGTAGAGCCATTGGCCGTGACTGCCGAGAGCAAAGAAGGCGTCGCCGTCGCCGCGCCTTTGATACCATTTGTTTCGATAGGCTCCGCCTGGCAGCCATTCGGCGAGCTTACCCGCGCCCCAATTCCCCAGAGGCGTACCCTCGGCGGTGTCGCGCACCCACTCCGGCGAGACGATCCGTCGCCCGTTTGCGGCGCCGCCCAATCGCATCATCTCGCCAACGCGCGCAAGATCGCGCGGGCTCATGCAGATGCCGCCGCCGGACCGGGCCGCGCCGGCTGCATCGACCGTGACATAGGCATCCTGCCTTGCTCCGAGTGGCTGCCAGAGGCGCGTGGTGACGAGATCCGCAAATCGCTCGCCGGATGCGCGCTCGACGACCTGGCCGAGAACGTCGGAGTTCGGGGACGCGTAGTGGAAGGAGCAATTGTGATCACCCGCGCCCTTCTTCAATGACGACAAGAATTCCACGAGGGTTTCAGCAGCATGTCCGGGCTCGACGGGCTCCAGCAAGCCGGCGCGGCGATAGCGCGCGAAGTCGCCGCGCGCGTCCTGATAGGTCTCCTGGAAATCGAGGCTGACCCGCATGTCGAGGACATCTCGGATGCGCGCATCCGCATAGGCGGACGATTTCAGCTCCGGCACATAATGCGGCACGAGTTCATCAAGATCGAGCAGGCCGTCGCCGTGCAGGATGCCGGCGATGATCGCGGTCACCGACTTGCTTGCGGAGAACAGGATATGGCGCGATTTTAGCGTGAAGTTCGCCGCATGGACATCAGCCACGACGCGGCCCGACTTCATCACGACAAGCGCATCGGTCGAGGTTCCCCGGAGAATATCTGCAACAGTCGTTCTCTCGCCGCCGACCGAGAATTCCTCGCGGACCAGACCTTCGGAACTGACGGGCGGCTCCTCGGTCACCCCGGGCATTGCCGGAATCCGAGCGGTCGGAATGAGTTCAGTGACATGACGAAACGACCAGACGTTCCAGGGCGCCTGACGCCAGTTGGATAGTCGGACATCGCTGCGGGGAAAGCCGTAGCTGGTCTCGAAGGCAGATAATGACATGGTGTGTGAAAGCTCCGTCGCGGGTCAGTCAATATGCTGGAGGAAGTCGCGAAATCGCTCGCTCGGAGGCGCCGACAGCAGATCAACGGGGTTACCGTCGTGAACGACATGCCCTGCATCCAGGAAAAGCAGCCGCGAGCCGACCTTTTTGGCGAAGCTCATCTCGTGGGTCACGACCACCATGGTCATGCCCTCTGTCGCCAGCGTCTGCATGACCTTGAGCACTTCCTGCCGCAATTCGGGGTCGAGCGCCGAGGTCGGCTCGTCGAACAGCATCACCTTCGGCTCGACGGCGAGCGCGCGGGCGATCGCCACGCGCTGCTGCTGGCCTCCCGAAAGCTGCGACGGATAATGGTTCATACGCTCGGCGAGCCCGACCTTTTGCAGCAAGGCCGCGGCGATCTCGCGGGCCTCGGCTTTCGACCGGCCGCGCGCACGGATTGGCCCGAACATGACGTTCTGTATCGCCGTCAGATTGGGAAACAGGTTGAACTGCTGGAACACCATGCCGGCTTCGAGCCGGATGCGCCGGACATCGCGAGACGCCCCCAGCACGCTGATATCATCGACGCGGAGATCGCCGTCGCTGATCGTCTCCAGCACGTTGATGCACCGGAGCATGGTCGATTTGCCGGAGCCGGAAGGTCCGATGATGACCGCGACCTCGCCGCTTTCGATACCGAGATCGAGCGGATGCAGAACGGTGTGGGCGCCAAATCGCTTCGTCGTCTGCCTGAATTCGATCATACTCATGGCAGCCGCGATCTCCGTTCGATGACGCGGAGGCTGAAGGCCAGCAGGCTGATCACGACGAGGTAGATCAGCGCCACCGCGGTCCAGATCTCCACGGCCCGAAAATTCTCAGACATGATCTCTTGGCCGCGGCGGGTCAGTTCGCCGACGCCGATGACCAGGAAGATCGAGGTATCCTTGACCACGGCCACGACCTGATTGCCCATCGCTGGCAGAGCACGTCGAAACGCAATCGGCGCGATCACGTACGCGAGGACCTTTCGGAAACTCAGGCCCATGGCGAGACCGGCCTCGCGGAGGCCGACGGGCACGCTGTCGAGTGCGCCGCGGACGATCTCCGCGGTGTAGGCGCCCGAATTCACGATGAGCGTGATAATCGCCGCGCTTGTCGAACTGAGGCGGATGCCCAGCATGATCGGCAGGGCGAAATAGACAAACATCACCTGCACGACAATGGGTGTGCCTCGAATGAAGGCGACGTAGGCTTGCGCCGGCGCCGCCACCAGCCAATTCCCGTAGTTGAGACCGATCGCGGTCAGAACGCCGACGATCGTCCCGCCGATCAGGCCCGCGATCGCGATCAGGATGGTGAGCTCCAGGCCCTCCAGCAATTCCGGCAGGGCGGCGGTGATCGCGGTCCAATCGAACGACATGGCGGGGTCAGTCCTAGGTCGCCTCCGGCCCGAACCATTTCTCGCGCAGCGCTTTTAGGCGTCCGTCCACCTTCATGGCGGCGAGGGTCGCATTCGCCGTCGCAACGAGCGGGCTGCCCTTCTGGAAACCAATGCCGACGTCGCGGCCCTCCAGCTTCGGCTGGAGCACCCTGACTTTACCCTTGCCCGCGTTGTTGGCGTAGTACATCAGCGCCGGCGCGTCGTAGACGACGGCGTCCGTTCGGCCTGCTTCGAGCGCAAGCAGTGCGTTGTTGATAGTCGGCATCTGCTCGACACTCGCGCCCTTGATGTGCTCGCGGATGAAATCGACCGCGATCGTTCCTGTTTCGGTGCCGATCGCCTTCCCGGCGAGATCGTCGGGCGTCTTGATCGTCGTGTTACTCGCGCCGGTGATGGCAACGAGCCCGCTCTGGTAGTAGGGATCCGAGAAATCGATCACCTTCTGGCGTTCCGGCTTGATGAACAGCTGAGAGACGATCGCGTCGATGTTCTTCGTCTGCAACGCCGGGATCAACGCGCCGAACTGCATCGGCTGCACATGCCATTTGCGGTTCAGGCCTTTCGCCACCTGGGCCCAGACCTCGATGTCGAAGCCCGAATAGCCGTCGCCATCCTTGAACGCAAAGGGCGGGCTGCCGACATTGGAGCCGACGATGAGCTCGGCATCCTCGGCACTGGCCGACCAGGACATCGAGATTGCGGGAGCGGCAATCAAACCAAGCTTGATAAAGTCGCGACGTTTCACCTTGATCTCCATGGCACGGGTGGGCTTTGGGGTCGGCGTGTCAGATCGAAATTTTCTCGCAATCGGTCGGTTGCACGACCCCGGAGAGCCAGCAGCCATCGATGCGGCCGTCCTCGAGATTGAAGCGGACCCGGATCTCGGACGGACGCTTCATCGCGCGGCCCTGACGGACAGTGATCAAGCGCTCGGAGGCTTCCACTAAACCGTTCGACAGCAGGCCGAACGACAAGGCGGATGCCGCGATGCCGGTGGCGGCGTCTTCTGGATAACCTGAGGAGCGCGGAAACTGGCGGGCGTCGACGACCTGCCTCTGCCGATCGGAGATGGCGTAGGGATAGAGTCCGGTCGACCCGATGCGGACGCACAATTGCTCGAGATTGCTGAAGTCGGGGCTGAGGCCGTCAAGCGCGGAAACCGATCTCATTGGAATGAGCGTCTTGACCCGGCTCGTCCGCGCATTCTGGATCGGCAGCGGCGCGAGATCGTCGGAGCGGATGCCGAGGACTTCGACAATGTCGGCTCTGGCCTGATCAGCGTCGGGAAGCGGCTCGACATGGCCCGCGGGCTGCGAGACTTCGACCAGGACGTCCTGTCCTGCCGGCCGTCGGATCCGCGCCTCCACTCGGCCGCTCTTGGTCCAGATCTTCAGGCGATCGTCCGACAACCGGCCGAGCTGCTCCAGCAACCAGACGGCGCCAACGGTGGCATGTCCGCACATCGACATTTCATGATTGGGGACCCAGAAGCGAAATTCGAAATCGCAATCCGATCCGGACGGCGGCGGCAACACGAATCCGCTTTCGTGGCCATAGGAGCTGGCCAACTCCTGCATCTGCGCATCCAACATGCCGGCCGCATCGACGACGATAGGCGCCGGATTGCCGCCGTCAGGACCCGCAGCGAACACGCGGACAAATCGAACCTGCTGCTTGAGACTGTTCATCACCCATCCCGGAACGCGTGGCTCTTTCGAGCCGTCGCGCGGAAGTCACGCCGGTCAAACTATGACCGTCGCTGCCGGGATGCGTGTCCGAACGGGACTTAAAGCTTGATTGATCGGGCCATGCGCTTGCGGATTTCGCTCGGCGAGCGGCCGTCGGCTCGGCGCATCGCATGGGCGAGCGCGGCACCGCTGTCGAAGCCGACCCGAAACGCGATCTCGCCGATTGGTAGGTCCGTCGCGCCGAGAAGCTCGCACGCCTTGTCGAGGCGCGCCCTCTGCTGGAATTCGCCGATCGACAGACCGGTAAACTCCCGGAACAGCCGGCTCATATGCCGCCGCGACACACCAAAACGTTCCTCGAGCGCATCGAGCGGAACGGTCTGATCGATATGCCGGATCAGATATTGCTTCACGTCCTCGATCAGCATCATGCCGTGCTCGCGATGCGAGGTGCCGGACACGGTCTCGCCGGCCATGACTTCAGCGATGCATTGCACCAGCAGCGCGGAAGACAGGCCGTGGCGAATACGCGACTGGCCGTATGCCTCGCCCTCGCCCCTGGCCGACAATTCGTGCAAGGCGCGCAGCTTTGAGGTGCAACGAAAGAAGCTGGTCGTGCGGGTCCGTCGCCGGAATTCACTCAGTGAGCCGATTTCGCTCTCGAACTTGTCAAGGATCGGTCCGGTGACATAGAGGGCAATGTGGCTATGCGCGCCGATGCCGGCCTTCGTTTCGTGAGCCCGGTCGGGTGGCACGACCGCAAACCGATCCTGGGACAACCACGTTCCCGCCCGCTGGCCCTCGTGCTTGAGCTCCATCGTGCCGCGGCTTGGCAGGATGAACATCAGACAATCATGCCAGTGCCAGGGCATGGCGTATTCGCCGCTGCCAGCCAGGGCCGCGTACTCGCTGTCAGCGGCTATCAGGCGATCCGGATTTGCGGTGTCGCGCAGCCGTTCAAATGACCTCAGCATCTCGATGCCCGATGTGACGAACGGAGGATGCCTGCAAAATACCCTTTCCCGGAGGCCTGGCAACCGCAAATGGCGTTCAACGCCTGCCCCAGATGGAAGCAAGCGGACCTGTGGCAATCCGCGGCATGCGGTTTAGGCGCGGCCTTTTGATTCCAGGAGGCCGGAAATCCCGAATTAGAGTGCCCTGCCGGTGACGACTTTCCTTCCGAGGCCGAGGTCATCTGATGGCGGAAAAACGACATCCGAAACTTCATCGCGGAGGTGAAGCAAGGTACGCTCTCGCGGCCCTCGTTCATCCGGACCATGGCTTCGGTCGGGATCGCATCGCCGGTCGCAAGCCAGATCCTGCTCTGGAACGACGTGGCGATGGCGGGCGCCACGCTTGACTACAAGCCAACCAAGGCCGGTGGTCAAACTGACACAGTTCGATCGGTCCGGAACCCGTGAATCCCTTGCTGCGTTGGGTTTGTCATCAAGTCCGATAGGAGGAGCCGATGGCGGCAGCGAAGAAGAAGACGGCCCGCGGGCGCAAGCAGGACCGGGCCCGTGTGGCCGGCGGGCAAAAGTACGAAGTGGGGGACGAGTCAAAAAAGACAGGGCGGTCGGCGTCAGCCGTCAAGAAAGCTGTCAAGAAGGTCGGCAACAGCCGGAAGCGAGTCGAGAAGCGTCTCGCGCGCTAGGTCTTTGCTCGCGCCGATTGTCCGGCGCGTTGCCTAGACCTCGGGCGGGCATTCGGGGCAGGTATCGCCGATCGAGTCCAGGACCTCGGTCATCGCGCCGGCGGCCGCTCCGCGCGAAAGGCCCAGTGGCGGATCCTGGCGGGCGATTTCGAACGCCCGCTCACGGGCGTGCGGATCTGCTCGGTCCTGCATCCAGCCGTGGTACTCACACTCGCGGATGGCGCCTGCCTCCTCCAGCACGGCTATCGCCCACCCCCGTACCGTGCGGATCGCCGGCCGCCGCTCCTTGGTCACTAGCATCAAGATCGCTCCTCCGCGAGGGACGAATCCTTGCGGCCCTCGATTCGTTCCGGCTGCTAACACAGAGCAGGGATTCCAAATCGTCGGAGGCAGGTGCTTTTCCCCGTGTTCCGCCGCCCTGTGCAAAACCAGCCACGCAGCAATCTCGTCTTCCTTGTCCGCATCGCGCATGACGACTTTCAGCGCCTCGTCTGGCAGAGGGCGCTGCAGCCTCCCTTTGCCTCAACCCAAGGGTCCGTGCATGAAGACTTCGCTCTTCCTCGGTGGTCAGGATCATTGGCACGGTCTTCCGCTGGATTAACTCAACGATTGCGGTCGGCGAGATTTGCAGTAACTTCAAGGTCATTCGAATGCGTCGAACCGCTGTCGCCTTGATTCTCGCAATTCTGCCGAGCGCAACGCTGGCCGATCAGTTTGTCGGACAGGCAAGCGTGATCGACGGCGACACGGTGGAAATGCATGGAGTTCGCATCCGGCTTTGGGGCATCGATGCGCCGGAAAGCAGCCAGCTGTGCCGCGGCGAAGACAGCTTGCAATATCCTTGCGGTGCACAGGCCGCGAACGACCTTGACGCTGTCATTGCCCGCCGGCCCGTCAATTGTGTTCCAGTCAGCTTCGACCCGTATGGCCGCACGGTTGCGACCTGCTCGGTTGCAGGAAGGGATCTCGGGGAATGGCTTGTGCGCAACGGCCTTGCGTTGGATTGGCCTCAATACTCGAAGGGCAGATATCGCGAAGCTCAGCGCGAGGCTGAGCGCACGGGCCAGGGACTCTGGAACGGCAGCTACGTCGAGCCGTGGCTCTATCGCGCATGCATCCGCGCACGTGGAAGGTCGTCCGCCTGTTCGGATGATGCAAATGCCCATCCTTGATGCGATTCCTGCGAGGCACCAGTCCACAACGTGCGTTGGCCGATCACCGCACTTGGGCAGGTGGCCCTGGCGCGGTTTGGGCGACTCACGCTACCCATCATTTCCAATAATCTCACTGTACAATGGAAATGAAATGGTTACTGCCACCCGTGAATTGCCGGCCTCTGGTTACGCGCTTGAAGTGGACGGCCGGCTCAAAGCTGAATTTGCAACCAGGGATGGCGCCAGGGCAGGTGGCGAAGAACTAAAGAAGCGTTTTCCCATGCTTCAGATCAGGATCTATGACGCGCAGACGAATGCGCGCGAGGAAATCTAGATCCGCTGATTCAAGTCATGGCGGAGTTGCTTGGCCTGCGCGCGTGCGGCTTTCACCGCACCGGGCTCTCGTGAACCGAGCCGCGTTGCGTCTCGGCCGTGCGGCGTCGATCCCTCGCGCAAAGGGATGCGGAGCTCCTCGCCGGGGGCACTCGGAAAAGGGGCTCGCCTCCGGCGATCGCTATCACTGCCCCGTTCCCGGGTGCCGCTATTGAACCGGTCTCGTCGCTGCACTCGGACCCGCGTGCCCCTTCGGGTCGCTATGCTCACGATCTCCGGGTGCCATTTCCCTTGAGGCGATGCGCCCCTGGCGCACACCTGATCGGGCCTGCGGCCCTCGATAGCTCAACGCAATTCCCATGAAGATCCGATGGAAGGCGGGCTGCGTCGCAGATCTCGCATTCTCTCAGGTAGAGGCGAGAGTCAGAGTGTCGCGCGGTTTTGCCGTGACGGGTTACAGGCTGCGAGAGAGGCTCGCGGCGCCCGTCGCGGAGAACCTGCGCTGCTTCTGCTTTCGCAACGCCTTTTCGCGTTTGTCCCGGCAGCGCTCGCGGCGCAATTCCGTCTGATATTTCTCGAGCTTAAGCGCAGTCTCGTCGCCGGCGAGCCGCTTCAGCCAGCGCCGAAACGTGTTCTCGGTGAGGCGTTGCTGAAGGCAATATTTACGGATTGCGAGATCGCTTCGGCGCCATGCCTCGATGTGCAGCGACCACCATTCACGTCGCGCTTTGTTCTGGAAGTGTTTCGGTCCCACCGGAGAATCTCCACAGCAGCAGAGAACCCGAAATGGAACGACATCGCACGAGGAGGAAGATGTGCAGAAACCGGACGCTTAGCGCCGGCCAACTTCGACTATCAGCCGACTGACGCACAGATCGCTTATCATCTTGCGCGCTTTATCGAGGATGTCAGAGGCCTGCCCGCTGACGGCATCGTGCTGCGCCAAAACTGGCTTCGGGCCTACGACTTCACGACCGACCGCGGCGCGGCCGCGCTCAACGACTATGCACGTAACAGTGACCCCTTTGCCAAGCTGGGCAAGGCGCAAATCTCCGTCGATGTCTCGAGCGTCATCCGGGCCTCTTCAGAAAGTTTTCGGGTCGCGTGGACCCAGCGCACCTACGACAACGGTTCGCTGAGTTCGACCGAGCGTTGGACCGCGATTCTCACAGTGGTGATCGAGGCGCCGCGCGATGCCGAGCGTCTGCGCAAGAATCCCCTTGGCGTCTACGTCCGCGCCATCAACTGGTCAAAGGAGTTGGGTCAGTGACCAAGACGACGCCACACGCTTATTCGAAGCGTCCTATCCTGTTCAGCAAGCTCAATTCGACTTGGTCCGAGTTCTTGACCTCGAAGCGAGCATTTCTGTCCCTTCTTCTGTTTTGTTCGTCGGCGCTCGGCGGGTGCGCGACCTATATCCCGCCGGAGATCAGCTATGACGCGGAGGTCCCTCCGCTGCCGGCACTTCCAGCCCCTCTGGACGACAGGTCGCGGCCGCTTCACGTGCCGCCGCTCTGGAAGCCGACTCTTGGCGGCAAGTCGGCCACGAAGGAAGAGCCTGAACCCGTGAGCCGGGTTGAGACGGCAAACAGCGCAGCCCGCGTCGAACCGCGTAAACGGGGGTATTTCAACGCTGCGCAGATCTACACGTACAGTCCCGGAGCACTCTATCAGATCTACGCTGCGCCTGGACAGGTCACGGATATTGCACTCGAGGAAGGAGAACAGCTAACGGGGTCAGGACCAATCGCGGCCGGAGATACCGTACGCTGGGTCGTGGGCGATACCGAAAGTGGGAGCGGCGACGCGCGGCGCGTCCATATCCTGGTCAAGCCAACGCGGGCCTCAATCGAGACGAATCTCGTCGTCAACACCGACCGCCGTACCTATCTGATCGAGCTCCGCTCCCGCGAGCGGCCATACATGCCATCCGTTGCTTGGTACTATCCGGAGACCGTACGCCAGCGATCGCGTTCAGCTGCTCTGAAGCCCGTTCTTCCGGATCCGGAGCAGCGTATCGCTCGTTACGCGATTGAGGGGGACAGTCCACCTTGGCGGCCGCTTGTCGCCTATGACGATGGCCGCAAGGTCTATGTCGAATTCCCAGCCGGCATCGTGCAAGGTGAAATGCCCCCGCTGTTCGTGATCGGCTCTGAAGGTAAGACCGAACTGGTTAACTATCGCGCCTATGGCAACGTGCTGATCGTCGATCGGCTCTTCGCGGCCGCCGAGCTTCGCCTTGGCGGAGAGCACCAGCAGAAGGTCAGGATTGTCAGGACCGACGGGAGGCCCTCGTCATGAACACCCTGAACGCAAATGATGAGGGACATGCGGCTCCGGCCCCACCCTTGGGCGGGCCAACCGAGCGATTTCGGCTGAGGACTGAGCCTCCGAGCGTGACGCGCCTGTCGCGGAAGGTCCTAGCTGGCGGAACGACCTTCGCATTGCTTGTCATCAGCGGAGTCGTGTTTTGGTCGCTGCAGACCAACCATCCCCGATCCCAGACGGCGGACGAACTCTACAGCACCGACCATCACAACGTTGCCGATGGCATCACGACGCTGCCGAAGGACTACGCCGGCGCTGCACGGCAATTCGTCCCGCAGCTTGGTCCGCCGCTCCCTGGCGACCTTGGCCGGCCGATCCTTGCAGCTCAAGGCCAGCTGGCACCAAGCGGCGCCGATCCGGACCAACACGACGAGACCAAGAAAATGAAGCTGCCCGTGTCAGCCATCTGTTTGCTTCGGCCAACGGGCGAGATGCGCGCCCCCCTGCCACCACGGCTGTAGGGAGCGACCGCATCATGCCAGCGGGCCCAAGCAACAGCGACGATGGACTCACCCAGAACGGCCAGGACAGGAAGCTTGCCTTTGTGAACGCATCTGTGGACCGTCGCACGGTCAGCCCTGACCGCATCACCAGGCCGACTTCACCGTATATCGTGCAGGCCGGAACCGTAATTTCATGTGCGTTGCTGACGGGGATCAGATCAGATCTGCCCGGACAGATCACGGCGCAGGTGACGGAGAACATATACGATACTCCAACCGGCCGCTTCCTGCTTGTGCCCCAAGGAGCGAAGCTGATCGGCAGTTATGACAGCCAGGTTTCGTTCGGCCAAGGTCACCACTGAACTTCCGGCATCAGTGCATCGGGATCTTGTCGCCTATGCGGAGGCCATGGCGCGCGAAAGCGGGCAGCGGATCGATCCGGCAAAGCTTGTCGCGCCGATGCTGGCGCGCTTCATGGCCACGGACCGCGGATTTGCAAAAGCGAGACGGGCCGGTCACGCCCCGGGTGGTGGCGGAGGCGAGGGATAGCGTTCTGCCAACAGACTGAGGAAACGCTTCAGAGCCGGATTCTGATTGTCTTCGCGCCAATGCGCATGGAAGTCCACCCGGCTTGGTCCCGTTCCGTCCTGCAACTCTCGGTACACAACGCCAGCGAAGCTTGCGCCAATATCCGATTCCATAGCCAGACTGAGCCCCATGCCCATACTCGTAAGACTCTTGATAATGCCGCGGCTTACGTCATGGCGCTCTACCTTGGGCCGATCGTCGGGTAGTACGAGCTTCGAAATCAAAAGATCCTCGAGCTCTCGTCCTGGATCATACTCACTCAGAAGGATCTTTTCGTTACGCAAATCTGTCCAATAGACGATCTCGCGTGCCGCCAAGACATGATCCTGCGGCAGCAAGATCAGGATGCGTTCGCTCCAGAGCAATAGTGATCTTGTGTCCTTTGAAGCTGGACGTCCAGGGCTAACGACAACGTCGACGGTTCCGTTACCGAGGGCAGTCATCAAACGAAAGCGTGAGCGTTCCATCGTTGCCAGTTCAAGCCCTGGTAGCAGCTTCTTGAGCTCACCTATCGTCGCTCGCAAATTGCCGGTGGACATGGATGTGAAGAAACCGACGGAAAGATGGCCAGTATCGCCGCGGCCACCGGACCTCCCGGCGTCAACGAGCATGTCGACCTGCTCCAGGATTAGCCGTGCAATGCGCAAAATTGCGCATCCGGTCAACGTGGGTTTGATACCCCCGCTTGAGCGCTCAAACAGTGAAGTACCCACGAGGTGCTCGAGCTGACCGATAGCACGGCTGAACGCGGTGTGCTTGATTGAAAGCGCTTCCGCGGCTCGTCGAAAGCTACCGTAGTCACAAGCGGCGACCGCGAGTCGAAGCTGTTGTAGGTCAATAGCTCTCGCTGCGTTTCTGGTCAACGGCAAAGGTCAATGCAGCGATGGGGCCGTGGCCATCGTGAATGGGCACCGTAAAGCCAAACCGAATTCCGAATTCCGCGGCCTCTTCGAAGAGCCGATGCTGTGCTTTCGATGTGAACTTCGAGTTGAAATTACCCCCCCATCGAAAGGGCTCGGGGTTTCGAAGAGCTTCTCCGATGACGGGATCAAGCACTTGATAATTGTTTCGTAGATAGTGTGCTACCCACCGCGATGGATATGTAGAGATTAGGCGCGGTTTGCCTTTGCTTGAGTGCTGGAGGGCTAGATAGGCAAAACACGATAGGTCCAAAGCGGTCGCTGTGTCCGCCATGGCTTTGGCGAAGTCTTGGAGATCTTCTGCGGTCGCTAGGAGATCAATGAAATTTTGAAAGATGCGGTGCATCGCTGCCAAGCAAGCCGTGCATGGTGCGAGAGCAGAGATCTCGCCCAATTCGTTGATTGTGCCCACAACAAGTGACCAAAGAGCCGCGCTTCGCGGCCGGTGAAGTCAAGGCAAAACCCTCTTGTACCAAACACCACAACGTCGTGCCTCGTACAGTTTGTCTTTGCCTATTCTCATAACGCCCCCGGCATTTTGTGCCGAAATCGCAGCCGTCACCCCCAAAACGCCGAATGTGATGCGGCTATGCAACTGGCCAGTGGCCTGCATGTGCCGGGACACTGCGTTGACCGGCCAGAAAGGCCAGTTTGCCGACCAAGCTGATCATCGACCAAGAGACTAATCGGATCATCGGCGGTGTGATCGTTGGCCCGCAGGCTGGCGACATGATCGGAGAACCTGTCCGGCGATCGAGATGGGCGCCGATGCCTTGATATCAGCAAAACCATTCATCCGCATCCGACGTTCGGAGAAACAATAGGCTTGGCTGCCGAAGTACGAAGGTGTTTGCACGGACGTGTGCCAGGTGCGAAGAGGTCGACCAAGCGCGCGAGCCACTAGAAATTCAAAACATGAGCCTGCATCAGGTGTCTCGCTGCCGATCGTTCATATGGGACCCGAATATGGCGGGAACTTCTCGGAGGGAGGTTAAGGTACCTTTGAGCGTTCAGGAGAAGGAATTTGCCGCGGCATGTCGATACGGCGTTCTGGAGAGAAGACCTGATCTAGCAGCATTCATCGTCATTGTAGACAGCCAGCTCAGGATTGGAAATGATCCGCATGTTCGGTCGCATTTGTAGAACTCGGTCTTGCCAGATTGGTGCGAGTTCTACATCTCGCAATCGAAGGCAAGGCGATGGCGCTGGAAAAAGTGCCTAGGCTCCTGTTCGACCTGTCGAGCTTCAGAAGAAAGACGCTCCGCGCGCTAGGTAGAGACGATCGAGGACAGCACCTCGGGAAATAGGCGCGATTTCGTCAGCGCGCGATTTAAAGGAATGGACACTCGTCATCGCAACGCGAACCTAGGCAGTCATCCTCGGCAGAACCCTCGGCGATTGGGAGCTCTGAATTGCAAAAGCAGGTATGGCGGCGCGGGCATTGCGAGATCTGCGCCGGGCGATGAAATGACCTGTTCTGGACGTGCGGAGCCTGGTGATCGGGACCCTTTAAGTTTCGCGCGCGCTTTTTGGTGCAGTCGAAATCGTACCTCGCGTCAAATGCCGAAAATGGCGCTGAGAGCTGCGGACTTCAGCACAAAATGCGGTCTGATGTGCACGACAGTATTGCTGCTGGATGTCGTTCGTTAGATTTCCGCGATCGAATTCCGCGTTCGGCGTTTGCGAAAGATATCCGATCTTTCGTTTCCTCCCTCTACTTGGCCCAGCGCGATCGGCGGGCCCTTTCTCAAGGTCTGGCTACATCTGGTGCCGCGGCGAAACGGCGCTATTTCGCGATTCTTGCTTGCGCTTACGGTAACAAACGCTAGTTGTTTCAATGCTCCGGACCAGACTACGAATTGAGGGTCGGACTTTCGAATCGTTCCGGGCGCGCCATTCGGCTTTGTTTTCATTAGATTTTCTTGGCGCCGGCTGAGCGCGTTACGAGCGTTACCGTAAAACGCCCATGGTGTTTGGCGGTGCGTTGCGGTTTCCAACATTGACTTGCACCGTCGCAGTCGTTCCGACGATCAGGCGATCGACATCTTTGCGCGGGATGCGGACCCGAACCGGAATGCGCTGGGCGAGCCTGACCCAGGAGAACGATGGATTGACGCTGGCGAGCAGGCTGGACCCCAAACTTCGATCGCGGTCCTCGATTCCGCCAGCGATACTCTCGACCTGACCGCTCAGCGTCGCTCCGCTCATCAGCTTCACGTCAACGGCGTCACCGAGGTGGATCCGCGGGATCTTGGTCTCCTCGAAATAGCCTTCGACACGCACGGTGTCGATGTCGATCAGCGCCATGATGCCACGCCCCGCGGCGAGATAGGTGCCGGGCCGTAAATCGAAATTGGTCACGCGGCCGTTCGCGGGTGCCCGGATTTCGGATCGATCGAGATCGAGCCGCGCGATCTGAAGGTCGGCCACGGCCTGACCATAAAGCGCCTTGGCTTGCAAATCCGTAGCGCGGATCGTCTCGCGCTGTTGCTGCGACACGACACCTTCGCTCAGCTTCTCGTATCGTGCGCGGTCGCTCGCTGCCTTCTCCGCGGCGGCTTCGCGGTTGGCCAGAGACGCCTCTGCTTGTTGGACGGCGAGGCGGAAACGGTCGGGATTCAGCCGCAGCAAAATATCGCCCTTGCGGACGACCTGATTGTCCCGGACCAGCACCTCGTCGACCAGCCCGGAGACATCGGCGGCAACGGCGATGATGTCGGCGCGGACGCGGCCGTCCCGTGTCCATGGCGCCGCCTCATAATGCTCCCACATGCCGATGCCGACCGGTGCCGCGACGCTCACCATCAGGACAGTGAGCATCATGCGGGGAAACATCGAACTCATCGTTGTCATAGCGGCAGCTTTCCCAGAACAGCGTAGAAGATCTTGGTCAGAATGACGAAGACGGCGAAGTCGAACAGCGCGGGGTGCCACGCATACCTTCGAATATCGACGCCGATGAATTTGCGGTTGGCCGCGGAGGCGATAAAGCAGGCCGCGAGCGCACAAGCACAGGCCAGCGCAAACGTCGGAACGTAGACGCCGGCAATGGCGATTTCCTCGTTCATGGCATGGCCTTGCTGGACAAAGCATGAGCATCCGGAAACATCGTCCGACGCAGGCCGATCAGCGCGAGCGTTCGCTGCTGGCAGGCGGTCGTGTCTTTGCGCGTGTCGCACAGCGCGTTGTCGATCGCGGCCAGAAGAGCGCGCGCATCGTCAGGCTTCAGTTTCGCGTTGCCGCGGGCCAGCCAGCGGAATGCCTGCGACAGCATCGGCAGAAGCTGCTGGAGGTCAGGGTCGCTGCGCGCGTCCTCGTGCACCGCGGCTTGCCTGAGCGCGAGTAGATCGAGGCCGATTTGCAGCGCGGCCAAAGGACGGGCTTCCACCGCGATGTCCGTCGTCGCGTCAGCCAGCCGAGGGATCACCAGGCCGAATCGATCAAGCATGATGCTGGTCCATCCGGCGCGGCTCATCAGCCGCCGTGCAGCAGCCAGCCTCGCCAGATCGGACCAGCCGTGGCGCAGCAGACGCTGCGCCGCTCCCGATGCTGACAGTGAACGCAGCAATCGAATTGCGATGAACGCTGTGAGAAGTCCGATCATCGCAGCCGCATTGCTATTGATGAATAGAGCGAAGTCGGCGCTGAATTT
Source organism: Bradyrhizobium cytisi (assembly GCF_008123515.1). Classification (GTDB taxonomy): domain Bacteria; phylum Pseudomonadota; class Alphaproteobacteria; order Rhizobiales; family Xanthobacteraceae; genus Bradyrhizobium; species Bradyrhizobium cytisi. The sequence continues at coordinate 17,458 of NZ_VSSR01000062.1, forward strand.
GTTCTGGAGGTCGAGCGCGCTGATCAGTCCGAGACCGAGCGCCAGCGCCTTGATGAAATGCCGGGGATTGGCCTGCAGATAGCCGATCACCAGAAAGGTCGGCGCCAGCGAGAAGACCAGCATCGGAAAGCCGGTGATGGCCGGGAAGATCACGAACAGGTAGATCGCGGCGATCGGCAGGCAGGCCAGCGTCCAGAGCGCGTAGGAAATCAGCGTTGGCGCGGGATCGTCGAGGCTGCTGTAGAGCGCCGCGGCGATGGCGGCGATTTGCGTGGCGACGCCGCCTTCCGGCCAGGCCGTCGTGATCCAGACCGTGCAGCAGCCGAGCACGGCGACGCCAAGAGCCACGACCGACAGAACGGAAAGGCCGGGATCGCTGTGCAGGCGTCGCCTCACGGGTCTATCCCGCAGGCCAGCTTGGCTCCAAATGGCAGGGTGAGCACCGCTGTGCAATTCGCGCGACAGGTTTCGCGCGGCAGCCAGCGCTTCGATCAGCGTGGCCAATCTGGCCGCGGTTCCGGCCTCGATCAGCCGATCCCATTCGCTGCGATCGTCGCAACAGGTCGCTTCGAACGATGTGCACTTTCTGATCAGTTCGTCGGAAGTGGCCGGTGATCGCTCCGGCGCACGTGTCCAGTCGGCGAGTTCAGACAGCAGGTGGTTCAACTCGGCCGAGCGCCGCTCTCCCAGGGCGGCGAGTCCGTCCTCCACCGACAGCAGCATCGGCAAGACCAATGCGAGCTGGTCCTGCACGGCACCGATGGCGCGCAGGTCCGGCTTGCTCGCGGCGGTGTCGTAGCGCAGGTGCGTCGACAGGATCTCGATTTGCGTGATGTCCGCAGCGAGCTTCCAGCGCCCCGTATTCGGTGCCTTGTCGACGCGCGCGCAGAGCACATCGGTGGTCCGGGCGAAGGCGTCCGACAATGCGGCGCAGAGGGATTTCAGCACAGGAGTAGTGACGTCGCGCGGGAACAGCAGGGTGTGCACCAGGGTCGCACAGCCGATGCCGAGCAGGATCTCCTCGACACGCGACAGCGCGGTCACAAATACCATCGCCGGAACGTTGACGCTCGAGAACGCGATTGTCGTCGCGGTGTAGCCTGCCAGCAGGAAAGCATAGCTGCGCGGCGTGCGGTCCTGCAAGGAGATATAGAGGCAGAGTCCGGCCCATGCGGTAACGGCAACCGACAATAACGCGGGTTGATCGACCAGGATCGGGACCAGCGCCAGCGCCGCGCAGGCGCCCAGCAATGTCCCGACAAAGCGGTAGACGGCGCGTGACCGAACCGCGCCGGCGAACGGCTGTGCGGTCAGATAGACCGTGAGCATCGCCCAATACGGCCGCTCCAATCCGAGCCGGAAGGCAAAATAGATCGCGAGCATTGCCGCGATGAAGGAGTTCGCCGAGAACAGCGCCCATTTCGGATCGAGCCGGCCGGGCGCTGCTGCTGCGAGAAGCCGAGACAGAAATGGTGAAGGCATGATGTGATCGTCCGTGAAGCACGGAGACCATAGGCGTTGCTGCGTCGAGAGAATTTCGTTATTCTGCCAATTAATTGCTAAAGGATGACAATGCGCGGCACGCTCTATCAGCACTATCGGCGGTTCGATCCTGACATTTTGGACCGTCCGATCGTGGCCGGCATGGTGGATACCCGGGAGCAGGAGGACGAACTGCCGGTTCATATCCATCGCAAGGGACAGCTCGTCCTCGCCCAGCGCGGCGGTGTGACGTGCGAAGTGCCGAGCGGCCTGTGGATGGTCCCGCCGCGCTGCGGCGTCTGGATTCCCGGCGGTATGCCCCACAGCAATCGCGTCAGCGGCAACGCCAGCCTGCTGTTTCTCTATGTGGACATGGATGCGGCGAGCGTGCCGCAGGAATGCTGCACGCTGTCGATCTCACCGCTGTTGCACGAGCTGATCCATCGGATGGCGACGCTGCCCCCGCTCTACGATCCCGACGGCCCGCCCGCGCAGATCGCCGCGGTGCTCCTCAACGAGTTGATCGCCATGCCGACCGAACGGCTGCATCTTCCGATCACGCGGAGTTCGAAACTGCGTATGATCGCCGATGCCTTGATGGACAATCCGGCCGACCGTAGGACCGTGGCGGAGTGGGCGCAAGCCGTCGCGCTCGGCGAGCGGACGCTGATGCGCATTGTGCTCGCCGAGACCGGCATGACCTTCAGTCGCTGGCGTCAGCAGCTTCAGATCATCGTCGCCATCCAGAAATTGTCTGCTGGCAACACGGTTCAGTCCGTGTCCGAGGCGCTCGGCTACGAGTCGGTGAGTGCGTTCATCACCATGTTCAAGAAGGCGCTTGGCAAATCGCCGGCGCGCTACTTCTCCGAGCGCGAGGCCGGCCAGGCTGGCCCGGGGGAGACCTGCCGCGAGACGAACTGCAAGCTTCGCCGGATGCCTGAGGTGCGGGACGCGCTCAATGGACTTTCGCAACGCGGATGGCTGGAGTTAGAGCGCTTCGTTTCGGACGATCTCGATGCCGAAGCCTGACAGTCCCTTGAAGTGATGCGTCGACGACGTGAGGTGACGGATGGAGCTGATCTTGAGATCCCGCAGGATCTGGGCGCCGACGCCGATCTCGCGCCATTGCCGATTACGGTCGTCTTCGCGCGAACTGATCGGGCCTAGCGGCGCAGGCGGAACGCCCGCCGCGCCGTCGCGCAGATAGACGAGCACGCCGCTGCCATTATCCTTGAAGCGTTGCAGAATGACGTTCATCTTGGCCTGTTCCTGACCAGAGAACAAATCGCGCAGGATGTTGGGTTTGTAGAAGCGCGTAAGGACGTTGGTGCCGTCGCCCAGTTCTCCGTAGATATAGGCGACGTGATGAATGGGGTCGAACGGCGAGCGATACGAATAGCCCTGGAGCGGGCCGATCGGGCTCTCCGCCGTGACGCTCGAGACGCGCTCGATCAGCGTCTCGCGGGCCTGCCGGAAGCTGATGAGGTCTGCGATGGTGACCTGTTTCAGCTTGTGCTTGTCGGCGAACGCCGCGACTTGCGGCCCCTTCATCACCGAGCCATCGTCGTTCATCAGTTCGCTGATGACGCCGACCGGCTCGAGACCTGCCAGTCTGCACAGGTCGACGGCGGCCTCGGTGTGACCCGAGCGCATGAGTACGCCCCCTTCTTTTGCGATCAGCGGGAAGACGTGTCCCGGCCGGCAAAAATCGCCGGCGCCAGCGTTGGGGTTGGCGAGTGCACGGCAGCACGAGGCCCGCTCTTCGGCCGAGATGCCCGTACCGTTATCCGGCCGGTAGTCCACTGACGCGGTAAACGCCGTGGTGTGAGCCGAGTCGTTGTTGACAACCATCGGGTCAAGCCGCAGGCGTCTCGCGTCTTCGAGGGTAATCGGAGCGCAGACGATTCCCGATGTATGGCGAATGATGAAGGCCATCTTCTCAGCGGTACACCGCGAGGCGGCAACGATGAGGTCCCCTTCGCCCTCGCGATCGTCGTCGTCGGTGACCACGACGATTTCGCCGTCGGCGAGCGCCTGCAGGGCCGCTTCGATCACACCCGTCATCTCGGTCGCTCTGCTCGCTGGAACCGACGGGTGGTCGCGTTGGGTCTTGTGCGGATTGTCAGGCTCGCAGCGCCGCTCGAGCACTCTGCCGATCTTAACTTCACCATTATTGTGAACTGGCCCGAGCGCATGGCGGGGCGCCTCATAGTCTTTCCACGCTGTAGCTGGGACGATTGGTGTCCAGCCCGATCGGCGCATCGGACAGCAAAGGACCAGTTGGGTCGTATCGGGGTCTTGGTGAGCGCTCCAGAGGGCGCGAGGGGTTGGCGCAAGCCTTGACGGTGACCGGCCGATTGGTGTCGATCGGCAGCACGGTCTTGTACGAAATGCGCTTGAGGGCCAGATTTGATCGAATGCTGCTGACGCCGGGGATGCGGGATAGTTTGTTGACAATCAGGTCTTCGAGATCTTCGATGTCGGCCGCCATGACGCGGAGCATGTAGTCGCTCTCACCGGTCATGAGATAGCATTCCATTACCTGGGCCAGCCGGTCGATGGATCGTGTGAAATTCTCGAGGGACGTCTGGACCTGCTTTTCCAGCTTGATCTGGATGAAAGCCGTTACACCAATGCCGAGCACGGCGGGATCGAGAAGGGCGATCCGTCGATCGATCACACCGAGCTTTTCGAGTGTTCTGACGCGTGCCAGACACGGCGACGGCGAGAGATTCACGCGTGATGCGAGCTCGACATTGGTCAAGCTCGCATTCTGCTGGAGCTCGTTGAGGATCTTGATATCTATTCTGTCGAGAGAGGTCGTTGACATCGCGTATCTCCCAATTATGGCAGTCTTCTGCGGCGCGTATCACCGTCGTTTGCGGGGTGATGACAATCGCGTGGTAAAAGCTAACCGCAATTGCGCTTGTGGGATTTCGACAAATCATCGACTTATATTGAAAAACCGTCAACCTTCGCATTGTGCATTGCGATCAGGAGGTTAGTTGCCTACTTCTGATACATTTTTTGCCTATGCGATATGCAGGCCGACGTTGATCCGCGGATTCGGTCAAGATGTAATGCCCGCCGCTCCATCGATTGGCTCCCCATGTCACTTGACGGGATGTGCAGCAGAGCTCGATGTCGAGAGCTGCCCTGTTTCGTACAACCGTCTGTCGTCGCGTGTGGCCTTGGTCCCACTTCGCTGACCACGCCGCGGGCGTTGCGTGAGACAAAAGGTTCGGCAGCAACGACGCCCACCCTCGTCAACCAGAAAATGGCAAAGATCGGCCGGATGCAGAGTTGGATCTAGCGACTCGACAAGTTGTTACAGCATAAAATGCTGATGAAGCTTCTGTGACAGGCGTTGTTCAAGCAGTAATGCTGAGAGGCTCGGGCGACTATCCACCCACGATCGCACTTGGGTAGCGACGGTTTGGATGTCGAGCGTGAAACTGAAGCAAGTCTATTTGACAGCGAACGATCCTGGACGCCTGGCCGAGTTCTACGAAGGCCTGGGTCTGAAGGTGCGCTTCGCTGACCCCGGCAAGTGGATCCAGTTCGTGAGCGATGCGGCTGCGTTCTGCGTCGCCGGACCGACGGAGTCGGTCTCGGACCAGCTGCAAGATGCCGTTCTTGTCTTCGATGTCGATGACCTCGAGGCCGCCATGGAGCGTGCCGCAGCCATGGGGGCGCAAGTCGGCGCAGTTCGGGACATGGCCAGTCACGGCCGTGCGGTGAAGGTGCGGGATCCGGGCGGCAACGTCATCCAGTTCTATCAAGCAGCCGGATAGCTCAGACGTTCACCGGGGCAGCGCTGCATGCCCGGACTCACAACCAGACAAAGAGGGCGCATCCATCCCATGAATCCAAGGGTCGTAGCCATGCCGTCCGCAACACCGCTGTCCGAAACGAGCCCACTCGATGCCGCAGCATTCCGCGCTGCAATGCGCAGCGTGCCGGGCACCGTGTCGATCGTCACGACAGGCCGGGCGCCGAACCGCCATGGTCTGACACTGACGGCGGGCTGCTCACTGTCGGCGGCTCCGCCCAGCGTGCTGGTTTGCGTCAATCGATCTGCCGGTGCGCACGACACCATTCTCAGCAGTCGGTCGTTCTGCTGGAATATTCTGGGGGTCGAGCATCGCGATCTGGCGCTCAAGTTTTCCGGGCAGGACGGCAGCAAGGGCGATATCCGCTTCGGCGACGGTTTGTGGTGCGATCTCAAAACCGGAGCACCGAGTCTGGTCGGCGCGGTCTGCAGCTTCGATTGCCGCGTGGTGAATGCTTACAGCGACAGTAGTCACACCATTTTCACCGGAGAGGTGGTGGCTCAGACCACGAGAGCCGGATGTGAGTCGCTCGTCTACATCGACGGATGTTTCGCCGCGCCAAAGGCGGTCTGAAGCACAGACGACGTCAGGCGCCGCTACGTTTCCGCTACAGCCAAGATGGAACCGATCAGCATGCAAGGAAGACGAAGACTTTCCATCGCGCATCCATCAGCGGTCGGTCGCTGATGCTGTCGCTCTGGCTCAATGTCATCGCCGGCGGGGTGCTCATCGGACTGGTTTACGGGCTCGTCGCGCTCGGTCTCACGATCATCTTCGGCGTCATGCGCGTGGTCAATTTCGCTCATGGCGAGATGGTCGTGTTCGGGATCTACATCGGATACTGGACCGTTCGAATTTGGGACGTCCCGATCTTTCTAGCCGCTGCGGTCGCCGCGGTCGTCATGTTCGTGTTCGGCTATCTGCTGGAGACGCTCGTCGTGAAGCGGTTCGTCAATCGGCCGCATCATTATCAGTTTATCGTCTTCATCGGCCTCTCACTGCTTTTCAGCGGCGTATTGCTGATGTCGTTCGGTCCGGATCCGCGGCCGACGGCGTCTCAGCTGTCCTTCCAGACCGTGAGCGTGGGACCGCTCACCTTGGATTGGGCCCGCATCCAGGCGGCCGCTACGGCCGGCCTGCTAATCGCCGCACTGGGAGCCTATCTGAAGTACTCCGCATTCGGCCGATCGCTGCGGGGCGCCGCCAATAATCGACTCGGCGGACTGGTGGTCGGGCTTAATATCCCTCGGGTCTATGCGGTGACCTTCGGCATCGGAGCCGCCTGCGCTGGCGTCGCCGGCGCATTGATCTCGCCGCTGTTCGATGCGCAACCCTATCTCGCCGTCGACTTCACGCTGCTGGCCTTCGTGACGGTGATCGTCGGCGGTCTCGGCAGCTTCGGCGGCGCTCTTCTGGGCGGCCTGACGATCGGAGTCGCCGAAGCGATCGCGGCCTTGATGTTCACGCCGTCGATGAAAACTGCACTCCCTTACGCGCTCCTGATAATCATCCTGATTTTACGTCCGAGGGGGTTTTTCGGTGCAAAGGACATCTGATCAAGCCAGCGACACCAAGCGTTGGGGCGCCGGCGCTCTGGTCTTCGCCGCCCTGGCCATGGTGGGTGGCATGTCCAACGCCTACGTCATCTCGCTTCTGACGATCGTCCTGTTGTTCACCTTCCTGGGACAATCGTGGAACCTGATGCTCGGGATCGGCGGGCAGCTATCCATCGGTCACGCGCTGTTCGTTGGAATCGGTGCGTATGCGGTGGCGATCCTGAACATCAAATACGGCGTCACCCCGTGGATCGGTCTGCTGCTGGGCGCGGTGATTGCGGGCTTCGTCGGCGCTGTGCTGGCGTGGCTGAGCTTCCGCTTCGAGGTCCGTGGCATCTATTTCGCGCTGCTCACGATCGCGGCCGCCGAATTCGCCCGGATCATGTTCGGCGGGTGGGACTATGTCGGCGGCATGCAGGGCCTGTTCTATCAGGCACCGAGCGGCACGATGGACCTCGGGATGCTGCGCGGTGACGCGCGGTTTTACTACTTCGTCGCGCTCGCGCTTGCGGCCATCGGCGTCGCGGGAACGGAGCTGATCTCGCGGTCCTATTGGGGCTATGTCTGGCGGGCGATGCGGGACGACGACGAGGCCGCCCGCGCGCTGGGGGTGCGGACGTTTCGCCACAAGGTGCTGGTGGTCTCGATATCGGCCGCGACGGCCGCGATCGGCGGCGGCGTCCTGGGCCTGGTGCAGGGCGCGATCTTTCCGGATTCGATCATGGGCATGGCGATCTCGGTCGATGTCCTGATCGGCCCCGTGGTTGGCGGATTGGGCACTGCATTCGGCCCGCTGGTCGGCTCGATGGCCGCGATCCCGCTGCATCACGCCATGGGGGCGCTCGGCGACAGCCTGGGGCTCCCCGGACTGAACAGCGTCGCCTACGGGGCGGTGCTGATCCTGGTCGTGTGGTTTCTGCCCGACGGCATCTGGCCGGCGATCGTCCGGCTCTACGGGGCGATCCAGCTGCCGGCGCGCGGCCGGATCTCACAACTGCGGAAGGCCGAGGAATGACCGCGCTGCTCGAAGTGAAGAACTTGACCAAAGCGTTCGTTGGATTGGTCGCGGTCAATGACGTCAGCTTCTCACTGCAGGCAGGCCGCATCACCGCCCTGATCGGGCCGAACGGCGCCGGCAAGACCACCTGCTTCAATCTCGTCGCCGGGGCGCTGAGACCGACCGCCGGGCAGGTGTTGTTCGAGGGGTGTTTGCTCGAGCGCGAGCCGCCCGAAGCGGTGTGCCGCATGGGCATTGCGCGCACCTTCCAGATCGTCCGGCCGATGAAAGATATGTCGGTGCTCGAGAATGCCATGGTGGGCGCCTTCAGTTGGACGACGAACGTCAAGGAGGCGCGGGACAAGGCGTATGAGTCGCTCGAAAATGTCGGGCTCGCCGGCAAGGCGAATGCCCGGACGGATCAGTTGACGTTGCCCGATCGCAAGATGCTCGAGATGGCGAAGGCGCTCTCGACTCGCCCTAAGTTGCTGCTGCTCGACGAAGTGATGGCGGGGCTGCGTCCGACCGAAGCGGCCGGCGTCGTCGGCGTGCTGCACCGGCTCGCCGAGAGTGGACTGACGATCCTACTGGTCGAGCACGTGATGCGGATCGTGATGGAAGTGGCGTCGACCGTGGTGGTGCTTCACCACGGCGCCAAGATCGCCGAGGGCAAGCCGTCAGAGGTGGTAGCGGATCCTGCGGTGCTGGAAAGTTATCTGGGAGCCGGTTTCCATGCCTGACGACGCGCTTCTCGAAATCGACGACCTGTGCGTGGCCTATGACGGCTCCAATGCGCTGAACGGCGTGTCGCTCCGCATCGGCAAGGGTGAACTGATCTGCGTGGTCGGCGCCAACGGCGCCGGCAAGACCTCTCTGATCCGATCAATCGCGGGGATCGTGCCGTCGTCGCGCGGTTCCGTCAGGATCAACGGAGTCGAAATCTCGCGGCGACCGCCGTGGGACATCTGCGAAATGGGCATCGCTCAGGTCGCCGAGGGCCGCCAGATCTTCAGTGCGCTTTCCGTCGAGGACAATCTGCTGATCGGCGGCTCGCTGAAGCGGGCCAGGCACGACCTGGCAAATACGCTTGATTCCGTCTATCAGCTGTTCGGGCGACTTCGCGAGCGCCGCGACCAGCTCGCCGGCACGCTGTCCGGCGGCGAGCAACAGATGCTGGCGATCGGTCGGGCGATCATGTCGAAGCCAGAAATCATGATGTTCGACGAGCCGTCGATCGGACTGTCGCCGGCGCTGACCGATGTGATGTTCGGCGTCGTCAAATCCCTTAACGAGCAGGGCATCACGGTCCTTCTCGTCGAGCAGAATGTCGCCAAGTCGCTCGCGATGAGCAGCCGCGGCTATGTGCTCGAGAACGGCTCCGTGGTGTTGCATGGATCTAGCCGCGATCTGCTCGAGAACCCCGATGTCCAGCGCGCCTATCTGGGATTGTGAGGCGCGCCGTCTCGGCGAGGCGTCGGGCGTTGCGGCTCTCGTCGCGCCGCCGTTCGGTCCACCGCTCCCCGGCTGTTGCAGCCGCCTCTCGCTTGGGTCTCATTGATGAACACTGCCACTTCTCTCCTGATCGAGCGTGATCAAGACCTGGTCACGATCACGATGAACCGGCCGCCGGCCAATGCGCTGAATGCGCAACTCATCGTCGAGTTGCTGGAGGCGATCCGGCGCCTTGCCGACGACGAGAATCCGCCCGGCATCGTGCTCACCGGAAGCGGCGACCGCTTCTTCAGCGCAGGCGGCGACATCAAGGAAGTCGTCGGGATCGACGTCGCGAGGCCGCGCATCCGGTTCTTCCACGAACTCCTCGTGGCGATGGAGAACTATCCGGGCCCGATCGTCTGCGCCGTCCGCGGCTATGCGGTCGGAGGCGCCCTGGAGTTTCTGCTGCATGCGGACTATGTTGTGGCCGATGCGGTGTGCAAGATTGGATTTCCGGAAATCAACCATGGCCTGCTGCCGGTGACCAAAGGCATGCGCCGGGCCGTCGAGAAGCTCGGCGTGCGGGCGGCGCAAGAGCTGCTCTACTGGGGCGAGCTCGTCGGCGCGGAGCGCGCCGTGGCGATCGGCGCCGTGAATGAGATCGTCCCGACCGAGGAGGTCGCGTCCCGTGCGCGAGACGTGTGCGGCGTGTTGCGGCAGAAAGACCGCAAGCTGTTCCATGCCATCAAGCGATCGCTCAACCTCACCGCGCAAATGAGCGATCAGGCGCTCGAAAAAATGACCGTGGCCGACCTCGATGCCTATGTCACAGCCGAGAGCTCAACCAACGCGCGTGCGAGATTTTTGTCGAAGAACAGTAAGGGCTGAGCCGATGACGCGCGGATATCCCGATCAGATCTATCTGGAGCAGATGAGCTACGAGGAAGTCGCCGCGGCGCTGGCCGATGGGTGCACGACGGTAGTGATCCCGCTGGGGGCCGTCGAGCAGCATGGGCCGCATTTGTCTTTGGGCATGGATGCGGATCATGCCGATGCTCTGGCCGAGCGGATCGCGCGCAGCCGCGGCAACACGCTGGTGGCGCCGACCATCACGGTCGGCTGCTCGTCTCACCATCTGCCATTCGCGGGTACGATCTCGCTACGGCCGGAGACGCTGGAAGCGATTTGTGTCGATTATTGCACAAGCCTGGCGCGGCACGGCTTCAAGCGTATCCTGATTCACTCGGGTCACATCGGCAATTTTCCGGTCCTGAAGGACATGCTCGGTCGCTTGCGCGAGGCCGTCCCCTCGGATGTCGAGATCCTGGCGTTCTTCGACTCGACGAAATGGATCGACACGTGGCGCGATGCGGTGCGCGAAGCCGGAGGAGACGTGTCGGCCGTCGGCGGGCACGCCGACATCGCCGAGACGTCGCTGATGATGGTCATTAGGCCCGACAGCGTCAGACCGGACCGCTTCGAGGTGGGCCATCTTGGCGGCTTGTCGGAGGCTGATCTCGAGCTGATGTGGAAGAACGGCATCCGATCGGTTTCGCAGAACGGCGTGATCGGAAGTCCGATCGGCTCGAGCTACGCCATCGGCGAAGCGTGCCTCGCGGCGGTCGCCGAGTTGCTGATCAAGACCTTCGATAGCGAGGCCGGAGCCGCTAGCGCCCGCCGTTGACGGTCAGCCCGTCCGCTGCGTGGCGAAGCTTCCCGGGGCGTCTGCCATGTTGCGAATGCTGACAGCATAAAATTCGGAAAGCGTTACTACGCAACGCGGCTTTCGGGCGAAAATATCGCCACGCCTATGAAACCCTGTGCCATCTCGCAAGCTAAAAGGATTGAGACATGGCACTTACGTTTGGGTTCTGGTCTGAACAGGAAACCCAGGTCGGCCACAGTTACTCGCGCAGGCTTCACGAACTGGTCGACGAGGTCCGTCTGGCCGAGAAGGTCGGCTTCGACTGCGTCGCGCTCTCCGAGCAGCACGTGGCACTGGGCGGGATCTCGAGCTCGGCGCCCGAAGTGGTGTTCGGCTATCTGGCCGCGGTGACGTCGCGCGTCAAGCTGCGCGCGGCGGTGACGCTGATGCCGCAGCGCATCAATCACGCTTTGCGTTCGGCCGAGCGGCTTGCCGTGACCGACATCCTGTCCAACGGCCGCATGGAATTCTACGGCGGCCGCGCCAACACCACCATCGCGATGCGGGCGTTCAACGTCGACCCGAACGAAACGCTGGCGCAGATGGAAGAAGGACTGGCGCTGCTGAAAACGGCGATGCGCCAGGACATTTTCACGTTTGACGGCAAGTACTACCAGATCCCTCCGCGCCAGCTGGTTCCGAAGCCGCTGCAGAAGCCGCATCCGGTGATCGGGATAGCGGCGACCAGCGAGCGCAGTCATCTCTGGGCGGCCTCGCAGGGCTTCGCCGTGATGAGCAGCAACATCTATCAGGGCTGGGAAGCTCAGCAGAAGCTGATCGACGCCTATCAAAAGAACTGGAAGTGCGACGCGGAGGGACCGCTGCAGCGTCCGCGTATCGGCATTCCGCTGTTCATCGGCATCGGGAAAACGGACGAGCAGGCCAAGGCAGATTATGCCGGCCCGCTAATGCACTATGCCAAGATCTCGACCGATGCCTATCCGCGTCTCGCGGCGATTGCCGACGACTACAAATACATGGGGGAGAGCGTGCCGTCGATGGAGCGCGCCGCCAACGACTGGGACTATCTGGTCAACGAGTCGGCCACGACGGTGTGCGGCAGCCCCGATACGGTCATTCGTCAGATCGAGAAGTTCGAGGCTATGGGTATCGACGAGGTGCTGCTGCACATGGACTCCGTCCCGCACGAACAGATCATGGAGGCGATCGACATGGTCGGTCGCTACGTCATCCCGCATTTCAACGACGGGAACAATGTCGTGCGGCCGACCGAGGAGATCCTCGGGCAGATCCGGCTGATGCGGACCCAGAAGCAGTAATCGAACGGTGAAATCAATGTCGCAATACGGCTACAAGTACCTGATCGTCGAGCAGCGCGCCACTGGCGTCGCGATCGTCACGATGAACCGCCCGGAGATCCTCAACGCGATCAACTGGGAGATGCACGAGGAGCTCGAAGACGTCTTCGTCAAGCTGGATCACGACAGTTCTGTCAACGCGATCGTTCTCACCGGTGCGGGCCGCGGATTTTGCTCTGGTGGCGATCAGAAGTCGCTGGATAAGGGAACGCTGCCGTCCCCGACGCGCAGCGGTCGCCACCTCATCCGCAACATGCTGGAAGTCGAAGTGCCGATCGTCGCGGCCGTCAACGGTGTCGCGGTCGGCCTGGGTGCCACGCTCGCGCTGTTCTGCGACGTGATCTATGCGAGCTCGACAGCCCGTTTCGCCGACACGCACGTCAATGCCGGCGTCGTCGCGGGCGATGGCGGCGCGGTGATCTGGCCGCTGCTGATGGGGCCGGTACGCGCGAAGCACTATCTGATGACCGGCGAATTCATCTCCGCCGAGAAAGCGGCTGCTATCGGCATGATCAACGAGGTGGTCGCAGACGGCAACGTTCTCGATGCCGCGATCGAATACGCCGAACTGCTGGCAAGCGGGCCGAAGGAATCGATCGTGTGGACCAAGTACAGCGTCAACAAGATCATCAAGCAGTACGCCCACCTGCTGCTCGACACCTCTGCGGCGCTGGAGATGTTGACGTTCAAGTCGCCCGAGCGGGCCGAGGCGGTTGCCGCATTCGCAGCCAAGCGCAAGCGTTTCGCGGAGCGCTGAGATGAACGTCGCTGAGATGACATCCGGCGCCCAGTTGGCGGATACGACCGTCGTGCAGCTTTTGGCCGCGCGACTCGCGGAGCGGCCCGACAAGATCGCCTTGCAACAAAAGCGTCACGGCGCCTGGACCGCCATGACGTGGGGCGCCTATGCGCAGCGTGTCGTGAACCTGGCCAGCGCGCTGCGGCGTGCTGGTCTCGAGCGCGGCGATCGGGTCGCGATCATGGGCGATTCGTCCGAGGAATGGCTGATCGCGGACATGGCCACGATGTGCGCCGGCGGCGTCATGGTGGGCGTGTACTTCACCTCGTCACCCGAAGAAGTGGCTTACTGCTTCACGGATTCAGGCGCGAAGTTCGCGTTCGTCGGCGGGGAGCCGCAGCTTCGCATCGTGCTCGCCTCCGGTCGGGCCGAGCAGCTCCGCGGCATCATCGTGCTCGACCTGGATTGGACCGGCGAGGCCTCGGCGTCGATCAAGCCGCTGGCCGACTTTGTTGGAGCACTCGATGTTGATGCGCATGACTATCTGCAGAAGGAGAGCGCGACAGCAAAGGCGTCCGATGTCGTCAGCATCGGCTATACGTCCGGGACGACCGGAAACCCCAAAGGCGCCATGCTGACGCACCTTTCCATTCTCGCCGGCGTTCATTGCATCACGCTGTTCGGCCCCAGCATGCGCGAAGAGGAGCACCGGGTGGTCGTGCATTTGCCGATGTCGCACACCGTGGCGCGCGGGCAGGCGACCACGTTGCCGCTGATCGCCGACGCAGTTCCATATTTCGGCGAGACGACCGCGGATTTCGCCCAGACGATCAAAGAGGTGAAGCCGACCTACTATATGGCGCCGCCGCGGTTCTACCAGCGCTTTGCGACACAGATCCTCAGCAAGGTGCATCCCGCCGGGGAAGCGGGAGATCAGAACTACACGCTCGCCATGACGATCGCGCGCAGGGCGCTCGAAGACCGTCAGCGCGGCCACGAGGATGCCTTCGTCTCGAAACTGTTCGCGGCCTGCCGCGAGCAAGTGTTCCTGCCGCTGCTCGCGGAGGTCGGCTTCGACGAGCTGAAGGTCGCGTTCACCTCGTCGGCGGCGATGCCGTCCGAGCTGATGTCGCTGTGGCAGTTGTGGGGCTTGCAGCTCAAGGAGTGCTACGGCCAGACCGAACTGGTCGGTGCCAATCTGGTGCAGATGGCGCAGTGGCCGAAGGCCGGCAACGTCGGGGTCCCTCTGCCGGATCCGGCCTGGGAAACCGCCGTGCTCCAGGACGGCGAGATGATCGTCCGTGGACCGGGATTGTTCGCGGGCTATTGGAACAAGCCGGACGAGACGAAAGCGGCGCTTCGCGACGGCTGGCTCTACACCGGCGACATCGTCGAAGTGTCGCCGGAAGGAACCTTCAAGCTTGTCGACCGGAAGAAGGAGATCATCAACACGTCGAACGGCAAATCGATCAGCCCGACTCAGATCGAAAACGAGCTGAGGCACAGCCCGTTCATCTCCGAGGCGGCTGTGATCGGCGAGGGGCGAAAATATCTCACCGCCCTGATCGAAGTGGATGCCACCGCCACAATGGACTGGGCGAAGTCGCGCGACGACAAGATCGCGAGTTACGCGGACCTGGCAGGCTCCGAGATCGTCAACCGGCTGATCGAGGCGGAGATCGGCAAGGCCAACGGAAGGCTGGCGCGAGCCGAGCAGATCAAGGCGTTCCGCATTCTGCCGGAGGAGCTGTCGCTCGAGAACGGCGTGATGACGCCGACGCGGAAGAAGCGTCGCAAGCAGATCAACGAGCGCTATCAGTCGCTGATCGCGTCGCTCTACGACGAATCCGAGGAGACATTGATCAAGGCCGAGATGGGCCTTTGACGTCGGCGGTCGCTCCTCAAACGTACGAAACCACTAGTCGAGAAAGATTTCACCCCTTAGCAACAGGACATTGAGATGACCAAGCGAAGCGGAATCACGCGGCGGACGATTGTAGGAAGCGGATTGGGAATTGCGGCAGGCCTGGTATCTAGGCCATCGTTTGCGGCGAACACGAAGGTGAAGGTGGGAGCGATCATGCCCAGCAGCGGCGTGCTGGCGTTTCCCGGTCAAGCCTGCGTGCGCGGCATCGATCTCGGCGTCAAATTCGCGCGTGAGAAGTTCGGCCTCGACATCGAGATCGTTCACGCCGATACGCAAAGCCGTCCGGAGAACGGTCGGATTGCCGCCGAGAGCCTGATCCGGCAGGGCTGCACCGTGCTGATCGGCGCGTGGGATTCCGGCGCCACCATTTCGGCGTTGCAGGCCTGCGAGGCCGCCAAGGTGCCCATGGTGGTCCACATCGCGAGCGCTACCCAGGTGACTTCGCAGGGCTTCACCCAGGTGTTCCGCTATTATCCCACGTCGCTGACCATCGTGCGGCAATCGCTGACCGAGCTGAAGTCCGTGCTCGGCACGCTGAAGGATCCGCCGAGCAGCGCGGTCGTTCTCCATCTCAACAACACGATGGGGCAGTCGACGGCGGCCAGCATCGATCAGGCGTGGAAGGAAGTGGATGTTCCGCTCAAGATCGCGCAGTACATTGCCTATGACGAGAAAGCGAAGGATCTGTCGGTAGAGGTCGCCAAGGCGAAAGCGTCGGGTGCCGATGCTTTGATCTCGGTCACGCGCGTCAACGACGCGATCATGATCGCGCGCGAATGCATCAAGCAGGGCTGGGACCCAAAGATGGTGTTTTCGCCCAACTCCAACGGCGTGTCGGACAAGGCGTATCACGACGCGCTCGGAAAGTATGGTGACGGTCCGATTCTGTCGGCGTTGTGGCTCAATCCCAAGGGCGCCGAGACCGACAAGATCGTGAAGATGTTCGCGGCCGACTACCCGAATGACTGGTTCGATGCCAATGCGGGCTGCGCGTTCGAGGCGGTGCAGATCGTCGCAGACGCCGTGACGCGGGCGGCGTCGCCGGAGTCGGCGGCGATTCACGGCGCGCTCAAGAAGACCGACATGAAGCCGATCCTGATGTACGGCGACAACACCAAGTTCGACGAGACCGGCCAGAACATCCACTGTTCGATGGTGATGCTGCAGGGTTTGAAAGGCAGGCCGCGGGTGGTGGCTCCAAAGGCCATTGCGGAAGCGTCGCTCGAGTATCCGCTTGCGCCTTACAGCAAACGCTGACGTCGTTACGGGCGGCCCCACGAAAGCGTCGTGGGGTCGCGGTCGTCAAAGGCTCAGGCAGGGACGTGCGAACTAGGGCAAACCGTCCGAATTGATCAGGCGCGACCGCTCGGCAAGGAAGCGGCGGGGGCTCTTTCCCATCGTCTTCTTGAACATCGTGATGAACGCGCTGGGCGTTTCGTAGCCCAGTTCGAGCGACACAGCCTGGACCGAAGTGCCCGCCGTGAGGCGTTGCATGGCGATCAGAATGTGGAGACGCTGGCGCCAGCGCCCGAAGGTCATCCCGGTTTCCTTGGCGATGAAGCGTGCGAACGTACTCTCGCTCATCGCGTAGCGCGAGGCGACTTCGTCCATCGTGCTGCGGTCGCCCGGATTATTCAACAAGGAGGTCGCGAGGTGTTGAAGACGGGCGTCGGGGGAGATCGGCAGATACATTTCATCCGTTGTCGACATCTGCACGAGTTCGTCGAGCAAAACGCGGCCGAGACGGCTGGTTGGTCCTTCCAGCGGATAGAGCGGTGGGAACACCGAGAGACGGTGGATCAATTCGCGCACCAGCGACGTGATCATCAGCGTGCAGCAGGTCCGCGGCAGCATGCTGACCTGCGGATCGATGAACACGGTGTAGAGTTTGCCGAAATCGGCCACGCAATTGCTGTGCTGCACGCCGGCCGGGATCCATACCGCGCCTTGCGGAGGCACGATCCACAAGCCGCCAGGCGCCCGGCACATCACCGAGCCATGAGATGCGACGACCAATTGGCCTTTGCGGTGTGAGTGCAGCGGCAGATCGTCGTTGTCTTTGCTGGTTTCGAGACAGAATGAAGTGACGGGACGATCGAACTGATCCGGATCGACAGGATCATAGTTGATCCGAAGATCGGGCAGATCCATTCGCGCAAATTCGCGATCGAACTCGGTCTCGGGCGGCATTTCAATCCTGCCAATTCGTCAAGTCGGTCAAGCTTTGATGCAGATCCTGCTGCTAGCCGAGGTTAGCTGTTTTGAAAGGTCAGGTCACTAGTCGCGGCGAGCCGTCGAGTTCGCTGATTTGCGACAAGATGCCCGCTACTGCGGCGTGAGCGCTGAGCGATGCGGCATGCTGCGCCGTGACCAAGCGGGAGCACCTGTCAGGCGACCGACGGCTCGATCACTCGCCCGATTGAACCAACAGCAGAGAATGCTGCAATGCGAGCCTCGGCGTCCCGCCGGAGCCGGGCAATCCGTCGGAACGCGGCCGTATTCAGCAGCACGTGCCATAGCACCCGATGCTACCAAGTGCGGGCTTTCTCGGAGCCCGACGCATGACTGCACACATCGATCCGCCACGCAAGGCCGTCAACGCCGATCAGGATGCGGTCGAAACCGCCGATTGGCTCGCCTCGCTTGGATCGCTCCACCACAGCGCCGGTGCCGAGCGCGTGCGATACATCCTGGCTGCACTCGATCGGCGTGCGAAGGAGCTCGGCGTTCTGCTGGACTCTCCGCCGTTCTCGCCCTATCGAAATTCGATTCCGCTTGAGCAGCAGAAGCCCTACCCCGGCGACATCGCGATCGAGACCCGCCTGACGGCAATCATTCGCTGGAACGCGCTCGCGATGGTGGTCCGTGCCAACAAGGCCTATGGGGAACTCGGCGGGCACGTCGCCAGCTACGCCTCGGCGGCAGAGATCTTCGAAGTCGGTTTCAATCATTTCTTTCGCGCGTCAAGCTCCGAGTCGGAGGGGGACTTGGTGTATTTCCAGCCGCATTCGTCTCCTGGAGTCTATGCACGAGCGTATCTCGAAGGCCGATTGTCGGACGAAAATTTGAAGCTGTATCGCCAGGAACTGAGTGGCCCTGGTCTGTCGTCCTATCCGCATCCCTGGCTGATGCCAGAGTTCTGGCAGGTGCCGTCGGCGTCGATGGGCCTCGGCCCGATCAGCGCGATCTACCAGGCGCGGTTCATGAAGTATCTGCAGCATCGCGGCCTGGTGCAGACGGCTGGTCGTCACGTCTGGGGTGTGTTCGGCGACGGCGAGATGGACGAGCCGGAATCGATCGCCGGGCTCGCCCTGGCGGCACGGGAAAATCTCGACAACCTCACCTTCGTCGTCAATTGCAACCTGCAGCGCCTGGATGGGCCGGTCCGCGGCAACGGGCAGGTGATTCAGGAACTCGAATCACTTTTCCAGGGCGCCGGCTGGAACGTCATCAAGGTGCTGTGGGGATCGCACTGGGACGATATCTTCGCGCGCGATATCAAGCATGCGCTGCTGCGCAAATTCGCCGACACCGTCGATGGCAAATATCAGACGCTCGGCGCCAAGGATGGGGCCTACAACCTCGCCAACTTCTTCAGCGAGGATCCCGAGGTCCGGGCGCTAGTTGCGCACATGTCGGACGCGGATATCGACGGCCTGAAGCGCGGTGGCCACGACTTCAAGAAGCTGTTCGCGGCCTTTGCCGCCGCGAAGGACATTAAGGGTCGGCCGACCGTCATTCTGGCGAAGACCAAGAAGGGCTACGGCATGGGCGGCGCCGGCGAGTCGCGTATGACGTCGCACCAGGCCAAGAAGCTCGACGTCGACGCGCTGTATGCGTTCCGCGACCGATTCGCCCTGCCGCTCAGCAACAAGCAAGTCGAGGATCTGGAATTCTTCAGGCCTGCGGAAGACAGCGCGGAAATTCAGTACCTACGCGCCCGTCGCGCGGCACTCGGTGGGTACATGCCGGCGCGGCGACGCGATTCGGCGGCGCTGCCGGTGCCGCCGCTGCAAACCTACGCGGAGTTCGCGCTGCGCGGCGACGGCAAGGAGACGTCGACCACGATGGCGATCGTGCGGCTGTTCACCAATTTGCTCAAGGACAAAACGCTCGGCCCGCGCATCGTTCCGATCGTCGCCGACGAAGCCCGCACCTTCGGAATGGCGAACCTGTTCAGACAGGTCGGCATCTACTCGCCGGCGGGACAGCTCTACGAGCCGGAAGATGCCGGTTCGATGCTGTACTACAAGGAAGCGATCGACGGTCAATTGCTGGAGGAGGGGATCACCGAGGCGGGGGCGATTTCGTCATGGACCGCGGCGGCGACCTCCTACAGCATCCATAACTTCCCGTTGCTGCCGTTCTATATCTACTATTCGATGTTCGGCTTTCAGCGGGTCGGCGATCTGATCTGGGCGGCGGCGGACCAGCGCGCGCGTGGCTTTTTGATCGGGGCGACGGCCGGCCGGACGACGCTCGGCGGCGAAGGCTTGCAGCATCAGGACGGGTCCAGCCATCTGATGGCGGCGACCGTTCCGAACTGCCGGGCCTACGATCCGGCATTCTCCTACGAGGTGGCTGTCATCGTCGATCACGGCATGCGGTCGATGCTCGAGCAGGGCAACGACGAGTTCTATTACCTCACGGCGATGAACGAGAACTATGCGCAGCCCTCGATGCCCGACGATGCACGCGACGGCATCATCAAGGGTCTCTATCGGGTTCTGCCGAGCGCTGACGGGCCGGCGAAGATCAGGCTGGTCGGCTCGGGCGCCATTCTCCCGGAGGCGCTCGCCGCCGCAGCGATGCTGCAAAGCGAATGGAAAGTGGCCTGTGAAGTCTGGTCGGCAACGAGCTTTTCCGAGCTGGCGCGGGGAGGCGCGCGAGGTGGAGCGAACTAATCGGCTCTCGCCGCTGTCGACCCCGGTCGAGAGCCACGTCGTACAATGCCTCGGCGGCAAGGTGCCGATCGTCGCGGCATCGGATTATGTCCGGGCTTATCCGCAACTGATCGGTTCTTACATCGAGGCGCCCTATACGGTGCTGGGCACCGACGGCTTCGGGCGCAGCGATACGCGCGCCGCGCTGAGATCGTTCTTCGAGGTCGATCGCAAGCAGATCGTCGTTGCGGCGCTGTCGGCGCTGGCAAAATTGGGTCAAGTGGCGCGTGAGCAGGTCGCCGAAGCCATCGCCAGCTACGAATTGCCGACCGGCGTTGCATCGCCTTGGTCGCGCTGAGATAGGGCGGAGCGCGCATGTCTCGTTCAATTGAAGTCGTTCTGCCAGATATTGGGGACTACAAGGATGTTCCGGTAGTCGAAATCAATGTGTCGGTCGGCGACGAGGTCACGATCGACATGCCGTTGCTGTCGATCGAGTCCGACAAGGCGACGATGGAGGTGCCATCCCCGGCCGCAGGTACGGTGGCCAAACTGATGATCGACGTCGGGGCGCGGGTTTCTCAAGGTTCGGTTCTGATGATCCTCGAAGGTCGCGGCGAATCCACCGCGCCTCCGCCGGCGACTGCGTCGGCACCGCAGGTGGAGCAACGGATCTCGAAGCAGGAGGCGCTGTCACGGCCGGCGCCCGCGGCTCCAGTCGATGACTCGCGAGCACGTGCACAGCAGCCGCAGCCTAGCGGGGCGGCGCATGCATCGCCGTCGGTCCGCGCTTTGGCGCGTGAGCTCGGCGTGACGCTGGACTCGGTCGTGCCCACTGGCCTCAAGGGCCGGATTTTGCGCGAGGATGTGGCGGCCTTCGTCAACGGACTGGTGCGATCGGGACCGGCGATGGCGCCTGAGCCCGACGCCCCGGTCGATTGGCCCAAGGTGGATTTCGAGAGGTACGGCGCGGTCGAGCGCCTGGCGCTGACACGGATCCAGAAGCTGACCGGTATGAACCTCTCGCGCAACTGGAGCGTCATTCCCCATGTAACGAATTTCGACAGAGCGGATGTGACCGACGCCGAAGCCTTTCGACAGCTCGCCAATGCCGAGGCCGCGAAGGACACGGCGAAGCTCACCATGGTGTCGCTGCTGATCAAGGCCGCGGCCTTGGCGCTGCAGAAATACCCGCGCTTCAATTCGTCGCTCGATGGCGATGAGTTGATCCTCAAGCACTACGTCCACATCGGCGTCGCTGTCGACACGCCGAGAGGTCTGGTCGTGCCGGTGATCCGGGACTGCGATAAGAAGGGCCTTCGGCAGATTGCCGCGGAGATGCGCTCGCTCGCCGACAAGGCGCACGCGGGGCAGCTCGCGTCGGGCGACATGCAGGGCGGCTGTTTCTCGGTGTCGTCTCTCGGCGGCATCGGCGGTCAGGGATTTACGCCCATCATCAACGCGCCCGAGGTGGCGATCCTCGGCGCCGGGCGGGCCGCCACCGAGGCGGTCTGGAACGGCCGCGAGTTTGAACCGCGCCTCATCCTTCCGATGAGTCTGTCGTGGGATCACCGGGTCGTCGACGGCGTGGCTGGGGCCCGGTTCCTGGGCTTCGTCGCGTCGGTGCTCTCCGATCTGCGGCGCTTCGCATTGTGAGGACGCAGATGCGGACAGAGGAAATCCGGGTCCCCGACATTGGGGATTTCCGAGACGTCGAAGTCGTCGAGGTCCACGTCAGGGCGGGCGACGTCGTCGTGCGAGAGCAGGCGTTGATCACAGTGGAATCCGACAAGGCCACGCTGGAGATTCCGTCGCCGATCGCAGGGGTGATCACGAGCATGTCGCTGTGTGTTGGAGACAAGGTGTCTCAAGGCTCCATGATTGGCAAGGCGTCAGCGTCGGACGAAGCGGGCGCGCAGGGCGAGACGATCTCAGCGGATCAGGATGTTGGCCAGCGCGCAACAGATTATACGCGCTACGATCTTGTCGTGATTGGAGGCGGGCCGGGCGGCTATTCAGCAGCGTTTCGGGCCGCAGACCTTGGACTGAACACCGCGATCGTCGAGCGCTACGGCACCTTGGGCGGAGTTTGCCTGAACGTTGGATGTATCCCGTCGAAGGCGCTGCTTCATGTTGCGGCCGTCAAGGAGGAGGTCGAACGGATCGCGGACAAGGGCATTCGCTTCGCCGCGCCGCAGATCGATCTGCAGGAGCTGCGCGCCTTCAAGCACGGCACTGTCAAGAAGCTGACGGATGGGCTGAGCCAGATGGCGGCAGCGCGCCGCGTCACGGTGATCCGCGGCATCGCGAAATTCGCCTCCGCCACGCGGCTCGAGATTGTCGGTGAGGGGGCAGGCTCGCAGCAAATTGAATTTGGTCAATGCATCATTGCCACGGGCTCGCGCGCGGTGCAGCTGGCGGTGCTTCCCAAGGACGAGCGGGTCGTGACCTCGACCGGCGCGCTCGCGCTGCGAAGCATTCCGGGCCGCATGCTCGTGATCGGAGCGGGGATCATCGGGCTGGAGATGGCGACCGTCTACAGCTCGCTCGGCTCCAAGATCGATCTTGTCGAAAGGCTTCCCGATATCCTGGCGGGCGTGGATGCCGACGCGGTGAAGATCTGGCGTTCGCGCAACGCGCATCGCTTCGAGCATATCGACGTCGCAAGCAGCGTATCAACCGCCGAAATCACGCCGGACGGCGTGAGGGTCGGTACCACAGGCGCATCGGTACGGACACGATCGTACGATTTGGTGTTGCAATCGGCCGGCCGTGTTCCCAACAGTAGCGAGCTCGGCCTCGAACGGATCGACGTTGCCATCGATTCGAACGGCTTCATTCAGGTCGACGAGCAGATGAGAACGACGGCGCGCAACGTCTTCGCCATCGGCGACGTCGTCGGCGGTTCGATGCTGGCGCACAAGGCCGTTCACGAGGGGCACGTCGCCGCGGAAGTAGCTGCCGGGAAGCCGGCGGCCTTTACCGCGAAGATCGTCCCCAATGTCGCCTACACCGATCCTGAGATCGCCTGGGTCGGCAAGTCCGAGCGTGATGTCGCCGAATCCGGACGGAAGATCCGTTCGGCAAAATTCCCATGGGCCGCGTCCGGCCGGGCCATCGCGTCGGGCGCGTCCTATGGCATGACGAAGCTGCTGTTCGACGCCGAAACCGGTCGCATCGTCGGGGGCGTGATCGTCGGACCGCATGCCGGCGATATGATCGGGGAAATCTGTCTCGCTATCGAAATGGGGGCTGACGCGATCGATATCGGAAAGACCATTCACCCGCATCCGACCCTCGGCGAGACGATCGGCATGGCTGCCGAAGTCCATGAGGGCATTTGCACCGACCTGCCTCCAATCGCCAGAAAGCGGTAGATCAGTTGGCCCAATCGATGTCCGTTATCGAGGCCCTTGAACAACGTCGCGCCGGCGCCAAGCTCGGCGGCGGTGAGAAGCGCATCGACGCGCAGCATGCGCGCGGCCGCCTCACCGCGCGGGAGCGGATCGATCTGCTGCTCGACAAGCATTCGTTCGAGGAGATGGACATGTTCGTCCAGCACCGCTCGACCGAATTCGGGATGGAGAAGACCAAGGTTCCGGGAGACGGCGTGGTCACCGGCTGGGGTACCGTCAACGGCCGCAAAACGTTTGTCTTCGCCAAGGATTTTACGGTGTTCGGCGGCTCGCTGTCCGAGACCCACGCGCTGAAGATCACAAAGCTCCAGGACATGGCGATGAAGGCGCGGGCGCCCATCATCGGCCTCTATGATGCCGGCGGAGCGCGCATCCAGGAGGGCGTCGCGGCGCTGGCCGGCTATTCCTACGTGTTCCGCCGCAACGTGCTCGCCTCGGGCGTGATCCCGCAGATCTCGGTCATCATGGGCCCCTGCGCCGGCGGCGACGTCTATTCGCCGGCCATGACCGACTTCATCTTCATGGTGAAGAACACCAGCTACATGTTCGTCACCGGCCCCGACGTCGTGAAGACCGTCACCAACGAGGTCGTCACCGCCGAAGAGCTCGGCGGCGCCTCTGTGCACGCCACGCGCTCCTCGATTGCGGACGGCGCCTTCGAGAACGATGTCGAGACGCTGCTGCAGATGCGCCGCCTGATCGACTTCCTGCCGTCCAACAACGGCGACGGCGTGCCGGAATGGCCGAGCTTCGACGACATCGAGCGCGTCGACATGTCGCTCGACACGCTGATCCCCGAGAATCCGAACAAGCCCTATGACATGAAGGAGCTGATCCTGAAGGTCGTGGACGAGGGCGATTTCTTCGAGATCGCCGAGAGCTTCGCCAAGAACATCGTCATCGGCTTCGGCCGCATCGCGGGCCGCACGGTGGGCTTCGTCGCCAACCAGCCGATGGTGCTGGCCGGCGTGCTCGACAGCGATGCCTCGCGCAAGGCGGCGCGTTTCGTGCGTTTCTGCGACGCCTTCAACATTCCGATCGTCACCTTTGTGGACGTTCCCGGCTTCCTGCCCGGCACCGCGCAGGAATATGGCGGCCTGATCAAGCACGGCGCGAAACTCCTGTTCGCGTACTCGCAGTGCACCGTGCCGCTGGTGACCATCATCACGCGAAAAGCTTATGGCGGCGCCTTCGACGTCATGGCGTCCAAGGAGATCGGCGCCGACATGAACTATGCGTGGCCGACCGCGCAGATCGCGGTCATGGGCGCTAAGGGGGCGGTCGAGATCATCTTCCGCAGCGACATCGGCGACCCCGACAAGATCGCCGCCCGCACCAAGGAATACGAAGACCGGTTCCTGTCGCCCTTCATCGCCGCCGAGCGCGGCTATATCGACGACGTCATCATGCCGCATGCAACGAGGCGCCGCATCGCACGGGCGCTGGCCATGCTGGGTGACAAGAAGATGGAAATTCCGGCCAAGAAGCACGACAACATTCCGTTGTAGGAAGAGCTGTGTTCAAGAAGATTCTGATCGCCAATCGCGGCGAAATCGCCTGCCGGGTCATCAAGACCGCCCGCAAGATGGGAATTCAGACGGTTGCGGTCTATTCCGAGGCCGACCGCGATGCCCTCCATGTCGAGATGGCCGACGAGGCCGTGCTGATCGGCCCGCCCGCCGCAGCCGAGAGCTATCTGGTGATCGAGAAGATCGTCGAGGCCTGCCGCAACACGGGGGCCGAGGCCGTGCATCCCGGCTACGGTTTCCTGTCCGAGCGCGAGGCATTTCCGCGCGCCCTGGAAGCGGCCGGCATCGTCTTCATCGGTCCGAACCCGGGCGCGATCGCCGCGATGGGCGACAAGATCGAATCCAAGAAGGCCGCCGCGAAAGCAAAAGTATCGACCGTGCCGGGCTATCTCGGCGTCATCGAGGACGACAAGCACGCGGTCAAGATCGCCGACGAGATCGGCTACCCCGTGATGATCAAGGCCTCCGCCGGCGGCGGCGGCAAGGGCATGCGCATCGCGCATTCGAGGAGCGAGGTCGCCGAGGGATTCAATCTCGCCAAGGCCGAGGCCAAGGCCTCGTTCGGTGATGACCGCGTCTTCGTCGAAAAATTCATCGTCGATCCCCGCCACATCGAGATCCAGGTGCTGGGCGATAAGCACGGCAACGTCATCTATCTCGGCGAGCGCGAATGCTCGATCCAGCGCCGCAACCAGAAGGTCATCGAGGAGGCGCCGTCGCCGCTGCTCGATGAAGCCACCCGCCGCAAGATGGGCGAGCAGGCGGTCGCGCTGGCCAAGGCCGTGAACTACGATTCCGCCGGCACCGTCGAGTTCGTCGCGGGGCAGGACAAGAGTTTCTTCTTCCTCGAAATGAACACGCGCCTCCAGGTCGAGCATCCCGTCACCGAGCTCGTCACCGGCATCGATCTGGTCGAGCAGATGATCCGCGTCGCCGCCGGCGAGAAGCTGGCGATTGCGCAGAAGGACGTCTCGCTCACCGGCTGGGCCGTGGAATCGCGGCTCTATGCCGAGGACCCGTTCCGCAACTTCCTGCCCTCGATCGGGCGTCTGGTGAAATACCGCCCGCCGGCCGAGGTCAGCAAGGACGGCATCACCGTGCGCAACGACACCGGCGTGCAGGAAGGCGGCGAAATCTCGATCCATTACGATCCGATGATCGCAAAACTCGTCACGCACGCGCCGTCACGTGCCGCTGCGATCGAGGCACAGGCGACGGCGCTCGACTCGTTCTATGTCGACGGCATCCGCCACAACATCCCGTTCCTGTCGGCCTTGATGCATCATCCGCGCTGGCGCGAGGGCAATCTCTCGACCGGGTTCATCGCGGAAGAATTCCCCAAGGGCTTTGCGGTGCGCGTGCCCGAAGGCGAAGTCGCGCGCCGCATCACCGCAGTCGGCGCCGCCATCGATCACGTGTTAGGGGAACGCAAGCGGCAGATTTCCGGCCAGATGGGCGGCCGCATCGTGCAGCGCGAGCGCCGCCGCGCGGTCTGGCTCGACCGCCAGGAGATCTTGCTCGATGTCGCCCGCGAGGGCGATGCGATCGCGATCCGTTTCGTTGACGCCGACGGCAAGGCCGGCAACGCGCATCTGCTGCAGTCGCCCTGGATGCCGGGCGATCCGGTCTGGCAGGGTACCATCGACGGCCATGTCGTCGCGGTGCAGACGCGGCCGATTGCCAACGGCATCCGTCTCGCGCATCAGGGCGTCGAGGTGCCGGTCTATGTCTGGACCGAAGCGGAGGCCGCATCAGCGCGGCTGATGCCGGTGACGACGGCCTCCGACACCGGCAAGAAGCTGCTTTGTCCGATGCCCGGGCTCATCGTCTCGATCGCGGTGACCGAAGGGCAGGAGGTCAAGGCCGGCGAGACGCTCGCGGTGGTCGAAGCCATGAAGATGCAGAACGTGCTGCGCGCCGAG
Organism: Bradyrhizobium cytisi; assembly: GCF_008123515.1. Classification (GTDB taxonomy): domain Bacteria; phylum Pseudomonadota; class Alphaproteobacteria; order Rhizobiales; family Xanthobacteraceae; genus Bradyrhizobium; species Bradyrhizobium cytisi. The sequence goes on from NZ_VSSR01000062.1 coordinate 44,200, forward strand.
CAGGACGGCACCGTGAAGAAGATCCACGCGAGTGCAGGCGCGACGCTCGCGGTGGACGCGTTGATCTTGGAGTTTTCCTGAATACCGCAAGAGGCGACCTGAGATGGGCAGCCTGTCTGCGGGAACTTCGGAAACTTCCAGGCAGTAGTCATGCTGGGCAGCTCAGCGTCACTTGGGATTAGGTGGACTTGATGAAAACCGAACGGTTGGCATTGGCATCGGGCTTTGCGCCTGCTTCACGCCAGGACTGGCACAAGCTGGTTGATGGCGTGCTAAAGGGAGCGCCGTTCGAAAAGCTGATTGGTAGGACGTACGACGACTTGAGAATCGAGCCGATTTATCTCCGCGCGAAAGACATTGCACTAGTCGACGGGCGGGCACCCGCGGCGCCTTGGCAGATCATGCAGCGCATCGATCATCCAGACGCGGTGACGGCCAATAGGCAGGCCCTTCACGATCTGGAGAATGGGGCGACGGGCCTGACGCTCGTCTTTGCCGGCGCCAACTGCAGCCGCGGGTTCGGTCTCGATCAAACGGCAGGTGCCGTCGCCAAAGCTTTAAAGGACGTCCACCTTGATGCCGGCATTGGGATTGAACTTCAAATTGGTACCGACGGGCGTAAGACCGCGATCCATGTTGCGGAATATGTGAAGTCGGTCGGTTTCGATCCCGCCGTCTGCGACATTCGATTTGGGCTCGATCCGCTGGGCGCGTGCGCCCTAAGCGGACGCAGTCCATACACTTGGGAAGAAATCGCGCGGGCCGTTGCCAGCACGATCAAAGGGCTTGTAACGCTGGGGTTCAAGGGGCCGTTTGCCGCGAGCGACGGGCGTATCGTTCATGACGCCGGCGGCTCAGAAGTGCAGGAGCTTGCCTTTGTGCTCGCCTGCGGCGTGGCATATCTGCACGCTATGGAGGCGGCGCGCATTCCGCTGGATCAAGCGCGAAGTATGATCTATGCGCGACTTACTGCTGACGCCGACCAGTTTTTGACTATGGCTAAATTCCGCGCGTTGCGACTCCTCTGGGCGCGCATCGAATCGGCGTGCGGTGTGGCGCCGAGGCCGCTGTTCATTGCGGCTGACACGTCCTGGCGCATGTTGACCCGGCGCGATCCCTACGTAAACATGTTGCGCGCTACCTTGGCGACATTCTCTGCGGGAATCGCCGGTGCCAATGCGATCACAGTCCTGCCGCACACGTTGGCGCTGGGCCTTCCAGACTCGTTTGCCCGGCGCGTGGCCCGCAACACGCAGCTTCTGCTGCTGGAGGAAAGCAATCTTGCCAAGGTTAGCGATCCTGCCGCAGGTGCTGGCGGCATTGAGGCGCTAACAACGGAGCTTTGCGACGCGGCCTGGAGAAGTTTCCAAGAGACTGAAAATGCGGGCGGCATTTTTGCCGCTCTACAGCAAGGAACGCTTCAGGCGAAGATCACAGCTACACGCACAGCGCGCGGTGCCAATCTCGCGAAGCGCAGCGACCCGCTGACCGGAGTGAGCGAGTTCGCAAACCTTGGCGAAGGCGCAGCGGCGGTACTAAGCGTAAGACCGATGGCTCTTCCGCTTAGCTTTGATCAGAAATTCGTATTCGACCCACTGCCGCCGATCCGGCTTGCGGAACCGTTCGAATCGCTCCGCGATAAGTCCGATGCGATATTGAAGCTACTCGGCGCGCGGCCGCGAGTGTTTCTTGCTAATCTCGGCACACCGACCGACTTTACGGCCCGCGCGACATTCGCCAAGAGCTTCTTCGAAGCGGGAGGAATTGAGGCTATCGACGGCGCCGGCTTCGCCGACCCAGCCGAGCTTGCCCTCGCATTCACGGGCTCTGGTGCCGAACTTGCCTGCCTTTGCTCCAGCGATAAGATCTATGCGGAGTGCGCCGAAATCTCCGCCCACGCGCTTCAGCAAGTCGGAGCTAGGCACATCTATTTGGCGGGACTTCCCTCTCTATCCGAGCCCGCGTTTCGGCGGGCTGGCATCTGCAGCTTTATTCACGTCAGTTGCGACGCCTTGGCAACGCTAAATGCCGCTTACAACCGGATCCAAAACCCGAAGGTTTCCGGATAATCGACAATCGAACGCGAACACTCAGATGTCATCCATCAGCGTTATCCCGAATTTTGCAAGTATTGCTTTCGAAAGGTGCTCGGTCGCCGCTTCTTCCGTTTCCGTCGATCCGTGGGTGACTCCGGAGGGCATTCCGGTCAAGTCGGCATACGGAGAAGCAGGTATCGCCGGGCTCGATTTCCTTGAGACCTGGCCAGGCATCGCGCCGTTCCTGCGCGGTGCCGCCGGAGAAGCTGTCGGGCACCATTCAGAACGACATTCTGAAAGAGTTCATGGTGCGCAACACCTATATCTATCCGCCCGCACCCTCGATGCGGATCATCTCCGACATCTTCGCCTATCTGAAACGTTCGGGGCCAATCAGGAAGCAGGCCGATCTCGCCGGCCACCTCTTCGTCACGCATGTCGAGGATTTCGTCTACAGCCGGGCGCTCGATTACGCGTCCGCGCTGGGAAAGTTCATGAACAGGCACTACGAGTGCGGCAGCGTGGTGGCGCAGATGGAGGCGGTGAGGGGCGGCCACGGCGTGGGAATACTGCACGACTACGCCGCACGACGATTTCCGGAGCTGAAGCGCTTGCTGCCGGAGATCCGCTTCGTGCGAAACTACTGGCTGGTTTCGCATCCCGACACCCATCATACGCGCAGAGTATCCGAGGTGCATACGCACATCGCGACAAGCGTACGCGCGGCCCGCCGCGAATTCAGGAGCTGACCGCAATTCACCTCTCATACGCCGCCTGACCGGGCACTGTTCCGATTTCGGAAACAGAAGCTGCCGGCCAACGGCCATTCGCATGCGCGCAAACGGCACTAAGTGTGAGCCATCAGACGTGGGCCGTCTGGCGGATGGCAATCAGGTCGTTCGCTGATCGATGAGAAATACCATGGGAACAGAGCAGAAAGTCGCCGTCATCACCGGTGCATCGCAAGGCTTTGGCGCAGGGCTTGTGAAGGCGTATCGCGACCGCGACTACCGCGTGATCGCCAATTCCCGGTCGATCAAGCCCAGCAAGGAGTCGGACATCCTGACTATCGCCGGAGATGTGGCCGATCCGAAGACAGCCGACCGCATCGTCGAGGAAGGCCTGGCACGTTTCGGACGCATCGACACTTTGATCAACAATGCGGGAATCTTCATAGCGAAGCCGCTGGTTGATTATACCGAGGAGGACTACGCCTCGGTGCTTGCGACCAATCTCGGTGGCTTCTTCCGGATCACGAAGCGCGTCGCGGCCGAAATGCTGAAGCAGGGGTCGGGTCACATCGTCCAGATCACGACCAGCCTCATCGATCACGCCAACAGCAACGTTCCGTCGGTCCTTGCCTCGATGACCAAGGGTGGGCTGAACGCAGCCACGAAGTCCCTGGCGATCGAGTACGCAAAAAAGGGGGTTCGGGTCAACGCCGTTGCTCCCGGCGTTATGAAGACGCCGATGCACGCTCCCGAGACACATGAGTTTCTCGCAAAGATGCATCCGATCGGACGTATGGGAGAAATTCAAGACATCGTGGACGCGATCATGTTTCTGGAGAACGCTCCCTTTGTCACCGGCGAGATTCTGCACGTCGACGGCGGCCAGAGCGCGGGTCACTAAGCAGGGAGGAGCAGCGGCAAGGCCGCTGCTCCCCCGCCACACTTCGGGTCTGCGACAGTTGGAGAAAACGGTGGTTCCCAGCACTGAACTGGATGGCGACTATGACTATATTGTCGTGGGAGCCGGGTCCGCGGGTTGCGTCGTGGCCAATCGATTGTCGACGGACCGCAACAGCCGTGTTCTGGTTCTGGAAGCCGGCGGCAACGATAACTGGATCTGGTTTCACATTCCAGTCGGCTATCTCTTCGCCATCGGCAATCCGCGGTCCGACTGGATGTTCGAGACAGTGAAGGAGGCGGGCCTTAACGGTCGTTCGCTGAAATATCCGCGCGGCAAAGTGGTGGGCGGTTCTTCCGCGATCAACGCCATGATCTCCATGCGGGGCCAGGCGTCTGACTACGATCATTGGCGACAACTCGGTCTTATTGGCTGGGGGTGGGATGACGTGCGTCCGGTCTTCAAGCGCCTGGACGATCATTTTATGGGTGAATCCGAACACCACGGTGTCGGTGGTGAGTGGCGGGTGGAGCCCCCGGGCGTGAGATGGGATGTCCTTGACAGCGTGGCGAAGGCCGCCGTTGAGATGGGTATCCCAATGACGCCGGACTTCAATACCGGGGACAACACTGGTGTCGGTTACTTCCACGTCAATCAGAAGCGAGGCTTCCGCTGGTCTTCGGCGCGTGGCTTCCTGAAACCAGTGTTGCATCGCGCCAACCTGCGCCTTGAAACGGGAGTTTTGGTCGAAAAGGTGTTGTTCGACGGGAAGCGCGCCGTGGGTGTCCGATATCGGCAGCATGGACGCACCATCGAGGCGCGTACGAAGGGCGAGGTTATCCTGTCCGCCGGTGCCATCGGGTCACCCGAGATCCTCCAACGCTCCGGTGTGGGAGCGGCAGAGTGGCTGAGCGAGTTTGGCATCAGCACCGTCGCCAACAGGCCCGGCGTCGGCCGCAATTTGCAAGACCACCTGCAGCAAAGGGTGATCTACCGTGTGCATGGCACCAAAACGCTCAATGAGACCTATCACTCGTTGATTGGACGCGCACTGATGGGTCTCGAATATGCGTTGTTCCGGCGCGGCCCTCTCACCATGGCACCGTCCCAGCTCGGGATATTCACGACCTCATCACCTGCCTTCGACCGCGCGAACATCGAATTTCACGTGCAGCCACTTTCGCTCGATGGGTTTGGGGATCCGTTACATCGCTTCCCCGCAATCACGGTTTCGGCATGCAATCTCCGGCCGACGTCCCGCGGCACCGTCCGTCTTCGCTCCGCTGACCCTTTGGCGAAGCCTGTCATCGCACCGGGCTATCTTTCAACCGAGGAGGACCGACGCGTCGCGGCGGACGCGATCCGCGTTACTCGCCGTTTGATGAAGCAGGAGGCACTCCGCCGCTTTCGACCAGAGGAGCATATCCCGGGGCCGTCGATTGATGACAGCGAGGCTGCTCTTGCCAAGGCTGCCAGCGATATCGGAACGACGATCTTTCATCCGGTCGGTACAGCGAAAATGGGATTGGAGCACGATACGCTCGCGGTCGTGGATCGGCACCTGTGTGTGATCGGGCTGAATGGGCTGCGCGTTATCGATGCATCGGTAATGCCAACTATTACCTCAGGCAACACCAATACGCCGACGATCATGATCGCAGACAAGGGCGCACAGTGCGTTTTGTCGGACGCCCCATACAAACTGGTCTGAGGGAAGGCACATAGACGCCAACTACGTCGAAGCAATAGGTGGCAGAGTGGCAAAGGACGTCGGCCGCGACCTGTGCGCCTCCTTCGTAATCGGAAATCGAGATAGGTGCGATCTAAATTATTCGTTTTTCCAATTGGTATTGTGCCTTTACGAGCATGGTTGGCTTCGCCGTCCCGTCCTGGCGACTCAACGATTTCCCGATCTTGATTCAGCGAATCTTTGGGAGACACTATGCGCATAGCGGTGATCGGTGCAGGAGGTCTGGGAGGCTACTTTGGCGCACGTCTTGCGCAAGGTGGTGCAGATGTCCGCTTCCTTGCCCGGGGCTCTCACCTGGCGGCGATGCGCGCAAGCGGGCTGGTCGTCGAGGGCGGTCTCGACGTGATCCGCGTGGCCCCTGTGCGAGCCTCAGAGATCCCGCCGATCTCGGTGTGGCGGACTTTGTGTTGCTGGCGGTCAAGCTGTGGGACACGGAGACGGTCCTCGAACAGATCAAGCCGGTGGTCGGCCCGGGCACCACTCTGATGTCGTTCCAAAACGGCGTACTCAAGGACGAAGCGCTGCGCACCGCTTATGGCCGGGCGCAGATTATGGGTGGGGTCGGCTACGTCGCGACGACGCTCGAGCGCCCTGGTGTCATCCGGCAGACGGGACCGATGCAACGCCTGATCTTCGGCGAATTCGATGGTCGCCGATCTGCGCGCGCTGAAGCGTTTCTGGATGCCTGCTTGAAAGGAGGCATCAACGCCGAACTCTCTTCGAACATTCTGCGAGAGATCTGGGAGAAATATGTGTTCCTTGTCGGCTTGTCCGGGACCACGACTGCTATGCGGAGTGTGGTCGGAGCGATCCGCGAGAATCCGCAGACACGTGCCTTCTTGCTTGACGTCATGCGCGAGGTCGTCGCGGTCGAAAATGCTCACGGTGTGGATCTTGCTGCGGACTACGCCGAGCGGCGTCTCACGCTCGCGGATGATGTGGCCTACGACATGACGTCATCGATGCATCACGACCTGCGACGGGGCAGGCCCCTGGAGATCCGGTGGCTATCGGGCGGCGTGGTCCATCTCGGCAACGCTGTGGGCGTAGCGACGCCGCTTAACCGTGCCATCGCCGATATTCTCGCACTATACGAAGCCGGTGCCCCTGCGCCACAGGAGATCAACCATGCAGGATGACGCCCCATTGACAATCGGCGTCGACCACGTCGGACTTGCCGTGAAAGATCTCGACAGCGCGCGGCGTTTCTTTTGCGAATGCCTCGGCTGGAAGCTTGTTGGCGAGAACCCGAGCTATCCGGCGTCGTTCGTATCCGACGGAAATGGCATCGTGACGCTCTGGCAGGTCGAAGATTCAGACAAATGCTTGCCGTTCGATCGTCGTCGCAATGTTGGCTTACACCATCTTGCGCTCAAGGTTGTGGACCGCGCCGCGCTTGACACCTTGCACGCGCGTGTCGCGGCATGGCCCGACACGATCATTGAGTTCGCGCCGGAACGGTCGGGCAAAGGTCCCAAGGTGCATTTTATGGTCCGGGAACCTGGCGGCACCCGCATCGAATTCGCCTGCGTCTCTCCTGCGGCGGAATAGCGTGGGTCAAAGTAGGCTTGGATCGCAACTTGTCGGAGAAAGGACATGGCGATGAAGGGGAATTTTCTGATTACGGGTGCCGGTTCCGGATTCGGACGGGCTCTGGCGACGGAAGCACTCTCGTCGGGATGCTCCGTGATCGGCACGGTGCGAAGCGAGGCCGCGCGACAGGAATTTGGCGCGATGGACCCCGCACGCGCGCGAGCTATCGTATTGGATATCACGGATTTTGCAGCCATCGGTCCCGTGGTTGCACAGGCCGAAAGAGATGTTGGTCCGATAGACGTCCTCATCAACAGTGCGGGATACGGCCACGAAGGGACCCTTGAGGAGAGTCCACTCGAAGAGATGCGGCGCCAGTTTGATGTCAACGTTTTCGGAGCCGTCGCGATGATCAAGGCGGTCCTGCCATTCATGCGCAAAAGGCGCCGCGGACATATCATCAACATTACTTCGATGGCGGGATATGTGGGGTTGGCGGGCATCCCCTATTACGCGGGCAGCAAATTCGCTCTTGAAGGCATATCTGAGGTGTTGGCAAATGAAGTGCGCGGCTTCGGCATCAAGGTAACGGCAGTTGCTCCCGGCTCCTTCCGGACCGACTGGGCGGGGCGATCGATGATCCGTTCGCCGCGGAGTATTTCCGACTACGATGCCCTCTTCGACCCCATCCGACGGGCTCGATCAGAAAAGAGTGGCCAGCAAGCAGGTGATCCCGCCAAAGCTGCTCGTGCGATCCTGAAGGCGGTGGCGTCCAACGATCCACCGATGCATCTGCTGCTTGGCAGCGACGCATTGAAATTGACCCGAGACAAGTTGAATTCGCTCGGGAAGGAGATCGACATATGGGAATCGGTCACGACATCGACCGAATACGCATAGAAGTCGTCACAACCTCAAGCGTCCACCGTTCTGGCTTCCACAGCCAGCGCAATCCCTTCAACAGGAGTACATTATGAATCGACCAGAGAAAGTAATCTACACCGCCAAGGTCCACACTACCGGTGGGCGGGTTGGCTCATCGCGCAGCGATGACGGCAAACTCGAGGTCAAGTTGTCGAGGCCGGGCACCTCTGGCGAGGGCACCAATCCGGAGCAACTATTCGCCGCGGGCTGGTCGGCATGCTACCAGTCGGCGATGGAACTCGTGGCCCGCAGGATGAAGCTCGCACTTCCGGCTGGCTTTGCGGTCGACGCAGAGGTCGACCTCGGACCGACCGGCGACGGCTTCGACGTCGCGGTCCGCCTGAACGTCAGCCTGCCCGGCATCGCGCCGGACGTGGCGCAGCGTCTGATCGATGTGACGCACGAAGTGTGTCCGTATTCCCGGGCGACGCACGGCAACATCGCGGTTGAAACGAAGCTCGTGTGAACTACAGTCGCAAGTTGAGAGACCTTCGCTGTGGGTTGAAGGGGAGGGCGGGGCGCTGGCGCTGCGTCCCTCCGCCCTGGATGCGCCAAGGTCAACCCAATGCATGCAATCGCGGCGGTCTCCGCTGACGCCGTCGAGCGGGGACATGACATATCCATATCCTGCATCATCGATCCAGGTCACTGCTCGGGAGCAAGATATGAACGTACCACCCAGCATCGACCACGTCACCGCGCCTTCCGACAGCGAAGTGCTGCACTGGCTGACAAACGACACGCGCGACGAGCGCTTCCTTGACAATATCTTCGCCGAGCTCTGTCTCCGGCTCCAGCGAGCGGGCATTCCTGCCAAGCGGGCGACGCTTCATGTCATGATTCTCCATCCGCAATGGCTCGGCTCCCGGATCATGTGGGCCGACGGGATGCGCGAGGCCGAACTTAGGAGAGTCGACTACGATATCAGGGAGCGCTCCGAATTCGTCGGCAGCCCCGCCAACGAAATTAATGACGGGGCCGCTGAGGTGCGCGAGAATCTGGAACGCGATCCCGCACTAGGCCGCAAGCATGCCGTCTATGACGAGATGCGGGCGAAAGGTCTCACCGACTATGTCGCGTGGCCGCTATACCATACGCTTGGCAAGCGACACCTCGTGACCTTTGCGACTGACAAGCGAGGTGGTTTCGACGACGCGCATATCGACTGCCTGTTGAAGCTGTTGCCGGTTCTGGCGCTGGTCAGCGAAATCCGTCTGAAGAACCGGCTGGCGCGAACGCTGCTCGAAACGTATGTCGGGTCGCACGCCGGCGAGCTCGTTTTGGCCGGCGCCACCAGGCGCGGAAGCGGGACGACGGTGCACGCCGCCATCATGATCTGCGACTTACGCGATTTCACGGCGATCTCCGACAACTGGCCGCGCGATGACGTCATTGATCTCTTGAACGATTATTTCGATGCGATGTCTGAGCCAATTGCACGACATGGCGGAGAAATACTGAAATTCATCGGCGACGGCCTGCTCGCCATTTTTCCGCTCAGCAACCCGTCGGCCTGTGCAAATCTGCTGCATGCCGTGACTAAGGCCCGTCGAGCCATGGTTGCCCTGAACCAAAGGAACGGCGAAACCGGCCGCGCGCCGCTGAATTACGGCATCGGCGTCCACGTCGGAGACGTCATGTACGGTAATATCGGGTCGCGCACCCGGCTCGACTTCACCGTCATCGGTCCGGCGGTCAACATGGCTGCGCGTCTCGAAACCCTCACCAAACAATTGGGCAGAACGGTGCTGCTGTCCCGCGCGTTCGCGGACTTCGTCAAAAGCGATTTCGATCTCGAACGCGTCGGCGAGTATCCGGTGCGCGGCTTCAACGACCCAATCGAGCTGTTTGCATATCACGGCTGAATGCCGGTCCGTCGCCGGGTGTCCGGCGCCCCAGGAGGCGCGAGCTCGGCAAACCGCTGCTACTGGCGAATGTCGGGTTCGGTGGTTGCCAGTCCGCAATTTGAACCTGCGGATCTGATCCGAACGGAATCTGGCGAGAAGCGCCGGAGGCTTCATAAAAAATCACGAGGGGCGGGCTCAAGCTGTTAGCGCAATCCGTGGTTATGGAACGACCGCTCATGGCGCGAAGCGGCCAGTCGGGAAAAGCCGCTAAATCGATGCGAGTTGGAGCCGTTGGAGGATCCCTTGGAGCAAGGCCGCTGCTCACCGTTCTACCGGAGAACGCCGCAACGATATCGCAACGAATTGGGTGAAACGACCGTGAACAAAACGAGATGGAAACACCTGTCGAAGTAAGAAAAATCAACAACTTAGAAAATGTGCACTGCGTTCGGGACGCAAGGAACTGTGCGCTTCAGACGGCAACCACCAACCAAAATTGCGATCGGTGTTGCGGGTCCGGGATTTGAACCTACGACGTTTTGGTCCGCATGATCGCAAATCCCATCGCGCGCAACTTTCCACACGACATGGTGACCGAAACTACGATCGCAGTATTGCGGACCTAGACCGGCAAAGCGCAGCACTACTTTGCTTCTGACTTTGACCGGCTTTCCAGTCGCTTGTTCGACGCTAATGGGATCGCTGCGGTGCCCGACCGCCTGACTGCTGGGCCTCGCCTGCCCATAATCAACTCGCGAATTTTCCATCGTATTCAATGACCGCCTCGAGAGGGACCTGCGCTCCGGCCCTCGCATTCCGCGAAACTCGTGCATAGACGAGATCGCGCAATCGCGGTCAGAACTCTGTCTCCAGTCGGGACAAAAAATTGCGCCGGGGGGGCCAGTCGATCCTTGGGGCAAACTGCGGGCAGTTCCGGACAGTTGAATACTCGCAACCCGTTACAGTGGTTCTCGGAGTAGGCCGGCAATCATCTGGCTGCAAACCTGCGGCAAAGTTGGCTCTTTGCTTCGTGCACGCGCCCCTGTTGCGAGCATACTTCCGATCGGTGGAAGAGGCCCTGCAAAACAGGCGTGAGAGTTCTTCCGCCTCTGTCAAGCCAAGCAGTAAGGCTTGGCAAACGCTTGAGAGTTCTCGCTAATGGTCGATCCAGACGGTCATGCCCGGCTCGAGGCCTGCCAACGCTTCCTTCGGGTCGAGGCGCAGGCGGAGCGTGTTGCGGTCATGATCGCCAATCACCCGCTCGGCCTGCCAAGTGGCGAACACGCCGAGTGGCCGCAGCTCGGTGACGACCGCCTTTGTCGCGGCATCGGCGCCGCGCCGCATCACGTTCGCCGTTTCTCCCATCGCGAGACGATCGAGATGATCCTCGCGCACGTTGAATGAGAGCCATTGCTTGCCCGCCGCTTCGACCACCAGGATCGGCTGGCCCGCGCGAACGTTTTCGCCGATCTCGGCGGCGATGACGCTGACCACGCCGTCGGCCGGCGCGCGCAACACCATCTTGTCGAGTCGGCGCTCGAGCACGGTGACCGCGGCGGCCGCGGCCTGCACCTGCGTGTCGGCGATCGCGCGCTCTTCCCGGGTCGGTCCCGCCACGGCCGCATCGTAATTGGCCTGGGCCTCGGCCACGTCGGCGCGCGCGCTCGCAACGTCGTTCTCGGCCTGGTCGAGCGACTGCTGGGATTCGAAGCTCTGGCGCGCCAGCGTACTGGTCCTGGTGAGCTGGGCCTGCACATAGTCGAGGCGGGCGCTGGCCTTGGCGATCGCAGCTTTCAGCGAGTCGACCTGCTCGCGACGGACGCCGGCATAGACGTTGTTGCGGTTGGCGGTTGCCGAGGCCAGCGCTGCGCGTGCCTGGTCCGCCAGTGCCGTCAACTCCACCGCGGAGAGCCGCGCCAGAATATCGCCCGCGCGCACAGTGGCGCCCTTCTCGACCGCAATCGACCGGAGCTGTCCGGTCACCTCCGGCTCCACCCTCACTTCGGTCGTGCGCACGACACCGACGAGTGCGGGCGGTGATCCGGAGCGATTTGCGGACATGATCACGATGCCCGCGACGAGCAGAATGGCGATGATGGCGGCAAGCCTAGCCCTGCGCATGTCGTTGTCCTCTCTTGACGACGAATGCCGAGATCACCGCGAGCGCGAAATAGACCAGCGCCAGCAACCAGAGGCCGCGCCAGTCATGCGCAACCTCCCAGATGCCGGCGCCGAGCTGGTTGATGCGCACGAGACCGTCGATCGCGGAATCGGCGGGGAAAATCCGACCGAACGCAAGGGCCACATCGGGAATCGCCTCGCGCGGCCATGCAAAGCCGGCCAGGAAAAACTGCGGCAGGCTGGTCGCCAGCAGCAGGATGGTTGCATTCTCCGGCCGCGTGAACCACGCCCCGATGGCCTGTCCCATGAAACTCGTCGCCAGCAGGAAGATGGTCGCGAGCGCGAAGATTTGCGGCAGGTGGCCGAGCGTCGAGAAGCCGTAGATCCGCGGCAGCACGATGAGATAGAGCGCGACCGCCGGCAGGTAGATGGTCAGGTGCGCGACGCCGCGGCCGAGCACGCTGGTGAACGCGCCGCCGGCGCCCGCCAGCGCCGAGCCGGTCAGCATCGCCGCGCCGATCAGCAGGGTCTGCTGGAGGATCAGCACGAACGCGGCCGGAACGACATAGCTCGCATAGCCGCCGACCGGGTTGAAGATCGGTTGCAGCAGAACGTCGGCCGGGCTCGAGCTTGCCAGCTTTGCCTTGACGAGGCTGCCGTCCGAGCGTCCGCCGCGCGACACCAGCTCGGACGTCAGAGCGCCGAGAGCGGTGGCCACACCGCTTGCGGTCGACCTGAAGATGAAGAGGTAGGTAGCGTCCGCATAGACGGGGATGTGCGCGGTGATCCCCTTGAGCACGTCGCGCTCGGTGCCCGCCGGAATGTCGACGGCGGCAAAGGCCTCTCCGCGATTGATTGCGGTGTGTGCCTCGGCAAGCGTGCGGGCGCGAACCGCGACGCTCAACGCGCCGCTGGCATCCAGCGTCTCGACCATCCGGCGGCTGAGATCGCTGAGATCATTGTCGACGACCGCGATGGGGAGCTTGCGCAGGATCTGGTTCAGATAGGGCTGCGGGTAATAGACGCCGTAAACCAGTGGCGCCAGGAACAGCACACTGAAGGCGCTCCGCGTTCCCAGCACGCGTCGCCACTCCGCCGTGAAGGCACCGCCGATGCCGCGTGGCGCGGGCTCGATTGCGGGGGCCTCTTCGGGGCGCGCCGTCTCGAACCAGCCGCTGCGCGTCAAGCTCGCCATGCGCAGCCAGGCCAGGCCGGCAAACAGCAGCGCGAGGCCCGCGAGCGCTGCGAAGGGGACGGCGGATTCCGTCACCGGCAATCCGCGCGCCGCCTGTCCCAGCAAAACGGCCATGTACCAGCGCAGCGGCAGGATCGCGCTCCACATATGCGCAAAGGCGTTCATGCCGACGGTGGGAAAGCCGACGCCGGCATAGCCGAACGCGGGCGAGGCAAACAGGCCCGCAAGTCCGAGCCCGGTCGCGAGGTCGCGGACCAGCAGCTGGAGCAGGGCGCCCAGCGACAGATAGGCAATGATCAGCAGCGAGCCGGCCGCGATCATCAGCAGCAGGTCGCCCTTGAAGGGGATTTCGAGCACGCCCTCGAGCACCAGCGGCTCGGCCAGCATGATCACGAGAAAGATGCAAAACAGCGGCGCGAGCTTGCCGGCCAGCGCTGTGACCGGATCGCCTCCGGCGCTTGCGAGCCAGTCCCGTGCATCGCGGCGGCGGAATTCGGAACCGACCGAATAGCCTGCGGCCAGCGTGATCACCACATGGATGATCGTCGGCAGCAGCGCGCGCAGCAGGAACTGCGCGTAGTTCTTCTGCGGATTGACCAGCGCGACGGTTTCGGTCGAGAGCGTCCCGATCGAAGCCGCCGCGGGCGCGGCGCGCCTGGCGGGAGCGGCCACGGCCGCCGCGGCGGACAGCGCATCGCTCAGACCCGACGAGGCGATGCCCGCCGCCGTCAGGAACTGCTGATTATAGAAGCCGACGACCTGCGGGCGGCGCTGCGCCTCCAGGTCGCGCTCGAAATCCGGTGGGATATGGATCGCCGAGATCGCCTTGCCCGAGCGTATGTCCTGCACCGCCATGGACAATGTCCCGGAGCGGTCGACGATGTTCAGGCTCGGCGACGCCGCGACGTATTCCACCAGCGCACGCGAGGCGTCCGACTTGTCCTCGTCGACGATGGTCACACCGAGCCCGCGAATGACCGGATGGCTGAAGACCGTGGTGAGCACCACGAACGCAAACAGAGGCACGCCGAAGATCAGGAGCAGCGCCACGCGATCGTGAAAGAGCCAGCGGCACTCGCGCCGTGCGACCAGCAGGAATCCGGGTTTTGGCGCCGGCCTCATGGCCGCGACCGCCAGTCGAGATAGGCGCTCATTCCCGGTCGCAACTCGGGCACCGGCTGCACCGGATAGGCGCGGATCGAAAACGTCCGCAGGTCGAAATCGCCGGTCGCACGCGTGGCCCGCCAGCTCGCATATTCGCCCTTGGTGGCGATCAGCTTGACCTCGACCGAGACGGAGCGGTCGCCCAGCGCCGGAATGCGGACGTCGAAGCGATCGCCGACCTTCAGGCCTTTGACGAGATCCTCGCGCAGATCGAAATGGACCCAGAGGTCGGCCAGATTGATCAAGGTGACGAGCGGGACGCCCGGCGACACGTATTCGCCGGGTTCGACGTTGCGCTGGTAGACCTGGGAGGCGATGGGCGCGTAGACCACGAGCTGATCGATGATCGACTGGACGCTCTGGATATCGGCGCTGGCCTTTTCGACATTGCTGCCGGCGATGGCCCGCTCCTCCTTGGTGTAGCCGTTGACCGCCTGCTCATAGGCCGATTTGGCCTGGTCAACCGCGCGCTCGCTTTCATGCAGCGCGTCGGTCGCCTGGTCGAGGCGGGCCTGCGGCGCGTTGCCCTGATCGGTCAAAGTGTGCGTGCGGTCGTACGTCTTCTGCGCCAATACCAGCGCTGCCTGCGCCCGCTCCATTTCCGCTTTCCGTGCCGCGATCACTTCCACCCGCGTTCCGACCAGCACGTTGGCAAGCTGCGCGTCCGCAACAGCCTTGGCCGCCTTCATCTGCTCGTGCTTGGCCAGGGTCTCCGGATTGTCGATCTGGACGAGCACTGCGCCCGCAGCAACGTTCTGGCCGCGCTCGACGGGAATCTTGCCGACCCGTCCGTCCACGCGCGCCGCGATATCGAGCCGCGTTGCATCGACCTCGCCCTGGACCAGCAAGGGCTCCGGCCGCAACAGATAGAAGACGGAAAGCCCCACGACGGCAACCGCAACGACACCGACGATGATGGAGGGCGTGCGCGTCGGGTTGCGCGCGGTTTTCGCCCGTCCGTCATCCGGCGCGTCGGGCGTGCCTTGAATGTCCTTGTCAGAGCTCGGCACGTCCATGCCTGACTCCCTTTCTGATGGCCGGATGGCCATTTACTCTATTCGGTTGCAGGGCCCAGCCGCAATCGCGAGGCGATGAATTTTTTTAAGTCAGAGCCGACCATGTAACCTGCCCGTTGCCCACGCTTGGACGTTTGATGCCTCACTTGTTGAAAGCTGCTGCGCTCGCATCGGTAGTCGTCGCGATGCCGCGCGAGGGGGCCGCAACCGATCAAGCAGCAGACCCATTCCAGCGGTGACATTCCTGTCCAAGATCAATGACGGTGATCGCGTCATAGTCGCGTCACCTGACCCGGTCCGTGGTCGGGCCAGGATGCAGGTGCGACATGCCAAACGCCGTCACGAAATCAAACCCCACAATCCCTCATCTGTTCGTCCTCGAACTGAATGCAGGCTGCATTCACGCCATGAATACGGATGGCTCCGAACGCACGACCATCGTGACCGGCTGCCACCTTCCGGACGGTATCGTCGTGGATGTCGAGGCCGGCCATATCTACTGGACCAACATGGGCATCCCGAGCCTGGATGACGGGTCCATCGAGCGCGCCGACATCGACGGCAAGAACCGCAAGACAATCGTCCCGCAGGGACACACCCACACGCCGAAGCAGATCATCCTCGATAAGAAAGGCGGCAAGCTGTACTGGTGCGATCGCGAGGGCATGCGCCTCATGCGCTGCAACCTCGATGGCTCGCGGCTGGAGACGCTGATCGAGGCGGGGCACAGCGAAGCCGATCGCAAGGACCAGACCCGATGGTGCGTCGGACTGGCGATCGATCCGAAATTCGGACGCATCTACTGGACGCAAAAGGGCCCCGACAATGCCGGGCTCGGCCGCATCTTCCGCGCCAATGTCGAAGTACCCGCCGGCCAGACCGCAGCGACAAGATCCGACATCGAGATCTTTTACGACAGCCTGCCGGAGCCGATCGATCTGGAGATCGATCACAAGAACCGGATTCTCTACTGGACCGACCGCGGCGATCCTCCGCGTGGCAACACGGTGAACCGGGCTTCGATCGACAGCAAGCCTGCCGAGTCCGAGATCGTGGTGACGCATCTCATGGAGGGGATCGGCATCGCGCTCGACGTCCCGAACGATCGCATGTTCGTGACCGATTTCGCCGGATCGATCTACTCTGCGCGGCTCGATGGATCCGGCGAGCGCAACTTCCTCTTCGCCCAGGGCAATCTCACCGGCATTGCCTATGCTGAAGTCTGACCAACGCATTGGAGAGAATGACATGACCGACACCAAGCCCATTCGCCGCATCGCCATCATCGGCACCGGCGTGATCGGTGCGAGCTGGAGCTCGCTGTTTCTCGCCAAGGGACTTCAAGTCGTCGCGACCGATATCGCGCCGAATGCGGAAGCCGCGCTGAGGAAGTTCGTCGAGACGGCCTGGCCGGCACTCGAGCGACTGGGCCTGTCGCCCGGAGCGTCGCAGGCGAACCTCAAATTCACGCCCGACATCGCACAGGCTCTCGCCGGCGCCGACCTCGTCCAGGAGAACGGGCCCGAGCGGATCGAGTTCAAGCAGAAGCTCTACGGCCAGCTCGACGAGCTGTTGCCGCCCGACGTGATCATCGCATCGAGCTCGTCGGGGCTCACCATGAGTGAAATCCAGAAGGGGGCTGCGTCCCATCCCGAGCGCTGCGTCATCGCCCATCCGTTCAATCCGCCTCACTTGATTCCGCTGACGGAGATCGTCGGCGGGGCAAAGACCTCGGAAGCCACGATCCGGCGCGCGGCGGAATTCTACACGTCGATCGGGCAACGGACAGTGCGCCTCAACAAGGAAATGCCGGGGCATGTCGCCAACCGTCTCCAGGCCGCGCTGAGCCGCGAGGTCTATTACCTCGTCGCCGAGGGTGTGGTGAGCGCCGCCGACGTCGACACCGCCCTGAGCTGGGGCCCGGGCCTGCGCTGGGGCGTCATGGGCAGCCTGATGCTGAACCATCTCGGCGGCGGTCCGGGCGGCATCGAGCACTTCTTCCAGCAGTTCACCGGCCCGATGACGGCCTGGTGGAAGACGCTCGGCTCGCCGGTGCTGACGCCGGAGGTGCAAAAGAAGCTCATCGACAGCGTCCATGCCGAGGCCGGATCGCGCACCATCGAGCAATTGGAGGCGGAGCGCGACGAAGTTCTGCTCGGTCTGATCGAGCTGCGCAAGAAAGCAGCCAAGCCGAGCTGACGAAATCGGCGGCGCCGACGAGACCATTCACACGTCAAACCCGTCCTTCACTTTTCAGGCTTCCGAGCCGCAGCAAGGAGAGATTCCAGATGCCAACCCCAACCCCAGCAAGCAAGACCGCAGCGCCGAAGCCGGCGCCTGCACCCAATGGCGACTTCTATCAGCTGGTCGACCTTCTCACCGCCGACGAGAGAGCACTCGTCAAGAAGGTGCGGACCTACATGGAGACCAAGGTCCAGCCGGTCATCAACAAATACTGGTCCGATGATGCGTTTCCGTTCGAGCTGCTGCCGTCGTTCAAGGAGCTCGGCCTCGGCGGGCTCGGCTTCGAGGGCTATGGTTGCGCGGGCGGCAGCCAGAAGCTGTTCGGCTTCGTCGCGATGGAGCTGGCGCGCACCGACGCATCATTCTGCACGTTCTTTGGCGTGCATAGCGGCTTGGCGATGGGCTCGATCTATCTCGACGGCTCTGAGGAGCAGAAGCAGAAATGGCTGCCGGCGATGGCGCGCTGGGAAAAGATCGGCTGCTTCGGCCTCACCGAGCCGCTGGTCGGCTCCGGAACGAGTGGCGGTCTGACCACGACGGCCAAGCGGGAGGGCGATACCTGGATTCTCAACGGGCAGAAGCGGTGGATCGGCAACGCGCCGTGGTGCGACATTTCCATCATCTGGGCGCGCGATCTTGCCGACAATCAGGTCAAAGGCTTCATCGTCGAGAACAAGTCGACGCCCGGCTTCGGCGTCGAGAAGATCGAGCACAAGATCGCGCTCAAGGTGGTCCAGAACGGCCAGATCACGCTGAAGGACGTGCGGATCCCTGAAGCGAATCGTCTCCAGGGCGGCAATTCGTTCCGCGATACCGCACGCGTGCTGCGGATGACGCGGTACATGGTGGGCTGGGCGTCGACCGGCATTCAGATGGGCGCATACGAAGCAACCCTCAAATACGCCCAGGAGCGCCTGCAATTCGGCAAGCCGATCGCTTCGTTCCAGCTGATCCAGGATCTGCTCGCCAAGATGCTGGGCAATCTGACCGCGTGCCAGTGCCTGATGCTCCGCCTGGCGCAGCTCGACGACGAAGGCAAGCTCGGCGACCATCACGCGGCATTGGCGAAGGCGTTCTGCACATCGAAATCGCGCGAGACAGTCTCATGGGGCCGCGAGGTGCTGGGCGGCAACGGCATCGTCGCCGACTACAACGTCGCGCGCTTCTTCGCCGATGCCGAGGCGCTCTACTCCTACGAGGGCACGTATCAGATGCAGAATCTGATCGTCGGCAAGGCCATCACTGGTCACGGCGCCTTCCTCTGACCTCTCAGCGACGCCGGCGCACCAGCGCCGGCCGCCCTACCCAGGAGACATCATCATGGTTTCGGGAACTGCACCGTTCACCCCTTCACCTGCGACAGCACCAGGCTCCGCACCCAGAGCGGCGCTGGCGCTTGCGAACGTCCAGTACGAGAAAAAGGGCCCGGTCGCCTACGTCACGGTCAATCGGCCGAAGGTGCTCAACGCGCTCAATACGCCGACCTGGACTGATCTGCACGCCGCATTCGAGGACGCAAAAGCGGACGCGTCCGTGCGCGGCGTCATCCTCACCGGGGCGGGCGACAAAGCGTTCATCGCCGGCGCCGATATCAGTGAACTCGCACATGTCGACGCGTACGACGCCGAGGAGTCCAGCCGGTTCGGGCAGAGTGTGCTTGACCTCATCGAAAATCTCGGCAAGCCGGTGATCGCGGCGATCAACGGCTTTGCGCTCGGCGGCGGCTGCGAGACCGCGATGGCCTGCACCATCAGGATCGCGGCGGAACACGCCAAATTCGGTCAGCCGGAGGTCAAGCTGGGCCTTTTGCCCGGCGGGGGCGGCACGCAACGCCTGCCGCGCCTGGTGGGAAAGGGGCGTGCGTTGCAGCTGATCCTCACGGGCGAGACGATTTCCGCGCAGGAAGCCTATCGCATCGGCCTCGTCAACGAAGTCGTTCCTGCGGCCGGCCTGATAGATCGCGCCGAGACGGTCCTGAAGCAGATCATGGCCAACGCGCCGATCGCCGTGAAATTCTCGCTCGATGCCGCCAACAAGGGGATGGAGACCAGCCAAAGCGAAGGCCTCGTGCTGGAGGCTTCCTTCTTCGGCATTTGCGCCGCCACCGAAGACAAGAAGGAAGGCACCGCCGCCTTCCTCGAGAAACGTGCGCCGCAGTTTCGCGGGCGTTGAAACAAGGCAGCCCTCCTACGAGGATCTGGAAAGGACACCCATGGCAAACGACAGCATTTTCTCCGGACTGAAGGTGGTGGATCTCGCGAGCTTCATCGCGGGCCCCAGCGCGGCCGTGATCTTGTCCGATTTCGGCGCCGACGTGATCAAGGTCGAGCCGCCGAGCGGCGAGCTGTGGCGGCATGCAAACCATCTCCCGCCGCAGCCGGTCGCTGACGATGCCTATCCCTGGCATCTGGCCAATCGCAACAAGCGCGGCATGGCGCTCGATCTGAAATCCCCGAGCGCCCATCAGGTTCTCGAGAAACTCGTCAAATGGGCTGACGTCCTCATCGTCAACACGCCGCATCCGGCGCGCAAGAAACTGAAGCTCGAATATGAAGATGTGGCAGCGTGGAATCCGCGGCTGATCTACGCCGACATCTCGGGCTTCGGCGACAAGGGACCGGATGCGAATCTTCCCGGTTTTGACATTACGTCATACTGGGCACGTAGTGGGCTGCTGTCGATGACCCGCGATGCCGGTGCACCGCCGACTTGGCCCGTGGCCGGCAGCGGCGACAATGCGACCGCCGTCGGGCTCTATTCTGCGATCGTCACGGCGCTGTATCGTCGCGAGCGCACGGGCGAGGGGGCGCATGTTACGACCTCGCTGCTCGCCGAGGGTGTGTGGTCCGCCAGCGTCTCGATCCAGGCGGCGCTGTGCGATGCGAAATTCTTCGGGCTGCATGATCGTATGCACCCCGCAAATGCGGCCATGAACGTGTATCGCGCCAAGGACGATACCTGGTTCGTTCTCATCATCACACCCGACAAGATGGAGGCCGTGGCGAAGGCGATCGGCCGGCCCGATCTCCTGACTGATCCGCGGTTCTCCGACCCGGCCAAGCTGATGGCGAACATGGCGGAGCTCACGGCGATTCTCGACCAGACCTTCTGTTCCGAGCCGATGTCACATTGGTACGAGGTGTTCAACGGCGTTCACGTCACGTTCGGAGCGGTACGCGGGCCGCAGGAGGTGATCAACGACCCCCAGCTCCGGGCAAACGACATCATCGTTCCGCTCGAAGGTGCCGGCGGCAAGCTGACGTCCACGATCTCGAGCCCGCTTCAGGTGCATGGTGTCGCCAAGGTGTCCGCGAAGCGCGCCCCGAAGATCGGAGAGCACAACGACGAGGTTCTTCGGCAGCTGGGATTCAGCGCGGCCGAAATCGATGGTCTGCATGCGAGCGGTGCCGTTCCGAAGGCAAAGGAGCACGCTGCTTAGCGCGATGACACTGTCGGGAGTGGCGGGAGCCGCTCCCGAAGCTGGATTTGCAGCGAAATTCGCCAACGGAACTAGGATGCGGACGAATGGATGAGATTGTTACTGAGCACGCTGGAAGCGTCCTGCGTATCCAACTGAATCGCCCAACCAAGCGGAACGCCATGACGTCGACCATGTACGTGGCACTCGCGGGTCTCTTCAACGAGGCGGCGAATGACGACAACACGCGAGTCGTCCTCTGGCATGGCGCGGGCGATTCGTTCTGCGCGGGCAACGATATCGAGGACTTTCTCAAGAATCCGCCGGGGCCAGGCGAATCGCCCCAGGCGCGTCTGATGAACGCGTTGGTCAACTTCGACAAACCGCTGGTCGCGGCCGTCCATGGCGCGGCGATCGGTGGCGGCACCACCATGCTGACGCACTGCGATTTCATCTACGCGGGCGAGAGCGCGAAATTCCAGATGCCCTTCATCAATCTTGCCGTCGTGCCGGAATTCGGATCGAGCTGCTCCGTGCCGGCGCGGATCGGCCATCTCCGTGCGGCGGAGCTGATCATGTTGGGAACTCCCTTTGATGCCAGGCGCGCCGCGGAATTGGGTCTGGTGACCGAAGTCGTATCCGATACGGATCTCCGGGCGAGGGCGACAGAGACGGCTCGGAAATTGGCTGCGAAGCCGGCCGCAGCGCTGCAAGCCAGCAAGAGGCTCATGAAGGCGCCATTTCGCGAACAGCTGAAGGCCGCAATGAAGGCCGAGAACGAAGAGTTCAGCGCGCAAGTCCGTTCCGAAGATGCAAAAGAGGCGTTCACGGCTTTCATGGAGAAGCGCAAGCCTGACTTCGCCAGGACTGTCAAATCTCAGGCGAGCGCATGACCATGGACAAGCCGATGAACGTGTGTGTGCTGGTTGGAAGCCTGCGCAAGGCGTCGTTTAACCGGACGCTGGCGAATGCGTTGATCTCGCTCGCGCCATCGTCGCTCAAGCTCGAGATCATCGAGATCGGGCAACTGCCTCTCTACAACGAGGATGTCGACATCGATCCGCCGGCGTCATGGACCGCATTCCGGCAGCGCGTGAAGGGCACCGACGCTGTGCTGTTCGTCACGCCCGAATATAACCGCTCGGTGCCGGCCGCTCTCAAGAATGCGTTGGATGTCGGCTCCAGGCCGTATGGAAGCAGCGTCTGGGACCGCAAGCCGGGCGCGATCGTCAGCGGCTCGCCGGGTGCGATCGGAGGCTTCGGCGCCAATCATCATCTCAGGCAATCGCTGGTGTTCTTGAACGTGCCGACCATGCAGCAGCCCGAGGCCTATGTCGGCCGTATCGACAAGCTCTTCGATGAGCAGCGCAACATCGCCAGCGAGGGCACCGGCAAATTCCTCCAGGGGTTCATGCAGGCGTTCGCTAATTGGATCGAGGCGGTCCGATCGCGGGATTAGCGAATCCGGGACTTGCGGCAAGGGCGAGCTGAAATCGTAGGGGGGCGGTCAGAAATGTATTGGCCGCATCCCTTCGAATTCGCCGCGGCACGCATGACTGAAGCCAAGCAATAGATCGATCGTGCCATCAATAGCCATTTCGCGTAGTTCGACGAAGCTCTTGTCCGGCTCCAGATAGGTATCGAGGATCTTTCGGGCGACGTCTTCGGCTTGATGAACCACCTGCTTTGACGACACCGCCCGCATCGCGCTCAACTTGGCATAAAGACTGACCAGGTTTGGAATGTCCGCCTTGTCATGCTGAAGCGCATCGATGTAGCACTTGGCGGCGTCCTCGATGAATTCCCTGTAAAGCGTCTGCCGGCGGGTCTCCTCGTGGAGAATCCACTGGGCGCGGACCTGGCTTCGTTGGCTCCGCCAATTTGCAATTCCGCTCGTCAAGCCGCCGACGGCCGCCCCGGTGAGGGCGGCGAGCGCGGAGATGATGGAGGCGTCCACAGGTGCAGTCCTCAGCCAATTGCCGGAAAACAGTGATTACCGGGTCTGATCACTACTCGGACGAGGACCGTGGCCCTTCGGAAATCAACCGTGAGCTGCGCTGCCCCGACAGATACGACCAGAGCCATTGGGTCTGAACACGGAACCGGTTCTGGAGCTGCGGCAGCGCGAGCACATGCAGCGCGGCCCACACCAGCCAGGTCAAAAAGCCACTGCTGTGCAAATGACCAGCCTCGAGGATCGCGAAATTCTTGCCGACCACCGCCATATTGCCCTTGTTGCGGTATCGGAACTGTCGGCCATCCTTGCGTCCCCTGACACGGTTGGCGATGACCTGCCCGACAAATCGTCCCTGTTGAATGGCTGCCTGGGCCACGCCTGGGACGGGGCGACCATCCTGGGTCATCGCGGCCGCGTCGCCTGCCACAAACACGTTGGGCGCCTCGGGAATGTCCATGAAGGCGCCAACGCAAGCGCGTCCGGCGCGGTCCGTTTGCGTTCCCAGCATTTTCACGACCGGCGAGGCGCTGACCCCGGCCGTCCAAAGCACGGTGGCGCTGGGAATGCGTACGCCGGCCGCGATCACGCCCTGATCGTCGACCTTTTCGACTTTCACGCCCGTCGACACCTCGACGCCGAGTTTCGTCAGTCGTTTGGCCGCCTTTCGCGCCAGCGATTCCGCAAAGGTCGGCAGAATACGCGTGCCGCCGTCGAGCAGAACGATGCGGCTCTTGGCCGGATCGATCCTGCGGAAATTGTTGCGCAGGGTCACCGAGACCAGTTGGGCGATCGAAGCGGCGAGCTCGACGCCGGTCGGGCCGGCGCCCACCAAAACGAAGGTCATTTGGCGCGCGCGCTCCTGCTCGTCATCGGTCGATTCCGCCAGTTCGAATGCGCTCAGGAGCTTAGTCCGGATCGTCTCCGCGTCGTTGAGGCTCTTGAGGCCCGGTGCGAATTGGACGAACTCGTCATGACCAAAATAGCTCGGATGCATTCCGGTTGCGATCACCAGGAAATCGTACGAGAGCTTTCGACTGCCGATCCTCGGGCAGATGGCCTCGATCGTGCGAGCCCCCAGGTTGATGCCCTTGACCTCAGCCAGCAAGACGTTGAGGTTTTTCTGGTTTGCCTCGAGCTGCCGGATCGGTGCCGCGATCTCGGATGGCGCCAAAACAGCGGTTGCGACCTGATACAGGAGTGGCTGAAAGATATGGTGATTGCGCCGGTCGATAAGCGTGATGTCGACATCGCTTCGTTTCAGTGCCCGTGCCGCCGCGATGCCGGCAAAGCCACCACCGACGATCAAGACGCGTTTTCTGCCCGCGACGGTTCTCGCAACAGGTGGCTTTTCTTGCGCGAACGATTTGGTCAGGACTGTAGTCATGGATGTACCGACGGTCTCGAGGGCCAGCAGCGTATGAGAACCGATACAGCGGGTCTTCCTGCTGTTCTTGGACGGCGCTGCGGCGCATTGAACGGCCGTGCCTCCTCATGCAGGGGAGGGTGGTGCGCGCTCGAACAGCATGCGCGGGAGGATCAGTCCGAAGGCCATGGCCATGATGATCAGAAATGCCGTGACGCCGCTCGTGGCGATACCGGTCAGCAAAGCTGGCGGCGTGCTCGATCCGATCGAAACCAATTCCACGAGGCCGATCGCGGTATTGAACAGGAAGAAGCCCGGCATCAACGAGACAACAGCGGAAAATGCGACAGCTGCGAAAGGCAGATGCAGGCGATCGACGGCCGGCGTCGTGAGGGTGCCGACGAGCATGCAGGCGACCAACGCGCCGGTCGGAGCGCTGGCTCCCGCGTTGGAGATCAGCGCCCAGCGTGCAGCATGTGCGACCATACCAACCGCGATCGGGAACGCCAGCAAGCGCCATGGCATTGAGAAGAACGTGCCGAAGGAGGCGACGGCGCATCCTGCTGCGATCACGTCGATGAGGAATGGCACGGGAGGAGGTGATGCGGCCATCGCGAGCTTTGCGCCGCCCGCCGCGAATCCGAACAGGCCACCGGCGCAGATCAGGAGCACAATGAGGCCGGCATAGGTCAGGCGTGCAATTCCGAGCGCGACGCGGGTGCGAGCGAGGTCAATGGCTCCGTTGAGGATATGCGGACCAGGAACCAGCACCATGCAGGGACAGAAACCAATCAGCGTGACTGCATCCGACGGCTGGAAATGGCCGGCGGCACTGGCCGTGGTGCCCGCAATGAACGCCGCGCAAAGCGGTTCGACCAGTGGATTGCTGATGAATCCGGACAGCCAGCGGCGGACGAGAGCGCCGATGGCTGCGCTCGCCGCGATCAGCACCAGGCTCGTGGGATTGAGGAGACCGAAAATGACGCCAAGCGAAGCCGCGCCGATCGCTGCGAACAACGCAAAGCGTGGCGTGGAGGCCGGCGGCAGCCGGCCTGCCGACCCAAGTGCAGATTGAGCAGCCCCGGTCGGCAACGTTCCGTCGCAGATCTGATCGATCACCGTCATGACGGCCAGTACCCTGCCCATGTCGATGCCGAGCGGCTTGGCAGGGACGATCTGCGAGACGGGCGCGTCATCGACCTTGACGATGAGTTCTCCCCAATATGGCAGGACAGTCACGGCCACGCCGAGCGCGTGCCCAAGGCGCCCGGCAGCGGTCACCGTCCGCTCTGTGGTCTGCCCGTGAGAAAACAGGAGCGTCGCTGCCAGTGCGATCGCCTCCAATGCCGCTTCGCGCGATAGCGCGTCAGGACACAGTGTTTCCCTTTTCAAGCCGGTCAATTGTGCTGCGCGGTCCAGTAGCCCGAGCATCTCTCGGTTCCCGCATAGCCGCTCCATCTTCCGCGGCCGGTGGCCCCAGTGAGTCTGCCCGTACCGGACGCGAACTTGTCGTGAACCGTTACCGAGGCGCGAACCGAGCCCGATTTCGCGACGTATCCCCGGAATTTCACCAGATTGGGATGAGTGACGACTCCGTCGGCAATATTGACGGTGAAGTTATAGCTGGGATCGCATGCACCCCTTTGCGTCACGAAGGCGAGATCCCAGGAGCCATCATAAGCCGAATGCGCGTGTGCCAGCGACACTGATGCGATCGTGCAGGTGACCGCAATCCCCCAGAGCCAAGAGATCTTCATTGATTAGTCCTCCATCAGCAAAGCCGCATTTCGGAGCGCCGCAACCGACCTCGTCACCATTCAAATCGGAAGCGGCGCGCCATGGCGGGGTCCAACAACAGTCAGATCTAGGAATGCCTTGCGCGGAACGCTTGTTCAAATGTGCTTGAATGATCCTGAATCTGCGCTCGCGAGCTTCGTCGCGTGCAAACCGATCGGGCTGGCGAATTTGAGCATGATTGGCCCCAATCGAGCAGCCGCGTTCAATCTCGGCCGAATGTGACGATGCATATTCGGTGGGGCGCTATGACCGCTGTTCAAGCTGAACACGACAGCGCCCATCCTGATTGATCCGGAGCAGCGAAATGAACGTCAAATCCATTGCCGGCTCGCTTTGGGAAAGGCGGTCTCGCTTCGCGCCAACATCTCATTCCGCCCGCTCGATGGCCGGTCAATGGAGCGCGTCTGATTTCGTCGCACTTACAAAACCGCGTGTCATGAGTCTTGCCGTCTTCACCGCGCTCGTCGGAATGAGCATCGCCCCGGCTCGACCTGATCTGCCGGCCACGCTTGCCGCCGTTCTCGCCATCGCCGCCGGGGCTGGAGCCGCCGGCGTCCTCAACATGTGGTACGACGCCGATATCGATGCGGTCATGAGCCGCACCGCCGCGCGGCCGATTCCCGTCGGCAAGGTCTCCCGCTTCGAGGCGCTTGTCCTTGGACTCGTTCTTGGCGGTCTTGCTGTGATGGTTCTCGCCCTGGCGACGAACCTTACGGCAGCCGCATTGCTGGCTGGCACCATCCTCTTTTATGTCGTCGTGTACACGGCGTGGCTGAAGCGGACGACGCCGCAGAACATCGTCATCGGCGGCGCCGCAGGTGCGCTTCCGCCGGTGGTCGGGTGGGCCTCGGCAACCGGACACATCGGGTTGGAGCCGCTGGCGCTCTTCCTCATCATCTTCTTGTGGACGCCGCCGCATTTCTGGGCCCTGGCGCTCAACCGCACCGATGACTACGCGCGTGCAGGCGTGCCGATGCTGCCGGTTGTCGCGGGACGCGCTGCGACAACGCGGCAGATCCTGATCTACAGCGGCTTGCTGGCTCTCGCCTCGGAGCTGCCCTGGGCGATCGGATTTGCAGGCACAGTGTATGGCGCGATCGCCGCGATCTGCGGTGCGATTTTCCTTCTGCTCGCAGGTCGGCTGAACCGAAGTGTCGAGACTGATCGCCGCGCCGCTCAACGACTGTTTGTGTTCTCCATCGCCCATTTGTTCGTGCTGTTCGCGGCTCTCCTGATCGACCATCGAGCCGAACCGTCGTCATTCATGCGCTGGTCGCAGAATGGCATCGTCAACTTCAGCGAGGCCTGACATGCGCTATGGTTTACTTGCTGTCGTCCTGATCGGTGCCGCGACCCTCGGCGGCTGCGACGGCGTGCTTGATCCGAAAGGGCCCGTCGCGCTCGCGGAGCGGCAGATCCTGTTCAACGCCCTCGGTATCATGCTGGCGATCGTGATCCCGGTGATCCTCGCCACACTTGGCTTCGCTTTCTGGTTTCGTGCATCGAACGAGCGCGCGCGCTATCGGCCGGATTTCACATATTCCGGACGTCTTGAGTTGCTGGTCTGGTCCATCCCCGCAATGACGGTGCTCCTGGTCGGCGGCGTCGCATGGATCGGCGCACACGATCTCGATCCGGGCAAGCCGATTAGCTCGACGGTCAAGCCCGTCAACGTCCAGGTCGTCTCGCTCGACTGGAAATGGCTCTTCATCTATCCGGACGAGGGGATCGCGAGCGTCAACAAGCTGGTCGTGCCGGTTGGCACGCCGGTCAGCTTCGAATTGACCTCATCGAGCGTCATGAACAGCTTCTTCGTGCCTCAACTCGGAAGCCAGATCTACACCATGTCCGGAATGGCGACCCGCCTTCACCTGCAGGCGGACCATCTCGGGACCTATCCCGGGATCTCCGCCATGTTCAGCGGCGACGGCTTTCCCGACATGCGCTTCACGGTCGATGCAGTAACAGACGGCGGATTTGCGCAATGGGTTCGCCAAGTCCGCGAAACAGGCTCGGTGCTCGATAAGCAGGCTTACGCCGACCTGGTCAAGCCGAGCAAAGCGGTCGCGCCGTTCACCTATCGTGGCGTCGCCCCCGATCTGTTCGGCAGCATCGTAAACGCCGGCATGGGTACTCAGGACTCTTCTCTAACAGTTTGTTCAACCTCGCAGAGGGCAGAGCGATGAATCTCCTTGGTAAGCTCGATTGGAGTGCGATTCCCCTCCATGAGCCGATCATCATGGGTGCAACGGGCTTCATGATCCTGATCGTGCTGGTTGTTCTCGGATTCGTCACGGCGAAGGGAGCTTGGCCCTATCTATGGCGCGAGTGGCTCACCTCGGTCGACCACAAGCGGATAGGCGCCATGTATTGTATACTGGCGCTCGTCATGATGCTGCGTGGCTTCAGTGATGCGATTATGATCCGTGCGCAGCAGGCGATCGCGGCCGGCGGTGCCCAAGGTTATCTGCCGCCCGAGCATTTCAATCAGATATTCTCGGCACACGGCACGATCATGATCTTGTTCATGGCAATGCCGTTCGTGGTCGGGCTCATGAACTTTGCAGTGCCGCTGCAACTCGGTGTTCGGGACGTCGCATTCCCCACGCTCAATTCCGTCAGCTTCTGGCTGACCGCCTCGGGCGCGTTGTTGGTCAACGTTTCGCTGGCGGTCGGCGAGTTCTCAAAGGCCGGCTGGTGGGGGTATCCGCCACTGAGCGAATTGCAATACTCGCCCGGCGTCGGCGTCGACTACTATCTCTGGTCGCTGCAAATCTCCGGTATCGGCACTCTCCTGGCGGGAATAAATTTCGTCACGACCATCCTCAAACTGCGGGCACCGGGGATGAGCTATATGCGTATGCCCGTCTTCTGCTGGACCGCGCTTGCCGCCAACCTGCTCATTGTGGCGGCTTTTCCGGTCCTGACCGCGACACTCGCAATGCTGGCGCTCGATCGCTACCTCGGCTTTCACTTCTTCACGCTCGAAGGCCAAGGCAACCAGATGCTGTACTCCAACCTGTTCTGGGTGTGGGGGCACCCCGAGGTCTACATCCTGATCCTGCCGGCGTTCGGAGTATTCTCGGAGGTGATGGCGACCTTCTCCGGCAAGCCGCTGTTCGGCTATCGCTCGATGGTCGCCGCGACGATGACCATCTGTGTCCTCTCCTTCCTGGTCTGGCTGCACCACTT
>NZ_VSSR01000063.1 GCF_008123515.1 Bradyrhizobium cytisi
TCATGCCCGGGCTTGTCCCGGGCACCCACGTTCTTCGTCCCGTGTGGCAAGGCGTGGATGGCCGGGACAAGCCCGGCCATGACGGCGTGGAGGCTTTAGTACGGGCCATATGTGACGGCCTTGCTCCGACGGGGAGCGGCAGGAGGCCGCGGGCATGAGCGACACCAGCACCTCCGTTGCCATGCTGGAGCCGGTCGAGGACGTCGGCGGCGTCGCGCAGCCGTTGCTCCAGGTCAACGGCCTGACCAAGCATTTTCCGGTACGTGGTGGGCTGTTCGCCGCGAAACGTACCGTGCGCGCCGTCGACAATGTCTCCTTCTCCATCGCCAAGGGCGAGACGGTCGGCATCGTCGGCGAGTCCGGTTGCGGTAAGTCGACCACCGCGCGCCTCTTGATGCACCTGATGCCGCGCGATGCCGGCGACATCATCTATGACGGCATGTCCGTCGGGCAGTCGCTGTCGCTGCGCGAGCTCCGCCGCGGCATGCAGATGGTGTTCCAGGATTCCTACGCCTCGCTCAATCCGCGCCTGACCATCGAGGAATCGATCGCGTTCGGCCCCAAGGTCCATGGCATGGCCGATGGCACCGCGCGTGCGCTGGCGCGCGAGCTGCTCGGCAAAGTCGGCCTGGTGCCCGCAAATTTCGCCAACCGCTATCCGCACGAGATCTCCGGCGGCCAGCGCCAGCGCGTCAACATCGCCCGCGCGCTCGCGCTCTCGCCGCGGCTCGTGATTCTGGATGAAGCCGTCTCCGCGCTCGACAAATCCGTCGAGGCGCAGGTGCTTAACCTGCTGGCCGATCTCAAGCGCGAGTTCGGCCTGACCTATCTCTTCATCAGCCACGACCTCAACGTCGTCCGCTACATCAGCGACCGCGTGCTGGTGATGTATCTCGGCGAGGTGGTCGAGCTCGGCCCCGTCGACCAGGTCTGGGACGCGCCCGCGCATCCCTATACGCGCGCGCTGCTGGCCGCGATGCCGTCCTCCGATCCTGATAGGCGCACCGAGCAGCCGCCGATCACGGGCGATCCACCCAATCCGATCGATCCGCCCGCGGGCTGCCGCTTCCACACCCGTTGTGCGTTTGCGGAGCCGCTCTGCGCAATTGCTGCACCAAAGCTCACCGCGCTGGATAATATGGGCCACGAGGCCGCGTGCTACATGGCGATTCCGGGTTCAGGCCATAGCCGCGCGCCCTGAGAGGAAACCGCATGACGAGACCGACGACAAAAGAGATCCAGGCGACGGCACAAGTCGCCGGTATTCCCGTGAACGACGAGATCGCGACGCGCATCTCCAATTCCATTGGACCGGCCTTCGAAGGCTTTGCCGCCATCGCCGGCACGTTGCCGTTCGACCTCGAGCCCGCGCTCTATCCGCTCGCGCAGACGCAGAAGGTGTCGAAATGAGCACCGAGCCTGCCTTGATGACGCTCACCGAGGTCGCGCGCGCGATCGCGATGAAGCAGGTGTCCTCGCATGAGGTGACGCGCGCGCTGCTGCATCGCATCGCGCAGTGGCAGCCGCATCTCAACGCCTTCATGTCGATCGAGTCCGAAGCTGCGTTGAAGGCGGCCGATGCCGCCGACGCCGCGCTCGCCAAAGGCGAGGTCCGAGGTCCCTTGCATGGCGTGCCGCTCGCGCACAAGGACATGTATTACGACGCAGGCCACGTCTCGACCTGCGGCTCGCTGATCCGCCGCGATTTCGTGCCGACCGTGACGTCCACCGCCTTGCAGCGATTGAAGGACGCCGGCCAGATTCGCCTCGGCACGCTGCATCTGGCCGAGTTCGCCTATGGCCCGACCGGCCACAACGCCCATTACGGCCCGGTGCGCAATCCCTGGAACGTCGCGCATATCACCGGTGGTTCGTCGTCAGGCTCCGGCTCGTCGGTCGCAGCGCGGCTGACCTATGCGGCGCTGGGCTCCGACACCGGCGGCTCGATCCGTATGCCCGCGCATTTCTGCGGTGTCACCGGTCTGAAGACCACCGTCGGCCGCGTCAGCCGCGCCGGCGCGATGCCGCTGTCGCAATCGCTCGACACCGTCGGCCCGCTCGCGCGCACCACTGAGGACTGCGCGCTGCTGCTGGCGCTGATGGCCGGTCCCGACCCCGAGGATTCGACCGCAAGCCACGAGCCGCTGTCGGACTATGTCGCGGCAACCAAAGGCTCGCTGAAGGGCCTCAAGATCGGCGTGCCCGCCTCGTTCTATGTCGACGATCTCGACAGTGAGGTCGCGCGCGTGCTGGACGAGACCATCGCGGTGCTCAAGCGCGAGGGCGCCGACATCCTCACAGTCGAGCTGCCCGACCAGCGGCAATTGTCCGCGGCGAGCCAGCTCGTGCTCGCGGCGGAAGCTGCCGCCTTCCACAAGCGCTGGATGATCGAACGTCCGCAGGATTATGGTCCGCAGGTGCTGATGCGGCTGCAGAACGGTCTCGCCGTGCCCGCCATCACCTATCTCGAGGCGATGCGCTGGCGCGGCCCGGCACTCGCCGCCCACAATGCCGCGGCCGCTGGTGTGGATGCGATCATCGCACCGGCATCTCCGGTGCCTGCACCGACCATCGAGGAGAGCGACGTCGGCGGCGGGCCGAACGCACCGGCGCTGTTGCAGCGGCTGACGCTGTTCACCCGTCCGGTGAATTTTCTGGGCCTGCCGTCGCTCACCGTTCCCTCCGGCTTCACCAGGAGTGGCCTGCCTGTCGGCATGCAGCTGATCGGCCGCTCCTTCGATGAAGCGACCTTGCTCACCATCGGTGCCGCCTTCCAGCGCGTCACCGACTATCACGACCGGGTACCCAAGCTGCCGTCATGACAAAGCTCGTCGAGATCTCAGGCCTCAACATCCGCTTCACCGGCGAGCGCACGGTCTATGCCGTGAACGATCTCAATCTCTCGCTCGGCGATGGCGAGGTGCTGGGCCTGCTCGGCGAATCCGGTTCGGGCAAGAGCGTGACGCTGCGCGCGTTGATGCGGCTGTTGCCGAAGAAGCGCACGCAGATTTCCGGCAAGGTCAACGTCATGGGCCGCGACGTGCTCGCGATGAACGACGAGGAACTGTCGTCGTTCCGCGGCCAGACCGTGTCGATGATCTTTCA
Source organism: Bradyrhizobium cytisi (assembly GCF_008123515.1). Lineage (GTDB taxonomy): Bacteria > Pseudomonadota > Alphaproteobacteria > Rhizobiales > Xanthobacteraceae > Bradyrhizobium > Bradyrhizobium cytisi. The sequence continues at coordinate 3,106 of NZ_VSSR01000063.1, forward strand.
GGAGCCGGCACTGGCGCTCGACCCGGTCTACACCATCGGCGCGCAGATCGCCGAGAGCGTCGTGCGCCACGAGGGCAAGTCGTATGCGGAGGGCACGGCGCGTGCGCTCGAGATGCTCGAGGTCGTGCGCATCCCGTCTGCCAAGCGGCGGCTCGATGCCTATCCGCACGAAATGTCCGGCGGCATGCGCCAGCGCGCGATGATTGCGCTGGCGCTCGCCTGCCGGCCAAAAATCCTGCTCGCGGACGAGCCGACCACGGCGCTCGATGCCACCGTGCAGATCCAGATCCTGCTGCTGCTGCGCGAGCTGCAACGCGAGTTCGGCATGTCCGTCATCTTCGTCACCCACGACATTGGTGTTGCCATCGAGATCTGCGACCGCGTCGCGGTGATGTATGCCGGCCAGATCGTGGAGCAGGGCAGCCTGCGCGACATCGTCCGCTCCCCGGTCCATCCCTATGCCAAGGGCCTGCTCGCCTCGACCATCCACGGCGCCAAGCGGGGGCAGCGCCTCGAGACCATCCCCGGCACCCCGCCATCGCTGGCCGAAATGCCCCACAACTGCTCCTTCGCCCCCCGCTGCGCCGTGGCGCAGCCGCGCTGCATCGCGCAATTGCCTGCGAATGTGGAGGTTGCGCCGGGCCGAGCGGCACGGTGCGTGCTGGCGGAGGCGGTGGCCGCGAACTAGCAAGCTGCTGCTCCGGCCGTAGTCGACTGGCCAACAGAGTATTCGTGGCGAACTTAACCGGGCGGGGGAATTGTCTATGAGTGCCGCATCATGCGGCACGCGCGTCGCACGGATTGGTTTCGCGTGCGATGCGATGGATTGCCGCATCAATAGGCAAATATACTCACGCGTCGACAACGAGATCGCTTGCGTGGATTTCGCCACCACCGATCGTGCTGAGATCGTTCCTCTGTGGCGCCATGCTTTTCGCCTCTGCGCTGGAATCGAGAAAATTTTAGGAAGATCGTACGAGGATACGTTGCCCAACGGCATCGCATGAAGTCAATTTTGAGTTTCTTCACGACGCGCGTTGCCGGCTCTCTGGTTCTCGCCCAGATTGTTCTCTAGATCAGGCAGACCGAATCGGGACGAAGCTTCCGAGCGGATACGGCAGCGACGCGACAATGATGAATGCCATGTGTGACCACGACTGCGGCCGGAACCTGCATCAGCCCTATCAGGAGCGTCCGGCGTAAACAGATGATGTCCCGCATGGGATGCCGCTCCTTTATCTCGTTGAAATTCGCCGGTCCTGTCAGACGCAGGCGACATAATCTTTGGGGAATGCGCTTCCGTTGGGCGGACGTTCGTCGCGCAGCGGAGGCGAAAATACATGCAACAAGATGATCGCAGGCCCGCGAGCGCAGCAAGGCTCCTGGAACCAGTTCCCCTGCCACGCGAACCCCGGGACGTCAGGGATAGAGCGCCGGCGCCGCCGCGGCTGTTCTCGACCCGGCCCTATCCAGCGCCGGAACAGTTTGACGTCTGGAAAACGCGCATGGCCTCGTTGCTCGAGGTCGCGCCATCGGATGGCCACGATCCCGCACGGGGATTCGAAGTTGAATACCTGACCTGCAACATGGCAGATGTCGTGTTTACGTCCGGACGGTTTGCTGCTCAAACCTTCGCGCGCGTTTCCGTGCCATCCCCGGTCGATATCTGGTGGTTGTTCCGTGTGCGCTCGGGAGAAGCCTGGTTCGAGACCGGCGAGCGGCAAATCCATGCCGGGCCTGGAGCGATGTTCATCATTTCGCTCGACGACGATTTTCGCGGCCGCATCTCGGACTATGAGGGTCTGGTGATTGGCATGCGGCGGGACGCATTCGAGCGCGTGACGGAGCAGCTCGACAGCGTTTGCAACACCATCCTGAGCGGCAATCTGATCGAGCTGCTGGCCGATTATCTGGATCGGCTCGAAATGCGAGTCATCCAGTTGTCATCGGACGAGCTGAGGCAGGCCGGGCGTGCGACGGCGAACATGATCGCCGCATGTATCGAGCTGTCCGGCACCAGGCAGGAGCAGGGACGAGGCGCCATCGAATCGATCCTGTTCGAGCGCGCCCGCGAGTATATAGAGGCGCATCTGGGCGAGTTTGACCTCACGCCGAATCGCGTGGCGGAACAATTGCGGGTCTCGCGCTCGAACCTCTACCGTGCCTTCGAAAGCGTCGGCGGCGTAGCCGGCTACATCATGCGCAGGCGTCTGCGTGCCGCGCATGCGGAACTAGTCGCAAGCGCGGACAAACGAGTGCAGGAGATCGCCTATCGCCACGGCTTCAAGCAGGCGTCGGATTTCACGCGCGCGTTCCGCCGTGAATTCGGCGTCAGCCCGCGTGTGGCGCGCGAACGGGCGCGCGGCGGATCAATTGCGGGTTGAATTGTGAGGAGATCGCGCGGGTTCCGTGCTGATCGTTCAACTTGTGAGACGATCTGCCAGCTATTTGGACGAGCTGCCGAGTGACGCTGCCCCAATTGTGTCTATCCTTTTCTACTATGACGACTCGGGGGCAACTTGATGGCAGCCGGGCGAGCGCTGGGTGGCACGATGCGCTCGTTTAGTCTGATGCATCATCAGCCAGGACCGGACTTGATCGCGCCGTGCGCCATCATCTCCGAACGTCCACACAGGTGTCCGACAGAACTGTGCTTCGGTGCGGTCTTCGGCGCCGCGGCCCCACGTTTGGACAAGCTGTCACAAAAGGGGCACACCATGGCTGTCGCACAGATTCCAGCCGCATCGCTGAAGCGTCGGGGCCGCACCGGCTTCGTGCCGAGTTGGATCGCGTCGGGCGATGCGGGCAGCACTTCGCTGCGGCGCCGGCTGCTGTCGGTGCTGCGTCGGGCGCACCGGGCGTTTGGCATGAAGCGCGACCGGCTGGGGCTCGGGTCACTGGGCGCGGGCGGCGCGCTGCTTGCCGTGATGGCGATCATGGTGGCTCCACAGGCGGCGTTTGCGCAGGTCGCCATCGGCAATGGCGTTTTGAGCAACCCCGCCAACTGCACCAGTCCTACTGCTGCAACCGCAGGCAGCACTGCTCTTGGTTGCGGCGCCCACGCAGCCGGTGCCAATGCGACGGCCATCGGCACTAGCACCACTGCGAATGGCCAGAACTCGCTGGCGGTCGGCGATGCGAACAGCGCAACCGGCGATGGCTCGATCATCGTGGGCTATGCCAACTCTGTGAATGGGCTCAATGCGATCGGCATGGGTGTCTTTGCAAACGCGACCGGCGTCAATGCCCTCGCGGTCGGCGGAAACGCGCACGCCACTGCGGACGGATCGAGCGCCTTCGGTGTCAACACCACGGCAAGTGGGGCAAGTTCCCTTGCGTTGGGTTCGTCGGCTAATGCTTCCGGTGGTGCCTCGATCGCGATTGGATTGTCCTCCACCGCCTCATCTTCGAACGGTTCGGGCACGGCCATCGGGGTCGGCTCCAAAGCAAGCGCCGGAACCGGTGGCGGTTCTCCGATCGCCATCGGCGTGAATGCCAACGCCAGCGGGACCGCGCCGAGCGGCTTCACATTCGAGGCTGTTGCCCTCGGCACAACCGCCACCGCGACGGGCGCGTGGTCGACCAGCGTCGGTTCGAGCGCATCCGCAACGGGGACGGGAGCCAGTGCGTTAGGTACGTCCGCCGCAGCGTCAGCAAATCAAGCCACCGCCATCGGTAACGGGGCGAAAGCCTCCGCGGTCGGCACCGCATCCCTTGGATATCTTGCCAACGCGAGCGGCGGCAACGCCGTCGCGGTTGGCGTCCAGTCGGTCGCGTCGGGTACCAGCTCACTGGCGGCCGGCAATCTCGCCACGGCGTCAGGAAATTTCGGCGTTGCCCTGGGTAATCAGGCGCAGGCGCTGAGCTCCGGCGGCGCGGTCTCGATCGGATCGGGCGCAATCGTCAACAACGCGGCGACAGGCGGCGTCGCGATCGGTAACAACGCGGCGTCGAGTGGTGCTAATTCGATCGCCACGGGCGTTAGCGCCGTCGCCGGCGCCGTCAATGCCTTTGCCGCGGGATTTCAGGCCAATGCGTCGGCGGCCAGCGCTATTGCCATCGGCAACAATGCCGCGGCCAGTTCCGCCAACGCGGTCGCCCTGGGCACCAATGCTGTGGCGACCGGCGGCCAGGCGGTCTCCATCGGCGCGAACAACGTCGCCTATGGCAACGGCGCCGTGACGATCGGCGATCCGAGTTACGTCAGCGGCACGGGCGCCTTCACCGGCGGTGCAAACAACATCGCCAATAGTGACGGCACCGCGACCGCCACCGCCGCCAATCAGGCCGCCGGCGCCGTCGCGATCGGCAACAACAACAAGGCGATCGGTCAGGGCTCCGTGGCGCTGGGCAACGGCTCCACGGCGGGCGCGGCCGGTCTTGCGGGCAATATCGCGCTGGGTGACGGCGCAACGGCGGCGGCAAAATCCGGCGATGTCGCGCTCGGCTCCGGCAGCGTCACCGCTGTGGCGGTCGGCACGCCGAACACCGTGATCAACGGCACCACCTACAGCTTCGCCGGCACGACGCCGAACTCGACGGTCAGCGTCGGTGCGCTTGGCGCCGAGCGCACCATCACCAATGTCGCGGCGGGCCGGATCAGCAACTCTTCGACCGACGCGATCAACGGCTCGCAGCTCTGGGCCACCAACCAGGCCGTCGACGGGCTCGCCTCCACCGTCAACAACATCAGCACCGGCGGCGGCATCAAGTACTTCCATGCCAATTCGACGCTGGCCGATTCGTCCGCCGTCGGAACCAACTCGGTTGCGATCGGACCGGTGTCGACCGCGACCGGCAGCGGCTCGGTGTCGATCGGCAACGGCGCGAACGCAGCCAACGCCAACGATGTCGCGCTCGGCGCGGGCAGCCAGACCGCCACGGCGGTCGGCACGCCCGGCGTCACCGTCGGCGGCATCAACTACGCCTTCGCCGGCACGAATCCGCTTTCGACGGTCAGCGTCGGCACGGTCGGCGCCGAGCGCACCATCACCAATGTCGCGGCGGGCCGGATCAGCAACTCTTCGACCGACGCGATCAACGGCTCGCAGCTCTGGGCCACAAACCAGGCCGTCGACGGCCTCGCCACCACCGTCAACAACATCAACACCGGTGGCGGCATCAAGTATTTCCACGCCAATTCGACGCTGGCGGATTCGTCCGCGGCGGGGACCAACTCGGTTGCGATCGGACCGGTGTCGACCGCGACCGGCAGCGGCTCGGTGTCGATCGGCAACGGCGCGACCGCCGCGAACGCCAACGATATCGCGCTCGGCTCGGGCAGCCAGACCACCACGGCGGTCGGGACCCCCGGCATCAGCATCGGCGGCACCAACTACGCCTTCGCCGGCACCAATCCACTCTCGACGGTCAGCGTCGGCTCGGTCGGCAACGAGCGCACCATCACCAATGTCGCGGCGGGGCGGATCAGCAACGGCTCGACCGATGCGATCAACGGCTCGCAGCTGTGGGCCGCTACCTCCGCGATCGACAGCCTCTCGACCGTCGTCAGCAACGGCCTGACGCATTATTATGGTGTCAACGACGGCGGCACCCAGAAGGCCAACTACAACAATAACGGCGCGACTGGGACCAATTCGATGGCTGCCGGCGTTGCGGCGTCGGCGAGCGCTGCGGGAGCGACTGCGCTGGGCTTCAATGCCCAGGCCACAGTTGCCGATGGCGTGGCGATCGGCTCGGGGTCGATATCCAACCGCGCGGTCGCGCCGACTTCCGGCACGATCGGCGGCACCATCATCCCCTACAACACCACCGATCTCGCGCTGCTCGGCGCGGTTTCGGTCGGCAACGCGACGAGCTATCGACAGATCACCAACGTGGCCGACGGCACCCAGAGCAGCGACGCCGTCACCGTGCGGCAGCTGACCGGCGCGCTGACGTCGTTCGCGACCACGACTACGAAATATTTCCACGCCAACTCGACGCTCGCCGACTCGCTTGCGGTCGGCAACAATTCGGTCGCGGTGGGGCCGCAGACCGTGGTCAATGGCGACAACGGCATCGGCATGGGCTTCGGCGCGACCGTGCAGCAGACCGCACCCGGCGGCATCGCGATCGGCCAGAATTCGCTGTCCAGCTTCGCCGATTCGATTGCGTTCGGAACCAATGCGCAGGCCAACGGCGTCCAATCGGTGTCGATCGGCGCGGGATCCCAGACGTCCAACCCGACCAGCGTTGCGCTCGGTCCGAACGCCAAGGCGACGGCGCAGGCCGGGGACGTCGCGCTCGGCGCCAATTCGACCACCTCGACGGTGGTCAAGACCACGAGCACCACGATCGGCGGCACCACCTACAATTTCGCCGGCACGGCGCCAACATCGACCGTCAGCGTCGGCAGCGCCGGTTCGGAGCGCACCGTCACCAACGTCGCGGCGGGACAGATCACCTCGACCTCGACCGATGCGATCAACGGCTCGCAGCTCTGGGCCACCAACGTCGCGCTGGACGGCCTTTACACCACCGTCAGCAATATCAGCAGCGGCGGTGGCGGCGTCAAATATTTCCACGCCAATTCGACGGCCGCGGATTCCACTGCGGCCGGTGCCGAGAGCGTCGCGATCGGCCCGCAATCGGTCGCAAGCGGGGCCAACGCGATCTCGATGGGCAACGGCTCCGCCGCGTCGGCCGACAATTCGGTCGCGATCGGCGCCGGCGCCAAGGCGACGCAGGCCAACTCGCTGGCGCTCGGTGCGAACGCGACCACCACGGCCAATCTGAGCGATGCGGCCTATACGCCTGTCGTCGGCAAGAGCGTTGCGGGCGTGGCGACGGGCGAAGTGTCGGTCGGCTCGTCCGGGGCCGAACGCCGCGTCACCAATGTTGCCGCGGGCTCCGCCGCGACCGACGCGGTCAATGTCAGTCAGCTCCAGGCGGTGGCGTCGAGCTCGATCCGCTACGACACCGACGGCGCCGGCAACACCACAAACAAGCTGACGCTGAACAGCGGCAGCGGCGCGCCGGTGACGATCGGCAATGTGGCGGCGGGTGTCGCCGGCACCGATGCGGTCAACCTCAACCAGCTCAACAGCGCCTTCGAGCAGCTTAACGGCCGGATCGGCGAGGTGCGGCAGGACGCCTGGCGTGCGGCCGCGATCGGCATGGCTGCCGCGTCGCTGCGTTATGACGACCGGCCCGGCAAGGTGAGCGCATCGGCGGGCGGCGGCATCTGGCGCAGCCAGGGCGCGCTGGCCTTCGGCATTGGCTACACCAGCGAGAACGGCCGGCTGCGCAGCAATGCGGCGGCGACCACCGCCGGGGGCGACTGGGGCGTCAGCGCCGGCGTGAGCCTGACACTCAATTGACCCTGACCTCGACGCGGCGGCTGGCGTGCCTGGCTCTGGTGATCTGGCTTCGGGCGGCGGCGAGCGCATCCGCGCAGCCCGCACCGCCATCGGCTTACGCCGTCAAGCCTTCGGATGTCGTGGTGCCGGAGGGTGAGACGCTCGGCGAGTTCAGGCGGATGATCCAGCCGTTCCGGAACTGGACCTTGATTTGCGACGAGAGCCTCAAATCCAGGCGTCGGGTCTGCAACGTGACGCAATCAATCGTCAACGCGCAGGGCACGGTCGCCTTCAATTGGTCGCTGATTGCGACCGCCGACGGCAAGCCGCTGATGACGATGCGCATTCCCGCAGTTGCGGGGGTTGGCGCGCATGTCGAGCTCGCGATGGGCGATGGCCCGGACCGAATTGTCGCCCAGACCGATCACTGCGACGCCAATTTCTGCTTCGCCACGGTTGCGATCGGCGACGTGCTCAGGCGGCACATCCGCGCGGCGACGCTGTGCCGTGTGTCCTATCAGCTTCCGCAAGGAGGGCCGATCGTACTGGAGGCGCCGCTGGATGGGTTGTCCGGTGTATTGGCGAAACTGAAATGATACAAGGAGGATGAATACGCCGATGCGACTGAAAATGCCCATCCTGATTTTCGCGGTTGTCGTCATGGCGGCGCTCAGTGCAGCCGCTGTCGTGGGATATGCCCAGCAGGTCCAGCCTGCCGAGGCGCAGCCTATACCGTTGCAGCCTGGAGCTCCGGCGCCGGCCAAGAAGCCCGCCGCGAAGCCGCAACCGCACAAGCCACGTCCGCAGGAGGCGCAGACGGCGCCGGCTGCCGCCGCACCCGCTCCGCCGCAGCAGGCGGGGCAGCAACCGACCGTGTTCGACGATCATGCGCGGCAGGGCAACATCGTGACATGCGCCAATCTGTTTGGGACGCTCGGCCGCGGTCTCGCGACGAACTCCAACTACACCGCGCAGTCGCAGTGGGACGCCAAGGCCGGCAATTCGCATTCAGTACAGGCGCTGGTCGCGCTTGCACCCGACCAGGCCACCCAGGGCAACACCAATCAGCGGGCCGCTGGTGTCGTGTTTGCTGCACCGGTCGGAGCGTCCTGCGAAGGCAATCTGGTGCGGGTGACGCCCCGGACGGAGAGCTGCTCGATCGTTGCCGACGAGCTCGCCAAGCTCAACGGTCACAACGGCGCGCTCGGTGGTCTCGCGACGATCGCGCTGCCGAACGGTGCGCAAGTGGTGCTCGTTCCTTTCGGCAACGCCTGTGTTGCGGTAACGACACTGCGCGTAGCCGGGTAGCCGCCGCCAAATCGGGGCACGTGCCGATGTCAGGAGCGATTGCTCCTCATGACAAAAATCAGTCGCGTCGGCATGGGGTTATGGCGATTCGCCGGGGCCATTTCGGCCGCGCTCATTCTACTGTGCATGGGGTTGTTTTCGCGATTCCTGTCTGAGCGGTCCCTCCGGGAACACCATTCAGACCCCATTCATCCCGGTTCCGGTTCCATGGGCCCGTTCACGGAGAGGGACTTCAACTTATGTATATTTCTGGCCAAAGCCTCATCGTCATCCTGTTTGTCGGCCTGGTTGCCGGCTGGCTCGCCGGCAAGGTCGTGCGAGGAAGCGGGTTCGGCATCATCGGCGACATCGTGATCGGCATCGCCGGTGCGTTCGTCGCGACGTTCCTGTTCCCGAAGCTCGGCATTCATCTCGGCCTCGGGCTGGTCTCGGAGATCATCTATTCCGCCATCGGCGCCATCATCCTGCTGCTGGTGGTGCGGCTGGTGCGCGGCGGCGGCCGGCTCTAACCGGTTCGATCGATCGGAACCAAGCGCTTCTCCCCGTGAGCTTTGGGGAGAGGCGCTTGTCTTTGCTATAAAAAGCCGCAAAGACTGTGAAATACCGGACTTGCGGATTGGGCCGTCCTGGGTAGATGTGGCGAGGCTCGGATTAATTCGATTGCACTGCATGCGGGGAGAACCCGATATTAATCCGGGGCGCGTACGCCTCGATTTGTTTTTGTAATCAGGACTCTGGAAATCAGGGGGTTTGCCCCATTACCCGAAAGAGATCAGATTGATGGCAGCCGTTCCCGGCCTCCGCCGTTCAGAGCTCGGTGACGCGCTGCGTGCCTGCCGCACGGCGTTCGTCGGCGTCGGTTTCATGAGCTGCATGATCAACCTGCTCTATCTGACCGGGTCGATCTTCATGCTGGAGGTCTACGACCGGGTGCTGCCGAGCCGCAGCATTCCAACCCTCGTCGGCCTGATCGTCCTCGCCGGCGGTCTCTATATGGCGCAGGGCGTGCTCGACATGATCCGCAGCCGCATCCTGGGACGGGTCGGAACCGCGCTCGACGAGGCCCTGAACAAACGCGTGTTCGACACCATCGTACGCCTGCCGCTGCTGGTGGGCAGCCGCAACGAGGGGCTGCAGCCGCTGCGCGATCTCGACAATGTCCGCTCGTTCCTCGGCGGCATGGGCCCGAGCGCGTTCTTCGACCTGCCCTGGCTGCCGCTCTATCTCGCCATCTGCTTCGCCTTCCACGTCATGATCGGCGTGACCGCCTTGGTCGGCGCCATCATCCTGGTCGGGCTGACGCTGGTCACCGAGTTCCTGTCCCGCCAGCCGGCGAAGGATGCGATGGGCCTTGCCGCCCAGCGCAACGATCTCGCCCAGTCGAGCCGCCGCAATGCCGAGGTGCTGGTGTCGATGGGCATGGCCGGCCGGCTGAACGCGCGCTGGAGCGAGGCCAACGAAAAATACCTCGCCGGCAATCAGCGTGCGAGCGACGTCGCCGGCGGCCTGGGCGCCGTCGCAAAAGTGCTGCGCATGATGCTGCAATCGGCGGTGCTCGCGGTCGGCGCCTATCTCGTCATCCATCAGGAGGCGACCGCCGGCATCATCATTGCGGGCTCGATCCTCTCGGCCCGCGCGCTGGCGCCGGTCGATCTCGCGATCGCGCATTGGAAATCCTTCGTCGCGGCACGCCAGAGCTGGCACCGCCTCAGCCGCCTGCTGGAACAGATGCCGGCGCAGGCGACGCCGACCCAGTTGCAGGCACCCACCAGCCGCCTCTCGGTCGAAGGCGTGGCGATGGTTGCTCCAGGCGACCAGCGCCTTATCGTCCAGGACGTCAATTTTGTGCTCGAGGCCGGCAACGGCCTCGGCGTGATCGGGCCGAGCGGCTCCGGCAAATCCTCGCTGATCCGCGCACTCGTCGGCGTCTGGTATCCGGTCCGCGGCAAGGTCCGGCTTGACGGCGCGGCGCTCGACCAATGGTCGTCCGACGTGCTCGGCCGTCACATCGGCTATCTGCCGCAGGACGTCGAGCTGTTCAGCGGCACCATCGCGCAGAACATCGGCCGTTTTGATCCGGAGGCGACGTCCGACGGCATCATCTCCGCGGCCAAGGAAGCCGGCGTGCACGAGATGATCATCAAGATGCGCGAGGGCTACAATACGCAAGTCGGCGAGCAGGGCACGTCGCTGTCCGCAGGCCAGGCGCAGCGCGTGGCGCTGGCGCGCGCGCTCTACGGCAATCCGTTCCTGATCGTGCTGGACGAGCCGAACTCCAATCTCGACACCGAAGGCGACGAGGCGCTGACCCGCGCGATCCGCAGCGCGCGCGAGCGCGGCGCCATCGTCATCGTGGTGGCGCACCGGCCCATCGGCGTCGAGGCGGTCGACCAGGTCCTGGTGCTTCGCGACGGCCGCATGCAGGCCTTCGGTCCGAAGGAGAAAGTGCTCGCCCAGGTGCTCCAGCCCCGCGTCGCGCCACCGGCGCCGATCAAGATCGTCAGCGAAGGCGGAGTGGCCAAACCATGAGCACGATGACGGTCGGCGGCACAAAGCCCGCCGCGACCAGGACGGTGCGGGAATCGATCCGGTTTCACCTCGTCCTCGGGATCTCGATCGTGCTGGTGCTGGCCATCGGCCTCGGCGGTTGGGCCTCCATGGTGCAGATCTCCGGCGCGTTGATCGCGCCGGGCCAGATCGTGGTCGAATCCAACGTCAAGAAGGTGCAGCACCCGACCGGCGGCGTGGTCGGCGAGGTGCGCGCCCGCGACGGCGACGTGGTCAAGGCCGGCGACGTCGTGGTGCGGCTCGACGACACCGTCACCAAGGCCAACCTCGCCATCGTCACCAAGAATCTCGACGCCGCGCTGGCCCGTGCGGCACGGCTGCAGGCCGAGCAGCGCGGTCTCGACAAGATCGAATTCCCGCCATCGCTGCTCGATCGCGGCGACGATCCCGACGTCAAGGCGCTGCTCTCTGCCGAAACCAAGTTGTTCGACGTCCGTGTCAACGGCCGTGCCGGCCAGAAGGCCCAGCTCCGCGAGCGCATCCAGCAGCTCAACGAGGAGATTGAGGGCCTTTCCGCGCAGGAGAAAGCCAAGGACAAAGAGATCTCGCTGGTGCAGCAGGAGCTGATCGGCGTGCGCGATCTCTATGACAAGCACCTGGTGCAGATCTCGCGCCTGACCACGCTCGAGCGCGACTCCGCCCGCCTCAACGGCGAGCGCGCGCAGTACATCGCCTCACGGGCGCAGGCCAAGGGCAAGATCACCGAGACCGAGCTTCAGATCATCCAGGTCGACAAGGACATGGTGAGCGAGGTCTCCAAGGATCTGCGCGAGACCAACGACAAGAGCGGCGAGCTGATCGAGCGCAAGGTCGCGGCCGAAGACCAGCTCCGTCGTGTCGACATTCGCGCGCCGCAGGACGGCATGGTGCTGCAATCGACGGTGCACACCGTCGGCGGCGTCGTCACTGCCGGCGATGCGCTCATGCTGATCGTGCCGCAGGCCGACGACCTCCAGGTCGAGGCGAAGGTCAATCCGGTCGATATCGACAAGCTCCAGATCGGCCAGAAGACGCTGCTGCGCCTCTCCGCCTTCAACCAGCGCACCACGCCCGAGCTCACCGGCGTCGTCAGCCGCGTCTCGCCCGACGTGACCACCGACCAGCGCACCGGCCAGAGCTATTATACCATCCGCGTCTCGCTGTCGGCGGAAGAGGTCGCCAAGCTCGGCGACTCCAAGCTGATCCCCGGCATGCCGGTGGAAGCTTTCGTCCAGACCGGCGATCGCACCATGCTGTCGTACCTCTTGAAGCCGCTGCACGACCAGTTCATGCGGGCGTTCCGCGAGAAGTGACGCGGGGAAGTGCGTCATCTTCATTCGTCATTGCGAGCGTAGCGAAGCAATCCAGTCTGCCTCCGCGGCGAGATTTCTGGATTGCTTCGCTGCGCTCGCAATGACGGCGGGGCTTCATTCTTGCTATAGTTCGACTCAAGCCTCCAACAACCCGGCGTTCGAACCATGCAGACCCCGCCCTCCATCGCCACAAAATCCTTCACCGACGCCGGCCCTGCCGTCGCCTGTCTTGAGGAGATCTACGAGCGCAACACAAAGTTCCTGCGCGACCGGTTCGAAGCCTATGTCTCAGGCGAGGCGATCACGATGCGGGTGCGCGCGTATTATCCCTTCGTCCGCCTCACCACCGCGACGTATGCGCGGCTGGACTCGCGTCTCTCCTATGGCTTCGTCGCCAGACCAGGCGTGCACGAGACCAGCGTGACGCGGCCGGATCTGTTCCGCGCCTATCTCACCGAGCAGATCGGCCTCCTGATCCAGAACCACGGCGTTCCCGTCGAGATCGGTGAGTCCAATGAGCCGATCCCGATCCACTTCGCCTATCGCCGCGATATCAACATCGAAGCCGCCATCAGCACCAGCGAGAATTCGCCGGTTACGCGCTCGCTGCGCGATGCGTTCGACGTGCCTGATCTCGCCGCCATGGACGATTCGATCGCCGACGGCACGTTCGAGCTTCAGCCGGGTGCGCCCGAGCCGCTGTCGCTGTTCCGCGCTGCCCGCGTCGACTACTCGCTGCGCCGGCTCTATCACTACACCGGCACCGATCCCGAGCATTTCCAGAACTTTGTCATTTTCACCAACTACCAGTTCTATGTCGATGCCTTCGCGCAGATGTGTCAGCAGCGGCTTCAGTCCGGTGAGGCCGGGCTCGAAGCCTTTGTTGCGCCGGGCAACGTCATCACACGTGCTGGCGGGGCGACCACCGGAGACGCGCCTACGCGCACGCCACAGATGCCGGCCTTCCATCTGGTCGCGCCCGATTATCGCGGCATCACCCTGATCAACATCGGCACCGGTCCGTCCAACGCGCGCAACGTCACCGATCACGTCGCGGTGCTACGGCCGCATGCTTGGCTGATGCTCGGGCATTGCGCCGGCTTGCGCAACACCCAGCGGCTCGGCGACTACGTGCTGGCGCATGGCTATGTGCGCGAGGACCACGTGCTCGATCGCGAGCTGCCGCTGTGGGTGCCGATCCCGGCACTGGCCGAGATGCAAGTCGCTCTGGAGCAGGCGGTCGAGGACGTCACCGGCCTGGAAGGTTTCGAGCTCAAGCGCCTGATGCGCACGGGCACGGTCGCCAGCGTCGACAACCGCAATTGGGAGATATCAGGGCCCGAGGTCATTCGCCGCATGTCGCAATCGCGCGCAGTCGCGCTCGACATGGAATCGGCCGCGATCGCGGCCAACGGTTACCGCTTCCGCGTGCCCTATGGCACGCTGCTCTGCGTCTCCGACAAGCCGCTGCATGGCGAGATCAAGCTCGCCGGCATGGCCAGCGAATTCTACCGCCGCCGCGTCGGCCAGCATCTTGAGATCGGTCTCAAGGCGCTGGAACGACTGAAGCAGCAGGAGTCGGAGCGCTTGCATTCGCGCAAGCTGCGCAGCTTTGCCGAAGTCGCGTTTCAGTAGAGCGCTTATCAGTAGAGCACTTAGCTCTCCTGGAAGGACAGGGGAGCTGTCTTACGAGCGTCGACGTCTCCGTTAACACTGCGCCACGGAATATCGAAGCCAACGCAGGGTTATCAATTGGTCCGGGGCCGCTTGGATCGAGACAGGAGACAGAAATGATCGGAACGATGATCAGGTTCGTTACTCTGGGAACGTTTGCGGCACTGCTGGCTTCCCCGGCATATGCCGCAGGAGGTGGTGGAGGGGGCGGTGGCGGAGGCGGCGGAGGCGGAGGCATGGATCCTTTTGCGAGCACCTATTCAGCTCCGAGCACAGCCCAACCGACCTATCCGAAGCGGCCGGGAACAAAGGCCACACAAAAGAACAGGAAACCCAACAACCAGTCCAGCATCGACGATCCCGCATTCGCGACCGGCTACCGCGTGGCTTATGACACCATCTACGAGCGCAATGACTATGCGAGCGCGATCGCGCAATTGAAATCGCTTGGCCATGACGACCATCCGAACGTCGCCAACCTCATCGGCTACTCCTACCGCAAGCTTGGCGACTACGAGCAGTCGCAGGTCTGGTACGAGCGCGCGCTGAAGGCGGATCCGAACCACGTCCTGACGTGGCAGTATTACGGGCTGTGGCAGCTCGAGCGAGGCAACCGCGAGCAGGCGCTCTATCATCTGAGCCGGATTGCAGCCATCTGCGGGACGGACTGCGAGGAGTACAAATCGTTGGCCACGGCGCTGGAGAAGCCGACCGGGACTGCGCTCGTCTATTAGAGAGCCGCGGTTCGTCTTGCGGCCAAGGTGACAAGCCGCCGGATTTTTTGCATTGTCCCGTTCGGGGGTGCGAACGGGACAATTGGATGCCGCTGGCGCGCGACAGGATCATCGGCCACGACCTCGAACGTCTGGCTTTCCGCTTCACCATGACGAATGACGGCGACGTCGTGCATTGCCAGATCAGCGATGCCGCGATGGACGAGCTTGCGGGCATGCAGGGTACCGAAAGCAGCGCCCGCCAGGCGCAGTTCATGTCGCTGCGCGAGACGATCGAGCGGTTGGCCTCAGAGCTTTACGACGAGGCACCGCGATTCAAGGGCTATGTGGTGCGGATTTTTACGCGGCATTTGGGAAGGTGAGGTCGCTACTCTGGTGTCATCGCCCGCGAAGGCGGGCGATCCAGTACTCCGAGACCGTCGTGATTGAATCGAGAGGCCGCGGAGTACTGGATGCCCCGCCTTCGCGGGGCATGACAGTGGTGCTTGTGGCGATACTGTTCAATTCTCACTCGCACGGCTAGGCAGCTATCCCTCCAGCTTCTTCAGCAACAACTTCAGCGCCGTCGCCGCGAACAGCTGCATGTTGGCGAACCGGTCGCTGCTGCCCGTCTCCAGCGTCATCACCTCAGCCGCGGGCCCCGCGACCGCCATGCAGCTATGGCCGGCAGCGTCGCCATAGCGGTTGCCGGTCGGGCCGGCTGCGCCGGTCTCGGACAGGCCCCAGTCGGAGCTGAAGCGGCCGCGCATCTGTTCGGCCAGAAGTTTCGCGTAGGGCTCCGAGGAGGAACGAAAGCCCTTCATTCCTTCGTCCGAAATATCCATCAGTACGCGCCTGGCGTCGCGGGTGTAGACCACTGCGCCGCCGAGGAAATAGGCGGAGGCGCCGGGCACCGCGAGCAGGCTCGCTGCGATCAGGCCGCCGGTCGAGGATTCCGCGACCGCAATGGTCTGCTTGCGCGCGATCAGTTTGCCTGCGACCTGTTCCGCAATGCCGACGAGCTCTTTCATCCCTATCATCCCTTATTCCTTCGCAACCGAGCCCGGCCTTCCTAGCATATGACAGAAGCCTTGGCCGAGTTGCGGGCGGAGGGCAGGCCTGCTTGAATGGCGGACAAGGCGAAGCGGCCAAGCGCCGCCCGCAACAGGACACGACGAGGAAACGTGAGAAGAGAGGCGTCATGGCGTCCCTGATCGCCGGCGGGGTGGATTGCGACGTGCATCCGGCCGTGCCGCATCTGACCAGCCTGCTGCCGTACCTGAACGACTATTGGCGCGATCAGGTGACGACGCGCGGCATGGTCGATCTCGTCTCGCAATCCTACCCGAAAAACTCGCCGATCGTGGCGCGGCCCGATTGGCGTCCCGAGAATGGCAAGCCGGGCGAAAGCCTGGAGGACATGCAGCGGCATGTGCTCGATCCGTTCCGGCTGACGTATGCCATCTGCAACCCGCTTTACGGCGTGCAGATGGTGTTCTCGGAAGATTTGCAGGCCGCGTTCTGCCGCGCGCTGAACGAATGGCTCGCGAAGGAATGGCTCGATCGCGATTCCCGGCTGCGCGGCTCGATCGTGATCCCGACGCAAAGCGTCGAGAAGGCAGTCGCCGAGATCGAGCGCTGCGCGCAGGACAAGCGCTTCGTGCAGGTGCTGATGCTGGTGATGGGCGACACGCCGCTCGGCAAGCGCGCGCTGTGGCCGATCTATGAGGCGGCGGAACGACACGACCTTCCGGTCGGGATCCACGCCGGTTCCGCCTATCACAATCCGCCGACCGCGGTGGGGTGGGGTTCCTATCACATCGAGGATTATGTCGGTCAGGCCCAGGCGTTTCAGACCCAGCTCACCAGCCTGATCGTCGAGGGCGTTTTCGCCAAATATCCGCGGCTGAAGATGGTGATGCTGGAGTCCGGCGTCTCCTGGATCTCGCCCTTTCTCTGGCGCCTGCACAAGTTCTGGCGCGGGGTACGGATGGAGACGCCCTGGGTCGATCGTGCGCCGCTGGAAATTGTGCGCAGCAACATCCGCTTCTCGTTACAGCCATTTGATGCGCCGCCGGACGAAGCGACATTAATTCGCCTGTTTGAGCATATGCAGTCCGACGAATTGGTCCTATTCTCCACCGACTATCCGCACTGGCAGTTCGATGGCCTGGACGCGCTGCCTCAAGGTCTGTCCCCCGATCTCGTGCGCAAGATCATGATCGACAATCCGCATGCAACCTATCCCCGCCTGACGTGAGCCCGCTGCCAAAGGAGGCAAGGCGATGAATATCCAGTTCCGCGAGAGCCTAGAGGCCGCTTCCCCCCCGACGACGAAGACCGCGATAGCCGACTGCGACATCCATCCGGCGCGCGCGACCCGGACCGAGCTCTATCCCTATCTGGCCAAACGCTGGCAGCATCACCTCGAGATCTACGGCGTTCATGCCTATCAGGGCATGATGGAAGGCCCGCCCTATCCGAAGGCGCAGCCCAATGCCTCGCGCCGCGATGCCTATCCGCCGGAGGGCGGCCCGCAGGGCTCCTCGCTGTCTTTCATGCAGAAGCAACTGCTCGATCCCAACAACGTGCAACTCGGCGTGCTCAATCCGCTCAATACCGGGCAAGGCATCCGCAATCACGACCTCTCGGCCGCGCTCTGCTCGGCCATCAACGACTGGCAGATCGACAAATGGACCAGCAAGGACAAGCGGCTGAAGGCGTCGATCGTCGTCGGCAATGAGGATGGCCTGTCGGCCGCTGCCGAGATTCGCGAGCGCGCCGGTGACAAGAACTTTGTGCAGGTGCTGCTGCTCAGCCGCAATGTCGAGCCGCTCGGTCAGCGCCGCTACTGGCCGATCTATCAGGCCGCGGAAGAGGCCGGCCTTCCCGTCGGCGTCCATGCCTTCGGCTTCGGCGGCAACCCGATCACGCCATCGGGCTGGCCGTCCTATTACATCGAGGAGATGGTGGGCCACTCGCAGTGCCAGCAATCGGCACTGGCCAGCCTCGTGCTGGAAGGCGTGTTCGAGCGCTTCCCGAAACTAAAGATGGTGATGATCGAAGCCGGCTTTGGCTGGGCACCGTCACTGGCCTGGCGGCTCGATAAGGCGTGGCAGCGGCTGCGCAGCGAGGTGCCGCATGTAAAACGGCCGCCGTCGGAATATATCCGCGAGCAGGTGTGGTGGACCACGCAGCCGATGGAAGATCCGGAGCGGCGCGAGGATCTGCTCGACGTCATCAACTGGCTCGGTTGGGACCGGCTGCTGTTCGCGACCGACTATCCGCATTGGGATTATGACGAGCCGTCGCGTGTCTTACCGGCGGGCGTCAGCGACACCAACCGCGAGGCGTTCTATCTGGGCAATGCCCGGAAGCTCTACGGAATCAGTTGATGGCGAGGCATGTGATTGCCGCGGTCGATGAGCTTCCGCCGGGCACGCGAAAATTCCTGGAGATCGAGGGACGGCCGATCGCGGTCTTCAACGTCAAGGGCGAGTATTTCGGCCTGATGAACCGCTGCCCGCATCAGGGCGCGGCGCTGTGCGAGGGCCCGCTGATCGGGCTCGCGCAGTCCAGGGATCCCGGCGAGATCGAATATACGAAACTCGGCGAGATCATCCGCTGCCCCTGGCACGGCTGGGAGTTCGACATCCGCACCGGCCAATCCTATTGCGACCCCCGCCGCTTCCGCGCGAAGGCCTATCCGGCCCATGTCGAGCCCGGTGCGAGCGTGGTGAAGGGGCCGTATGTCGCCGAGACGATCACGGTGAAGGTCGAGAGCGATTACGTGGTGGTGGAGCTGTAGCCCCCACTGTCATTCCGGGGCGGTCCGTAGGACCGAGCCCGGAATCCATCGTGCGTCAGGAATGCTCGGAGAAATGGATTCCGGGCTCGCGCTACGCGCGCCCCGGAATGACCATCAATGACCCGCCACCGGCTCCGCCGCCGTATCATACGTCGTCACCGCCTGGCGGCCGCCGCGATAGACGATCGACGCGGCAATGATACCAAGCGCGGCCGCAAACATCAGCCAAAGACCGGGCGATGCCTTGTTGCCGGTGTAGTCGATCAGCAAGGTCGAGGCGAACGGCGTGAAGGTACCGAACAGCGCGGCGGCGAGCGCGAAGGCGAGCGAGAAGCAGGTGGTGCGGACGTGTGCCGGCACGATCTCGACGAGAGCACCGAGCATGGTGCCGCTGTACATGCCGAAATAGAACGAGAACATCATCTCGACCGCGAGCAGCTTGCCGAAGGTCGGCGCCGCCACCAGCCAGCTCAGTGCCGGATAGGCGGTGAGCAGCGCCAGTGTGGCGATGCCGAGCAGCACCGGCTTGCGGCCGATCCGGTCGGACAGCGCGCCGCCGACCGGATTCCAGATGAAATTCGTGACGGCGACCAGCAGCGTGACCAGCAGCGCATCCTGCGACGACAGCTTCAGCACGGTCTTGCCGAAGGTCGGCGTGTACACGGTGACGAAGTAGAACGTCGTCGTGGTCAGGACCGCGATCATCATGCCGAGGATGACGATGCGCCAGTTGGCGAGCGCGGAGGCGAACACCTCGTTCGCCGTCGGATGCTTCTTCATGGCGAGGAAGGCGGGCGTTTCCTCCAGCGTGCGCCGCAGGAAGAAGATCAGCGGAATGATCATGCAACCGACGAAAAAGGGAATGCGCCAGCCCCAGGCTGCAACCGTGTCAGCCGGCATCACCTCGGAGAGGAGATAGCCGAGGATCGACGCCACGAAGATCGCGACCTGCTGGCTCGACGACTGGAACGAGGTGTAGAAGCCGCGGTTGCCGGGCGTGGAGATTTCCGCGAGGTAGACCGACACGCCGCCGAGCTCGACGCCGGCGGAGAAGCCCTGCAGCAGGCGTCCGACCAGGACGATCACAGGCGCTGCGATGCCGATCGTGGCGTAGCTCGGGCAGAATGCGATCACGACCGTGCCGATGGCCATGATAGCGAGCGTGACGATCAGGCCCTGACGGCGGCCGATGCGGTCGATGTAGGCGCCGAGCACGATCGCGCCGACCGGGCGCATCAGCGCGCCGAGCCAGAACACGCCAAAGGTGTTGAGCAGTGACGCGGTCTCGTTGGTGGAGGGGAAGAACGCCTTGCCGATCGCGGCGGCATAGAAGCCGAACAGGAAGAAGTCGAACTGTTCGAGGAAATTGCCGCTCGTTGCGCGCAGAATCGCGCCGATGCGCGATTTGATCTCGGGCGGATTGGTTGATGCTGCTGGTCCAGCCATTGACGTTACTCCCCTGGAAGACGTGGCCGGACCGGAACTCATTTTCACGGCAAGGCGACAGATCGTTGCTGTGACAATCTGTCTTACCCCATCTCGCGCGAGGCGTTGCGAGTCAACTGAATTTGCTGCGGAAGCTGATGATTTTTCAGGCTTTATTCTGCGTTGCAGCGATCATCCACTGGCGAAACGCGGCGAGCTTCGGCGCCTCGCGGCGGCCCTCCGGCGAGACCAGATAGAAGCCCGCATCCGCCGGCAGCGCGATCTTGAAGGGGACCACGAGCCGGCCCTTGGCGATGTCGTCGCTGACATAGGAGGTCCGCCCCATCGCCACGCCGATGCCGTCGATCGCGGCCTGGATGGTCATGAAGATCATGTCGAAGGTGATGCCGGGCTGCCTGGCGATGTCGGCCGGGAGGCCCGCCGCCGTCAGCCACAGCCGCCAGTCGTCGCTGTTGGCGTTGGATGTGTGCAGCAGGGGATAACCCCGCAAATCCTCCGGCTGGCGCAGCGGCTTGTCGCCGCGCAGCAGCGAGGGGCTGCACACCGGGAACAGCTCGTCCGCCATCAGCCAGTCGGCGCGCAGGCCCGGCCATTGGCCGCGGCCATAACGGATTGCGGCGTCGACATCGTCGCGCTGGAAATCGACGAGGCTGGTCGAGGTGGTGATGTGCACGTCGATGCCGGGATGTGCCTCCTGGAAATCGGTCAGCCGCGGCAGCAGCCATTTTGCCGCCAGCGAGGCCAGTGTCGAGACCGTCAGCACCTTGTCGTCGTCCTTGCGCAGCAGCCGGTCGGTCGCAAGCCGGAGGTCGTTGAAGGCGGCGCGGACGCCGGGCAGGTAGTCGCGCGCCTCCGGCGTCAGCGCCAGCGCGCGGTTCTGCCGGATGAACAGGCGGATGCCGAGCTCGTCCTCGAGCCGGCGGATCTGATGGCTGATCGCGGTCTGTGTCACGTTCAGCTCGCTTGCCGCCAGCGTGAAGCTGAGATGGCGCGCGGCGGCCTCAAACGCCCGCAATCCGTTCAGGGAGGGCAATCTGGCAGTCATTTGGCAGCATGATGCATGAGCTTATTTCATGCGAAGAGGTACAAATTGTCGTTTGTCGAAGCACGCGCGCAGGAGGATATTCGGTCGAAATTTAGCTCGAGGAGCTGAAAATGTCTACCTGCACTGACAATTCGATGACAAATCATCATGCGCCTGGGCTGCTCTACCAGATCGGCGAAACACTCCATGTCTGGCACGAGCGTTACCGGACCCGTCGCGAACTGAGCAACTGGACCGCCCGCGATCTCCACGACGTCGGCCTGTCCTGGAGCGATATCGCCTTTGAGGCTGAGAAACCCTTCTGGCGGGCCTGATAGGCCGCCAGGCCGGCGCCGCCTGATCACAGGGGCGCCGGCGGTCCCTCCTTCTCTAGGGCACGTGTCATGAGCACCCTCCGGCTTGAAGATCTGAAGCAATATTCGGACGTGCTGCGCACCCGGCAGGGCGACGCAATCAACGTGCGCTACGTCGAGCCGCGCGACACCGAGGAGCTCCAGCACTATTTCCGCTCGCTCTCGACCCGCTCCCGTTACAACCGCTTCTTGGGCGCGCTCAGCGAACTGCCGAAGGGGCTGCTGAATGACTTCCTTCAGGTCGGCGAGCGCGAACGATTTACCGTGGTCGCGACCAGGATGGTCGACGGCTTCGAGACCATCGTTGCCGAGGCGCGCTACGCCTTGCATGTCGAGACCTCGACGCTGGAGTTCGGCCTCTCGGTCGACGATCGCTGGCAGGGCCACGGCATTGCCACCGCGCTTCTGAAGAACCTCGAATGCCGCGCCGCCTCGCTTGGCGCCGAGCACATCTTCGGCGATACGCTGCGCTCCAACCAGACCATGATCTCGCTCGCGCGCAAATCCGGTTTCGCCTTCGTCAGTCATCCTGACGACTGGAAGTTGGTGCGTTTCGACAAGGAGATCCACGTCGCGCCGAAGGACATTCCCTGCGCCAGCTGGCGTCTCGCCGCACTTTCCCGTCAGGCCGATAGCCCCTCAGCCTCGGCCTGACACCACTCCGGGCCCGGCTCAAGTCAAATCTGAGCCGGGCTTTTTTTGCCCCTCACGCAAAACGCGTCGCTGTGATTGAGGCGCCTACTTCCCCGTGAACACCGCCTTGCGCTTCTCGATGAACGCCTGCACCGCCTCCTTGTGATCGGCGGTCGTGGTGAGGCGGATCAGGCGCTCGGCCTCGTGATCGCGGGCGGTTTCGAAATCGAACAGCAGGGCCTCGTCGAGATTGTCCTTCATGTAGCGCAGCGCCAGCCGCGGACCTTCGGCGAGCGACTTTGCCAGGGCGAAGGCCTCGGCTTGCAGCTTGTCGTCAGGCACGACGCGGTTGACGAGGCCGATGGCCTCGGCGCGCGCGGCGTCGACGCGATCGCCGGTGAACAGCAGCTCGCGCGCCCGCGCGGTGCCGACCAGCCGCGTCAACAGCCAGGCGATGCCGTAATCGCCGGAAAGCGCGATGCGGGCATAGCCGGTGGCGACGAAGGCCGATTGTGCGGCGATGCGGACGTCGCAGGCCATAGCGAGCGCAAGCCCGGCGCCGACCGCGGGGCCAGGGAGTGCGGCGATGGTCGGCTTGCGCACCGACACCAGTGCTCCGGTGAGCAGCCGCTGCCGCTCCTGGAGATCGGCGACGCGGTCCTCAAGCGACATTTCCAGCTTTTTGGGATCACGATGCGCGCCCATGCCCTTGACGTCGCCGCCGGCACAGAAGGCTTCGCCGGCGCCGGTAATGAGCAGCGCGCCGACATCGGGGTTCTCGCCGCAGGTCCGGATCATCGTGCGCAGCGCCGGCGTCAGCGTGTCCGACAGCGAGTTGCGCGCCTCCGGCCGGTTCAGCGTAATGACGGCGACGCGGTCGCGAATGACGCAGAGCAGTTCATTGGTGCCGGTGTCGACGGTGGTTTCCGTGGTCATGGTCGCTCCCTACTTTCGTCATTGCGAGGAGCGAAGCGACGAAGCAATCCAGTCTGTATCCGGAGAAACATCTCTGGATTGCTTCGCTCCGCTCGCAATGACGGTTGCTGTTACGTTATCGCCTCAAAACTTCTCCACCCAGGGCCGCAGCTCCAGCTCCCAGCTCCAGGCGCTGCGCGGCTGCTGCAGCACGTTCCAGTAGCTCTCCGCGATCGCATCGGGATCGAGCATCGAGTCCGGCTTGTCGGCCGGCTCGGTGCGCGCGGCGCTCTTGATGCCGCCGTCGATGACGAAATGCGCGACGTGAATGCCTTGCGGCGACAATTCGCGCGCCATGCTCTGCGCCAGCCCGCGCAGCGCGAACTTGCCCATCGCGAACGGGGCGGATTGCGCGTAGCCCTTGACGCTGGCCGAAGCGCCGGTGAACAGGATCGCGCCATGCTTGCTTGGTACCATGCGCCTGGCCGCCTGTTGGGCCACCAGGAAGCCGCCATAGGCGCTGACCGCGATCGCATTCGCGACATCCGCCGGGACGAGATCGACAAAAGTGCCACGCGCGCGGCCAGAGGCATTGTAGACGACGAGATCCGGCGTGCCGATCTCGCGCTCGACCAGACCGAACAGGCGCTCGACCTCCTCAGGCTCGGTGGCGTTGCAGGCATAGGCCTTCGCGCCGGTCTGGCTGCAGAGCGCGCCTAACTTCTCGATCTTTCGCGCGGCAAGCGCGACGCGAATGCCTTGCGCGGACAGCAGCCGTGCCAGCGAGGCGCTCAGGCCTTCGCCGGCGCCGACGATGAGGGCGATCTTGTATTTCGGATGTTCCATGGCGTGATCTCTCGGGGACGGGACGCCGCTGATCTATGCATCCGCCACGCGGACAACCAGCCGGCTCGATCACAATTCCGCAGAGCGAATTGCTCCTTCACGGCGATCATGCCTCCCTGACAATTTGCGGCTTTATCGCCTCTCGCGATGGGAGCATGATCGACATCATCCCAAGCGGCAAGCGATAAGAATTTGGCGCCGGGCGGAAACGAAGAGGACGATCATGCACAAGCCGGCCACAGCGCAGCCAAATAATGTCGCGGCCGCACCATCCGGCCTGCTGGCGCCCGATACCGCTGGCATGAATTTCTACCGCGCCGATCAGGCGCTGACGGACCTCCTGCGCATCCATTTGCCGGAGACGCTATTCCGCCACATCGAGCCGCATCTCGATCGCCTCGGTGAGCTCGCCGGCGGCCATCTCGACGATTGTGCGCGGCTCGCCGACCGACACACGCCGCTGCTGCACCAGCGCGACAAGTTCGGCCGCGACGTGCAGTGGATCGAATATCACCCGGCCTATCGCGAGCTGGAGAACGCTGCCTTCGGCGAATTCGGTATCCACGCGCTGTCGATCCGCAAGGGCATCATGGGCTGGCCGGACAAATATCCTGTGGTGGCCAAGCACGCCTTCACCTTCCTGTTCAACCAGGCCGAATTCGGCATGGGCTGCCCGATCAACGTCACAGACGGCTGTGCAAAGCTGCTGGCGAATTTCGGCAGCGACGCGCTGAAAGCAAAATATCTGGACGGCCTAACCTCGACCGACATGAGCAAGCTGACGCAAGGCGGCCAGTTCATGACCGAGAAGGAAGGCGGCTCCGATGTCGGCACGCTGACCACGCGCGCGGTGCAGGAGGGCGACCATTGGCGCCTCACCGGCGAAAAATGGTTCTGCTCGAATGCAGACGCGAAAGTCGTGATGCTGCTGGCGCGCCCCGAAGGCGCCGGCCCCGGCACGCGCGGTGTCGGCCTGTTCCTGATGCCGCGCTTCCTCGACGACGGCTCGCAGAACCACTACCGGATCGTGCGTCTCAAGGACAAGCTCGGCACCCGCTCGATGGCCTCCGGCGAGATCAAGCTCGAAGGCGCGATTGCGTACGCGGTCGGCAAGCTCGACCGCGGTTTTGTGCAGATGGCCGAGATGGTGAACTCGTCGCGGCTTTCAAACGGCGTTAAATCGGCCGCGCTGATGCGCCGCGCCTACCATGACGCGTTTGCCGTGGCGAAGAACCGCGTGGTGTTCGGCAACCGCATCATCGACCTGCCGCTCGGCCGACGGCAGATGCTGAAAATCATGCTGCCGGTCGAGCAGGCGCTGTCGATGAGCTTTCTCACCGCCGATGCGCTCGATCGTGCGGAAGCCGGCAGCCAGGATGCGGCGGCGCTGCTGCGCATTCTGACCCCGACCCTGAAATTCCGCGCTACGCGCGATGCGCGAAAAGTCTGTGGCGACGCGCTCGAGATGCGCGGCGGCATCGGCTATATCGAGGAATTCGCCACGCCGCGCCTGCTGCGCGATGCGCATCTCGGCTCCGTCTGGGAAGGCACCGGCAACATCGTCGCCATCGATGCGTTGAGGCGTGCCGTTGGCCGCCACGGCGCAGAATCCGCGCTGAATGCGGATCTGCACGCACGCCTCGACGATAGCGCCTCGGTGCCGCAGGCCTGGCGCGACAATTTGCGCGGCCTCGTCGAGCGCGCCGTCGGCTTCGCGCGCGAGGTCGCAGGCAAGTCAGAGAACGAGGCCGATGCGCGGCGCGCAACGAGCCTGCTCTATCACGTCGCAAGCGCCATTGCGCTCGCCTGGGAGGCGCACCGCATCCACGACATGCGCGGCGACGCGCGCCGGCTGCTGCTGTCGCGGCTAGTGATCGACCATCGCGTCGTGCCGGGCGATCCGTTCCGGCTGACGGAAAATGCCACGCAGGCCAAGATCGCAGCACTTCTGCTCGGTGACCGCGACGCCGGCATGAGCGAGGTTGGCGAACTGGTTCTGGCAGCGTAGGCTGCGGGCCACGATCAAATCAAAAAACGCGATAGGGAGTGCTCGATGAAGGCCGCCGTCCTCCATGAAGTCAACAAGCCGCTGGTCATCGAGGATGTCAGCCTGCCGAAGCCCGGCCCACGCGAAGTTCTGATCCGCACGTCAGTCGCCGGGCTCTGCCACTCCGATCTGCACTTCATGGAAGGCCTCTACCCGCATCCGCTGCCCGCGGTGCTCGGACACGAGTCCGCCGGCATTGTCGAGCAGGTCGGCTCCGACGTCACCTATGTGAAGCCGGGCGACCACGTCGTCACGTGCCTATCCGTGTTCTGCGGCACCTGCGACAATTGCGCCACGGGGCGCACGGTGCTCTGCACTGACACCACGGTGAAGCTGCTGCCGGGCGTCTCCAATCGCATGCAATGGTCGAAGCCCGAGAAGCTGCACCAGTTCCTCAACCTCTCCTCCTTCGCCGAGCAGATGCTGGTGCACGAGAACGCGATCGTCAAAATCCGCAAGGAGATGCCGCTCGATCTCGCCGCGCTGATCGGCTGCGGTGTCATCACCGGCTACGGCGCGGTGGTGAACACGGCGAAGGTGACGGCCGGCGAAACCGTCGCCGTGATCGGCTGCGGCGGTGTCGGCATGGCCGCCATCAACGGTGCGCAGATCGCCGGTGCGGGCCGCATCATCGCCATCGACACCAATCCGGCAAAGCTCCAACTCGCGACCAAGCTCGGCGCCACCGACATCGTCAACCCCGCCGACGGCGACGTCGTGAAGCAGGTCCGCGACCTCACCAATGGCGGCGTCCATCATTCCTTCGAGGTGCTCGGCCGCAAGGAAACCGCGGAGCAGGCGTTCGGCATGCTCGCTTCCGGCGGCACCGCCACGATCGTCGGCATGATCCCGTTCGGCCAGAAGATCGAGCTGCACGGTTTTGACTTCCTGCGCGAACGCCGGATCCAGGGCTCGTCAATGGGCTCGAACCATTTCCGCGTCGACATGCCGCGTCTGGTCGATTTCTACCTGCGCGGCCGGCTGCATTTGGAAGACTGGATCTCGGCCAAGCTGAAGCTGTCCGAGATCAACGAGGGCTTTGCCAACATGAAAGCCGGCAAGACGCTGCGGAGCGTGATTGTGTTTGATAGCTAGCGCCGATTACGCTGTCATCGCCCGGCTTGACCGGGCGATCCAGTATTCCAGAGACCGTCGTTGCTAAACCGAGACGCCGCGGCGTACTGGATGCCCCGCCTTCGTGGGGCATGACGGCGGAGAGTGGGGCGGCGATGCGGGCCGCTCACCGCGACACGTGCGCAGACACCGCGAGCCACTTGCCGTTCTTCTTCGCCCAGCAATCGGTGTAGCGCCCGGTCGCCTGCTGACCATCCGCGGTGGTGTAGCTCGTTGCCGCGTGAATGATCGCGAAGTCGCCCATGATGCGGATGATGACGTCAAACGCATGCAGATCGCGGATCGCGACCGGCCGCGCGGTCTGCTCCAGGAAGCCGGTGCGGTCGACCAGCGTCTTGTCCGGATTGGAGCAGTAAAACTCCGGCGCCAGGATCTCGTCGAAGCGTTTGACGTCGCAGTTCTGCACAGATGCGACATAGTCACGGTTGAGTGCGGTGAGCAGTTCGAGGTCCTGGCTCATGATATTTATCCGTCCTCAGTTATCTACTCCGTCATTGCGAGAGCGGCGAAGCAATCCAGAAATGTTTCCGCAGATGCGGACGGGATTGCTTCGTCGCAAGGGCTCCTCGCAATGACGCGGCGGCATCAATCATCAAACATCTTCGGCGGCACGAACCCGCCGAATTCGCGCTCGATCAGCTCGGCCAGCTTCAGCGGCGTGCGGTCCTCGAGCCATGGGCCGACGATCTGGACGCCGACCGGCAGCCCATCCGGCGCGAAGCCGGTCGGGATCGCGGTCGAGGGCAGGCCGGGCAGCGTGGCGATGCCGGGCCAGGCGAGCTGGTCGGGATAGACGTGCTCCTTGCCGTCGATTGTGATGCGGCGGGTTTCCTGATCCGGCGAATGGTCGTGGGGATAGGCGGCGGTCGGCATCACCGGACAGATCACGGCGTCGAACGTCTTGAACAGCTCGCGCCATTGCGCGCGCAACCGGGTGCGTCCGCCGTTCGCCATCTGCCAGTCGCGATGGCTGAGCGCGATGCCGCGCAGCCGCTCGGCGGCGAGGCTGTTGTCGCCCTCGGGCAGCGCGGCTGCCGCCGCCTTGGCGCCGGCATAGATGTCGGGCGCAAAACTTGCGGCGAGGAACGACATCAGCATGCGCATATAGAGCCGCGACGAAGCCGCGAAATCCGGCAGCAGCGGACTGCTGCGTTCGATCTTGACGCCTGATTTGGCGAGGTTATCGGCGAGCGCGTTGATGGTGCCGCGCACGGCGGTGCCGGTCGGCAGCACCGGATCGGTGTCGATCACCAGCACGCGGAAATCCCTGAAGGCGGTGTGCCGTGCCGCCGGCAATTCGAGCCGATAGGCGAAGCCTGCATCGATCGGATCGGGCCCGGCCATCACGTCGAGCACCAGCGACAGATCGGCGGCGCTGCGTGCCATCGGGCCGATCACCGAGAGGTCACGCTCGAATGGCAACGGTGGCAGCGGCGGCGGCGTGTGGCCACGCATGGCGACGAGGTTGAAGGTCGGCTTGTGTGCGTAGACGCCGCAATGGAAGGCCGGCACGCGCAGCGAGCCGCCGATATCGGAGCCGATGGAGAGCGGGCCGTAGCCTGCGGCGAGGGCCGCCGAGGAGCCGCCGGACGAACCGCCCGGCGTGCGGCCGAGATCGTAGGGGTTGTTGGTGGTGCCGTAGATGTCGTTGTAGCTTTGCCAGTCGCCGAGGCCGAGCGGCACGTTGGTCTTGCCGACGATGACAGTGCCAGCGTCCTTCACCCGCGTCACCGGCAGCGCGTCTTCCTTGGCAATGAAGTCCTTCTGCGCGGGAATGCCCCAGGTCGTCGGCAGGCCGGCGATGTTGTAGGATTCCTTCACCGTCATCGGCAGGCCGAGCAGCGGCTTGCGCTCGCCGCGGGCCAGGGCCGCATCCGCATCACGCGCGGCGCTCAGCGCGCGGTCGAAATCGCGGACGCAGATCGCGTTGACCTTGCCGTCGTGACGTTCGATGCGGTCGATCGCGTCCTGCGTGAGCTCGACGGCGGAGACCTTCTTCGCCGCCAATGCGGCCGACAGCTCGACCGCGCTCTTGTAACTCCATTCCGATTTCGCCACGACATGCTCCTGCGCTTCACTGAAGGGATGATGCGCAGTTTGGCCGAACGCCGCAACCGCCGTTTGATCGCGATTGCCATGCGAGGGAATGCCGAGGCTGCTATGCCGCCCCGATCAAGATCCCCACCGCCAGCACGATGGCACCGCCGAGCACGATCTGGAATACGGCCTGGAGGAACGGCGTATCCATGTAGCGCGCGCGGATGAAGGCGATCGCCCAGAGTTCGAAGAACACGACGATGCCGGCGATCGCGGTCGCGATCCAGAATGCGTTGGGCCATGCGTCCGGCACGAGATAGGGCATGGTATGACCGAGCCCGCCGAGCGTCGTCATCGCGCCGCAGGTGATGCCGCGCAGCCAGGGCGAGCCCCGGCCCGTCAGCGAGCCGTCGTCGGACAGCGCTTCGGCAAATCCCATGCTGATGCCGGCGCCGATCGAGGCGGCGAGGCCAACCAGGAACGTCTGCCAGTTCTGGTGCGTGGCGAAGGCCGCCGCGAACAGCGGCGCCAGCGTCGAGACCGAGCCGTCCATCAAGCCGGCGAGGCCCGGCTGCACATATTGCAGCACGAACATCCGCCGCCGCGTGCGGTCTTCCTCGGCGCGCACGCCGGGCTTGAGAATCTGGTCCGCCAGCTTTGCCGCGGTCTCTTCATGACCTTTCTCGGCTTCGGCGAGATCGCCGAGCAGGCGGCGCACCCCGGTATCCTGCGCCTGTTCGGCCGCCTTCACGTAAAACCGCTCGGCCTGCATCTCCATGGTCTCGACCTCCTTGCGGATGGTGTCGAGCGAGAGGTTCTTGGTGAGCCAGACTGGGCGGCGGCGCAGGAATCCCTTGACGTCCTCGCGGCGGATCGGAGGCAAATGAGGACCGAAGCGCTGCTCGTACATCTCCAGCAGCATGTGGCGATGGCCGCGCTCCTCTTCCGCCATCTCCTCGAAGATCTTGGCCGTATCCGGATAGCGTTCCCGGAGATCCTCGGCGAAGGACATGTAAATGCGGCTGTCCTCCTCCTCTGAGGAGATCGCGACCGCAAGCACCTCGCGCTCGGTCAGATCGGCAAAATTCTTCACGACGGCCTGTCTCATTAGTTTAGAACTATTCTAAACTATATAATGCGACGCGGTTCCCGGGTCAAATCATGCGGCGCGGGCCTTTTCGAGGAAGTCGAGCAGCAGCCGGCTGACCTCGGCGGGCTGCTCCTGCTGCACCCAATGGCCCGCACCGTCGACGAGATGGCAACCGAGCATCTTGGTGCAGCCGCGCCCCTGCATTGCCTCGAACACGCCGGGGCGCTGATAAGTGCCCCAATCCTGCTTGCCCGAGATGAAGCACGCGGGCACGTCGATGCTGCGGCCCGAGAACAGCTGCATCTCGTTGTTGAGCGAGCCTGACGTGCCGTAGCGATACCATTGCAGGCCGCCCTGGAATCCGGTGCGGGCATATTCGGCGCTGTAATAGGCGAGGTCGCTGTCTGGCAGCCATTGATTGGCGGCGATCGCGGTCGGCGACGGCATCTCCTTCGCGACCGTCTCGGCCATGGTCTCACCGAGGTTCATCACGTAATAGGTCGGCAGCTTGGCAAGCTCGCCTGCCGACCATGATTTCAGCGGATATGGCTTGTTGTCGATCCAGTCCGCGCTCTTGTGATGATAATAGGCGCGCAGGAAATCATGCACGCCTTGCGGCGCGTGCTGCATGTCGGCGTTGGCGGCGCGCGTCGCATAGTACCATTGATAGTGGATGCGCGGGCGCGGCAGCGCGGCGAGTTCGCGATGCACGGGATCTTCGACCGGTGGCTTCGCGGGACTATCGACCGTGTCGAAGGGCAACGCCGGCGCTCCGCCGAACGGCGCGCTCATCAACGTCACCGAACGAAACACGTCGGGCCGGATCAGCGCGCACCACGCCGCGACCGGGCTGCCGAAATCGTGTCCGGCGAGATCGACCTGCCTGTAGCCGAACGCCGTCACCAGGGCGAGCGCATCGCGGACGAGGTTGAGAAGAGAGAATGGGGTGAGATCGCCGTCGTAATCCGCGGTCCAGCCGGTCGTGCGGCCATAGCCGCGCTGGTCGGGCGCGAGCACGTGATAGCCGGCCTCGCTGAGCGCCGGCATCACCTTGCGCCAGGAGAACGCGAGCTCGGGAAACCCGTGCAGCAGCAGGATGCAGGGACGGCCCCTGGTCTCGAAGCCGGCCTCGAGCACATGCATCCGCAAGCCGTTGATGCCGTCGACATACCGCGAGCGGATGCCGGCGGGGAGGGGAATGTCGGGAAGTGCTGTCATTGCTTTCTCCACGCGGGTGGAATCGTAGGCTGGGCAAAGGCGCGCACTTCGCGCGCCGTGCTCACCATTCCCTGGCGCATTTGGCATGGTGGGCACGCTTTGCTTTGCCCACTCTACGGCGTCTCAGCTCAATCACACCGCCGCACACACGAAGCCGCTACCCTTGCGCCTGATCTTCCCCACCGACGGCGAGGGAAAATGCGCGGTGCAGCACAGCGTGTCGGTGTCGCAATAGCGTTCCAAGAAGCTTCGCCGCGTCGTGGCCGCCTTGGCCGGGTCGACGTCGAACCTGATCGACAGCTCCGGATAGATTGTCTGCAGCGGCGAGTGCATGAGATCGCCGGAGAATACCGCGTCGTCCTGGCCACGTCCCATCGCGACGGCAATGTGGCCGGGCGTATGGCCCGGCGTCGGCACGATGCGGACGTGATCGCCGATCTGGTGATCGTTGCTGACCAGCTCGTGGCGCTTGGCCTCGACCACCGGCAGCACGCTGTCGGCAAAGGGCGGAATCTCCGTCTTCGCATTCTCCGCGAACCAATGGTCGTACTCCTGCTTGGCGAACACATAGCGCGCTTTGGGGAACGTCGGCACCCAGCGGCCGTTCTCCAGCCGCGTGTTCCAGCCGACGTGGTCGACGTGCAGATGGGTGCACATCACGAAGTCGATGTCGTCGACGGAGACGCCCGCCGCGGCGAGCCCGCGTTGATAGTTGTCGTCGGTCTTCATGTTCCATGCCGGCCGCTGTGGCCGCGGCTTGTCGTTGCCGATGCAGCTGTCGACCAGAATGGTGTGATGCGGCGTCTTGATCACATAAGACTGGAAACACAGGATCAGCGTGTCCCGGTCGTCGAGCGCCTTGGCTTGCCGCATCCACGCCCGGTTCTCGGCCAGCACCTCCGGCGTCAGGCCGGGCATGAAGTCCAGCGCCGGGAAGAAGGGCGCTTCCTGCTCGATGACGCGATGGATGGTGAGATCGCCGACGGTGAATTTCAGGCTCATGCTCGCTTCCCTTGTTCGCTTCCCTTATTCGTTTCTCTTGCACTCAGCGTGCGTCGCGCACGGATGGAATGACGATGTTGGAGAGGATGTCGATCGCGGCGAGCCCTTCCTTGGGCTGGCCGTATTGGGCAGCGGTGGTCATCATGACGAGATCAAGCTCGGGCACGATGAAGAGGCGCTGGCCACCCCAGCCGAAGGCGGCAACCCATTTGATTTCCTTGCTGCCGGCCAGCGAGCGGCCCATCCACCATTGATAGCCGTAGAACAGCGTGCCGCCGAAATAGCCGATCGCCTGGAAGCGCGGCGTGATCGATTGCGCGATCCAGTCGGCCGAGACAACTTGTTGGCCGTTCCACTGGCCGCGATTGAGCACGAGCTGGCCGATCTTCGCCGCATCGCGCGGCCGCAAGCGCAGGCCCGCGGCCGCTGCAATCTTGCCGTTCTTATAGGCCTTCCACTCGAGATCGGTGATTCCGAGCGGCTGGAACAGCACCTCGCGCGCAAACGTCTCCAGCGGCTTGCCCGAGACGCGCTCGAGGATGTTGCCGAGCAGTTCAGTTCCGCCGCCATTATAGGTCCAGAGCACATCCGGCGGTGCAGCGAGTGGCTTTGCGAGCACATAGCCGATCGGATCGGCTTCAAACGTGAGATGCGGCTCGTCGTTGTTCGGATCGGTCCAGGCCCGCGCTTCGTCCCATTTCATCCCCGAGGACATCGTCAGCAGATGGCGCAGCTTAATGGCCTCCCAGCCCGGCTGCTTCATCGCCTGACGGTCGGGGAAGAATTTGAGCACAGGCTCATCAACGCCTTCGATCAGCTTGCGATCGATCGCAATGCCGACGAGCGTCGAAACGACACTCTTCGATGCCGAACGCATGTCGTGCTTCGTCGTCGCGGTGAATTCGTGCTGGCCTTCCGGTTGCCCCCAGGGTTGGTCGTAGCCGGGGAAATACTGCTCGAAGACGAGCTTGCCGTGGCGCACGACGACAACCGAATGGACCGAGGTCGCGCGTTGTTTGAGCCGTGCAGCGATGCCGCAGAGTTGCGCGCCATCCATGCCAAGACTGTCGGGCGAGGCGATCTCCCAGCCATCGTCGATCGATGACGGCGCTCCACAGGCTTGGCCTTGTTGTCCAGGCTCGGCCCGTAGATTGGTGGCTGAGATGGAGAGCGCGAGCACAAGGCCCGCGCCGAGAATTGTGAACCGGG
This sequence comes from Bradyrhizobium cytisi, assembly GCF_008123515.1. Lineage (GTDB taxonomy): Bacteria > Pseudomonadota > Alphaproteobacteria > Rhizobiales > Xanthobacteraceae > Bradyrhizobium > Bradyrhizobium cytisi. The sequence goes on from NZ_VSSR01000063.1 coordinate 36,745, forward strand.
AGAATTGATCGCGCATCGTCATTCTCCAGGCATATCCCGCTACGCCGCTGGCGGCACCGAGATCTTCACCGACGGCCGCTCCAGCATCTTCTGATGGAAGGCATCGAGCTTCGGATAGGCCTTGCGCCAGCCGCAATCGGCGAAGCGGAAGTCGGCGTAGCCGAGCACGCAAACGAGGCCGATCTGCGAGATGTCGAACGGGCCGTTCAGCACGTCAGGCATGTTCTCGAAACGCGCCATGCCGGTCCAGGCCCGGTTCCAGTGATCGTCCGACCACGCCTGCCATTGCAGGCCCTGCGGCCGCACCATCTTCTCGTAGCGGCACAGCAGCATGGAATCGAGCATGCCGTTGATCAGCGAGTGATTGGTCTTGGCCTTCCAGCGCCGCGGACCGTAATCCGGGATCAGGCTGCCGCCGGCCATCTCGTTGAGATATTCGACGATGACGTAGGAATCCAGGATCACGTCGCCGTCGTCAGTGATCAGCACCGGCAGCTTCTTCAGCGGCGTGATGCGCGAATAGTCCTCGTTGGCCGTGCCGGGTGCGACGGTCGCGGGCGTGAATTCGATCCTGTCGATCAGCCCAAGCTCGATCGCGGCAATGCGCACCTTGCGGGCGAACGGCGAGGCGGCGGAGAAGGAGAGTTTCATCGGAAATGTCCTGCGGGAGACCGGCAATTGGTTTCCGTCATTGCGAGCGAAGCGAAGCAATCCAGATTGCTTCCTCGGAGACAGCCTGGATTGCTTCGTCGCTTCGCTCCTCGCTATGACGGTGTGGCGACGCGGCGTCTTACGCCGCAACGATCTCCTGGCGCTGCTCGCCGAGGCCTTCGATGCCGAGCGTGATGACGTCGCCGACATTGAGGAAGGTCGGCGGCTTCATGCCGAGGCCGACGCCGGGCGGGGTGCCTGTCGTGATGATGTCGCCCGGCAGCAGCGTCATGAACTGCGAGACATAGGAGATGCACTTGGCCATCGAGAAGATCATGGTCTTGGTCGAGCCGGTCTGGCGCCGCTGGCCGTTAACGTCGAGCCACATCGACAGGTTCTGCACGTCCTTGATCTCGTCCTTGGTGGCGAGCCAGGGACCGACCGGGCCGAACGTGTCGTGCGACTTGCCCTTGGTCCACTGACCCAGGCGCTCGGTCTGGAAGTTGCGCTCGGAGACGTCGTTGCAGACGCAATAGCCGGCGACGTGGTTCAGTGCATCGGCTTCCGAGACGTATTTTGCCCGGGTGCCGATGATCGCGGCGATCTCGACTTCCCAGTCGAGCTTGGTCGAGCCGCGCGGCTTCTCGACCTTATCGTTCGGGCCGGACAGCGAGGTGTTGGCCTTCATGAAGATGATCGGCTCGCTCGGAATGGCGGCGCCGGTCTCCTTGGCGTGGTCGCTGTAGTTGAGGCCGATCGCGACGAACTTCGAGATGCCGGTGACGGGCGCGCCGAACCGCGGCTTGCCGGAGACGGCGGGGAGCGAGGCGGGATCGATGGCGGCGAGCTTCGTCAGCGACGCCGGCGAATAGGCCTCGCCGGTCAGGTCCTTCACATGCGCCGACAGGTCGCGCAACTGGCCGGATTTGTCGATCAGGCCGGGCTTTTCCGCACCCTTCTCGCCGTAACGAACAAGCTTCATTCTCGTTTCTCCCTTGGGATGGACTGATCGGTTAATTAGCTTCATGGAACAGCGCGGCGGGAAATTCAACCGCTCAAAACGGGGCGCATTGCAGCCCCTCAATTCGGGTGATCGTAGGGTGGGGCAAAGGCGCGAAGCGCCGTGCCCACCAATTCTTTCGCTGATGCGAGTTTCCGCCATCAGGCGCAATGGATCATCTGGAGCAGTGCGGCGTTATCGCGGAACCCAGGACGAGCCAAAGGGGAGCCCATGCCAGAGCTTGCCATTTCCGCCGAGAAGGTCGCCTTCATCATCGAAAAGGCCCGCGAATTCGACGTCAAGGAGGCGGATACCGATCCGGATTCGGGCTCGAACCCGACCGATGACGACGCAGTCGACGTCCTGAAGGACAACGGCTCCGATCCGGTCCGCAACGAGCTCGGCGGCTTCATGATTGCCTTGAACGAGGACGAGCAGCTCGATCTCGTCGCGCTGACCTGGCTCGGTCGCGGCGACGGCGCGATCGATGATTGGGACGATTTGCGCGCCCGTGCTGTGGAGGCACGGTCCGAGTATCGCAGCCCGCGCCGTGAAACGGTGCAATACCTGCTCGGCGAGCCGATGCTGGGCGATCTGCTCGCCGACGGGCTCGACGCATTCGGCATCGACTGGACCGACGAGCAGCTCACCGCAGATTCCTCTGATCCCAGCGAGCGGGACGAGGACGAGATCACGAAACGGCGGTGATGATCCTCGATAACACATGACCCGCGCTTGGGCGCTGAAGCTCCCGCATCGTCATGGCTGGACTCTCCCCACTATCGCAGGCGGGATGACCGCTCTCACAGCGTTCCCGGGAACGCACCACCATCGAGCAGAATGTTCTGGCCGGTGATGAAGCCGGCCTTGGCGCCGCAAAGGAAGGCGCAGGCATAGCCGAACTCGTCGGGCTGGCCGAAGCGGCCTGCCGGGTTGAGCTTGGCGCGCTCGGCCAGGACCTGCTCGGGCGTCGTGCCGCGCTTGTCGGCCTCGGCCTTCGCGGTGCCGGTCAGGCGATCCGTCTCGAACGGGCCCGGCAGCAGGCCGTTGATGGTGACGTTGTTGATCACGGTCTTGCGCGACAGGCCGGCGATGAAGCCGGTGAGGCCGGCGCGCGCGCCGTTGGAGAGGCCGAGGATGTCGATCGGCGCCTTCACCGCGGCCGAGGTGATGTTGACGATGCGGCCGAACTTGCGCGCCATCATGCCGTCGACGGTCGACTTGATCAGCTCGATCGGCGTGAGCATGTTGGCGTCGATCGCCTTGATCCAGTCGTCGCGGGTCCAGTTGCGGAAATCGCCGGGCGGCGGGCCGCCGGCATTGTTGATGAGAATGTCCGGCTCGGGGCAGGCCTTCAGCACGGCTTCGCGGCCCGCAGGCGTCGTGATGTCGCCGACGATCTCGGTGACCTTCACGGCGGGATAGGCCTTGCGGATGTCGTCGGCCGTCTTCCTCAGCGCCTCGGCGCCGCGCGCGGTCAGCGTGACGTCGACGCCGGCTTCGGCCAGCGAGATGGCGCAAGCGCGCCCCAGGCCCTTGCTGGATGCGCAGACGATGGCGCGGCGACCTTTGATCCCAAGATCCACTGTTTCACTCCCGTAATGTCAGGCAGGTTTTTGGACGGGCGGCACTCTAGCCAAGAGTGATGCCGTTGATAAGGGACGTGTCCGCATCAAAATGCATGGCGCGGGCTGCGGCGATGCAAACGGGCATGATCCGGAAAAGTGTGTAGCGGTTTTCCGAAAAGATCATGCCCAAACAGTCAGATGCGCCGCTCCTGCTTGAGGCGGTCGATCGCGGCGGCGGCCTCCGGCGGCAGCGACTTGAAGCCCATCTGCCCGACCGCCGAGAACAGCGGCCGCAGATGCGAGCCGGCCAGGAAGGGCGGCTGGCGGTTGGCCGGCACGATCTGGTCGAACACCAGCACCAGCGTGGTGGCGACAAGGCCGACCCGGACGGCGCCGAGCGCGGCGCCGCCGAGGCGGTCGCCGATGCCGGCGTCGCCGACCGTGTCCTCAAGCACGAAACGGCCGATATATCCGAGCAGCATGCCGACCACCAGAAAGATGCCGAACAACCAGATCCAGTTCTGGAATTGCGGCGCATTCGGATTGCCCGTGATCTGCGGCGCGATCATCGGCATCAGCGAAACCGCGATGGGGGCCGCCAGGAGATAGGCGAGAATGGTCATGGCGCTGCGGAGCAAGCCGGTCCTGAAGCCAAAGCCGATCGCGAGTGCGAGCGCCGCATAGACCGCGAAATCGAAGCTATTCATGAGCGCAACCCTGCCGATGGAACGAATGAACGCCGAACCGGTCGTTCCGGTTTCAGATCGCTAAAATCGTCTGTATCTTTTCGCTCCAGCAGCTAAGGGGGCGTCCATTTCAGGCTTATTCAAGGTGAGTGAAGAAATCGTCCTCGTGACTGGCGCTCCAGCCTTTCTTCGCCTCTCCCCGCTCGCGGGGAGAGGCCGGATTGCAGCGAAGATGCAATCCGGGTGAGGGGGACTCTCCGCGAGTCCAACTCTCACCCTACTCGCGGAGAGAGGCCCCTCACCCCAACCCTCTCCCCGTAAGGACGGGGAGAGGGAGGAGAGCTACCGCACCTCGCTCCTGATCATATCCGCCGCCTTTTCCCCGATCATGATGGCCGGCGCATTGGTGTTGCCGCCGATCAGCGTCGGCATGATCGAGGCATCGACGACACGCAGGCCGTCCACACCGTGCACCTTCAGCTTCGGATCGACCACGGCCATTGCGTCCGTGCCCATCTTGCAGGTGCCGACGGGGTGGTAGACCGTGTCGACGCGATTGCGCAGGATGGCGCGGATGTCGTCGTCCGTTCTCACGTCGGACGTGAACATGTCCTGCTTCTGCAAGGCGCGCATCGCAGGCGTCTCCATCAGCCGCCGCGTGGTCTTGAAGCCCGCGACCATGGTCTCGAGATCCTCCGCCTCGCCCAGAAAGTTCGGATCGATCATCGGCGCCGCCAGCGGATCGGCGCTTTTCAGCCAGACGCTGCCGCGGCTCTTCGGCCGCAACAGACAGACGTGGCATGAGAAACCCGCCTCCTTGTGCTTCTTGCGGCCGTGGTCGTCGAGCATCGCGATGATGAAGTGCAGCTGGATATCCGGCACGTCGAGATCGGCCTGCGTCTTCAGGAAGCCGCCGCACTCGGCGAAATTGGTGGTCATCAGGCCGCGCCGTTCGCGGCGGTACCGCCGGATGGCGCGGAGCAGCGAGGGCAGCCGGCCGAGCGACGAGTGAACGAAGTGCGGATAGTCGGAGGCGTAGACGAACACGAAATCCGGATGGTCCTGCAGATTGCGCCCGACGCCCGGCAAATGATGCACGACGCCGATGCCGTGCGCGCCAAACGCCTCGCCGTCGCCGATGCCCGACAGCATCAGCAATTGCGGTGACTGGAAGGCGCCGGAGGCGAGGATCACCTCGCGGCGCGCCCGCAGCTGTTTCGTCTGCTTGCCCTGCATATATTCGATGCCGACCGCGCGTCCGCCTTCGAACAGGATTTTCGTCGCATGCGCCGCCGTCTCGACGCGCAGATTCGCGCGCTTGTCGATGTGGGGCTGCAGATAGGCGCGCGCCGCGCTCCAGCGCTCGCCCCTGTGCTGCGTCACCTGGTAGCTGCCGAGCCCTTCGTGGTCCTCTTCATTGAAGTCCTCGCGGATGCGGAATTGTGCCTCGCGTGCGGCCTGATGGAAAATCTCATGGATCGGATTGTCCGAGCGCAACCTGTTGACATGCAGCGGGCCGCCCTTGCCGTGATATTCGCCGTCGAAATCGCTGTTGTTCTCCGAACGCTTGAAATAGGGCAACACGTCCGCATACGACCAGCCGGCATTGCCGAGCGAGGCCCAGTGGTCGTAGTCCCATTTGTGGCCGCGGATGTAGACCATGGCGTTGATCGCCGAGGAGCCGCCGAGGCCCTTGCCGCGCGGCTGATAGCCGATACGGCCGTTCAATCCCTTCTGCGGCACGGTGTCGAAGGCCCAGTTGGCCGCCTTGTATGGCAGAGCGAGCCCGAAGGGCGTGGTGATCCGCCAACTGTCGTTCCGTCCGCCGGCATCGAGCAGCGCCACGGATGTCGCCGCATCCTCCGACAGCCGCCCCGCCACGGCGCAACCACCGGAGCCCGCGCCCACGACGATGAAATCGAATGTGTCAGTCACTGATGTTTCCCCAAGTAATGGTTTTTGTTGTTGTCGTCATTGCGAGCGCAGCGAAGCAATCCAGAATCCCTCCGCGGCGGCAGTCTGGATTGCTTCGCTTTGCTCGCAATGACGGGAAGCTACGACATGAACCGCATCATCTTCTCCAGCCGCGCGATCTTGCCGCCATAGGGCGGATGGAGATCGGCGAGACGGTTGAATTTTGAGCGATAAAACACCGGCTTCAGCTTGCTGAAGGTGCGAAAGCCCCATTCACCGTGATAGGCGCCGGTGCCGGAGGCGCCGACGCCGCCCATCGGCTGGTTGATTTGCGCGAAGTGAAACAGGCAGTCGTTGATGGTGACGCCGCCGGAGACGGTGCGCGCCAGCACCTCGTCGCGCGCGTCGCGATCCCTGCCGAACCAGTACAGCGCGAGCGGCCGGTCGCGGCGGTTGACGAAGGCGATCGCGTCGGCCGGATCGCGAATGCCGAGAACGGGAAGCACCGGACCAAAGATCTCCTCCTGCATCGCCGCCATCTCCTCGGTCGCGCCAACGACCAACGTCGGCGGGAATTTGCGGTGCGCCTTCCAGTTGGGGTCGTCGGCCCTGGCCGGCTGCAGAATCTTTGCGCCACGCTGCGCGGCATCCGCGACCAGCGCTTCGAGCCGTGCATAGTGCCGGTCGGAAACGATCGAGGTGTAGTCCCTGTTGACAGGATCGGTGCCGAACATGCGCCGCATCTGCGTGCGCACCTTCTCGGCGAAGGCCTGCAACGCGCCCTCCGGCACCAGCACGTAATCGGGCGCGATGCAGGTCTGCCCGGCATTGAGCAGCTTGCCGTAGGCGATGCGTTCGGCCGCCTCGTCGAGATCGGCGGAGACATCGACGATCGCCGGCGACTTGCCGCCGAGCTCGAGCGTGACAGGCGTGAGATTGCGCCCCGCCGCTTCCGCGACCAGCCGCCCGACCCGGGTCGAGCCGGTGAACACGAGATGATCGAACGGCAGGCTCGCAAAGGCCTTTGCGATCTCGTCCTCGATCCCGGTGACCAGCAGCTCGGTCGAATCGAACCTCTCGGCGACCGTCTCCCTCAACAGCGCAGAGAAATGCGGCACGAGCTCGCTTGGCTTGATGATGACGCGGTTGCCGGCGGCGATGGCGCCGATCGCGGGTGCGAGCGTCAGTTGCAGCGGATAATTCCAAGGCGCGATGATGCCGATGACGCCGAGCGGCTGCGGCATCAGCCGGTTGCGCGCGGGGAGGAATTGCAGCGCTGTCGCGACGCGCTGCGGCGTCATCCAGCCTTTCAAATGTCTTGTCGCGTGCCGGATCTCGGAGAGCACCATCATCGTCTCGGCGATATCAGTCTCGACCGCCGAGCGGTGGCCGAAATCGGCCGAGATCGCCTGCCGGAAGCGGTCTTCGTTATCGGCGACTACGGCGCGCAGCCGCGCCAGCCGGTCGAGCCGCGCGGCGAGATCTGGTGCCGGCTCGGCCCGTGACCGCGCGATCATGGCCTGGAAGCTGTCCGTGAGCGCCGCCAGCGGGGCGCTCGCCAGGGGGCGATCCAAGGTATTGTTCAAGGCGGTCCTCCCCAAATCGGCGTTTCGCCCCTGTTTTGTTGCCGCAAGCTGGCGGTTTGTGGAACTTCTGGCAAGTGCGTGGCAAACCGGCCGGAATCCGCGCCCGCGACCTGTCATAAAGTCGAAAAAAACGTCCCCTCGGCCCTTTCCAAAGGCGGTTCGGGTTGGTACATACCCCCTGCACCCGACGGGCTTTGCCCGGGGTTGCCTTCCAAGGAAGCCTTCGGGACGGGAGAAGCAAGCCACGCGAGCAGCGTCGGCCCTGATCCGCCGTCCCCGGTATTTTCACGAAGGCAAAGCAACGGTTTAACGCGGGGTGGAGCAGCCCGGTAGCTCGTCAGGCTCATAACCTGAAGGTCATAGGTTCAAATCCTATCCCCGCAACCAAATTCGGAATGACCGGTTTCGATACGAAAATGGCCCGCATCACGCGGGCCATTTTTGTCTGGCAATGTGATCGCCACGCTATCGGGCCGCAGTCTGCCAGGCGAGCAGTCGCTGCTCGACGAGCGACACCGCAATCGACGTCAAATATCCGGTCGCACCGAGCAGAATGACGCCGGCGAAGAGGTCGGCGGATCGGAACGCACGTGCCGAGAGCAGGACCCACTGACCAAGGCCGTCGAGTCCGGCCAGGATCTCGCAGACCACCGAGAGGATCAGTGCGACCGTCAGACTGAGCCGCATGCCCGCGAGGATGTCGGGCAATGCCGAGGGCAGGGCGATCCTGCCGATGACGGCGGCGCGCGACATCTGCAGTGAGCGGGCGACCTCATAGAGCCGCGGCTCGACCGCGGCAAAGCCGTGGATGGTTGCGAGCATGATCGGCCAGATCGCGCCGAAGGCGATGACGAACAGCGCCATGCCTTGCGTCAGCCCGAGCATCGCGATCGCGACCGGGATGATCGCGGAGACCGGCAGGGGCCGCAAAAATTCCAGCGACGGCGCGACATAGGCGCGCATCATCCTTGACGATCCGATTAGCGCGCCGAGCGCAATGCCGGCGATCGAGGCGGCGAGCCAGCCATAGGCCATGTGTTCGAGCGTGCCGATGAGCTTGCTTGCGAGATCGCCGCTCGAAAAGCCGCGCACCAGGGCAGCCCAGGCCCGGTCCGGACCAGGCAGGAACACCGGTGAGACCAGCCGCAGATTGGCGATGAGCTGCCACGCTGCGATGAAGCCGGCCGCGACGAGGATGCTTGCGACACGCCAGAGGATCGCGGCGCGGTTCATGGATTGTCTCCGGCGAGCGCGGCGCGGCCGAACAGGCGGCGCTGGGCCGCAATCAACAGCATGTTCAGCGCGTAGCCGATCACGCCGATCCAAAGCAGATAGGCGAGCATCAGGTCGGCGCGTAGCGCCTGCTGCGCCAGCATGATGCCGGCGCCGAGGCCGATCGGATTGATGGCGATCTCGACGGTGACGGCGACGATCAGGGCGATACCAGCCGACAGGCGAAAGGCGACAAAGATCCGCGGCAGTGCGGCCGGGATCACGATCTTCGCGATCCGTTGCGTCGCGCTCAGCCGCAGGGCCCGCGACACTTCGATCAATCGCGGCTCGATGCTGCGCACTGCGCTGCGCGTCATGATCAGCATCGGCCAGATGCAGGCGAACGCCACGATCACGATCTCCATCCGGTAGCCGAAGCCGAGCGCGATCAGCGCAATCGGCAGCAATGCGATCGAAGGAATCGGACGGATCGCCTCGACCGTCACTTCCATCAGGCGGTCGATGGGGCGCGAGATGCCGAAGGCAATGCCGAGGGAAAGCCCGATGGCGCTACCGATCGCCAATCCCGCGAAGGCGGCGAACAGCGTGTCCCGTGTCGCGATCGGAATCGAGAGATCGGCAAGCGCCGCGGCCAGCGCCGCGAGGATCGCGCTGGGCGGGGCCAGGCTGTCGCTCTGCAGCTGGGTGAGGCGCGCCCAGAGCTCGAACGCCAGCATGAGAGCCAGCGGCAGCAGCAAGGGCCTGGCGCGGTCGAGGCTCAATGTTCGGTCGCCTTGATGAAGTCGAACAATTGCCGGCGCAGCCGCAGGAATTCCGGATGCTCACGGGTGGCCAACTGGTCGCGAGGGCGCGGCAGGTCGACGGCGAGCTCGATGCCGATCCGGCCCGGATGCGGCAGCAGGCCGACGATGCGGTCGCCGAGGTAGATCGCCTCGTCGAGATCGTGGGTCACGAAGATCACGGTCGTTTGGCTCGTTTGCGTCAGCGACAGGACCTCGTCCTGCAGCCCCTGGCGCGTCATCGCATCCAGCGCGCCGAACGGTTCATCCATCAGCAGCGTCGTCGGCTCCTGTGCAAGGCAGCGCGCGATCTGCAGGCGCTGCTGCATGCCGCCCGACATTTCGGTCGGATATTTGTCAGCGTGGCCGGGCAAGCCGACCTTGCGCAGCAGCGCCTCGATGCGCGAGCTGCGCTCGCGTGCCGGCACACGAGAGGCTTCCAGCGCCAGCGAGATGTTGCCGGCCGCGGTCCGCCACGGCAGCAGCGCCTTGCCGTAATCTTGGAAAACAATCGCGACCTCGCGGCGCGGTCCGGTGATCGGCTCGCCGTCGAAGGTCACAGCGCCGCTCGTCGGGCCATAGAGGCCCGCGGCGAGCCGCAGCGCTGTGGTCTTGCCGCAGCCGGAGGCGCCGACGATGCAGAGGAATTCGCCCGGCCGCACCTCCAGATCGAGGTTCTCGATGATGGTCTTGCCGCCGAGCCGCAGCGTCGTGGCGTTGAACGCGATCAGCGCTTTTTGCCGTCGCGCCGCGCGCGCCTCGTCGAGCCTGGCAACGACACTCATGATTGCTCCCCGCTTGTCGGCGGATAGACGAAATTGATGGTCGAGTGCAGATGCGCCGCCAGCATCCCTTGCGCGGCGGCAAGGTCGCGGGCGAGCACGCGGTCGGCGAGCATCTGGTGACTACGTATGAACTCCTCGCCGCTGTCGATGGCACGCATCATGATGCGGCGGTAGCGATAGGCCTGGTCGTAGAGGTCGGAATGGGCGGCCAGCATGCGCCGTGAGCCGCAGGCCGCGAGCAGGGCGGTATGAAAGCCCTTGTGCAGCCGATCGAAATCGGCGGCGCCCTCGCGGAATTCATTGCCGGTGCGCTCGATATGCCGGCGCATCTGATGCAGCGCGCTGACGATGCCGGCCTCCCAGGCGACGTCGCCGTGGAGGATGGCGAGCCTGACGGCCTCGATTTCGACCGCCGTCCGCATGCAGGTGATGTCGGCGAGATCGTCGTGGCTGACTTCGGCGACACGAAAGCCGCGCTGGCCGATGCCGACGATCAGGCCGCGTGACATCAGCCGAGACAAGCCTTCGCGCAGGGGGGTGGCGCCGATCTCGTAGCGCTGCACGAGATCGACGATGCCGAGCCGCGATCCCGGTGCGAGATCTCCGGCAAGGATGTCCTGCTCGATGAGGTTCGCGGCGCGCTCGCTCAAGGTGCCGGCCTCCGCCGGAGGACGTTCGAGAGTGCGCTCGGGGGCAGGCATCGCCAATGTCCTCAGTTCAGCACCAGTTTCGCGGTGTCGAGTTTCGATTGCAGCATCTTCTGCGACGACATCACGTCGATCCACCAGGCGAGGTTTTCCGGCTTGAGATTCGGCTCGGACTGGTTCGGCGGTGTCGCCTTGACGAGCTCGAGTGGTTGCTTCGTGAACTTGGCGATCGAGTTGGAGGCCTTGTCGCGATCGCTGTTGACGATTGCAGCAGCCTCCGCGATGGCTTCGCGGAACTTCTTTACCGTCGCCACATTCTTCTCCGCCCAGTCGCGCGCCGCGGCATAGAAGATGATCGGGTCGGTGCGGCCGAGCTCGGCGCCGTACCGCGCGCCGACCGAACCGATCCCGGCATTGGTCATGCGCGTGACGAACGGCTCGGCGGTGAGCACCGCATCGACGCCGCCGGACTTGATGATGTCGGCCATGGTCGGAAAGGTGACTTCGACGAAATTGACGCTTTTGGGGGCGACGCCTTTCTCCACCAGCCATTTCACGAACAGCACATGGAGAAAGGCATTCAGGCCGGGCGCGCCGACCTTCTTGCCGACGAAATCCTTCGGCTCGTTGATGGTGATGCCGTTGCGGACGAAGGCGGCGATCGCGGTGTTCGAGGTCGGGTTCATGACCGAGGCGCCGGCGATCGCGACGAGGTCGAGGCCGCCGTCGACGGCCTGGAGGAAGACGGTGGAGGTGGGGCCGCCGACCTGAATCGAGTTCGACAGGATCGCGGCCGGGATGTTGGAGTTGATCGCGATCGGCGTCATCTCGACGTCCAGCCCATGCTTCTTGAAGATGCCTTCGTCGACCGCGACCATGGCCGAGGCGCAGTCGGAGGTTGCGGTGCAGCCGATCTGGATCTTGGCCTGCGCAAGCGCTGGTCCCGTTAAGGCAACAAACAGTCCAAGGCCCACTCCGAGGCCGAGCGCGAGACCGGTCAACGTCTCCCTTATTTTCTTTCGCCTCACCGCCCTCTCCCGATTTGTATTTTTCAGTCTTGTTTATCGATATTTTCTCTGATCATATATTTCAAACGATAGCAAGGGGTACCCAAGGTGAAGCTCGCAACGTTCAGATCTGCCGGTCAGGAGAAAATCGGAGCCGTCCACGCCAATGACAGCCAGCTGTTCGACCTCGCCGCCGCCGCCGCGCGGGACGGCGGGGCCGATCCGGCCTTCGGCTCGATGCTGGCATTGATCGACGCGGGGCCGCGCGCGCTCGATCGGGCGGCAGCCCTGTTCGACAAGCAAGGCAAGGACGCGACGCTGTCGGCGGCCGTTGGTAGCGTCGACGTTCTCGCCCCGGTGCCAGAGCCGCGGCAAATGCGCGACGGCATGTCGTTTGCGCTGCATATCCTCCAGGCGCCACGCGGGCAGCGGAAGCTCGCGGCGCGCGCCAAGGGGGACATGGCGGAATTGGCGCGCATCGACGCCGAGCCGCTCGGCGAGTTGCCCGAGGTCTATCGCAAGCAGCCGATCTTCTACATCACCAACCGCTTCAGCGTCCGCGGCACCAACACCACGGTGAAATGGCCGCGCTACAGCAAGGTCATGGACTACGAGCTCGAATTCGGGATCATCACCAAAAACAAGGGCGCGAACATCTCCGCCGCGAAGGCGAAGGATCACATCTTCGGCTACACCATCTTCAACGATTTCTCCGCGCGCGACGCGCAGCGCATCGAGATGGAGGGACGGCTCGGCCCGGCCAAGGGCAAGAGCTTCGACGGCGGCAACGTGATGGGTCCGTGGATCGTGACGCCGGACGAGATCGGCGATCCCTACAAGCTGAAGATGGAAGCGCGCGTCAACGGCGAGACCCGCTCGAAAGGCGTGACGGAGGGCATGCTGTTTTCCTTCGAAGAGATCATCGCCCACGTCACCCAGGACGAGACGTTGATGCCTGGCGAATTCATCGGCTCCGGCACGGTCGGCAATGGCTGCGGCCTCGAGCTCGGATGGTTTCTCGAGCATGGCGATACGATCGAGCTCGAGGTCGAGAAGATCGGTATTTTGAAGAACCGCGTCGAGCGGCAGGAAGTCTGAAGGGACGCCTGAAGGCCGCCAACCAAAACAGTCAACGAGGAAGCGCCATGACGAGCAAGCTGATCGACATCTCCGTCCCCCTCCAAAACGATGTGCCGGCCGACCCGCCCGGCAATCATCCGACGATCCAGTATATCGACCACCGGCAGGGCCTGCCGCGCATGCTGCAGTTCTTCGACGGACTGAAGGCCGAGGATCTGCCGGACGGGCAAGGCTGGGCGGTGGAACAGGTCAGCCTCTCGACCCACAACGGCACGCATCTCGACGCCCCCTGGCATTTCCACCCGACCATGAATCGCGGCGAGCGTTCCTGGACCATCGACGAGGTGCCGCTGGAATGGTGCTTCCAGCCCGGCGTGAAGCTCGACTTCCGGCACCTGCCCGACGGCTATGTCGCAACCGCCAAAGATGTCGAGGCTGAGCTGAAGCGCATCGGCCATGAGCTGAAGCCGTTGGAGATCGTCGTGGTCAACACCAGCGCCGGCGTCAAATATGGCCGGCAGGACTACGTCACGTCGGGCTGCGGGATGGGCTATGAAGCAACCATGTACCTGCTCGAGCGCGGTGTGCGATTGACCGGCATCGACGGCTGGAGCTGGGACGCGCCGTTCGTTCATACCGCGAAGAAATACGCCGGGACGAGGGACGCCAGCCTGATATGGGAAGGCCACAAGGCCGGCCGCCATATCGGCTATTGCCATCTCGAGAAGCTGCACAATCTCGAATTGCTGCCGTCGACCGGCTTCAAGGTGTCATGCTTCCCCGTGAAAATCGAGCGAGCCTCGGCAGGATGGACGCGAGCGGTCGCGATTTTGGAGAGCTAGGCTCCGATACGAAAATGGCCACCATCACGCGTGCCGTTTTTGTTCTGGAGGCAACGCGCTCAGCCTGGCGCCGCCTCGCCTCCTCGAACACGGTGATGGTGCGACCGTTCGTTGCTGCCTCCGGCTAGCGTTCGCGGCTCCACGGGAAGAGTGAGGCCGGGAAATCCGCCGCATAGCGGTGTCCTATCGGTGGGCGGGGCTGTTCTTCCGGCGGGTTTGGATCGGGCTCGACCACCTTCCGATAAAGATGCCAGGTGGCATGACCGAGCACGGGCAGAACGACGGCGAGACCGACGAAGAACGGTAGCGAGCCGATCGCCAGCAATGCCGCAACTACCAGACCCCAAGCCGCCATTGGAACTGGATTCTCCCTCACGGCCCGCAGCGACGTCCGGATTGCGTCGATCGCAGTCGCATGCCGGTCGAGCATCAGCGGAAACGACACAACGCTGACGCACAGGGCCACGACGGCGAACAGGAAGCCGACGCCGCAGCCGACGATGATGAGCGACCATCCTTCCGGTGTCGTCAAAACACGCGTTGCGAAGTCGGGGATGCTTGCAGCCGGAGCGTGGCCGAAGGTTGCAACGTAGATCGCGTTCGCGGCGCCGATCCAGACCCCGAACAGAACCAGCAGGAGGACGCCGAGTTCGAGCATGGCGCCGAAAGATGGCGCGCGCAGCACCTGCATGGCGTCCCACGCTGCGGCTTGCTCTCCGCGCTCGCGGCGGCGGCTGAGCTCGTAGAGGCCGAGCGCGGCAAACGGACCGATCAGCGTAAAGCCCGCGGCCAGCGGAAACAGTAGCGGCAGCACCGAATAGCCGATGACAAGTCTGAACAGGACAAGTCCGAGAACGGGATAAATCACGCACAGGACGATGGCGTGAGTTGGGACGGCGTTGAAGTCTTCCCAGCCCAGGCGTAGCGCATTGCCCAAATCGGAAAGGCTGATCTTGCGAACGACGAAGGGGGTAGAGACGCCAAACACTTGCAGTTTGGGTCTTGCGAATACCGTGGTCATGGCGCCGATCTCCTTGCTTCTGATCGCAGGGGAACGGTGCGCACTTAAAACACGCGCATCCGTCTCGTGCGCGAAAATCGCGATCGATCCCGGCAAATCAGGTTCAACGTGAAGGAGCTTTGCCGGACGACATCTGTCGCGACCGGTACGCTGAAGTTAGCGCGATATGCGATAGAAGCAAGTAGCGTCCGCAGGTGAGTGAATTGTGCTTCCGCACAAAAACCAATCTGCTGCAGTGCATCATCGACGGGTGGTGCCTGCAGGTGCTCCGGCTTGCGTTGCATTTGGGCCAGCGTCCGCCAGACCAATGCGAGGCATACTCCTCTATTGACTCTATTGACGCCGGGCTCGACGGGTATCATGCTAAAGACACTGAACGCCTTCAGCTCCGACGAGATTGCGGTCGTGACTTGTCCTCGTGTCAAGCGTTGACATCGCGACCGGTTGAATGGGCGAGGCAAGAGGCACGACGAAGGCGGATGTGATTTCGCCATCGCGACAGACGTGAGCTCCGCCCTCTGGTTCGTATCCACAGCCTTTAGCGGCAAGGATGCATGAGGGATGGCTGTAGCAATCATACTGCTGTTGGTCGCAATCGCCTCGGTGCTGTTTCACATTTTCAGCCCGTGGTGGTGGACCCCGCTCGCCTCAAACTGGCGCTACATCGACGACACCATCACCCTGACATTCTGGATCACCGGCGCGGTTTTCTTCGCGGTCGTCGCATTCATGGCCTATTGCGTCTTCCGCTTTCGACACACGGAGGGACGGCGCGCAGCCTACAATCCCGAAAACAAGAGGCTCGAATGGTGGCTCAGCGTCGGGACTGCAATCGGCGTCGCCGCCATGCTCGCACCCGGCCTGGTCGTCTGGCACCAGTTCGTCACGGTTCCGGCCAATGCGACCGAGGTCGAGGTCATGGGACAGCAATGGCAATGGAGCTATCGGCTTCCCGGAAAGGACGGCCGGCTCGGGACTTCCGATGCCCGCAATGTCAGTGCCGAAAATCCCATGGGGTTGAATCCCGACGATCCCGCCGGCCAAGACGATGTCGTCATTCAAAATGACGACTTGCACCTGCCGCTTGGGAAGCCGGTGAAGGTGTTGCTCCGCTCGATTGACGTCCTGCATGATTTCTATGTGCCCGAGTTTCGGGCGAAGATGGACATGATACCGGGCTCGGTCACGTATTACTGGTTCACGCCAACGCGCACCGGAACGTTCGACGTTCTCTGCGCGGAGCTCTGCGGTGCCGCGCACGCGCAGATGCGGAGCAAGGTTATCGTCGAGGAAGAGAAAGACTATCACGCGTGGCTGGAGAAGCAGCACTCGTTCGCCGAGCTCTCCGGGCAGCGTGATGTCGCGAAAGCGGCTTACACGAGAGAGAGCGAATGAAAATATCGGCGAGGAGCGCCGCATAGCAGAGGGCGAACTCTTCGCTGAAGAGAGAGACCAAGGAGGGAATTCCGATGGTCGATGTCCCGTTTGACACAGTCGCAGGCGTCCCGCCCGCCGAAGTGGGCGAGGTCGAGCTCTATCATCCGAGAAGCTGGTGGACGAGGTACGTCTTTTCGCAGGATGCCAAGATCATCGCCATCCAGTACTCGATCACGGCGATGTCCATTGGAATGGTTGCGCTGGTGCTGTCATGGCTGATGCGGCTGCAACTCGGATTCCCCGGCACGTTTTCGTTCATCGATCCGAACCAGTATCTCCAGTTCATCACCATGCACGGCATGATCATGGTGATCTATCTTCTCACCGCGCTGTTCCTCGGCGGCTTCGGCAACTACCTCATCCCGCTGATGGTCGGCGCGCGGGACATGGTGTTCCCCTATGTGAACATGCTGAGCTACTGGGTCTACCTGCTCGCGGTCATGGTGCTGGTCTCGACCTTTTTCGTGCCCGGCGGGCCCACCGGCGCCGGCTGGACGCTGTACCCGCCGCAGGCGATTCTCTCCGGTACTCCGGGGCAGGACTGGGGCATCGTTCTCATGCTGGCCTCCCTCATCCTGTTCATCATCGGCTTCACCATGGGCGGGCTGAATTACGTGGTGACCGTGCTGCAGGCGCGCACGCGCGGCATGACGTTGATGCGTTTGCCCTTGACGGTATGGGGCATCTTCACGGCCACCGTCATGGCGCTGCTGGCCTTTCCGGCGCTGTTCGTCGCCTCGGTGATGTTGCTGCTCGATCGCCTGCTGGGAACCAGCTTCTTCATGCCCACGCTGGTCGAGATGGGCACGCTGACGAAATATGGCGGCGGCAGCCCGATCCTGTTCCAGCATTTGTTCTGGTTCTTCGGGCATCCTGAAGTCTACATCGTGGCGTTGCCGGCCTTCGGCATCATTTCCGATCTGATCAGCGTCCATGCCCGGAAGAACATCTTCGGCTATCGCATGATGGTCTGGGCGATCGTGGCAATCGGCGCCCTCAGCTTCGTCGTGTGGGCGCACCACATGTATGTGAGCGGGATGCACCCCTATTTCGGGTTCTTCTTCGCCACCACGACGCTGATCATCGCGATCCCGACCGCGATCAAGGTTTACAATTGGGTGCTGACCCTTTGGCGCGGCGACATTCATCTCACCATCCCGATGCTGTTCGCGCTGGCCTTCATCATCACCTTCGTTAACGGCGGCCTGACCGGCCTGTTTCTCGGCAACGTGGTCGTAGACGTTCCCTTGTCGGACACGATGTTCGTTGTCGCCCACTTTCACATGGTGATGGGCATTGCGCCGATCATGGCCGTGTTCGGCGGAATCTATCATTGGTACCCGAAGGTCACCGGACGAATGCTCAATGAGGTGCTCGGGCGATTCCACTTCTGGGTCTCGTTCCTCGGCGCCTATGCGATTTTCTTCCCCATGCACTATCTTGGCCTGTTGGGCATGCCCCGCCGCTATCATGACATCGGCGAAACGGCCTTCGTTCCGGCATCCGCCCATGACCTCAATGCGTTCATGAGCGTGGCGGCCCTGATCGTCGGCTTCGCCCAGCTCGTGTTCCTGTTCAACCTGATCTGGAGCCTGCTCAAAGGAAAAGAGGCGGGCGGCAATCCCTGGGGCGCCGCGTCGTTGGAATGGCAAACGCCGGAAACCCCGCCGGGGCACGGCAACTGGGGCAAGGAGCTCCCGATCGTCCATCGCTGGGCCTACGATTACAGCGTCCCCGGCGCCGCCAGGGATTTCGTGGCGCAGAATGAACCGCCGGCCGGATTGTCGGCGCAAGGATCCCACGCATGAGCGCCATCATCCTGTTCATGGCCGGAATAGCCGCAATTGCGGGATGGTGGCTCTCGCAACAACGGCTGACGGCGAAGCCCTGGCTGGAGGAAGGGCTGATCGTCGATCTTCGTGAGCAGAGCACCTCGTCCCTGCCGCCGGCGAAGATCGGATTGGGCGTGTTTCTTGCCGTCGTCGGCTCGCTGTTCGCACTCTTCATCAGTGCTTACTCGATGCGGATGAACCTGGTGGACTGGCGTACGCTGCCGGTGCCGGTACTGTTGTGGTTCAACACCGGCGTCCTGGTCTTGAGCAGTGTGGCACTGCAATGGGCGTATATGGCCGCGCGCCGCGACGACATCGACGTCACAAGCGTCGGCCTGTGTGCCGGTGGAGCGTTCGCCATTACATTCCTTGTCGGGCAACTGCTGGCGTGGCGCCAGCTGAGTGCCGCCGGGTACTTCCTCGCGTCCAATCCAGCCAATTCGTTCTTCTACCTGATCACCGCGGTGCACGGGCTGCATCTGATGGGCGGCCTGGTGGCCCTCGGCAGAACGACGGCCAAGGTATTACGTGGCGCCGAGGCGAGCCAAATTCGCCTGAGCGTGGAACTCTGCACGATCTACTGGCACTTCCTGCTGGTGGTCTGGCTGGTCCTGCTCGGCTTGCTGACGGGCTGGACAGACAATTTCGTCGACATCTGTCGCCAGTTGCTGAGCTAGGGAAGGCAAAGACCAGATGGCAGAAACGGCGCTGATCAACAATGTAGAACCGCCGGCGCGGCCTGCAGGTTGGCGAGGCATCGCCGCCGATTGGTCCTCGGATCAGCGCGCCTTCAAGAACGTCTCCTGGGGGAAGGCCATGATGTGGATCTTCCTGCTCAGCGACACCTTCATCTTCAGTTGTTTCCTGCTGTCGTACATGACGACGCGAATGACCACGACCGTGGCGTGGCCTAATCCCAGCGAGGTCTTCGCCCTCACGATCGGGGACAAGAAAATCCCGCTCATCCTGATCGCGATCATGACCTTCATCCTGATCAGCAGCAGCGGGACGATGGCGATGGCGGTCAATTTCGGTTACCGCCGCGATCGCGTGAAAACGGCAGCCTTGATGCTGGCCACAGCGGCATTCGGCGCAACCTTCGTCGGGATGCAGGCGTTCGAATGGACCAAGCTGATCAGGGAGGGCGTGCGGCCCTGGGGCAACCCGTGGGGTGCGGAGCAGTTTGGATCGAGCTTTTTCATGATCACCGGCTTCCACGGCACCCACGTGACGATCGGCGTGATCTTCCTGATCGCCATTGCGCGAAAGGTCTGGCGCGGAGACTTCGATGTCGAGAGGCGCGGCTTTTTCACGAGCCGGAAGGGGCATTACGAGATCGTCGAGATCACCGGCCTGTACTGGCACTTCGTCGATCTGGTGTGGGTGTTCATCTTTGCGCTTTTTTATCTCTGGTGAGGTCGCAGCATGACAAACGTCGCGGTACATCTGGAAGCACAGCAACACACGCTGCAAGCTCACGTGCATGACGCACTTGCATCAGGAACCACGCAGACAAAGGGCCAGCAGCATCCGATCAAGCTCTATCTCGTGGTCTGGGGATGGTTGTTCGTTCTCAGCACCTGCTCCTATCTCGTCGACTATTTCGGCCTCCATGGCCATCTCCGGTGGTCGCTGATCCTGCTGTTCATGGTGTTGAAGGCTGGCCTGATCGTTGCGGTCTTCATGCACATGGCCTGGGAGCGGCTGGCCTTGGCCTACGCGATCCTGCTGCCGCCGGTGCTGGTGCTGGTCTTCGTGGCGATCATGGTGTTCGAAGCCGACTACACGCATCTGCTCCGGGTCTTGTTTTTCGCCCCAACGGCGTAGCTACCATTGCTTTCGTGCCAGAAGGAGGACGGCCATGACCACCTACGTCATGCTTGCAAATTGGACCGAGCAAGGCATCCTGAAGGCGAAGGACTCGCCACGCCGTCTGGACGCTGCGAAGAAGGCTCTCAAGGATATGAGCGGCGAGATCAAATCCTTCTACCTGACCATGGGTGACTATGACATGGTCGTCATCCTGGAAGCTCCGGACGACGCCGTCGCGGCGCGTTTCAGCCTGCAGCTAGGGATGCAGGGGAACGTCCGGACGCGCACGCTGAAGGCGTTTCCCGAAGCCGCCTATCGGGAAATCATCAACTCGCTGGGCTAGAGCGTTTTCCAGCGAAGTGGATACCGGTTCGCGTGAAGA
Organism: Bradyrhizobium cytisi; assembly: GCF_008123515.1. Classification (GTDB taxonomy): domain Bacteria; phylum Pseudomonadota; class Alphaproteobacteria; order Rhizobiales; family Xanthobacteraceae; genus Bradyrhizobium; species Bradyrhizobium cytisi. The sequence continues at coordinate 57,007 of NZ_VSSR01000063.1, forward strand.
AAACGCGTCAAAACAAAAAACTAGAGCTTCCGTTACGATTCTATCGGAACGGAAAAAGCTCTGGCCCGGGACCGTGCCGGCCGGAAGAGCTTCGGAAGGACGCCGCAACGGCGTAAGGCGTGGAGGTTCAAGGCGTGGAGGTTTGTGGATGCAATTTACTGTTGGGCTCAAGCTGGAAGGAAAGGCAGACCATGTCGTCCTGGATGCACAGGACGCGCTCGCCGCCGCGCTGAAGGTGAAGGCAGAGTTTCCGGAAGCGGTCATCATGTACGTACGCCCGCAAAACCGGCGTGGCGACACCCGTCATCCCTCACATGCCTTCGCCGACGACGTTCTTCGACGAGAGAGGCAGGCCGAACCGGGAGGATGAGCACGCCATCGCGGTCAACGCCACAAATCCCGTACGGTGCTCGCCGGAAGTCAATTGTAATTACGGTGACACCCATTAG
>NZ_VSSR01000064.1 GCF_008123515.1 Bradyrhizobium cytisi
CTCAACCCGATCGAGAATGCATTCGCCAAGCTCAAAGCAAATTTGCGAAAGGCAGCCGAACGTACGGTCAATGGTCTCTGGGACGCTATTGGTCGCATCGTCGACACCTACACGCCCGCAGAATCCACAAACTACTTCGTGGCCGCAGGGTACTTGCAACCTGATCGGCTAACGCTCTAGCCTCTAACTCGATCATTTCTTGAGCGGTTGTGGCGCCCGCCGATTAACCACGATCGGAGGCGCAACGTCGCAAGGACTATTGCCGGCGCCGCCGCAGGCCTACCTGCATGGCAGGAGCAAAAGCCATGAAGCGTTTGATCTTTGCTTGCAGCTTGCTGCTGGCGTCAGGAACGATGGGCCTTGCCGACGGACTGTTCTGGGTGGTCGGCAATCGCGCCACCGGCAAATGCAACATCGTGACCAGCAATCCGGTCATCAACGGCGACATCTGGTTCGGCGACGGTCCTTACAAATCCAAGGACGATGCCAAGCTGGCACGCTCGACCATTCGCGCCTGTCCCGCACTCACGCCCGATGAGCAAAAGGCCGAGGACGGCGCAGGCTAGGCCTTAGTGCAGAACGCTGCCGCCGCGTTCGGCAAGACCGCGATCAACGGCCGCTGCGTAAGCCTTTGCAAGCTCCGTCTCGAGATGCTCATTGATCAGGAGCAGCGCCCGCACGGCACCGCGCAGGTCGCCGTTGCAGCTCGCGACGATCTCGTCGATTGCAGTATCGTTCGATCTCAAGCTCATCGAAAAATCCTCCGGTTCAAGCCAGGACAAATCCTGCCGGCCTTTCCCGCAGCCGTGAGGTTGCGAGGAGGATCGGCGCCCACCCGCGCCTAGATGGCGGAACCGACCGTGGCGATTATAAGGAAGCCGCCATGACGACTGCATGAAGCTGATCCGAGGCTTGTGGGTCGCCTGCGAAGGCCATTGATTTCATTCCGTTTTTGTAGATTGAGATTATGCACATATCCACAGCCCCGGCATTTCCGGTGGAAGCGCTGACGCCCACCGGGCGAAACTGCCGTGTGCTAAGACCCGTAGCTGCCATGTGCCCTGGATTGCCCGGACTTTCTCCATGATCGCGATGTCAATTGCGACCGCGCTGGTTCTGCTGGCGGTGGTCACGCAGGCCGGAATCGTCGCCGTGCAGCGTAGCTTTCCGCCGCAGGGCCGGATGATCGAGGTCGACGGTGCGACGCTCCATGTCGTCGACATCGGCCCGCGCGATGCCGGCCCTCCGATCGTGATGCTGCATGGCGCGAGCTCCAACCTCGAAGTGATGCGGCATCCGCTCGGCGACCTCCTGGCCAAGCAGCATCGCGTCATCCTGATCGACCGTCCTGGCCATGGCTGGAGCACGCGCGCGCGACGGCAGGATTCGACGCCGGACATCCAGGCGCGGATGATCGACGAGGCGCTTGGCAAGCTCGGGATCGATCGCGCCGTCTTCGTCGCGCATTCATGGAGCGGGGCGCTCGGCGCGCGGCTGGCGCTCGATCACGCAAGCCGCGTCGCCGGCCTCGTGATGCTGGCGCCGGTGACCCATCCCTGGCGCGGCGGCGTCGGCCGCTACAACGAGATCATCGCAATGCCGGTGATTGGGCCGCTGCTCGCCTACACCATCACGCTGCCACTGGGCTATTTCGTCGCCGAGTCTGGCGCGCGCAGCGTCTTCCTGCCGCAGACGATGCCGGACGGTTTCGTGAAGGAGTCCGCGACGCCGCTGTTGCTGCGTCCGCGCGAATTCATCGCCAATGCCTATGATCTGGTGACGCTGAAGGCGTCGGTGGCCGAGCAGGCTCCACGCTACGGCAAGATCAGGGTGCCGGTCACGATCATCGCCGGCGAGCCCGACAAGACGGTAAAGACCGACATCCACGCGCGCCCCTTCGCAGCGGCGGTGCCGAACGCAAAGCTGATCGTGCTGCCCGATCTCGGCCACATGGTGCAGAACGCGGTGCCGGATCTCGTGAAGACGGAGATCGAGACAATGATCGGTCAAGTCGCCGCGGCGCAGGCGGCCGCGGATTAGCGGCCGCCGCTCACCCGCTTACTGCTTGATCTTCCCGTCCTTGTCGAACTGCGACACATAGGTCCACAGATTGTTGATCTCGGTCTCGTTCTTGATGCCGGCGAACGCCATCTTGGTGCCGGGGATCTTGGCCTTGGGGTCCTTGATGTATTCCTTGAATTGCGCCTCGTTCCAGGTGATGCCGGAATTCTTGTTCGCGTCCGAATAGCTGTAATCCGGCGCGGTGCCGGACTTGCGGCCGTCGAGGCCGTTGAGCTCGGGGCCGACCTTGTTCTTGGCGCCTTCGCCGATGGCGTGGCAGGCCAGGCATTTGTTGAACGACGATTTGCCGGCCGCGGCATCCTGCGCCATCGCGCTGGTGGCCGTGGCAGTGACGGTGAGGATCATCAGCGCGCCAAAAGTCAGTTTTTTCATAGGGTGCTCTTCGTCTCTTTCCCGGTGGGGTCTTATTCGGTCGGCGATCGTCGAACCCTGCCGGTTTTGGCACGGCCCGCTCGGCTTGGACAAGCCGCGAAACCATGACAGGTTTCATGATTTCCCACTTGTCCCAGAGCGAACTCGCCGGAAGATCGTTGCTCCGACTTTCGGATGGCCTACCCAAACGGCCCCGGACGTGGTTGATTTGTCGCGACAAATCGACACTGCGGCGTGAGCCGGAAGGACAAGTCATGGCCATCATGATGCCTGCGAGCGATCAGGCCGTGCTCGCGCGCCGCGCCGAGATCGTTACTGCACTGCGCGCGATCGTGCCCGGCGAGGGCGTGATCGATACGCCTGCCGAGATGCGGGCCTATGAATCCGACGGGCTGACCGCCTATCGGCAGCCGCCGATGGTCGTGGTGCTGCCCGATACCACCGAGCAGGTCTCGCTCGTCCTGAAATATTGTGCCGCCCACGGCATCAAGGTGGTGCCGCGCGGCTCCGGCACCTCGCTATCCGGCGGCGCGTTGCCGCTGGAGGACGGCGTGCTGCTGGGTCTCGGCAAGTTCAAGCGCATCCGCGAGATCGATTTCGACAATCGCGTCGTCGTCACCGAGCCCGGTGTCACCAATCTCGCGATCAGCCAGGCGGTCGCGCATGCCGGCTTCTATTACGCGCCCGATCCGTCCTCGCAGATCGCCTGCTCGATCGGTGGCAATGTCGCGGAAAATTCCGGCGGCGTGCATTGCCTCAAATACGGCATGACCACCAACAACGTGCTCGGTTGCGAATTTGTCCTGATGAGCGGCGAGATCCTGCGCATCGGCGGCAAGGGGTGCGAAAATTCCGGCTACGACCTGATGGGCGTCATTACCGGCTCAGAAGGTCTGCTCGGCGTCATCACCGAGATCACGGTGCGCATCCTGCAGAAGCCGGAGACGGCGCGCGCGCTGATGGTCGGTTTCGCGCAGGTCGAGGCGGCCGGCGAATGCGTGGCGCGCATCATCGGCGCCGGCATCATTCCCGGCGGCATGGAGATGATGGACAAGCCCGCGATCCATGCCGCCGAAGCCTTCGTCCATGCCGGCTATCCGCTCGACGTCGAGGCGCTGCTCATCATCGAGCTCGACGGTCCCAAGATCGAGGTCGACGAGCTGATCACGCACGTCGAGACCATTGCGAATGGCTGCGGCTCGACCACCTGCCAGATCTCGACCTCGGAGGCCGAGCGCAATCTGTTCTGGGCCGGCCGCAAGGCTGCGTTTCCCGCGGTGGGGCGCATCTCGCCCGACTATCTCTGCATGGACGGCACGATCCCGCGCGGCGCGCTGCCGAAGGCGCTCGCCCGCATCCGCGCGCTCTCGGAAAAATACCAGCTCGGCTGCGCCAACGTGTTCCACGCCGGTGACGGCAATCTGCATCCGCTGATCCTCTACGATGCCAACAAGCCCGGCGAGATCGAGCGCGCCGAAGCCTTCGGTGCCGACATCCTGCGCGCCTGCGTCGAGTTCGGCGGCGTGCTCACCGGCGAGCATGGCGTCGGCATCGAGAAGCGTGATCTCATGCCCGACATGTTCACCGAGATCGACCTCAACCAGCAGCAGCGGCTGAAATGCGCCTTCGACTCCCAGGGCCTGCTCAACCCAGGAAAAGTGTTTCCGACCCTGCACCGCTGCGCCGAGCTCGGCCGCATGCATGTGCATGCCGGTAAAGTTGCGTTCCCGGACATTCCGCGGTTCTAGGATCTTATGGAGGGAAGAGCTTGCGACGCGAGCGCTTCCCTCCACGAGCGTTTACAGCAGCCCGTATTGCGCGCGCTCACGCTTCGCCAGCAGCGGCAGCGCTTCGCCGGCGATGTAGGTCTTGAAATGCGCGCTCTCCTGGTGGGTCTTGAACGCGGCTTCGTCGCGGAACAGCTCGTAGAACAGGAACTGCGCCGGATTGTCCGTAGCCCGCGAGATCAGGAACAGCTTGACGCCGTCCTCGCGCTGTGCCTCCGGCAGGAAGCGATCGAGGATGGCTGCGATCCTGTCGGCCTCGCCGGGCTTGGCCTCCCATTGCGCGACCACGAGCAGGCCGCCGCCGTCGACGGCGTCGCTGATCGATTTCTGTGTTGCATAGTGGTTCATTGTCTTTGCTCCTTGCTCCTGTGCCTGAGATGATGCCGCCGTCCATGGCGAGAGATGGATCGCCAGGACGGTGCCGCAGGCGCGGATCACTGACCTGCGGCTGAACGCTCCATGTGCGCGCGGTGCCGGCCGCGCATGTCTCGATCGCTCCATCTGTGCCTCCCTTGCTTCGTCTTCGATCGCGATCGCTGCGACCATCTCGCGATGTCTTGCCGGTTGGCTTCGCCGGTGATCGAAGTGTCGATGTCGTGAACATTTCGATCCTGATCGAAACGTTGCGGCGACGTCCAGTGCGACAAGCAGGATGGGTTTTCGTCACATGCCGGAGCCGGCCATGCCGACCATCGCACGCGAGCTCGCCGACCTGGCGGCCCTGATCGCCGATCCCGGCCGGGCCCTGATCCTGTCGCGGCTGATGGACGGACGCGCGCAGACCGCGGGCGAGCTGGCGCTGGTCGCCGGCGTCACGCCGCAGACGGCGAGCTGGCATCTCGGCCGGCTGGTGCAGCACGCGCTTCTGAAAGTCGAGCGGCGGGGGCCGCGCCGGTTGTACCGGCTGGCCACACCGCTCGTCGCGCAGGTCCTGGAGGGCATGATGACGGTCGCCGTAACAGGTCCGCAAGCCACGCGGCCGCCGGCACGGATCGATGCCGCGATGCGGCAAGCGAGGACCTGCTACGATCACCTCGCGGGCGAGCTCGGTGTCGCCCTCGCGGACGCGCTGCGGGAGCGCGAATATCTGGTTCTCGACCAGGAGGTTGGTGGGCTGACGGAAGCGGGCACGGCGTTCCTCGGCAGTTTCGGTATTGATCTCCGCCCGTCGTCGCGGCATCGGCGGGTGCTGTGCCGGCCCTGTCTTGACTGGAGCGAACGCCGGCCGCATCTGGCAGGGCGGGCAGGTGCGGCACTCGCTGAGCTGGCGTTCCAGCGGGATTGGATCCGCCGCAGGCCGCAGGGGCGCTCGGTCGAGATCACCGATACCGGGCTTGACGCATTCCGCTCCCTGTTCGGTGTCCGCATTTGATTTTGGGGCCAAATTTCGTTACCCGCTAGACGCGTGGATACGCTCAGGGTCAGAGACGCCAAAGACGTCGAAGAGGTGGTGCGCGCGGCGATTGCCAATGAGCAGCCGCTCGAGATCATCGGTCATGGCTCCAAGCGCAGCATCGGGCATGCGATGGCGACCAACGCCGTGCTCGATGTCTCCGCGCTCAACGCCATCACCTCCTACGAGCCCAATGAATTGATCGTGACGCTCCAGGCCGGCGCACCGCTGGCCGACGTGCTGTCGCTGATCGATGCCAAGAACCAGCAATTCGCCTTCGAGCCGATCAACACGGCGCCGCTGCTCGGCACGCCCGTATCAGGCACCATCGGCGGCATGATCGCGGCCGGGCTGGCCGGCCCGCGCCGGATCAAGGCGGGCGGGGCGCGCGACCATCTCCTGGGGGCGCATGCGGTCTCGGGTTTCGGCGACAGCTTCAAGACCGGCGGCAAGGTGGTGAAGAACGTCACAGGTTACGACCTCTGCAAGCTGCTTGCTGGCTCCTGGGGCACGCTGTCGGTGATGACCGAAGTGACGCTGAAGGTAATGCCAAAGCCCGAGGCCGAGCGGACGCTGCTGCTGCGCGGGCTCGACGATGCCGCCGCTAACAAGGCGATGATTGCGGCCCTCGGCTCGCCCTTCGACGTCTCCGCCGCCGCGCATCTGCCGAAATCGGCCTACCGCGCCAAGACCGACGGGCTTGGCGATATCGCCGGCCAGGGCGAGGCGTTGACGGTGCTGCGGCTCGAGGGCATCACGGCCTCCGCCGCCCATCGCGCCGGCTCGCTCCTCGAATTGCTGGCGCCGTTCGGAACCGCAACGCTGATCGAGGACGCAGCGTCATCCACGCTGTGGGCCACCATCCGCGACGTGCTGCCGTTCGCGGCCGGCGGCGCGCTTGGCGGCTGGCCGGTGTGGCGGATCGTCTGTCCGCCGGCTTCGGGCGCGGCGCTCGGCACGCAATTGGCGCGCGAGACCGGCGGCGACGTGATCTACGATTGGGGCGGCGGCCTGATCTGGGCCGCGCTTCCGCCGAAGAGCGACGCGCACGCCCCGGCGGTGCGCCAGCGCGCCAACGCCGTCGGCGGGCACGCCACGCTGATCCGGGCGGCCGAGGACGTGAGGCGGACGATCGACGTGTTCCATCCGCAGGCGCCCGGCATTGCCGCGCTGAGCGATAGGGTCCGCACCAGTTTCGATCCAAAATCCATTTTGAACCGGGGACGGCTGACGCGGGGCACTGCGGCATGAAGACCGAATTCTCACTCGCGCAGCTCGCCGACCCCGACATCGCGGAAGCCGACAAGATCCTGCGCGCCTGCGTTCATTGCGGCTTCTGCACCGCGACCTGTCCGACCTATGTGCTGCTCGGCGACGAGCTCGATAGCCCGCGCGGCCGCATCTATCTGATCAAGGAGATGCTGGAGAAGGACCAGGCGCCGACGGCCGAGGTGGTCAAGCATGTCGACCGCTGCCTGTCGTGCCTGGCCTGCATGACGACCTGTCCCTCCGGGGTGAACTACATGCACCTCGTCGATCAGGCCCGTGTCAGGATCGAGCAGCGCTATCAGCGGCCGCTGACCGAGCGGCTGCTGCGCCAGGTGCTGGCCTTCGTGCTGCCCGACCCGCAGCGGTTTCGCATCAGCATGCGGCTGGCGCAGTTGGCCCGGCCCTTTGCCGTCTTCCTGCCGACCCCGCGGCCCTCGGCCACGCCCGGCCTGATCCAGCGCCTCAAGGCGATGCTGGCGCTGGCCCCAGGGCGGCTGCCGGCGCCGGGCGCGCGTCCGGGCAGCGTGTTCGCTGCGCTTGGCAAGAAGCGCGGCCGGGTCGCGCTGCTCCAAGGCTGCGCCCAGCAGGTGCTGGCGCCGCGCATCAACCAGGCCGCCATCAGCCTGCTGACCCGTCACGGCATCGAGGTCGTCCTGGTCAGGGACGAGCAATGCTGCGGCGCGCTGACCCATCACCTCGGTCACGACGATGACGCGCTGGGCCGGGCCCGGGCCAACGTCACGGCATGGCAGAAGGAAGCCGCTGGCGAGGGGCTCGACGCCATCCTGGTGACTGCGTCCGGCTGCGGCACGGTGATCAAGGACTACGGCTATCTGCTGCGCGAGGACGGCGCGTTCGCAGCCGATGCTGCAAAAGTGTCCGCGCTTGCGAAGGACATCACCGAATACGTCGCGGGCCTCGGATTGCAAACGACTGCACGGCAAGACGACATCGTCGTCGCCTATCATTCCGCGTGTTCGTTGCAGCACGGGCAGAAAATCACGGGGCTTCCGAAAGAATTGCTTTCCAAGAATGGATTCGTGGTGAAAGATGTCCCGGAGAGCCATTTGTGTTGCGGTTCGGCGGGGACCTACAACATTCTCCAGCCTGAGCTTGCGGGCCGGTTGCGCGATCGCAAGGTTGCCAACATCGCGAGTGTCAAGCCGGACATGATTGCCGCGGGCAATATCGGTTGCATGGTGCAGATTGCCAGTGGCACGTCAGTCCCGGTCGTACACACGATTGAGCTTCTCGATTGGGCTACGGGCGGGGCGCGACCGGCACTGGATGCGTCGCGCTGAGCTTTCGTCCGGAGGTGACGGCTGAAGGGCGCCCGATCGACCATTGTACGGCGGCAACAGGAGGATCACGATGGCGAAATCGAGTAAGAAAAAAAGCAAGAAGGCCAAAAAGGCCAAGAAGGTTGTAGCGGCGAAGAAGGCGACGAAGAAGAAGGCGGCCAAGAAGTCCGCCAAGAAGTCTGCCAAGAAATCCGCTAAGAAGTCTGCGAAGAAATCGGCCAAGAAGGCTGCGCCGAGGAAGGCCGCCAGGAAGACGGCAAAGAAGGCTGCGGCCAAGAAGGCCGTGAAGAAGGCCGCGCCGAAGAAGGCCGCCAAGAAAGCCGCACCGAAGAAGGCGAAGGCAGCTCCCGCGCCGAAGCCGGCAGCTCCAGTGGCAGCACCGGCACCCGAGCCTGCCGCCGAGACAAGCTGGGCGATGCCTTCGTCTTCTGCGGAACCGACGCCGGCCGAAGGACAAGGTTAGGCCTCAAGGTTGGGCCCAAGCTCAGCCCAAGGGCCGACTTCATTCCCCGACCATGATCGACAACAGGAAGGCCGCGGCGGTAACGCTGCGGCCTTTTTGCATCGCCGCTCCGGCTGCGGCCGGAGGCTGCCCTTTTTTGAGTCAGCTGATTCGTGGCACGCGCGCCACGGTGCCGCGGACCTACGTAGTATCCCGGACGGCTCTGTGCACTTTGGAGTGAAAATAATGTGATCGGGAAGCAACACCGGCCAACAACCTTTCGTGGAATCGTCAGAACGCCCAAAAAGTCGGCAGATGCCCGTGTTTTTTGCTTCACGGTTCACATCCCTCAATCCAGATTGCGGCGGTAACGAAATTTGCAATCAGGTCGGGTGGCCCCGGGGGGCTTCCGGAACTCGACCGGGGTCTAGAACTGGTGATGGGGATCGAAATGAAAAAAGTGACTTTGTTAGCAACGGCGCTGGCAATGGTGACGGGTTCGGCTTTCGCGGCAGATCTGCATGTGAAGGCACTGAAGGCTCCGCCGCCGCCCGCGTTTGATCCCTGGGATATCGCCTTCGGCGGCGCGATCATGAGCGACTACATCTTCCGCGGCGTGACCCAGTCGAACCACAAGCCGTCGGTCGCCGCCTATTTCGAGCCCCGCTACAACATCAACAAGGACCTCCAGCTCTATATCGGCGTGTCCGGGGAGAGCATCTCCTTCGCCAACCGCGCTGCGGCCGAAATCGACGTCTATGGCGGTATCCGCCCGACCTTCGGCGCGTTCGCCTTCGACATCGGCGTCTGGGGCTACCTGTATCCGGGCGGAACCTGCTACAACGGCGGCAACGGCGGCCTGGCTGTCGACGCGGGCGGTAACCCGATTAGCGCGGAATGCTTCGCGAACTTCCTTCCCAACGGCAACGTCATGAAGAAGGATGTCAGCTTCTTCGAAGTCTACGGCAAGGTCACTTACACCATCAACGACAACTGGTCGGTCGGCTTGAACGAGTACTACTCGCCGAACTTCCTGAACTCCGGCGCATGGGGCGACTACGCCTCGATCACCGCCAAGTACACTGCGCCCAGCACGATCTTCGGTTCGAGCGGCGTCGGCATGTATGTGTCGGGCGAGTTCGGTCGCCAGTTCCTCGGCACCAGCGACTCCTTCTACGGCACGACCTTCACCAATCCCGGCTTTGCCGGGCCGTTCCCGAACGGCATCAAGTACGCCGACTACAACACCTGGAACGTCGGCATCGGCTTCACCTACAAGGTGTTCACGCTGGACCTGCGTTACTCCGACACCGACCTGAACAAGGGCAATTGCAACGCCTTCACCAGCGCCTTCAACGGCTCCGGTACCACCAACGTCACTGCGATCAACCCGACCGGCGTCGGCTCCAACTGGTGCGGCACGGCCGGTATCGCCAAGCTGTCCTTCGACCTGACGGCGATGACCAACCTGAAGTAAGTTTGTCCCGAGACGACTAACGGGGGCGGCAGAGCAATCTGCCGCCCTTTTGTTTTGGGCGCCGCTTCCTGCGCGCTCAGCGCGCCGCGCTCGGCTCTGGCTCGGCCGGCGCACTGCCATTGCCCAGCACATGGATCGCGCCGTCCTTTGCCATCGCCACCTTGCGGGTGTGGAAGGCGTCGAGCGTCGAGCGATGGCCGATCGAGACGATGGTGGCCTGCGGCAGCTTCTCCGCCAGCAGCCGGTAGAGCCGCGCCTCGGATGCCTCGTCGAGCGAGGCGGTGGCTTCGTCGAGGAAGAGATAGTCCGGCCCATGCAGCAGCGCGCGGGCGAGCCCGAGGCGCTGCTGCTCACCGAGCGACAGCATCCGGTTCCAGTGGCCGTCCTCAGTGAGCCGTTCGGCGAGGTCGGGCAGGCCGACCGCGATCAACGCGTCCCGGATCTGGGTGGCCTGGAATGCGCCGGGTGCTGCGGGATAGATCACGGCGTCACCCAGCGCGCCGACCGGGAAATAGGGGCGTTGCGGCAGCATCATCAGCTTCGCCTGCGCGGGGATGGCGATGGTGCCTGTGCCGAACGGCCAGATGCCGGCGATGGCGCGAAATAGGGTCGACTTGCCGGAGCCCGACGGCCCGGTCACGAGCACGCGCTCCGGCGCCTGGATGGCGAAGCCGTCGGCTGCGACCAGCGGCGTGCCGTTGGGGAGATACACGCAGAGCTTCTCGAGGCCGATATTGCGGCTGCCGCCTGCCGCTCTGAGTTCGATCGTCGCCTCATGCGCCGGCAGGTTTGCCGCGGCATCGACCGACATCTCGAAGCCGTCGAGACGCGCGACGATCGCGCGCCATTCCGCGATTGTTCGATAGGCCGTGACGAAGAAGGACAGCGCATCCTGCACCTGGCCAAACGCCGAGCCGGTCTGCATCATGTCGCCGAGCTGGATGCTCTTGGCGAAGTAGGCGGGCGAGACCACCACATAGGGAAAGATCGTCGCAGCCTGACCGTAGCTCGCCGTGAAGGCGGTGAGGCGCTTGGTCCGGCTCATGATCGCATACCAGTTGCCGATGACGTAGCCGAAGCGCTGAAGGAGATGACCTCGCTCCGCGCTCTCTCCCTTCAAGAGTGCAATCTGCTCGGAATTTTCGCGCACGCGGATCAGGTTGAAGCGGAAGTCGGCCTCGTAGCGCTGCTTCTCGAAATAAAGATTGATGAGCGGCGCGCCGATCCAGTGCGTCAGTGCCGTACCCAGGAGCGCGTAGGCCAGCGCGCACCAGACCAGGAAACCCGGGATGACGATATCGGTGCCGTAAATATGCAGGGGCGCCCTGTTGGACAGACCCCAGAGGATGACGATGAACGATGCCAGCGTCACGATCGACGACAGCAGGCCGAGACCGAGGACGAGCGTTTGCTCGACGAAGTTGGTGACGTCCTCGGTGAGACGCTGGTCCGGGTTATCGGCGGCGTCGCCCTTCAGCTGCATGCGATAATGCGTGGCGCCGTCGAGCCATTCGCCGAGATAATGTTGGGTCAGCCATCGCCGCCAGCGGATCTGCAGCCACTGGTTCAGGTAGAGCTTGTAGACGGCCAGCGCCACGTAGGTGAAGGCAAGGCCGAGGAAGATCCAGACCTGCATGACGAACTCATTCAGATCGTAGGCCTGGAGCGCGCTGTAGAACCGGTTCTGCCACTGATTGAGCAGCACATTGATCGCGACGAGCGCCAGCTCCATTGCGACGACGACGCCGAGCAGGCCGCAGCCGGCCCATTTGTCCTCCGATCGGAAATAGGGGCCGGCGATTCGCCAGACGGTCGCGAGCGTGGCGCTGATGTTTCTCACAGAGGGCGATCTCCTGACGGATATGCACAGCGGCGCCAAAGCCAAGCGGCTGAGGGCATGGCAGAAAGTGGGTGCGCTTAGACTAAAGTCGCAAGTTCTGCAATTTGCGTTGGCTAGCCGCGGCTTGCAACCCTAGCATGGGCATAACGGCGTGGGGTGGGGGCTGCCAGATTTTCGCGAGCTTGTGAGCAGGCGGGAACCGCGGCTTTCGCGAGGAATTCGCGTCCAACTCGGGGGTTATCGCTTCCAACGTCGAGCAGGCCCGCCGCCCACGCTGGCCGGCCTGCCACATAAACGCGTGGGGGAGGAAGACCATGTGGAATCAAATCTATGATCCGCTGCACAGCCCCGTGCTGTCGACGATCGCGGCGGCGATACCCGTCGTCACGCTGCTGGTCCTGATCGCGAGCGGGCGCGTCAAGGCCCATATCGCAGCTGTTATCGCCGTGATCGTGACCAACCTGATCACGATCTTCATCTTCACCATGCCGGTGAACATGTCGATCCGCGCCTCGATCCTCGGCATTGTGACCGGCTTCTTTCCGATCGGCTGGATCGTTCTCAACGTCATCTTCCTCTACCAGGTGACGGTGACGACCGGGCGGTTCGAGCTGTTGAAGCGCGCGGTCGGCGGCGTCACCGAGGACCGGCGGCTGCAATTGCTGCTGATTGCCTTCTCGTTCGGCGCCTTCTTCGAGTGGGCCTCGGGCTTCGGCACACCGGTCGCAATCACCGGCGCCGTGCTGATCGGGCTCGGCTTCTCGCCGCTCGCGGCGTCCGGCCTGTCGCTGATCGCCAACACGGCGCCGGTCGCCTATGGCGCGCTGGGCACGCCGATCCAGGGCCTTGCCTCGGTCACGGGGCTCGATCCCTACATCCTCGGCGCCATGGTCGGACGGCAATTGCCATTCTTCTCGCTGATCGTACCGTTCTGGGTGGTGTGGGCGTTCGCGGGCTGGAAGGGCATGAAGGACATCTGGCCGGCGATCCTCGTCACCGGCGTGTCGTTCGCGGTCCCGCAATTCGTGATCTCGAACTACATCAATCCCTGGATCGTCGACATCGGGGCGTCGCTGATCTCGATGGGCGCGCTGATCCTGTTCCTGAAGGTGTGGCAGCCGAAGCAGCTGTGGCTCTCGGCTGCGCTGCGCGGCCGCGACGAATCGGTATCGCATATGGGCACGACAACGCCGCTCGACAAAACTCCGCTCACGCAGGCCGAGCTGTGGAGCGCGCTGTTGCCGTGGATCATCGTCTGCATCGTCATGCTGATCTGGGGTAATGGCGCCTTCAAGACCTGGGCGAACGGGATCTTCACCTGGAACTACGCCGTTCCCGAACTGCACCAGATGATCAACAAGATGCCGCCGGTCGCGCCAGGGCCGACCAAGGAGAGTGCGGTGTTCAGCTTCACCTACCTGTCGTTCACCGGCACTGGCATGCTGATCGCGGCGATCATTTCCGGCTTCCTGATGGGCGTGGGTCCTGGCAGGTTGCTGACCGAGTACGGCCGCACCATCCGGCTGTGTGCGATCTCGTTGATCACGATCTCAGCGATGCTCGCGATCGGCACGCTCACCCGCCTGTCCGGTGTCGACGCCACGCTCGGTCTCGCCTTCGCCGCGACCGGTGTGCTCTATCCCTTCTTCGGCACGCTGCTCGGCTGGTTGGGCGTGGCGCTGACCGGATCGGATACCGCATCGAACATCCTGTTCGGCAACCTCCAGAAAATCACCTCGCAGCAGATCGGCCTGTCGCCGATCCTGATGGCGGCGGCGAACTCGTCCGGCGGCGTGATGGGCAAGATGATCGACGCGCAATCGATCGTTGTCGCCTCCACCGCCACCAGATGGTACGGCCACGAAGGCACGATCCTGCGCTTCGTGTTCTGGCACTCGATCGTGCTGGCCTGCCTGGTCGGCGTGCTCGTGACGTTGCAGGCCTACGTCTGGCCGTTCACCGCGCTGGTGCTGAAGTAACGGGGAGGCGTGTTACAATGAAATCCCCGCGGGTCTCGGCTCGCGGGGATTTTTTGTGTCTTGGATCGACGAATCTTCTCAAAGGCTTCGCTGTCTTATAGAAGACCCGGTGAGTCAGGTCGATCGAGAGGTCTCATGGTTTCGTTCAAGCGGATGGTATGTGCGGCGGCCGCGGTGCTTGCGATGTCCACAGTCGCGCGTGCGCAGGAGGGCTTTCCCTTCGGTGCCGAGATGACGTTGGAGGCCGTGCCGCAGCCCGGTTCGAAACGAATTCCGAACATCGAGATCGGTGACAATGGCGAGGTCGTGATCGAGCTCTGGTGCAAGGGCGGCAAGGGACAGTTCTCGGTGGCCGGCAACACCGTGATTTTCGTTCCCGGCGCAATTCAGGATCGCTCCTGTCCGCCGGCAAAGGCCCAGGCCGATGACGATCTCGTCGCCGCTCTCGCCGCTGCCGAGACCTGGAAGCGTCAGGGCGACGTGCTCACGCTGATCGGCCCGAAGCCACTGCGTTTTCGTACCAACGGGAATTGAGGCCCGCTCTGGTCATTCCCCGCGAAGGCGGGGAATCCAGTATGCCGCGGCCTATCTATTCAATCACAATCGTCTCGGAGTACTGGATCGCCCGGCCAAGCCGGGCGATGACAGCGCGTTGTTGTGTGCGCCCTACTTCCACACCGACTTGTCGGCGTCCCAGCGCTGGCCCTTCAGCTCCCTGGCGAGCGCCTCGATCGAGCCGTTGTCGTCGGGCTGGTCGCCTTCCTCATCGGCGCTCGCCTCATCCGACACGTTGAGCTTCGCGCCGCTGCTCTCATCGGCGGTCGTGGTCGAAGGGCTGCCGATCCAGACCATCAGTCTGTCGGTCGGCCCCGGCTTGTCGGCGGAGACGAGGCCCGAGACCTCGATCGTGTCGGTGAGATCGAGCGCGGGGAAATCCTGGTTCGGACGCTTGAAGACGAGCTTGAGCTTGCCGGTGGCGGCGTTGAAGCTCTGCGAGACCGGCTTTGCCGCAAGCGTCTTGCCCAGCACGCCAGCCACCGCGGTGGCAAGCTTGTCGCGGTTGATCTTGTCGCCGTCGCGCCAGTCGGCGGCGGGGATGCGGATGGTGCGGTCCATCTCCGCCAGCCCTGCGGTCCAGCCGGCGGCGGTGACACCCGGCATCGCCTTGAATTTCGCGAGCAGTGCGGCCGAGCGCTCCGGATCGACCGACATGTTGATGGTCTGCTCGCCGGCGCGCAGCGCATCGCAGCCGACGCTGAGACTTGCCAGCGTCACCTCGACGTCCTGGCCCCTGAGGCTCTTCAGGAAGTCGGTCGCGTTATCCAGCTTGACCTTGACCGCGATCGCTTCGGGCGAGACTTCGGTAAAATCCTTCGGCTGGGGCGTAATGCCGTCGTCGGTGGTCTGGTTGTCCAAAAATTCCTTCTCGCTGAGATCGGCATTGTCAGGCGAGGTCACTTCGGTCACGGCCTGGCCGATGCCGATCTGGCCGCGGAACTCGAAGGTGTCGCCGGTCGGCTTGCGCGTCAGCTTGACGGTGACCGGCGCCTTGGCGCCGAGGCTCGAGGTCGTGCCGCTCAGCGTCTGGCCTGCGATCTGGAGATTAACGACGAAGCGGTCCTTGCGGTCGGAGTTCTTGGCGACGGGGTAGCAGACGTCGAGCACGGCTGCGGTGACCGTCTTGCCCTGCCGCGTCTCCTTCAGGATCACGTCGGCATTGCCATCCATCAGGCCGTCGATCGAGGTGAAATAGCGCGTCTCCATGCCGCCGGGCGCCGTGGCCTTCGGCGACAGCTTCATCTGGGCGGAGGCGACCTCGGGAGAGACGGCGAGCAGGGCCGCCAAAAGGGCGGTCGAACAAACCAGAAGCGCGCGCATTGACGAAATCCTCGAACGAATGGAATCGGGCGCCACCGTAGTGGGTTTTGGCCGCCGGTTGAATCGGAAAGCGTGCAGCATGATCGGCAAAAAAGAAGGCCGCCCGGAGGCGGCCTTCGCAACGCTATCGGGTGAGGATGGGCTCAGAAGCCGCCCATGCCGCCGCCGGCCGGCGCGGGCGGGGCTTCCTTCTTCGGCGCTTCGGCGACCATGGCCTCGGTGGTCACCAGCAGGCCGGCCACGGAGGAGGCGTCCTGCAGCGCGGTGCGCACCACCTTGGCGGGATCGATGATGCCCTTCTCGATCATGTCGACATAGTCCTCGGTCTGGGCGTCGAAGCCGAAGGTCTCGGACTTGTTCTCGAGGATCTTGCCGACCACGATCGAGCCCTCCACGCCGGCATTCTCCGAGATCTGGCGGATCGGAGCTTCCAGCGCCTTCAGCACGATGTTGATGCCCGCCTGCACGTCGGCATTGGCGTTGGTGAGACGCCCCACAGCCTTCTTGGCGCGCAGCAGCGTCACGCCGCCGCCGGGGACGATGCCTTCCTGCACCGCGGCGCGGGTGGCGTTGAGCGCGTCCTCGACGCGGTCCTTCTTCTCCTTGACCTCGATCTCGGTCGCGCCGCCGACGCGGATCACCGCGACGCCGCCGGCGAGTTTGGCGAGACGCTCCTGAAGCTTCTCACGGTCGTAGTCCGAGGTGGTCTCCTCGATCTGGGCCTTGATCTGGCCGACGCGGGCCTCGATCTCCGGCTTCTTGCCGGCGCCCTTGACGATCGTGGTGTTCTCCTTGTCGATCACGACCTTGCCGGCACGACCGAGCATCTTCACCGTGACGTTCTCGAGCTTCATGCCGAGATCTTCGGAGATCAGCTGGCCACCGGTCAGGATCGCGAGGTCTTCCAGCATGGCCTTGCGGCGGTCACCGAAGCCCGGCGCCTTGACGGCCGCAACCTTGAGGCCGCCACGCAGGCGGTTGACGACCAGGGTCGCCAGCGCCTCGCCCTCGACGTCCTCGGCGATGATGACGAGCGGCTTGCCCGACTGCACCACGGCTTCCAGCACCGGCAGCATGGCCTGCAGGCCCGAGAGCTTCTTCTCGTGCAGGAGGATGTAGGCGTCCTCGAGCTCGGCGGTCATCTTCTCGGGGTTGGTGACGAAGTAGGGGCTGAGATAGCCGCGGTCGAACTTCATGCCCTCGACGATGTCGACTTCGGTGTCGAGTGACTTGTTTTCCTCGACGGTGATGACGCCCTCGTTGCCGACCTTCTGCATCGCCTGCGCGATCATCTTGCCGATGGCGGCGTCGCCGTTGGCCGAGATGGTGCCGACCTGGGCGACCTCGGAGGAAGCGGCGACCGGCTTGGCGCGCTTCTCGATGTCCTTGACCACGGCCGTCACCGCAATATCGATCCCGCGCTTGAGATCCATCGGGTTCATGCCGGCAGCAACCGCCTTGGCGCCTTCGCGCACGATGGCCTGGGCCAGCACGGTCGCGGTGGTGGTGCCGTCGCCGGCGAGATCGTTGGTCTTGGAGGCGACCTCACGCACCATCTGGGCGCCCATGTTCTCGAACTTGTCCTCGAGCTCGATCTCCTTGGCGACGGTGACGCCGTCCTTGGTGATGCGCGGCGCGCCGAACGACTTCTCGATGACGACGTTGCGGCCCTTGGGGCCGAGCGTCACCTTGACGGCGTTGGCGAGAATGTCGACACCGCGCAGCATGCGATCGCGCGCGTCTCCGGAAAACTTGACTTCCTTGGCAGCCATGGTCTGCAATCCCTGTTATGTCGTGATGTGTCTTGTTTGATGCTGTGCTGCGGAATGATGGATGCCCGGACCTGATGATCCGGGCATGGCATTCAGCGGCTGTTCAGGCGTCTGGCCTTAGGCCATCACACCCATGATGTCCGACTCCTTCATGATCAGGAGCTCCTCGTTGTCGATCTTGACCTCGGTGCCCGACCACTTGCCGAACAGCACGCGGTCGCCGACCTTGAGGTCGATCGGGATCAGCTTGCCAGCCTCGTCACGACCGCCGGGGCCGACGGCGACGACTTCGCCCTGGGACGGCTTTTCCTTGGCGGTGTCGGGGATGATGATGCCGCCCTTGGTCTTTTCCTCGGCATCGATACGTTTGACCACGACACGGTCATGCAGCGGACGAAATTTGGACTTAGCCATGACGTTTCCCTTTGGAGGCTCAGTTTTCCGAAAGTAGCGGAGGTGGGTGAGGGCGGCGCTCCCGTCCATCCTCTGCCCGAGGATCAAACGGCGCCCCTTAGCAATCGGTCTTTCCGAGTGCTAATAGTGCGCAGGGGATATGGCTTGACTGCGATCCTGTCAAGCAAAGGTGGTTAAGCGATTGGTGAGGCGGATATAGGATGGTGTCTACGGAAACTCGATTCCGGCGCGGGCGTATATTAAGACGTCATTGCTACGGCTGCGGTTTTGCGCTTGGCTGCGGGAGGGATGCGGCCATGGTCTTGTTCGGGGGAATGCCATGATCAGTTCAGCTCACGCGCGCACGGTTGCCAATCTGGCGGCGGCCTCTTGCTTGGCGCTGCTGCTCGGCGCCTGCGGCGGCGGCATGAGCCTGCCGTCCTTTTCCTCGTCCCAGCCGGCGCCCGAGGCCGAGCCGGGCACCGGGCCGGAAATGCCAGCCTCGATCCGCGGCGACGAGATCGTCGGCCGCTGGGGTCTCGCCTCGTTCCAGAACCCGGCCGACCGCGCCCGCACCGAGGCGGCCGCGCGCGCCCAGTGCAAGAATCCCTACGTGATCGGCGC
Organism: Bradyrhizobium cytisi; assembly: GCF_008123515.1. GTDB lineage: Bacteria > Pseudomonadota > Alphaproteobacteria > Rhizobiales > Xanthobacteraceae > Bradyrhizobium > Bradyrhizobium cytisi. The sequence continues at coordinate 18,610 of NZ_VSSR01000064.1, forward strand.
CGGCACCTCCGGCGGCGTGGTCATGCATCTCGCCGACCAGGCCACGCCGCAGGAATTGCGGCTGAAGGGCTCGGCGGGCGGCAAGAATTATATCGGCCCCCCCGGCCCGACGCCGGGCGAGCAGGACCGCGAGATCGTCTCCTTCGACGGCCGCGTCATGATCACCCGCTTCGTCGACAAGGACGCCGCCACCCGCTACGGCAACATGGTCTACGTCCGCTGCGCGCCGAGGGCGTGAGGCGGGCCGAGCTCTAACCGCTCGTCATTGCGAGGAGCCCGCGACAAAATTGCGAAGCAATTTTGCGCTGGTGCGACGAAGCAATCCAGACTGCTTCCGCGGAGGGACTCTGGATTGCTTCGCTGCGCTCGCAATGACGAAAAAACGCCGGCTTCTCGCCGGCGTTTGCTTTCCGTCTGTCGCGTCGCTTAGTCGAACAGCGCGTCGATGTCGTCCTGCGAGGCGTGGCCGACGTCGCCGGCGAGCTTCGGGCCGTTGAGCAGTTTGTCGTCGTCGCTGCGGGTGTCCACCTGCGCCGGCACGTGGGCCTTGATCGCGTCGACGCCGCCCCAGATTTCCATCATCGCATTGATGTGCTGCTCGATGAACTTCATCGTGCCCATGACCTTGCTGATGCGCTGGCCGGTCAGGTCCTGGAAGTTGCAGGCCTCGAAGATCGAGATGACGCGTTCCTGGATGTCGTCGGCGAGCCGCTTCTGTTGATCGGCCGATTGCACCTTGGACATCGCGCTGGCCGCCTGGTCGATCGACTCCGCGGCTTCGAGGATCTGCTGGGTCGCCTGTTCGGTGCCGCCGACCACCGCGCCGAGCTCGCCATTGACCTTGGCCATTTCGCCGCCGTCAAAGCTCTTGCCGTGCAGCGTCGCGATCTCGCGCTTGGTGCGGTCGATGGCGTCATGGATGAGGTCGAGCTCGACCTTCAGCTTCTCGCACTGCTCGATCTGGGCCCGATAGGTCTCGAGCATCGTGCGTGCGTCGGAAAGCTCCTGGTTCGTGGAGGCGTCGATCGCCGCCATGGCTGCGCTGCCGGACATGGGCACAGTGCCCCTTGCCATCTGTGCGCGGATTGCGCGCAGCTCCGCCATAATCTCGGTATGCATCGGGCCTGCCTCTTCTGCTACGTCAAGAATTGGCATCTCGCCACCGGCGATATCCTCGACACGAAAACGCTTGCGGTGAACAGCCATCAGGAACTCCCCCACCTCACTCACGCGTCTTTGTAGGCAGAAGCAATTTAACACGAGGTTCACGGCAGGAACTGTCGTGCGGCCGCGCGCGACGACATGCAAACGGGCGATTAACCATGAGGCTCCGCCCTTCATCGAAAATAAACGCTGACCGCCAAATTGTCCCGCCGCGCGCGACGTGGTGAATCGAAACGTCGTTTCTGTTTACCAAACGAAACGGAGTTTGCTCTTTATTGACCACGTCGAGGACGCGGACAGCAAGCCGCGTTCGGCGGCAAATGCAACTAGACGAAACAGTACAGAGTACGTCGATGTTCAAGAAAATGTCTGTCGCGCTGCTCGGCAGCGCTTGCGCCTTCCTTGTCGGCGCCGATCGCGCCAGCGCGTTCGACAATACAGTGCCGAACGATCCGCCCGCGGTGCTCTACCAGCCGCATGTGCCGCCGGCGCCGGTGCGCGTCGCCTCCAATGCCAATATGGGCGGCGGCTTCATCGAGTTCCTGTTCGGCGATGGGCCCGGCCGCGGTCCGGCCTATGCGCCGCAGCAGCCGATCTATCAGCAGCAGCCCGCCTACAACGATCCACGCCGCCTGCCGCCGATGGGCGAGCCGCAGATGCAGGGCGGATATCAGCAAGGCGCAGGTCTCCAGCAGGAGGCAATCGATCCGCGGCAGCGTTCGTTCGATCCGAAATTCGAGAAACAGCTTGTTGACTATAGCGGCAAGGAAAGCGCTGGCACGATCGTGGTCGATTCCAACAACAAGTTTCTCTATCTCGTCGAGGGCAACGGTCGGGCGATGCGCTACGGCATCGGCGTCGGACGCGAGGGGTTCACCTGGAGCGGCGTGAAGTCGATCACGGCCAAGCGCGAATGGCCGGATTGGACGCCGCCGGCGGAGATGATCGCACGCCGCCCCGATCTGCCGCGGCACATGGAAGGCGGCCCGGAAAACCCGCTCGGCGCGCGCGCGATGTATCTGGGCTCGACGCTCTACCGCATCCATGGCTCCAACGAGCCCTGGACCATCGGCACCAACGTCTCCTCTGGCTGCATCCGCATGCGCAATGAGGACGTCATCGATCTCTACGGCCGCGTCAATGTCGGCACCAAGGTCGTGGTGATGTGAGCGCCTGGCATTCGAAATGAAAACGGCCACCCTTTAGGTGGCCGTTTTGGCTTGAAGGAGCAGCCTTACGCGTAATCGCTGCCGCCATCGTCTCCGCCGCCGAAGTCACTGTCGTCGGCGAGGTCGACATTGCTGTCGCTATTGTCGTCGTCGCTTTGATCGTTGTTATCCCGATCGTTCGACGCCTGGTCGAGGAAGCCCTGACGCGAGTCGTCGCGATCACGGTTCGAGCCGATGTCGTTGAGGCCGGCATCGCGGGCAAGTGAGCCGCCCGACTGGTCGCTGCCGCCCCACGGGCTGCGGTCACCTAGGGCGTTGGTGTCGCCAAACGCCTGCTGATGCGGTCCGCCCATCATGCCGCGGATGCTGGAGAGCAGCAGCGAGCCGCCGACCACACCGGCCGCGGCCGCGGCTGCCGTGCCCAGGAAGGAGCCGCCGCCACCACCGACCGGCGGGGCGCCATAGCCTTGCCCTGGTCCCTGTCCGTAGGCCTGACCATAAGGTGGCTGGCCGTAGCCCGGCTGGGCCTGCTGCATCGCCTGGCCGCTGTTCCAGACCGGCCGCGCGTCACGCGGCGGCACGTTCGGAACCGAGCCGCGCGACGGGCTCGAGCCGAACAGCGTGTCCCGCATGGTGTCGAGGAAGCCGCCGGACTGGGACTGCTCCGGCGCATGGGCCGCTTCCAGCTCCTGGATGCGGTTATGCGCGCGCTTCAGCGCTTCGTCCTGTAACAGCGTGGTTTGCACCAGCGCATAAACTGCGCCCGGCGCCTTGCGGAGGCCGTCCGAAATCGCGGCGATCGCGTCGGGATCGCGCGGTGCATTTTCCAGTTTCGAAAGTCGATCGAAGAGGTCGTCGACGAGCTGGCGTTCCTGCGGCGTCATGGTCTGTCTCCCTCGCGCGAAACAAGCGCAAGCGGAATGTAGGGTTCCATTGTGGCCCCAACAGTGGCGGCCGGATTAAATTTCGGTATGCGACAGACTGCCCCGCGGGCTCGATTTCGCCGGTTTCATTGCAATGTCACGTGGCTGGTCGCGAGAAGCTGCGCAAAGGCGTCGCTAGCGAGATAGGCATGCTCGCGCTCCCTGACATCCGTCATCGGGTCGAGGCCGGTGAGGACCTCGTCGACGAAGCCGGGATGGCACATCACGAGGCCGCCCTCGGGAAGACCTTCCAGGAACTGCCGCACCAGATCGCCGAAATCGGCCGCGCGTGTGAAATCGTAGGCGCCCGCAAATGCGGGATTGAACGCAAGACCGGCGCGCCTGGCCCGGCGGCGGAATTGCGCGCTGAGGACATCGAGCACCATCGCTTTCGGCGACGCCAGCCGTTGCGCCAGCGGCAGGTCGCGTCCGCCCTGGCGCACCCACGCGTTGGGCGCCGCTTCGCTGACGGCATCGAGGAAGCCGTCGCGCACCTGCGGAAACAGCTGCACATGCTGATGGCCGTCGACGAAATCGGGCGCGCGGCCGAAGGCTTCTGCGAAAGCGGCGAGCTGCGCTCTCACCTCGTTGCGAAAGAATTCGCGGTCGAGCCGCCGCAGGAATCCGGCGCGCAGCAGTTTTGGAAAGGCCATGAACATGTCGCCATCGAGCGGCCGGAAATGCATGGTGAGGGGGCGGAACGGCGCCGACAGCGTCACATGCAATCCGATCGCGCAGCGCGGGCTCGTCTTCGCTGCGGCCTGGAGCGTATCGATCTCGCCACGCTCGATCGCGGGGCCCACCATCATCACCGAGGCCGCGTTGAGGCGGCCGCGCGCGACCAGGTCGCGGATGGCGCGATTGACACCGGGGCTGATGCCGTAATCGTCGGCGCAGAGCCAGATCGGCCGCGGCGCTGCCGCCGCACTCATTCGGCCGCCGTCCTCTTCGACGCGTCGTCGGCCTTGCCGGTCTCGAAATGCTTTTCACTGTGCTCGGCGACGAAGTAGATCGGACGCGCCTTCAGCTCTGAGAGGATCTTGCCGATATATTCGCCGACGATGCCGATCATGATGAGCTGCACGCCACCGATCGTCATCAGGCCGATCACGAGGGAAGGATAGCCGGGTACCTGCTTGCCGGTGGTCCAGACCTCCCACAGGATCGACAGGCCGAACAGGAAGGCGCCGCCGGCGAGGATCACACCGAGCAGGCTCGCAAAACGCAGCGGCGCCACCGAGAACGAGGTCACGCCTTCGATCGACAGGCCAAGCAGACGCGCCGCGCTGAAGGTCGTCACGCCATGGGTGCGCGGCGCCGGCTCGTAGTCGACGCGGATCTGGCGGAAGCCGATCCAGCTTGCCAGGCCCTTGAAGAAGCGGTTGCGCTCCGGCAGCTGCCGCAGCGCTGCGACCGCGCGCGGCGACAGCAGGCGGAAGTCGCCGGCATCCTCCGGGATCTTCTGACGCGCGCCCCAGTTGATCAGCGCGTAGAAGCCGTGCACGGCGACCCGGCGCAGGAAGGGCTCGTTGTCGCGATGGGCCTTGGCGGTGTAGACGACATCATAGCCGTCCTCGATCCAGTGCCGCACGAGCTGCTCGACGAGCGTCGGCGGGTGCTGGCCGTCGCCGTCCATGAACAAAACCGCGCCGAGCCGGGCGTGGTCGAGGCCGGCCATCAGCGCAGCCTCCTTGCCGAAATTGCGCGACAGCGACACCACCTGGACATCGACCGCATCGGCCGGCAGGCTGCGGGCGATCGACAGCGTCGCGTCCGCGCTGCCGTCGTCGACGTAGATGACCTCGCAGGATAGCCGGTAGCGTTGCCGCAAGGTCTTGGCGATATCGCAGATGCGCTGATGCAGGACGGCGAGGCCCGCCGCCTCGTTATAGACGGGGACGACAATCGACAGCCCCTTCGCAGCGGCACTCGCTGCGGTGGCGGTCAGGCCGGAAACGTCAGAGCCCAGCGTCATCGATCAAGGTTCCAGAGGGCGTTCAAAGTCATCTCAACAGCATATGGTAGCTGCTGCTTGCTGTCGCTACGCTGAACGGACCTGAGGCTCACTGCCGCAGGAACGTTTCGAGCTTGGCGAACAGCGGGTTCTCCCGGTCGAACACGTAGTCGAGCGAGACCACCGAGACGGTCTCGGCGCCATGTTCGCGCAGGAAGCTCGCGAGCGCGTAGAGCTGTCCGGGTGGGCAGTGCAGCGTGAGCATGCCCGACGAGGTCGGCCCGCCGAACGGAGCCTCGACGCCGAAACGGCTGTGGGCCTCGGTGAGCAGGGTGGCGTCGCATTGCCGGAAGCGGGTCCGGACCTCGCGATATTTGTTGGCCCGGGCCCGGGCGGCGATGTGGTCGAGGATGACGCGGGCGGTCTCGCGGGCCTGCGGCGACCAGTCGGCCTCCTTTGAGGCGACCAGATTGGCCTGGCTGCGCAGGATCACGCCGTCGTCGAGCACCCGCAAGCCATTGGCGGCGAGCGTCGCACCTGTCGTGGTGATGTCGACGATCAGCTCGGCGCTGCCGGCCGCCGGCGCGCCCTCGGTCGCGCCGGTGCTCTCGACGATGCGGTAATCGGTGATGCCGTGGCTCTGGAAGAAGCTGCGCGTGAGGTTGACGAACTTGGTCGCGACCCGCATCCGCATGTGATGCTGCTCGCGGAAGCCGGTGGTGACGTCGTCGAGATCCGCCATGGTGCGGACGTCGATCCAGGCCTGCGGCACCGCGACCACGACGTCGGCATAGCCGAAGCCGAGCCCGTCGATCAGCGACACGCGCTTGTCGGCGTCGGCGATATTCTCGCGCACCAGGTCTTCGCCGGTGACGCCGAGATGCGCGACGCCGCGCGCGAGCTGCGATGCGATCTCGCTCGCCGAGAGATAGGCGACCTCGACATTGTCGAGCCCTGCAAGCGTGCCGCGATAGTCGCGGGCGCCGCCGGCCTTCGACAGCTTGAGCCCGGCGCGGGCGAAGAAGGCCTCGGTGTTTTCCTGGAGGCGACCCTTGGAGGGAACGGCCAGAACGAATGGCGCGCTCATGACTTAAGCTCCCACCTTGCGGCCGATCCTGGTCAGCGCGTCCACCCAGACCGAGAAGCCGACGGCCGGGATCGGCGCCGGCGATCCGAGCTGGGTCATCAGTCCATCATAGCGGCCACCGGCAACCAGTGGCTCGGCGCCGTTGCCTTTGTGATGCAGCTCGAATTCGAAGCCGGTGTAGTAATCGAGGCCGCGCCCGAACGCGGTCGAGAAGCGCGTGGCCTTCACGTCGATGCCGCGCGCCGCCATGAAGCCGATCCGGCTCTCGAACTGGTCGATTGCGCCGGCAAGGTCGAGCTTTGCGTCGGCGGTCAGCGCGCGCAGCGCGGCAATGACATCGTCCGGATTGCCTGAGATCGACAGGAAGCGCTTCAGCACGGTGACCGCCTCGCGCGGCAGTGCACCGCCCTTCAGCGTCGACTGCTCGAGGAAGCGGTCGGCGATCTCGGCCGTGGTGCGGCCACCGACATTGGTGGTGCCGGCGATCGACATCAGATCGGTGACGAAGGCCAGCGCCGCCTTGCGATCGGAGCCCGCCAGCGCGGCCAGCACGCCCTCATATTCGCTGCGCGTGGTTGCGGTCGTGCGGGCCAGCCCTTCCAGATCCTGCTCCAGGCTGATCCTGCGATGGAAGTCCTTGACTAGGCGGCGGCGCCAGACCGGATAAAGGTCGAGCGCGTCGAGCAATGCGTTGAACAGCGCAACGTCGCCGGTGCGGATCTCGACGTCGCGCACGCCGAAAGCCGCGGTCGCCTCCAGCGCCAGCGCCAGCGTCTCGGCATCCGAGGCGGCACGATCCTGGCGGCCGAACGACTCGATCCCGGCCTGGAGGAATTCACTGGCCTGTCCGCTGCGGTAGCGGAACACGGGACCCAGATAGCTGAACCCGGCCGGCTGGCCGGCGCGGCTGGAGGCGAGATAGTCGCGCGCCACGGGGATCGTCAGGTCGGGGCGCAGGCAGAGCTCGTCGCCGGACAGGTCGGTCGTCAGATAGAGGCTTTTGCGGATGTCCTCGCCGGACAGGTCGAGGAACGGCTCGGCCGGCTGCAGGATGGCGGGCTCGGCCCTGACATAGCCGGCCTGCGCAAAGGACAACAGCAGCGTATCCGCCCAGGCGGCGGAGCCGGCAGCATTTGAGGTGGCAGTCGCGGTCATCTCGGGGTCCATCGTCCCGGCGGAACCGGGCGGGGCAAGGGGAGGCCAAAGGGAGGCAAGCAGTTGGCGCAGCCCTTAGCATGGCCTGAAAGCGGTTTCGACCTCCAAAGGATCAATCGCTTAACGGTCTTCTGTCGTGCCCCAGATGTCCTGGGAAAGCCACTGGTGGCCGGGATGCGCATACGACAGAGCTGATGCTCGCGCCTCAGCCGAGATCATGCAGATCCTTGCCGAGCGGCGGCGTCAGGCGAAACGCCGAAAAAACGACCTTCAATCCGGCCCGCTCGGGCGTGCAGGCCATCGGCCCCACAAGGTACGAGTCTGCCTTGGCGAATGGCGCCAATCGCACAAGCGGCCAAAGCTTGCCATCGGCCGAAACCTGCAAGCGAAGGACACCATTGGTCACGGTTGCGCGCATCCAGAAGTCGCCGGCGTCGTGCCCATAGGGGGCTGTCGCCCAGTCCGATCGTCCGTCGGTCAGAACGCTGCCAAGCATGGCGCGGCCGTCGGAGAATTCGATTCCGGCCTTGACCCAACGTTGCGCGTCGATACGGACCATGATGCCCGCCTGGTCGTAGAGCGCCCGAAAGTCGCCCTGGACGCGCAATTCGGCGGTGAATGCCTCGGCGGTGCGGAAGCCCAGGAAATGTCCGCTGTCCCGACTGAAGCCGTAATGGGTTTCGCGCCAGAAATCGGTGGCTCGATCAGTGACCATCTCGAGGCCGTCGCCGCGCGCGGTCCACCGTTCCGGTTCATTCAGCCACACGCCGTCGCTTCTACGGAAGATCGGATCGCTCATGTCAAACCTCGATCAGCATTGGCTGCCGGTCCAGCGCCATCCCACAAGGAGGACAACCCAAACGAATGCAGAGTCCGGTTCGACCAGGTCGAACCAGACTCTGTCACTCCTGCGTCAGCCTGAAGATCAGGAGGTCAAAGCAGCCCGTTCTTCTTCAGGATATCCGATGCGTTGTCCTTCGTAATCAGCATTGTGGGCAAGGTGATGACCGGCTCCAGTTTCTCGCCCTTCAAGAGTTTGACAGCTTGCCGCAGCCCTTCGGCTCCGGGCGTTGCATAGAGGAACGTCGCCGTGAGCTGCCCCTTGCTGACCCAGGTCACGCCTTCATCCGGCAGGCCATCGATGCCAAGAATGAACTTGATATCCTTGTCGCGGCCGGCGTCCTTGGCCGCGAGATAGGCGCCGTAGGCCATCGGATCGTTATGGCCATAGACCAGGTCGATCTTCTCGTTGTTGCGCAGCGCGGTCGTCATGATGTTGTAGGCCTTATCCTGCTTCCAGTCGCCCGACTGGTTGTTGAGCAGGTTCTTGATGCCCGGCTCCTTGTCGGTGAAAGCATGGAAGCCGTCGTGCCGGTCGTGGGCGGGCTGCGTGCCCATGCCGCCCCAGATTTCGACGACGTTGCCGGCCGCCTTGCCGGGACCGCCGAGCAGCTTCACTGCATATTCGCCGGCGGCCTTGCCGATCGCGACATTGTCGCCGCCGATGAACTGTGTGATCCGCTTGGTGTCGACGTTGCGATCCAGCACGATGACCGGAATCTTGGCGTCGATCGCCTTCTCGACGACGCCGGTCAGGCCCGCCGATTCCTTGGGTGAGATCAACAGGACGTTGACCTGCTGGACAACGAGGTTCTCGCAATCGGCGACCTGCTTCTCGGTCTTGTCCTGGCCGTCGGTGATGACGAGCTCGACATCGGGCTGCTTCTTTGCCTCGGCCTGGATGTCCTTGTTGAACTGAACGCGCCACGGCTCGAGCGTGGTGCATTGGCTGAAGCCCACCTTCCATTTCGCGGCGGCCTTGGCGGGACTCCAGCCGGCCGGTACGTAGATCGTCATCGCGGCGCCGGCCATGGTGGTCGACAATTTTAGGAATTCACGACGCTTCATCGAAATCCTCCCTTGCAAATTGCGCCTTGGCGGCGCTTGGCAGCCGACAGGATTCGGCTGTTTTCGGATCGGCGCTGGCTTCCGGCGATCGGCTGAACCGCCATCGCGCGATGAGCTGGCCGAGATTCTGCTCCTGCACCAGCACGGTGCAGACGATGATCAACCCCTTCATCAGCAGCTGGACGTTGGAGTCGATGTTCTGAAGCTGCAGGATGTCCGAGAGCAAACCGAAGATCAGGACGCCGACGAAGGTGCCGGCGAGACCGCCTCGGCCGCCCATCAGGCTGGTGCCGCCGATCACGACCGCGGCGATGGCGTCGAGCTCGAGCCCGGCGCCGGCATCGGGCTTGCCTTGCCGGTACTGCGCGACGAACAGGACCCCTGCAATTCCCGCCAGGAGCCCGGACAGCAGATAGGCGGTGAGCTGGACCTGGGCGACCTTGATGCCCGAAAGCTTGGCGGCCTCGATGTTGCCGCCGATCGCATAGGCGTAGCGTCCAAAGGTCGTGAAACGCAGGATCGCGCCGAACAGGACGATCGCCGCGAGGAAGAAAACACTCGGCACCGGCAGCACGCCCCACAGCATCGAGCGGAGCAGCTCGAATGATTCGGTGGCGTTGGTGCCGGTGTAGACCGGCACGACGGCATTGTCCTGGCCGGCGGTGAGACGGGCGATGCCGAGCGCACTGACCATCATCGCCAGCGTGACGATGAAGGGCTGCAATCGACCGGTGACGATCAGGACGCCGTTGATCGCCCCGAGCATCAAGGCGAGGCAGGGCGCGACGAGGAGAACGCCGAGAACGCCGAATTTGGTCGCGACCTGGTTCCCCGTCCACCATGCCACCGCGATCGCGACGACAAGGCCGAGCAATCCTGGAAGCCCCGTGCTGCGCCATGACGATAGCGCGATCTCGCGGCGTCGCCCCGCGCTGACATCACGGCCACGGGCGAGACCGGCAAAGATGAAGCGCGCAGCAAGGGCAACGGCAACACCACTGACAAGCGTCGCCGCCGGAACGCCGATCACAGCGGCCGTGGTCCAGCCGGGCTTGGTGAGCAGCATCGCGCAGATCACCGTCGAAAAGCCCATGACCGAGCCGACCGACAAATCGATGCCGCCGAGCAGAATGACCATCGTCATGCCGGTGGCGACCAGGCCCGTAATCGAGACCTGCCGCAGGACATCGGTCAGGTTGCCGTAGGACAGGAAGATATTGTTACCGGACGACGTATGCGGCGAGGTGAGGGCGCCGACCAGGCAGATGAGCAGCAAGCCCCAGTAAAGCTTGGTCCGGGACAACAGCCGAAGAAGCGCCTTCATGACAATGTTTCCTGCGACCAGGCTGCCATGCCCGGCGCTGCAAGGCGCATCACCGTCTCTTGCGTCGCGCTTTCGCGCCGCAGGATTCCGGTCTGCCGCCCCTCACACATCACCAGGATGCGGTCGGATAGCAGAAGAAGCTCCGGCATCTCGGAGGTGACCACGACGATGCCGAGGCCTTGCGCGGCGAGATCAAAGATCAGCCGGTAGATATCCTGCTTGGCGCCGATATCGATGCCGCGGGTCGGCTCGTCGAGCAGCAGAATCCGTGGTTCGGTGGCGAGCCATTTGCCGATCACGACCTTCTGCTGATTGCCGCCGGAGAGCGCAGCTGCCGTCTGATCGATGCCGGTGCAGCGGACCGAGAGCCGGCCTACCATGTCGGCCGCCAGCGCGCGTTCACGCGCGACGGCGCGCAGGCCGAAGCGCGATAGCGCGCCGATCGAGGGCAGGGCGATATTGTCGCAGATCGAGGCCGCGAGGTGCAGGCCGCGCTCTTTGCGATCCTCGCTCACGAGCGCGACACCGAGGCGGTAGGCCTCCGCTGGCGAGCTGATATCGACGGTCGCGCCATCGATCGCGATGGCGCCGCCCCGCCAACCGTTCGCGACACCAAAGATAGACTCCAGGATCTCCGTCCTGCCGGAACCGAGCAGGCCGCCGATGCCCAGGACCTCGCCGCGCCCGAGCTGAAAGCTGACGCCGTGCAACATCCGGCGCCAGCCATGCGGACCAAGCGTGTCCAGCGTCAGGTCATCCACCGAAAGGACGTTCGCGCCGTCTTGCACGGCCGCCCCGCGATCGCTTGTGACCATGTCGCGGCCGACCATCGCCGAGATGATCGCGCCCCGCGACAAGTCACCGATCGGAGCCGTGACAACGTGCCTGCCGTCGCGCAGCACCGTCACCCGGTCGGCGAGATCGAGCACCTCCTCGATACGATGCGAGGTGTAGATGATCGCGACGCCTTCGCTCGCGAGTTGTCGCACGATCTTGAACAGGGTCTCGCATTCCGACGACGACAATGCAGAGGTCGGCTCGTCCATGATGAGGATGCGGGCGTCGAGCGATAGCGCCTTGGCGATTTCCACCAATTGCTGCTCGCCGACGCGCAAGTCGGCGAGTCGACTTTCGGGAGCGATCCGGACGCCGAGGCGGTGCAGCAGGCGCTCCGCCGCCTTGACCATGCGGCGGCGGTTGATGAGCACGCCGCCGATCAGCGGCTCGCGACCCAGAAAGATATTGTCGGCGATGCTCAGCTCGGGAACGAGATTGAGCTCCTGGTGGATGATCGCGACGCCGGCCTCTTCAGCATCGCGCACACCGGCAAATGCGGCGGCCCGGCCACCGACCTCGATCGTCCCCAGGTAACTCGTATGCACGCCCGCAAGAATTTTCATCAAGGTGCTCTTGCCGGCACCGTTCTCGCCCATCAGTGCGTGCACCTCGCCGCAGCGCAGATCGAAGTCGACGCTACTGAGCGCCTTTACACCGGCAAAAGACTTCGAGACGCGCTCCGCAGAAAGCACAATTTGCCCGGTCGGCGCGCAGGCCCGGCCCAGCTCGACCATACGCGGGGAGCGGTGCGCGGCCCGATCATCCTCTTCTCCGAGGGCGCCGAAGCGTGTCTCCATCGGGCTACTCTCCTCCCAGCGCGCTCAAAGTCTCAGGAGACGTCGCGCGCCAGCTGTTCGTTCGTCATTTTTCTGATATGCTAGTTATATCAGTTGCCGCTCGTCAAGCCTCTTGCTGTCAACAATTGGCTTCCGCACCACTGGAAATGTGAACGTCAGCCAAAGGACCAGAGCATGCATTCAGTCGGCGGATTCGGCGGAGGAACGACCGCCGCGCGTCGGGCGGGCGGGTCGAAAGTCGACCAGGCCTATTTGGCGCTCAAGCGTGCCATCGTTTCGGGTGCGCTCGCGCCGGACGCGCCAATCGACAAGAACGAGTGGTGTGCCATTTTCGAAGTGTCTCGACTCTCCATAACGACCGCGATCAATCGGCTGGCTTTTGAGGGGCTTGTCGTGGTTGAGCCGCAGCGCGGCTCTTACGTGGCCAAGATCCACCTTGAGGATGTCAGGCAATGGATGTTGATGAGGCGTGCGCTGGAGATAGAGGTGGTCGGGGTCTGCGCGGCCGACATGCCGGACGATGCGATTGCTGCGCTTGGTCAGAACGTCGCCTACCAAATGGCCGCCATCACCAGCGGTGATCTCCAGGGTTTCCACGAACTCGACACCCGATTTCATCGCCAGATGACTGAGGGCTTGCGTCTGGGGCGGGTTGGTGAGGTTCTCGATCCGATCCGAACTCATCTGGAGCGCGTTCGCCGGACGCTTCTGCCGGAGCCGGGACGGCCCGAGGGAACCTTCCGCGAGCACGAAGCGATATTTCGAGCCATTGCTGCCCATCAGCCTGATCAGGCAAAAAACGAAATGGCGAACCATCTCGATCGCGTATCGCGCGAGCTGCAGTCTTTTGTCGTGAAGCATCCCGGCTTCTTCGAAGACTAGCACCCGGAATCAGAGCTTTCGCGATCCGACGCGCCTGCACCCCCTGACGTCACAATGCGATTGAGTCCGGCGGACAAGTCGTCGCATACTCATTTTGGGTATGGCGGATGAGACGTTCGCTGCTGCCTTCGTTTACAAGATGAATGTTGGCTTCCGATTCATGCGCAATGCTTCTGATATTATCCGGACGGTCTCGCGACACACGCTGGCCTATATGCTGTTTTCGATCAGCGAGATGTTCCGGAATTACGACGAATTCGATCCGATGGACCTTCTGATCGTGCACGCGATTCTCAATGCGAACGTCATCAATGTGATGAACGATCCGTCACTGGACGAGAGGTTTTCCAGCATTCACACGGTCGAGCCGGATACGATCAAGCAGGGCGTGTCCCGCGCGGCACTGTCTCGCTTCCTCCGCCTGCCGCTGGAGACGGTTCGTCGTCGCGTGGCGGGACTGAAGAGGCGGAAGGTTCTCGCCGAGACCAAGGCCGGGCTGATCGTGACCGAGCAGAATGCATTCAAGTTTGGCAACAACCACGAGCTACAGAAGACCAACATGCTGCTGCTGACGAAGCTGCTTCGCGATCTCAAGCGCGCCGGCATCAACGGACCGGATGATCTGAGTGCCGCCAAACTGGTCGTGGCGACGAAGAAGGCGAAGTAAGCGGCAAGACATGGATCAAAGCCATCTCAACATTGCTGGCGATGGAGTTCAAAAAAGCGCTGCTGAGCGCTTGTTGTCGTTCCAGGGTCTCAAGCCATCCGCGGCGCTCGAGCTCCGGTCGTATGACATCGATCATTTCGGCGACAGCGAGAGATATGCCGGTGCGTCCAGCATGCCGTTGTCTGCCGGGTCGACCGCGATCATGCGCGCGCGGCTCAGTCTGCCGACCCTGAGCCTGTCGCTGGTGAGGACCTTCCCGCGGATCATTCGCGGCTATCAGCTGGCGCATGCCGCCGCCGTGGTGGTGCCGATGGATCATGTGACCTCGACCCGCATCAATGGGCAGTCAATCGGTAGTTCGATTGTCATCTTGAAGGGCGCGTCCGATTGCCTGGTCTATGAGCCGGTCGGCCGTCTGATCGGTGTGGTCTACTTCACGCCGCCCGCGTGCGGGCCCTGGTCTCGACTGGATGGCTATCATTTGCTGAGCCCGGCAGCGGACGTGCTCGCCTCGCTGCAGTGCCTGATCTCGGCAACGCTTGAAACCGCCGCCAACGATCCGGACTTCCTGAACGGGCCGATTTCGCGAGCGGCTGTCGAACAATCCCTGCTCGGCGCGATCGACGGCGCCATCCGGACCAGCGTGGACAGCAGGTCTGTGCATGCCACGACAGAGAGCTATCTGCGGATCGTCGCCGACATGGAAAGATCGATCCGGCACGATCTGACGATCTGGCTCAAGACGACCGAAATGGCCGAGCGGGTGGGCGTGTCGGTTCGGACCCTGCAGAGTGCGACGCAGGCCATCTGCGGCATGAGCCCGAATCGCTATAGCCGGGTCCTGCGTCTCTGGTCGGTGCGCCGGCAACTGCGCACCGGCCCGGGACGGCGCAGCGTGAAGGCCTGCGCCATTGCCCATGGCTTCTGGCATTTGAGCGAGTTCGCGGCGAGCTACAGGGCGGCGTTCGGCGAGCTGCCGTCCGAGACCCTGCATCGAGCTGTGCGGGAGCACAGCTAGAAGGGAGATCGCGACCTAACCGGCCGTAGCGCCCCAATCGCCCAGCACGGCCTGCACCAGCGCCAGCGCCGCCACCGCGGCCGTGTCGGCCCGCAGGATCCGCGGGCCCAGCGCCAGCCGCAGAACCCTGGGCTGGCGCAGCAGCAGGGCCCGCTCTTCTTCGGCGAAGCCGCCCTCGGGGCCGATCAGGACGTCGATACCATGCCCGGATGCGCGCGCCTGTTGCAGGCTCTGGATCGGATTCTCGACCTCGGCCGCCTCGTCGCAGAACACCAGCAGGCGATCGGCGGGGCGCTGGCTGAGGTAGCGCTCGAGCGGTGCGGGCTCGGCCACGGTGGCGAGGCTCAGGATCCCGCATTGCTCGGCGGCCTCGATGACATTGGCGCGCATGCGCTCGGTGTTGACGCGCGAGGCCTGGGTGAACCGGGTCTGGACCGGTTGCAGGATGGCGGCGCCCATCTCCACGGCCTTCTGGACCGTGTAATCGAGCCGGGCATGCTTGAGCGGGGCGAAGACGTAAGCGAGGTCGGGCAGCCGATCCTGGGGGCGGACTTGCTGCAGGATGACGAGGTTGTCGGGCCGCTTGCGGCCTTCGATCGCGGCCTGCCATTCGCCGTCGCGGCCGTTGAAGGCCAAAACCTCCGCCCCGGCGGCAAGCCGCAGCACATTGCCGAGGTAGTTGCTCTGGTCACGGTCAAGCGGAACCCTGGCATCCAGGGCCAGGGAGGGCTCGACGAACAGGCGGGGGGAGCGAAAATCGTGGGAGGGCATTGGTCAAAAGTCCGATTTGCCGCCGTTCTTAACCGAAAGCAGCCGTTTCAGGGGTAATTATTGCCGAATTGGTGCGTCGGCGCGCCGCGCTCTTGCCCTATTCGACGGGTTGTTAAGCGCCGGCGGGAATCGTAAAATCGCGGGCGCGCTGGTTGCGCTTCAATTGGGAAGACGCCGAACCCCGTAAGCTCCTGCCGGAGAGACTATCTTGATGATCCGTCGATTGATGGTTCCGATCACTGCCGCCATGCTGACCATGGGTGCTGCTGGCGCCTACGCCCAGGGGTTCCCGGCGCCGCTGCCGGGCCGGTCCGCACCCGATCCCGCGTTTCCGCCAGTGAACGGTTCGGCGCCGGTCGCCTCCGTCGGCGGTGCACCGCAAGCCTCGTTCCCGACCAACGGCGCAGCTCCCATCGGCGGTGCCGGCGCCTTCAGCGCGGCGCCGCCGACGCAAGGCGGTTCCGGCGAGGACTGCATGAAGGCCTTCATGCCGCTCCGCGAGGAGGCCGAGAAGCGCGGCAAGCTGATCCAGGCCGCGAGCAGCCGTCATGCGCCGCCGGATGAGGCCTGCAAGCTGATCCGCAATTTCAGCCAGGCTGAGACCAAGATGATCAAATACATCGAGGTTCATGCCGCCAAATGCGGAATCCCGCCGAACGTCGGCGCCCAGATGAAGGACGGCCACAAGAACACCGAGGCCATGGCGACGAAGGTCTGCAACGTTGCGCAGCAGATGCAGAACCAGCCCCGCGGTCCGGCCGGTCCGTCGCTCAGCGAGGTGGTGGGTTCGGGCTCGGCGCCGGAAGCCAATGCAGGCAAGAAGGGCGGCAGCACCTTCGATACGCTCAACGGCAACGTCCTCACCCGATGAGTGACACATCCGCCCGCGTTGCCGATTCCACCGGCAACTGGGTCGATACGCTCGCGCCGCAATGGGCGCGGCCTTATTTGCGCTTGTCTCGCTTCGATCGTCCGATCGGCTCCTGGCTTCTGTTGATGCCGTGCTGGTGGTCGGCCGCGCTCGCCAGCGGCATGGCGCATGATGTCCATCGCCTGCCGCTTGTCATCGTGCTGTTCTTGATCGGCGCCTTCGTGATGCGCGGCGCCGGCTGCACCTGGAACGACATCACCGACCGCGACCTCGACGACAAGGTCGAGCGCACCCGCTCGCGGCCGCTGCCGTCGGGGCAGGTGACCACCAGGCAGGCGCTCGCCTTCATGGTCGCGCAGGCCCTGATCGGGCTCGTCGTGCTGCTGCAGTTCAACCGCTTCGCGGTTCTGACCGGCATCGCCTCGCTTCTGATCGTTGCGATCTATCCCTTCATGAAGCGCATCACCTGGTGGCCGCAGATCGTGCTCGGGCTCGCCTTCTCCTGGGGCGCCCTGATGGGATTCGCCGTCACCTTCGGGCGCATCGACGTCACCGCACTGGTGCTCTACGCCGGCGCGATTTCCTGGGTGATCGGCTATGACACCATCTATGCACATCAGGACGCCGAGGACGATGCGCTGATCGGCATCAAGTCCACCGCGCGCCTGTTCGGCGCACATACGC
Source organism: Bradyrhizobium cytisi (assembly GCF_008123515.1). Taxonomy (GTDB): domain Bacteria; phylum Pseudomonadota; class Alphaproteobacteria; order Rhizobiales; family Xanthobacteraceae; genus Bradyrhizobium; species Bradyrhizobium cytisi. The sequence continues at coordinate 35,821 of NZ_VSSR01000064.1, forward strand.
ACCAGGCGCTGATCCTGTTCTATGGTCTTGCAGTCATGCTGATCGGTGTCGCACTCGCCTCAGGCGATGCGCGCTGGCCAGCCTGGCTCGGGCTTGCCGCCTTCGCCGTGCATCTGGGCTGGCAGATCGCGCGGCTCCGGATCGAGGATCCCGAGCTCTGCAGGCGGCTGTTCTATTCGAACAAATATGCGGGGGCGCTGCTGTTCGCGGGATTGCTGGCCGACGCGGTGATCCGCGCGGCTTAGTTCCTTGCAGTGATCTCGCGTTCTCCGCGATGAACCGGCAGCTCGCGCGCCATGGCGGTGCGGCGGCGCATCAGGAATGTCGGACGGCGGTCGCGGATCGCGTTGCGGCGGCGACGGCGCGGTGCGGGCTTGCGGGCACCTTCGTCGAGCTGCGGCAGCGCAAATATCTCGCTCCAGATCGCCCAGGCCTCAGCGAGATCGTCGCCATCGGCACTGACCAGCAGTGGAACGGAGAGCGAGGGATCGCGATGCACCAGGACGAGGGTCTGCGCCTCGTCATTGCCGCGCAGCGCGACGCCGGTGAAGTCGCTGACGCGGACGTTGATCGCCATCTGCATGCCGCGGACGGCACGGCGCAGCACGACACGCTCGCGATGAAGCTCGATTTGCCTGGTGTAGCCGTCGGCACGCGGATCATGCGCATCGAAGCGGACCGGAAGGGAAAGAGGGTCGAGCCGCAAGCTGCGGCTCGACCCGGCGGGGTTGGCCCCGCATGTTGCTGTTTGACGCCTCACGGCTTTAGTTCTCCCCGCCAGGATTATGTTCCCGGTCGATGCGAGGACCTTAGCGCGCTCGTTTCCGAAACCGCTTAAAAAGCCTGGTTAATCCGGCGTCACCGCCCGCCATGATTGACAAGACCTTGGCGCGCATGATTGACGAGACGTTGCGCAGAAGCCGCGAATCTGAGCCTTCTGCAGGCTGATAATGCTTGAAGTCCGCACCATTTGGGCACATCTGGTGTTCAGGGCCCCGATCGCCCCGAAACCTCCCGCGTCCCAACAGGATTTCGTTTGTGAACCCTTCACCAAGCTCGACGCTTTTGCCCCAGGAAACGTCCAAAGCCAATCGCGACCTGTTCGATCAGTCCGCGCTCTCGGATCTTGCTCAGCGTCTGGTCGAGGCGGCGAAGCGCGCCGGCGCGGATGCGGCCGACGCGGTCGCGGTGCGCGGCATCTCGCAGGGCGTCGAGGTGCGCGACGGCCGTGTCGAGGAGTCCGAGCGGTCTGAGGGCGACGATGTCGGCCTGCGCGTGCTGGTCGGCCGGCGCCAGGCCGTGGTGTCGACCAATGACGCCAGCGGCGATGCCGTGACCAAGCTTGCCGAGCGTGCGGTGGCGATGGCGCGTGTTGCGCCCGACGACAAATATGTCGGGCTCGCCGATCCCGCGCTGCTCGCGCGCGATTTCCCCGATCTCGATCTGCTCGATCCCGATGTTCCCGCGACATCAGAGCTCGAGCGCCGCGCACTCGAAGCCGAGGCCGCAGCACTTGCCGTCAAGGGCGTGTCGAAATCCGGCGGCGCCTCGGCCTCCGCCGGCATGGGCGGCATGGTGCTCGTCACCTCGACCGGTTTCCACGGCTCCTATCTGCGCTCGAGCCAGGGCATCTCGGCGACCGCGATCGTCGGCGAAGGCACCGGCATGGAGCGCGACTACGACTTCACCTCGGCGCCGCACGGTGCCGATTTGCTGTCGCCGGAAATCGTCGGCCGTTCCGCCGGCGAGCGCACCGTGGCGCGCTACAATCCGCGCAAGGTCGAGACCTGCAAGGTGCCCGTCGTGTTCGATCCGCGCGTTGCGGGCTCGCTGGTCGGCCATGTCGTCGGCGCCATCAACGGCGCCTCGATCGCGCGCAAGACCAGCTTCCTGAAGGACAAGCTCGGTCAGCAGCTGTTTGCGAAAAACATCCGCATCATCGACGACCCCCTGCGCAAGCGCGGCCTGCGCTCGCAGACGTTTGACGCCGAGGGCGTCGCCGTGAAGCAGACCGCGCTGATCGACGAGGGCGTGCTGACGACCTGGCTGCTCGATTGCGCCACCGCGCGCGAGCTCGGCCTCACCACCACCGGCCACGCCCATCGCGGCGTGTCGTCCTCGCCGTCGCCCGGGCCGTACAATCTGCATCTCGAACCGGGCACGCCGACGCCGGCCGAGCTGATCTCGGACATCAAGCAGGGCTTTTACGTCACCGATCTGATCGGCTCGGGCGTCAACGGCGTCACCGGCGATTACAGCCGCGGCGCCTCCGGCTTCTGGATCGAGAACGGCGAGCTCACCTATCCCGTGAGCGAGGTGACGATCGCGGGCCATCTGTTCGAGATCTTCAAGTCGATGCAGCCGGCCAACAATCTCGAGTTCCGCTACGGCATCAATGCGCCGACGGTGCGCATCGAAGGACTGACGCTTGGCGGACGCTGACAGTCTCGACGCAAACGTTCTGACGCGCGACGCGGCGCTGCTGCAGGACACGGTGCGGGAGGCAGGTCGCCTCGCGCAGTCGATGTTCCGCACCGAGCTGAAGAAGTGGATCAAGGGCGCGTCCTCGCCGGTCTCGGAAGCCGACATCGCCGTCAACGACCTCCTGGAAGCGCGCCTGCGCGGCGCCACGCCCGACTATGGCTGGCTGTCGGAGGAGAGCGCCGACGATGCCACGCGGCTGTCGCGGCGGCTGACCTGGGTGGTCGATCCCATCGACGGCACCCGCAACTATCTCAACGGCCATGACGAATGGTGCGTCAGCGTCGCGCTGGTCGAGGATGCCTTCCCCGTGCTGGCCGCGGTGTTCGCGCCTGTTAGCAACGAGTTCTTTTTCGCCGTCCGCGGCCAGGGCACGATCCTCAACGGCAAGCCGGTCCGGGCGACGGGGGGGACCGCGCTCGACTTCGCTCGGGTCGCCGGCCCGAAGCCGATGGTCGAGCGACTCAATACAAGCGGCGGCGAGATCAAGCTGCATCCGCGAATCGGGTCGCTGGCGCTCCGGCTCTGCCGGGTCGCTAATGGCGGGCTGGATGCGGCTTTTGCGGGGGGCAACAGCCATGATTGGGACCTTGCGGCGGCCGATTTGATCGTGCAGGAAGCGGATGGTAGGATGAGCGACCTCTCCGGAGATCCCATCCTCTATAATCGTCGGGAAGTGACGCACGGGGTGCTGGTGGCAGCGGGACGCGATCGTCATGCGAGCATTGTCGCGCATTTTCGAAATCGCCCCTTGCCCTGAGCGCGTCCTTTATGCTTTTCGAACACTGCTTTGCCGGGCAGCCCGTTAGGAGAACCCATGTCTGATAGTGCCCCGCAACAACTGCTCCATCTCGTCATCGGTGGCGAGCTGCTCGACCTCGAGCACAACACCTTCAAGAATCTCGACGACGTCGAGATCGTCGGCCTCTATCCGAACTATGCGTCCGCCCACGCCGCCTGGCGCGCCAAGGCGCAGAGCACGGTCGACAACGCGCAGATGCGCTATTTCATCGTCCATCTCCACCGGCTGCTCGACCCGAATCAAGAAACGAAGGCGCGTTGAAAAAACTGCTTCGCAATACGCTACGAAGCAGCTGGTTTCAGCGTGCCGTCGGGGTCCTGGCGGCCGAATATCTGCGTCTGGTCTGGCGGACCAACAGGTTCACGTTCGATCCGCCCGACGTCTATGACATCGTCGAGCCGCAGATCCCGGCGATCTTCGCATTCTGGCACGGCCAGCATTTCCTCACCCCGTTCATCAAGAACAAGGATTCCTACCGGGCCAAGGTGCTGATCTCCCGGCATCGCGACGGCGAGTTCAACGCGATCGCCGTCGAGCGGCTCGGCATCGGCCTGATCCGGGGTTCCGGGGATCACGGCGGCGCTTTCCACCGCAAAGGCGGCGTCGGCGCCTTCAGGGAAATGGTGTACACGCTCCAGGACGGTTGTAATGTCGCGCTGACCGCCGATGTCCCCAAGCGTTCGCGCGTGGCCGGCCTCGGCATCATCATGCTGGCACGGGAATCGGGGCGGCCGATCATGCCTTTCGCAATGGCGACCAGCCGCTTCATCCGGCTCAAGAACTGGGACCGCACCACCATCAACCTGCCGTTCGGGCGGGGCGCTCTGGTCGGCATCAAGGAGATCCACGTGCCGCCGGATGCCGATGCCGCCACCATGGAAGCGCTGCGGCAGGAGCTGGAAGACACGCTGAACGAAGCGACCCGCCGCGCCTATGCGCAGCTTGGTCGTCCGGGACCTGCAGATGGCTAATTCGCTGCCTCATGGGCTGCCGATGACGCTGCGGATGTATCGGCGCCTGGCCACGGGCCTGGTGCCGCTCGCGCCTGCGCTGATCAAGCGGCGGCTGAAGCAGGGCAAGGAAGATCCCGCGCGCGTCGGCGAGCGGCGGGGGCTCAGCCGGGACGTGCGTCCGCATGGCCCGCTGGTCTGGATCCACGGCGCCAGCGTCGGCGAGGTTTTGGCCGCGGCCGCGCTGATCGAGCGGTTGCGCGACCTCAATTTGCGCATCCTGCTCACCTCCGGCACGGTCACCTCGGCCGCCGTTGTGGCAAAGCGTTTTGCGCCCGACGTCATCCATCAATACGTGCCGTATGATTCCCCGCGCTACGTCGCGCGCTTCCTCGACCATTGGAAGCCCTCGCTGGCACTGTTCATCGAATCCGACCTGTGGCCGAACCTGATTTTGGCAGGCGCGGCGCGCCGGGTGCCGATGGTGCTGATCAACGGGCGGATGTCGCAGCGCTCCTTCCCGCGCTGGCGCCGGATGCACGGCACCATCTCGGCGCTGCTGTCGCGGTTCGACATTTGTCTCGCACAGTCCAACACCGATGCCGAACGCTTCTCTGCGCTCGGCAGCCGCGACGTCGTCACCACGGGCAATCTCAAGCTCGACGTTCCGGCGCCGCCGGCCGATCCCGCAAGGCTCGAACGGCTGATGACGATGACGCGGGGGCGTCCGATCATCGTCGCAGCCTCGACCCATCCGGGCGAGGACGAGATGCTGGTCACCGCGCATCGCAACCTCGTCGGTTTCTTCCCGCAGCTTCTGACCGTGATCGTGCCGCGGCATCCCGATCGCGGCTCGTCGATATCGGGTCTGATCACGGCGTCGGGCCTGAAGCCGGCCCTGCGCTCGCGCGAGGAGCTGCCGACGGCCGCGACCGACATCTATGTCGCCGACACCATGGGCGAGCTCGGCCTGTTCTACCGTCTCTCGCCGATCGTCTTCATGGGCGGATCGCTGATCCGCCATGGCGGCCAGAATCCGATCGAGGCGATCAAGCTCGGTGCGGCCATCGTCCATGGTCCGCACGTCTTCAACTTCGCCGACGTCTATGAGGCACTCGACGGCTGCGGCGGTGCACGCCAGGCCGACACGCAGGAGCTCCTCGTCAAGCAGCTTGGCCAGCTGCTGGCCGATCCGGCCGTGCGCAACAAGATGCAGCAGGCAAGTCACGGCGTGGTCGAGCAGCTCGGCGGCGCGCTCGATCGCACCATGACGGCGCTCGAGCCGTATTTGATGCAGTTGCGGATCGAGATGGGAGCCGCCAATGCGTGAGCCGGCCTTCTGGTACCGGCCGCGTTCCCCGAACTCATATCTCCTCAGCCCGTTGGGCGCGCTCTATGGCGCCATCGCTGCGCGCCGCATGGCGCGCAGTGGATTTGATGCCGGCATCCCCGTGCTCTGCGTCGGCAATTACCACGTCGGCGGCGCCGGCAAGACGCCGACCGTGCTGGCGCTGGCCAAGCTGCTGCGCGAGCTCGGCGAGACGCCGGTGGTGCTCAGTCGTGGCTATGGCGGACGCTTGCACGGCCCGGTGATGGTCAATCGCGAACGTCATACCGCTGCCGATATCGGCGACGAGCCGCTGATGATGGTGCGCGACGTCCCCGTCGCCGTCGCACGCGACCGCCTCGACGGCGTCGCCCTGGCCAAATCCCAAGGCGCCACCGTGATCCTGATGGACGACGGCTTCCAGAACCCGCTTCTGTTGAAGGACGCTTCGTTGATCGTGATCGACAGCGCGCGCGGCCTCGGCAACGGCAAGGTGTTTCCTGCCGGTCCGCTGCGCGCGCCGCTGAAGGCTCAGCTTGCGCGCACCGACGCGCTGGTGCTGATCGGCGACGGCCATGCCGCCGACGATGTCGCAGCGGAGATCTCCGCGCGCGGCAAGCCGGTGCTACGCGCGCGGCTGAAGCCGGACGCGGCTGCCGTCGCGCAACTGTTCGGCAAACGGGTTTTGGCCTTCGCCGGCATCGGCGATCCCGAGCGCTTCTTCCGCAGCTTGCGCGCCAGCGGTATCGAGGTTGCACGCACGCGCCCCTTTGCCGATCACCACATGTTTTCGCGAGGCGAGCTCGCCGCGCTCGCAGCCGATGCCCGGCGCGAGCAGCTCATCCCAGTGACGACGGAAAAGGATCTCGCGCGCCTGCGCGGCCGCGACGGCGTGCCTGACGGCATCGTGCCGTTCGCGGTCCAGCTCGAGTTCGGCGACCCGGCCAAGCTCAAGCAATTGATCAGCGACCATCTCTACACGGCCCGCGAGCGGCGCTTTTCAAGCCGCTGAAATTTCCGCGAACGATCGTCTCGTAGGGGTGGGCAAAGCGAAGCGTGCCCACCATCTATGTTCGCGTCCGGAGTGAGGTGGTGGGCACGCTGCGCTTTGCCCACCCTACAGCAGTTTGCCATTCAGCCAACGTTCATCGCAAAACCTATATCGATCCCACGCGATCTCGGAGAATGCGATGAAACTGCTTCTCGCGGCCCTTGCCGCCGGCCTTGTGTGTCTGATCGTTGCGCCCATGTTTGCACAGACGACGCCGGCGCCTGCGGCTCCAACCGCCACGGTGCCGGTTCCCGCGACCAAGCGCGTGACCTGTCTCGCAACGACGCAGAACCTCAAGGGGCAGGACAAGCGCGACCAGATGCAGCTCTGCATGGCGCAGGCGCGGCTCGATTGCCTGAAACAGGCGATCGATCAGAAGGTGGTCGGCGAAGCGCGCAAGAGTGCGATCAAGACCTGCGTGGGCACGGATGGTCCCGAGCAGGAATAGCCGCGCGGGTGAGGCCTCACGCCTGCGGCTTCGGTGCGCTCGGAAAATGCCGCTGCAGCACGGCGGTGGGCGTGGCGTAGGCTTCCTGCAGGTCCACGCTCCAGTATTTCAATTCGTCGAGCGGGATCCGCGTGTCGGTGATGGCGCAGCGCACGAAAGTCCCCGGCGAGATCACGCGGAAATCGCCGTCGAGATATTGCACCTGCGCTTCGCCATGGCCCGAAGGGCCGAACTTGTTGAGCACGGTCGAAAGTCTCCGTGGATGGCCCCGTTTGGAAAACCTTGCGGGGCACGATGTGTTGGACTGGATGTAGCATAAATAGGGTGGCTTGTCCGCCCGTTAAACCCACCGGTTTGTGATGTTTTGCCGCCGTTACCGCATGATAGTGCTTGAGGCCGTGCGGCACCTCCTGCGACAGAGTCCGATGCGCCTTCGACTGACCGCCCTGTTCCTGACGCTCTTGATGTCGGCCGCGCATGCCGCGCCGGCGCCTGCGCCTGCGCAGATCGAGATTCCGCTGTCGTCAGGCGTCCTGCATGCGCAACTGTTCAAGCCCGAGGGCGAGGGGCCGTTTCCGACCGTGATCGCGCTGCATGGCTGCGGCGGCCTCGGCAGCCATTCCGATTCCGTGCAGCCGCGCTATCGCGACTGGGCAGAGCGCCTGCTCAAGGACGGCAATGCGGTGCTGCTGCCGGACAGCTACGGCTCGCGCGAGCTCGGGCCGCAATGCCGCGTCAAGGAGACGCACGTCAAGGCGCGGCGCGAGCGCGTCACCGACATCGCGGCATCGCGGGCGTGGCTGATGAAGCAGAACTGGGTGGCGCGTAACCGTGTCAGCCTGATGGGCTGGGCCAACGGCGCCAGCGCGCTGCTCTGGGCGGTGCGTCCGCAGAGCGTGGCGCGCGATGCGGGACCGGATTTCCGCGCCGCGATCGCGTTCTACCCGGATTGCCGGATCTCCGCCGGTCTCGGCTGGAGCACGCGGGTGCCGACGCTGGTGCTGATCGGCGCCAATGACGACGTCTCGTCGCCGCCCGCCTGCCGCCAGATGGTGGATGGCGCCCACGGCCGCAGCGCGCTCGCGCGCATCGTGGTCTATCCCGGCGCCTATCACGATTTCGACCGCGCCAACACGCCGCTGCACGCGGCCGCCAGCACCGCCGATGCCGCCGTACCCGAGCACGGCCATCTCGGCACCGATTCCGAAGCGCGTGCGGACTCGCAGAAGGAAGTCGCGGAGTGGCTGGCGCGATAGCGGTGCCTTAGTTCGACCATGATGTCGGCTAAACGCATCTCTCATGCGCAATCGCTTCGCCCTCTTCTCCTCCGCACTGGTGATCTTCACCGTCGTGATCTTCCTGTTCGAAGCCCACGCCGGCTCGACCCAGCTCGCCCCGGAACATTGCGGCTTCTGGACCACGATCGACGCGGGCTTGTCCTGCCGGTAGGGGCGGGGGGAACTACGCACTGCCTCCACATCGTCATTGCGAGCGCAGCGAAGATTCCATGGGGGGTGGATAGCGACCGAGTCTGGAGCCAGACTGGAGTTGCAAAACCACCCAACCTGGAGACACCGATGTTGCTCGATCATCCTTCCGACGGACCGACCGCTATCCGCACGCAGTTTGGCGCAATTTTTGTGTCTTTGGAACTGAGCCGTTCGACGTGGCTGATCACGTCAC
>NZ_VSSR01000065.1 GCF_008123515.1 Bradyrhizobium cytisi
ACCAATCCATCCGCTGGACAGCGAAGCGCCGGATGAGGGGTTGCTTCAGCGAGCTCTGTTGCGAGAGACTCACACGCGGAGAGAGACCGCTCACCCGTCTCGCCGCTGCGCGGCGAGCCACCCTCTCCCACAAGGGGAGAGGGAAAATTACGACGCCCGGACCTGCCAGAAGCGCAGCGTGCGTCGTGCATTCTCCGGCGACATCCGTGCAAAATTGCTCTGCGCCCTCGCAACATCCGCCGGCTTCATTGCACCTGTCGCAAAGCGGCTTTCGAGCACGGCGGCGGTGGTTTCCCAACTCAGCTGCGCCGCTTTGCACGGCACCAGCAGGCCGTCTTCGCGCAGGCTCTGCATCAGCGGACGAATCACCTCGACCGTTGACCCTGACAATGCCGCCAACGCGGCCACGGCCTCTTCGTAGCGCCGCTGCCTGGCGAAGCCGAGCAGCGTCGCCTCATTGAGCTGACCGGATGCCTTGAGATTCGCGATCGCGCGCTTGGCGCCCTCGAAATCGCGGACCCCCGACATCTCGCGCGCGACGCCGACGGTGACGGCGGCGATCGCGCTCTGGATTTCATCGAACAGATCGGGCGGCGCGCGCGACAGCAATCGTGTGCGAACCGTGTCCGTCGCCGAGCGCAGCAATTGGCGGCGCAGCTCCGACGGCAGGTCGACGCGGACGCCGACGCTGACGGCGAGCTCCGGATCGGACTCGGCCTGGCCGACAATAACGGTGAATCCGTTGCCCGAAACGCGCGCGCCGGGATTGGCGGCGAGTCGGCGGCTGACGCTCGGATAGCGGCGCGCCAGCAGCGCGTCGGTGACGATCTCCTTCAGCCACCAGCGGCCGGCGACCGCGAGCAGATGCGGCTCGCCCTTGGATGATGCGATCTTCACCAGCTCGCCGTCGTCGAGGCGCGCGGATTCCTGCAGCACGGGGCCGGCGATGCGGATCTCGTCATTGTTGGCGAGGCGGCGGATGACGGAGGGCGGGGCCTGCGCGATCGGCGCAAGCTGGGCGCTGATTTCGGCGAGCGCAACGCGCGCGCCCATGTCGGCGATGGCGCGCAGCTCGATGGTGCCGATCAGGCGCTCGAGCACGTCGTCGAACAGCGCGATCTGCTCGTCGTCAAAACTTCCGGCGGAGGACAGGAACAGGTCGGTGACGCGCCGGGCCGTTTCGAGGCCCTTTTCCGCCGAACCGAGAAGAATGGCGGCTTCAACCTCGTCGATGATCGATAGTTCGGCATTGGACATGACGCGTTGCTCGTCCTGAGCGGATGACGGAAGCTTGTTCTAAGCAACCGCTATCATTAGAGACGAGCACTGAACGTTTCGTAAACCATGGCTCGGGGAAGGGGTTATTCCCCGTTCCAGCCGCAGGCGCGGAGCTTCTCATGCATGTGGGGCGGGGCCGGTGCGACGACGCGGACCGGCTCCTTGTTTCGGGAGATCGGCACCACGATCTCGCGAGAATGCAGGTGCAGCTTCGGCTCGCCGAAGCGCGGGCCGCGGCCGTATATGTTATCGCCGAAGATCGGCCAGCCGGTCGAAGCCGAATGCACCCGCAATTGATGGGTCCGCCCCGTCACCGGTTCCATGGCGAGCCAGGTGAAGCCCTCGCCGCGGCCCATCACCTTCCAGTTCGTGACGGCCTTCTGCCCCTCCGGGTCAGGCTTCTGCCACCAGCCGCGCTCCGCATTGAGCCGGCCGAGCGGCATGTCGATGGTGCCTTCGTCCTCGGCAGGGCCGCCCTCGACCACGGTCCAGTAGGTCTTGCCGATCTTGCCATGCTTGAACAGCAGGCCGAGCGAAGCGGTCGCCTTGCGATGGCGGCCGAGCACGAGGCAGCCGGAAGTGTCCTTGTCCAGCCGATGGGCCAGCACCGGCGGCCGCGGCAGGCCGAAACAGAGCGCGTTGAAGGAGGCTTCCAGATTGGCGCCGCCCTTGGGGCCGCGATGCACCGGCAGACCGGACGGCTTGTCGATGACCAGCATCAGCCCGTCGCGATGGAGCACGCGCGCCAAAATCTCGTCAGCGGTCAATTCGGGAACATCGAGCAATTGCAAGACTTTCGTTTAACAGCGGGAACGGCTAACACACCGCCACCATGAACGATACCACCCCCGAGACCTCCAAGCTGAGCTGGTGGCGCCGCCTGTCCAACGGGCTGAAGCGCACCTCGTCCTCGCTCGGAACCGCGGTCGCCGATCTCGTCACCAAGCGCAAGCTCGACCGCGCCATGCTCGACGACATCGAGGATGTGCTGCTGCGCGCCGACCTCGGCACCTCGGTCGCGGTGCGGATCGCGGATGCGGTCGGCACCGGGCGCTACGACAAGGCGATCTCGGCCGACGAGGTCAAGGACGTGGTCGCAACCGAGGTCGAGAAGGTGCTGGCGCCGGTGGCCAAGCCGCTCGAGATCGATGCGGGCAGGAAGCCGTTCGTGATCCTCGTGGTCGGCGTCAACGGCTCCGGCAAGACCACCACCATCGGCAAGCTCTCGCAAAAATTCGGCTCCGAAGGCCGCAAGGTGATGCTGGCCGCCGGCGACACGTTTCGCGCAGCAGCGATCGAGCAGCTCAAGGTCTGGGGCGAGCGCACCAGGACGCCGGTCATCGCGGGTGCGCAGGGCTCGGATTCGGCAAGTCTCGCCTTCAATGCGCTGACGGCGGCGAAGGAGCAGGCCATCGATGTGCTCCTGGTCGACACCGCCGGCCGCTTGCAGAACAAGGCCGAGCTGATGAACGAGCTCGAGAAGGTCGTGCGCGTCATCCGCAAGGTCGACGCTTCGGCGCCGCATGCGGTGCTGCTCGTGCTCGATGCCACCGTCGGCCAGAACGCGCTGTCGCAGGTCGAGGCCTTTCATCGCACCGCAGGGGTGACGGGCCTCGTGATGACCAAGCTCGACGGCACCGCGCGCGGCGGCATTTTGGTGGCTCTCGCGGAGAAATTCAAGCTGCCGGTGCATTTCATCGGCGTCGGCGAAGGCGTCGACGATCTCGCGCCGTTCACCGCGCGCGATTTTGCTCGTGCGATCGCCGGAATCGAATCGTAGGTTTCCTTCGTCATCCCCCGCGAAAGCGGGGGATCCAGTATTCCGAGCCGCCTGTGGTCTACAACCAGCGGCGCGGCGTACTGGATGCCCCGCCTTCGCGGGGCATGACAACAACAAAGGTCAGGTAATGGACAAGACCCAGCCGCATCCGCTGTTCAAGCTTGCGACCGAGCTCGGTCCGCTGCTCGTGTTCTTCTTCGTGAATGCGAAGTTCAATTTGTTCGCCGCGACCGGCGCCTTCATGGTCGCGATCGTGGTGGCGATGATCGCCTCCTATGTGGTGACGCGCCATATCCCGATCATGGCAATCGTGACCGGCGTGATCGTGCTGGTGTTCGGCACGCTGACCCTGGTCCTGCACGACGAGACCTTCATCAAGGTCAAGCCGACCATCATCTACGGCCTGTTCGCCGCGATCCTCGGCGGCGGCCTGCTGTTCGGCCGCTCCTTCATCGCCGTGATGTTCGACCAGATGTTCAACCTGACCCCGCAGGGCTGGCGCATCCTGACGCTGCGCTGGGCGCTGTTCTTCGCCGGCATGGCGGTGCTGAACGAGATCGTCTGGCGCACCCAGAGCACGGATTTCTGGGTGAACTTCAAGGTGTTTGGCGTCACGCCCATCACCATGATCTTCGCCATCGCCCAGATGCCGCTGACCAAGCGCTACGGCGTCGAGCCGGTGTCGCTGGAGACCAGCGAGGCCGAGGCGGGAGATGTGCGGAAGGGGTAATGCTCGTGTCCCGGACGCGCGAAGCGCGAGCCGGGACCCAGGCTCTCTCTAGAAGCGCGGTCGCGGCGGCATGGGCCCCGGCTCTGCAGCGCATCGCTGAACAAGCGCAGCGCTGTGTCCGGGGCACGAGATCGTACTAAGATCCCGCCTTCAACGCCTTCTCCATCTCCGGCAGCAGCACCGTCCGCAAATTCTCCTGCGTGATCGGGCCGACCAGCTTGTAGACGATGGTGCCTTCGCGGCCGACGACAAAGGTCTCAGGCACGCCATAGACGCCCCATTCGATCGAGGCGCGACCATTGGCGTCAGTGCCGACACGGCCGAACGGGTTGCCGTAACGGCCGAGGAAGCGCCGCGCGTTGTCGGGTGCATCCTTGTAGTTGATGCCGACGAGCTGGAAGCGCTTGTCCCTGGCAAGCTCCGTCAGCAGCGGCGCCTCGTCGTGACAGGGCACGCACCAGGAGGCCCAGACATTGACGAGGCTGACCTTGCCCTTGAACGCAGCGGGGTCGAGCCCGGGCACCTGCACGCTGTCGGCTTGCAATCCCTCAAGTGGCGGCAGCGTGGTCTGCGGTGCGGGCCGGCCGATCAGCGCGGAGGGAATTCGCGAAGGATCGCCGCTGCCGAGCCGGAACCAGAACAGCACGGCAAGGGCGACGAAGGCGAGCAGCGGAAGCACCATCAGGAAGGTGCGTCGCGGCGGCGTCGCGGGGGTCGATTGCTCGCTCATGGTGTATCCACCGCGCTGCGGCCCGAGCGGCGCGTGACGCCGCTGCGATCGAGCTCGCGCAGACGTCGGGCCTGGTTGCGATAATCGAGCACGACCCAGCCGATCAGGATCGCGACGACGATGGCGGCGGCAGCATAGGAGGTCACAATGAATGACGCATAGGGACCAAGCGACATCGTCATGCGGCTTTCTGGCTCGCCTGCATCATCTGCAGCGAGCGGACGCGGCGGCGCAAGATCTCGTTGCGCATCGCCGCCAGATGCAGTGTGACGAACAGCAGCGTGAATGCGACCGCCATCACCAGGAGCGGAATCAGGAACGACTTGTCGAGCGTCGAGCCGCCCATGCGCATCACCGAGGCCGGTTGATGCAACGTGTTCCACCAGTCGACCGAGAATTTGATGATCGGCAGATTGATCGCACCGACCAGCGTCAGCACGGCCGCTGCGCGTGCCGCGCGCGAGGGATCCTCAACCGCGCGCCATAGCGCCATCAGGCCGAGATACATCAGGAACAGGATCAGCACCGAGGTCAGCCGCGCATCCCATTCCCAATAAGTGCCCCACATCGGCCGGCCCCATAGCGAGCCCGTGAGCAACGCGAGGAAGGTGAAGCTGGCGCCGATCGGTGCCGCGGCCTTGGCGGCGACGTCGGCGAGCGGATGCCGCCACACCAGCGTGCCGAGCGAGGCGACGCTCATCACGCCCCAGACGAACATTGAGAGCCACGCATTGGGCACGTGGATGAACATGATCTTCACGGTCGCGCCCTGCTGATAGTCGTCGGGCGCGGTGGCGGATTGATAAAGGCCGATCGTGAGCAGGATGACGGTCGCGGCCGCAAGCCACGGCACCACCCGCGCACTCAGCGCGAGGAACCGTGTGGGGTTGGCGAGATCGATCAGCGTCATCCTATCCTGATAATCGCAGGTCCGGGCTCACGCAATCAGCATCAAAGTGCGCAGCGAAAGTTGATCGGGGTCAAGGTCAGTCCAGTCCATGCTTCAGGCTCGCCGCCGCCGCGAATGGGCCTACGATGAGGCTGACCAGCGACAGCGCGCAGAGGATCGAGAACGGCGCGCCGAATGACAATGGCCCGGTGATCGCGGCCTGCGAGGCCGCAACGCCGAAGATCAGCACGGGAATCGATAGCGGCAGCACCAGGACGGCCATCAAGAGGCCACCACGATGCAGCGTCACCGCCAGTGCCGCACCGATCATGCCGGTAAATGTCAGCGCCGGGGTGCCGGCGAGCAGCGTCAGCGCCACGGCACCGGTCGCGGCCATGTCGAGGTTGAGCAACAGGCCCAGCACGGGGGTTGCGACAATCAGCGGCAGGCCCGCGGCCAGCCAATGCGCCAGCGCCTTGGCCGCGCAGGCCAGTTCCAGCGGCGTCCGGCTCATCGTGATCAAATCGAGCGAGCCGTCCTCATGGTCAGCCATGAACAGCCGGTCCAGCGTCAGCAGGCTGGCCAGCAGGGCGCCGAGCCAGAGGATGGCAGGCCCCAGCCGCGACAACAGCGCCAGGTCCGGCCCCACCGCAAACGGCATCAGCACCACCACGGTGAGGAAGAACAGCACGCCAATCAGCGCCCCGCCGCCGACGCGGAGCGCGATCCGGATGTCCCGGCGGATCAGGGCGGCGAGGGCGGTCATGGGGCGCTCCCATCAAGCCCCAAGGGCGCTGCGCTCCCTCCCCCGCTTGCGGGGGAGGGTCGGGGAGAGGGTGTCTCTGCGTCGGGACTATTGAGGATTGCGGAGAACGTCTCTGCGCGGCGAGAGCCCTCACCCGCCGCGCTCTGCGAGCGCGTCGGCCTCTCCCGCAAGCGGGAGAGGCGAAGCAAGCCCGCGGACAAGCTCAGTGAAACCCATAGGCGATTACCCTTCCCCACAGGGGGGGAGGGAACGGAGAGAGCCGAGTCCGGCCACTTGGAAAGCTGAGGGTCTGTCGGAATCATGCCATCCCCCCGATCCGCAGCTCCCGCGCCGCGATACCCAGCGCGGTATGCGTCGCCGCGATGATCAGGCCGCCGCGCGCCAGATGGTCGCGCATCAGGCCGCCGAACAAGTCCTGGCCGGCGACATCCAGCGCATTGGTCGGCTCGTCCAGCAGCCAGACCGGGCGGCGGACTGTCAGCAGCCGGGCCAGCGAGAGCCGGCGGCGCTGGCCGGCCGACAGGAAGGCCGCGGGCAGATCGGTGGCGTGGTCGAGGCCGACGGTGGCGAGGCTTTCAGCGGCGCCGCAGCGCTCGCCCCCCAGAAAATCAGCCCAGAATGACAGGTTTTCCGCCACGCTCAGCGCCGGCTTGAGGGCATCGCGATGGCCGAGATAGTGGCATTGCTCGGGCAGCGTCATTTCGGCGTCGCCCCCGTCGAGTACGATCCTGCCGCCAGCCGGAATGAGCAGGCCGGCAATCAGCCGCAGCAGCGAGGTCTTGCCCGATCCGTTGCGGCCCACCACCGCCACGACGTCGCCGGAGGCCGCCTCGAAGTCGAGCCCGGAAAATACCTCGCGACCGCCCCGCACGCAGGTTAGCCCCTGTCCAGAGAGCCGCATCTCGCCTCGTTGCAACCCGCTCAAAGCCGGGCCTCAGGAAAACTGGGGGTAGCGCATCAGAATTTTTGGCTCGCGAATTGCTGCGGTACGATTGTGGCTGTGGCGGCGCGGTTAGAAAGCTTCTATAAGCCCGGAACTACTTGATGCAGCAACTCAACCTGCCCCTGCAAGCGACCTAACCTGCTGCGCTGACGGTGTTACGATACCCCTTGCCGGGTATAACTAACAATTGGGATTTCCTACATGACCTCGCTCGACAGCTTCAAATGCAAAAAGACCCTCAAGGTCGGCGCCAAGACCTATGTCTATTACAGCCTGCCCACGGCCGAGAAGAATGGTCTGAAGGGAATTTCGAAACTCCCCTATTCGATGAAGGTCCTGCTCGAGAATCTCCTCCGCAACGAGGACGGGCGCTCGGTCAAGAAGGAGGACATCGTCGCGGTCTCGAAGTGGCTGCGGAAGAAGTCGCTGGAGCATGAGATCGCGTTCCGTCCCGCGCGCGTGCTGATGCAGGATTTTACCGGCGTGCCGGCGGTGGTCGACCTCGCCGCGATGCGCAACGCGATGCAGAGCCTCGGCGGCGATGCCGAGAAGATCAACCCGCTGGTCCCCGTCGATCTCGTCATCGACCACTCCGTGATCGTGAACTTCTTCGGTGACAACAAGGCTTTCGGCAAGAACGTCATCGAGGAATACAAGCAGAACCAGGAGCGCTACGAGTTCCTGAAGTGGGGCCAGAAGGCGTTCTCGAACTTCTCCGTCGTGCCGCCCGGCACCGGCATCTGCCACCAGGTCAATCTCGAATATCTCTCCCAGACGGTGTGGACCAAGAAGGAGAAGATGACGGTCGGCAAGAAGACCGGCACCTTCGAGGTCGCCTATCCCGACTCGCTCGTCGGCACCGACTCCCACACCACCATGGTCAACGGTCTCGCCGTGCTCGGCTGGGGCGTCGGCGGCATCGAGGCTGAAGCCTGCATGCTCGGCCAGCCGCTGTCGATGCTGCTGCCCAACGTCGTCGGCTTCAAGCTGAAGGGCGCGATGAAGGAAGGCGTCACCGCGACCGACCTCGTGCTGACCGTCACGCAGATGCTGCGCAAGCTCGGCGTGGTCGGCAAGTTCGTCGAGTTCTTCGGCCCCGGCCTCGACAATCTCTCCGTCGCCGACAAGGCGACCATCGCCAACATGGCGCCGGAATATGGCGCGACCTGCGGCTTCTTCCCGGTCGACGCCGCCGCGATCGACTACCTCAAGACCTCCGGCCGCGCCGCACCGCGCGTCGCGCTGGTGCAGGCCTATGCGAAGGCGCAAGGGCTGTTCCGCACCGCCAAGTCGGCCGATCCGGTGTTCACGGAAACGCTGACGCTCGATCTCGCCGACGTCGTGCCGTCGATGGCCGGTCCGAAGCGTCCCGAAGGCCGCATCGCGCTGCCTTCGGTCGCCGAAGGCTTTTCGCTCGCGCTCGGTACCGAATACAAGAAGACCGACGAACCCAACAAGCGCTTCGCCGTCGAAGGCAAGAACTTCGAGATCGGCCACGGCGACGTCGTGATCGCCGCCATCACCTCCTGCACCAATACCTCGAACCCGAGCGTCTTGATCGGTGCCGGCCTGCTCGCGCGCAACGCAGCGGCCAAGGGCCTCAAGGCCAAGCCGTGGGTGAAGACCTCGCTCGCTCCGGGCAGCCAGGTGGTCGCGGGCTATCTCGCCGATTCCGGTCTGCAGGCCGATCTCGACAAGGTCGGCTTCAACCTCGTCGGCTTCGGCTGCACCACCTGCATCGGCAATTCCGGCCCGCTGCCGGAGGAGATCTCAAAATCGATCAACGACAACGGCATCGTTGCCGCTGCTGTGCTCTCGGGTAACCGCAACTTCGAAGGCCGCGTCTCGCCGGACGTGCAGGCGAACTATCTGGCCTCGCCGCCGCTGGTCGTCGCGCATGCGCTCGCCGGCAGCGTCACCAAGAACCTCGCCGTCGAGCCGCTCGGCGAAGGCAAGGACGGCAAGCCGGTGTATCTGAAGGACATCTGGCCGACGACGAAGGAGATCAACGCCTTCATGAAGAAGTTCGTGACCGCGGCGATCTTCAAGAAGAAGTATGCCGACGTGTTCAAGGGCGACGCCAACTGGCGCAAGATCAAGACGGTCGAGAGCGAGACCTATCGCTGGAACATGTCTTCGACCTATGTGCAGAACCCGCCCTATTTCGACGGCATGAAGAAGGAGCCGGAGCCGGTCACCGATATCGTCGAGGCGCGCATCCTCGCCATGTTCGGCGACAAGATCACCACCGACCACATCTCGCCGGCCGGTTCGATCAAGCTCACCTCGCCCGCTGGCAAATATCTCAGCGAGCACCAGGTGCGGCCCGCCGACTTCAACCAGTACGGCACGCGTCGCGGCAACCATGAGGTGATGATGCGCGGCACCTTCGCCAACATCCGCATCAAGAACTTCATGCTCAAGGGCGCGGATGGAAACATCCCCGAGGGCGGTCTCACCAAGCACTGGCCCGACGGCGAGCAGATGTCGATCTACGACGCCGCGATGAAGTACCAGCAGGAGCAGGTGCCGCTGGTGGTGTTCGCCGGCGCCGAATACGGCAACGGCTCCTCGCGCGACTGGGCTGCGAAGGGTACGCGTCTGCTCGGCGTGCGCGCCGTGATCTGCCAGAGCTTCGAGCGCATCCATCGCTCCAACCTGGTCGGCATGGGCGTGCTGCCGCTGACCTTCGAGGACGGCACCTCCTGGTCGTCGCTCGGCCTGAAGGGCGACGAGAAGGTCACGCTGCGTGGCCTCGTCGGCGACCTTAGGCCGCGCCAGAAGCTGACCGCGGAGATTGTGTCCGGGGACGGTTCATTGCGGCGCGTTTCGCTGCTTTGCCGCATCGATACGCTGGACGAGCTCGATTATTACCGGAACGGCGGCATTCTGCATTATGTGCTGCGCAAGCTCGCGGCCTGAGCGCGAATTTGTGAACGGTGGCTCACTGCGACGTGAGTAGAAGGTTAAACAAAGGCGGCCTATCACAAGGCCGCCTTCGTGCATTACGGCATGCTTCAGATGGGCCCACCCGGCGGACACTTCGCATCGGGCGGAATGCGCCGTGCCCGTAAGACCGCCGTGCCCGTAAGACCGCCGTGCCCGTAAGACTGCCGTGCCCGTAAGACTACGGTGACCATCGGGCGATAGGATATCCCTCCACGAAGACGAGATGTGACGTTCGACATGACTGGAATGATGGCTTCTCATTTGGTTTCGCGATGGTCCGGCGCACTCTGGTCGGGAGCACTGGGCATCTGCGCAATCGTCGCCGTCATCCGTCCCGCCCAGGCCGATCCCCGCGCCGTGGTCGAGCTCTTCACCTCGCAGGGCTGCTCCTCCTGCCCGCCCGCCGACAAGGTCATCGGCGACCTCGCCAAGGATCCCTCGATCATCGCGCTGAGCATGCCGATCGATTATTGGGACTATCTCGGCTGGAAGGACACGCTGGCAGATTCGCGTTTCTCGGCGCGGCAGCGCGCCTATTCACGCATGCGCGGTGACCGCGAGGTCTACACGCCGCAGGTCGTGGTCAATGGCGCTGTGCATGTCATCGGCAGCGATCGGGCCGGCATCGAAAGCGCGATCGGCAAGACCGACAGGGGCACTGGCGTGATGAGCGTGCCGGTGACGATGTCGCTGGCAGGCAAGCAGATCAATGTATCGGTGGCCGCGGGCAACGAGCCGGCGATCTCGCATGGCGAGGTCTGGATCTGCTCGATTGCGAAATCGGTGCCAATCGAGATCAGCCGCGGCGAGAATCGCGGACAGCAGATCACCTACCACAACGTGGTGCGCAATCTGCTCAAGGTCGGCGACTGGAACGGACATCCGGAAACCTGGACGGTGCCGCTTGAGAACCTCACCTCGCGCGATGGCGTCGATGGTGCGGTGGTCTATGTCCAGGACGGCAGCCGCGAGAAGCCGGGCGCGATGCTGGGCGCGGCGTACACGTCACTGCACTGAAGCGACGCGCGCTCAAGATCGTCTCAAGACAATTTGTCTGTCGTCATTCCGGGGCGCGCGAAGCGCGAACTACGGTGCGCAATTGCGGCCAGCGACACCCCGACACAAACAAAAAAGGACCAACTTGCGTTGGCCCTCCTTGTCGCGCGTACAGACCCGATCCTGTTCGACCCCGGGGGGCTGGGGGCTGAGGAATCCGGAACCGAAAGGACCGGGTCAACGCACAGAGGTCTTTTCGCAGTGCAGGGCGGCGGGCGGTGGGCGGAAAAGCGGCGATCCTGTGATTCCTGCTAACGATCCCGTGACGGTTTGCCGCTGAGGAGTTCCACCGTTGCATGTGTCATGATTCGCAACCGGTCCGCGAGATAAGCCACGGTCCTTCAAGAGCGCTCCAAAAGAGCCCTTCAAGAGCCTCTTGCGGCGGGGAACAGTTGGCGCAATCATGCCATTGTCATGATCCGCGGCTCCGGGGACGGTCTTCGCGGAGGCGGGTCGTGCTGATGCGACAGGAGGCGCTGCATGAGCTTGACGCCGGAGGATGCCGATCCGAGCGAGCAGCGCGCAGTGGCGCGCCCCGCCGCTGCGAATGCCCAACTGAGCCGGGTGACGTTCAACCGGCTCGAGTTGAGCCGAATTCTCAATCTCTACGGCCGCATGGTCGCCGACGGCGAGTGGCGCGACTATGCCATCGACTTCCTGAAGGACCGCGCGGTGTTCTCGGTCTATCGCCGCGCCTCCGAAGTGCCGATCTACCGCATCGAGAAAGATCCGCGACTGGCCCGCAAGCAGGGCATGTACAGCGTGATCGCGGCGACCGGCCTGATCCTGCGCCGCGGCCACGAGCTCGACCGCGTGCTGCTGGTGATCGACCGGAAACTGGCGGTGGTGTAGCCACACCAACGCTGCAGTAGGGTGGGCAAAGGCGCAAAGCGCCGTGCCCACCATCTCTCCTCAATCGCCGCGGTGGGCACGCTACGCTTTGCCTACCCTACGAGACCGGGTTATTTCGCCGGCACGGTGCTCGCGCCCTCGCCGAGGTCGCGCTGCATCATCACGGTATCCAGCCAGCGGCCGAACTTCAGGCCGACATTCGGGTGCGTGCCGATCATCTTGAAGCCGCCTCTGGTATGCACGCCGATCGAGCCGGCATTAGCGGAATCGCCGATGACCGCGATCATCTGGCGGAAGCCGCGCGCCTCGCATTCGATGATCAGCCGCTCCAGCAGCAGCGCGCCGATGCCGCGGCGGTGGAAGGCGGGATCGAGATAGATCGAGTTCTCGACCGTGAAGCGGTAGGCCGGGCGGGGCCGGTAGGCGCCGGCATAGGCGTAGCCGGCAACGCGGCCGTCGAGGACGGCGACGAAATAGGGATAGCCGCCGTCGACCAGCGTGCGATAGCGGCGCATCATCTCGGCGAGGTCAGGCGGCTCGATCTCGAACGTCGCGGTGCCCTCGCGGACGGCCTGCTGATAGATGGCGCTAATGGCGGGAAGGTCGGCCTCGGTCGTGGGCCTGATATCGGGTGTGGACATGGGCGGAACATTAGAGCGTTCGCGCGGCGGCTGGAAGAGGCAACGGCGTTTCCACGCACTCCGTCATTGCGAGGAGCCCTTGCGACGAAGCAATCCAGAAATGCATCCGCGGGGGGAGTCTGGATTGCTTCGCTTCGCTCGCAATGACGGTGTTTGTGGGGACAGCTCGGCCCCAAACAAAAACCCCGGCCTCGCGGCCGGGGTTCGGATCCGTTCTCTCAGGTCTGGCGCTTAGTCGCGCTGGCCGAGGAGCTGCAGCAGCAGCGTGAACAGGTTGATGAAGTTCAGGTACAGCGACAGCGCACCGGAGATCGCCGCGCGCTCGGCGATGTCGCCGCCGGCCGAAGCGTAGCCGTAGATGTAGTCGTTCTTCAGCCGCTGCGTATCCCAGGCGGTGAGGCCGGCGAATACCAGCACGCCAACCACCGACACGATGAACTGCAGCGCCGTGCTGGCCAGGAACAGGTTCACCAGGCTCGCGATGATGATGCCGATCAGGCCCATGAACAGGAACGAGCCCATGCCGCTCATGTCACGCTTGGTGGTGTAGCCGTAGAGGCTCAGCGCGCCGAAGGTCGCCGCGGTGATGAAGAACACCCGCACGATCGAGGTGTGCGTGTACACCAGGAAGATCGAGGACAGCGAGATGCCCATCAGCGCCGAGAACACCCAGAACAGGATCTGGGCGGTCGAGGGGGCGAGACGGTTGATGCCAGCCGAGATCACGAACACCATGGCGAGCGGCGCCAGCATGAACAGCCACTTCAGCGGGCTCACGAACATCGCGTAGCCGAACGGCGTCAGGAACAGCTTGCCGACGCGGACGGCTTCCGCGGTCGGAACGTCGGTCACGGCAGCCATGTAGACGCCGAGTGCGGCGAGGCCAGTGATGGCGAGGCCAATGCTCATGTAGTTGTAGATGCGCAGCATATAGGCGCGCAGACCGGCATCGACCGTCGCGGCGTCAACACGCCCGGCGGCCCTGCCGAAAGGAGAAGCGTAATTGCGGTCTAGGTCCGACATGGTCGAATTCCCGTTGGTTGGCCCGGTCCGGCATGAGGGTCGCCATGCCGCCGGTTCGTCAAACTCTATCTCGGATACCGATGTCTGCCGACATTAAATTTGGCTAACAATCGGGGCTCCGAACCCATCCGATATGTGGGAAACTAACACATTCGGTGCAACCGTCCACGCGCGGCCGAATGTCGCCCTTGGCGCGCAATCCTGACGAGCAGACGTGGTTAAGCGCGGGGAATCGCGCGATTCCGGTCCGGCGCAGCCTCCCGCTACCTTTTGTCACAAATTGCGCAACACCGTGGCAGGCTTTTTGTTCAACGCCAGCAGCGTGCCGGCGAGCCCGAGCCCGACGGTGACGATCAGGGCGGCGGCCACCACGCCGGCCGCGCTGCCGGCCTGCCAGACGAAGGTCAGCGTCATCAGCCGGGTCACGATCATCCAGGCCGCGATGCTGCCGGCGATCACGCCGAATACGGCGGTGGCGAGCCCGATCAGGAGATATTCGAGCGCATAAGCGCCGAGCAGCCGCAGCCGCGTGGCGCCCAGCGTCTTCAGGATCACCGCGTCATAGACTCGATGGCGGTGACCGGCGGCGAGCGCGCCGCCCAGCACCAGGATCGCCGAGATCAGGGTCACGGCGCTGGCGCCGCGGATCGCGAGCGCGAGGTTGGTCACGACCGCGCCGACCGTCTCCATCACCTCGCGCACGCGCACGCTCGTCACCATCGGATAGGCATCCGCCACCTGCTTGATGATCTTGCCGTCGCCGGTCGCATCGCCGCCGGCTTCGGTCAGCGTCGCGATGTGGGTATGCGGCGCGCCCTTGAAGGCGTTCGGCGAGAACACCAGCACGAAATTGATGCCGAGCCCCTGCCAGTCGATGGTGCGGAGATTGCCGATTTTCGCCGGGATGTCGCGGCCGAGCACGTTGACCACGACCTCGTCGCCGAGCTTGAGGCCGAGGCCGTCGGCGATCTTCTTCTCCATCGAGACCAGTGGCGGGCCGGAATAGTCGGCGCCCCACCATTCGCCCTCGACCACCTTGGAGCCCTTTGGCAGCTCGCCGGTGTAGGTCAGGCCACGGTCGCTCTGCAGCACCCATTCGGAATCGGTGGTGGGCTTGAGCTCCTCGGCGCGGACGCCGCGCGCACCGACGATGCGCCCGCGCAGCATCGGCACGTCCTCGACCTTCGCGCCAGGGGCGATCTGCCGCAGATAATCGTCGAACGGTGCGGCCTGGGTGCTTGGAATGTCGATGAAGTAGAACGCCGGCGCGCGATCAGGCAACGCCGCCAGGAACTGCCGGCGCAGATTGCCGTCGATCTGGGTGATGGTGACGAGCACGGCGAGGCCGAGACCGAGCGAGAGCACGACCGAGGGCGTCAGTGCGCCCGGCCGGTGGATGTTGGCGATCGCAAGCCGCAGCATGGTGAAGCGCGTGCGCGGCAGCCGTCGCGCGATGGCCATCAGCACGGCGGCGACACCGCGCAGCACTGCGAACACGACGACGGAGGAGGCCACGAACACCGCCGCGATGCGCTTGTCGAAGGACAGGCCGATCACGACCGCAACCAGCAGCGCGACGACGACGCCCATGAAAACGAGGTAGCTCCACCGCGGCCGATGCCATTCGGCAGCGATGGTGTCGCGGAACAGCGCGGCGACCGGCACGTCGTGCACGCGTCCAAGCGGCCACAGGCCGAAGGCGAGCGCGGTCAAAAGGCCGTAGACAAAGGACAGCGCGAGCTCGCCGGCATGCACGGCCGGCACCACCGGCAGCGGCAACAGCTTGCCGAACAGGCCGACGATGGCAAACGGCATCGCCGCGCCGAGCGCCAGGCCAATCACCGAACCGATCCCGGCGAGCAGGACGACCTGCGCGAGATAGATGCCGAACACGTCGCGCCCCGTGGCGCCAACGGCCTTGAGGGCCGCGATCACCTCGAGCCGGCGGTCGATATGGCTCTTCACCGCGTTGGCGACGCCGACGCCGCCCACCAAAAGCGCAGCGAGCCCGACCAGGGTCAGGAATTGCGTGAAGCGGCCGATATTGCGCTCGAGCTGCGGCGAGGCGTTGGAGCGGCTGCGGACTTCCCAGCCGGCCTGCGGCGCCGCGTTGCGCGCGTCCGCAATGAAGGCATCGGTGGCACGGTCGCTGTTGGCGCTATCCGGCAGCTTCACCCGGTAGACCCAGCGCACCAGGCTGCCGGGCTGGATCAGGCCGGTGGCGCGCAGGGCGGCCTCGCTGATCAGGAAGCGCGGGCCGAAACCGATGCCGCCGGCGAGCTTATCGGGCTCGGCCTCGACGCTGCTGCGGATCTGGAAGGTCGCGGAGCCGATGGTGACGCGGTCGCCGATCTTGAGGGAGAGACGCGCAAGAAGCGTCGGATCGGCGGCGGCGCCGAACGCGCCGTCGCGCTCCGTGAGCAGATCGGTCAGCGGCAGTTGCGGCGCCAGCGTGAGTTGGCCGAGCATCGGGTAGGTGTCGTCGACCGCCTTCATCTCGACCAGCGCCAGCTTGCCCTCGGCCGAGCGCGCCATGCCGCGCAGGGTGGAGGCCACGGAGACTGTGCCGCGCGAGCGCAGGAAGGCAACTTCCTCGGGCTTGGCTTCGCGCTGGAACAGCACAAAGGAGACGTCGCCGCCGAGCAGCGTGCGCCCCTCGCGCGCGAGGCCGTCGCTCAGGCTCGCCGACACCGAGCCGACGCCGGCGATCGCCATCACGCCGAGCGCGATGCAGGCGATGAAGACGTAGAAGCCGCGCAGGCCCCCGCGCAATTCGCGCAGCGCGTAGCGCAGCGACAGTGCGACGCCGTTCGGCTTCGCAAACGGTTCGACAGCAATGCTCATGCTTTGGTCGTCTGCGTGTCGATGCGGCCCGAGCGCAGGCGGATCACGCGATCGCAGCGATGCGCGAGCGAGGAATCGTGCGTGACCAGCACCAGCGTCATGCCGCGCTCGGCATGCTTGGTGAAGAGCAGATCGATGATCTGCTTTCCCGTGGTCTCGTCGAGATTGCCGGTCGGCTCGTCGGCGACGAGGATGGCGGGATCGGGTGCCAGCGCGCGCGCAAGCGCCACGCGTTGCTGCTCGCCGCCGGAGAGCTGCGTTGGATAATGATGCAGGCGATCACCGAGCCCGACCGATTGCAGCTCCTCGGCTGCGCGCTTGTTGGCATCGGGATTGCCGGCGAGCTCGAGCGGCACGGCGACGTTCTCCAGCGCTGTCATAGTCGGGATCAGATGGAAGGACTGGAAGACGATGCCGACCTGGCGGCCGCGGAAGCGGGCCAGCGCGTCCTCGTCGAGGGCATTGAAAGGCGTGCCGTTGACCACCACCTCTCCGCTATCAGGACGCTCCAGCCCCGCCATCACCATCAGCAGCGTGGATTTGCCCGAGCCTGACGGGCCGATCAGGCCGATCGTCTCCCCCGAGCCGACGCGCAGGCTGATATCCTTGAGGATGTGAACGCGTGCCGCCCCCGATCCCAATGAGAGATTGACGTTGGAGATGGCGATGGTGTCCGGCGCGGTGCCGGCGAGCGAAGAGGATTCGATGCGACTGTCCATGGTCCGGTCATATGGCAACTCCGCACGCGCGGTCGAGAGGCGTTACAGATTCTTCATGCACATAGCCGTGTTGATGCTCGCTTTGATGACGGTCGTGAACCCGGCTTGGGCAGAAGCGACCAAGCCGATCAAGCTTGTTGTTTTGGGCGATTCCTTGAGTGCCGGTCTCGGCCTTCCGGCCCAGGACGCGTTTCCGGCCAGGCTGCAAAAAGCCTTGCAAGCCAAAGGTATAGCCGTGGACATGACCAACGCGGGCGTGTCCGGCGACACCTCGTCGGGGGGCCGCGACCGGCTCGACTGGTCGGTGCCCGACGGAACCGAGGGCGTCATCGTCGAGCTCGGCGCCAATGACGCGCTGCGCGGCATCGACCCCGGCTTGACGCGCGCGGCGCTGACCGACATCGTCGGGCGTCTCAAGGCGCGCAAGATCGCCGTGTTGCTGTGTGGGATGCAGGCGCCGCCGAATTTGGGCGCGGATTATGGCGCGCGCTTCAATTCGATTTATCCGGATCTGGCGAAACAGTTCGACGTGCCGCTCTATCCGTTCTTCCTCGACGGTGTCGCGGCCGACGCCAAGCTCAACCAGGCCGACGGCATTCACCCGACTGCCGAAGGCGTCGACATCATCGTCGACAACATGCTGCCCACGGTAGAGGCATTCCTGCGCACGATCGGCGAGCAACGCCGCTGAAAAGCAGGCAGCGCCAACCCTGACAACCAGGGTTTTCCCGGTGTAGCCTCGGGCACTCTTCGCAGAGTCACACAACTGCGATAGGAATTGAAGTACAGATGATTCGTCGCCGGCTCTAAAATTTGGATATGATCCTTACCCTCGGATCATGCCCAAGCATCGGGAGTGCGAAACGATGCCGCGTTTGTTCACTGGTCTGGAAATCCCGGCCGAGGTCTGCCAGACGCTTTCCAATTTGCGAGGTGGCCTTCCAGGCGCCCGCTGGATCGATCCCGAAAATTATCACGTCACCCTGCGCTTCATCGGCGACATCGACGGCGTCTCCGCCAACGAGATCGCATCGATGCTGTTTCGCGTCGACCGCAAGCCTTTCGAAGTGAAAGTGCAGGGCTTGCAAAGCTTCGGCGGCCGCAAGCCGCGCGCGGTGGTTGCCACCATCGCGCCGAGCAAGCCGCTGATGGAATTGCAGGCCGAACTCGAGCGCCTGATGCAGCGGATCGGCCTCGATCCGGAGGGGCGCAAATTCATTCCGCATGTCACGCTGGCCCGGCTGCATGACGCCACCGACCGCGACGTCGCCGACTATCTGTCGCTGCGCGGCTACTTCCCGAGCAAGGCGTTCACGGCCGAGCGGTTCGTGCTGTTCTCGTCGCGCGCGTCGACCGGCGGCGGCCCGTATGTGGTCGAGGACGCCTACGAGCTGTGCGAGTAAGGTCTTCACCTCGGCGCGCTATCGCAGCGGCGCCACGCCCGATCGGTTGATGTCGGTCTTCGCAAAGTCCTCGCCTTTGAACAGCAATGGTTCGCTGCGGGTGATGGCCAGCGCGTACGAAAAGCAGTCACCGTAGTTGAGCGACGCGGCGTGACGCCCCTTCCCGTAGCGCCGCCACGCGCGCCGTGCTGCATCGGCTTGTCCGGCATCGACCGACACGATCTCGGCGCCGATCTTGACGAGCCAAAGGTCGAACTCGCGGCCACCCGCATCGCCCAGTCGCGTCTCGATCACCATAGTTGCTTCAAGTACGGTTGCCGCGGAGATCAGGCGGATCGGATCATCCACGATCAGTCGCTCAATATCTGCTGCATCGTCTTCGTTGAGCGCGATTGCCACGATCGCCGACGTATCAATCACCATCAGCGCGGCAATCCATGCTCGTCATATCCGAGAATTTCCTCGGGCGTGCGGTCATCCACGACTCGCATTTCGCTCCAGCGTCGCCTGATCTCGGCCATGTCCTGCAGTAACGCGTCTTTGTGAGTTTGACCGCCCAGCCGGCGTAATCGCTCCTCAATGGCGCGCCTGGTTGCTGTCGTGATGTTCTCGCCGGTCAATTGCGCCAGGCTCCGGGCCAATTGCTCCGTTTCGGGGTCCTTGATGCTAAGTGCCATGCTGAGGTTCCTTGGTTCCTCAATAGGTATATTCTAGCCCAGTTGAGCGCAACAATAGATCCGTTCGGCGGACCCAACAGACCTGCAGGTAGGTCCTTCTCCTCCGCGCCATCTGCCCGCGAAGGACGGGACGCATAAGCCGTTGCGCCAATACGCAGTTGCAATTTCCGCCGGTCTCTGGCGGTAAAGAGCGATGCTCTCCACGCCCAGTTCCTCCTTCAGCGAAGTCTATCAAACCCAGATTGCCTCCGGCGCGATCGAGCCCGACGCTGCACAGGCCGAGGTGGCCGAGGCCTATGCGGCGCTCGACCTCAGGCTCGCGAGCTACAAGCCGCCGCGCAAGCAGGGGCTGCTCGCCCGCCTGTTCAACGGCGGCGACAAGGACGAGGCGCCGCGCGGGCTCTACGTCCATGGCGAGGTCGGCCGCGGCAAGACCATGCTGATGGATCTGTTCTTCCAGCACTCGACCGTCGAGCACAAGCGGCGCGCGCATTTCCACGAATTCATGGCGGACGTGCATGAGCGCATCTACGACTATCGCCAGAGCATCGCGCGTGGCGAGACCGCCGACGGCGACGTCATCGCGCTGACCGCGCATGCGATCTTCGAGGAGAGCTGGCTGCTCTGCTTCGACGAGTTCCACGTCACCGACATTGCGGACGCGATGATCCTCGGCCGCCTGTTCGCAAAGCTGTTCGAGCTCGGCACCGTCGTGGTCGCGACCTCCAACGTCGCGCCCGACGATCTCTACAAGGGCGGCCTGAACCGCGCGCTGTTCCTGCCCTTCATCAAGCAGATCACCGACCACATGGACGTGCGGCGGCTCGACGCGCGCACCGATTTCCGGCTCGAGAAACTTCAGGGCGTGCCGATGTGGCTGACGCCGGCGGACGGCGACGCCGACGCCGCGCTCGACCGCGCCTGGTCGAAGATGACCGGCAACGCCAAATGCAAGTCGCGCGACATTTCGATCAAGGGCCGCATCCTGCACGTGCCGTGCTCGGCCCATGGCGTGGCGCGCTTTGCCTTCGCCGATCTCTGCGAGAAGCCGCTGGGCGCATCCGACTACCTCAGACTGGCGCACGACTATCACACCATCCTGGTCGACCATATTCCAGTGATGGACTTTTCCCAGCGCAACGCGGCCAAGCGCTTCATCACGCTGATCGACACGCTCTATGACAATGCCGTGAAGCTGATGGCCTCGGCCGATGCCAACCCGATCTCGCTCTACCTCGCCGATGAGGGCAATGAGGCCAACGAGTTCAAGCGGACCGCGTCGCGCCTGATCGAGATGAGCTCGGAATCCTATCTGGCGCTGCCTCACGGCCGCAAGGATTCCGCCGCCAGCGGCTCGACCAAGGGCCTGGTGGAGACTTAAGTCCTATCCTCGCCGCCGCCTCCAGCCGGTGTCATTCCGGGGTGCGACGAAGTCGCGAGCTATGGTGCGCAATCGCGCACCCGAGAATCCATCGTGCCACCAACTCTGCCGCCCAATGGATTCCGGGCCTGCGCCTGTCGGCGCATCCCGGAATGACGGACGGGGTATGCTGGCTGCAATCTCGGCAAGCCCGACAATTGAGCATCCGGCGACTTGAACGGCGGAAGCGAAAGGGATAACCACCCATTCAGTTTTTCCTCCTCACGTGTCTAAAGGACAGGTTCACATGGCGCGCGACAAGATTGCTTTGATTGGCTCCGGCCAGATCGGCGGAACGCTGGCTCACCTCATCGGCCTGAAAGAACTGGGCGACGTCGTGATGTTCGACATCGCCGAGGGCGTGCCACAGGGCAAGGCGCTGGATATCGCGCAGTCCTCGCCGGTCGACGGTTTTGACGCGCACTACACCGGCGCCAACTCCTACGAAGCGCTCGACAACGCCAAGGTCTGCATCGTCACTGCCGGCGTGCCACGCAAGCCCGGCATGAGCCGCGACGACCTCCTCTCCATCAACCTCAAGGTCATGGAGCAGGTCGGTGCCGGCATCAAGAAGTACGCCCCCGACGCGTTCGTCATCTGCATCACCAACCCGCTCGACGCGATGGTCTGGGCGCTGCAGAAGGCCTCCGGCCTGCCGCACAAGAAGGTCGTCGGCATGGCCGGCGTGCTCGACTCGTCGCGCTTCCGCTACTTCCTGGCCGACGAGTTC
Source organism: Bradyrhizobium cytisi (assembly GCF_008123515.1). Lineage (GTDB taxonomy): Bacteria > Pseudomonadota > Alphaproteobacteria > Rhizobiales > Xanthobacteraceae > Bradyrhizobium > Bradyrhizobium cytisi. The sequence continues at coordinate 21,431 of NZ_VSSR01000065.1, forward strand.
AACGTCTCCGTTGAAGACGTCACCGCCTTCGTGCTCGGCGGCCATGGCGACACCATGGTGCCGCTGGTGAAGTACTCGACCGTTGCCGGCATCCCGCTGCCCGACCTCGTCAAGATGGGCTGGACCTCGCAGGCGCGCCTCGACGAGATCGTCGACCGCACCCGCAACGGCGGCGCCGAGATCGTCAACCTGCTCAAGACCGGCTCGGCCTTCTACGCGCCGGCGGCCTCCGCAATCGCGATGGCCGAGAGCTATCTGCGCGACAAGAAGCGCGTGCTGGCCTCGGCGGCGTACCTGAACGGCGAATACGGCGTGAAGGACATGTATGTCGGCGTCCCCGTCGTGATCGGCGCCAAGGGCGTCGAGCGCGTGGTCGAGATCGAGCTTGCGGGCAAGGACCGCGAGGCCTTCGACAAGTCGGTCGGCGCGGTGCAGGGCCTCGTCGATGCCTGCAAGAAGATCGCACCCGATCTTCTCGGCCGCTAAGGGCCAACCAATCCCGCCGAAGATCGAAACCCGGTCTTCGGCGGTTTCATTTCCGGACCCCGGCTGCAACTCTTGGTGAAGGCTGGCGGGTTCCGGTTCCGCGATTTCGATGTCATAGAATCCGGGTTGCAGTTCCTGTGGTATATGGTATGCCAGCCACAAGACTGAGGTGGGCCCCTAGGGGTCTCCGCCCGCGGGTTCAGGGAGCGACCATATGAATATCCATGAATATCAGGCCAAAGCGCTGCTGAGCGAGTTCGGCGTAGCGATCTCGAAGGGCGTTCCGGTCCTGAAGGCCGCTGACGCGGAAGCCGCCGCCAAGGCCCTTCCGGGCCCGGTCTGGGTGGTGAAGAGCCAGATCCATGCCGGCGGCCGCGGCAAGGGCAAGTTCAAGGAAGCCTCGGCCGGCGACAAGGGCGGCGTCCGCATCGCCAAGTCGGCCGCCGAGGTCACCGAATTCGCCAAGCAGATGCTCGGCGCCACCCTCGTCACGATCCAGACCGGCGCCGCCGGCAAGCAGGTCAACCGCCTCTACATCGAGGACGGCTCCGACATCGAGAAGGAATTCTATCTCTCGATCCTGGTCGACCGCGAGACCTCGCGCGTCTCGTTCGTGGTCTCGACCGAGGGCGGCGTCAACATCGAGGACGTCGCGCACAATAGCCCTGAGAAGATCGTGACCTTCTCGGTCGATCCCGCGACCGGCATCATGGGCCATCACGGCCGCACCGTTGCCAACGCGCTGAAGCTTTCCGGTGATCTCGCCAAGCAGGCCGAGAAGCTCACCGCGCAGCTCTATGCGGCCTTCGTCGCCAAGGACATGTCGATGCTGGAGATCAACCCGCTCGTCGTGACCAAGCAGGGCCAGCTCCGCGTGCTCGACGCCAAGGTGTCGTTCGACGACAATTCGCTGTTCCGTCATCCCGATGTGCTCGCGCTGCGCGACGAGACCGAGGAAGACGCCAAGGAAATCGAGGCGTCCAAGTACGACCTCAACTACGTCACCCTCGACGGCAATATCGGCTGCATGGTCAACGGCGCCGGTCTCGCCATGGCGACGATGGACATCATCAAGCTCTACGGCATGGCGCCGGCGAACTTCCTCGACGTCGGCGGCAGCGCCAGCAAGGAGAAGGTGGCGGCCGCGTTCAAGATCATCACCGCGGATCCCAACGTGAAGGGCATCCTGGTCAACATCTTCGGTGGTATCATGAAGTGCGACGTGATCGCCGAGGGCGTCACCGCCGCCGTGCGCGAGGTCGGCCTCAGCGTGCCGCTTGTGGTTCGCCTCGAAGGCACCAATGTCGAGCTCGGCAAGAAGATCATCCGTGAATCCGGCCTGAACGTGGTGCCGGCCGACAATCTCGACGACGCCGCGCAGAAGATCGTGAAGGCCGTCAAGGGAGGCTAAGGCCATGACCCAGGACCATCTCTCCGCATCAGCCCCACTTGCAGAGCATGCGCGTCTCGCCGCGTTCGCCGGTGAATGGAACGGCGAAGAGGTGGTCTTTCCGTCGCGCTGGATGGAAGGCGGGCCGGCGACCTCGCGCATCGTGGCGCGCATGGATCTCAATGGCTTCTATCTGATCCAGGACTCGGTGCAGATGCGTGAGGGCAAGCAGAGCTTCGCCACTCACGGCCTCTTCACCTGGGACCGCGACGACCGGACCTACAAGCTGTTCTGGTACGATTCACTCGGCTACACGCCGCCCTCGCCCGCCTCCGGCGGGTGGGTCGGTAAGACCCTGACGCTGGTGCGCGGCTCGCTCCGCGGCAATGCGCGCCACGTCTACGAGATCATCGACGACAATTCCTACTCGTTGAAGATCCAGTTCTCGCCGGACGCGGAAGGCTGGGCTGACGTGCTCACCGGCGTCTACCGCCGCATCCACTGACCTCTCACTCGTTAGTTTCGCGAAAGCAGACCTCATGTCCATCCTGATCGACAAGAACACCAAGGTCATCTGCCAGGGCTTTACCGGCAAGAACGGTACCTTCCACTCGGAGGCCGCGATTGCCTATGGCACCAAGATGGTCGGCGGCACCTCTCCGGGCAAAGGCGGCGCGACCCATCTGGGCCTGCCGGTGTTCGACACCGTGCGCGAGGCGCGCGAGAAGACCGGCGCGGATGCATCGGTGATCTACGTGCCGCCGCCGGGTGCCGCGGACGCGATCTGCGAAGCCATCGACGCCGAGATCCCGCTGATCGTCTGCATCACCGAGGGCATCCCGGTCATTGACATGGTCCGGGTGAAGCGCTCGCTGGCCGGCTCCAAGTCGCGCCTGATCGGGCCGAACTGCCCGGGCGTCATGACCGCCGGCGAATGCAAGATCGGCATCATGCCGGCCAACATCTTCAAGACCGGCTCGGTCGGCATCGTCTCCCGCTCGGGTACGCTGACCTATGAAGCCGTGTTCCAGACCTCCCAGGAAGGCCTCGGCCAGACCACTGCGGTCGGCATTGGCGGCGACCCGGTCAAGGGCACCGAGTTCATCGACGTCCTGGAAATGCTGCTGGCCGACCCCAAGACCGAATCGATCATCATGATCGGCGAGATCGGCGGCTCCGCCGAGGAAGACGCCGCCCAGTTCCTTAAGGACGAGGCCAAGCGCGGCCGCAAGAAGCCGATGGTCGGTTTCATCGCCGGCGTGACCGCACCTCCCGGTCGCCGCATGGGCCATGCCGGCGCGATCATCTCCGGTGGCAAGGGCGATGCCGGCTCCAAGACCGACGCGATGAAATCCGCAGGGATTACAGTGTCGCCGTCTCCCGCGCGTCTTGGCCACACGCTTGCCGAAAAGTTGAAAGGCTAATTCACTCCTTCGTGCTTTTCCGGGCGAAGTTTCGCAGCAAATAGGATAAATGGTGCCTGTCGCGCTGAGCCCCTGCCGGGGAGCTCAGCGTGAGCGCCGTTTGTTATGCGCGAACCGAAATCGCCAGGAACTCAAGTATGTCTCGCCAAGACGCGAACGCAGCCTTTGCCCTCTCATCCTTTTTGCAGGGCACCAACGCCACCTACATCGACGAAACCTACGCCCGCTACGAGAAGGACCCGTCCTCGGTCGACGCCGAGTGGCAGGAGTTCTTCAAGAGCCTCAACGACCAGCCCGCTGTCGTCCGCAAGAACGCCGAAGGCCCGTCCTGGGAACGCGCCAACTGGCCGCTGACCCCGAAGGACGACCTGACCTCCGCGCTCGACGGCAACTGGGCCGAGGTCGAGAAGGCGATCGGCACCAAGATCGCCGCCAAGGCGCAAGCCAAGGGGGCTGACAAGGGCGCGGATGTCTCTTCCGCAGATGTGCTCCAGGCCACGCGCGACTCCGTCCGTGCGTTGATGCTGATCCGCTCCTACCGCATGCGCGGCCACTTCCACGCCAAGCTCGATCCGCTCGGCATCGAAGCTCCGCGCAACCGCGAAGAGCTCGATCCCCGCACCTACGGCTTCAGCGAGGCCGATTTCGACCGCAAGATCTTCCTCGATCACGTGCTCGGTCTCGAATACGCCAACTTGCGTGAGATCACCGCGATCTGCGAGCGCACCTACTGCCAGACGCTCGGCGTCGAGTTCATGCACATCAGCAATGCCGCGCAGAAGGCCTGGATCCAGGAGCGCATCGAGGGACCGGACAAGGAAATCTCCTTCACCCGCGAAGGCCGTCGCGCCATCCTGATGAAGCTGGTCGAAGCCGAAGGCTTCGAGAAATTCTGCGATACCAAGTTCACCGGCACCAAGCGCTTCGGCCTCGACGGCGCTGAATCGCTGATCCCCGCGCTCGAGCAGATCATCAAGCGCGGCGGCAATCTCGGCGTGAAGGAAGTCGTGGTCGGCATGCCGCATCGCGGCCGCCTCAACGTGCTGACGCAGGTGATGGGCAAGGCCCATCGCGCGCTGTTCCATGAATTCAAGGGCGGCTCGGCCAATCCCGACGCGGTCGAAGGCTCGGGCGACGTCAAGTACCACCTCGGCGCGTCCTCGGACCGCGAGTTCGACGGCAACCGCATCCATCTGTCGCTGACCGCGAACCCCTCGCATCTCGAGATCGTCGATCCCGTCGTGCTCGGAAAAGTTCGCGCCAAGCAGGACCAGCACGGCGATCCGCCGGACCAGCGCATCTCGGTGATGCCGCTGCTCATGCATGGCGACGCCGCGTTCGCCGGCCAGGGCGTGGTCGCGGAATGTTTTGGTCTGTCGGACCTGAAGGGCTACCGCACCGGCGGTTCCGTGCACTTCATCGTCAACAACCAGATCGGCTTCACCACCTATCCGCGCTATTCGCGCTCCTCGCCTTACCCGTCGGACGTGGCGAAGATGATCGACGCGCCGATCTTCCACGTGAACGGCGACGATCCGGAAGCCGTAGTGTTCGCGGCCAAGGTCGCGACCGAGTTCCGGCAGAAATTCCACAAGCCCGTCGTCATCGACATGTTCTGCTACCGTAGGCATGGCCACAACGAAGGCGACGAGCCGGCGTTCACCCAGCCGGTGATGTACAAGAAGATCGCGGCTCATCCGACGACGCTGGAGCTCTACGCCCGCCGCCTGATCGGCGAAGGCGTGATGACCGAGGGCGAGGTCGACAAGGCCAAGGCCGACTGGCGCGCGCGGCTCGATGCAGAGTTCGAGGCCGGCACCTCCTACAAGCCGAACAAGGCCGACTGGCTCGACGGCAAGTGGGCCGGGTTCAAGATCGCGGACCAGGAAGAGGATGCGCGGCGCGGCGTCACCGGCGTCGACGTCACCGCGCTGAAGGATATCGGCCGCAAGATCACCAAGGTGCCGGACGGTTTCCGCGTTCACCGCACCATCCAGCGGTTTCTCGAGAACCGCTCGAAGGCGATCGACACCGGCGCCGGCATCGACTGGGCAACCGGCGAGGCGTTGGCGTTCTGCACGCTGCTCAACGAGAATCACCACGTGCGCCTGTCAGGCCAGGATTCGGAGCGCGGCACTTTCTCGCAGCGCCACTCGGTCCTGATCGACCAGGAGGACGAGAGCCGTTACACGCCGTACAACCATCTCGGCCACGAGCAGGGCCATTACGAGGTCATCAACTCGCTGCTGTCGGAAGAAGCCGTGCTCGGCTTCGAATACGGTTATTCACTGGCCGAGCCGAACACGCTGACCCTGTGGGAAGCCCAGTTCGGCGATTTCGCCAACGGTGCGCAGGTCGTGTTCGACCAGTTCATCTCCTCGGGCGAACGCAAATGGCTGCGCATGTCCGGTCTCGTCTGCCTGTTGCCGCACGGCTATGAGGGCCAGGGACCGGAGCACTCCTCGGCGCGTCTGGAGCGTTATCTGCAGATGTGCGCGGAAGACAACATGCAGGTAGTCTATCCGACCACGCCCGCGAACTACTTCCACGTGCTGCGTCGCCAGCTTCATCGCGAGATCCGCAAGCCGCTGATCGTGATGACGCCAAAGTCGCTGCTGCGCCACAAGCGCGCGGTGTCGCGTCTGGAGGAGCTCGCGAAGGGAACGACGTTCCACCGCATCCTTTATGATGACGCCCAGATGCAGCCGAGCGAGGCCAACAAGCTCGTTCCGGACGACAAGATCCGCCGGATCGTGCTGTGCTCGGGCAAGGTCTATTACGACCTCTACGAGGAGCGCGAGAAGCGCGGCATCGACGACATCTACCTGATGCGCGTCGAGCAGCTCTATCCGGTGCCGCTGAAGGCGCTGGTGGCGGAGCTGTCCCGCTTCAAGAAGGCCGAAGTGATCTGGTGCCAGGAAGAGCCGCGCAATATGGGCGCGTGGCACTTCATCGAGCCCTATCTGGAATGGGTGCTGAACCAGGTGAACGGCGTGAGCCGGCGTCCGCGGTATGTCGGCCGCGCCGCTTCCGCCGCGACCGCCACTGGTCTGATGTCCAAGCATCAGGCGCAGTTGAAGGCGTTCCTGGACGAAGCATTGAGCTAAGAAGTTTTCAAGACGTCGTCATGCCCCGCCCAGTGCGCAATCGCGCACAAGGGCGGGGCATCCAGTATGCCGCGGCGCTCGTTTTAATCACGAAAGTCTCGGCGTACGTCATTGCCCGCCCCCGTGCGCAAGCGCGCACAAGGCGGGCAATGACGTATGAAATTCACGACCGCATTGGCGATCCCTTAAGGAAAAGACCATGACTGAAATTCGTGTGCCGACGCTCGGCGAATCCGTCACCGAGGCCACCATCGGCCGCTGGTTCAAGAAGGCCGGCGATCCCGTCGCCGTCGACGAGCCCTTGGTGGAGCTCGAGACCGACAAGGTCACCATCGAGGTCCCGGCGCCCTCCGCCGGCACGCTGAGCGAGATCATCGCCGCTGACGGTACGACCGTTGCGGTCGGCGCGCTGCTCGGCCAGATCACCGAAGGTGCCGCCGGTGCAAAGCCGGCTGCTGCTCCCGCCAAGGCCGCCGCCGCTGCTCCGGCGCCTGCTGCTGCGGCTCCCGCTCCGGCTGCGAAGGCGCCGCCGGCCGATGCGCCGCTCGCCCCGTCCGTGCGAAAACTCTCCGCCGAGACCGGCGTCGATGCTTCGACCGTTCCGGGCTCGGGCAAGGATGGCCGCGTCACCAAGGGCGACATGCTCGCCGCGATCGAGCGTGCGGCGTCTGCGCCGACCCCGGTCAACCAGCCCGCCGCCGCCGTGCAGGTGCGCAGCGCCTCGCCGGCCGACGACGCCGCCCGCGAAGAGCGCGTCAAGATGACCCGCCTGCGCCAGACCATCGCGCGCCGCCTCAAGGACGTGCAGAACACCGCGGCCATGCTGACGACCTTCAACGAGGTCGACATGACCAACGTCATGGCGCTGCGGGCCCACTACAAGGATGCGTTCGAGAAGAAGCACGGCTCGAAGCTCGGCTTCATGGGCTTCTTCACCAAGGCCGTCGTGCAGGCGCTGAAGGACATCCCGGCCGTCAACGCCGAGATCGACGGCACCGACCTGATCTACAAGAACTACTACCACATCGGCGTCGCCGTCGGCACCGACAAGGGTCTCGTCGTGCCGGTCGTGCGCGATTGCGACAACAAGTCGATTGCCGACATCGAGAAGGCCATCGCCGATTTCGGTCGCCGCGCCCGTGACGGCCAGCTCAAGATCGACGAGATGCAGGGCGGCACCTTCACCATCACCAATGGCGGAATCTACGGCTCGCTGATGTCGACCCCGATCCTGAACGCGCCGCAGTCCGGCATTCTCGGCATGCACAAGATCCAGGAGCGGCCGATGGTCGTCGGCGGCAAGGTCGAGGTCCGCCCGATGATGTATCTGGCGCTGTCCTACGATCACCGCGTCATCGACGGCAAGGAAGCCGTGACCTTCCTGGTTCGCGTCAAGGAGAGCCTGGAAGATCCGGCGCGCCTGGTGCTGGACCTCTGATCCCCGATGCTCTGCCAGCGCCGTCGCCCCTTTGCGCGACGGCGTGTGTCGAACCATGGAGGCGCGCGTGACCGATAAAATCGTTGTCATCACCGGCGGCAGCCGCGGCATCGGGCGGGCGACCGCGCTTGCGGCGGCCGCGCGCGGCTACCGCGTCGTGGTCGGCTATGCCAGCAACAGGAAGGCCGCCGACGAGGTCGTCGCCGCGATCATGGCCGGCAACGGCAAGGCCATCGCGGTGAAATGCGATGTCGGCGAGGAAAGCGATATCGTCGACCTGTTCAAGCAAGCCGACCAGTTCGGCACGCTTGCCGCACTTGTCAACAATGGCGGCATCGTCGGCAAGAGCGGCGTGCGCGTCGACGAGATGTCGGCCGAGCGCATCCAGCGCGTCATGGCGGTCAACGTTACCGGCTCCATCCTCTGTGCGCGCGAAGCGGTGAAGCGGATGTCGACCAGGCATGGTGGCAAGGGCGGCGTCATCGTCAATCTGTCATCGGTTGCTGCCAAGCTCGGTGCGCCCAACACCTATGTCGACTATGCCGCGTCCAAGGGTGCGATCGATTCCTTCACCATCGGTCTCGGCTATGAGGTCGCCAGCGAAGGCATCCGCGTCGCCGGTATTCGCCCCGGCCTGATCGACACCGAAATCCACGCCTCCGGCGGCGAGCCGGACCGGCACCACCGCCTGGCCCATCTGGTTCCGATGAAGCGCGTCGGCACCGCTGATGAAATCGCCAATGCCATTGTCTGGCTGATGTCGGACGATGCCTCCTACGTCACCTCAGCCATTCTCGATGTGTCCGGCGGACGCTGACACATCCTCATCACGCTAAACTTACGGGACTTTCTCTCATGGCTACCTACGATCTCGTCGTCATCGGCACCGGACCGGGCGGTTATGTCTGCGCGGTGCGCGCCAGCCAGCTCGGCATGAAGGTCGCCGTGGTCGAAAAGGACGCAACGCTCGGCGGCACCTGCCTCAATGTCGGCTGCATGCCGTCGAAGGCGCTGCTGCACGCCTCCGAGATGTTCGAGGAAGCCGGGCACTCCTTTGCCAAGATGGGCGTGTCCGTCTCCACGCCGAAGCTCGAGCTGCCGGCGATGATGAACTTCAAGCAGCAGGGCATCGACGGCAACGTCAAGGGCGTCGAGTTCCTGATGAAGAAGAACAAGGTCGACGTGCTCAAAGGAACCGGCAAGATTCTGGGCACCGGCAAGGTCGAAGTCTCCGCCGACGGCAAGTCGCAGGTGATCGAGACCAGGAACATCGTGATTGCCACCGGTTCGGACATCGCGCGCCTCAAGGGCATCGAGATCGACGAGAAGCGTATCGTGTCGTCGACTGGCGCGTTGTCGCTGGACAAGGTCCCGGGCAAGCTTCTCATCGTCGGCGCCGGCGTGATCGGGCTCGAGCTCGGCTCGGTCTGGAAGCGGCTCGGTGCCGAGGTCGTTGTCGTTGAATTCCTGGACCGCATCCTGCCCGGCATGGACGGCGAGATCGCCAAGCAATTCCAGCGCATCCTCGAGAAGCAGGGCTTTGCATTCAAGCTCGGCGCCAAGGTCACCGCCGTCGACACCTCAGGCAAGACGCTGAAGGCGACCATCGAGCCGGCGGCCGGCGGCGCCGCCGAGACGCTCGAAGCCGACGTCGTGCTCGTCTGCATCGGCCGCGTGCCCTACACCGACGGGCTCGGCCTGAAGGAAGCCGGCGTCGCGCTCGATCCCCGTGGTCGCGTGCAGATCGATCCGCATTTCGCCACCAGCCTGAAGGGCGTCTATGCCATTGGCGACGTCGTCGCCGGCCCGATGCTCGCACATAAGGCCGAGGATGAAGGCGTGGCGGTTGCGGAGATCATTGCGGGCCAGGCCGGTCACGTGAACTACGACGTTATTCCAGGCGTCGTGTATACCACCCCGGAAGTGTCCTGCGTCGGCAAGACCGAGGAAGAGCTGAAGCAGGCCGGCGTGGCTTATACGGTCGGGAAGTTTCCCTTTACCGCCAACGGCCGCTCCAAGGTCAATCAGACCACTGACGGTTTTGTGAAGATCCTCGCGGATGCGAAGACCGATCGCGTGCTCGGCGTGCACATCATCGGCATCGAGGCCGGCGAAATGATCCATGAAGCCTGCGTTCTCATGGAATTCGGCGGCAGTGCGGAGGATCTCGCGCGTACCTGCCATGCGCATCCGACCCGCTCGGAAGCCATCAAGGAAGCCGCGCTTGCAGTCGGCAAGCGGGCCATCCATATGTAGGTTCGGTTCCAGAGCCGAATCGGGCGGGAAACACATGCTGCGCCGCCTTCTTCAACCGGTCTGGATCCTGCTGGCGATCATCTTTTTGATCGAAGCCTGGCTGTGGGACCATTGCGAGCCGATCGTTGCGCGGGTTGTCGCGCTGATCCCGCTCGCCCGGTTCAAGGACTGGCTTTCGGAGCGCGTCGACGCGCTCTCCCCGGCGATGACGTTGATCGTGTTTGTCGTCCCGATCATCCCGCTGTTTCCGCTCAAGCTGGTCGGCCTGTGGCTGCTCACGCATGAATACTGGACCAGCGCGCTCTTCACGATCCTGTTTGCCAAGATGCTCGGCGTCGGCGTCACCGCCTTCGTGTTCGACGTCACGCGCGACAAGCTTCTGGAGATGCACTGGTTCGAGCGGCTCTATGAGCTGGTGCTGAAGCTGCGCGCCAAGGCCGCCGAGATCGTCGATCCGGTCAAGCGGCGCATCCGCGAGCTGATCAAGGGCAACGGCGAAGGCTGGTCCTCGCGCACGCTCCGTCTGATCCAGCGCTTTCGGAAGAGCGTGCACGAAGCGCGGTGAGCGGTTCGCCCCACACTCACGGTCATTGCCCACTTGACCGGGCAATCCAGTATTCCAGAGACAGCGAGATTAGAACCGAGGAGCTGCGGCGTACTGGATGCCCCGGCCAAGCCGGGGCATGACAGCGGTGTGCGTGGCAGCGCCCCTCACCCGTGCAGATGCAACAAATGCGGCGACCATGCGCCGAGCACGGTCATGCCAAGTCCGGCGAGCGTCAGCAGGCCGGCGATCCAGGCGAGCGGCAGCATGCCGGTGATGATGGTGGCCGACGCCAGCACGATGCCGATCTGGAATGCGGCTGACGCCAGCTCGAAGTGATGGTACTTCGCGGTCGCCTCGTCGCGCACGTGCTCGGCTTCCTTGGCCTTCTCGGCGAGCTGCTCGGTGCCTTCGCCGGTCTCGGGCTCGGAGCGGTAGCGCGCCGCGGTCTTCTGCCAGTCGTCGATCTGCTTCTGCACCGCGGCCTTCATGGCGTCGTCGGTGGCGGCGCCCAGCGTCAGCTTGCCCTGGTCGGCGGCGGTCTGGACCACGGTGCGGCGGATGCTCTTGGCCTGGAAGAACGCCCAGAGATTGGAGGCCTCGACGTTCTTGCTGATCGACTCGGTCTGGGCGCCCTTGCCGAGCGTCTCGGAGATCGCCAGGAACAGCGCCAGGACCGCGATCAGCAGGGCGATCTTCTTGTTCTCGCCGGATGCGTGCTCGGCATGCTCGGCGTGCTCCATGCTTTCGTGTGCGCTCATAAATCCCTCCTGCCTCGGTTCCGCAACGATTGACCGAACCGCGCGGCCTGCGCAAGAGGCATGCTCGCCAACAGAGCCTGCTATGACAGCTTCATGTCAGGTGTTAGCGCCTTGGATGCGCGCTCGCATAGACTTCCAGCAGCCGCTCGGAATCGATGCCGGTGTAGATTTGCGTGGTCGAGAGCGAGGAATGGCCGAGCAATTCCTGGATCGCGCGCAGATCGCCGCCGCGCGAGAGCAGATGCGTAGCGAATGAGTGCCGCAGCGCGTGCGGCGTAGCGCTGTCGGGTAGTCCAAGCGCGCCGCGCAGCCGCTCCATCGCGAGCTGGATGATCCGCGGGCTCAGCGGACCGCCGCGGGCGCCGACGAAGATCGGCCCGTCCTGTGGCAGCGCATACGGGCACATCGCAACATATTCCTGCACCAGCGCGAGCACGTTTTGCAGCACCGGCACCATGCGGGTCTTGTTGCCTTTGCCTGTCACGATCAGCACGTCGCCTTCGCCGGCCTTCGGCACCTCGCGACGCTTCAGGCCGAGCGCTTCGGAGATGCGCAGGCCCGAGCCATACAGCAGTGCCATCACGGCCGCGTCGCGCACCAGAATCCAGGTCTCGCGATCCTCGCCGGCGCGCTCGTCGGCGTCAGCCAGGCGCTTTGCCGACGCCATCGGCAGCGGCTTTGGCAAGGTTTTTGCGACCTTCGGCGCGCGGATCGCGGAGAGTGCTCCGACCTTGCCCTTGCCTTCGCGCTCCAGGAAGCGGCCGAAGGAGCGCAGGCCCGCGAGCGCGCGCATCAGGGAACGGCCGGCAATATCGTCGGCGCGCCGCATCGCCATGAAGGCGCGGATATCGGTGGCTTCCAGCGACGCAAACCGCGCCAGCGTCACGCGTTCACCCCAATGGCTGCACAGGAAATCCAGGCATTGCCGCAAGTCGCGGCCATAGGCCTCCAGCGTCTTCGGCGACAGCCGCCGTTCGGCGCCGAGATGCGCCAGCCAGCGTGCCATCTCCTGCGCGATGTCAGGATCGGCGCTGGCGAGCTCGATTGGAGGGGCGGCCGCTTTGCTCATGCGCTCTGGACGTAATGATTCCGCACAGTATATCGCATCACACCCGTTTACTGTTCGCTAAGGCGACGCCACGGCGCTAGCCTCAACTCCCCCAGGTTCCGATTCTCCGTCCAAAAATCATTCATGGATCATTCGTCGCGCAGCCAGACCGCCCCCGCCCCCGCGACCCGCATGGTCGACGTGCTGGTGCCGGTCGCGCTCGACCAGACCTATTCCTACAAGGTGCCGCGCGGCATGGAGCTGAAGGCCGGCGATCTCGTCGGCGTGCCGCTCGGGCCTCGCGAGGTGCTCGCCGTGGTCTGGGCGGAAAACGCCAATCCCGATCCGCGCCTCCACAACCGCCTCAAGGAGGTCAACGAGAAGCTCGATCTTCCGCCGCTCAAGGGTGATCTGCGCGCGGTCGTCGACTGGGTCGCCAATTACACGCTGAGCCCGCGTGGCATGGTGCTGCGCATGTGCCTGCGGATGGGCGAGCATCTCGGGCCCGAGCGCGTGCGTGCCGGCGTGCGTCTGGTTGGCGATCCCCCGCGGCGGCTGACGCCGGCACGTCAGCGCGTGATCGAGGTGCTGTCGGACCGGCTGCTGCACGCCAAATCCGAGGCCGCGAAGGAAGCCGGCGTGTCGGCCGGCGTGATCGACGGCCTCGTCGACGAGGGCACGCTCACGGTCGAGCCGATGCCGCCCCCGCCTCCGCCGCCGGCGCCCGATCCGGATTTCGGCCGGCCGGATTTTTCGCCGCTGCAGCGGGCCGGCGTGGATGCGATGCGCGCGCTCGCGGCCAACGGCACCTTCCACGTCGCACTGCTCGACGGCGTCACCGGCTCGGGCAAGACCGAGGTCTACTTCGAAGCCGTTGCGGAATCGATCCGCCGCGGCAAGCAGACGCTGATCCTGATGCCGGAGATCGCGCTCACCGGCCAGTTTCTCGATCGTTTCGCGCAACGTTTTGGCGTGCGCCCGATCGAGTGGCACTCCGAGCTCACGCCGCGCACCCGCGCGCGCAATTGGGCCGCGATTTCGGAAGGGACCGCGCCGGTCGTAGTCGGCGCGCGCTCGGCGCTGTTTCTGCCTTACGCCAATCTCGGCCTCATCGTCGTCGATGAAGAGCACGACCAGGCCTACAAGCAGGACGAGGGCGTGCATTATCACGCCCGCGACATGGCGGTGGTGCGCGCACATATCGCCAAGATCCCGATCGTGCTGGCCTCTGCCACGCCGTCGGTCGAGTCCGAGGTCAATGCGCGCAAGAACCGCTATCAACGCATCGCGCTGCCGTCGCGCTTCGGCGGCCAGCACATGCCGCATATCGAGGCGATCGACATGCGCCGCGAGCCGCCCGCGCGCGGCCGCTTCATCTCGCCGCGGCTGGCCGGCGAGATCAGAACCGCGATCGAGAAGCGCGAGCAGGCGCTGCTGTTCCTCAATCGCCGCGGTTATGCGCCGCTAACGCTCTGCCGCGCCTGCGGCCATCGCTTCGCCTGCACCATCTGCGATGCCTGGCTGGTCGATCACCGCTTTCGCCAGCGTCTCGTTTGTCATCACTGCGGCTTCTCGATGCCGCGTCCGCAGACCTGCCCGCATTGCGCGGCGGAGGAATCGCTGGTCGCGGTCGGGCCCGGCGTCGAGCGCCTGCAGGAGGAGGCGGCCGCGCTGTTTCCGGAGGCGCGCACCATCGTGCTGTCGAGCGATCTCATCACCTCGATCGAGACGATGCGTTCCGAACTTGCCGAGATCGCGGAGGGCCGCGTCGACATCATCATCGGCACGCAGCTCGTCGCCAAGGGCCACAATTTTCCGCGGCTCAACCTGGTCGGCGTGGTCGATGCGGATCTCGGCCTTTCCAATGGCGATCCGCGTGCGGCGGAGCGGACCTGGCAATTGCTCAACCAGGTGATCGGCCGTGCCGGGCGTGAGCAGGGCCGCGGCGTCGGCTATCTCCAGACCCATCAGCCGGATCACCCCGTGATGAAGGCGCTGATCGCCTGCGACCGCGAGGCCTTCTACGACAGCGAGATCGATCTGCGCGAGAAGACGCTCTATCCGCCGTTCGGCCGGCTCGCGAGCCTGATCATCTCGGCCGGCGACCGTCCGAGCGCAGAAGGCCTGGGCCGCAAGCTCGTTGCGCTCGCGCCGCGCGACGAGCGCGTGGTGGTGCTGGGCCCGGCCGAAGCCCCGCTCGCCGTGATCAAGGGCCGCTACCGCTTCCGCATCCTGGTGAAATCGGCGCGCGGTTTTGATCTCTCCGATTATCTGCGGAACTGGCTCGCGGTATGCCCGAAGCCAAAGGGCAATCAAAAGCTCGAGGTCGATGTCGATCCGCAGAGCTTTTTGTAGGCCCCACTGTCATTCCGGGGCGCGACGAAGTCGCGAGCCCGGAATCCATCGGGCGGCATTTCCCGCGGTGAAATGGATTCCGGGTTCGCGCTTCGCGCGCCCCGGAATGACGGAGCCAACAAAAAAGCCCGCGGTCCCCCAAGACCACGGGCTTGTCTCACGCGCGCATCAAACTGCTCATGTCCATGCGGACGATGATGAAAACTGCGCGTGCGAGATGAGGCGCGTCGAACGCCGTTAGGAGACGACTTCCGCGGTGACGCGGCCGACGCCGGCGCCGGTGAGGCCGATGGCGCGGGCAGCGCCAGTGGAGAGGTCGAGCACGCGGCCGCGCACGAACGGGCCACGGTCATTGATGGTGACGATGACGCTCGAGCCGCCATGGGTGACGCGCAGCTTGGTCCCGAACGGCAGCGAACGGTGCGCTGCGGTCATGGCGTTCTGGTTGAAGCGCTGGCCCGAGGCGGTGCGGCTGCCGGACTCGTTGCCGTAAAAGGACGCCATGCCCGAGAAGCTGCGGCCCGTGCCCGACGACGGCGTCATCGACGCACTGGCGTTGCGCCAATCGGAGGTCGCGTTGGTATCGTCCTGGGCGTGGTGGCGGTGTTGATGGTGAGAGTAGCTGTGGTGATGCCTGGATTTGGCGGAAGCTTCGGTGGCAGTTCCCCCGACGAGGAGAGTTGCGGCGGCGAAAGCGATCGCCGTAGGCGGCCGGGTCAGAGCGCCCAGCGTCTTCAAAGACAGCATTTAGTGGTCCCTACGCTAGTATTGCCACATATGTGGCCAGTGGAGCCCCCATCAGTTTGTGAGCGGGTTGGCGTTTCGATTCCTAATGAGGCATGAATTGGGCAGTAGTTCTGTTATGTGTCGTGATGAAATATCTTGTGACCCGCACGGATATTCCCGGGGATGTTCCGTAATCTTTCGCTTTAACAATTTGTTAACCCAAGTATTACTTCAGAATACTGTAGATGGAAGTCGTCGGCTTCAACATTTAGAATTCGATAAGTATTCGACGGACGAGCGCGGCGCGGATCTGGTCACGCCTCAGCGAGCCGTGTTCATGGCCGCTATGCGCTGAGGGCAGGAACGAATGGGCCACTTGCCGACGTAACGGTCGTGGCAATTCCGTGGCATGGCAGGTTCACGGCAGGTTGCTGGCGGGCCGGCGATCGATGACCGCAGCGTGCGACGAACTGGCGGGACACTGCCGGGCCTTTAAGTTGCCGTCATGTTGCACGTGCGCGCCTGCTATGTTAGCAAAGCCGCGATTTTAACGGACCCGGCACGTCCCGTGTCGGCCGAGAATCAAAGTCCCGCTTGAATTCCAAGGGCTTGGATCGCTAGGCGCCGCTTCGTGGCGACGGTTTTTCCCTTGCGAATTTGACAGCTAAAAGAGCGCGTCTGTGGCTGCAGAAGATACGTCCGTTTCAGGTGTGTCGGGCCGTTATGCAACGGCCTTGTTTGAACTGGCCCGCGACCAGAAGGTGGTCGACGAGGTCAAGGCCGATCTCGAGCGGTTCGAGGGTCTGCTGAATGAAAGCGCCGATCTCAAGCGCCTCGTCCGCAGCCCTGTGTTCGCGGCCGATGCCCAGTCCAGGGCCCTTTCGGCCGTCCTGGACAAGGCAGGCATCGCCGGCATCTCCGCCAATTTCCTGAAAGTGCTGACCGCCAATCGCCGCCTGTTCGTGGTGGCTGACGTCATTCGTGCCTATCGCGCCCTTCTCGCCAAGTTCAAGGGCGAGGCGACCGCGGATGTCACCGTGGCGGAGGCGCTCTCGGACAAGAATCTCGACGCCCTCAAGGTCGCCCTGAAGTCGGTGACCGGCAAGGACGTCGCGCTCAACGTGAAGATCGATCCCTCGATCATCGGTGGCCTCGTCGTGAAGCTTGGCAGCCGCATGATCGATAGTTCGCTTCGCACCAAACTCAATTCGATCAAGCACGCGATGAAAGAGGCAGGCTGATGGACATCCGCGCCGCGGAAATTTCCGCGATCCTCAAGGACCAGATCAAGAATTTCGGCCAGGAAGCTGAAGTCTCCGAAGTCGGACAGGTGCTGTCCGTCGGCGACGGTATCGCTCGCGTCTACGGTCTGGACAACGTCCAGGCCGGTGAAATGGTCGAGTTCGAGAACGGCACCCGCGGCATGGCGCTGAACCTCGAGACCGACAATGTCGGCGTCGTTATTTTCGGTGCCGACCGCGAGATCAAGGAAGGCCAGACCGTCAAGCGTACCCGCGCCATCGTGGACGCGCCGGTCGGCAAGGGCCTGCTCGGCCGCGTTGTCGACGGCCTCGGCAATCCGATCGACGGCAAGGGCCCGATCCAGGCCGACAAGCGCATGCGCGTCGACGTCAAGGCGCCGGGCATCATTCCCCGCAAGTCGGTGAACGAGCCGATGGCGACCGGCCTCAAGGCGATCGATGCCCTGATCCCGATCGGCCGCGGCCAGCGCGAGCTGATCATCGGTGACCGTCAGACCGGCAAGACCGCGATCGCGCTCGACACCATCCTGAACCAGAAGCCGCTCAACGCGCAGCCCGACGAGAACATCAAGCTGTACTGCGTCTACGTCGCGATCGGTCAGAAGCGTTCCACCGTTGCCCAGTTCGTGAAGGTGCTGGAAGAGCAGGGCGCGCTCGAATACTCGATCATCGTCGCCGCCACCGCGTCGGATCCGGCGCCGATGCAGTACATCGCGCCGTTCACCGGCTGCACCATGGGCGAGTATTTCCGCGACAACGGCATGCACGCCGTCATCATCTATGACGATCTGTCCAAGCAGGCCGTCGCTTACCGCCAGATGTCGCTGCTGCTGCGCCGCCCGCCGGGCCGCGAAGCTTATCCCGGCGACGTGTTCTATCTGCACTCCCGCCTGCTCGAGCGCGCGGCGAAGCTGAACAAGGACCAGGGCTCCGGCTCGCTGACGGCATTGCCGGTCATCGAAACCCAGGCCAACGACGTGTCGGCCTACATTCCGACCAACGTCATCTCGATCACCGACGGTCAGATCTTCCTGGAAACCGACCTGTTCTTCCAGGGCATCCGTCCCGCGGTGAACGTCGGTCTGTCGGTGTCGCGCGTCGGTTCTTCGGCGCAGACCAAGGCCACCAAGAAGGTCGCCGGCAAGATCAAGGGCGAGCTCGCGCAGTACCGCGAAATGGCGGCGTTCGCGCAGTTCGGCTCCGACCTCGATGCCTCGACCCAGCGCCTGCTCAATCGTGGCTCGCGCCTGACCGAACTCCTGAAGCAGCCGCAGTTCTCGCCGCTGAAGATGGAGGAGCAGGTCTGCGTGATCTGGGCCGGCACCAACGGCTATCTCGATCCGCTTCCGGTCAACAAGGTGCGCGCGTTCGAGGACGGTCTGCTGTCGCTGCTGCGCGGCAAGAACACCGAGATCCTCAATTCGATCCGCGACACCCGCGACCTCACCGACGACACCGCTGCCAAGCTGAAGTCGGTGGTCGAGGGCTACGCGAAGTCTTTCGCATAAGAACACCGTCACGGCCGGGCTAAAGCGCGAAGCGCGTCTTCGCAATTGATGTCCCGGCCATCCACGCCTAGCCGTGTGGAAGATGAGACGTGGATGCCCGGGACGAGCCCGGGCATGATGACTGGGATAGGCTCGTGGCTTGGCTGTAAGGGCCGAACCGCCGGGGTGAACGAAGAATGGCGTCACTTAAAGACATGCGCGTCCGCATCGCCTCCACCAAGGCGACGCAAAAGATCACCAAGGCCATGCAGATGGTCGCGGCGTCCAGGTTGCGCCGCGCCCAGCAAGCGGCCGAGGCGGCGAGGCCCTATGCCGACAAGATGAGCGCCGTGATCTCCAACATCGCCGGCGCCGCTGCAGGCTCGCCCGGTGCGCCGGCGCTGCTCGCCGGCACCGGCCGTGACCAGGTTCACCTGCTGCTGGTCTGCACCGGCGAGCGCGGCCTGTCCGGCGCCTTCAACTCCTCGATCGTGCGCCTCGCCC
Source organism: Bradyrhizobium cytisi (assembly GCF_008123515.1). Classification (GTDB taxonomy): domain Bacteria; phylum Pseudomonadota; class Alphaproteobacteria; order Rhizobiales; family Xanthobacteraceae; genus Bradyrhizobium; species Bradyrhizobium cytisi. Next base: position 40,219 of record NZ_VSSR01000065.1, read on the forward strand.
GCGAGCGCGCCCAGGCGCTGATTGCCCAGGGCAAGGAAGTCAAATTCTTCTGCGTCGGCCGCAAGGGCTACGAGCAGCTCCGCCGCCTCTACGACAAGCAGATCGTCGAGCACCTCGACCTGCGCGGCGTTCGTCAGCTCGGCTTCATCAACGCCGAGGACATCGCCAGGAAGGTGCTGGCCCGTTTCGACGCCGGCGAGTTCGACGTCTGCACGCTGTTCTATGCGCAGTTCAAGTCGGTGATTGCCCAGATCCCGACCGCGCAGCAGATCATTCCGCTCGTCGTCGAGGAAAAGGCGGCGAACGCGCCGACGACGTCCTATGAATACGAGCCGGAGGAGGATGAACTCCTCTCCGGCCTGTTGCCGCGCAACATCGCGGTGCAGATCTTCCGCGCGCTCCTGGAAAACAACGCCTCGTTCTACGGCGCGCAGATGAGCTCGATGGACAACGCCACCCGCAACGCGGGTGAAATGATTCGCAAGCAAACCCAGATCTACAACCGAACCCGTCAAGCCCAGATCACCAAGGAGCTGATCGAGATCATCTCCGGCGCCGAGGCGGTCTGACGCACGAACCAAACGACGCTCGTTCAAGTACAGAATTTCGAAGGAGAGCTTCATGGCTACAGCAGCTAACCAGGTCGGTCGCGTCACCCAGGTCATGGGCGCCGTCGTCGACGTTCAGTTCGAAGGCCACCTGCCGGCCATTCTCAATTCGCTGGAAACCAAGAACGGCAACATCCGCCTCGTGCTGGAAGTTGCGCAGCATCTCGGTGAGTCCACCGTGCGCACGATCGCGATGGACGTGACCGAAGGTCTGGTGCGCGGCCAGGCCGTGACCGACACCGGCCAGCCGATTGCGGTTCCGGTGGGCGACGGCACCCTCGGCCGCATCATGAACGTCATCGGCGAGCCGATCGACGAAGCCGGTCCGATCAAGTTCGAGGGCAAGCGCGCCATCCATCAGGAAGCGCCGAGCTACACCGACCAGTCGACCGAAGCTGAAATTCTCGTCACCGGCATCAAGGTCGTCGACTTGCTCGCGCCCTACGCCAAGGGCGGCAAGATCGGCCTGTTCGGCGGCGCCGGCGTCGGCAAGACCGTGCTGATTCAGGAGCTGATCAACAACGTCGCGAAGGCGCACGGCGGTTATTCCGTGTTCGCCGGCGTCGGCGAGCGTACCCGCGAGGGCAACGACCTCTATCACGAATTCATCGAGTCCAAGGTCAACGCCGATCCGCACAATCCGGATCCAAGCGTGAAATCGAAGTGCGCGCTGGTGTTCGGCCAGATGAACGAGCCGCCCGGCGCCCGCGCCCGCGTCGGCCTCACCGGTCTGACCGTCGCCGAGCACTTCCGCGACCAGGGCCAGGACGTGCTGTTCTTCGTCGACAACATCTTCCGCTTCACGCAGGCCGGCTCGGAAGTGTCGGCGCTGCTCGGCCGCATCCCGTCGGCGGTGGGTTATCAGCCGACGCTCGCCACCGACATGGGCGCGCTGCAGGAGCGCATCACCACCACTCAGAAGGGCTCGATCACCTCGGTGCAGGCCATTTACGTTCCGGCCGACGACTTGACCGATCCGGCGCCCGCGACCTCGTTCGCGCATTTGGACGCCACCACGGTGTTGAACCGCGCGATCTCGGAAAAGGGCATCTATCCGGCGGTGGATCCGCTCGACTCGACCTCGCGCATGCTCTCGCCGCTCGTCGTCGGGCAGGAGCACTACGACACCGCGCGTCAGGTCCAGCAAGTGCTCCAGCGCTACAAGTCGCTCCAGGACATCATCGCCATTCTCGGCATGGACGAGCTTTCGGAAGAGGACAAGCTGACGGTGGCCCGCGCCCGCAAGATCGAGCGCTTCCTGTCGCAGCCATTCCACGTCGCCGAAATCTTCACCGGCTCGCCCGGCAAGTTCGTCGACCTCGCGGACACCATCAAGGGCTTCCGCGGCCTCTGCGAAGGCAAGTATGACCACCTGCCGGAAGCCGCCTTCTACATGGTCGGCACCATCGAAGAGGCGATCGAGAAGGGTAAGAAGCTGGCGGCCGAGGCCGCCTAAGCTGGCGAATAGCGAATAGGGAGTGGCGAGTAGATCTATTCGCCATTCGCTACTCGCCACTCGCCTGGTCGCTACTCACCATTCGCAGGTAACCCATGGCCACCTTCCACTTCGATCTCGTCTCTCCGGAAAAGCTCGCATTCTCGGGCGAGGTCGATCAGGTCGACATTCCCGGCGCCGAGGGTGATTTCGGCGTGCTGGCGGGTCATGCGCCGGTCGTGGCTGCGATCCGCCCCGGCATCCTCACCATCACCACCGCTGGCCGCCACGAGAAGATCATCGTGCTCGGCGGCCTCGCCGAAGTCTCCGAGAAGGGCCTGACCGTGCTCGCCGACGTCGCGACGTCGCTGGCCGAGCTCGACCGCGCCAAGTTCGCCGAGACCATCTCGGACATGGAAGAGGGCCTCAAGGAGCACGAAGGCACCGAGCTCGATCAGGCCATCGAGCGGCTCGATCACTACAAGAGCATCCAGCAGCAGCTCAGCTCCACGGCTATGCACTAAGCCCCGGCGCACTGCGTCGGGGCTCAAGCCTAGAATTCCTGAAAAAGTTCAGCGCTCGTCACGGTTGTGGCGGGCGCTGAAACTTTGTTGCACCGCGCCGCCGATAGCGGCATTCTGCCGCCGCGGATGAGGTTCCAGGGCTGGTGCAGATGAAGCGCAAGATCGCGGCGATTTTCGCGGCCGATATTGCCGGCTACTCAAGGCTGGTTGCCGAAGACGAGGAGGAGACGCTGCGGCGCCTGGCCTCCTACCGCGAAGTCATCGACGATTTTATCGCAAAGGCAAACGGCCGCATCTTCAACACCGCCGGCGATGCCGTGCTCGCGGAGTTTCCGAGCGCGGTCGATGCGGTGCGCTGCGCGATCGACATTCAGGAAAGCTTGCGAACCCGCAACATGGCCTATCCGCCGAGCCGACAGATGTCGTTCCGCATCGGCATCACCATCGGCGACGTGGTCGAACGCGACGGCGATCTTCTCGGCGATGGCGTCAACATCGCAGCCCGGCTCGAGGGGCTGGCGGAGGTCGGCGGCATCTGCGTCTCCCGTGCCGTGCATGAGCAGGTCGCCAACAAGCTGTCGGTGCAGTTCGCCGATATCGGCGCCCAGGAAGTGAAGAACATCCCGACGCCCGTGCACGCCTATATGATCGCGATGCGGCGCGAGGACGGGACTTATGCGACGCCGCAGCTGAAGAAGGTCGCCAAGGCGCAGCCCGCGCCGAACTGGATGTGGCCGCTGGTCGTTGGCGTGGTCTCCGTCGTCGCCATCGGCGTCTGCGGCTTCCTCTATTTCACCAAGCTCGAGACCACCCAGCTGTCATCGACTGCGGCTGCGCCTTCGCCGAGCCCGGCCGCGGCGCTATCCCCAAGCCCGACGCCCGCGATGGCGACGAAGGCGCCGATGCCCTCGCCTGTGCCGACATCAACACCGACACAAACGGCTGCTCTGACGCCGCCGCCGGCACCGACGCCCTCGCCGCCGGCCGCATCGGGCGGCAAGATCGCCGTGGACGCGGTGCCGTACATCGGCGAGCGGCAGCGCGCCTATCTCAGCAACGAATATTCCGCGGCCGGCGATTACAAGGCCTACGCCCTGAACATCGCCGGCTTCAACGGCTCCGCGCTCAACCAGCCGAACGAGGAGGCCGCGCGCAATGCGGCGCTCGACCAGTGCCAGAAGCGCGCGGACGCGGCGCAATCGCCGCGGCGCTGCGAGCTCTATGCGGTCGGCAACAAGGTCGTCTACAGCCATGGCAGCCCGCCGATGCCGCCGCAGCCCTGGGTGCGGCACGACACCATGACCGAGCGCCCGTTCGTCTCGAAAGACTTTCCGATGCTGCGTGATCAGGCCAGGACCCGGGTCGAGAACATCTACGCGCCGGCGGCAAAATCGCGCTCGGTCGCGCTCGGCCCGGCCGGGCAATATTTCATGGTGCTGGGGGCGGCATCGGTCGACGAGACGACGCGGCGTTCGCTGGAGTCCTGCGGCGCGATTGCGGGCTCGGCCTGCATGATCGTGGCGGTCGACGACAATTTCGTTGTGCCGATCCCGACTTTGCTCAAGCCCAACGGCTTCTTCCACGCCCCGACCAATCCCTCGATCGTGGCCGATGCGCGCGACGAGGTCGTCCGCAAGCTTGGCGATGGCATGGGCTGGAACGCGGTCGCCGTCGGCACCGCCGGCCGTCCCGGCCTCGGCCTGAAGGCCGCCGACGAGCAGACCGCCGTCAACGGCGCGCTGGCCGACTGCGTCAAGCACGACAGCGACTGCCACGTCATCGCGATCGGCCCGTTTACGGTCGGGCCGACCAATTAGTGCGAACGCGATTTCAGCTTGCGAAGGGCGAAAACTGCTGCGCTACCGCGCGGTAGACCTCGCGGCGGAACGGCACCACGACGTCGGCGACGCGGTCGAGCCGCTCCCAGCGCCATGCGTCGAACTCCGCGGGCTGGCCGTTGCGTGGCGTCAGCGGATCGATCTCGTCATCCTTGCCGGTGAAGCGCAGCGCGAACCACTTCTGGCGCTGACCGCGAAATTTTGCCAGCCGATGCGTCTGCGGTCCGTCGTAGGGCGGGAATTCGTAGGTGAGCCAGTCGGTCTCGCCGAGATAGTCGGCGCTGACAACGCTGGTCTCCTCCCAGAGCTCGCGCATAGCGGCATCGCGCAAGACCTCGCCCTCGTCGACGCCGCCTTGCGGCATCTGCCAGTCGAGCCCCGGCAAAATGATCTCGGGGCCGTCGCCCTTGAAGCGGTGCCCGATCAGCACACGGCCGTCGGCGTGGAACAGCGCGATCCCGACATTGGGACGGTAGGGTTTTTCGTTCGTCACGCGTGGATCTCTCGTTGTCAGCCCAGCCGGTGCCTTAGCACCAAAGCCGGATGACAATTCGATTTAGTCATCCGCCAGTGCGGAAAATTCCTTCACCACGCGCTCGTAGACCGGGCGCTTGAACGGGATGATCAGCCCGGTCAGGTTCTTCATCGGCTCCCAGCGCCAGCTGACGAATTCGGCCTTGTGGCCGCCGCCGCCGGGCTTCTCGACGTTGATCTCGCTGTCCTTGCCGGTGAAGCGCACCGCAAACCATTTCTGGCGCTGACCGCGGTAGCGTCCCTTCCAGGCGCGCCCCGCCACCGTGCGCGGGATGTCGTAAATCAGCCAGTCCGGAACCTCGCCGAGCCGCTCGATCGAGTGCACACTGGTCTCTTCATAGAGCTCGCGTTTCGCGGCATCCCAGGTGTCCTCGCCGGGATCGACGCCGCCCTGCGGCATCTGCCAGACATGGCCGTCGTCGACCTGCTCGAGACCGCCGGCACGACGACCGATGAACACCAGGCCCTTGTTGTTGATCAGCATCACCCCGACGCAGGTTCGGTAGGGCAGATCCTCATAACGCGCCATGCCGCCAAACCCCTCGCGTACTGCCGGCAGGGCCATCGGGCCCGTGCCGTACCAATTGTTTGATTTAGCTGGATTTTGATTTCAGCATCGCGGTTGTCAATGGCACCAAAAGGATACCTCGGTCGCTCAATGTCTTGATCCAGGCGCCGACCCGCTCGATCGAGACGGGCAGCGCCGAGGCGGTGCCGACGGCAACGCCGCGTTCCCGTGCGGTCGCTTCCAGCTTGTTCAGGGCGCGGTCGATCTCGGTCGGGGTCGGCACCGCGTCGAGCGCGATGTCGCCCTTGCCGAACGGCACGGCGAGGCTTCCTGCGGCCTGCGGCGCGATGCTGCGGGGCGAGGAGCCGTCGTCGAAGAAGCCAAGCCCGCGCCTGGAGGCCTCGCGGATGATCGGCTGCATCGCCGCATCGGTCGCCACGAAGCGGGCGCCCATGAAATTGGTGATGCCGGCATAGCCCTGCATCCGGCTGAGGTGCCAGTACAGCCGGTCGGTGTTCTGGTCGGCGGTCAGCGAGGTCAAGAGCGTCTGGGGCCCCGGATCGTTGTCCGGGAAGTCGTAGGGCTCCATCGGAATCTGGAGGAAGATCTCGTGGCGCTGGGCGCGGGCGCGCTCGGCGAGCTTGCCGGGGTCGGCGCCGTAGGGCGTGAAGGCCAGCGTCACGGCGCCCGGCAGCTTCATGATCGCATCGGTGGTCTTGGCGGCGCCGACGCCGAGGCCGCCGATCACGATCGCCACCACCGGCATTTTCGCGGCTTTGGCGCGGTCGGCCTCGGCTGCGTAGACATTGAACGGCTTGAGATCGCCTGAGACCGCGGGGATCATGCCGTAGCGGGATTTCTCCAGCAGTTTGGGGTCGATCCCGGCCATGACGGCCGGCACTGCTGCGGCTGCCTCGCCCTTGTCGGCGGCGTCGCCGGCGCCGATCACCACGTTGTGGCGCGCGCCGGTGGAGCCGTCGATCATGGTGACGGTCTTCTGCTCGCCGGAGGCAGCCTCTTTCGGCGCCTCCTTAGTCGCGTGCTTGCTCTCTTGAGCGTGCTCCTCGCCGTGGCCGGCAGCAGGCTTCTCGTCTGTGGCTTTGGGATCGCGAATCGCGAGCCGCGTCATCGGTTCGCCGCCGAGCGGGTCCTTGTTGAAGATGGCGAAGCCGGCAAAGGCGACCAGGAACAGGCCGAGCATCATGGCCAGCGCCTGCAGGACCGTGAACGGCAGCCGCAGCCGCCGTTTTCGGCGCGGCTTGTCCTGTCCGAGCGGGGCGCTCAGATCATCGGCCGTTTCAGTCATGCGAGATCCCGAATCACTCCACCGACGATACCACGCCGAGGTCAAGCGGCGGCAGGCCGGGATAGGCCGGGGACGTCAGGAGTTCCACGCAAAAAGGGCGGCTCCTAAGAGCCGCCCTTTTCCGTAGATTGCTGAGCTTGCGATTTAGTTCGCCGCTTTGGGCTTATCGGCTGCCGCCTTGTCGGTGGTGCCGGGCGTCGGCGCCGCGGAGGCGCTGTTCTTGATGCCGTGGAGCAGATCGTCGGCGAGCTTGAGCGCCTTGTCGTCCTTGGCATCCGGCGGGACATAGGACTGCGAGCCGGTCTTCTCGTCGCCGTCGTTCTTGAGATGGCCGCGCAGCGAAGCCTCGCCCTTGGTGTCGGTGCGCGACTTCAGCTCGTCCGGCACCTCCTGGAGCACTTCGATGTCGGGCACGATGCCCTTGGCCTGGATCGACTTGCCCGACGGCGTGTAGTAGCGCGCGGTGGTGAGGCGCAGCGCGCCGTTGCCCGAGCCGAGCGGGATGATGGTCTGCACCGAGCCCTTGCCGAACGAGCGCGTGCCGACGATGGTCGCACGCTTGTGGTCCTGCAGCGCGCCGGCGACGATCTCGGACGCCGAGGCCGAGCCGCCGTTGACGAGCACGATGACCGGCTTGCCCTTGGTGAGGTCGCCCGCGTGCGCGGTGCGGCGCTGGGTCTCCTCGGCGTTGCGGCCGCGGGTCGACACGATCTCGCCCTTCTCCAGGAACGAGTCGGAGACGGTGACGGCCTCCTCGAGCAGGCCGCCCGGATTGTTGCGGAGGTCGATGACGTAGCCCTTGAGCTTGTCGCCGATCTGGGTCGAGAGGTTGGCGACCTCCCTCTTCAGGCCTTCGGTGGTCTGCTCGTTGAAGGTGGTGATGCGGATATAGGCGATGTCGTCAGCCTCGACGCGCGCGCGCACCGAACGGACGCGGATGTTGTCGCGCACCAGCGTGACGTCGATCGGATTGTCCTGGCCCTTGCGGATGATCTTGAGCTTGATCTTGGTGTTGACGGGGCCGCGCATCTTCTCGACCGCCTGGTTCAGGGTCAGGCCCTGCACCGCTTCATCGTCGAGATTGGTGATGATGTCGTTGGCCATGACACCGGCGCGCGAGGCGGGCGTGTCGTCGATCGGCGAGACCACCTTGATAAGGCCGTCCTCCATGGTGACCTCGATGCCGAGGCCGCCGAACTCGCCGCGGGTCTGCACCTGCATGTCGCGGAAGCTCTTGGCGTCCATGTAGCTCGAATGCGGATCGAGGCCGGTGAGCATGCCGCTGATCGCTGATTCGATCAGCTTGGTGTCGTCGGGCTTCTCGACATAGTCGGAGCGCACGCGCTCGAAGACGTCGCCGAACAGATTGAGCTGGCGATAGGTGTCGGCGGTCGCGGCTCGCGCGCTGGAGCCCATGAACACCGCGCGCGGCTGGGTCACGAACAGCGTCAGCGCCGCACCGGTCGCAGCGCTGAGGAGGATAACTGAAGTCTTGCGCATCATCCGCGAACCTTCTCGCCTTCATTTGCGGCCCACCATGGGCCTGGATCGATTGGAGTGCCGTCTTTGCGGAACTCGACATACAGCACAGGTTGACTCGCGTTCGTGGCGAGAATGGAGGCGACTTGAGATGTCGACCCCATGGTCGCGACCGGCTCCCCCGTGAGCACAAATTGTCCGATGTTGACCGAAATGCGCTCCATCCCGGCGATCAGGACATGATACCCGCCCCCGGCATTGAGGATCAAGAGTTGTCCATAGCTGCGGAAGGGGCCGGCATACACCACCCAGCCGTCGCACGGCGTCGTGACCTGCGAACCGGGCTTGGTTGCCAGCGAAATGCCCTTCTGGAGCCCACCGAGCCCATCGGAACCGCCAAAGTCCCTGATCTTGTTACCGTTAACCGGCAACGGCAGGAGTCCCTTGGCTGAGGCGAACAGGATGGCCGGGCTGGTCCGGGAGCGGTCCTTGAACGCGGCCGGGCCGGGTTTGGCGTTGGCGGCCGCGTTTGCCGCTTCCTTGGCCTCGGCCTGCTTTGCGGCCTCGGCCGCCTTCTCGGCCGCCTTGGCTGCGCTTTGCAGGTCCTGCTCCATCTTGGCGATCAGCCCCTGCAGATCGCCGACCTGCTTTGACAGCGTGATGGCGCGCGAATTCTCGGCGTCGAGGTCCTTTTCGCGCGAGGACTGCTGGCGCTGCCGTTCGTCGACCAGGGCGGCGAGCCGGGTCTGGTCGCTGCGGATCCTGTCGCGGTCGGAGGCGAGCTGGTCGCGTTCGCTAGCGATGCTCTTGCGCAAGGTCACGAGCTCGCCGAGTTCGCCTGCGATCTTCTCGGCGCGGCCGCGCAATTCCGGCACGACGGCGCCGAGCAGCATCGCGGTGCGCAGCGATTGCAGCGCATCTTCGGGCCGCACCAGCAGCGCCGGCGGGGTGCGCCGTCCGGCGCGCTGCAGGGCCGCCAGCACCTCGACGATGTCGGCGCGGCGTGAATCGAGCGAGGTGCGGGCCTGCTGCTCGCGGCCGTTCAGCGTCTTCAGCCGCGCCTCGGCCTCGTCGATCTTGGTCTCGACGGTTCGGACATTGGCGGCGGTGTCGATCAATTGCTGATTGAGCTGAGTGCGGTCCTGGCCGAGCGAGGTGATCTCGGCCTTCAGCTTGGCCTGCGCCTCCTCCGCACTCTTCTTGCTTGCGCGCGCGGCTTCCAGCTCCTGCTCGCGCTGCTTGATGGCGTCGGGCGAGATGGCCGCGGTCTGTGGCGCCGGTGCCGCCGTCTGAGCTTGCGCGAGGCTTTCTTCAGCGAAGAGGCTTTCTTCAGCGAAGAGGCTTGCGCCGGCGCAGCTCGCAATCAGCAGCAAATTGAGGATCGGCGCTCGCATCTTGTCGGCAAGGTGCTCGTTGTGGCGCGAATCACGCGCGATGATAGGGATGGCCGGCCAGAATGGTGGCGGCCCGATACAGCTGTTCCAGAAGCATGACGCGGACCATTTGATGCGGCCAGGTCGCAGAGCCGAACGCGATCGCGAGCTTGGCCTTACGGCGCAATTCGGGCGAAAGTCCGTCCGCCCCTCCGATCACGAAGATAGTATGACCGGCGCCCTCGTCGCGCCAGCGCCCGAGATGCCGTGCGAATACGGTGGAATCGAGGTTTTGTCCGCGCTCGTCCAGCGCCACCAGGATCGACTTTTCGGGAATATGCGCGGCGATCGCCGCGGCCTCCTCAGTCATTCGCGTCGCGGTGTCGCGTGCGCGGCTCTCAGGAATTTCGTGGATGGTGAGCTCGCGAAATCCGAGCTTGCGGCCGGCCTCGTCGAACCGCTCGAAATAGCGGTCGGCAAGCTCCCGTTCGGGGCCCTGCTTCAGCCGGCCCACCGCAATGACAGCAACACGCATGAGGTTTCAGAGTCGTGTTTTCGAACCGCGCGCAATCCGCGCGCGCACGACGCTAGCATGCGCGTCAGCCGATTCGAAATCGGCCAGTCGCCTCTAAGATCGCGTCAGATCGCTTTCGCCGCCCCTGGGCCCTGCGTGTACAATCTCTCGAGATTGTAGAACTCACGGACCTCGGGTCTGAACACGTGCACGATCACATCGCCGGAATCGATCAGCACCCAGTCGCAATTGGGCAAGCCCTCGACGTGGATGTTCTTGATGCCGGTTTCCTTGAGGCTCTTTGCGACGTTCTCCGCGATCGCGCCAACGTGCCGGTTCACGCGGCCGGTGGTGACGATCATGTAGTCGGAGTATGCCGATTTGCCGCGAAGGTCGATGGTGACCGTCTCTTCCGCCTTCATGTCGTCGAGGCGGGAGAGGATCAGGTTCAGCGTCTTGTCGGCGTCGGGTTGCGCCTTCAAGGCCGCAGCTTTTGTCGATGTTTTACGCGTCGGTTTCGTAGCCTTGGGTAAAACAGACTTCGTTGAAGCTGACTTGGACAATACAGACGTGGCCAGGGACCATTCCTTTCACTGTATCGCGAGGACCGAATCCGCCCCTCACGGGTTACACTACATCATGTGGGGTTAAGGGTTTCAATATGCCAGAGAGCCCTCAATCCCGCACACTCTGTCTCACTTCGTACCTTTCCAGCTCCCGTCCGGGTTCCGTAAGCCCGTCGAGGAGAGGTTGAGCTTCAATCCGGTCAGGAAGACCCAGGCCGGCGCCGGCTGGTCCGCAAGTAATGCTGCCTTAGTCTCGGGCAGGCGATAGCGCGCGAGCGCCTGGGCCGCGGGCGAGGCAAGGGCACGAAAACTCTGCGGCGGGCGATCGATGACCGCCATCGGCACCTGATCGGCGATGCGCCGCCAGTGCTGCCAACGATGGAATTGAGCGAGGTTGTCGGCGCCCATAATCCAGACAAAGCGCAAGCCACTGAGACGGCGGCGCAAGGTGTTGATCGTGTCGATAGTATAGCGGGTGCGAATGACGGATTCGAGACAGCTGACCTCGATCCTGGAATCGTTGGCGACATCGCGCGCCGCCTGCATGCGCGCGCCGAGCTCATGCAGATTGCCGTTCTCCTTCAGCGGATTCCCCGGCGTCACCAGCCACCACACGCGGTCGAGCTGAAGGCGCTTCAGCGCGAACTGGCTGATCGCGCGGTGGGCCTGGTGCGGCGGATTGAACGAGCCGCCGAGCAGGCCGATGCGCATGCCTTCGGTGTAGGGCGGTATGGCCTGCGCGAAGAAACGTGGCGCGACGAAATTGTTATTCAATGCCCCACGCCTCGCGCCATGCCTTACGGCCGCGTCTGCCCTGTGCCGTGAACGCGATACTTGAAGCTGGTCAACTGCTCGGCACCAACAGGACCACGGGCATGGAAGCGGCCGGTGGCGATGCCGATCTCGGCACCGAAGCCGAACTCGCCGCCATCGGCGAACTGCGTCGAGGCGTTGTGCAGCACGATTGCGGAATCGACCTCGCTGAGGAATTTCTTCGCAGCCAAATCATTCTCGCTCACGATTGCATCGGTGTGATGCGAGCCGTGATCCTGGATGTGCGCGATTGCGCCGTCGACGCCGTCGACCACCTTGGCTGCGATGATCGCGTCGAGATATTCGGTGTCCCAATCGTCTTCGCTGGCAGGTTTTACGCGCGCGTCGGTCTTCTGCACGGCGTCGTCGCCGCGCACCTCGCAGCCGGCCTCGAGCAGCATCTCGACCAGCGGCTTCAGGCTCTTCGCAGCCGCTGCGCGATCGACCAGCAGCGTTTCGGCGGCGCCGCAGACGCCGGTGCGGCGCATCTTGGCATTGAGGACGATCGACTTCGCCATGGTGAGATCGGCGCTGCCATCGATGTAAACGTGATTGACGCCTTCAAGATGCGCGAACACCGGCACGCGCGCTTCCTGCTCGACGCGCGCGACGAGGCTCTTGCCGCCGCGCGGCACAATGACGTCGACGGCGCCGTTGAGGCCCGACAGCATCATACCGACCGCCGCGCGGTCGCGCGTCGGCACCAGCGTGATCGCGGCTTCGGGCAGGCCCGCTTCACGCAGGCCCTGCACCAGGCATTCATGGATGGCACGGCAGGAGCGGAAACTGTCGGAGCCGCCACGCAGGATCACGGCATTGCCGGACTTGAGGCACAGGACGCCGGCGTCCGCGGCAACGTTCGGCCGGCTCTCGAAAATCACGCCGACGACACCGAGCGGCACGCGCACGCGCTCGATGGTCATGCCGTTCGGCCGCTGCCAGCTCTCGGTGACGATGCCGACGGGATCGGCGATACCGCGCACGACCGCGATGCCTTCGGCCATGCCTTCGACACGCGCCGGCGTCAGCGTCAGGCGGTCGATGAAGGAGGAGGTGGCGTTGCCGGACGCGCGCGCCTCGGCGACGTCCTCGGCATTGGCGGCGAGAATCGCTGCAGCATTGCTGCGGATCGCCCGCTCCATGGCCTCCAGCGCCCGGTTCTTCTGCTCCGGCGGCGCCAGCGCCAGCACGCGCGCAGCCGCGCGGGCTTTGGCTGCGAGATCGGACATCAGCGCCTGAAGATCGGCATTGCCGTCAACGGCTTTGAGGGGGGCGGCCATCGGGAATTCAACCTTCTGCTAAGGCAGTGTCCTAGCACGGAAATCCCGCTTTTGCGAAGGGTCGGGCGGGTATGGCAGGGCTTCGGTCGGTGGGTTCGGGCTCGGCCACTGGCCCAGCCCGACGTCATGGCCGGGCCTGACGCGGCCATCCACGTCTTTGCTGGCCCCGAAAGAACGTGGATGCCCGGGACAAGCCCGGGCATGACGGCAAGGCCCTTATCCCCCCACCACCAGATCGTCGCGGTGGATCATCTCGGACCTGCCGCTGCTGCCGAGGATGGTCATCACGTCGGGCGAGGAGCGGCCCTTGATCCGCTCGGCGACCTCGGCGTCATAGGCGATCAGGCCGCGGCCGACCTCGCTGGCGTCGGGGCCGCGGACGATCACGGCGTCGCCGCGGGCGAACTGGCCCTCGACCTTGATCACGCCGGCCGGCAGCAGGCTGGCGCCGGCGCGCAGCGCCGTCACCGCACCGGCGTCGATGGTCAGCGTGCCCTTCGGCTCCAGCGTGCCCGCGATCCAGCGTTTTCGCGAGGTGATGGGATTGGCAGGCGTCAGGAACCAGGTGCAGCGGCCGCCATTGGCGATCGACTGCAGCGGATGCTCGATCTTGCCGGACGCAATCAGCATGTGCGTGCCGCCGGTGGTGGCGATCTTGGCCGCCTCGACCTTGGTGCGCATGCCGCCGCGCGACAGCTCGGACTCGGCGTCTCCTGCCGCCGCCTCGATCTCCGAGGAGATGCTGTCGACCACCGGGATCAGCTTGGCGTTGGGATTGTTCTTCGGCGGGGCGTCGTAGAGCCCGTCGATGTCGGACAGCAGCACCAGCAGATCGGCGCTCGCCATGGTGGCGACGCGCGCGGCGAGGCGGTCATTGTCGCCGTAGCGGATCTCGTTGGTCGCGACAGTGTCGTTCTCGTTGATCACTGGGATCGCGCGCCACTCCAGAAGCTTGCCGATGGTGGAGCGGGCGTTGAGATAACGGCGGCGCTCCTCGGTGTCCTGCAGCGTCACCAAAATCTGTCCGGCGCCGATGCCATGCGCGCCAAGCACCTCCGACCAGATTCGCGCCAGCGCAATCTGGCCGACGGCGGCGGCAGCCTGGCTCTCCTCCAGCTTCAGCGGCCCGCGCGGCAGCTTGAGCCGGCTGCGGCCGAGTGCGATCGAGCCCGAGGACACCACGAGGACGTCGCGCCCTTCCTGGTGCAGCTTGGCCATGTCGTCGGCGAGCGCGGCGAGCCACGATGCCCGCACCTCGCCCCGGTCGGAATCGACCAGCAGCGCGGAGCCGACCTTGACGACGATGCGGCGGAATTGACTGAGCTCGGGGCTGGCCATGTCTGTAGGTGCTGGCGCGTGTGACGAATTGCTCTGGAAACGGCGGCGCGGAGAATGGCGCCGGTTAAGGCCTGCTTTTGCAGCAGGACGATGGCCGGCGCAAGGCGGGCGGGATCGTAAACGGCGAAGGTCGGCCTTGTCTTGCCGGCCAGCCCGGTTCTAATGCCGCCAACCAATAGCGGGCTGGACGAGGAAACCAATGGATCGCCGCAAATTCATGGCCGGATGTCTCGGGTTGCCGCTGCCGTCGCAGGTGGGTGGGGCAAAAGCGCAGGCCGGGCTGAGCAAGGTCATCTTCCCGTTCGCGGCGGGGGCGGGCGGCGACACGCTGTGTCGGCTGATCGCGCAGGAGATGGCGCCGGTGCTGCAACGGACCATCGTGGTCGAGAACCGTACCGGCGGTGACGGTCTGATCGGTATCAAGGCGGTGAAAGGTGCAAGCCCCGACGGCAGCATGGTGCTGGTGACGACGGGGCCGACCATGTACCTGCTGCCGATGGTGGAGACGGCACCGAGCTTCGATACGGCGAAGGATTTCATGCCGGTCTCCCTGCTTGCGCGGTTCGAGTTCGCCGTCGTGATCGGTCCGGGGATCGATGCCTCGGATTTCAAGGGATTCGTCGCGTGGCTGAAGGCACATCCCGACAAGACGTCGTTCGGGGTGCCGAGCAACGGCACCATTCCGCATTTCATGGGCTCCAAGCTCGAGAAGGATCTCGGCATTCCGCTGACGCGCGTGCCTTATCGTGGCAGCGCGCCGATCCTCAACGACATCATCGGCGGCCACATCTCGTTTGGGATCACCACGCTGGCGGATGCGCTGCCGCAGCATCGCGCCAAGGGTGTGACGATCATTGCGGTCTCGAGCCCGGAGCGGTCGCCGTTCGCGCCCGACGTTCCGACGCTGAAGGAGAGCGGCATCGATCTCGTCGCCGATGCCTGGTACGGCATGTGGCTTCCCGCCGGCAGTCCGCCGGAGTTTGCGAGCAAGCTCGGCGCCGCCGCGAGCGCAGCGCTTGCCAAGCCCGAGGTGAGAGAGAAACTGACGGCGATCGGCCTGATCCCGGTCGGCAGCACCGCGGATGGACTGAGCAAGGAGCTCGCAGCGAAACACGGCGTTCTGGCAGCCGATCGTGAAGGCGACGGGATACAAGATCGAGAATTAGGCTCGGCTCGTGCCAAACACTCCGTCGTCATGCCCGGGCTTGTCCCGGGCATCCACGTCTTGCGTCAGGCTCGGCTACGCGTGGATGGCCGGGTCAAGCCCGGCCATGACGAGTTGAGAGAGCTTTGCTCCCTCACTTATAACTTCGCGCGCTGTGCGATGCCGTCCTTGATCGACGCAAGCTCGGCCTCATCCCAGACGCCGATCAGAATCCCGCCCTTCACCTGGAGCTGGCTGTCGGCATAGTTCGCGATCTTCTCGCGGGGCGTGGTGATGTGGTCGTTGGGATGCAGCGCCCAGTCGAACAGCTCGGCCTGCAACCGCGCGATGACGCCGGCACACTCCGGATCGTCGCCGCGATCCAAGAACTCGTCCGGATCGGTTTCGAGGTCGTACAGCATCGGGCGGAAGCCGGAGGCGTGGATGTATTTCCAGCGGCCGTCGAACACCATGAACAGCCGGCAGCGCTCGATCGGCTGGTTCAGCTTCAGCCGCACATCCTGCATGGCGTAGTCATATTCGGAGAACGCCACCTTGCGCCAATCGCCCGGTGTCGGGCCGCGCAGCAGCGGCAGCAGCGAACGTCCTTCGAGGATGTGTCCCGGCACCTTGCCGCCGAAATAATCGACGAAAGTCGGCGCGAGATCGATGCCCTCCACCAGCGCATCGCAGCGTGTGCCGCGCGTGGCGTCGGCCTCCTTCGATGGGTCGATGATGATCAGCGGGATCTTTGCCGACTGCTCGTGGAACAGATCCTTCTCGCCCATCCAGTGATCGCCGAGATAGTCGCCGTGATCGGAGGTGAACACGATCATGGTTGTTTCCGTGAGGCCGCGTTCCTCCAGGAACTTCATCAGCACGCCCATTTGATCATCGATCTGGGTGATCAGGCCCATATAGGTCGGGATCACCTTCTCGCGGGCATCGTCGCGCGCCATGTTGCGGGAGTAGCGCATGTCCATGTAGGCGCCGAACACCGGATGCGGATTTTGCCGCTCGCGCTCGGAGCGGATCGCCGGGATCATGTCATCGGTCGAATACATGCTCGCATAGGGCTCTGGCGCGATGTAGGGCCAGTGCGGCTTGATGTAGGACAGATGCAGGCACCACGGCCGGCCGTCGGTCTCGGCCTCGCCGATGAAGTCCATCGCGCGGCGCGTCATGTAGGGCGTCTCGGAATGCTCGTCAGGCACGCGCGCGGCCTTGTCGGCGTGCACCAGCAGCCAGCCGTTCTGCAACGAGCCGTCCTCCGCTGCGCCTGAATTGGCCCAATGCTCCCACGGGTTGGTGGCTTCAAAGCCTTGGCTGCGCAGATACTCGTCGTACTTCGGCCTTGGCCGGCCGGTCGGATGCAATCCGTCGTCGCGCTCATAAGGCTCGAAGCCGCACTCGGCGACGTGCACGCCGATCATCGATTCCGGCGGGATGCCGAGCGCCTTCATGCCTTCGAGGTCGGGTGCCATGTGGGTCTTGCCGACCAGCACGTTGCGCACGCCGATTGTCTTGAGGTGATCGCCGAGGGTGGGCTCACCGACGCGCAGCGGCCAGCCGTTCCAGTGCGAGCCGTGCGAGCGCATGTAGCGGCCGGTGTAGAACGACATTCGCGACGGGCCGCAGATCGGCGACTGCACATAGGCCTTCGAGAACAGCACGCCACGCTTCGCCATGGCGTCGATGTTCGGCGTTTTCAGCGTGGGGTGGCCTGTGCAGCCGAGATAATCATAGCGAAGCTGGTCGCACATGATCCAGAGAACGTTTTTTGCGCGCGGCATGCCTCGCCCCGGTCGTTTCTTGATTGTTCGATGCTGCGCTATTGCGCTAGCGAAGACAAGCGGGCCGCCCTTACGCCGACCACGGCTCCGCTTCGGCCGCGCTCTTGGCCTTGGCCGAGACCGGGGCCTCGCCGATCACATCCACCAACGCGCGCAACGCTTCCTTGACGCCGTCGCCGGTGATGCCCGAGAGCAGCAGCGGCGTCTTCTTGGCGGCGCGCTTCAGCCGCTCCTTCTGCTTCTTCAGCTCGTCCGGCTCGACCGCGTCGATCTTGTTCAGCGCGACGATCTCGATCTTGTCGGTGAGCAGCCCGCCATAGGCGTCGAGCTCCTTGCGCACGGTCTTGTAGGCCTTGCCGGCATGCTCGCAGGTGGCATCGATCAGATGCAGCAGCACGCGGCAGCGCTCGACGTGGCCGAGGAAGCGGTCGCCGAGGCCGGTGCCTTCGTGCGCGCCTTCGATCAGGCCGGGAATGTCGGCGAGCACGAATTCGCGGCCGTCGGCGTTCACGACCCCAAGCTGCGGATGCAGTGTGGTGAAGGGATAGTCGGCGATCTTCGGCTTGGCCGCGCTGACCTTGGAGAGGAAGGTCGACTTGCCGGCATTGGGCATGCCGACGAGACCGGCATCCGCGATCAGCTTCAGCCGCAGCCAGATCCAGCGCTCCTCGCCGGGCTGGCCGGGATTGGCGTTGCGCGGCGCGCGGTTGGTCGAGGACTTGAAATGTGCGTTGCCGAAGCCGCCATTGCCGCCTTCGGCGAGCACAAACTTTTCGCCGAGATTGGTGAAGTCGTGGATCAGCGTCTCGCGATCTTCGTCGAAGATCTGCGTGCCCATGGGAACCCTGAGCACGATCGCCTTGCCGTTGGCGCCGTGGCGGTCCGAGCCCGCGCCGTTCTCGCCCTTCTGGGCCTTGAAATGCTGCTGGTAGCGGTAGTCGATCAGCGTATTGAGGCCGTCGGCGACTTCGAGGATGACACTGCCGCCGCGGCCGCCATTGCCGCCGGACGGGCCGCCGAATTCGATGAACTTCTCGCGGCGGAACGCCACGCAGCCGTTGCCGCCGTCACCGGAGCGGATATAGACCTTTGCTTCGTCGAGGAATTTCATGGGCCATAGGTAGGCCAGCCGGTCCCGCGCGGCAACCCGGGCTTACCCGCAAATCGGCCGAATTTCGGCGAATCTGGCCCCTTGCTTAACCAGCCGGCCCGCGCCGGATCGGGGAGTGCGACAATCCGTTCAATTTGAGGTGGCGGGCTTGTCCCCGTCGCCCACGTCATTAAAACAGCCCCAAGCGACACCACTTGCCGATTCCCGATGCTCTCTCCCCCGAGTTCTCGAAGCAAACTCGTCAATGCCCTTCTTCAAGAATCTCTCCGCCTATGACGACCGCTCGGCGCGCCTCGCAGGCATCGCCCTCATGGTGCTGTCGATCTTCATGTTCTCGTTCGGCGACGCCATGGGCAAGTTCCTGGTCGGGACGTATTCGGTGGGGCAGCTGCTGTTCCTGCGCGCCTGCGCGGCGCTGCTGCTGCTGTCGCCGCTGATCTGGCGGCAGCGTCATCAGTTCCTGCAGCTGGAGCGGCCGCGCCTGCAGCTGTTTCGCGTGGTGCTGTCGACGCTGGAGGTCGCGGCGTTCTTCCTCGCCACCGTCTATCTGCCGCTCGCCGACGTCATCACCTATTATCTTGCCGGCCCCATCTTCGTCACCGCGATGTCGGCGATCTTTCTGGGCGAGAAGGTCGGCTGGCGGCGCTGGACCGCGATCCTGATCGGCTTTTGCGGCGTGCTGATTGCGCTGCGGCCATCGGCGCAGACCGTGAGCCTGCCGGCGCTGATCGCGCTCGGCGGCAGCCTGTCGTTTGCAACCCTGATGCTGATCACCCGCAGCCTGCGCAAGACGCCCGACATCGTGATGGCGTCCTCGCAGTTCATCGGGACGTTTTCGCTGGGCGCTGTGCTGTCGGCATTCCACTGGGTGCCGCCGACGCCGGGCAGCCTCGTGTTCTTCGCGCTGGCCGGATGCATCTCGGTCACCGCACTATTCTGCGTCAACCGCTCGCTGAAGCTCGCGCCGGCGAGCGTGGTGGTGCCCTACCAATATTCGATGATCGTCTGGGCGGTGATCTTCGGCTTCGTCGTGTTCGGCGATGTCCCGTCGGTCGCCACCATCGTCGGCGCCGTGATCATCATCGGCGCCGGCTTCTACATCTATCTGCGCGAGCGGGATCTCGGCCGCGCCGGCGGAGATGTTACTCCGCCGGCCTAGTCCCTTACCCTCCCCTGGAGGGTAAGCGCCCCGCCTACCTCATGCGCCGCGCGCTGCTCCAGCTCTTCAACGACGACCACACCCCGCGCGAGAGGCGGAAGCAGTCGACCGGCGTCGACGAGCCCAGCGCCAGGAAACGATGCAGCTGCACGCCGCTCCACTGGAAGCCGCACTTCTCCAGCACGTTGCGCGAGGCCGGGTTGGTGACGCGCGCACCTGAATAGAGGTGATCGTCCTCGAACTCCTCGAAGAAGAAGTCGATGGCGCCGCGCGCGGCCTCGGTGGCAAAGCCCCGGCCCCAATGCTCGACGCCGAGCCAGTAGCCGAGCTCGGCATTGTCGGGCGTGGAGCGGTCGATACCGACCATGCCGACCGGCGTGGTGTCGTACTCGATCAGGAACACGGTCTCGCTGCCGAGTGCGGCGGTGGCGCGGACGAATGCGACGGCATCGTCCTGCGAATAGGGATGGGGGAGGCGGCGGGTGTTTTCCGCGACGCGGCGGTCGTTGGCGAGGCGGGCGATGGTCCTGACGTCGGCGAGTGTCGGCCGCCGCAAGGTCAGCCGTTCGGTGGCGACGACACCAGGTCTCGCCTCCCGCAAGGTCACGCTCGAGAAATCCTGCAACATGTCCGGCTCCGTCAAAGTCACTAAGTGAAAAGTGAGCTCGTCAAACGAAAAGGGGGAGGCCGGTTTCCCTGCCTCCCCCCGGAGCCTTCGATCTCTATCGATCTCTGGAGCTCCGCCGGTTCGGTCAAGGACCCGGCGGACTCCAAATGAGATCCACCGTCTATTCAGCAGCCTCTGCGAGCGGGAGTACCGCTACGAAGGTGCGGCCGTTGGCTTTGGCCTGGAATTCAACGCGACCCTCGATCTTGGCGAACAGGGTGTGGTCCGTGCCCATGCCGACATTAAGGCCTGGATGCCAGGTGGTGCCGCGCTGACGCGCGATGATGTTGCCGGGAATCACGTGCTCCCCGCCGAACACCTTGACGCCGAGTCGCTTACCCTTTGAATCGCGACCGTTGCGCGATGAACCGCCTGCTTTTTTGTGAGCCATGGCTCGTCTCCGAAATCCTGCGTATGTCTAGGTCAATTCCTTGACGGAATCATTTCAAAATCTCTCACGCATCAATTCGTGAATTGGCGTGATCGATTTTATGCGGCGTCGGCTTCCTTGTCGGCTTCCTTCGCCACCTTTTCCCGCTTCGGACGCGGGCCCTTGGTGGGCTTGGCGCCGTCCGTCAGGATCTCGGAGATGCGGAGAACCGTGATCTCGTCGCGATAGCCACGCTTGCGGCGCGAATTCTTGCGGCGGCGCTTCTTGAACGCGATGACCTTCGGCCCGCGCTTGTGGTCGAGCACCTCGACGGCCACGGTCGCACCGGCCACCGTGGGCAGACCCAGCACCGGCGTGTCGCCGCCGACCATAAGAACTTCGCTCAGCTGCACGATCGTGCCGACTTCGCCTTCGATCTTGCCTACTTCCAGGACATCATCCGGAACGACGCGGTACTGCCGGCCGCCGGTTTTGATGACTGCGAACATCGTTGTTTTCCTTCGTGTTCAATCCCGGCCTCGCGACATATTGTCGGGGCCGGCTTTTTGTCAGTCGCTATGGGTTTATGCGCGTTTTGTGCGGGCGGGAGTTATCCCTTTGAAAACCCACGCAAAAACAGGCGGCGCGAGAAACGCCCCGCGCCGGTTGTGGGACTTATAGCCGCCATCCCAAGGGAGTCAAGGAAAAGCAGCCGAAAAGGCCCGGATTAGAGGGATTTGGTGCCAATCCACCGCGCGTCCAAATCTGCCGCCGGCCCTGCAACCAACGGGTTCCCGCGCCGTTGTCTCCGCGAATCCGGACACGGGCAAGGGCCTTCCATGGCAACGGACGAATTGGTCGCGACCACGGGCATCGCGCAGCACGGCGCGGTCCGGCTGCCGTCGGTCGATATCGACAGCCTCAACGTCGAGCTGAAGGACGAGGACGGCTTCCTCGGCGACCGCGCCAGCAAGGGCGCGTTCCGGGAGATGCTCGACCGCTGGCGCAAGCCGCTGCGCAAATCCGGCGAGGACCCGTTCGGCAAGGAGCCCTCGGACCAGATCAGCAAGAAGACCCTGGATGCGATCCTGGTCGGCGACGACACCGAGGCGTCTGCGATCGTGCACAGCGCAATCGAGGAATTCGCCCAGGAGCTCGCCTATGTCACGCGGCGCTTCCTCAAGACCAAGGCATGGGCCAGGACCGAGCGCATCGTGGTCGGCGGCGGTTTTCGCGACTCCCGGCTCGGCGAGCTCGCGATCGCGCGCACGCAAATCATCCTGAAATCCGAGGATTTCAAGATCGACGTGATGCCGATCCGCGCCCATCCCGACGAGGCCGGCATGATCGGCGCGCTGCATCTGGCGCCATCCTGGATTCTCGAGGCGCATGACAGCATCCTCGCGGTCGATATCGGCGGCACCAACATCCGCTGCGGCCTGGTGGAAACCGGCTGGAAGAAGGCCAGGGACCTGTCGAAGGCCAAGGTCGCGAAGTCCGAGCTGTGGCGTCACGCCGACGACGAGCCGACGCGCGAGGGCGCGGTGAAGCGGCTCGCCAAGATGCTGAAGGGGCTGATCACCGAGGCCGAGGCAGACGGCTTCAAGCTCGCGCCCTTCATTGGCATCGCCTGTCCCGGCGTCATCAACCCGGACGGCTCGATCGAGAAGGGCGCGCAGAACCTGCCGGGCAATTGGGAGAGCAGCAAGTTCAACCTGCCGGCGAGCCTGATCGAAGCCATTCCGCAGATCGGCGAGCACGACACCGCGATCCTGATGCACAATGACGGCGTGGTTCAGGGCCTCTCGGAAGTGCCGTTCATGCAGGATGTCGATCGCTGGGGCGTGCTCACCATCGGCACCGGCCTTGGCAATGCGCGCTTTACCAACCGCCACAAGGACGGCGGCAACGGCAAGGACAAGGACCGGGATACTACCGAGAACGGCAAGAAAAAGGGCAAGCAAAACAACAAGAACGACCAGAAGGCCGACAAGGAGTAACCTTGACTGGTTAGGTTAAGGGACGGATTGCGTTGCGGCGGAGCATCTGCACGCTAGGGTCGAATCGTCGCCTCACGCAGGCCTGCGAAGCCGCCCTTCCTGGCCAGCATTTCGATGAGCGGCACGGGACCGCCAGTGTTTACCGCGTCTGGCGGTCCCACCCGTTCTCTTAGAGCATGATGGGATCGGACCGGACTCGCGCCCGAACGATTTCCCAGTGGCCATCCTTCGAGACGCCCGCCGTTGGCGGGCCCTCAGGATGAGGACCAGGTGTGAGGCAGCAGTTTCAACGGGCACCGATGCCGCTTAGCCTCATCCTGAGGAGACCGCGAAGCGGTCGTCTCGAAGGACGAGGCGCGCACTCAGCTCGTACAAAATGCCGTATGCGATCGCCCGTTCGACCAGCCCCCGCTTCAGCTGCCCCTGCCCTTCAGCTCCAGCCGATCCGCTGAAAGAACGCCGCGATTTCCGCCGCCGCGCGATCCGGATCCTCGCGATGCGGAAAGTGCCCGACGCCCGGAAACATCGCCAGATCGAGCTCGGCAAACGTCTCTCCCAGCCGGTCGGTCCAGGCATAGGGAAACAGCGGATCGTGCTCGGCCCAGCGCACGCAGGTCGGCACGTCGATCGGCGGTAGCTGCGGCGCTTCGCCCTTCATCATCGCGATGCGGCCGGCATGCGACGCCCGATAATGCGCAAAGCCGCCGGCGAGATTGCCGTCTTTGAAGAAATTGTCGCCGAAGCTGTCGAGCACGTCGTCGAACGCATCCTTGCGATGGGCCCAATTTTTGAGGAAGTGCGCGATATAGAGCCGGCAGTTCTCGCGGCTCGCGCCGACGAGCCGAGGTGCCATCTCCATCTGGTGGAAAGATTGATACCAGATGTGGTTGAGCCTTTCAGGCGCGGCCATCCGCGGCCCGATGCCGGGATAGACGAAATCGAACAGAAATAGCCCGGCCAGCCGCTCCGGCGCCTGGCGGCCGAGCGGCTGCATCACCGCGCCGCCGACATCATGGCCGACCACGCCAAATCGCGCGATGCCGAGCCCGTCCATCAGCGCGAGCATATCGGCCGCATGGCCGTCCGGCCCGAAAACCCCGTCCGGCTTGTCGCTGTCGCCGAAGCCGCGCAGATCGGGCGCGATCAGCGTGAAACGGTCCGAAAGCCTTGAGATCACCGGCTCCCAGGTCAGCCAGAATTCCGGCCAACCATGCAGCAAAAGCAGCGGTTTGCCCGTTCCAGCGCGCACCACATGGAATTCGGCGCCATTGGCGGAGATCGTCAGGTGCTCCATGGCAGTTCCTCCCGGGACAAGAGCGTTTTCAAGCGAAGTGGACGCCGGTTCGCGTCAAGAAAACGCGTCAAGCAAGAATTGAGCTGGTGCGGGGCTGAAAGAGGCAGCGGATTTTCCCCTTTCGCGCCTTGTCTGGCCCGCCATCCTCGCCTATTAACGCCCCCAACCACAGGGGCCCTGCTCCTACCATGGCGCCTTCAGGAGAGGTGGCAGAGTGGTTGAATGCACCGCACTCGAAATGCGGCATAGGTGCAAGCCTATCGGGGGTTCGAATCCCTCCCTCTCCGCCAATTCAAGAAACCCGCCCCGCTAGCACCGTCCGTACCGTCGCCACGAACGCCTGCGCCGCCGGCGACAGCGATCGGCCCTGCCGCTGCAGCAGCGACACCGGTCGCGTGATGGCCGGCCGCACCAGAGGCCTTGCGATCAGGGTCGGAAACTGATCGGCCGGCAGCATCGTGGCGGGAAGAATGGCAAGTCCCAGCCCCTGAGCCGTCATGGCGAGCGCGGTGTTGATCAGCGCGACTTCATGGGTGGGCGTGAGCCGCTTGCCCTGCGCGCTCAGCGCCAGATCGATTTGCATGCGGATGCGCGTCTCGCGCCGCATCGCGATTGTCGGCCGCTCGGCCAACTCGTCCCATGTCAGCGACGGCTGCGCGGCGAAGTCGGCTGTGCGCCGGCCGATCGCACTCAGCCTGCCGCGGGTCAGGGTCTCGATCGTCATCTCAGGCAATTCACCTTCCACGCTGCCGATCGCGAATTCCGCGTCCGTCGACATCATGCGTGGAACGAGATCGTCGGCCGCCATGTCGCGCATGTCGATCTCGATGTCAGGAAAGCCTGCGCGGAATTTTGCCAGCACCGGCGGCAGCAGCGCCGAGGCCGCGCCGGCCGACGCCAGAAACGCAACGCGGCCGGCGCGCGCCTGCGCGAGGTCGCGCATGCGTCGTGACAGGCCGAGCGCATCGCTCAGCATCCGTTCGGCGGATTGATAGGCCTCGTCGGCCGCCGGCGTCGGCTGCACGGAGCGCGTGGAGCGGTCAAACAACCTGACGCCGAGCTGGACCTCGAGCTGCTGGATCAGGAGGCTTGCGGCGGATTGCGTGATTCCCAGCTCGCGCGCCGCCCGCGTGATGCTGCGCGTACGATACACGCCGGTAAAGGCCCGCAGCTGCCGCAGGGTGACGTTCATAGGCAAAGCTCATGAATTGATGAGTTCTTTCCGGCTAATCTTATAACCGAGCCTGCAATAAAATGCATGCTGCGCAAGCGGCAAAGTTCGCGGCCTTGGGATGGAGACAGACCGTGAGGACACAGGTCCTGATCGTGGGTGCCGGCCCGGTCGGATTGACCGCGGCGATGGATCTGGCCTCGCGCGGCATCGACGTCGTCGTCGCCGAGATCCGCCATGCCGGTGATCCGCCCAACGTCAAATGCAATCACGTGTCGGCGCGCTCGATGGAAGTGTTCCGGAGGCTCGGCATGGCGACAAAGCTGCGCGATGCGGGCCTGCCCGCGGACTTCCCGAACGATTGCTCCTACCGGACCACGGCGACCGGCATCGAGCTCTGCCGTATCGACATTCCTTCCCGCGCGCGCCGCTACAGCGCGACCGGCGGCCCCGACACCTGGTGGCCGACGCCGGAGCCGCCGCACCGGATCAATCAAGTCTATCTCGAGCCGATCCTGTTCAGCCACGCCGCCGCCCAGGCGGGCATCACTATTCTGGCGCGCACGGAAATCACTGAGATCGAGCAGGACGATGACCACGCGGTTGCGCGTGCGCGCAATCTCGACAGCGGAGAGACGCTTCGAATCGAAGCCAGTTTTATCATCGGGTGCGACGGCAGCCGCTCGTTGGTTCGCAAAGCGATTGGAGCAAGCCTGTCCGGAACGCCGGTGATTCAGCGCGTACAATCGACCTTTATCGAAGCGCCGCAACTGAAGGAGTTGATGGGGGCGCACAAGCCGGCCTGGATGGTGCTGTCGCTCAACCCGCGACGCTCGGGCACGACGGTGGCGATCGACGGTCACGACCGCTGGCTGATCCACAACCACCTCAGGCCCGACGAGCCCGAGTTCGACTCGGTCGATCGCGACTGGTCGATCCGCGCCATTCTCGGCGTCGACGAGCGTTTCGAATACAAGATTGTCAGCAAGGAAGACTGGGTCGGGCGCCGGCTGGTGGCCAATCGCTTCCGCGACCGCAGGGTATTCATCTGCGGCGACGCCGCGCATCTGTGGATGCCCTATGCGGGCTATGGCATGAACGCCGGCATCGCCGACGCCGTCGATCTCTGCTGGCAATTGGCGGCGCATCTGAACGGCTGGGCGTCCGCTGCGATGCTCGACGCCTACGAGGCAGAGCGCCAGCCCATCACCGACCAGGTGTCGCGCTTTGCGATGGACCACGCGATGAAGATGATGGCGCAGCGCGGCGGCGTATCGGCGGAGATCGAGGACCACACGCCGCGGGGCCACGCGGCGCGCGCGGCACTGGCCAAAGCAGCCTATGATCTCAACGTGCAGCAATATTGCTGCGCCGGATTGAACTTCGGCTATTACTACGACACCTCGCCGATCATCGCTTATGATGGCGAGACCCCGCCGGTTTACGCGATGGGCAGCTTCACCCCCTCCACCGTGCCGGGCGCACGCGCGCCGCACGTTTTCCTGCGCGACGGGCGATCACTCTACGACGCATTCGGTACGGGCTACAATCTCTTGCGGTTCGATCCGGCGATCGATGTGGCACGATTGCAGTCCGCCGCAGAAGCGCGTGGCGTTCCGCTCACACTGATCGACATCGCGCCGGACGAGGCCAACGGCGCCTATGCCGAGAAGCTCGTGCTGGTGCGGCCCGACCAGCACATCGCCTGGCGCGGGCAGGCGACGCCTGAAGATCCACAAGCATTGTTGGCGCGTCTCACCGGCGTGGCGGCGTAAGCAATTCATAAAAGAGACCAGGGAGGAGAGCGTGTTTCACGTTGCAAGGCGCCGCATTCTGGCCGTGCTGTCGGGTGCGGTTCTCGCCGCGTTGCCGCTACAGGCAGTCGACGCGGCCTATCCGGAGCAGTTGATCAAGATCATCGTGACCTTCCCGCCCGGCGGCAGTGCCGACACCGTCATCCGCGCGCTCGAGCCGCTCGTCACCGCCGAGCTCAGGCAGAGCCTGGTGATCGAGAATCGCGCCGGGGCCGGGGGCAATATCGGCATGGCGGCTGTCGCGCAGGCCAAGCCCGACGGCTACACGCTCGGCGTCGCGCCGGCGGGCGCGCTGACGGTGAATCCGCACCTCAATTCGTCGATGCCGTTCGATCCGAAGGATCTCGCGCCGATCACGCTGCTTGCGGAAATTCCGTTCGTGCTGGTCTCGTCGGCCGACATTCCCGCGCACAACGTTGCGGAGGCGATCGCACTCGCCAAGGCGAAGCCCGGCGCGCTGTCGATCGGCCATGGCGGCAATTCGACGGCGATGCATTTGACGGCCGCGCTATTCACGCAGAAGACCGGGATCGACATGGAGCTGGTCCCGTATCGCGGCACGGCGCCGGCGTCGGTCGACGTTCTCGCAGGCCATGTGCCCTTCGCGGTGCTGGACATTCCTGCGTCGATGCAATTGATTCTCGACGGCAAGCTCAACGCAATCGGCGTGTCTTCGGCACGCCGTGTTCCGTCCCTGCCCGACGTGCCGACGCTCGCCGAGAGCGGCATTGCGGGCTTCGAATCCGTCGGCTGGTTCGGGCTGGTCGCTCCTTCAGGCACGCCTCCGGACATCGTCGTCAGACTGAATGAGGCCTTCGTAAAAGCCCTGAAGGACCCATCGGTGGCCGGGAGGATCCAGACCCTCGGCGCAGAGCCCGCCCCGACGTCCCCGGAAGAGTTTGGCCGCTTCATTCAGAGCGAAAGCGCGAAATGGGGCAAGCTGATCAGCGAGGCCGGCATCAAGGCGAACTAGCGCTGCCGTTTCGAGTTACGTTGACAATGCACAAAATTGCGCGGCGCGCCCGACCATGAGCGCGCCTGAACTAGGTAGCGTGTCACACGAACTGGAAGCGCCGCCCAGCCGCGTCCGCTTCGATGAGCTCAACAGCGTCAGTGCCGATCAGGCGCTTTGCAATGATGACATCGTGCTCCTGTTTTGCCCGACGTGTCAAACGCCGCGCGAGGTCATCCGAAATCGCCGACGCTGCGGTCGCCACTTATCTCTGCCGACCTCCGAAAGTGTGACTGGAAACCTGCCGGCAGTGTCGCCAACAACTCGCGCCAGTGTCGATTCCGACCCTCCACCACCCGGCGTGCGCCACTCTCCAAATTTCGTCCACCGCCTCAGATGCTTCGCCAGCAGCAGCGCGCCTCGCGCCGGCAGCCGCCGTCTACTGTGCATGGGGTTGTTTTCGACATTTTTGTTGTCAGGCTGGGAACTCCCCCTCGGTGCGGTGATAGGTTGAACCTGCCGCCGGCGCGATTCGACCAACATCCCGCGGCCGGCAGGGAGCCAGCCGCAGGCCAGCCGTCAGGTGATCCACCACGATGTTCGACAAGACCTATCGGCAACGGCTCGAAGCTGATCTCGCGCAATGGGAAGCCGATGGCGTGATTGCGCCGGCGGCCGCCGCCTCCATTCGTGGTGCGCTGCCGCCGCTGTCGCCGGGCATCAACATCGCGGTGATCGTTGCCATCGTCGGGGGCCTGTTGATCGCGGCCGCCTTCCTTGCCTTCGTCGCGGCGCATTGGACCGAGATCGCGCGACTGTTGCGGTTCGCGATCCTGCTTGCCGGCATGATCGTCGCCGGCGGCCTCGGGGCGTGGTTCGTGGCGAGCGGCCGCATTGTTCTCGCCGACCTCTGTTCGAGCATCGGCGCGATCATCTACGGCGCAGGCATCGCGCTGGTCGGCCAGATGTATCATCTCGGCGATGATTTTGCCGGCGGCATGCTGTTGTGGTCGATCGGCGCATTTGCCGCGGCGCTGCTGACCGGCTCGCGCGGCGCGCTTGCGGTCGGGCTCGCGGCCGCCTGCATCTGGACCTGCATGCGCGCCTATGATGCGCCGGACGCCCTTCACCTTCAATTCGTGGTGGTCTGGCTGATCGCCGCCGCTATCGCGCTCGCGTGGCATTCCCGGGTCGCTGCCCATCTCGTCGCGATCGCGGTGCTGCCGTGGTGGATCGCGACGTCGCTGCGCTTCGACTTCGAAGGTGTCCAGCCGTCCTTCGTGCTGGCGAACGGCGCGGCCCTGCTGTTCGGCGCCGGGCTCGCGATCGCCGCCGTGCCATTGCCGCGGGCGCGCGGGCTTGGATCCGTCCTGGCGATCTATGGCGCGTTCGCGCTGGCCGTCGTCGCCTTCCTGGAGGTGACAACGGTCGACGATCTCTTCCGCCTTCGGACAAGCACGACCGCGGCCCAACCATCGTGGGCGATCATGTGCGGCGTCGCGGGTGTGGTGCTCGCGCTCGCATCCGCCGGCGTGACCAAGCGTGTCGGCGAAATCCTCGCGGCCTGCGCGATCGGGCTCGTGCTGATCGCCGCGCCGGTCTGGCCGGCATCCGCGGCTGGCGAGCCCTGGTTCGCTTATGCCGCGCTGCTCTGCGCCATGCTGTGCCTCGTCGTCTCCGGCGTGCTCGACGATGTGCGTCCGCGGATCGTCGCCGGCTGGCTCGGCATCGCCGGCGTCATCGCCGCGATCACCTGGGCGGTGAAGGGCTCGCTGCTGCGCCGCTCGGCCTTCCTGGCAGTGGCGGGCGTCGTCGCCGTCGTCTTCGCAACCGCGCTCAATCGCGCGCTGCCGAGGGCTGAACGATGATCAGGCTCACCGCGCTCTGGCACCGTATCCCGAAGCCCGTGCTGTTCGGTGCCGCCATCCTGCTGCAATGCGCGCTGCTGGTTCTGATGGTCGCCGACCGCGTGAAAATCCTGCGCGAAGGCCGCGAGGTGACCTTGCAGACCCGGCCGCTCGATCCGCGCGATCTCCTGCGCGGCGACTATGTCGTGCTCGGCTACGACATCTCGCAGGTGCCGGCAGGTGCGCTCGCCGGCCAACCGACCGCCGAGCGTAACCCGATCGTGTTCGTCAAGCTCGCACCTGATGCCAACGGCCTCTATCAGGCGGTTTCCGTGCATGCCGCGCCTGTGACGGTCGCGGCGCCCGAAGTGCTGATCCGCGGCCGCGTGGTTTATTCCTGCGGTTCGAGTGGCCGCACCCTCTGCGACAAGCTGCAGATCAGATACGGCCTCGAAAGCTATTTCGTGCCGGAAGGCGAGGGCAAGACGCTCGAGCAGGCCCGCAACCAGCAAAAGCTGCGCGTCGTCGCCGCCGTGCTGCCCTCAGGCCGCGCCGCGATCAAGCGGCTGCTGCTCGATGGCCAGCCGGTCTATGAGGAGCCGTGGTACTAGCGGTTAGGCTGCGCGCCCAGCGCTCGCCGCAGCACGTCCCAGATCCGCGGATCGCTCATATGCGCCACGTTGAAGCGCATGGAATTCGACGCCGATTGCGACACGCTGAACACGTTGCCGGGCGCGAGCACCACGTCCTCTTCGAGCGCGGCGCGTGCAACGGCGGTGGCATCATGCCCGTCGGCGAGGTGGCACCACAGGAAGAAGCCGCCGCGCGGCATCAGCCAGGGCTCGATCCCCAATGCCCCGAGTTTTCGCGCGACGTCGCGTCGGGTGCGCGTGAGCTTTTGCCTGAGCTCGTCCATGTGCTTGCGATAACTGCCGCCGGCCAGCACCTTTGTGATGATCTCGGTCGCGACCGGGCTCGGGCCGCCAAAGCTGATGGCGACCTGGAGGTCGACGAGATGCTCGACCCAGTCGGCACGCGCGGCGATTTAGCCGCAGCGAACCGAGGCCGAGAGCGTCTTGGAGAAGCTGCCGATGCGGATGACGCGGTTCAGGCCATCCAGCGCGGCAAGGCGCGGCGATCGCTCCGGCTCGAAGTCGCCAAAAATGTCGTCCTCGATGATGGTGAGGTCATGCGCGGCGGCCGCGGTCAACAGCCGGTGCGCGGTCTGGAGGGAAAGCGTCGCGCCGGTCGGATTGTGCAGCGCTGAATTGGTGATGTAGAGCCGTGGCCGTTCGCCGCTAAGAATCTGTTCGAAGCGCGCGACATCAGGGCCCGACGGCGTGTAGGGCACGCTGACGATGTTCGCCTGATGCGCGCGCAGCAGCGCACGAAAATTGAAGTAGCAGGGATCATCGACCAGCACGGTGTCGCCGGGACGAAGCAGGAAGCGGCAAATCAGGTCGGTTGCCTGCGTGCCCGAACCCGTCAGCATCAGCTGGCCGATCGAGACCTCGATCTCGTCCTCGGCGAGGCGCGCGAGAAGCAGCCGGCGCAGCGCAAGCGAGCCGGATGTCGAGCCGTAATTGGTCAGCACGCTCGCGTCGGTGCGGGCAAGCGCGCGGGCGGCGCGCCGCAACGCTGCTTCCGGCATCCACTCCGGCGGCAGCCAGCCGCAACCGGGTTTTGGCACGGCCGCATCGGCGTCGAGCGATTGCCTGGAGACCCAGAACGGATCGACCGCCCGATCGCGGCGCGGCTCGACCTCGGTCAATGCGAGCGGCGGCGTGACCATCGGCGACACATAGAAGCCCGCCCCGCGGCGCGCGCGGATCAGGCCTTCGGCTGCGAGGCGATCATAGGCTTCCACCACTGTGGACGGCGAGACGCGCATCGTGGCGGCAAGGCTGCGGATCGCCGGCAGGCGGTCGCCGGCACCAAGCGCGCGTCCGGCGATCTTGGCGCGGATCGCGCTCATCACGTCTATGGTCCGGGTGCCGCCGCGCCCCTTCGTTCGCGCTTCGATGTCCAAGGTGTACTGCCTTCCACACCAATACAGATTGGCCGGATTGTACTGGATTGTCACTGGTCTCGCCACCGCCGAAGGCCGAAGATGGCAACTCAAAAAGTGGGACGGACATGCAATCTGCGGGCAGCGGCTGGGGCAACGGGCTTCTCGGCGTCATCATCTTCAGCGGCTCGCTGCCGGCGACGCGCGTCGCGGTCGGCTGCTTCTCCGCGCTGTTCCTGACGTCGGCGCGGGCAATCATCGCGGCGCTGATCGGTGCGGCCGTACTCGGCTTGCTGCGCCAGGCGTGGCCGGCGCGCCGGGATCTCGCCTCGTTGACCATCGTCTCCATCGGCGTCGTGGTCGGCTTCCCCTTGCTGACGGCGCTGGCGCTCCAGCACATCACCTCGGCGCACTCGATCGTCTTCATCGGCCTGCTGCCGCTGTCGACCGCGATCTTCGCCGTGCTGCGTGGCGGCGAGCGGCCGCAGCCGCTGTTCTGGCTGTTCGCAATTCTCGGCAGCGCCACGGTGGCAGGCTTTGCCCTCTCGAATGACGGCACCGCATCAGTCGCCGGCGATCTCCTGATGGTGGCCGCGATCGTGCTCTGCGGGCTCGGCTACGCCGAGGGTGCCGCGCTGTCGCGCCGGATTGGCGGCTGGCAGGTCATCTCCTGGGCGTTGCTGTTGGCGCTGCCGCTGATGCTGCCCGTCATGGTCTGGACCTGGCCGTCGACATGGAGCGACGTCGGTGCGTCGGCCTGGATCGGGCTCGCTTATGTCTCGATCTTCAGCATGTTCGTCGGATTCATCTTCTGGTATCGCGGGCTAGCGATCGGCGGCATCGCTCGCGTCGGCCAGTTGCAGCAGCTGCAGCCCTTCTTCGGCCTGGCGCTCGCAGGCTTCCTGCTGCACGAGCCAGTCGCCTGGAGCATGGTCGCCGCGACCGCGCTCGTCGTCGTCTGCGTGTTCTTCGCGCGACGATATGCCTGAGGCCCTCGCGCTTCACTCTTGCCCCATCACCGTCCGCGTCAGCGCGCTTCTTGCAAATTTCTTCAATGGCATCGGCTTGCCGAACAGATAGCCCTGCACGAGGTCGAAACCGAGCTCGTTGGCGGCCACCAGGTCGGCTCGGCTTTCGATTCCTTCGGCGGCCGTGCGCACACCGTAACTCTGCGCGAGCTCGACGATATGACGGCACACCGTCCGCTTCAGGCGATCATTGCCGCAGCCGGTGATGAATTGCCGGTCGGCCTTCAGGTTGATGAAGGGGATATTGTCCAGGCCCATCAGCTCCGGCCAGTTGGCGCCGAGATTGTCGATCGACAGGCCGATATTGTGGAAGCGCATTTCGCGCGCAGCTTCGGTGAGGAATTCGATGTCGTGGATCGCCTCTTCGCTGGCGATCTCGACTGTCAGTCCGCCGAAGGCCGGATGCGTCGGCACGCGGCGGCAGAGATCGCGCACGGCCTGCGGCTCCCTCAGGTAGGGCGCAGGCAGGTTGATCGACAGATCGACTGCGCTCTGCCGCTCCAGGAGATAGTGCCAGTCCTGCAGCGCGCGCTCGATCACGAACTCCGAGAGGGCGCGGAAATGCGGATCATGGGCCTCGGGAATGAAATAGGCCGGCGGCACCACACCCCAGGTCGGATGCCGCATCCGCACCAGCGCCTCGGCGCCGCAGCGGACCAGCGAGCGCGCGTCGATTTTCGACTGGTACCAGAGCTCGAGCCAGCCCGCATGCAGGGCCTCGCCGACATGCACGGCCGGGCTCGGTGCCGGCTCCTCGGGCAGCAGCATCGCCACGCGCTCGCGCAGCGTCTCCGCGGCAAAGGGCGTTGTGAGCGGCGGCAGCATCGCAAGTCCATATTCCTCGCCGACCTGCTGTACCGCCTTCAGGATGATCGACTCGCGGGCGCCGACCGCTACCACCTTGCCGGCAAAGGCCTCGCGCACCAGCGTCTCCAGAAATTTTCCCGGCTCGATGCCATCAGCGGCGACGCCGAACAGGATCAGGTCCGGCAATTCGCTGGCGAGCACCGTTTGCAACTCGTCCGCGCTGCCGCATTCGCTGGTGACGAAGCCGAGATCCTCGAGCACGTCGCTCAGGAAGGCGCGCAGATGGCGCTTGCCGTCGGCCACGCAGGCGCGCGGCGTCACCTTTCGCCGTCCGAAGGTCTTAGGCCTCCGCTCGGCGACTTCACTGATCCCATCACTCATCGCACACCACTCCCGTTTCGTGACGGTGGTGTTACCGATATGAGCGGATTCAAATATGGAGAGCTTCAGTCGATTGTCGAATTATCCGGGTAACGTTAAAGCCGCCATCATATGTAAAATTGTCCGGATTATCTTCGAGAAGATTTCACTTTCGCCGGCGTTTTGCGCGCAGCGGCGCGGCAATCGCTGAGATTTCCAAGAGGACGCCGACCGCACGTGAGCGCAGCCGGTGTCCTGCAATTGGACGAAGCTGCGCGCGCTTCGCCCAAATCAATAACGCCGGTATCAGTTGGCCGTCGCCTTTTCGTGCTCGGCCACGCCGACGGCCTCGTAGTCATAGGTCGGATAGAATTCGGTGCGGTACGGCCCCCAGGCGGTGTCCTCGATGATGCGGTTGACCTCGCGCAGCCGCGAGGCCGGCAGCCGCAGCGTGACCACCTGGCCGATCCCCATCATCACGTACCAGCTCACGACCTCCACGCCCGCCGGTGGAAAGGCTTTGCGGAAGCCTTGCCTGTCGAGCTGCGCGTTCAGCTCACTGAGCGGACGCGACTGGTCGTGCTTGAAGAAGACGGTGAGCAGCACGGCATTGTCGGCGGTCGGCGCGGCGTTGCCGGAGGGCGGTGCCGTCTGCGCCATCGTCGCCGGTGTGAGCGCGCATGCGCCCGTCAGCCACGCCGTCACCATCAACACCAGTCGGATTGATCTCATCGCCTATCTCCTTCCCAATGCAGCATGCGATGCATCGGAGAATAGGAGCGATACGTTCAGTCCACGAATTCATTTTCGCGCGATGCGCGCATGTTCCCCCGCCGCGCGTGTCAGTCATGCGACAACTCGCGCAGGCACCGGGCCGACAAGTGTGAAGCACCTCACATGCGTCTTGCTGCACCTGCGCTATTGGTCCACCTAGCCGGTGGTGGGCTGTCAGGGATTGCAGCTATGACGACGCGGCGATTGATCTATTGGTGGTTCAGGTTCGTGATGTCAGGGCGATTTCTCGATCGCTTCCTGTGCCTGCCGCACGCGCCCGAATAGCGGGGAGACATTTTCTGTTTGAGCATGATCTTGTCGGAAAACCGCTTCACATTTTTCCGGATCATGCTCTAAGTCGCCCCGATCAATTTGCGAAGCGCCGCCGCGCCGTCCTGCACGGCGTCGCGGCCCTTCCAGGCCAGATAGCTCAGCTTGCCGCCCAGCGTTTCCTGGCTGCGCAGCCGGCGCGATCCGAGGATGTGACCGA
Source organism: Bradyrhizobium cytisi (assembly GCF_008123515.1). Lineage (GTDB taxonomy): Bacteria > Pseudomonadota > Alphaproteobacteria > Rhizobiales > Xanthobacteraceae > Bradyrhizobium > Bradyrhizobium cytisi. The sequence continues at coordinate 75,124 of NZ_VSSR01000065.1, forward strand.
CATTGGCGGGGAAGCGGCTGACCTCGGCCGACACCAGCGCCGCGATCGCATCCATCAGTTGCTGAAGCCGGGCGCCCCATTCGCTCTGCTCGATGCCGTCGATGCGAAGCTTGAGCGCGTGTTCGGCCTCGTAGATTTCGGTGAGCAGGTCGCGCGCGACGAGGAAACGGTTGTGGCGAAGTGCGATCCGCAGGGCGAGGCGCTTGTCGTCGAGCCGGTCGAGCACCATGGGAACGACGCAAGCATAGGGCGCCGCTGCAATGTCGGCGGCGCTCTTGCTCGCGGCCGCATTGGTCGCAAGGTATGCGAGCTGCCAGAATGTCTTCAGGCGCCTCGCCACCAGCGCCAGTGCAAAAGGCAGCGCATTGGGATTGACCTTCTTGAACGCGTCGAGCCGCGCGGTGATCTGGGCGACCTGGCCGTCGTCGAATTTCGTGATGGTCTCGGGCAGCTTCGCGTTGAACTTCGGCAGTGCGTCGCCGGCGCGCAGCACCTGCTGCATCTTCTTCACGTCGTTGAAGGCGGTGCGCGAAGCCGTGTATTGCGCGAGCTTGCCGCGCGCGAACTCTGTGCTCTCGGCCGAGGCGAGCGTGTTCTCGAGCACCTTGACGACCTTGAACTGAAAGGTCGTCGCGATCTTCAGCACTTCCTTGGGATTGTTGGCGGTGACCTGGTCGTTGATCGCCTTGACGTAGTCGCGCGCCATGGTCGGCAGCAGGTCGCGGCAGATCCATTCCCAGATCGGGGTGAGCGTGTTGCGCGAGATCCGTCCCGCATTGGCGTGCTCGGGCGCGCCGTCGATCAGGAGCAGCTCGAGCGGCGCGAAGAAGTAGCGCGAAGGATTGGTGGCGCGCGCCTGGTTCGATCCGTCCTTGCGGAACTCGGCGCGCAGTTTTGCCTGCACGCCGGCCGATCCCGGCATGTCGATGCCGCACGATTCGAGCCGCTCGAGTTCGCTCAGCAGACAGCTGCGCGACAACGGCGTCAGCTTCTGCAGGAACTCCGAAAGCTGGTCGACCTCGTCCATGGCACGCAATCTCTCGCAACGATTCCAGCAGGCCTGCCGGCGGCCCAGTGCATGGAGGCATTTGCGCGCTCTCAATTGTGACAAAGAGAAGCAGGCCGCCGTTAATTTATCCGTAAAATCCGGGGCGCCGCGGGCAAGCGAGTCGCGATCGTTGAGGATGCCCCCGGCGCTCTGCTCATGATTTAGGCAGGTTTATCAACCCTGACATGGTCAAATATCCCAGTCTGCAAGCATAAATTGTGCCTGCGTCGCCTTTTCAGCACAGAAGCGACGAAATCGCCGTAGTCTTACGGAGAAAAAAGTTAACCACAGACCGCCCCGGGTTCCGCTACACAAGTCACATGGGGTCACAGAACGATACGGTTGCTGATTCGCGGCCGTCGGAATGGTTCGAAAGCAGCACTGCTCCGACCGAAGAGCTCGATTTCGTCCGGCTGAATGCCGCCCGCGCCAAGGCGGCCGACGAGATGGCCGCGGCCATCGCCCGCGAGCTCAACGGTCCCCTGACCGCGCTCCTGCTCTACATGGGCGAGATCAAGCACCACAGCGACCAGCTCGCGCCCGTCTCGGCGGACCGTGCCTATTTGCAGCAGGTGGTGGAGAACGCACTGGCGCAGACCGAGCGCGTCTGCGGCCTGGTCAAGCAGCTCGCCGGCTCTCACAAGGGCGCGTTGCCTGCGCCGTCCACAACCGAGGATGCCGAGTCGAGGGCCGGCCGCGTGCTGCCGGCGCCGCGCGAGGCGGGCTCCGAATTATCGAGCCTGTCGGGCAAGCGGCTGACCAAGCGCGAGCGTGAAGTGCTGCGGCTGATCAGCGAGGGATTTTCGAACAAGCAGGGGGCGCTGCGGATGCAGATCAGCCCGCGCACCTTCGAGAGCCATCGGGCCGAAGCGATGCGCAAGCTCGGCGCGCGCAACACCGCGGACCTTGTCCGCGCGGCGCTGCTGCATTCGATCGATTGAGGCCGTCGTCTGGCGCCGCCTGGTAGCGGCGCGGTCGCGCCTAAAAATAATCCTCGGCGAAGGGGCGCACGCGCGAATTGGACCGCCGCGCCTTCGGCTCTTCCTTCGGGGCACTTGGGATGATGGTGATGGTCCAGCGCGGCGGGATGGTCGAATCCTGCTCCAGCACCGAGCGGACAAAACCCGTCACCGTGGACTCGCCCGCCTTCACCGTGGCCATCCGGCCGTTGAACTGCGCGATGCGGAAGCGACGGACCTCTTTCTGGTCCGCAGTCTCATAGGTGAACATGGAAACCCTCCTGGTTTCCGGCGACTATCGCCACCTATGATTAGTCATCTGTGAAAATTGCAAACCGTATAAGTACGGCGGGTGCAGGCGGCGATGGTCAGTCCTGCGGTTCCTGCGCCTTCGCGGCGGTGAAAGCCTCATCCATCTGCTGCCGTAGATCGCTGAATTCGGCGTCGTCCAGGGTGCCGGCGGTGCTCTCGAGCCGCAGCGCCAGCGCCGCGAGCCTGAGATAGCCGAACGTCCTGGCCGTGCTCTTCAGCGAATGCGCCTCGCGCGTGATCCGGCCACGATGCTGGCCGAGCGCGAGCGTATGAAACAGCTTGAGCCGCGCGCTCGTCTCGCTCCAGAACACCGCGCGCACTTCACAGGCGCCGTCCTCGCCGATCTCGCGCACGAGCACGATGAACGCGCCAGGCTCGCGCAGCGGTTCAAGCTCGCGCAGGGGCGCGGTAGGGAGCGCGCCCTGCGCGGGCGCGAAAGCGGCGTCGAACATGGTGTCCCGGTCCCCGTGATGCGCGTCGCGGTGCGAGGCGTCCGGGACATCTACGCTATCCCGATTTCGGTTCTGGTCACCAGATAGGCTGTGTTTGCAAGCGGCGTTAAGCACTTGCTTTACCATGCGCCGCAAGCACCTGCTTGACCATGTGCCGCGCGCCCGTCAGGGCCCGAGCAGCCGGTCGTACTGGGCCTTGACCGTGGCGTAGCATTCGCACGCCGTCTGGCGCAGCCCCTCCAGATTGAGGATCTGGATGTGTCCGCGGCTGTAGTGGATGAAATTGGCCTGCTGCAAGGTATTGGCGACCAGCGACACGCTGTTGCGCCGCGCCCCGATCATCTGCGCCATGGCCTCCTGGGTCAGCAGCAGCCGGTAGTCGCCCGACAAATCATGGGTGTGCAGCAGGCAGCGCGACAGCCGCGCCTCCACCGGATGCGCTGCGTTGCAGCCCGCGGTCTGCTGCACCTGCGCGTAGACCGCGAGCCCGTGGCGCGTCAGCAGCGTCCGCAGGGTGGAGCTCTGTTCGGCCGCCATGCGCAGCCGATCGAGGTCCATCACCGATGCGACGCCGGGAACCAGCACGACCGCCGTGTTCAGCGCGCAGGCATCGCCCATGGTCGAGAGTGTCCCGAGCAGGCTGTCACGGCCGATCATGGCCACCTGGACATGCTCGCCCTTGGCAAGTTTCACGACCAACGAGATCACGCCGCGGTGCGGGAAATAGGCGCGCTTGAGCGTCTCGCCGGTTTCGACCAGCACCGCATCATGCGGCAGATCGACTGTGCGCAGATGTGCACGGATCGATTCATAATCGTCTGCCGACAGTGCTGATAGGAAACCGTTGGATGGGCGTACCATCGTTTCCAAATCTGCCTCCCGTCTCCTCCGCCGGAGGAACGCCCGCCCCCGCATTCGCTGTCCTCGGCAAGTTCCATCATGTTCGCGGCGGGATATATTGGCAATTGGTTCGTTGTTCACAGCTGCGCCCATCGCCTTGATACCCGCTTGATGTGCACGCTGCATGCAGCCGAGGTCGCCTCCGTGCCCGCCGATCGATGATTTCGAGTAGGCGTGTCGCAGCGCTACGCCTTCACCCAAGACAGTCTTTCTGACCAATTCAGTCGCGATTGAGATGAGAGCGCAACAGAGCGAAGTCGGCAGCATCGAGCATTCGCAGCAATTGGTTGGGCGCTGGTCCGCTTGGCTGCGCGCCAAATAGATATATCTTATTGGTTGTGTTGATGTCTATATACCCGTTGAAGGGCAGACAGCCTGCCGCATTTTCGGCGGAAATGAGAACTGCGCGCTGATTCGTGCGTGCGCCCGGCGAGCCAGTCCTGCGTCATCAACCGGGAATGAGTGGCAAGGGGGCCTTCATGAGCCGGAAACGGGCAATCGACGGCAGGCATTGCATCCGCATGTTCATCGGTTGCCAGCTGCTCCGCACCACCTTTCTCCCTCGTCGATTCTTTTCAGCCGTCAGCAATTGCCTCGCGCCATTGCGTGACCTGGCCGCAGATCTCGCGTTCTTCCTGTTCGCGTGCTGCACAAGTTCGACTGTGCGCGCGGACATCACCATTTCAATGCAAGCGAGAGGAGAACGGCGTGCGCTACGGTGCAATTATTGAATCGCCGAAACGAGAAACTCGAACGACGACAGAAAGCTCGCGCCATATTCTGGTCGTCGACGACGACCCGATGGTGTGCATAGCCATCGAAATCTATCTCCAGCGAAACGGTTTTCGGGTGACGATTGCCGACGGGGGAGAAGCGGGACTTCGCGCGCTCGAGCATCAACAGTTCGACCTGATGATCGTCGACATCTTCATGCCGCATATGCGCGGCTTCGAATCGATCCGGTTCTTTCATGACCATGCACCCGCCATTCCGCTGATCGCGATGTCCGGCTACGCCTTTGCAGATCTGAACTCGCCCGCGCCCGACTTCCTGAGGATGGCGCTCGAGCTCGGCGCCGCGCGCTGCCTGCGCAAACCGTTCACGCCGAACGCGCTGCTCGCTGCCGTCAAGGACTGTCTTGCCGAACGTCATGCCGCTGCTGCGCGGCTGGGTTAGCGCGTTATTGTCCGCGACGCTCGCGAGGTAAGAATCCGTTTACCGCGAGCGCGATCCTTGCGGATTTCAGCACAACATCGATAGACGGTCGCAGAGGCGATTTCGGTCGCGCGTGATTTGTTTCAATTCGCGCGGTCCGTGCATATCTCCCGATTCTGGCGGGATTTTTCTGCGCCTATCCCGGCGCTGTTATCGGCGCGTTTACCTGTTGCGCTTTCGGCCCGATGCCGCATGCGGGATTCGCCGAAAACCGCAGCCTCGCGCGGTCGAACAGCAAACTTCGCTTCAATATCCGTATTAGCACGGAGGATGAAATTAACGGGACCGTGAAATGGGTTGTCTAACGATCTAGGAGCGGACTTCCGCCGATCCCAAGCGCGGTGCAGGCGTCGAGGTCAGCTCAGTCAAGGCGTAGCTCATGGATGATCTGTTACGGGAGTTTCTGACGGAGACCAGCGAGAGCCTGGACACCGTGGACAATCAGCTGGTGAAGTTCGAGCAGGAGCCGAACAACGCCAAGATCCTGGATAACATCTTCCGCCTGGTCCACACCATCAAGGGTACGTGCGGCTTCCTCGGACTGCCGCGGCTCGAAGCGCTGGCGCATGCCGGCGAGACGCTGATGAGCAAGTTCCGCGACGGCATGCCGGTGACGGGGCCGGCGGTGACGCTGATCCTGTCCTCGATCGACCGCATCAAGGAGATCCTCGCCGGCCTGGAGGCGACCGAAGCCGAGCCCGAAGGCACCGACCGCGACCTCATCGACAAGCTGGAAGCGATGGTCGAGCAGGGCATGGCGGCAATGGCTGCGGGAGCTGCTGCTCCTGTCGCTGACGCGCCGCCGCTGGTGCCGGACGCCCCCATTGCCGCGGCGCCTACTGCCGCCAAGGAGCTGACCACGGGCGCGCTGATCGACCAGACCCTGGAGCGTCCGCTGCGTCCGGGCGAAGTGTCGCTCGACGAGCTCGAGCGCGCCTTCCGCGAGACCGCGATCGAAGCGCCGGCGCCCGTTGTCGAGGTCAAGGCCGCGCCCGTCGCTGAGGCGCCCGCGCCTGTTGCCAGGGAAGCTGCCAAGGAAGCTGCCAAGCCGCCCAGGGAGAAGGCCGCGCCGAAGAAGTCGATGGCCGACGAGGGCGCCAGCGAAGGCGACCGCATCGCCAACCAGTCGATCCGCGTCAACGTGGATACGCTGGAGCATCTGATGACCATGGTCTCCGAGCTGGTGCTGACCCGCAACCAGCTGCTCGAGATCTCAAGGCGCAACGAGGACACCGAGTTCAAGGTGCCGTTGCAGCGCCTGTCCAACGTCACCGCCGAGCTGCAGGAAGGCGTCATGAAGACGCGCATGCAGCCGATCGGCAATGCCTGGCAGAAGCTGCCCCGCATCGTCCGCGATCTCTCGAGCGAGCTCGGCAAGCAGATCGAGCTGGAGATGCACGGCGCCGACACCGAGCTCGACCGCCAGGTGCTCGACCTGATCAAGGACCCGCTCACCCACATGGTGCGCAACTCCGCCGACCATGGCCTCGAGACCCCCGCCGAGCGCACCGCCAACGGCAAGGGCGAGCAGGGCACCATCCGGCTCTCCGCCTACCATGAAGGCGGCCACATCATCATCTGCATCGCCGACAACGGCCGCGGCCTCAACACCGAGAGGATCAAGGCCAAGGCCGTCTCCTCAGGTCTCGCCACCGAGGCCGAGCTGGAGAAGATGTCGGAAGCCCAGATCCACAAGTTCATCTTCGCCCCGGGCTTCTCGACCGCGGCCGCCATCACCTCGGTGTCGGGGCGCGGCGTCGGCATGGACGTGGTCCGCACCAATATCGACCAGATCGGCGGCACCATCGACATCAAGTCGGTCGCCGGCGAAGGCTCCTCCGTCACC
>NZ_VSSR01000066.1 GCF_008123515.1 Bradyrhizobium cytisi
CGCGGCGCGTGTACGGGTGGCGTTTATCTCAGCCGGAAAGGCGCAGCGCATCCCGAAGTCGCTGCGGCTCGCTATGGAAGGGCATAGATAAATCTGTCGCCTCATTCACGCTTTTGCCTTCCAGCGCCCCAATGAAATCAAGTCATTGAGCTTCTGTTGCGACATAGTCAAAACCAGTGTTCCCTACCTGCCGGCGCCGCCCAAAGGCAGCCATCGCTATCAGATGAGCGTCACGGCCCTTGGCTCAGGGAATGCAAATCTCGGAACAGCTACGTTCACTAGAAAATTCCCCGAGTAGTTCGAGCCCAAGATAGTGCAACAATCCTTGTGGGGTGCGGATCATCCAGTCCGACGGTCCACCAGCTCTATAGCTTGCTGACCACCGGGCGCAAACGCCGTGGTCGAGCCGATCCATTCCAACGCGATGCCGGTGGTCCTAACGGCTGCGGAGGAGCGTGTGGACGCGCCGTGGGATGAAGCCAAAGTTTACTCGCCCAGATGGCAGCACACGGCCCCAATCCGGTCCGTCAAGCCAGAACGTCGGGAAAAGACTTTCCGAAGAAGGGTAACTTGTTTCCAAAAACAAGAACGGAGTGCGGACGAAAGCCGAACCGGAGTGGTCGAGCTGATCCATCCCGAGGCGATGCAGGTGATTGTATAAGCGAGGAACGCGGCGTCTGGAGGCGCGGACTTGGGACGATGCGAAGATGCTAGCGTCCGCTCGCGGAGCGACAAGGAAGACGTCAACCGACCATAGGGGTTTAGTGAGCAACTGCAAAAACGATTGTCACTGTCGCCGAGAGCACCAGCGGTAATCTAAACTCATTCGCACAGCCTGATTTCAGCACCTTAGGAGATTGCCGTGCCGAAGAACGACACAGCCGTGTTCGACGCAATGCGTCCTGATCCGGGGCCGACTGGGCACGCGCGCGGCGATAAGACGCGACGGCCTAGATCTCGATGCTCGCTCGCTCGCTTACTGTCCCCACGAGTGGATCAATGCCGCCGGCTATGTTGACCTCGAGTTGGTGCGCAAATTCCTGCTGATGTTCGCGCTCCGACGTCATGGCGAACCAAAGCCGACGCGCAAGCGTTCCGCCTGTCACCGAAACGGCGATCCGGCGGCTCCTAAGCCGAGCAGCCAAACGGCGACGCCCGAACCCGCCGCTGCTTCAAGAGGGGGATCGATATGCGAGTAAAGGCATCCGCCAAGGACGGATCGCTGCGCGTCCAGGCGACGGCCGGCATGCACGTCGTAACGCTCGGGATCAACATGGATGAGAAGGATATCGAAGTGTTTCTGGACATGCGCCAAAACCCAACCCATTATAGCGACCCAGAACGCAGGCAACCTTCGATGCACGGTAAAAATGGTAAAACATGTCATGGCCTGAGCCTGATCAATTCCAACCATTACTACCTGTGCTTGCAAAAGAAATATGACGTCGGAAATTTTTTGGCTGTAGACACGACAGTGACCCGGCCCGGGCAGCGGCGGCTGAGGAAAAGCGACTCTCGTGAACGGGGCGTGCTGCCGAGGTTTGGTTACGGAGACGGAGATCCGTCCGTTGCCAGGACAGAGAGCCAATCACCATTGAATGCGCTGGGCCGGACTCTCTGCGGGGCTCGCAAATCGCCACGTTCTCCTTGATGTCAGTTCTGTCGGGCCGAGCGCACCGAGCGGCCTCTTCGATGGACTGATCTGGCCGAAGGCCGGCTAAGAAGCCTCGACCGCCTATGGCGCAACAGCGGCGTCACAACTTTCATCCCCTGCCGCCTGCGCCGTCATTCCTCGCCAAACAAGAAAGGTCCTCCTTTGCTGTCGAGCCCCTGCGGGGTGCGGCGTCGATCGCTCCGGCCTGTCGATCACCACCGAGGCCGCAAGGTGCGGCTCGGAAAACAGAGATCAAGGAGAACTACCATGGCGACCATCGGCACCTTCAAGAAGACCGGCAACAACGAGCTCAACGGCGAAAACGTCACCCTCTCGCTTCAAGCCAGGAATGTCCGGATCGTCCCCGAAACCAGCCGCTCGGGCGACAACGCTCCCAGCCACCGGATCTATGTCGGCCGAGATCGAGATCGGCGCCGCCTGGTCCAAGCGCTCCAACGAGGGCCGCGATTATCTGGGTCTCAAGCTCGACGATCCGAGCTTCACCGCTCCGATCTTTGCCAACCTCTTCGCCGACGAGGAAGGAAGGGCTTCAGCCTGATCTGGTCCCGCCCCAGCCGTCGCAATGGCGACTGACCCGATCCACAATGCCTCGCCCGGCTGGTCCGGGCGGGGCATTACCTTGCTCAGGAGCCGGCCGCGATGCGTCGCATGGTGTCGCCGCAATTTGAGCAGACGGGGATCTCGCTTTGAGGAAGGGAGTTGACGGCAGAGGGCGATTTCGTGCTCCTCATCCGGGCATTCCTGAACGCCCGGGTACTGGAGGACGGTCTGATTAGACCGGTGGAAGAGGGACCCCTCAGGGTGAGCCGCTCTCGCCCTTCCTCGGTAATTTCGTGCTCGACGATCTCGACAAGGAGTTGACTCGTCGTGGCCATCGGTTCTGCCGCTTTGCGGGCGACTGCAACATCTGTGTTCGCAGTCATCGCGCCGGCGAGCGGGTCATGGCCTCAATCACCCGGTTCTTGACCGACAAGCCGCAGCTAAAGGTCAACGAGGCCAAGAGCACGGTGGCACGACCGGAAGGGCGCAAGTTCCTCGGGTTCAGTATTTCGAACGCGACGGGAGCGAACGACGCATTGCGCCGAAATCGCTCGCTAAGTTCAAAGACCAAGTGCGGGACTTTGCGTTCTGCCATACTGCTGGCATGCTCACAAACCTGGAAGCCTGGATTCGCTGGAGACTGCGAATGTATCTCTGGCGACAATGGCAGAGCCGGCACAAGCGATTCATGGAGCTTCGCCGCTTCGGCATCGCGAAGTTCGCCGCATCGATTGCCGCCGGTTCGCCGGCGGGGCTCTGGCGAATGTCCGGGCGCCGGCGGTCCAGCACGCCCTGCGCAACCACTTCTTTGACGCTCGCGGTCTCTCCCGAATACTGGTTTCTGGGCCAGCTTAACTCAGTCGAACCGCCGCGGTACGGACCCGTGTATGCCAAGTGGTGCGGGAAGGGTGGCGTCGCGAGACGTCTCCCTATCCCGACCAATCAAAGCACAAATTACGGGCTAACCCGTCGGGGCTCTTGCGGCAGCATCGCACCACGACTATGCGAGCTTCGTAGGACGGACGCACTGCTTCCCTCAAGGAGCTTTAGTCGCGAGCCACCGAGGGCGCGTCGTCGTGCTTGAGGTGTCGCTTTCGGATATTGTAACTCACCAGCCAAATCACGCCGACCGCGATCGGCACGAAGACTGCGGTTAGGAAAGAGGGCGGTACTCCCAGTCCGGCATCGTGCGCGCCCTCGGCAAGATAGCTAAAAAGGCTGACCACGTAATATCCAATCGCCCCGACCGACAATCCTTCGACCGCGCACTGCAGCCGAAGTTGCTGCCTCGTGCGTTCGTTTATAGCCTGCAACAGGTCATGATTCTGTTGTTCGATTTCGACGTCGACACGGGTTCGCAACAGATCGGCGGCACGCGCGAGCTTGTCCGACAGAGTCGCCTGACGATCCTCCAAGGTCGCGCAGGTTCGCATCGCCGGCGTCATGCGGCGCGCCAGAAACGACGACCAGGTCGGATAGCCCGAGACATCATTGCCTTCAATGATGGACAGTCGCGATTGGACCAGCTCGTGATAGGCCCTGCTGGCGCCGAAGCGAAACAGGCTACCGGTCGCGCCTCTTTCGAAGGAGGCGGCCAACGCCGTCAGCTCGGCAAGCAGATGGTTGTTGAATTGCAGCCCCTCACCGTTTTGCATTTTTTCGAGCGCCTCAACAAGACGGCGGTCGATGCGATCAACAGACGGTGCCAGCTCAAGGGCCGCCGACAGGCCAAGCAGCGCCAACGGACGGTAGGTCTCGATTTCCAGGAGCCGTTGCACCAGCGCTCCGAGATCGTGCGACGTCAATCCGAGGTCGCAGACGAGGATTTTCGTGAAGCCTTTTTCGTCCACGCGGAAGTCTGAGGCGGCAACGCCTGCACCGCACTTTGTGGCAACCATGGCCAGGCTATTCTTGTCAAAAATCTGTTCGGCGCGCCTGGTCGGCGAGGCGCTCTGCTCCACTTCTAACCTGATCGCGACCAGCAATTGTCCCGTCTGCCGCAACGCGCGGATCAGCGATCGGACGGTATCATCAACTTTTTCGAATTGGTGAGCGGCAGGACCATTTGCGTTCGTCCAGATCCAGGTGAATGTTGTAAATTCCGAATGCTGCTCCCAGCGTAGCATAGCGGGCCCGATGACAATCTGATGATGTTTCGCCGATTGCTCAGGCGGCAGAAGATTGCGCTCCAGGCAGAAATCGATAAAACGGCAGCGATCGCTTGCGGCCGCCTCGCCTTGCGCAAGAAAAGCGAAGTGGATCACGCTGAATGGCGAAACAAGGCGCGTGAAAGGGCGCGCGTGCACTTCGCCGAGCACGGCGTCGCGTTGCGGATGTGGCTTGAAGGTTCGCAGATCCAGTTCATCGATCATGTATTGACGCCTCGCTTCAGAGTGAGCAAGCAACCGTCAGCCTTGACGCGGGAGGCATTGGCGGTGCTGAAAAATGGGTACGCGCGGCAAGGCGCCGATCAAGTCATCTCGACGATCGATACCGAGGCCGCCTTCAGCTCGGGAAAGAGGTCTTGCGGGAGCAGGATCAGGCCGAGCAGATTGAGGCGGAACAGCCTCATCCAGCTTTCGACTGACGCCGTCAACGACGTCTGCCGGGTACGGTCCGGTATCTATGGCGAAATGCCGGCATTGTGGATCAATGCGTGTAGCGGTGCGCCAGCAAGCCGTTCCGCGACCTCGGCAGTGGCGTGCGGCACCGTCCGACGAACGCCTAGATCGACGTGGACATGGTTGTCTGTCTCCGCATCCAACGGACATCGCCCGCCACCGAAGGGTTGCCACGTGCAAGTGAAGATACGCCGGCCCTCTTCTGAAAGCAGGTTTCCGGTGGCATGACCGATGCCGCGCGAGGCCGTGGCAAGCAGGAGCGTCTTCCGTTCTCCCAGCGGGGTGCAGACAGGCGACCTCCGGTGCGGCAACCGCATTGTCGATTGATAGATCGAGGCCCAAACACGACTCCCATCCTGTTGCCGCCGCCAAACTTCCTGGCGCGGAGAGCCGCTGCAGGATTTGGGCCAGCACTGTAGAAGGGGCACGCTCGCGTTTTTTTGGCGCAATGTGGCTTTCGAAGATAGTCGGAGGCGGGTCTCAGACATGACGCGTGTTTGTATTCTGACAGAATGCGCACGTGGCGCAGCCCACAGGAAATTGCCCGTTTCGGCAAGATGATCGCTCGCCCGGCCGCTGCCATTGTCTGAGCGGCCACGCTGTGGTCGGATTTGTCGATGCAGAGCCCGGAGAGTGACCGCGCCCGGACCCGCGGTGCAAGGCTTGGCGATGGGCTGATAACGTCACATCGAGTGAGGTTGGCTGGATCACGCACCCAGAGCGCTCGCCGTCCTCGTCTTTGAAGCGACACTCAGAGTAGTGCGAGCTATCGCTGAAAGTGGGTGACGGCGGGAATCGGGAAGGCGGCATATCGTGGGGGTGCTTGACGCCTCCACTTCTCCAAAGGAGCGATATGCCGTGTCCAAAGATAACATGGTCAAGCTGATTCAGCCAGCAAACGCCGACGATCAACTCACCGAAATCTTGCGCAATGGCGCGTGCGCTGTTGGCCCAGGCGGTCGAGGTCGAGGTCGCGGACTTTCTCGGCAAGCCTGCCGATTTGAAGACTGCGGACGGCCATCAGCTCGTCGTGCGCCACGGTCACCTGCCGGAACGCGAGGTGATAACTGGTATTGGTCCGGTCACCGTCCGCCAGCCGCGTGTAGGCGATCGTGAGGCGGCCGCCGCCGAACCCGACCACATCCGGTTCTCTCCGTCGATCCTGCCGCCCTACATGCGCCGCTCGAAATCGATCGAGACGCTGCTGCCGATCCTTTACCTGAAGGGGGATCTCCACCGGCGACTTCTCCGAGGCTCTGGCGGCGCTGCTCGGCAAGGATGCTGCCGGGTTGTCGGCATCCGCCATCGGCCGGCTGAAGGACGGTTGGCTCGACGAACACACCGCGTGGCAGAGGCGCGATCTGTCGGCGAAGCGCTACGTCCCCATCTGGGCCGAGAACGTCAGTCGGCCGCTGCTCAGACCAGTGGTCGAGGGGCGGGGCGGCCCGCCGCGCATGGTCATGACGCACTTGAGCACGGCGGTTTGTTCGCTCCGTGGCGGAGACACGGTGCGCTTTGCCGTTCTCCTGCTCGTCGGCCTGCTGGCGATTGGTGGTACTGAAAGCGGAGAATTGACGCGGTAAAGGTAGATGCGTTCGTCCATCGGCAACATCAAAGGACGCAGTCTCGCCCGTTGCTTCAACCAGGCGACGAAGCGAAGGCCGAATGAAGTGGACCCCATCCGTGGGGCCACGGGGACCAATCGCTTAGTTGGATTCTCGGCCGCTCCGATCTCCTGATATCACGCTGCGAACAGCACTGTCTGCCGCTGTTGTTGCGCCTGTGATGGGGGCGCTGAACCAGATCGTCTGTGCGCTACGGTTTTTCTACGGCGTCACGCTCGGCGAGGCGAAGTCGCGGGACTGCGGATCGAAGACATCGACAGCGCCCGCGGCATCATCCAGGTGCGCCAACGGCAAGGGTGCGAAGGATCGCAACGTGATGCTGCCGCCCCAGCTGCTCGGCATCCTGCGCACCTACTGGCGGCTCGTCCGGCCGCGGCTTTATCTGTTCCCTGATCGTGACGAAGATCATCCGATCGATCAGACCGTGTTGCACGCCGCCTTGGGCGGCGGAAGGCTGCGGGCCTGACGATGGCTGCCCGGCCGGAAGTTCTAACAACCGGTATGAATGGCAGGATTTCGCGTAATACGACTGCTTGCCGAACAACCCGCACTGTGCGGCAATGCCAACCGTGGCCTGCGAAGCGGAGATCAAGGCGCTTGCCGATGGGACGACGTCGGTGCTCGGGCAGGCGACGGCAATCCTCGATCAGGCATCTAGGATGGCACCATGGACGTCTACCACGCTGGCCGAGGGCATGCCCATGGCACTTTCGTACGAGGTGGCAATCGGCCATGAGTGACGCGCATGGTCTCACGCGAGACGCCGTCCTTGCGGGAACGCCTTCGAACGAATCGCCCGCGCTTAATCGGCCACGCTCGCGATCATTTTCCGATCGCTGACGGACAATCCCGTCACTGGGAGCGGCCACCTTCGGCTTGATCGAAACGGCAGGAATCGCTCTGCCGGCGACATGATCCGAATGCTCGTTGTGGCCCGGGCCAGCGCGACGTACTAATCCTTCATCGTCATCGAATCCTCTGCGATGATGATCGCGCGTTCGAACTCTGGGTCCTTCACCGGCAGCTTGCTGCCGATGCTTCGGTTGCCGAGGCGACGTCCCGCATGCCACATCCGATTGTGAACTTCGCACATTGAGATACTCAGCGTGGCAAGTTGACCTATAGCCTTTAATTGAAGGCCAGATGCGCATCGCATAGAACATTTCACGACGATACAAGTAGATGCCGGGCCTCTCATGGAGAGCTTGCAGGAGGGCGAGAATGCTCGCTTGCGAACCGCTGGAGATCACGGCGTCGGTGAGTGGGAAAAGCGAACTGAACTTGGCCTGTCCCAGGCGACGACCCTGCTGGCGCGCTCCGAGCGCTTTCAGGAGCTCCGGCCTTTCGAGGCCGGTCAGGCATTGTGACGCGAAGTCCACGACTACTTTGCTCGTGCCAACCCGGTCGTGCGATCGATCGTCTTGGCGGCGGCATAGAGGGTCTCGCAACTGATTGCATCGCGGCTGCCAAAACCCTGCTTGGCGAGTTTTTGCGCCAGTGCCGAACGCCAATTCTCGCTTGTGCTGCCGCCAGCCCGGAATAGGCCAGGCTGAAGTGATAGAGGCGATCATCGAGCGACACGCCCAGATGCTGTGGATTGCGCCGACGCCGGGCTCGATGGATGAGCTGCGCCGGGCGGGGACCCACGGGCTCGACAGCGCGGCCGGACCCAAGCTGATCGAGCAGAAAGACGGCGCATCACAAGGATCAAACGCTGCTAATCGTCACGGTTGCAATGCTAAAGTCTCGTCGAGGTGACTGGGGGGCAACATGGTTAAGGCATTTCGCAATACGGTCATGGCACTTACGTTTGTAGGAGTCGCCGGCTGCAACATGTTTTGGGATTTCATGAATGACTATCTCGTCTGCGGCCTTGCACTGGCGGCTTCAGTCACAGCCGGCCTTTGCGTTGAGCGCGTCTTCATCGAGCGGTCCCGTCGCGAGATGATCCGCCTCCACGGCGCGGACTGGCATTCGGCGGAGAACCGACGCCTCGACTCATAAACGTCACCCGTCGCGCGCTCGTCATTTTCATCATCCGATTGTTCGCATTCGACCCGAGGGACCTGCCCCGATGATCAAACCGGCCCATCCATTCCGGCTCGCTCGCATCGAGCGCCTGCGAGAGCTGCTTGAAGGAGACTACGGAATGGCAGTTGATCCGAATGCGGGCGTGGGCACACGAAGCTGGTGAGACCCTATCCGCGGCTGGTCGATTGCCAGGTTTGGTACTCGGTCGTGATCCAGGAGGGTGCGAGCTGGGTCCTTCGTTGCGAGCCATGCGAGCGCTACGGCGCGCAACCGGCCGATACGCCCGAGTAGCATCACGATCTGGAAGGGCGACGACCATAAGCTGACCCCCGGGGGGATGCCGAAAGCGAACGCGCCGGTTCCATTGGTCGTTACCGCTTTTACGATGTTGCCGATAGGGATATCGTCGTAGTCGGTCACCATCGCCGCCACCGAGGTAGTCAAGACGGGCAATCCGAACCAAGTATGGCGTAGTCGCGCCGTCCCATCACCGTCTTTCGGTCGCAACCGTCGAGAGCCTTCCGCACCTGTGTGGCCGGCAGATAGGTCGGCAGAGTTGCGAGCTTCCATCGCCGCATCGATGGAACGCAATCCGCCAACGGGCGCGCGTTCAGCCCCCGATGATGGAGGTAACGGAGAAAGGCGCGCAACCAGCACATCGCCTTGCCTGTTCCCGGGCTCCAATCCTGGGCGTGGCGCTCAATGTAGCGGATCACGTCCGCTTGGTTGATCTTGCACAGGGCGGTGGCGCCGCCGGAGCACACCTCGTGCAAAAACCTGCGAATAACCGGGAGATGGCGGACGATCGACTCGGGGCCAAGCCGCGCTCTGATCGCAGGTAGGCATCGAACTCCTTGAAGATCCGTTCGTGCGGGGTGAGAGGCGGTAGCACCAACGGCGCGATCGCGCCTTCCTCGCGCAGCACCGACAACCATCGCTTGAGCTTGAGCGCTGCCCGGTCACCGGGTTGGATAGACTGCCTCCCGCCTCGATGTCGGAGGTACCGCTCAACGACCTGCTCATCGAGATCGACCAGCTTGTAGCGACGGCCCGCGATCCAACTCAGGAGCCCGCCCACTACGTTGAAGCAACGCCACGCGCCGTGCCGAACGAGCCTCTCTTCGACGAGACGAGCGGCGTAGCACTCGACGAGTTGTCCATGCGGCCCGCTTCTGAGACGCCGGTACAGCCGGCTTCTGCCCAAGTACTCTTCAACTTCGATCTTCCTGTTCTCCGCTGTTGAAAGCGGAGGCACAGAACGAACTATGCCGAACCGACCAAACGCCGGTCAGCCAGAAATCTCGGGAAAACGACCCGACTCGGCATAGTTCGGCGGGCGGCATAATCTGCCAAGATGAACGACGTCGACCCTCAGGCCTGGCTCGCCGATGTACTCGCTCGCATCGCCACCCACTCCGCCCACAGGCTCGATGAGCTGCTGCCCTGGAACTGGAAGACTGCGCAACAGCAAGGCCTTGCGGCGCAGGCGGCTTGATGGGCCACGTCAACAAAGTCAGCCGCGTGTTCACTCTCAGCCATGTCGCTGAGATGCTCGGTGAAGACGAGGAATGGCTATTCGAGGTCGCCGAAGAAATGGACACCGAGGATGGCCAACTATGGGTCGTCGGCGTCGGTGAAGACGGGGTGAGGGCGTTCACCGATGACGGGATCGAGAACCTCAAAGAGCTGATCGCAATCCACAAGGACACCCCAGCATCATCGAAAAATGCCGCCAAGCGCTCGCTGCGATGATGAAGCCGAAGACCGAAGAGTCCGACGAGATCTAACCGCTAACCGGATAGATCAGCGCGCTTGCGGCCTACAGTGCATGGTTACGGATCAGCAGAACGCGGGCGACGATGATCCGCAGCAGCTCGAGCGGCTGAATGACGTCTAGAATGGGATGGGCTCCCGCCGTCCCAGAGTTGCTTGGGGACCGGTGTGCCGCGCCGGTCCCCATTGTTATGGGGGAGGGCTGAGAGGGAGAGCCGGGCCGGGAAGGGTTTGAGCCGTCGGGTCTTAAGGAGAGCGCCTGATGGTTCGACCCGTTCCTGCTCTCCGAAAGAAATCCTGCCATGACCGAATCTCTCGCCGGCGGCGCTGCCGCCGCAGCGCCCTCGATGCGCGCCGCTGCAAGTCTCACCTCCGCCGCCATCAAGGCCGCGCGACGGCTCGCGATTGATCTCGAGCGCGGCCGTCGCATCGATACCGCCGTCCTGCGTAGCGCCATGGAAGCTGCCTTCGGCGCTTCCGACGCCTCTGGCGTCTGGAATGGAAGACCGCCTATGATGTCTGCGAGGCGCCGACCGTTCTGTTCCTTCGCAAGTTCGGCTCCGTGTCAAGGCCGGCTCGACGGCCGGCATGCTGCCGATGCTCGCGAGAATCGCGCGCTGTCTGCCGACCCACACGCGCCGATCCGAGGACAGCCAAGCCCTTCAACAGTTCTCGACGCCGATCCCGCTTGGGCTTGCCGCGTGCACCGCGGCCGGCGTCACGCCGTCCGACCGGGTTTTGGAGCCCTCCGCAGGGACCGGCTTGCTCGCCATCTTTGCCGAGCTCGCCGGCGAAATGCGTTCTCGATAGTTCGGCAGCAAAGAACCTGACGGTGCTTTCCAACCGTACGGAAAAACTCGTTCATGCTGCTGCATTAGACTCGCAAGCGAAGTCCCTGCTGGGCCGAGAAAGGCGCAGCGCTTGCGGATTGTTCTGAAAGGTGTTGTACATTCCTTCCACCCCTGTCCTTATGCTTCATCAACGCTCTGGGTCGATCGAATGTAGTCGGACCACAGCGCGGCGTAAGATGAGCAGTTTCCCAACAATTGATTGTGAGAACCAGCACCCTCCAAGCGTCCTTCCTGCAACACCAGAATGCTATCAGCTGACCGCGTTAGAGCCATGTTATGCGAAATGAGGATAAGCAGTCGGTCTCGAGACCACTCGATCAGGGTCTTCTCCAATGAAGCAACCGCCTCCGGATCCAAGAAAGTACTTGGTTCATCCATAATTACAATCGACGGGTCTTTGATAAAAGCACGCGCTAGCGCAATCCGCTGACGCTGTCCGCCCGAGAGATCCTCTCCTTGGGTCTCTAATACCGTACTTAAACCAAGTGGGAGTGCGTCTACAAACTCAAGCGCTCCGGCTCTCCTGAGGGCCGCTCTTAACTCATCGTCTCCTCGCTTACCCGAAACATCGACATTTTGTCGCACTGTACCTCGAAACAAGAACGTATCTTGGGTCACGATTCCAATTGTGGATCGCCAGTGTCGGGGCCGAAACGACCGCAGATCGGCGCCGCCAACTAGAATGCGTCCATCGTAGTTTCGTTCAAGACCCAGTAAGATATGCATAAGCGTCGACTTTCCCGAACCATTTTTCCCGACGATCGCGACTGTTCCTCGATCTGGAAACTTGCATGAAATATCGCTGATCGCGGCTGGCCGCGTTGATGTGTATGTCAGCGTCACGCCAATTAACTCGATCTCAGAAAGCTTGTGGGGGCGTTCCACGGGAAGTATCTCAGGGTTCTCCTTCTGTTCAGCCCAAAGATCCCGCAACTGCCGAACGGTCAGATTCGCTTCTTGGAATCGTTGAACAATGCGTGTTGCGGCCATGATTGGGCTCATGACCCGGCCGGCAAGCATTTGTAACGCCATTAGTTGTCCCACTGACAATGCTTCATTCGCAATGCGCCAGCAGCCAAAACCAAGAATTGCGAGCGTGAGGATCGTTCCACGCAGCTCAGCACCCATTGCAGCCCGCTGATAATAAAGTGACAGATATTCATTTCCTCTAAGTAGGTCCTCTATTGCATCCCTCCAGCGGTGATACTGAATGCTTTCAAGACCATGAGCCTTAACGGCCGAAAACGCGGTGACCGTCTCAGACAGTATGTCATAACAGCGACTGCCATTCCGAAAGTCTGCTTCAACCCCCGCCTTGGCGTGCTTTGACCGCCGTCTCAAAAATGCGGCATTAACAACAGCGAAGACCAACACTACCAATGCAATAACTGGATCGTAGTACAGCATAACGACCAACGAAAGTGCAGCCGCCCCCAAACCAAAGACAAATCCTGGAACGCCCTGCACAACAAAGTATCTCAGTGCATCAAGCTGTTGAAGGCGGTACTGCAGATGTCCCGGCGCACAATCACGCCCATCAGATCGTCGGCGAATCATCTGACAAAACGCCGATCGAGATAGTCGCCGATCGACGAACGTGCACAGTTTTGCAACCAGACTGTCACGTTTAGCGGCGCACACAGTTTCTCCAAAAAATCCGAGCCCGGCAACTATAAGTAACCAAGCAAGGTCGATTGTTGTTCGCGAATTAGCCCCATCTATCGCCTTCTGCGTGGCTATCGGAGGAACGAGAGCGATCAAATATTCCGCAATCATCAGCAGAAGAACGTAAAGGAGCGCACGCTTGCGAACAGCAACGATGCTCCATAGGCGCCACCATCCAAACGAGCGAACCTTATTCATGGTGCATGTATGCGCCTGCGCCCTTGGGTCGTCTGCTATGAACTCTGGTAGTAGACCCAAAGCCAATCTATCAGTGATTATTTGCGAGAGGGTCTGACGCGCAGTTCTGCGCAGATAGGCCTGCACGGTCGGTGCAATATGCAGCACATTCGAAGCGCTAGCGACCACCAGAACGTCTGAGAACCGCCGTAATTCGGCCGAAAGCCAATGGCGGGCGCAAGACTCTCCCGCATAAGTCGCCGCCATGTTCACGACCTGCAAACGCACGACCACAACCACTGCGGCCTTCGCGGCGCAGGGAGGCGTGCGCGCGTAGTCGTCGGCTAAAACGCAATCAGCTCTACCGAAGCCCCGCGCTTGATGGTCAGGCTTTTTGTTGTCTGGATCTCAATGCAATGGAGGAGAATGTGAGTAACGATCCCGTCGTCGCGATTGTCGGCGTCACCGGTGCGGTGGGCGCCGAATTCATCGCCACCATGGACAAGCGCGGCTTTCGCGTCGGCAAGCTCAAGGCGCTGGCCAGCGCCCGCTCGGCCGGCAAGACGGCAAGGATGTGGTCATCGAGGAACTGATCGAACGTAAGCGTAGCTCTGCGGCCCTTTTGATTGGTGCTTGGCGCCTATTTTGAGCACGTGACGCGGCGCCGCGGCTTCCAAATTTCGGACAAAGCGTTGACGGCGGCCTCGAGCGCCTTGCTGTCGATGACGTTGGGATCGAAGTGTTCGGGCCGCCAGAGGCGCATGTGTTCGTGCTCCGGATGGGTGGGGTCGCGGATGGCATCGAGGTATTCGGCATAGCCGGGCGCACCGCCGACGTCCTCCGGAGGACAACGACCGGCGGCCTCGAGCAAGAAGGGCAGACCCTCTGTCGTCGTGTTGTCGAACCATTTTTCGAGCTTGATCACATGATCCCAGCTGTCGCCGAAGTCGTAGAGATAATGGATCGTCTTGGCGCCGGTCTCGTGAACGATATCGCTGAGCCGCGCCTTGCGGGCATCGATGGGCTGGGGACCAAAATCACCATCGGGATCGGGGATACCCCAACGTCCTTCGCCAGCCAGGAACTCGAAGAGGTGGCTATTCGTCCAGCCAAACGCCGCCTGAAGCGTCAGATGCAGCCGATCAAGGCGCAGCGTGAGCGGCACGACGAGGCATCGCGTCACCTCCGGTTTCACGTCCTTGAGGGTCACCTTGATCCGGACGGCGGTCGTGTTGAGGCTCATGCCGCCAGCCTCGGGTCGTGTGCATGCATCGTGTAGGTCGACGACCACGGAAGCAGTTCGTCCAGTCGCGCCGCAGGCCAGCCATTGACGAGCTTAGAGAGCACGTCGGAGAGCCAGTGCTCGGCGCTGACGCTGTTGAGCTTACAGGTCTCGATCAACGAAGCTAGTACTGCCCAACTCTCGGCACCCTCGTCGCAACCGGCAAAAAGGGAGTTCTTGGCGTTGAGCTTGATCGGCCGCATCGCACGCTCGACCGCATTCGTATCCATCTCGATGCGCCCGTCATCAAGGTAGAGCGTCAGGCCGTCCCAATGACGCAGCGCATAACGCAACGCCTTCGCCGTGTCGCTCTTCTGCGCAAGGTGATCAAGTTTTGCCTCAAACCACTGCTTCAAGGCTGCAGCCAGAGGCCGGGCATGCGCTTGTCGGCCCGCGCGACGCTCGGCATCAGATCGGCCGCGGAGTGCTTTCTCGACCGCATAGAGTTGGGCGATGCGCTCGAGGGCCTCGCGGGCAACCGGAGCCGGCGCCGGCGAAGCCTCGCGTTCGATCTTCACAAACTGGCGCCGTAGATGCGACCAGCAGAAGGCGAGCGTGCCCGACAGCGCGTCCGCACGCGTCTCTCGGGTCATGGTCTTGTAAGCCTCATAGCCATCGCAGTGGATGATGCCACGATAGCCCTCAAGCAGCCTCAAGCCATGAACGGCGCCGCGGCCCGGTGCATAGGCATAGATCACCCCAGGCGGATCAGGACCGGCCCAGGGCCTGTCATCGCGGGAGAGCGCCCAGAAGTAGCCGGTTTTGGTCCTGCCGCGCCCCGGATCCAGCACCGGCGCCGGAGTCTCATCCACACAAAGCTTCGGGGACACGAGCAGCAGCTCGCGCAGACGATGCCACAACGGCTTCAGTTCCTGGGCGGCATAGCCGACCCAGAAGGCGAGCGTGGAACGATCGATGGCAATTCCGTGGGTCGCCAGCATCTGCGCCTGACGATAGAGCGGCAAATGCCAATGATACTTGGCGTCAATTACATGCGCGACGAGCCGCTCGGTGGGCAGTCCACCCTTGATCAATCGCTCGGGCGCGGCGTGCTGGAGGACCACGCCATGACAGGCGCGGCAGGCCAGCTTGGGCCGGCGGGTTACGATCACCCGGTACTGCACCGGAACGACGTCGAGCCTTTGGCTCTCATCGCTGCCAATCTCAACGAGATCGCCTTTGCAGGACGGGCAGCAGGTTGCAGTCGGCATCAGCGTTTCGACGATGCGTGGCAAATGCTCCGGCAGCTTGCCACGATTGGCCCCGCGCTCGGCAGCTCTCTTCTCGCGTGTTTTGGGATTGGCGCGGTCCTCGGCTGCTTCGAGAGCCGCAACGGCCTGATCGATATCCTCCAGAACAAGCTGGAGCTGATCAGCGTCGAGCTTTTCCGACGATCGACCGAACTGCGCATCTTTTGCAAGCTTGAGCAACCGCTCGAGTCTGGCGCAGCGCTCCAGCAGAGCCGCGGCAAAGGCACGCAACTCGGCTGGGTCGCTCGGCAGTTGATCAGGCAAATCACTCATTGGCCCGAGTCTGCCATGCTTCGCGCCTCGATGCAGCGAAGATTTTATCTCCTACGCAAGCGCTTTCGGCTGCGGGATTCGAGGCGCATGCATGCGTGTCCAATCCATGCCGGCCAGAAGCGCTGACAACTGCGCGGCGTTCATTCGCATGACGCCGTCAACAACCGGCGGCCACTTGAAGGCGCTGCCCTCAAGCCGCTTCCAATACAGCACAAGGCCACTGCCATCCCAGACGACGATCTTCACCCGATCAGCGCGCTTTGCACGGAAGACCACCGCCACGCCCTTCATCGGATCGTGGCCCAGCGTCTCCTTCGCCAACAGCGCCAAGCCATCCGCGCCCTTCCTAAAGTCTACAGGTCGGGTTGCAACGTAAATCATGAGGCCAGCGGGAGCCGTCAGCATGAACGTGTCCGGCGCAACGCCACAAACACATCACTCAGCACGGCAAGCCCAGGCGTTCCCCGCACCTCCACCCGGGCCCCAAGGAACTCAACCGTAACAATGGCAGCTTCTGACGATCCGGACGGCGCGGCAGCCGCCGATGGCGACGTTTCCGACACCAAAGGCACGAATGTTACTGTATCCGCCGAAGCCGGCAGCACCAGTTGGCCTGAACGCGCCCGGCGCCGCCAGTCATGCACCTGCTGGGGCCGGCAGCCATGGCGACGCGCGATATCTGTTACAATCGCGCCTGGCTCGAAGCTTTCCGCAACTATCTGGGCCTTCAAATCATCCGGCCACTGCTTTCGGCCAACTCCAGCATACACTTCGATACGCGGAGACAGCGGTCGTCTTATGTCGTCCGAATGGTCGTCCATTGTGAGCACCCTTGCAGAAGATGATTCTTCTAGCGGTGCTCCCAACATCGCGCACAGACAATCTAAAGGGCCTCAGCACCACGCTTACGATCGAACACGCCTTCGACGGCGTTGACATCGCCCTGTTCTCCGCCGGCGGCGGCATGTCGAAGAAGTACGCGCCAATCGCGGTCAAGGCCGGCGCGGTCGTGGTCGACAACTCCTCCGCCTTCCGGATGGACCCGAACGTGCCGCTGGTGATTCCCGAAATCAACGCGAACCGCATCCGCGATCACAAGGGCATTATCGCCCGAACTGCACCGCGATCACCGCGCTGGTGCCGCTTCGCACGCGGGATTTCCGGCATCTGGCGCGCTGGAACGTATCGGAAGCCGTGTCTCGTCTACCCATCGGAAATAGGTTTCCGTACGGCAGCGCGTGGCGACCGAGTTTTCCGCATATTTTTGCGCCACCAGGCGTTTAGCTTAGGGGGGGCTACTACAAGATTCGGTAGATGGCCAAAGCCAACTTGAGGCCCTAGGGTCCGGCCGTCTTCCCCGCCGATCATCATCGACGAACAGAAATGAACGCAAGCGCACGTGAAGCCGCTGCCCGCGGCGCCTGCCGGTCACCTTCCGCCCTTCCATCGCTTAGAGAGTGAAGTGCCACCATGTCCGAACAACCCTTGCCGACGCTGCCGATGTGGCGCGTCGATCACATCGAGCCCTCGCCCGAGATGTTGGCGCTACGCGCCAACGGTCCGATCCACCGCGTGCGCTTCCCATCCGGGCACGAAGGCTGGTGGGTGACAGGCTACGACGAGGCCAAGGCGGTGCTGTCCGACGCGGCGTTCCGGCCCGCGGGAATGCCGCCAGCGGCATTCACCCCGGATTCGGTGATTCTCGGTTCGCCGGGGTGGCTGGTCTCGCACGAGGGGGGCGAGCATGCCCGGTTACGCACGATCGTGGCGCCGGCCTTCAGCGACCGCAGGGTGAAGCTGCTCGCGCAGCAGGTCGAGGCGATCGCCGCGCAGTTGTTCGAGACGCTGGCGGCTCAGCCCCAGGCCGCCGACCTGCGGCGCCACCTCTCCTTTCCGCTTCCGGCCATGGTCATCAGCGCGCTGATGGGCGTGCTCTACGAGGATCACGCCTTTTTCGCCGGGCTGTCCGACGAGGTGATGACGCACCAGCATGAAAGCGGCCCGCGCAGCGCGTCGCGCCTGGCCTGGGAAGAACTGCGCGCCTACATTCGCGGCGAGATGCGGGACAAGCGCCAGGATCCGGGCGACAACCTGCTGACGGATCTGCTCGCGGCGGTCGACCAGGGCAAGGCAACCGAGGAACAGGCGATCGGCCTGGCGGCGGGCATGCTGGTGGCGGGGCACGAGAGCACCGTCGCGCAGATCGAATTCGGCCTGCTGGCCATGTTCCGCCATCCGCAACAGCGCGAACGCCTGGTCGGCGATCCATCCTTGGTGGACAAGGCGGTGGAGGAAATTCTGCGGATGTACCCGCCGGGCGCGGGCTGGGACGGCATCATGCGCTATCCGAGGACCGACGTGACCATCGCGGGCGTGCATATTCCCGCGGAGAGCAAGGTGCTGGTCGGCCTGCCGGCGACGTCGTTCGATCCGCGCCATTTCAAAGACGCGGAAATCTTCGACATCGGACGCGATGAAAAGCCGCACCTGGCGTTCTCCTACGGGCCGCACTACTGCATCGGCTTGGCGCTGGCCAGGCTGGAACTCAAGGTGGTGTTCGGTTCGATCTTCCAGCGCTTTCCCGCGCTGCGCCTGGCCGTGGCGCCCGAAGAACTGAAGTTGCGCAAGGAGATCATCACTGGCGGGTTCGAGGAGTTCCCGGTGCTCTGGTGATGCGCGGACGCCGCCGGGAATCGCGATCTTCTCCGCATTTGCTGGCGCCTGGCGCGCGCCGGTCAGATCAGCCAGCCAATAGGTAGCCAAGATGGACGTGCAAGAAACCACGGCAGGCCGGGACGCCTTCGCCGAACTGGCGTCGCCAGCGTGTGTCCACGACCCGTATCCGTTCATGCGGTGGTTGCGCGAGCACGATCCGGTGCATCGCGCGGCCTCGGGCCTCTTTCTGTTGAGCCGCCACGTCGACATCTACTGGGCGCTCAAGGCCACGGGCGATGCGTTTCGGGGACCTGCGCCGGGCGAACTGGCGCGCTATTTCCCGCGTGCGGCGACCAGCCTGTCGCTCAATCTGATGGCGTCCACGATAGCGATGAAGGACCCACCGACGCATACGCGTCTGCGCCGGCTGATCTCTCGCGATTTCACCATCCGCCAGATCGACAACCTGCGGCCGAGCATCGCGCGCATCGTCGCAGCGCGCCTGGACGGCATGGCGCCCGCGCTGGAGCGCGGGGAGGCGGTGGACCTCCATCGGGAATTCGCGCTGGCCTTGCCCATGCTGGTCTTCGCCGAACTGTTCGGCCTGCCCCAGGACGACATGTTCGGGCTCGCCGCCGGCATCGGCGCCATTGTGGAAGGCCTGAGCCCGCACGCCAGCGATCCCCAGCTCGCCGCGGCGGACGCGGGCAGCGCCAGGGTGCAGGCCTACTTCGGCGACCTCATACAGCGCAAGCGCACCGATCCCCGCCACGACATCGTCTCGATGCTGGTCGGCGCACACGACGACGATGCCGACACGCTGTCGGATGCGGAGTTGATCGGCATGCTGTGGGGCATGCTGCTGGGCGGCTTCACCACCACTGCTGCGACCATCGACCATGCGGTCCTGGCGATGCTGGCGTATCCCGAACAGCGGCACTGGCTGCAGGGAGACGCTGCGGGGGTGAAGGCATTCGTCGAAGAAGTCCTGCGCTGCGACGCGCCCGTCCTGTTCAGCGCCACTCCGCGTATCACCCAGCGCGACATCGAACTGGGCGGCGTGGTGATCCCGAAGAACGCGGACGTGCGCGTGTTGATCGCGGCCGGCAATCGCGACCCGGACGCCTTCGCCGATCCCGACCGCTTCGATCCCGCGCGGTTCTACGGCACCAATCCTGGCATGTCGACCGACGGGAAGATCATGCTGAGCTTCGGCCACGGCATCCACTTCTGCCCCGGTGCGCAACTGGCCCGGATCCAGTTGGCCGAGAGCCTGCCGCGGATCCAGGGGCGCTTCCCCACGCTGGCATTGGCCGAGCAGCCGAGCCGGGAGCCCTCCGCGTTCCTTAGGACGTTCCGCACGCTGCCGGTGCGGCTGCATGCGTAAGGGGGGGCCTGAGATGCGCGTCGTGGTCGACCAGGATCTGTGCGGAACCACCGGGCAGTGCGTGCTGACGCTGCCGGGCACCTTTCGCCAGCGCGAACCGGACGGCGTGGCCGAAGTGTGCGTGGCGACGGTCCCGCAGGCGCTGCACGCCGCCGTGCGACTCGCGGCCAGCCAGTGCCCTGTCGCCGCCATTCGGGTCATCGAAAGCGACGCTGGCGATGACGAGCGCGCCAGCGCCGACGCTGCGCCTTCTGCGGCGGAGGACGAGCGGCATGCCGCGAAAGACCAACTCAAACACGAGGACACGATGGGACGGTTTGAAGGCAAGGTGGCCGTGGTGACCGGCGCCGGCGCCGGCGTCGGCAAGGCATGCGCCCTCGCCATCGCGCGCGAGGGCGGCAGAGTGGTGGTGGCCGACATTGATCGCTCGGCGGCCATCGCCTGTACCGCGCAGATCGCGGCCGAAGCGGGCCACGCGCTGGCCCTGGCCATGGACATCGCCGATGCGCAGGCGGTGGCAGCGCTGTTTGAGACGGCGGAGCGGCACTTCGGTGGGGTCGACCTGCTGGTGAACAACGCGAGCGCCATGCATCTGACCCCGCGCGACCGCGCGACCACGCGATCCTCGACCTGGACCTGGCGGTCTGGGATCAGACCATGGCGACCAATCTGCGCGGCACGCTGCTCTGCTGTCGGCAGGCCATCCCACGGATGATCGCCCGCGGCGGTGGCGCGATCGTCAACATGTCGTCGTGCCAGGGGCTCAGCGGTGATACCGCGCAGACGTCCTACGCCGCGTCGAAGGCGGCGATGAACATGCTGTCGGCCTCGCTCGCCACCCAGTACGGTCATGCGCAGATCCGCTGCAACGCGGTTGCGCCGGGTCTCATCATGACCGAGCGTCTCCTGGCTAAGCTGGACGAGTGCATGCAACTTCATCTGCGCCGGCACCAGCTCCTGCCGCGCGTCGGCCGCCCCGAGGACGTGGCCGCGCTGGTGGCGTTTCTGCTCTCCGACGATGCTGCGTTCATCACCGGCCAGGTCGTGTGCATCGACGGCGGCATGATGGCGCATGTGCCGACGTACGCCGACGGTGGCAACAGCCGCGCCGCGCGGCCTGCCGGCGACACCGCCGAAGCGGCCGCGGCGCCGCGCTGCTGATGATCATGCTGCTCAACCCGCTGAACCGTCGGCACCGGCTGCGGTGCGACATCCCGGTCGTGCCCGGCGCTTTCCCCTTGGTCGGGCATCTTCCCGCCATCGTCCGCGACCTGCCGCGCCTGCTGCGGCGCGCGGAACGGACGCTGGGCAGCCACTTCTGGCTGGATTTCGGCCCTGCCGGACACCTGATGACCTGCGTGGATCCGGACGCGTTCGCACTGCTCCGGCACAAGGACGTGTCCTCGGCGCTGATCGAAGACATCGCGCCCGAATTGTTTGGCGGAACGTTGGTCACCCAGGACGGCGGCGCGCACCGGCAGGCGCGCGATGCGATCAAGGCGGCGTTCCTGCCCAAGGGGCTGACCCAGGCCGGCATCGGCGACCTGTTCGCGCCCGTCATCCGGGCGCGGGTGCAGGCGTGGCGCGACCGCGGCGAGGTAACCATCCTGCGCGAAACCGGCGACCTGATGCTCAAGCTCATCTTCAGCCTCATGGGAATCCCCGCGCAGGACCTGCCGGGATGGCATCGCAGGTACCGGCAACTGCTGCAGTTGATCGTCGCGCCCCCGGTCGACCTGCCCGGACTGCCCTTGCGGCGCGGCCGCGCCGCCCGCGACTGGATCGACGCGCAGTTGCGCCAGTTCGTCCGCGACGCGCGCGCGCATGCCGCGCGCACCGGGTTGATCAACAATATGGTGAGCGCCTTCGATCGCAGCGACGATGCGCTCTCCGACGACGTCCTGGTCGCCAATATCCGCTTGCTGCTACTTGGCGGTCACGACACCACCGCCTCGACGATGGCCTGGATGGTGATCGAGCTGGCGCGGCAGCCTGTGCTGTGGGACGCCTTGGTCGAGGAGGCGCAACGCGTGGGCGCGGTGCCGACCCGGCACGCGGACCTGGCGCAGTGTCCGGTCGCCGAGGCGCTGTTCCGCGAGACGCTGCGCGTGCATCCGGCGACCACGGTCCTGCCGCGTCGCGCGCTGCAGGAATTGCAACTCGGCCAACGGCGCATTCCCGCGGGCACCCATCTGTGCATCCCGCTGCTGCATTTCTCGACCTCAGCGCTGCTGCACGAGGCGCCTGATCAGTTCCGGCTGGCGCGGTGGCTGCAACGCACGGAGCCAATCCGGCCGGTGGACATGCTGCAGTTCGGTACCGGCCCACACGTCTGCATCGGCTACCACCTGGTATGGCTGGAACTGGTGCAATTCTGCATCGCCTTGGCGCTGACCATGCACAAGGCCGGGGTGCGGCCGCGGTTGCTGAGCGGTGTCGAAAAAGGCCGGCGCTATTACCCGACCGCACATCCGTCCATGACAATCCGCATCGGATTCTCATGAGCTGGCATCGCATGCCCCGTGTGGCGAGGCAGCGGCGCCGGCGACTTGCGGCATTGCTGCACTCGGCGCGCGCGCTCGATGCGACGCCGGCAACACCTGCTCGCCGGTCGCCGCGGCCGTCTCCTGTCAGGTACAAGGACATGAACAGGATGCAGACCCGTTCCACGCTACACGACGACCGAACTGGCGTTCCCGCGCTCGGCGGATTGGGCGCGCAGGCGCGCGGCGCATCCGGCAGGCTGCTGCCGGAGATCTGGATGCAGGACGGCGCAAAGCGGGTCGAACAGGCACTGGCGCGTCTTCTCTGCGCCGAAGACGACGGTGAGACCGAGCTGATGGCGGCGATGCGCTACGCCACCTTGCATGGCGGGAAGCGCACCCGCGCCTTGCTCTGTCTGGCTGCCGGCGCACTGGCCGACACGCCGGCGCACATGCTCGACGACGTCGGCGCCGCCATCGAGATGATGCACGCCTGTACCCTGGTCCACGACGACCTGCCCGCGATGGACGACGACGTGCTTCGCCGCGGCCTTCCGACCGTGCACGTCAAGTTCGGCGAAGCGACTGCGATCCTGGTCGGCGATGCGCTGCAGGCGCACGCCTTCCTGACCCTGGCGAGCCTGGATGCGCAGGGCGACAGCCGTATCGCGCTCGTGCGCGAACTGGCGCAGGCGGTGTCTGCCGAGGGTGCCGCAGGCGGGCAGGCCATGGATCTGTCGCTGGTTGGAAAGCACGTCGAGCTGGACAGGATCGTGGCGATGCACCGGATGAAGAGCGGAGCGCTAGTGCGCGCGTCCGTTCGCATGGGCGCGCTGTGCACCATCGCGGAGGATACCACGCACGCTGCGCTGTACTGTGCGCTCGATCGCTACAGCGCCTGTTTCGGCCTGGCGTTGCAGGTGGTCGACGACATTCTCGACGCGACAGCGGATACCGCGACGCTGGGCAAGACCCCCGGCAAGGACGCGGCGGCGCAGAAGCCGACCTGCGCGTCGATCATGGGGCTGCAGGCAGCGCGCCAGTTCGCGCTGGATCTGTTGCGCGACGCCGGGGAGGCCATCGCCCCGCTGGGGCCGCGTGCGGAACGGTTGGCGCAGATGCTGCAGCGGGCCAACGCGTATCTGTTCAAGCACGCACCATGCGCATGAGCGCGCCCGTCCCCATGGAGTCGCCCCTCTGCCGCGCTGCGATCGGCCGGCGGCAGCGGTGCATGCTGCACTGTGTCCGAGTCCGCGGCGCACGCGGCGCGCTGCGCGCAAGCCTATGCGGCGGACCGGCGCCAGCATCGGGGCGCGTCGCCGCGCCGGAGCAGGGCGGCGGTCCGGCGCTGCCCATGCGCCGGGCCGCGATGGGCCTGCGGCGACGTGCGCGGCGTCTGCCCGATCCTGGTTCTCGTCAGCCGTCTGCAGAAGGAACATCCCGCGTGAACGCGCTGTCCGAACAGATACTTTCCGAATTGCGCCACCTGCTGAGCGAGATGAGCGACGGCGGCAGCGTCGGCCCGTCCGTCTACGACACGGCGCGAGCTCTGCAGTTCCACGGCAACGTCACCGGTCGGCAGGACGCATACGCGTGGCTCATCGCGCAGCAGCAGGCCGATGGCGGATGGGGAAGCGCGGACTTCCCGCTGTTCCGCCATGCGCCCACGTGGGCGGCGTTGCTAGCATTGCAGCGTGCCGATCCTCTTCCCGGCGCTGCCGACGCAGTCCAGGCTGCAACCCGGTTCCTCGAGCGCCAGCCCGATCCCTACGCCCATGCGGTGCCGGAAGACGCGCCGATCGGCGCGGAGCTGATCCTGCCGCAGTTTTGCGGCGAGGCCGCATCCTTGCTGGGCGGCGTGGCGTTTCCGCGCCACCCGGCGCTGTTGCCGTTGCGGCAAGCGTGTCTGGTCAAGCTGGGGGCGGTGGCGACGTTGCCGAGCGGCCATCCGTTGCTGCACTCCTGGGAAGCCTGGGGGACGTCGCCGACCACCGCATGCCCGGATGACGACGGCAGCATCGGCATCAGTCCGGCGGCCACCGCCGCGTGGCGTGCGCACGCCCTGACACAGGGGAGCACGCCGCAGGTCGGGCGCGCCGATGCGTATCTGCAGGCGGCATCGCGGGCGACGCGTAGCGGCATCGAAGGTGTCGTTCCCAACGTCTGGCCGATCAATGTGTTCGAGCCATGCTGGTCGCTGTACACCCTGCATCTGGCCGGGCTGTTCGCGCATCCCGCGCTCGCCGAGGCGGTGCGCGTGATCGTCGCGCAGCTCGACGCCCGCCTGGGCGTGCGCGGTCTGGGCCCGGCCTTGCACTTCGCGGCCGATGCGGACGACACCGCCGTTGCGTTGTGCGTCCTGCGCCTTGCAGGCCGCGACCCGGCGGTCGATGCGTTGCGCCATTTCGAAATCGGGGAGCTGTTCGTCACCTTCCCCGGCGAGCGCAATGCCTCGGTGTCGACCAACATCCATGCCCTGCATGCGTTGCGACTGTTGGGAAAGCCCGCCGCCGGCACCAGCGCCTACGTCGAGGCCAATCGCAACCCGCACGGTCTATGGGACAACGAAAAATGGCACGTTTCGTGGCTGTATCCCACCGCGCATGCGGTCGCTGCGCTGACGCAAGGCAAGCCCCAGTGGCGCGACGAGCGCGCGCTGGCGGCGCTGCTGCAGGCGCAGCGCGACGACGGCGGCTGGGGCGCCGGTCGCGCGTCCACATTCGAGGAAACCGCCTATGCGCTGTTCGCGTTGCACGTGATGGACGGGAGCGAAGAGCCGACAGGGTGCCGGCGCATCGCGCAGGCGGTGGCGCGTGCGCTGGAGTGGATGCTCGCCCGCCATGCGGCGCATGCATTGCCGCAGACGCCGCTGTGGATCGGCAAGGAACTGTATTGCCCCACCCGGGTCGTGCGCGTGGCCGAACTCGCCGGGTTGTGGCTGGCGCTTCGTTGGGGGCGGCGCGTCCTGGCCGAGGGAGCAGGAGCGGCGCCATGATCCAGACCGAACGCGCGCTGCAGCAGGTGCTGAAGTGGGGGCGTTCCCTGACCGGGTTCGCCGACGAGCATGCCGTGGAAGCGGTCAGGGGCGGCCAGTACATCCTGCAGCGCATCCACCCGAGCCTGCGCGACACCAGCGCCCGCACCGGCCGCGATCCGCAGGACGAAACGCTGATCGTGGCGTTCTATCGCGAACTGGCGCTGCTGTTCTGGCTCGACGATTGCAACGACCTTGGCCTGATCGCGCCGGAGCAGCTCGCCGCGGTGGAGCAGGCGCTGGGGCAGGGCGTGCCGTGCGCGCTCCCCGGATTCGAGGGCTGCGCTGTGCTGCGCGCTTCGCTGGCCGCGCTCGCCTACGATCGTCGCGACTATGCTCAGCTTCTCGACGATACCCGGTGCTACTGCGCGGCGCTGCGCGCCGGACACGCGCAGGCGGCAGGGGCGGAACGCTGGTCCTACGCCGAGTACCTGCACAACGGCATCGATTCGATCGCCTACGCGAACGTGTTCTGTTGCCTGTCGTTGCTGTGGGGGCTGGACATGGCGAACTTGCGCGCGCGTCCGGCGTTTCGCCAGGTCCTGCGGCTCATCTCCGCGATAGGGCGCCTGCAGAACGATCTGCATGGACGCGACAAGGACAGGTCGGCCGGCGAGGCCGACAACGCGGCGATCCTGCTGCTGCAGCGCTATCCGGCAATGCCTGTGGTGGAGTTCCTCAACGACGAGCTGGCTGGCCATACGCGCATGCTGCACCGGGTGATGGCGGAAGAACGCTTTCCCGCGCCGTGGGGACCGTTGATCGAGGCCATGGCGGCCATCCGCGCGCAGTACTACCAGACCTCGACCAGGCGCTACCGCACCGACGCTGCGGGGGGAGACCAGCGTGCGCCGGCCTGAACGCGCGCGCGAGGCGGCGGCGTGCGCGCGCTGGCGTCGGTCCGATCCGACGCAACGCCGTCGCCCGATCCGACGGATGGAGCGAGCATGAGCGACACCGCCCTGAGCCGGCGCAAGGACGACCATCTGGACATCGTGCTGGATCGGCGAACGGCGCCGGCCTGCGCGCCTCACTGCTGGGCAAGACGCGCGCCGCTGCTGATCAGCTCCATGACGGCGGCATGCCACGCGCCGAGGCCATCAACCGGCATCTGAGCGAGGCAGCGCAAGCCTTGGGGATCGCCATGTGCGTGGGTTCGCAGCGCGTGAGCCTGCCATCCCGCAACTCCCAGGGGCTGACGCGCGCGCTGCGCCGCCTGGCCCCAGACATTCCCTTGCTGGCCAATATCGGCGCCGCGCAACTGCGCGAGGCCGACGGCCTGGACCTGGCGCGCCGGGTGGTGGATGCGCTGGAGGCCGATGGACTCATCGTCCATCTCAATCCGCTGCAGGAAGCGGTACAGCCGGAGGGCGACCGCGACTGGCGCGGCGTCCTGGCGCAGATCGCTCGCGCCGCGCGCAGCGTGGGCGTGCCGATCGTGGCCAAGGAAGTGGGGTCGGGCCTCTCCGCTAAGCTGAGCTCCGGCGACAAGATGACATCCGCCATCCTGCTTTCATGCGCTTGGCAGAACGACTACTGCTTTCCCGGACAACGCCGTCTTGCCGAAGATCTAGGGCTTGAGGAGCGAAGTGTCCGTCGAAACCTCAAGGCCCTAGAAGCAAATGGGCTGCTCACGATCCAGAGACGAGGCCTCGGCAAAACGAACATCTATGAACTGAATCTCACGGTGACTTCCGATGTCCGGTCCAGACCGGACAAAAATGTCCGGTCCAGAAAGCTACGATAGGTCCGCTCTGGCGCAGATAAAAGTCCGCTCCTCTATTAATGAGACCCAATGAATGAGACCCATATTAAGAATACGCAGTAGGGGAATGCATTTTTAAAATGAAGGGGAAGCTCCAAGGGGCGGCGCGCATAGCTCTATGCTAGGTTTGATCGAGTCTCCCAAACTCCAAATTCGGGGAAAGCGCGCATGACGCCGGAACAGTTCCAAGCACTATACCCTCACGTAATCGGTTGGATTCATCAAACACTACAAGCACATTCGAACGAAGTAAGGATCGTAAGTTCGCTTGGATTCCCGAGACTGTCGCAATACTTCAGCGGAAATCTCTTATCGTCGACCAAGGTTGCCGTCGTCGAACGGGTTCCGATGCCGCCACTATCATCTTTAGGATTCAGCCAGTTCGCCGAATTCGAAAACGGCGATTACGACGGTATTACGTACCTGGACACATTCTTCGTAAAGCGTCGCTCTGCGTCGAGTGAGCGGCTTCACTTTCATGAATTAGTCCATGTTGTACAGTGGCGATTGCTTGGTCCTGAAAGGTTTCTCGCGACGTACGCCGATGGATTGGAGAAACATGGGTATCGCCAAAGTCCGCTAGAGGCCATGGCTCACACCGCCGAGGACGTATTTTGTCAGTCCAACGAGAACTTTAATGCCGAGAAGCTAGTTGCGGACGAGCTGGATCGAATGTCAGGGGGCGTTTAGCGAAACGCGTGCACGATCGGGGACACCGCCGCAATGGCACCGTCAATCTCTTCGTCTGCCTCGATGTGAACAGGCCCTGGCGCAAGGTCAAGGTCACCGAGCGGCCGAAGACTACGCCCAATGCATGCGCGAACTCGTCGATGTCCATTATCCCGATGCCGCGTGCATCCGCGTCGTGCAGGACATCCTGTCGACCCACTCGGCCGGCGCCCTCTATGAGGATTTCCCGCCCGCCGAGGCCAAACGCATTCTGCGCCGCTTCGAGTTCCACTACACCCCCAAACACGCCAGCTGGCTCAACATGGTGGAGATCGAGATCGGCGTCCTGCGCGGCCAATGCCTGGACCGCCGTATCGATGATTCCGGCCGCCTCATCAGCGAAATTGCCGCTTGGGAGCAGCAACGCAACGGCGCCGGTGCACGCATCAAATGGATGTTCACAACCGAAAAAGCCCGCGCCAAAATGAGCCGCGCCTATCCCATCACGCCCAAAGAGTCATAATCACTGTGCCGAGGTACTAGCCGCGCATCCGTTTACAGCGATGGATAAGCGCGGGAACCGATGCTATTTAAGTCAGTAGCGCCAATGGTTGGGCTACCGCGACCGCCCGTTCTCAGGTTTTCGCTTTGACCAGCCGCCGATGTTGAGGCAGCAGGGAAAGACTGTGCTAAACGGCGACCACCCGCTCGTCCTCCCGGTGACATGCCTACCAGCAGACTCGCGAAATCTCAAGCAGAACGTCTACATGGCTTGAGCAACTGCTGATCGTCATTTCCGCAGAACGCATTGCGGGAGATCAGAATAACGAACTTGGAAAAGCGCAAGCAAAAAAAGACCCCGGCTTTTTTCTGCCGGGGATCTCACTTCAGAGAAAGTTGGATCAGAAGTCCATGCCGCCCATGCCGCCGCCCGGAGGCATCGGGGGCGCGCCGGTGTTCTTCTTCGGCAACTCGGCGACCATTGCCTCGGTAGTAATCAGCAGCGCCGCCACGGAGGCAGCGTTCTGGATCGCGGTGCGCACGACCTTGGTCGGGTCGATAATGCCCTTGGTGACCAGGTTGACGTACTCGCCGGTCTGGGAGTCGAAGCCGTAGGCGTAGGTCTTGTTCTCCAGGATCTTGCCGACGATCACCGAGCCGTCTTCACCGGCGTTGATCGCGATCTGGCGAGCGGGAGCCGACAGCGCCTTGCGCACGATCTCGACGCCGGTCTTCTGGTCGTCGTTCTTGGTGCGCAGGCCCTTGAGCTGCTCGGAGGCACGGAGCAGGGCGACGCCGCCGCCCGGGACGATGCCTTCTTCCACAGCCGCGCGGGTCGCATGCATCGCGTCATCAACGCGATCCTTGCGCTCCTTCACCTCGACCTCGGTCGCGCCGCCGACGCGGATCACCGCGACGCCGCCCGCGAGCTTGGCAAGACGCTCCTGGAGCTTCTCACGGTCGTAGTCCGAGGTGGTCTCCTCGATCTGCGCCTTGATCTGGGCCACGCGCGCCTCGATGTCGGCCTTTTTGCCGGCGCCGTTGACGATCGTGGTGTTCTCCTTGTCGATCATCACCTTCTTGGCGCGACCGAGCATGTTGAGCGTGACGTTCTCGAGCTTGATGCCGAGATCTTCCGAGATCGCCTGGCCACCGGTCAGGATCGCGATGTCCTGCAGCATAGCCTTGCGGCGATCGCCGAAGCCCGGAGCCTTGACGGCGGCGACCTTCAGGCCGCCACGGAGGCGGTTCACGACCAGGGTCGCGAGCGCTTCACCTTCGACGTCCTCGGCGACGATCACCAGCGGCTTGCCGGTCTGCACCACGGCCTCGAGCAGCGGCAGCAGCTCGTTCAGCGAGGAGAGCTTCTTCTCGTTGATGAGGATGTAGGCGTCGTCCATCTCAACGCGCATCTTGTCGGCGTTGGTGACGAAGTAGGGCGAGATGTAGCCGCGGTCGAACTGCATGCCCTCGACGACGTCGAGCTCGGTCTCGAGCGACTTGGCTTCTTCAACCGTGATGACGCCCTCGTTGCCGACCTTCTTCATGGCGTCGGAGAGGAACTTGCCGATTTCGGCATCGCCGTTGGCGGAGATGGTGCCGACCTGGGCGATCTCGTCGTTCGAGGTGACCTTCTTGGAGTTCTTGACGAGGTCGGCGACCACGGCTTCCACGGCCAGGTCGATACCACGCTTCAGGTCCATCGGGTTCATGCCGGCGGCAACCGACTTGGCGCCTTCACGAACGATCGCAGCCGCGAGAACGGTCGCGGTGGTGGTGCCGTCGCCGGCGGCGTCGGCCGACTTGGAGGCGACTTCGCGCACCATTTGCGCGCCCATGTTCTCGAACTTGTCTTCGAGCTCGATCTCCTTGGCGACGGTGACGCCGTCCTTGGTGATGCGGGGAGCGCCGAACGACTTGTCGAGCACGACGTTGCGGCCCTTCGGACCGAGCGTCACCTTGACCGCGTTGTTGAGAATTTCGACGCCGCGCAGTATGCGGTCGCGGGCGTCTACGCCGAACTTGACTTCTTTGGCTGACATGTGGGTTTTCCTGAATATTTTACTTGGTCTCACCCTTGGCGACGCCCAGCAGGCGCTCCTCAGGATGAGCGGTTCGAGCGATGGTTTAAGCGGCCTTCTTCTTGGCGGACGCGTCGGTGAGAACGCCCAGGATGTCGCTCTCCTTCATGATCAACAGCTCCTGGCCGTCGATCTTGACCTCGGTGCCTGACCACTTGCCGAACAGGATGCGGTCGCCGACTAGCACGTCGATCGGGATCAGCTTGCCGCTCTCGTCGCGGCCACCGGGGCCGACGGCGATGACTTCACCTTGGGAAGGCTTTTCCTTGGCAGTGTCCGGAATGATAATGCCGCCAGCGGTCTTTTCTTCTGCGTCGATGCGCTTGACCACGACGCGGTCGTGAAGCGGACGGAATTCCATGCAGATCTCCTAAGCATTTACACTACTTGCTGATTTGACGGTTGCTAGCAATCGTTGCCTGCGAGTGCCAACGCGGGCGCAGCTGAAATAGGACTGAATTCTGGGGGAACAAGGGTTTGTAGCCCAGAAAATCGGCTGGTCGCGCGGGATCTCTGTGGGGCTTACCCAGATCACCTCTTCGAGTTTGCCGCCGAGCACCCGACCTTCTTCTGGGTGAGTTTGTACGTCTCTCGACCTAATGTCGCCGACCAGTTCAATTCCTCTGCCGCGTTGACCTTAAATTCGAGATGAGACGATCGATTCCATGAAACCTGCGATGCTGGAGCAGGCTGAATGGGTGGAACGGACGGGCAGTTGGCGGATTCCTCGTTTGCGGTCGGCAAAACGAGGAGCTGTATCATGGCTGGATGGCGGCGAGCGGTCGAGTTGGCGATGACCGACGAAGAGATCGCAACATTGGCGGCTCTTTCGCGGTCGAGAACTGAACTCGCGAGCCGGGTGTCGCGGGCGCAGATGCTGCTGGCGTATCGCGAGAACCCTTCGTTTTGCGCAGTGGGCCAAAGACTTGGAGTCCATCATCAGACGGTGCAGCGCTGTGTCGAGCGAGCGCTGGCCGATGGCCCGCTGGCCGCCCTTGACGATCGCCCGCGCCCCGGCAAGGAACCAACCATCACGCCTGAGGCCAAAGCCTGGTTGGTGTCGTTGGCGTGTGACAAAGCGAAGGACCACGGCTATCCACATGAGTTGTGGACGACGCGGCTGTTGGCGCGCCATGCGCGCGAACACGGGCCGGCGGCAGGGCATGCATGCTTGACCAATTTGGTCCAGGGAACGGTGTGCAAGATCCTCGGCAAGGAGGAAATCAAGCCGCACAAGGTGCGCTACTATCTTGAAAATCGCGATGCTGAGTTCGAACGGAAGATGGCCGAGGTCCTGTGCGTCTATCATGAAGTCGCAGTCCTGAAAAAAGCCCCTGCCAAGTCGAAGAGACGGGGAAAGCCGGTGGCGATCGTGTCGTGCGACGAAAAGCTGGGAATCCAGGCCATCGCAACGACGGCGCCGGATTTGCCGCCCGAACCCGGCATCCACGCCGGCTTTGCGCGCGACCACGAGTACAAGCGGCACGGCACGCTCAGCCTGTTGGCCGGGTTTGATCTGCTCACCGGCAAGGTCCACGCTCTCGTCAGAGACCGTCACCGCAGCCGCGAATTCATAGAACTCCTCAGACTTCTCGATGCCGCTTATCCGAGGAGCACCACGATCAAGTTGATCCTCGACAATCATTCCGCGCACATCTCGAGAGAAACCAGAGCCTGGCTCGCCACCCGACCAAGCGGGCGTTTCGAGTTCACCTTCACGCCCAAGCACGGCTCGTGGCTCAACCTCATCGAGGGCTTCTTCTCCAAGTTCGCTCGTTCGGTCCTGCGCCACATCCGGGTCGCCCCAAAACATGAGCTCAAGGAGCGCATCATGGCCGGTATCGACGATGTCAATCGCCACCCCGTCATCCACACATGGTCTTATAAGCTCGCCGAGGCCGCCTGATATGATTCGAACCAAGAAAACGCTGGTCTAGTTATATGAAATAGCTATCGATTTCCGGCGTGAAGGGCGGCGGGCAACCCTTCACACCCGTCACGCTCACGCGGGAATGACGTAATCGTCAGACGGACGTGATGGCTCATCCCCGTGGCGCCGTGACACATTGGGAACGTTTTTGAGCCTAACGCTGAGGTAGCGCATGCCGGTGCGGTGCTTCTCCTTGGAGAAGCCCTTTTGCGACATGACCAGTGCGAAGTTTTTCTCTCCCCACGCACGAACTGCATTGTCTTTGGCCCAAGCAGCAAACCCATCATACATCCTTCGCGGCGTTTCAGAGCCTATCATCCACGATGCGCAACTCTGTTACTTCTTGAATGATCCATTCGGCTGCTGGGCTTGGACGCGCCTGACGCTTGCCAGTTTCGGGGTCTTTGATGAACCGCTGTCGATTCCAAACGATCCGGCCGATATCGTTGTTCAAGATCCCGTTGCAACGCTTGGTGTTGCCACTGATGGTACTGAAGCCCCAATCGCCGCCGCCGGGCGCCGCGATGCCGTCCCTATTTAGCTCAACAGAGATCCGCTTCGCCGACTTGCCAACGACATAGTCGCGAAAGATACGGCGAACCACCTCAGCTTCCTCAGAATTAATCATGCGATACGCCACGTATTGGCTGACCGCTTTCATTGAATTGCTTCACAACACCATAGCCACAGGAGTTGCCACCACCAGATTTGCCAAGCGCAACGCGTCCGGCGCTGGCCTCGGCGCGTTTTGTCGGCGAGGTCCTTGAGGAAGACGGCGTTCATCGTGCCCTGGAGGCCGACATGCAGGTGCGTAACCTCACCCTCGGATAGAGTGACATCTTTACGTTGGCATAGGCCATGCGCTTGAACACGCCAGCGATGTCTTCCTGAGAGAGACGATCCATCGCCTCCGCCAGCACCACTTGAAACCGCCCGCGCAAGGCGTCGGTAATAAGCGCTTGGACGCCGGCACGCAGAAGCGACGCACCGGAAATCGCGTGGTCGGAATATTGCTCAACGACTCGCCAACCCTGATTCTCGGCATAGGCACGGCAGACGCGAAATTGGTCCGCGATCGACGCGTCGCGCTGGTTATCACTGGAGTAGCGGGCGTAAAGCGCAACCTTCATGAGATGGTCTCCGGTAGAGTCAGGAGCGCTTCGACTCCTTGTTGGCTTGATCGTACCAGCGCCGTGCCGCATGGCGAGCCAGCAGACGCACGAATTCGACGAGACGTGGATCGGGCGCGTTGCCGCTCTGCGGCGCAAGCGTCAACTCCGGTTCGTTGCACCTGGCGATGTCTTTGCGCTTTTGAACGCCAAAGTCTTGCATCGTAATGCCATTGACCGTCGGTCGCACCGGGATAATCCCCAGCATCATCAGCTTTACGATAGGCAACAATAATAAAAACTCGATGCCAGGCCCCGGATACAGCGGGCGTGTTCGATCGGACGGCTTCTGGTCCTCACGTGCCGAATCGCATTTTCGCGTCTTGCGAAAACTTGCGAGCTTCGGCTTGATTGGAAACTAACTGCGTCATCAGATCATGCCAAATTTGGGACATAGGCAGTGCGGCAACTCGGTCGGATTTATTACTCATTTAGATAGTTGTCGCACGTTGATCATGCGTGCTGTTGCTTGGACTGTGATTTCGAAGTGGTCCGTCTGCATGATATCTACGATGTTGCGCGGTCTATGCGCTACGACGTTGATACCGGTGCGACGCCGTAGGCTGTCGTAAAGCAGCCCCGCGCCACCTGACGCGCGAATATCCTCGCCAAGCTTCTGCGAAGCATCATAACGTTCGCTCGCATACACGTCGGGGCGTGCTAGTTGCTGCCCTGTGATGTCGAGATAATCCCCGAGCAGCGTGGCGGTGTATGCCCTGTAGGTCCGGCTCATCGTGGCCACGTTGCGAGCAGCCGCTTCGCGACGCAGGTGATGACCGACCTCGGCAGCCGCCGTGCGAATATCATCGGCCGCATACCAGGCGCCAAGCTCCGGTCCGTTGAACCTCAGTCCGCCGGGAGCGACGTGGAGAAAGGCTGCCATGACGATGCTGGAGTTGGGTTCACCATATACCCATTCGCTCGGCGGTAGCCGATCGATACGTTCGGCCACCAGACGGTCGTTCGTCCAACCGACGAGCTCCATCACCGCTGAAAGATCGGCCGCCGTCGCGACCGTATCGAACAGCCCGATGGGAGGAAATTGTGAGGGGATTAGGCGATGGGCGGGCTGCGGCGAGGGTGCGAAAACATCCGTCACCGGAAGACGATCTCCTTGTCGTCGTAAGGCGTGAAGGCCTCGTCTATCGTGTTCGGCTGCATGTAGAGGCCGCCACGTGCGCCGTCGAGGAAACGACGCACCGAGAGCAACCCATCTTGAGAGCCATTGGTGATGAGGTCGAGCGGCGGATGTCCACCGAAGACGACCTCGTTATGTGGACTCCGCAGCCAGTCAACGCCGAGCCGCTCCTGGGGAAAGAGGATCCCCAGCGCTTGGTGGATACCGAATACCGCTGAAATGCGCGTGAGAACGTCCACATCAAGGGTGAAAGCGCCGTGCTCCCGCGCCTGCTTGCACCAGTTATGGTAAGTAGACCGGGACGGATACCCCAGGACCAGGAGGCGCTGATCTTCCGTCAATCCCCACAGATCCGCGATAGCGAGGAAGGTCCGTAAAGCTGGGGCGCTGAGCCGCCTTCGGTTGGCCGGAGCAAATCGTGTCTTATCAAGACGCTGAGGGCCTTTTACCGCCTCGAGTGGGTTCGGCTTACGTTTATTTAACATAGGCTGTTCCTCTGTCAAAATTGGATATAGTCCAAATCCGGACAATTGCAAGCCGTTTGGGTTCCAGCTTGGCCATGATTGGTCCATGGTCAGCCTGAGCCTGCCGTAAAACGCCGCCGTTCTCGACCAACAAGTTGGCAATTCGCTCGAAAACTACTTTTAATTGAGTCGAGTACGAGTGGCTCATCGAGAACAACAACGATGGAGATGAAATCTTCATTTTCGGCTTCAGCCGCGGCGCATTTACAGCGAGAGCGCTAGCTGGATTGATTGCCATCGATGGCATCCTGAAAGCAGGCTCACCTATCGGCGTCTCCGAACTGTTTGACCGCTACAAGAAGGGAAACGAGGAAAGCATCTGGAAGCTGAAGGAGATCGAGGCGTCGGGAGACGCCAGCAAGCTGACTGATCAGGAAAAGTGGCTGCTTAAATATTCCAAGGCAGCAACCCGGCCTGCTGCGCAGAATCAACACACCAGCGGGAAGTCGTTCTCCATGATTCGTGCAGGGAAAATGCATTCTCGAAAACCTAACGAAGATAAGCTGCGCTCCAACGAATGAAAAGGCACGCCCTGCAGCAGGGCTGTGATGCAGGATGCGCTCAGCGTCTGCCGGGTCGGCGTAGATCCTTGATGTGAGTTGTGGGGCTGCGGGAGGGCGGACCGTCGCTGCCCTTGTCAAAAGGCTATTCTGGTTGCGGAAGCAGAAGCGCTGGCGCCACTGCTCCTGTCCGGCACCACCGGGTACTCAAGTCGAATTCTGGCGCCTGTCGCGCCAAGCCGTTGGAGGAAGAAGATTGACAGACTTTTTTGAGATTGATTTTTTAGATGTTGAAGCGAAGAGCAGCGGTGATGCCATTTGCATCCGCTATGAGTTGAACGGTCAGACGTTCATTCACGTGGTCGACGGAGGTTATCAGTCGACTGGCGAGAAGGTCATCAATTTCCTGAACAAGTACTATGGGAGTCCGAAACGGATCGACCATGTTGTTGCGACCCACAATGACGGCGACCACGCCGGAGGTCTCCAGCGAGTCCTGGAAGACTGTGAGATCGGCGTGCTCTGGATGCTGCGACCTTGGGTCTTTGCCGCTGAGCTTCTTCCTCGATTCAAGCGCTTCACAACAGCCGATGGACTGGAGAAGGCGCTAAGGGAAGCTTACTCGAATCTAGCCGCTCTCGAAGAGATCGCCTTACGAAAGAATATCCCTATCTATGCGCCGTTTCAGGGTAGCACGATTGGCGCTTTCCGGGTGATGGCTCCGACACGTTCGCGCTTTCTGGATCTGATTGTCTCCTCGGATAAGACCCCCCAGGAGAAAGGGCTGCTCGAAATGGCACGCGACGCGGTTGTTCGTGTGGCCAAAGAGGCGGCCGCGCTTGCCAAAGCCGCTTGGGGCGACGAATATTTTCCGGCGGGCGAGACGAGCAACGAAAATGAGATGAGCGTCGTTCAGTATGCCTATCTCAATGGATGCAAAATCCTGCTCACCGCCGATACCGGACGCACCGGGCTCAAAGAAGTCATCGATTATGCGCCGTTGGCCGGACTGACCTTGCCTGGCATCGATCGATTTCAGGTTCCTCACCACGGTGGACGCCACAACGTTTCGACCGACTTGCTGGATCAACTATTGGGTGAAAAGAAGGCGGCACAGGGCGGGAAGACGACCTTCACCGCCGTGATAAGCGCGGCCGAGGCCGATGAGGATCATCCCCGCAAATCCGTTGTCCGCGCTATGCACCATCGTGGTGCACATGTCATCTCAACCGAAGGATCCAACAAGCGGACCTCCAAGAATGCTCCGCAGCGCGATGACTACAGCGCCGCAGATTGTCTGCCGTATCCGGACGAACAGGAAGACTGAGACCTTGTTGCGTTCACCTGAGAGAGCGGCGGAGCCAGTCCGGTCGCGCTGGTGTTCGTTTCTGTCGAAGACAGCGAGCACGTTTCTCGCTTGTTCTGCGCCGTTTCCAGAACAAGTCGACCCAAATGAGCACAAACGATGATTAAAAAAGAGTCGAAGGAGAAATTGAAGGAGCAAAACACTTCCCCATTGATGACGATCCTCGTTGTCAATTTCGCAATCTTCGCCCTTGCGCTCAAGACGGACCAGTTCCTAGCGGCCGAATACGAGGAACTGCTCAAGCATTGGCAGGCGCTCATACCTGCTGGACTGGGAGCCGT
The DNA here is from genome assembly GCF_008123515.1 of Bradyrhizobium cytisi. GTDB lineage: Bacteria > Pseudomonadota > Alphaproteobacteria > Rhizobiales > Xanthobacteraceae > Bradyrhizobium > Bradyrhizobium cytisi. The sequence goes on from NZ_VSSR01000066.1 coordinate 37,247, forward strand.
GCTTATCAGCGTGATCAACGGTGTGCTCGATGTTCAAACCAAGGCCAGACTGGTGTTTTGGCGTTGGCACGATCCTTTGCCCGGATGTCGGGCGTTCTCTTACTATCTTCATCGCGATCCGCGGATCGACGTTACGACGCTGAAGACGAAAGTCGGACCGTTTCCAGCAACTCCGACCGAGCAGAATGCTCTTTGGTACAGGCTTTACAAGTCGGTAGAGGAGGATCCGCGCGTCCTACACGTTCATCGCCTTTTTCTGCTGACGCGCGATTATGCCGGCATCGCTTTCATGCTTCTGATCGTCTTTGGCGGAACCGGTGTTGTTGCGATGCAGACTTACAAGACAGCGCTACTCTATCTGACAGCTCTCCTGGCCCAGTTTGTAGCGAGCGGAATGGCTGCAAGGAATTATGGCATTCGTTTTGTAGATACCGTGCTTGCTCTAAAAGCGGCAAGCTGAATCTCAGAAGTGATTGCACAGACAACGTCCCCCGACCTCCGAAAGCGCTTCTTGAAGCGATTGGTCGACGAGGTTGCCCGAGCCGCAATGCGTGCTTCATCATATAGAGCCGCGTCTGCCGTCGGCAACGGATTGGTATCCAGCGCGTCCGCGTAACTTCCCCATGAATATGCCTGCAGGTCCACAAGAGAGTCGTCCCACATGCTGTGGAATGTTGATGGCCTGCTGTGTGCCGTCCCATTGGAGCCCTTGGCGTGAAGCACGACACACAATTTGTTGCCGCCTTCATCGCCGCTCCGTTCGCTCGCATGCAGCGGCTGCTTCAGATCTCCGGCAAGATGGACAACGAGCTTTTAGCGCCCGCAACCTGTTGTCTTTGGAGCTCGACTTGTCTTTCAGGGCTGCGATGGCTGCCGGGAGGCCTTTAACGATGCAGGAGCCTTGTCTGCCCACGTGCTTGCAATAGATTCCGGCGTCATAAGTCGAACGCTCGACATCGATATCAACGAAATGCCACCGACGTGTTCTTTCCTTCTGCTGTGAATTTGTAGTCATGTCGAGATCGCGGCCAGAGAGCTGTCCCCGATCAGCACCTTGAGGGCTTGTGCGGCAGGACTCAGGTGCCGCTGCGCCAGTTCCGCGATAACGGGGTTGCCTCCAGGCTGGCGCCGAGGAGCTGCTGGCCACCAAGGCGGCGGTACAGATCGGAACGTCAGCCTGAGCAGCATCAGGAGCCATTCCCAAGATCCTGGATTGGATGACGTTGCTTACAGCAGACAGCATGACGCTAGGGCACGTTGACTAGTGGCATGGGCGCGGTCGGGCGCGGGATGAAAGCATTTTGGTGCTGGCCACGAGCCGCCAACATGATCACGAAAGCCGTGAGAACGATCAGGAGTCCACGCATATCGATAGATCACTCGCAGAGCTGTAACGCAACTATGAAAGGGTTCATATCCGGTGTGCCGGATCAACAAGATAATGAATCTGTTGTACCATGCGATGAGACGAACGCGGTTAGATTGCAAAGCGCCAAAGTCATAGCGTTTGCTCTTGGGGCAAGACGGCAAAACCAGGTGCTTTATGCCGAAAACGTGCGTCCGGCCTCGTTAGCGGCAGAAATACCGCGGCGGATTTCAATCGTAGGATCAATCGCTGGATGCCTTCGTTCTTGGCCTTCCGTTGGCTTGCGTCACTTGTCACGAGTTCACCGAAAGGGCCGCGGATCATGAGCGTGTAGACGTCCAAGAGTTCTCCTCGCCACCTGCGCTGGAGACTGACCCACGAGCTGTTAGTAAACGCCGGGATCGGTCGCACCCTCGGTATTGATGAGGAAGACCCGTGCGTCGGGTCCAAGACCAATCTGGCCGCGCAAGGTCGAATCGGCAGCAACTTTCAGCAATCCTGCCAAACCAACCCCGCCGCTTTCGCCTGCAACGACAGCTGGGTTACCGTCCCCGGGACTGGCCAAACGCTTCATCGCGCCGACGGCGTTCTGGTCATCGACAATCATAAAAGCGTCGGCTGCGCGCGAAAGGATGCGCCAAGCGACGAGCGAAGGTTCGTAGCATTCGAGCATCGCCATCACTGTCGACTGCCCATTGGTCTGAGCCCCCGCAAATTCGTCCAAAAATGGGTAGAGTCCGTCACCTGGGAAGGGATGGACCATGAAGCCAAGCCGGTTCACGGAAGAGCAGATCAACGAGATTTTGCGAGAGCAGGAGGCGGGTGCGGCGACTGCTGTGTCTGCCGCAAACACGGGATCTCCAGTGCGACGTTCTACAAATGGAAGGCCAAGTACGGTGGCCTGGAGGTGTCGACGCCAAGCGGCTCAAGGCGCTGGAGGACGAGAACGCCAAGCTCAAGAAGCTCTTGGCCGATGCGATATTCGATAGCGCCATGCTCAAGGACGTTGCGTCAAAAAATGGTGACGCCCGCCGCGAGGCGAGAGGCCATCGCTCTTCTGCGGACCACCTTCGAGGTGAGCGAACGGCGGGCGTGCACAGTTCTCGTGGCAGACCGCACATCGGTGCGCTATCGCAGCCGGCGAGCTGATGACGCGGTCGTGCGTGCCCGCCTGCGCGAACTGGCGGCGATCCGCCGCCGGTTCGGCTACCGTCGTCTGCTGGTGCTGATGCGCCACGAGGGGCTGGTCATGAACCACAAGAGGTTCCGACGTCTCTATCGCGAGGAACGGCTGCAAGTCCCCCGGCGTGGTGGGCGCAAACGGGCACTCGGCACCAAGGCGCCGCTGGCCATCCTGCAAGGGGCCAACCAGCGCTGGAGCCTTGACTTCCTGTCGGATGCGTTCGCCGACGGTCGACGTTTCCGCATCCTGGCCGTAGTCGACGACTTCACCCGCGAGTGCCTGGCGCTCGTCGCCGACACGTCGCTGTCGGGCCTGCGGGTCGTACGCGAGTTCGACGTCATCATCGCTTGGCGAGGGCGGCCAGCGATGTGTGTATCGGACAACGGCCCGAACTGACTGGCATGACCGTGCTGCGCTTCAGCCAGGAAAGGCAGATCGAGTGGCACTACATCGCGCCCGGCAAGCCGACCTAAGACGCCTTCATCGAGAGTTTCAACGCCCGCCTGCGCGACGAACTTCGCAATGAGACGCTATTCACCTCGCGCGCGCAGGCTCGAGCCGTGCTGGCAAGCTGGAAAGACGACTACAACAACTCCCGGCCGCACAGTGCGCTGGGTAACCTCACACCGACCGAATTCCCTAACCGCAGCGATCCTGGGCCGCAACGGGGGGACGCTGCGCTATGCAGAGGGCTCCGCGCCCCGCCCCGTTGCTCCACCGGGCCCGATGGGCTCAAATGTCACCGGGACGCTCCCCATTGCTGGATGAAGCGAGGGGCTCAGACCATTAGCTCACGATCCCAAGGGAAACTACCATACGCGCGTGAATACATCTGCGCCCTTCAACTTGCTAGGCTTACCGTTCTTATCAACGTAGAACAGCATCCATGACGCAGGCATTTGAGAGCCGTTGGTTTTTCCGACCCAGCGAGTAAAGGAATTGCATTGGGCAAAAGTAACAACAAAATACAAGCCAGTTGGACCAATAGCTCCGGATGCAGGATATGGAATGCCCTGGCAGGCAAATCCTTGAGCATGATTTGTGAAGGTCCCTTGTATTGCCCCGTTATTGGCGGACCAGATAAACAGTTCCGAACCCCGTTCGTTCTTCCAGTATGAAGGAGCAGAGAGCCCCTGCGCCATGACCTCGCCGGAACAAAAGAAAAATTGAGCGATAAGCAAAAGTCCCAGAAATCTCTTCATATTGAAACCCCAAAGAGGTCGCTTAAACGTTGCAACGTGGATCGTGTGCTCGTCTGATACAGCGGCTTAGGCAGTTTTTCTGTTTCCAAACATCCTTCGACCAAACCGTACGTCAGCTCGATCGCCCCCGTCGTTCCATTCACTTGCAGCAGACTTTTGGTGAAGCTCGAGGCGAGTCGCTTCATTCTTACCTTACGTTCGGCGCCGGGATGCGGCCTATATGCGCCAAATCGCGCCGGATCGCGGCGAAGTCGGCTATTGTCGCGCGCCCGTGCCGCCTGTCATCCCAGCAGATGCTCGGCTATTTTGAAGTGCGGCGCGTCCAAAGTTGCATGGAGTGGGGCACCCCGTTCTAGGAGCACCGAGTCCGCTCATCGCGAATTGGCGCACAGCGGGCACCTACGTCGCTGTGCCAAAGACGGCCAATAGACGCCGACTCAATTCTTTCGGAGGTACGACGTTGTGCCCGCACCGGCAATTGCAGCAATCGCGGCGACACACACTCGATACGTCGCCGACTTGAATTGAGGTTCGCAAGAGCTGCGTTAGGTTTCCAAGACCGTAAAACTAGGAAATGAGCAGTTTTCAGTTTAAGATCGCTGTCATCTGGGCTGGACCGCATTCATTCACGATTCGCATTTTGAACCCGGAGGGCCGCCGGCGTTATTGTCGGCAGCCTTTTTCAGGGATAAGCGATGAGGATCGGGCTGGGCCGACATGCCATCGGGCATCGGCCTCCATACACACAGCTTGGTTTGCGGTGAGTTGGCTGGCCAAAACGGCGGTGCCGCACGGGGGCGTTAATGCATGATTGGAAGAGCCAGCTCAACGCGCTCGTCGCTGAAAGGATGGCCTTTGCCAAATCGCTGAAGGTGGACATCGAGCGGCCCAGGCCTGAGCCGAAAAAAATCGTCGAGCCGGGTGGCCTCAGCTTGCCCGACTATGGCGGCAGCGAGCGCGATGAGATCAGGAAGCGGATCGAGAGATTCAAAGCACATCAAGAGCGCTTCGTGCGCGAGCGCGAGGAATATGCCGAGTTGCTGCTGCGCCGAATTAGGCACGATCACGAAATCGAGGGAGAGCTCAAGCTCGCTGAATCTTCCTGAGCCCTGCCAGGTCCGCTCACGTCGCTCATCTTAAGCGATGCGCGCTCGGGGGCACAACCTGAGCGCCGGGATCTTCCGTAAGTGCGTCAACTTGCGGCCTTCCCGAATCGACTTATTGCGGAAAAATGCGTTCGTTTCTAGAAATTGCAGGAATGCTGCTCCAAACTCGGAGCGCGTGACGCTTGGATTTCTTTTCCAAGGCGATCGGGCAGACAGTCTACGAAGCGTTTGCCATTGACCAAGACCAGAACAGCAAACCTACATTCTCCATCCCCAAGACTTATCGGAGGGTAGAGGTCTCATGCGCAACTTTCTCTTTATCGGTGTGCTTGCACTTCCCTCCTCGCCGGCTTTGGATCGCCTTCGACCGCCGCTCCGCGGGCACGCTCGTACATCCCTCCGGCTCGGCAGGACGTTTTTTGCCTGCAGGGACGTACGTGGGGATATCTGGGCAATTGCCAGTTCTCGACCTACGATCAGTGCATGGCCACTGCATCCGGCACCTACGCCTATTGCGGTATGAATCCGATCTACGCGTTCCAGCTACAAGGAGGGCAATTGCGCTGATGCGTGATCGTCAAGCGTGATCGAGACATCAGTCTTTGCACCCGCTGTGCTGGTTACAGACGAGGAGTTGACGCCGTTTTGGCCCGCAGCATGATCGCCGAGAAGGACGCCGCACTACCCCCAAGGCTGCACCCACGGCACGCGGCCGGCCTCGAGCTCGGCGACGATCTTTGTTGATGATTCGTCATAAAGGCTTGCCCGGTATTCGCGCGCCCGAAGACAGCGTCCGGACATCGCGGGTCTCCGCACGCTCCCGCTCCAGAATCACAAGCACAAGCATTTGAATAGGTCTGCCTCCCGCCTTCGGCGAAACGATCGAGATGTCGGACTTGATCATGTCTTCAGAACGGGAGCCTCTTCAGTCGCCGCTGACACGCGGTGGCAGAAAGTCCGGCCGGTTCGCCGGTGGCAGCGCCAGCGCGCGCTCCGCCGGTCCTATTTGTCGTACATGGGCCCGTTTATGAATGTTCTTGCGGCACAGCATCGCGTCGATCGGCTTGCCGCCCCAATGACGAGACAGCCGGACTGCGCTGCACGTGCAGCTATGCTTTCAGTTCTTAGAGTGGGGCGCTTTGTTGGTCGCACAATCGCGGCCGCTTTTACGGCGGTTGCGTTTTGTCGCGATCACCTGGCGGGTGTGCCCACACTGTGCCCCGACTTTTTTCGGGCACACGGAAAGGGAGTGCAAGCCATAAGTAACTGAGATCAAAGGGCTAATGGTGGGCGCACAAGGGATCGAACCTTGGACCTCTCCCGTGTGAAGGGAACGCTCTCCCGCTGAGCTATGCGCCCGGGACCATCATGCGGACGGCCGGACCTTGTCGGCCGGCCGGCGCATCGGAGCCCGCGATTTAGAAGTGCGGGCTAGAAGTGTCAAGTTTTCAGGCGGCTTGCGGCCTGAAAACCTTTCGCCGTGTCGCAATTGGGCGGCGCGGCCGGATTTCGGGCCGCTTACGCGCCCTGCTGGCGGGCGCGGGAGGCGTGGGCCTGCAGCGCGCGGATGCGCTCGGCGAGCGTTCCGCCGCCTTCGGGGAGGGCGGCGGCCGCGCCATTGGTCGCGACGCCGTTGGCCGGGCGGGCGGCCTGCTTCGGCGGCTGGCCGGCCTCGGCCGCCAGCAGCGCCTCGATCGGCGAGTTCGGGCCCTCGAGCTGCATCGCGAGTTTCGCCACCTCGGCGGCGATGTCGTTGATGCGCTCGCGCAGCAGAGCATTCTCCATGCGCTCGGTCGCCCAGGAGCTCTCCGCCTGTTGCTGGATCGCATTGAGGTCGCGCTGAAGCTTGGCGCGCTCGTCGCGTGCGGTGGCGAGCTGCTGTTCCAGCGCGGCCTTTTCCGCGCGCATCGACTCGAACGCAGCCGACGACTTGCCGCCGCTCAAGCCAGCGATCTCGGCGCGCAATTCCTTGATGGTGCGCTCGGAGCCCTCATTGATCTGGCGGAGCTGGTTGTTCTCGTAGTCGCGCTCGGCCAGCAGCTTGCCTTGCGTGGCGAGGCGGCCCTCGAGGTCGGCGACGCGGGTGGACAGCATCTCGGCTTCCTTCACCTGCACGATGAGCTGGCGATCGAGCTCGGTGACGCGCTGGCTCAGATTCTCGACGCGGCCGCGCGCATCGCCGAGATCGCGCGAGGCGGTCTCCGACTCGACGCGCTCCTGCGCCAGCCGCGCCTGGGTGGCGGTGAATTCTTTCTCGGCATCGCCGACGCGGTTCTTCAATTCCTCGATCTGGGCGCGCACCGCGACCAGCTCGACCTGGCGGCTCTCCGCCATCATCGAGCGGTCGGTGAGCTCCGAGTTGATCTTGGCGAGCTCGCCCTGCTTGTTGCTCAGTGCAATCTCGGCCTCGCGCAAGGATGCGGTCTTGGCGTTGAATTCCTCCTCGGTGGCGCGGAGCTGCTCCTTGACCGCCTTCTCGCGCGCCTCCAGCGCGAAGATCGTGGCGTTCTTCTCGCCGAGCTCGATCTTCATGCGGTTGATGGCGTCGCTCTTCTTGCCGAGCTCGGCGAGCTGGCTCGTGGTCTTGCTCTTGAGCTGATCGACGCTCATCTCCAGCCGGCGCGCCGACATCGCGAACTCGGCGCGGAGCTGGTCCTTGTCGGCCTGGATCTCGGCCATCGACAGCGGGGTCGCCGCCTCGAGCCGGCGCGTGGTCAGGCGCACCGCGCGGTTATGCACCAGCGGCACGATCGCAAGCCCGCACAGCATCGACAGCAGGAAACCGATCGCCAGGTACATGATCGGTTCGACCATGGGGCACAACTCCCGGAAGCAAGGAAAAATTTACCAAAGAAACAATGCATGGCGGGCCGGCAAAAAGCCAGCCCCGCCCTGTTGTTAACGTGAATCCGGACCTGGAAGGGAGGAGGGGACCTAGAATGGGTTCCAGGTCGCCCGCGGCGTGTATTTGAGGTAGCCGATATTGGCGCCCAGGCGCAGCCCGAGGCCGGAGCGGATCGGCACCAGCACGATGTTGTTGGACGTGAGCGCCGTCATGCCGAAGCCGCCGATGATGTAGGCTGAGCCGTCGATGCCGCCGAAGCGCTGGTAGATCGCGTTGGTGGCGGGCAGATTATAGACCAGCGTCATGGTACGCGCGCCGTCGCCGCCCCAGTCGAAGCCGAGCGACGGACCCTGCCAGTAGACGCGCAGGTCGCCGGCGTTCTTGGTGTAGAGCGTGCCTTCGCCATAGCGCAGGCCGGCGACGAACGCGCCGGAGCCTTCCTCGCCCAGGATGTAGCCGTTCGGCAGGCCCCATTGGCTGACCGCCTTCTCGATGATCGAGGCGAGACCGCGCGAGACGTTGCCGAAGAAGCGGTGGCCGGCGTTGACGAGCTCGTCCGGCCCATAGGTGTTGGGCGTCGGGGTCCGCTGCGGCGGCGGCAGGTCCGGCGGCGGCGCAGCCGTCTGCGCGGAGGCCGGCACGATCCAGCCAGCCAGCGCTACAAGCGCCACTGCGGCAAGGCGTGATGCGAAAGTCATAAAAGAACCCCTGGTATCGATTCCGGTCCGCTTCCCTTAACCTGACGCCAACAGGCACGGTTCTAGGTTGCGCCGGATGTCCCCTCGACTCGGATGTTATCCGCAGCAACTATGACGGCACAACGGCAGGAAGATAGCCCTTTGCGCCCCGGAATTGCCTTGATCGGCCGTCTGGTCTGCCTGCTGGCGGGCATTTGGTTCGTCTGCTCCGGGGTGCCGACGCAGGCTGCCACCACCGAGCGGATCGTCGTCAATCGTTTCTCGGGTGTCGCCATCGAGGGCTTCGATCCCGTGGCCTATTTCGTCGATGGCGGCCCCGAGCAGGGCACGGCGGAGTTCGAGGCCAACCTGTGGGGCGCGGTCTGGCGCTTCCGGAACGAGGGCAACCGGGCCTCCTTCCTGGCCCATCCCGACATCTACGGCCCGCAGTTCGGCGGCTACGACCCGGCCGACATCGCGCGCGGCGTGACCATCGCCGGCAATCCCCGCTTCTTCGTGATCTCGGCGCAGCGGCTCTATCTGTTCAGCCGCGAAGCCAACCGCGACGCCTTCGCCGCCGATCCGGAACGCTTCCTGTATGAAGTCGGCAAGCGCTGGCCGGCGCTGCAGGACAAGCTCAGTCAATAGGCATGACCGCTGCGGCATCGCCCCAGGCGACGAACGCGGGGATGATGAAGCGATTGTCGCCACGCTCGCCGAACCGGATCTCGCCGCCCTTGCCGTCGGTCACCTTGCCGCCGGCTGCCGTGACCACGGCGCAGCCCGCCCCGACGTCCCATTCCGAGGTCGGCCCGAAGCGCGGATAGATGTCGGCGCTGCCCTCGGCGATCCGGCCGAATTTGACCGCGGAGCCACACATCTTCCTGACGGCGTTGGGCCGGCTGTCGATGAAGGCTTCGCTTGTGGGGTCGCCGTGCGAGCGACTCACCGCCGCGACCCAGGGCTCGCCGAGCCCGGGCAGTTTGCGGGTCCGGATCGGCTCGGCAGCGCCGATGGTGGCGCCGTCAAACGTCACACGCTCGGCGCCGCGGCCGACGATGCCGCGCCAGAGCAGCCCGAGCGCGGGTGCGGCTACGATACCGAGCAGCGGCACGCCCTCGGTCACGAGGGCGAGGTTGACGGTGAACTCATCGCGCCCGGCGACGAACTCCTTGGTGCCGTCGAGCGGGTCGATCAGGAAGAAGCTGCCGCGAAACGGCGGCGAGGCGAGCTGGCACCGCTCCTCCGAGAGCGACGGTACATCGTTGGCAAGGCTGGTCAGCCCCTCCGCAATGATGCGGTCGGCGGCGAGGTCGGCCTCGGTCACCGGCGAGCCGTCCTGCTTGCCGTCGACCCGCATCGCCGCGCGGTTGACCGCGAGGATCGCCTCGCCGGCCTGAACCACCAGCACGGTCAGGGGCTCCATCAGCCGGAATGCGGCCTCACCGTCGATAATCCTCACCTGTATGCCTCATTCATTGGCAAATCTCGCATCGGCAAATCTCGCCTATCTTCACTTGATTCGCCCGCGTCCCTTATGGCCGCTTCGAGCCTATCGCAAGCTAGCTGCCACGGGCTGGCGAATGTTAGAACCCGCAGCATCCGTCAAGCATGCGTGATTCGCCGCGTCCGCGCCGTGCAATTCCAGGAACCCTTTATGTCCGACGCTCCGTCACCCGGTACCGCTTCTGCTCCCGATATGCTCGAACTCGCGGCCCTGCTGTGCTCGCGGGTCTGTCATGATCTCATCAGCCCGGTCGGCGCCATCGTCAATGGGCTCGAGGTGCTCGATGACGATCCCAAGCCCGAGGACCGCGAATTCGCGCTCGACCTGATCCGCAAGAGTGCGAAGACGGCCTCCGCCCGCCTGCAATTCTGCCGCCTCGCCTTCGGCGCGGCCGGCTCCTCCGGCGCGCAGATCGACCTCGGCGATGCCCAGACCATGGCGCGCGGTCACATCGAGGACGGCAAGTGCACGATCACGTGGAATCTGCCGCGGCTGCTGCTGCCGAAGAATCGCGTCAAGCTGCTGCTCAATATGCTCGTCGTGTCCCAGCACACGATCCCGCGCGGCGGCACACTGACGATCGATCCGATCGGCGAGGGCGAGACGATGAGCTTCCGCATCACCGCGACCGGACACAACGCGCGCCTGCCGCAGAACATCTCCGAGCTTCTGAGCGGAGCACGCGGGCCGGCTGCGGATGCGCACGCGATCCAGCCTTATTATACACGGCTATTGGCGCAGGCCTGCGGGCTCACCGTGACGCTCAGGCTAGAGGGCGAAGCCATCATCATTACCGCTTCGTAAACACGCCCTTCGCACTCAGACGTTAATCAAATCTTTACGAGGCGCTTCGGGTTGTCCGGAGCGCCTTATCTCTTTGTTGGTTCCGTTCTTTTGCACATACTCAACCAATATTAAACGCTTTGCGGTGAAGCTGGCCCCATTCTGAAATGGCGCATCACAATTCGTGCGTGTCCTCCCTGTATGAAGGCCTGTTTTCATGGATGATCTGTTACGGGAGTTTCTGACGGAGACCAGCGAGAGCCTGGACACCGTGGACAATCAGCTGGTGAAGTTCGAGCAGGAGCCGAACAACGCCAAGATCCTGGATAACATCTTCCGCCTGGTCCACACCATCAAGGGTACGTGCGGCTTCCTCGGACTGCCGCGGCTCGAAGCGCTGGCGCATGCCGGCGAGACGCTGATGAGCAAGTTCCGCGACGGCATGCCGGTGACGGGGCCGGCGGTGACGCTGATCCTGTCCTCGATCGACCGCATCAAGGAGATCCTCGCGGGCCTGGAGGCGACCGAAGCCGAGCCCGAAGGCACCGACCGCGACCTCATCGACAAGCTGGAAGCGATGGTCGAGCAGGGCATGGCGGCCATGGCGGCAATGGCTGCGGGGGCTGCTGCTCCTGCTCCCGTTGCTGACGCACCGCCGCTGGTGCCGGACGCCCCAATTGCCGCGGCGCCCGCTGCCGCCAAGGAGCTGACCACGGGCGCGCTGATCGACCAGACCCTGGAGCGTCCGCTGCGTCCGGGCGAGGTGTCGCTCGACGAGCTCGAGCGCGCCTTCCGCGAGACCGCGATCGAAGCGCCGGCGCCCGTTGTCGAGGTCAAGGCCGCGCCCGTCGCTGAGGCGCCCGCGCCTGTTGCCAGGGAAGCTGCCAAGGAAGCTGCGAAGCCGCCCAGGGAGAAGGCCGCGCCGAAGAAGTCGATGGCCGACGAGGGCGCCAGCGAAGGCGACCGCATCGCCAACCAGTCGATCCGCGTCAACGTGGATACGCTGGAGCATCTGATGACCATGGTCTCCGAGCTGGTGCTGACCCGCAACCAGCTGCTGGAGATCTCAAGGCGCAACGAGGACACCGAGTTCAAGGTGCCGTTGCAGCGCCTGTCCAACGTCACCGCCGAGCTGCAGGAAGGCGTCATGAAGACGCGCATGCAGCCGATCGGCAATGCCTGGCAGAAGCTGCCCCGCATCGTCCGCGATCTCTCGAGCGAGCTCGGCAAGCAGATCGAGCTGGAGATGCACGGCGCCGACACCGAGCTCGACCGCCAGGTGCTCGACCTGATCAAGGACCCGCTCACCCACATGGTGCGCAACTCCGCCGACCATGGCCTCGAGACCCCCGCCGAGCGCACCGCCAACGGCAAGGGTGAGCAGGGCACCATCCGGCTCTCCGCCTACCATGAAGGCGGCCACATCATCATCTGCATCGCCGACAACGGCCGCGGCCTCAACACCGAGAGGATCAAGGCCAAGGCCGTCTCCTCCGGTCTCGCCACCGAGGCCGAGCTGGAGAAGATGTCGGAAGCCCAGATCCACAAGTTCATCTTCGCCCCGGGCTTCTCGACCGCGGCCGCCATCACCTCGGTCTCCGGCCGCGGCGTCGGCATGGACGTGGTCCGCACCAATATCGACCAGATCGGCGGCACCATCGACATCAAGTCGGTCGCCGGCGAAGGCTCCTCCGTCACCATCAAGATCCCGCTGACGCTTGCGATCGTCTCCGCCCTGATCGTGGAAGCCGCCGGCGACCGCTTTGCGATCCCGCAGCTCGCGGTGGTCGAGCTGGTCCGGGCCCGCGCCAACTCGGAGCACCGCATCGAGCGCATCAAGGACACCGCGGTGCTGCGCCTGCGCAACAAGCTGTTGCCGCTGATCCACCTGAAGAAGCTCCTGAAGATCGACGACGGCGCGGCCTCCGATCCCGAGAACGGCTTCATCGTGGTCACGCAGGTCGGCAGCCAGACCTTCGGCATCGTCGTCGACGGCGTGTTCCACACCGAAGAGATCGTGGTCAAGCCGATGTCGACGAAGCTGCGTCACATCGACATGTTCTCGGGCAACACCATCCTGGGCGATGGCGCGGTCATCATGATCATCGACCCCAACGGCATTGCCAAAGCGCTCGGCGCCGCCGGCTCCTCGGCCCATGACATGGCCGACGACAATGGCGCGCACCACATCGGCAGCGGCGAGCAGACCACCTCGCTCTTGGTGTTCCGCGCCGGCTCGTCCCAGCCCAAGGCGGTCCCGCTCGGGCTCGTCACCCGCCTGGAGGAGCTCCCGGCCGACAAGATCGAGTTCAGTAACGGCCGCTACATGGTGCAGTACCGCGAGCAGCTGATGCCGCTGGTGGCCATGGACGGCGTCACCGTCGCCAGCCAGGGCGCCCAGCCGATCCTGGTGTTCGCCGACGACGGCCGCTCCATGGGCCTCGTCGTCGACGAGATCATCGACATCGTCGAGGAACGGCTCAACATCGAGGTCGGCGGCTCGTCTTCCGGCATCCTCGGCTCGGCCGTGATCAAGAGCCAGGCCACCGAGGTGATCGACGTCGGCCACTTCCTCCCGATGGCGTTCGCCGACTGGTTCACCCGCAAGGAGATGAAGCCGTCGATGCACTCGCAGTCGGTGCTGCTGGTCGACGACAGTGCGTTCTTCCGCAACATGCTGGCGCCGGTGCTGAAAGCGGCCGGCTACCGCGTCCGCACCGCGCCGACCGCGCAGGAGGGCCTGGCGGCGCTGCGTGCGCAGAGCTTCGACGTGGTCCTGACCGACATCGAGATGCCCGACATGAACGGGTTCGAGTTCGCCGAAGTGATCCGCTCCGACAGCAATCTCGGCGCGATGCCGATCATCGGCCTCTCCGCGCTGGTGTCGCCGGCAGCGATCGAGCGCGGCCGGCAGGCCGGCTTCCACGACTATGTCGCCAAGTTCGACCGTCCCGGCCTGATCGCGGCGCTGAAGGAACAGACCGCGGGCGCCGCCGGCGCCTCCGAGCTGAGCCGGGCGGCGGCGTAACGGCTTTAGGGATCAGGAGAGACCGATATGAGCAAGAAGATGCAGATCGGCGAAGGCGCCATGGTCGAGTACGTCACCGCGATGATCGGCGGCCAGCTGTTCGGCCTGCCGATCTCCCGCGTCCAGGACGTGTTCATGCCCGAGCGCGTCACCCGCGTTCCCTTGTCCTCGCGCGAGATCGCCGGCGTGCTGAACCTGCGCGGCCGCATCGTCACCGTGGTCGACATGCGCGCCCGCCTCGGCCTGCCCAAGCCCGAGGACGGCAAGGTGCCGATGGCGGTCGGCGTCGACCTGCGCGGCGAATCCTATGGCCTCTTGATCGACCAGATCGGCGAGGTGCTGCGGCTGTCCGAGGACGGCAAGGAAGACAACCCGGTCAACCTCGACCCCCGCATGGCCAAGCTCGCCGGCGGTGTCCACCGTCTCGACGGCCAGCTCATGGTCGTCCTCGACGTCGATCGCGTCCTCGAGCTC
>NZ_VSSR01000067.1 GCF_008123515.1 Bradyrhizobium cytisi
GAGCATTATGAAGCGGGCTCGCACGGCCCGGTAACAAGGAGATTATGTCGTGCCCGGATCCAGTCGCCGGCGGCGAGTTTTAGAAAGAGCGTGCGGTCGAGGCCGCGGATAGCGCGGTAATCGACATCCTCGACGCAGGCGGCATGGCGCAGCTTTGCGGCTCGAGCTCTGGTTTCGAACCGCTTTTGCTGGCGCAGCGTTTTCTCATGTTCCAGGAGCAACGCCAGCCATTCAGCGTGTTCGAGGCTGCGCGCTTCGGACTGGGCATCGAGGTCCTTGAAGCCTTTGGCCATACCGTGGAGACCGAGGCTATGCAGCAGGTCGAGGGTGGGATGGGTGAGCATGCTGGGTAATCCTTTCAATGGAAGTAACCGGGGCCGCGCAGATTGGGATGTTCGATGATCGCGTCCTCGGTGTCGTGAGAACCGCGTTCGAGCTTGTTGGCGATGATGGAGGCGATGCTCTTGTAGGTCAGCGCGCGGACCGCGACCGCGCGGGCCGCGATCAGCTCGGCGCGTTCGGGATCAATATCCTTGAACAGCCGAAGCACGCCGAGACAGGTCCGGAATCCCTGTTCGGGATGAGGCCGATTGGCCAGAATGGCGAGGACGAGGCCCTCAGTGTTGGGCCCGATTGACCGCCCCCAGCGCCGGAATCGATCGGGAGTCCACTCGGCGTAACGCCGATGCGCACTGGGCATGTGATCGGGATCAGTGCCGTGCCGGCGGCCGCCATAACGGCGCTGGTGAGCAGCAACACGCAAACCCCGATGGAACAACTCGATGGTCCGGGTGGTGGCGCGAACGTCGACCTGCTCCCGGATCAGGCCGTGTGGAACTGAGTAGAAGAAGCCGTCGACCTCGACGTGATAATCGAGCGAGACGCGCGCGAAGAGCCATTCCGCGAACTGATAGTCGGCATCCGGCAACGGCGCCAGGACAGGCCTCTCGACGGTCTCGAACAATTGTCGGCGGCTGACGCCAATCCGGCGCATGACGTGCGCGTTGATGCGCTCCAGCGCGGCGGCGATTGCCGCGTTCGCCTCGGTCAGGGAGAAGAAGGTCTGCCGGCGAAGTCGCCCGAGGATATAGGTCTGGGCAAAACGCACTCCAGCCTCCACTTTTGCCTTATCCCGGGGCTTTCTTGGCCGTGCCGGAAGGATGCCCACGCCGTAATGGGACGCCATCATCCCGTAGCTGCGATTGATTTCAGGGTCGTAGAATGAGGCCCGGTGCACGCCCGACTTCAGATTGTCAGGGGCGACAAGCCGCGGCACCCCGCCAAAAAACCGGAACATGCGGACATGGGCCTCGATCCAGTCCGCCAGTGTCTGCGTCCAGCTCGCCTCGGCGTAGGTGTAATTGGAGGCGCCAAGCACGGCGACGAAGATCTCCGCTTCACGCACGACCCCGGTTGCACGATCGACGATCATGATCTTCTTGCCGGAGTAATCGACAAAGACCTTGTCGCCGGCCGGATGATCCTGCCGCATCGTCGGCGACAGCCGCCGCTCGAATTCCCGGAATAAATCGCAGAACCGGCTGTAGCCATATCCTTCCGGGTGGACCGCCCGGTACTCCTCCCACAGCACCATCAGATTGACGCCAGGCCGCTTCAGCTCACAGGCCAGCGAGGCCCAATCCGGCTCAGCTCGCCGGCGGAAGCCGCCTGACGCCGGCATGGGCAAACAGACGTTGTTCAAGAACGGCGTCAGTCAGATCGCCCGCCAAAGGCCACGCCAGCCCGGCAGTCGAGGCACGCTTGAGATTGTCCTGAATGGTGCTGCGCGCCACGCCGAGCGTGCGCCCGATCTCCCGGGCGCTCACCCCATCACGGGCAAGCCGCAGCATCTGTCGTATCTGTCGCATGGTCAGTTCTCTCTTGGCCGGCATCCGCTTCCCCCGTTGATCAACGAGGGACTTGATGCCTGAGGGACTGACCCAAACGAAAACGCCGACTTCCAAAACCCCGGCCGGCTTCAAATCGGAATGCCGGCCGGTTTCATTTCGGAATCGTGGCCGGCTTCAAATCGGAACGGTGGCCGGCTTCAAGTCGGAATACCCGGCCGGAATAAATCGGAATCCGCATTCAAGGCCGTCACCCATGGCCCCGATGGAATCACAAAAGGAGCGATTTGAGGCGTCTTTTCTTCCGCACCTCAGAACTTTTTGAGCCTATCCCGCGCTCTGTGGCCGCCACGTATGCTGCGGGTTGCGCCAGTCGATCGCCTCCAGCAGATAACTCATCTGGGCCGCGGTCAGCCCCACCACACCGCTCACCGTCGCCGGCCAAACAAAACGGCCACGGTCCAACCGCTTGGCGTAGAGCGACAGTCCAACTCCATCGTGCCACAAGGCCTTGATCAGCGAACCGCCGCGTCCGCGGAACACGAAGACATCTCCGGCGAACGGATCACGACCAAGGCTTTCCTGCACCAATAATGACAAACCCTGCATGCCCTTGCGCATGTCGGTGTGGCCGGTCGCAATCCAGATCCGTGCGTTCGAAGCGACCGGTATCATCGACGCTCCAGAACCTGCAGCACCCGCGCCAGCGCCGCCGCATCGACGCTGGCGTCGACAATCACGCGACGATCCCTGCCAATCACGATCACCATCTGCCCACTCGGCGGTGTGGCAGCAACCGCCGGCTCGACCTCAGCGGCCAGGACGACCCGCGCAAAGCCAGATTGTTCGCTTTGAGGGCTGATCGGCTCGGGCCCGAACGCGCGACGCCACGTCATCAGCAACGAACGTGATATGCCATGCCGCCGCGCCGTCGACGATATAGCGCGCGGCGCTTCAAAGCTCTCGGTCACGATCCGCAGCTTCTCGTCATCCGACCAGCGCCGACGACGACCAGTCTCGACCACCTCAAGCCGTTCAAGCTGAGTACTGCGCTTATGGCTGTCCATACGGACTGTTACGCACCAATTGGACTAATCCAACAAGGCGGCCCTCGCCGGAGGGAGACGGCTTACGATGCGTCCACGACGGACCTCCATAGAGATACAAGTCGCTGCACAACGCAAAGACCCCCGGCAGTTTCCTGCCGAGGGCCATTAGTTTGATCCGTTAGATCAGATCAGAAGGTGCGCTGAGCGCGGAGCATCAGGGTCAGGGAGTTCTGATCCTTCAGCTCATACACCGCAGCCGGCTTGGCAGCGGTAAGAATGGCCGGAGCAGTGATCGTGCCGGAGAACTTCTGGTCCAGCCTCGAATAGCTCAGGTCCGCAGTGAAGGCCAAGTTCTTGACCGGGGTCCAGACCGTGTTGACGCCGACGACGCCGAAGTTGAAGTCCGGGTTACAAGTCGCCCCGGCGTTCGCAATGCTGGCGAAGTTGCCACAGATCAGAGCCTTGCTTCCGTCACCGTACTTCAGCTGAGCGTAGCCACCGTAGATGGCGCTCACCCAGTAGGGGCTCCAGTTGTGGGTATAGCCGCCACGGACGCCCCAGGTCTTCACGGTCTCGATGCTGCCGCCAGCGCCGAAGACGCCGTCAGCAATGCCAGCCAAACCGACGCTCTGGTATGCACCAGGCACGCCCGTGCCGCTGAACATGACGAAGGTTGCCGGGAACAGGACCTGGAAGTTCTCCTTGCTCATGCCATCGGTGTAGACGGCCTGCAAGTTGATCGAGTCGCCAGCGCCGGTCGGGATGTTCTTAATCGACAACGAACCCTGAACCGCCCAGCCCCACTTGTCCGACGGGTGACCCGTGGGTTCCGTCGCGCCGTAGTAGGCAGCATGAAGATTATGTGCACCAACCGAGAACTGGGCAAGACCCCAAGCCTGGTCAACACGGATGGCACCGACGATGTCGGGGGAGCGCGTTCCACCCCAATCGCTGGAGCCGTAAGAACTACCCGTAATCAACGCAGTGGCAGCAGCGGCCGGTGAAGCGAAGCCGGAGGCGTTCCAGAGGTTGCCCTGACCGTTCGACTGAGTGGTGGGCTCTTCCAAGGCGATCGAACCGGTGATGCCCTGGCCGAAGTCAGCGGTATAAGCAAACTGATTGATACCGGTGACATGGTTGGAGCCGCCCGGAATGGTGTCGGGACCGCCAGCCGGATAGCTCTGCCACGGCGCGTCGAAGATCGAGACCGTGCGGCCCATGGTGAACCCAGCGAACTGGATGAACGCATGGTAGAGGCCGAGCGACGGGTTGCCGGTCGAGAACGCCGACGGGCTGCTCGAGGTGACGTTGGCCGTGTCATAGCTGAAGATCATGTCAGCGTAGGTACGAACGACGCCGTATTCGGTCGCCGTGCGGGTATCGACGTTAAGGTCCATACGAGCGCGGGTGTAGTAGTAGTTCGTCAGACGGTTGTTCGAACCACCGTTCACCGCAGCGGTGCTGTAGTTGAAAGCGTAGTCGCCGGAGCCGCCAAAAATGGCGTCAGCGCGCACGTAACCACCCAGCTTGATGCAGGTGTCGGTGCCCGGGATGTAGTAGAAACCAGCACCATAGAGCGAGCAGATCTTCACGTATTCGACCGCCTTGGCCTTTACGGGAAGATCAGCCGCTTGTGCTCCGCCCACGGCGAGCAGCGCTGCCGCGGAACCGAGCAAAAGGCCCTTGAACTTCATGTTAAACCTCCAAGTTGAGGCCCCGTACAAATCATCGTACAAAGCCGTTTGAGCTACCCGCGAAAAATTCGTTGAAAATCAACGCATCCTCTTAGTTCAGGTCTATTTACGCGAAAGACCTAAACGGGACGACCTTGGGATGCCCCCCTCCGTCGCCTGATCACCATGATCGATGGCCATTGCACACGCAACAACCGAACGACGGCAGACGGCGTCGAACAATTCGAATCTGGGTGGGTGTTGCACAAAAATCACGCAACAGTGACCATACCAAAAGTCGACTAACTCCATGTTTTTTCTAAAATAATCGCTATTCACAGGGGTGTGACACTCCCTGCCAACAGGGGGGAACCACCCGAGAGGCGCAAACGTCGCGGCGCTTGGTTTGGGACCTGGGCAGTGGAAAAGCCGAATCGAGCCAACTAAAAAGCGTTGCGTGTATGCGTTCAAATGGATGCCCCGAAATGTCGGACAATAAGAAAATTTCGGCAGCCCCAAGCTGGCTTGGACTGAGCGAGGATCGCGAACGCTATTTGTTCATTCCCGAACGCGCCGAAGTCGTGAGGCGCATCTTTGAATTGGCGATCGGCGGAATGGGCAGCTACGCCATTGCCAACTACCTCGATGAGAAAAAGGTGCCAACCTTCACGCAATCCGAAACGTGGGATCACACCACGATCGATTACATGCTGAGAAACCGCGCGACCTACGGAGAGTACCAACCCAAGAGTTTTGCGGACGGTCACAAAAAGGGCATCCCGAACGGGCCACCGGTTCCAAACCACTATCCCGCGGTCATTGACAGAAACACATATGAAACCGCGCAGGTCGCTCGCAGGCAGAACCTCGCGAACCGCGGTCGCAAAGGAAATGAACTCGCGAACATCTTTGCAGGTCTTACAACGTGCGCCTATTGCGGCAACGAGGTCGTACTGCACCATGTCACAAATATTCAGGTGCTGGCCTGCGAGCAGGTTCTGAATGGCGGAGGATGCAGTCGCACCGCTTGGACATATCGAGACTTCGAAATTACTCTCTTAGCATTTTTGGCGCACCCCGCTCTGGCGGAAAGGCTTCAAGGCGAGCAAAAAGACAAGCTGATTAAGCTCATCGATAAGATCGTAGTCTCCACAAACCAAGAGCGCTCCTATGCGGTGCGGGTCGATATTGCCGTTCTGCTGAAGGAGATTGTAACGAAGATTGTCGTCCACTTTGCTGGCGACGTCTCAACTCCACGGCTACCCTCTGCTCAGATCAGCAAAGATGTCAGAGGTCGTTATTTCGAAATCCGTCTCTGGGACGGCCGGCTAGACAAATGCCTTTCCATCTCCTGAGGCAAGAAGATTATAGGCTGGCTTGCCCGCAAACCGTTCGTTGCATGTTGCGGACTTCACGGCAGCATCGATGAACTTCGTCGCCTGCCAGACCATCCTCAACGGTTGGGAAGATCACCTCAGGACCTGGTTTTTGGCCGGGCATGGATGGCGCACGCTGCCTCGGCATAAATCGCGAAACCTTCAAGGTAACCTTCGGGATGACCAGGGGGAGCGCGCAACTCGACTCGCCTCGCCCAAAACGCTGGCGCGCCCGAGTCAGGAGCTGCTTCGGCCAGGCGTAGGGCGTGAACGCGTGAACCAGAGCCGGTTCGCATTCTCCTGCGACCATTCAAGGCCGTCTTTGCTGCCGAAACGCGTAAGGTGAGGCTGTTCTCATTGCCGACGGCGATCTGACTCGTCCAGAGCATGCCCTTGGCGCCGCCCTTCCACCTGAGGAGGATCTGAACATCGTCATCGAGGCGCCGTCCCTCGACGAACATCGACAGTTGTGCGAGCAATTCGTCGAGCTCGAGCCCGGTGGCGAACCAGGGTGAGATCGTAGGCATGGGTGCAGATCTCAGACCTTGCGCAGCGTCAAGCCGTTGTCCTTGCGGAAGTCCGCGATCGTCTTGTGATCTGGAGCAAGCCGTCCCAATAGCCACATCACCTCGACATCGCGTCCGGCCTCTCTTTCCAGCTGTCGGCTCGACCGCACCCGGTTCTGATAGCCATAGATGTAAAGCTTAAGAAGTACCGAGGGATGGTACGATGGCCGACCAGTCGCAGGCTCAATTCCATCGAAACTCATCTCGGCCAAATCAAGCGTATCGACGAACACATCGATCACCCCGAACCGGATTGCTCTCGTCAATGAAATCGTCGAGGCATTCAAGCAACGTATCCCTCCGGCGTCGGCCGCCTTGTTTAGTTTGAGAGACGGCCCGAGGATTTGACCTTAAGTCTAGCTTTAAGGTCACTGGCAAATGCAGGTCAATGTGTTGGGCGCCGAGCGTCGGCGGCGATGGAGTTACGACGAGAAAATTCGCCTTGTTGAAGAGACCTTGCAAGCTGGCGAGACGGTCTGCGGCGTCGCGCGCCGGCACGGGGTGGCTCACAGCCTGCTGTTCACGTGGCGTCGACAAGCGCGCCAGGGTCGGCTGGGCGGAGATTCCGTGCCAGCTCTCGTTCCCGTCGAGATCACGCCGGTGGCGTCTCCGATCTCGAGTGACGCGCCACAACCGGCCTCTTCCCCGCCGGCGCAGCGCGCAAGGACTGGAATCATCGAGATCGAGTTTGGCGGCGGCTGTCGCGTGCGCGTTGACCGGGACGTAGACACCGAGACGCTGCAGCGGGTTCTTGAAGTTTTGAGACGACGATGATCCCGATCCCAAGCGGCGTCAGGGTCTGGATCGCCACTGGCCACACCGACATGCGTTGCGGCATGCAAGGCCTGGCTCTCACGGTTCAGGAGAGCTTGAAGCGCGATCCTCATGCCGGCGATCTCTACATCTTCCGGGGCCGCCGCGGTGATCTGGTGAAGATTCTTTGGCATGACGGGTTGGGCATGTCGCTCTATGCCAAGCGCCTGGACCGTGGCAAGTTCATCTGGCCCTCGGCGTCGGACGGTGCGGTGTCGATCTCGGCGGCCCAGATGGCTGGCGGAATCCGCAACTGAGCTGGCGGCCACAAAGCGCGGGCTGAGCGCCGAATCTGTAGCTTCTTGCATTTTGGGGAGTCCCATCTCGTCCAATCTGTGATTCACTGCGTCGCATGCATGCTGATCGCGACGCTGTTCCGGATGAGGTTGCCGCCCTGAAGAAGGCGCTGGCAGTCGAGCGCGCGAAGGCTTTGGAGATCGCCGCCGAGCTCGCGGTCGCCCGCGCGAAAGCGTCGGAAGACGAGGCGCTGATTGCCCAGCAGAAGCTGCAGATCGCCAAGCTGAAACATCAGATCTACGGACAACGGTCGGAGCGCTCGGCGCGGCTGATCGAGCAGTTGGCGCTGACGTTCGAAGAGCTGGAAGCTGACGCTACCGAGGACGAGCTGGCGGCGGAATGGGTCGTGGCCAAGTCGACCACGGTGCGCGGATTTACGCGCAAGCGCGCCGAGCGCCAGACCTTCCCCGAGCACCTTCCCCGGGAGCGGGTAGTGATCGACGGACCTACGGCTTGTGAATGCTGCGGCAGCAATCGTCTTCGCAAGCTCGGCGAGGACGTGACCCGCACGCTAGAAGTGGTGCCGCGCCAGTGGAAGGTGATCGAGACGGTCCGCGAGAAGTTCTCCTGCCGCGACTGCGAGAAGATCAGCCAGGCGCCAGCGCCGTTCCATGCCGTTGCTCGGGGGTGGGCTGGTCCGAGCCTCTTGGCCATGATTATGTTTGAGAAGTTCGGCCAGCATCAGCCGCTCAACCGCCAGGCGGAGCGCTACGCTCTGGAAGGCGTGCCGATCGCACTGTCGACCATGGCAGATGCCGTTGGGGCGGTCTGTGCCTCGCTGGATCCTCTGCTGCGCTTGGTGGAAGCCCACGTCATGGCGGCCGAGCGCCTTCATGCTGACGATACGACGGTACCGGTCCTGGCCAAGGGCAAGACCGACACCGGACGGTGCTGGATCTACGTCCGCGACGATCGGCCATTTGGGGGCACCGACCCGCCGGCGGCGATGTTCTACTACTCCCGCGACCGCAAGGGCGAGCATCCCCAAGCGCATCTGGCCCGGTATGCCGGCATCCTGCAGGCCGACGCCTATGACGGGTACAACCAGCTCTATCTGCCGGGACGCCAGGCCGGGCCAATCCGGGAGGCTGCCTGCTGGTCGCATGGACGGCGCCCGTTCTTCGCGATGGCCGACATCGAAGAGAATGCCCGGCGCAGGGCCACCGGCAAAAAGGAAATCCCGCTCTCGCCGATCGCGATCGAGGTCGTGCGGCGGATCGATGCGCTGTTCGAGATCGAACGGTCCATCAACGGCAAGAGTGCCGAGGAGCGCCTTCGGGTTCGGCAGACGTTGAGCCGGCCTCTGGTCGAGGACCTCCAGGTCTATATGCGGGAGCAGCTTGCCAAGCTGTCTCGGGGGCACGACCTGGCTAAGGCGTTCAACTATATCCTGAAGCGATGGGCGAGCTTCACCCTATTCCTCGAGGACGGCCGCGTGTGTCTCTCCAACAATGCCGCCGAACGGGGCTTGCGAGGCATCGCTCTTGGGCGGAAGTCCTGGCTGTTCTGCGGATCTGATCGCGGAGGGCGGCGCGCCGCAGCTATGTACAGCCTGATCGTCACAGCCAAAATGAACGGCATCGATCCGCAGGCGTGGCTCACGAATGTCCTCGCCCGCATCGCCGCTCATCCGGCTCATCGGCTGGACGAACTTCTGCCCTGGAATTGGACGCCAGCATCTGCGCTCTCCGCTCGAGCGGCGGCATGACCACCCACGTCAACAAGGTCCATCAAGTCACCACCATCACCAAAGTCGCCAAAGACCTCGGCGAAGACGAAGATTGGCTGTGGGACATCGCCAACGAGATGGAGATCGAGGATGGCGTCATCTGGGTCTATGGCGTCGGAGAAGACGGCGTTCAGGCGTTCACCGACTTCGGCATCGACAACCTGATCGAGCTCATCAAGTTCTATAAAGAGAACCCTGGACTACTCAGGCGGTAACCCTGCGGCCTACGCCGAATGGATACCAAGCAACAGCGTCCATTGCCCACGATCCGCCTCTTCAATGAAGCGCTTCATCGATTCCTCCCGCAGAGCCACGAGAGAATCATGAGGGTACTTCGTTTTCACACAGCCAGGGTCAATCGCGTCAATTTGCCCGCACCTAGTTGATGTCCGGTCTGACCTCGATGGCCGACGTGCCGCATAGTTTTTGTCTCGTCGCCTACGGGCCACAAACGAACTCATGCAGCGCAACATCACTCGGTCAGATCGTCGACGCGGTCAGGGATGGAGAGGTCGGCTGGCGTTGCCGCTTACGGCGGAAAAGGCAAGTCGGTCATCCTGGTCCTGAGCCAGTACAAGTGTATCGGGTGCAGTCCTGGTAAATCCCCCGACACTCGAACGATGCTAACTGCTTCAGCCGACGACAGTCGCGATAGCGTGCACGGCAGGCATTTACGCATTGCTCTTTAGCGGTCTGAGCGCGCACCAAGGTATCAGAGCCATGATCGGCATCGCGAGCATTGAGTCTTCCAATACTCAAGGGCAGATGCACTGCCAATAGCACGCAGATGACGGCCAACGACCGCTTCGTGCATTTCACGTTCAGCTCCCTTTTTTGGACCCGAACGTCGGCAGCTTTGGCTTAATATTTTCTGACGATCGGTTTTGTCGTCGGAGGCGCTCCGGGAGCGGGCGGCGAGATCGAGAAGGTCAGCCAGGTATTCCAGCCGGCTGGCCGGTTTTCCGCAGCGAATTCTCCGTAAGCCTTAAAATTGAGATAGCCCTGCATGTCGCCGACCGGAAAAAGGAACCCGATCTGGGGGCCGATGCCGACCACCTGGGACTGGAAGCAGCCGACACGGTCGCCTGAGCCGCTATCGCAGCCGAGTTCCTTATAGACATAGCCGACGAGGCCAACCATGACCTGCTTCGACAGGAACTGCGATGCACCCCAGTCGAAGTGCAGATCGACGCCGCTCTGGTACTGCGTCGTAGTATTTTTGAGATTGTAGGTGAAGCCCAGCACACCGGAGACTTCGTGGCCGGTCTGCGGATTGAAATAGGTGTAGCCGCCGCCGGCATCGATCGCGCCGTGTCCGATGCCCAAATTCGACAGGCGATCGGATTGGTAAGCGCCAACCGGGATGTCGCCCGTGATGTAGGTCATGTAATTGTGGACGCCGGCGTTCCAGCGCAATGTGAATTGCGGCGCGAGATCCCCGAAGCCCCATGTCGTGTCGCTGATGGTGTCGGACCGCGCAAAGGGAACGTTGTTGCCTAGTGGCCCCGTGGCCACGCCGGACAAGGTCCCCGCCAGGCTGGTGCCGACGACGCCATAGGCGGCCAACATGGATACCGACGCCTGACCGCCGAGCACCGGCGTCGCGAATGTATAGGCCGGGACCACAAAGCCAAGATCGCCGGTGGCGTGGAGATTCAAATTCAGATTTGCGTTGACGGTGACGTTCGCCGGAACCCTGCCGAGCGTGAATTCACGCGCACGCGCGACGTCGGCGCCGGCCGATACGGAGGTATGGTAGTAGATATTCGCCCATGACCAGCCCGGCTGTTGCGGTGTGGCCGCGAGGCTTCCAAAGAGGCCTGGGATCCAGAAGCTGACGCCGCTTTCATCGGCCCGCGCACAATCGGAAAAAAACATGACTGCAGGTGCCAAGGCAATTGCAGCAACGCCAAGTCTCCGTCGACGTGCTAATCTCGGTCGCTCACTCTCCGCCGCCGGCATTGCAATTCTCGCCGTCATGTCGTGCCTCGCAAGATGTGTCGCCTCCGAATACAACTCGGTGACAGCGTACCCCCGAGGCGACCAGGGCTCATCATGTAAAATTCGATGGGGATAGATCTGTCGTAAAAAAGATCAGCACTGCGACCCAAGAGCCACATTCGGTAACCCAAGTCCGATTGGGTGCCGCGGCAGCCCCTAGCTGCAACCCTCTCATAGCTGGAAATGTTGAGTATGCAGTTTGTGCCACTGATTCTATTCTCGGACCCCAACCAACGAGTGGGAAAAAACGGCTCGCGTTGCCTTTCGCCGGCGTCTCTTGCTGCAACGCGATGCCAGCTGGTGTTCGGTCGCATATTGAGCCATGAAGCAGCCGTCTCTTGCTCGTTTGCCGCCAGTGACAAATGTATTCGCTTACGGCTAGGCTTTGCGGCTCATCGAACCGCCATCTCACGATTGCTTATTGGCAATCGAGTGTGACCAAGAGCAAAGTTGCCAGACGATGAACCTCAAGCTCATGGTCGTCGCCGTCGTTCTAGCGTCAGTCTTCGCCGCACCTGTGGCCGCTGGCCCATTCGAGGATGCTGCGGACGCTCACGCCAGAGGCGACTACGCCAAGGCGCTGCGTCTTATTCGCCCGCTGGCCAATGATGGTGACGCCGCAGCCCAATTCAATCTTGGCTTAATGTATGTGGCGGGCCACGGCGTGCAGCAAGATAGTGCTGCCGCAGCAATATGGTTTCGCAAAGCTGCAGAGCAAGGCAACGCCCTGGCCCAGTCCAATCTCGGGATGCTGTATCTCTACGGCCAAGGCGTGGCGCAGGACGATACCGAGGCCGTGACGTGGTTTCGGAAGGCTGCAGACCAGGGCGACGCCATCGCCGAGTTTATGCTCCGGAATCAGTACGCGAACGGCAAAGGCGTGCCGCAGGACGATAGTGGAGCGGTGATCTGGTTTCAGAGGGCTGCCAAGCAAGGCCATGCTGTCGCGCCATGCTCCATCTCGGGGTCATGTACGCCGAAGGCCGAGGTGTGCCGCAGGACTATGTCCCTGCCCACATGTGGTTCAGTCTATCGGCGGCACAGGGTGAGAAAAAAGCGGCCAAGACCCTAATAGAAATGGCCGAACGAAGAATGACCCCAGCTCAGATAGCCGAAGCGCAGAAGCTCGCGCGCGACTGGAAACCGGCTAAGCAGCCACCTTCTCGTTTGCGGAATTCCTATGCAGTGCTGAGGCCTTATGGGTCAAAAAGCGCGAGGTGGGCAGATCCGCCTATCTCGTGCACGGTTTCGAGCACATTATGTCGGGAACGGGATGACGTCGACACTGCATGCGCCGCTATTGGGCTAGTGTTCAATGTCGGCTCGGGGTCAGAGGACTAAACCGCTCGCGCGGTAGAACACCGCGGCTGGCGACACGGCGAAGCAATAGGCGACAGCTCATCGTGACGAGCGGGGCAATTAGCCCGTAGCTGGCGATGATCCGATGATCGAGGACGTGCTGATCTGGAAGTTCGTGGCGGAGCACCAACCATTGCACAAGAGCCAACTCGAACCCTCGATCGCGATTGTGTGCAACGTCGCGCTAGTTGGACCCAGTCCAGGAATCTCGACGTAAGCAGAGTTACAAATGCGGTGATGCTCTTGACGAGCAGCTC
Source organism: Bradyrhizobium cytisi (assembly GCF_008123515.1). GTDB lineage: Bacteria > Pseudomonadota > Alphaproteobacteria > Rhizobiales > Xanthobacteraceae > Bradyrhizobium > Bradyrhizobium cytisi. Next base: position 12,968 of record NZ_VSSR01000067.1, read on the forward strand.
GAAACAGTTTCGGCTCTGATAGCCCCAGGGGCTTTCCAGCCGCTAGAGATCAGTTTGCCTCATGGCCTTCAAATATCGAGGAGCTCACGTTTAGATTGTGTGGTGTGGCATTTTTGCTATAGCCAAGCCATTGAAAGTACAGGTGCCGCCAAACATAAGTGATCGTCCTGATCGTCTGAAGGTTGTTTGACGCGACTAGCTCTATCACTCGGCATCGTCCTACGTCCCCCCAGCGCGGTTTCCTCCTTTGGAGGCTTTCGGACGCCGGCCCCGTGTGCGCGGCAACACCGTCATGGGGCCGGCATCCGAAACCCTTCACAACAACGGAAGCAGTTGGCCAGTGGTGGCGATCAATTCACTTCTCGAAGCACCAATCTCTTGAGGCTCGCGAGCATCCGGTATCCATCTGCCAACTGCAGCAACCGCTCCTGCTCGCATGATGGTGGGAGGGGCGCGGCTTCCTGTCGCATCGCACTCTCGACTTCGCCGCACTGCACTGCGGTCAATGGCTCTTCGCTCATCGCGCCTCTCCTTCCTTGATCACCGCCCGAAGCGCTCCGGAATGCTTGATTGTTTGCGCGGTTGAAAAGTCTGTCACTCTTTCGACATACAATCTATGCGATTTCGGCATCGCTCAACAATCGTCGATTTCGGCCGATTTTGCATAGTCTCGGAACTTGATCAGACTAGGCTCAGTATTGTTGCTCGCTCAGGGTGTATGCGTACCATCGGAGCATCAAAAGTGAAGCGTAGTAGGATTCTCACTTTCACTGACCCCGCTCAGTACTCAGCGAATGTCCGATCTGCCGATATAGAGGTATTGCCAACTTCGAAGGGGGCATTCGAGGCCCGGATCACGCAAGTGACGTTGGACCAACTGTGGATGCAACGCTTCGAGGAAACTTTGCCGCGTGTGCATAGAGGGGCGATCAGGCCGGACCGCAAGGTGTTCACCTTCCTGACCGAAGATCAGCCGGAAGTATACAACCGAGGCCAGCTATTCTCGCCGGGTGAACTCTGCGCAAACGACAGCGACATGCAGCACGTCGTGACAACCGGAAAATACCGCCTCGGTGGTGTGTCAATTAGGCCGAGCGACCTTGCCGCAGCGTCCAAATCGATGATGGGTTTCGAATGGCAACCGGAACAGTGCGCCCGCTTCCTCCGGCCCGCGCCAGAGCTGATGAAACGATTGCTTGAACTGCATGCGATGGTCGGAGCTTTCGCCAAGACGACCCCGGAGCTTCTAGAGCTTCCCGAGGTTATTCGCGCCGTTGAGCATAAGTTGACCCACGCTTTGCTCGCTTGTCTGACCGATTGCAATGCTTCGAAAATGAAGATGGCTGGGCCGGGACACAGGACTATCGTTGCCCGGTTCGAGGCATTTTTAGATGCGCACCCCAATTCACCATTGAATTTAGAACAGGTCTGCGCGGCCGTCGGGGTAGCTGAGCGAACGCTGCGCGCTGCCTGTGAGAACCACTTGGGAATGGGGCCTAGCCGTTATCTAAATTTGCGGAGAATGCACCTTGTTCGCCGCGCGTTGGAGCAAGCAACATCCGGCTCCGCAACGGTCACGGAGATTGCCATGTCACATGGGTTCTGGGAACTCGGTCGCTTTTCAGTTGCCTATCGCGAATTATTTAACGAGCGGCCGCTTGCTACTCTTCGTCGCCCGCCAAACGACCGACCGGCCAGAACGGGTCGCCCCTCACAGCTTGTTGCGTAGGTCGCGGGCCAAGTTCGAGAACCGCTTTGGGTCAAAGGCGGCGGTATACACCGCAGGCGATGATTTCTGCTCTACCCTCGATACCAGACCAGCCGACGCACCGCGTCAACGGAAGCGATGGGCCATGTGTGGACAGCTCCAGGTTGAAGAAGAATCTTCACGTCGCAGCATTGGTCGGAGCAGCCATGTGTTCGGCCTGTTTACGCGGTTCACATGACCGCTGGCCATAGTGCTCTCCGCGGGTCAGGTCCCGGTCAATACTTCGCATTCGAGGATGCTATGGCCCATGTGAGTTGTCCTGATCGCCGGATCGACCGGCACTGCATTACGTGTGTTCGCCTTCCCAACCGTTACGTCACGCCGGGCTTTCCCGTGTGATCTCATTCACGCCGCGAGAGCGGCGGGTTGCTTGTAGCGTTCGTTCCGGGCCATCATGCCGGGCGAGTTTGTTGGCGAGTGCGATAGCGGCTACCTTGGCGGGGCGCCGGGCCAACAATCGAGTGAGCCAGGGCCGATGATCGGTGCCATGGATCTTTGGCATAGCGGATGACGGCGAGCGCGCCAGCCGTGAACAGGCTGCACAAATAGCGATCGCCTTGTTTGCTGATACTGCCAAGCTTGTCCTTGCCCCCGCTCGAGTTCTGCTTCGGCACCAGTCCCACCCAGGCCGAGAAGTCCCGTCCCGATCGGAAAGCCTTGGGATCCGCAATGCTGGCGACCAAGGCTGTTGCCAACGCCGGCCCGACGTCGGCGATCGCGTCCAGCCGTTTGCTCGTCGCGCTTGATCGATGCCAGGCGATGATGCGTCGGTCGAACTCCAGGATTTGAGCCATCAATGCCCGCAACTGACTGCCGAGAGCAGCAAGACACGCATGGGCAACCTCGTGCAGCCGATAGTCGGCGTTATCGGCGACGACCTCCAGCAGTTGCTCGACACCCCTGCGCCCGGCAGGGGCGATAATCCCGAACTCGGCGAGATAGGCGCGGATTGAATTGATCACGGCAGTCTGCTGGCGGATGAAGAGATGGCGCGCTCGGTGAAGCATTAGACAGCTCTGTTGCTCCACCGTCTTGGTCGGCACGAACCGCATATTGGGTCTCGCGACCGCCTCGCAAATTGCCTCCGCGTCGGTGGTGTCGTTCTTGTGTCGCTTGACGTAGGGCCTCACATAGGCCGGAGGCATCAATCGCACCGTATGCCCCAACGTCTGTAACTCGCGGGACCAATGGTGCGATGAAGCGCAAGCTTCGACCCCACCAGGCATGGCGGCAGCTTCTAGAAAAACGCCAGCACGTACCGGCTCCGCAACTGACGGCGTACGACCACCTGGCCGGCTGCATCCATGCACTTGAAAGACCGACTTCGCGATATCCAGGCCGACTGTCGAAATTGACTGCATAGGCTGCTCCTCCGAATCGTGGGAGCCTCAGACGGCTCCCATTCCTTGGCACTCTCGTGCCGGTGGAGGCGCCGTCCACAGCATCAATACCGGGCTCATTCAATGCAAAGCGATCACCTCGCCAGCGCGGCCAAGGAGTGACGCGGGCAACTCGAGGTAGAAGCCGAATGCATTGCCGCCTAACGGCAATCGCGATCGGTCCCTGAAGTCGATCAAGCTTTGGCAACCTACCTCACCATCGCATCGAAAACCAGCGGCGCCAACTCCGTCTCGATCCGCCCGCGGTGCGATGGTGACTGCATCATGCAGAGCGCGAACAGATCGTCATTCGGGTCAACAAAGAAAAAGGCGCCGGCCACGCCATCCCATCCATATATGCCTGGCGGCCACGGCCTCTTCGGTTGCGGCGATGTGAGCACGGCAACGCCCAATCCGAATCCGGCGTGGACTGCAAGAAAATAGACATTGGCGGATGCGATTCCGCTCCCGGGACCGATTTGGTCCGACGTCATCAGGGCCACCGTCTCCGGCTTCAGATAGCGTCGTCCGTCAAGCGTGCCGGCATTCAGGAGCATCTGCACAAAGCGCGCGTAGTCGCCGGTCGTCCCTACCATTCCGGCACCACCGGATTCCCAGCGCCTATGCACCATCGGGTCCCTGATTCCGGCAATGGGCGGGTCTATCAGATCATCCGGCAGGAACTGGGCAACCAGCGGGCGCTTCGCCTCGTCCGCGACAAAAAACGCGGTATGGCTCATGCCAAGGGGATCCAGCAGCCGCTCCTTCTCGAACTGAAATAGCGATTGTCCCGAAACCACCTCGATCACCCTCCCGAGCACATCGACGGAATGGCTATAGGTCCACGTCGTACCCGGCTGCTCGGCGAGCGGCAGGTTCGCCAGGCGCGTAGCGAACTCGGCGTTGTCAAAATCGCCGCCGTAAAGGTCGGCCTGCCGATAGAGTTTTTGCACGGGGCCGTCGCCGTAAAACCCGTAGGTGATACCGGAAGTTTGTCGCATCAGGTCGAGTACGGTGATCGGGCGCTTGAGCGGTTCCAGCGTAAACACTGGCTTTCCAGTCGCGTCGGGCGTTTCCACGCCGACCTTTACGTCGGCAAAGGCCGGAATGTATTTGGAGAGGGGGTCATCGAGCGACAGCTTGCCGTCGTCCACCAGCATCAGCGCGGCAACCGATGTGATAGGCTTCGACATCGAATAGAACCGAAAGATGGTGTCATCCGTCATCGGTACCTTGGTTGCGACGTCGCGCAGGCCGAATTTCTCGAAATAGACTGGCTTTCCGTGCTGCTGGATCAACAGGATCGCGCCGGGAATTTTACCGATCGCGATCTCATGTCGTAGATAATCACCGATCCGCTGAAGGCCCGGTTGCGAAAAGCGTCGTGCGGCCGGCGCATCTCCAAACGTGGCGTTCGAACTTGCAGCAACGAGCGCAGCGACGAGCGCGAACGGCACCCACCTTGCCGCCGCCTTGATTCGTTGGCCGGCTCGCGTCAGACTTTCAAGATAGGCCGAGGTACCGCGTGACGAGGATGTGCTAAACATGTGAGCCTCGCTCCAATGGCCCTGTGTCGAGCCGCCGTTATTGCGGTTGCAAACGAGCCTGCTGCTGCTTTTCGCGCTCAGCAACTGAGATCGCTCTGGATTATGTGCAGTGCTGGCGAATATCATAGGACCTCTTCCACGAGACCAAGCATTTTCGCTTCCTGTGCTTCCAAATACCAGTTTGACGGCGCCTTTTGCAGGACATCCTCGAGTGTCACGCTGGATCCCACGATAAGGTTTTGGAAGCCCTCATTCTGAATGGCAATCGAACACTCGATTTCGTTGAGAGTTGCCTTCACGACCGCGATGCATGTGGTCAGAGGACCACCAGCTTCTTCGAAAGCTTTCGCTCGTGGATCATGAGGCGCGTCCCTCGGGCGAGATAGCGGTTCTGCCGCGCGAAAAAGCTCATGAACGTCGTGCCGGCTGAATAGATGGCAGCTTTGCCGAGGAACACGAACCGCCGATGCGGCTCCATCTCGCTGGCAAAGCGGATGTCTTCCCCCATCATTCGCGCCACCTCTGGGTCACCGCCAAGTGTCGAAGGCTCGGTGACCACGATCTTCTCCTCCGAGGCGTTATCGAACTGAGTCCTAAATTTCGTGTACATTTCGTAGTCGACAACCCCTGAAAGCGCGATCGCGGGCGATTTGAATGCGATGGACGGGAGTCTTTCAAGCTGCATGACAGGTCCTCTCATTTTCATCTAGGAATAAGCACATGACATGCCCCGACTCGCATGATGCCGCGGACAATTGCCTAAAAAGCATGCGCTCGACCATCGGAACGAGGATTAAGTTGCAGAGATTTGGTCTATTGAGATCTCGAGCGGTCGCTTACCATCGCGCTTGGACTAGATGGCCAAAGACTCCCGATCCGCACAACCTCGCTCTCGGGGGAGATCTCAACGACGGTCTCGGTGTCATTCGACGGGCGATGGAGCGGGCAATGTTCCTGATGTTCCGCTGTCCGCCAGGACAATGCAGCATCAACAATTCAGACGCCCTCGGCGTGAGCGATGGCCCCGGCTTGTCAAGCTCGATCCGAAAGCAGAGGGCTCGGACAGCCTATTCGAATGCCGGTGTGGCGTTCAGATCTGGTATCGCGCCCCAGCCGACGCGACTTCCCATTAGAAAAGACGGAGCCTCATGCCGCTCGTCTGGTTTGAGGCACGACGGACGCGGGGACAGAAAGACTGCGAGCCTATCCGGTCGAGCGCCTGCGGCATCCCGCCTCTCGAATGAAGCTGACGTGCAGCTCTTCACCGTTTACTCGTTCGAGCTGACAGCGGGGGGTAAGCAAGTTAAGTGGACGAAAGCAGAAGAAAGAGCTCGTTCAGGGTCACCCCCTCAATCGAGGTCTCAGCTTGAAGTTCCGCTCCGGCATCTGAGACATCTTTAGCGTGCACGCGCGACGTGCGGGTGCGTCGTGCTTACTTGGCGGCCCGTTCCGCTGGCGGATTGCTTGGCTCCCATGGCGCCGGAAGAATGACCCGGACGTGCACGGGGCGAGCGTCTGTCGAGCCTTAAGAGGCGACCGGCGTCTGGTCTTTTGTCGGCTCAGCCAACACCACCGACATCAGCGCAACCATCACCGCCAGCGAAGCCGCAATCACTCGCAAGTCCAACATCGTGCCCTCCTGTTGGCACGACAACGCAGCGGAATAGAATTTGTTCTCTCTCATCTTGCTCAGGTTTTTTTTGCTCAGGTCCCGAATTAACGCGCGACACGGCTATCAAGCGTAATGCGCGACTTGGATTGGTATCGCCTTCTCGAACACTATGCTGCCTAAACCGGACATTGCCCGTCCGGGGCCCCCGTGGCGGAGTTGGCGCGCCAACATACTCGGCGCGTCCCCTTCCGCCTCCGGTCTAGAGCAATGCTGATGGACCGCATGCCGTCGCGATCTTCTCTTTCGGGCCAGACTCGGACTCATTCATAGCTGCGCATTTAGGTCGGCGCCCGCCCTTAGACCGGGCGAAGGAAGCGCTTTCGCGGCCTCGCGCAGATCGTGCGCCTCTTGGGTGAGGCGTTGTTCCAGTGGTTGGGAGTGGTGCACACGTCGGCGCCGTTTGGGCATGGAGCTGCGCCACTGCTACGAGAAGGCTCGGTGGAACACGCGACCGATCAAGTCCAGTTTTTAACGGAGGTCACGCGCGCGGCCATGACGACCGTCAACTTTCAGGTGCGGCTCGACGTCCGGTTGACGGACGACAGCCGACATCGAACCGGCACCAGATGCGATTGTGAAAGGTTCACAGATCGGAAAAAAGTTCGCGGAGCGTCCCTCGAACATTTCTTGTTTCTGTCATCTAAGTCCGCCAGAATTGAGGGACCAGGATTTAAAGCCCCGGCCAAGGGGAATACCGGCGTCGCGGAGCGAAGATATTCCGCACCAGTGACGTCTTGGAATGTTGCCTCGGGGGCCTCACCCGATGAAGCAAAAGGGAATGAGACAGTAGCGTCAGGGAAGACGATGATGATTGACGACCAGTTGGTGCGTGCACACCGCAACAATATTCAACGCTATCGCCACTATTGCAGACCAGCCTGACAGAGTTCGAGCGCCAGTTCGTCGAATGGCGCCTGAATGAAGAGCAATCGAAGCTAGAGATGTTGCTCAACTCAGTCTCAAACGAAGCGCGCCGCGACCGATCACAGAGCCCGGACAGCCGCTTGGCTTAGGTCGCTTGGCGCATCCGCCCTGCTAGGGGGCGGGCACAGCTACGCTTATTAGCATGAATAGGAACTGTCGTCGGAGCGCAACAGCTGTGTTCCGTTAAATGAAGCCAGCGAATCCGATTGCTGCAAGAAATTTCCCAACGTAGTTTTTTTGCTACTGGGGCTGGTCAATATTTTACCAATTCTTTTTGACCCGGCGGGGCCGCAGCGTCGAAAGGCGCTGCGGTCTTTTTTGTATTCCGTTACAGTCGTTGGCATTCTCACATATCAGGCCGCGCACGAACGAAACGCTTCTCCAGAGGAACCACGCGCGTGGCTTGCGAAAGACCGGCGTTTGTTGGGCGACGTCTCATCGTTACCTTCATCGGTTTTTGTCCTGACCTTGACCGACCAACAAAGAGTTAGTGCACTAGCGGTTTGCTCGGCTAATCAACGACGCTATCTCACACTCCATGGCACTTTTTGCATCGGCCTGTTCTTCACATTGCCAAGGCGCCGTTACGCTCGCTATGCAGTTTCGGCAGGAATTCCCTGGGAGATTCGATAAAGCAGTGCCGCAATGCGAAAGCGGAATTCTCCGAATACCTGGAAGTAACTCACAGCAATACACACGACTGGGATCCGCGCCGCGTCAAGCACGAAAACTCGTAAACGTTTGCGGCGATGTCGCTGGTCGTCGTTTAGGCGTCAGCACCTACGCGGACGTCAGACTACTACTAGATTGAGCTGCGTGTTGGCGCAATATCTCCGACGGAGACTCTCCGAACAGCGTGCGGTACGCAACTGAAAAGCGCCCGAGCTCCCAAAAGCCATGGTCAGTCACAATGTGAGTGACGGTTGTGTTGGACGGATGCGAATACAGGAGCGCCCGTCGTACCTGGTGCATTCGCCGCAAGGTGAGATATCGGATCGGGCCCATACCGAGATGCTCTTCGCAGGACGCGCGAAGTGTCCGCTCTGCCACGCCGATGGCGGCGCAAATCTCGGTTAGGTAGAGCGGCCGATCGGAATTGTCCTTCAGGAATTCTACGAAACGGGTGAGCAAGCTATCCGTACGGCGGCCACCTGCAGTCGGCTCCACCGAATGGCCTTCAGCGAGACACCTCACCAGGACGTGAGTTAGCTGGGCCTCTAGCGCCCGGGTCACTTCCGGCAGGTCCAGAATGTCCGGGCTGTCATGAGCGAGCTGCCCGATGCTCTTATGCAACTTTAGTAGTCGAACCATCAACGCAGTAGGCGGCCGAATAGTGGACTTGCCGGGTTTCTCCGGCAGTTCACGACCGACGATGACCTCGGCAGCAGCGACCAGATCATCAGACGGAATGGAGACCGTGCCATATTGAAAGTCGGCGCCAGACCGTTGATGGACCACATCAGACCTATTCAAGACCATGTCGCCGGGCCGAACTTCCAGGCCACAGTTCAGCAGGGATCACAAATTGCTTTCGGTAAGAAAGCCAATCGATCTGTGGCCGGGCCTAACCGCGACCGTGTTGATCTCAGGCAACGAGATTTGAATTCGATGCATCCAAACGCGGTTCATGCCAATTTGCGTGATCGCGGCATGGAAACTCCCCTTTGCTGTCGGAAATAGCTCGATATCAGCAAAAGGGAAAACCGTCCGACACGCCGACGGATCATCAAGATGAAAAACCCTGGGGAACGCCATTCTGTTCTCCCGCGCAAGCAGCAAATGCTCCTTAGTTGGCCAACTTCTGCGGACGCGCGTCGGCAGACTCTCCGCCAATCTGAACACAGAGCTTAGGGCAACCATGACTCGGGACCAACGTGCGGTTGTTTGAGCTAGATCAATGCTCCGATTGTGACATGCCGTCCCGAGCACGCGACTTCGAATGGCTGCGAACTGTATTAGCTGCCCGACTGCGATCAGCGGGAAGCCACACTTGCTGATGTTCTCTTAAAGGATGTTCGTTCCTTTCTGCCGAAAACGCATAGCGGTGCAGGCAATCAATTGATCGACTGGGCTCAGCTTGTGCGCGGAGCGATGGCGCCCGAGTGGATTTGACTTCTACGGTCAAGCAGTTCGGACACTCCGATCAAGCGGCTCAACCGATGGAAAATCTCACACACTATCCATTGATACTTTTCATAGCCGCCTTCGTCGGTTTGTGGCTCGGCGCAGCGGCGGGCTCATGGCTCCGCCAACGAGGGCGAGAGGTCAACGAGGAGCAAACCGAGGATCTTGGCATCGTCCTCGGGGCCACATTGACGCTGTTGGCATTGATCATCGGCTTCAGCGTTTCCATGGCCAGCAGCCGATACGAACAGCGCAAGGGTCTCGAAGAAGCCGAAGCCGATGCGATTGGAACCGAACTGTTGCGCGCGGATCTTTTACCCTCAGACCATGCCACAAACGTCCGCAGGCTTCTTGGCGCTTACCTCGACCAGCGGATATTGTTCTTCCTCAATCGAGATGAGGCCCGACAAACCGAGATCGATCAGTCGACTGGCCAGCTGCAAACTGATTTGTGGGCGTCGGTCCGCGGGTCGGCGAGCACGCAACCAACTCCCATTACGGCGCTGGTGCCCCAGAACCTGCAGAGCCTGGCCCCCTCGGGCGCGCGGATGTGCGTCCCTAGCTCTCGCCTCTTTGCTGAGCGGCCTCCATTGTGGCCGCCGCTTCCGCTCAAATCTTTCCAAGATTTGCGAAATGGTGAAGCTCGCCGCTTTCTAGCGCGGCGGGTATTCTTTGAATGTTGCAAGACGGTTGTCTTGAGACATCGCCCCGGGGTTCGGGGCGATGTCCGATTTTGCCGCTACTTCGCGATGGCTGCTCTGGCCGCCTCGATCTTTGCCTTTACGGCCTCAAGGTTGAAGCTCGCTCCCCTTTGCATCGGTGGAAATTCGATCGCAGTCATCGCCAGCTTCTCGACATACTGCTGAACAAACACGAAGCGCCAGAATTCGTATTTGAACCAGTCGAAGTATTGCTGCGCTCCCTCTTTGCTCCCGGCATTGGGCCAGCCGGTGCGCTCGAAGGGATCGAGGCGAAGGTTGGTGAGGTATGGTACATCGGGCTTGGTTTTTTCACCCAACCAGCCCCCAGGCTGGTCGATGAAGCGATACTTCATGTCGTCGATGCGCACGGCACCCAAGTCGCTTTCGCCGAAGTAAAATATTTCGTGCCGGTTCGAGGGCCCCTTCCCGGTAATCATGTCCATCTGGTTGTAGCCGTCCAGATGGCACTTGTAGGTCGTGTCACCGATCTGTTTGCCCGTCTTCAGCTCTTCGGCGATGTTCGGGTTGCCGGCCGCGGCGAGGAAAGTCGGAAACCAGTCCAGACCGGAGATGATACCGTTCTCAACCTTGCCAGCGGGCACCTTGCCCGGCCAGCGGATCATGCAGGGTACGCGGAAGCCGCCTTCCAGAACTGTGCCCTTGCTCTGTGCAAATGGCGTCTGTCCGCCATCGGGCCACGTGAAAACCTCGGTGCCGTTGTCAGTGGTGAACACCACGATGGTGTTGTCGTCGACGCCCAGGTCCTTGAGCTTCTGCATGACGATTCCGACGTCGTCGTCGAGCTGCGCCATGCCGGCTTCATGGATCGTCCACCCGTTCTTGGAATTGCGCAACCCTTCGTATTTCGGCGACAGATGCGTGACGATGTGCATGCGAGTCGGATTGAGCCACACGAAGAACGGCTTGTTGTCGGTCTTGGCCTTGTCGATGAATTTTAGCGCGAGGTCGCGGATTTCGTCGTCCACGGTTTCCATTCGTTTGGGATAGAGCGTGCCCGCGTCCTCGATCTTCTGCTTGCCGATTTTGCCCCAGCGCGGATCCACGGTGGGATCGTCAACATTGGTCGCATACGAATGGATCATGTTGCGTGGACCTACGGAATTCAGCAACTCCTGCGGGTAGGCTGGGTGCGCGGGGTCCTCCATCGCGTCCAGGTGATAGAGGTAGCCGAAAAATTCGTCGAAGCCATGCACCGTCGGCAGGAATTCGTTTTTGTCGCCAAGGTGGTTCTTGCCGAACTGGCCGGTAGCGTAGCCCATGCCTTTTAGTGCGGTAGCGATGGTCACGGCTTGTGCGGGTATGCCTGTGGGAGCGCCGGCCTGACCGACCGTTGTCATGCCAGTGCGGATCGGTAGCTCGCCGGTAATGAAATTGGCACGACCCGCCGTGCAACTGGCCTCTGCGTAGTAATCCGTGAACAGCATGCCCTCGGCGGCGAGTTTATCGAGGTTCGGCGTTCGACCCGCCATCATACCGCGGTGATAGGCGCCGAGATTCCACATGCCGATGTCGTCACCCATGATGACAACGATGTTGGGTCGTTGCCCGCCCGACGCTGGCGCCGTCGCTGGTTGCTGTGCCTGTGCGGGACTTGTCAGTCCGGCAGCCGAAAGCGCCGAAGCTGCAACGAGAGAACTACCGCTCAGGAGCAGATCGCGGCGCTTCAACCCTGAGCTCGATAGCGCAGTGTCGGTGTCGGAATTTTCTGAACTCTTGTCGCTGCTCATGACGCACTCCTTTTTCTGACGATGCAACGGAAACCGACGTGGCTGGCCGACGTATCTATCGGTTCGGCGTGACGCGCGGCCGGACGATAACGGCGGCAATAGTTAGGAGCGCAAAGATGCGAGCCGCCCTTAAGCACCTTGCGTGGAATCCTGATCTTCGGATCTCGGGGGTCGTAGCTTGCAGTCTCGGGACCACCGCGGGGATTTTCCGGAATGCAACACGCCTTCGGCGCATCGGCCTCGTGTCTTGGCGAGTACCAATCGGCGGTCCACTCCCAAACGTTGCCAATCATATCGTGCACGCCGTATTGGCTGGCCGGGAACGCTGTAACGGGCGACGTCCGCTCGTATCCGTCAGTGACAAGATTTTCGTGCGGAAAGTTGCCTTGCCAGGTGTTCGCCATATGCATGCCACCGGGCATCAGTTCGTCGCCCCAGGCGAACTCCGCGCCGTCCAATCCATCGCGCGCAGCGAATTCCCACTCGGCCTCGGTCGGCACTTCCTTGCCAGCCCATTTTGCGTAAGCTTCGACGTCGCAATAGGCGACGTGCACGACCGGATGGTCGTCGAGCCCGCGAAGGTTACTGTGCGGTCCGTAGGGACGGCGCCAATTGGCGCCAAATTTGAACGTCCACCACTCGTGCGAGTGGCGCAAATCCACGAAATGCCCCGGCGGCGTAAAGACAAGTGAGCCGGCCTTGAGCATGTGGGGCAACGCGCCAGGGTAGTCCTTCGCATCGGGCGTCAGTTCGGCAAAAGTGACATAGCCGGTCGTGTTGACGAACTCACGGAACTGGCGATTGGTGACGGGCGTCCGGTCCATCCAGAAGCCGTCCACGGTAACCCGGTGAACCGGCGCCTCCTCCGGATAGTGCTTGTCCGATCCCATGCGAAAGGCCCCGCCGGGAATATAAACCACGCCCTCGTCTGCCGGATGGTCGACGTTCGGCTTTGGAAAGCATTTCGTGCTGTCGAAGTTCATCTGAGATCTCGGCCGGTTAAGGGAAGTCGTTGTCGCTATCCTGCCGAGTTGCAGGATTTCGCACTATGCAGTTTCGGCAAAACTACCTTCAGGAAAATGGTTGGCTCAGGCCTGTTGATTTTCGTCCTTACTCGAAGGCAAAAATTCGTTTCCAGTCGTTCTTCATATCGACCACTGTCCATCGGGTCACTGCCGCGGCGTCCAGCGCCACGTCCAGTTTCCCGAAATGTGATGCCGGTCGTAGGCATATTCGCGCTCGGCGTCGGTATGGTGGACGATCAGGCCGAACCGGCCTCCGGAGGCGAGCGTCGTCCATTGCAGCATTTCGAGATCTCCATCAGAGTTGCCGAAGGCTGCTATTGGGTGAAGACCGATATGCTCGTTGATGCCAATCGGCTTACCGGCCTAATCATTGACGAAGTTAACTTCGGGAAGGCGGAATAGAATAGGGGCGCCGTCACGCATCTCGTATCGGGTCTTGATCGAAGATCCGACCACCTGTTCCGGGTGAACGCCGTAAACGGCCTCCGTCCACGGCCGCATGAACTCGATGCCCCCACCTGACACGATAAAAGTCGTGAAGCCGTTCGCCCGCAGGAAGGCGAGCAATTCCAGCATCGGCTGGTACACCAACTCGGTGTAAGGCCTTTTAAAACGCCGGTCGCGCCCGGTGGCGAGCCAGTCAGTCACGATCTTCTCAAACTCCGCCGTCGTCATGCCGGCATGCGTAACGGCGACCAGTTCGGCAACGCCCTTCTCACCGGAAGCGGCGAGCGAATTCACATCACCGTCCCGCACTGCCGCGAAGGGTTGCTTGTCCTTCCATTCCGGGTGCATCGGGGCCAGGCTTTTCACGCGGTCGAGCACAAAGGCGAGTTGTACATACATTGGGTGCTCCCCCAAAGCGTGTCATCATTGTCAAACGTTGCAATACGCTGTCGGGACGGCACGAAATGCGGACCGTCGTGATCTGTGACGCGCTTCACGAACTCGAGGATAGATGACTTTGTCGGGCCGTCATTCCAAGATGGCAGGGCATCGAGCTGCGCTTGTGCCGATGCTGGCCCGACGTGAAGTGAAGCCGAAACCAGCGCGAGCGCCGCCAGAGAAGAGAGAATGGCGCGGCGATCCAGTCGAAGAGATCCGGTGAAAGGCTTCATGAGCGTCTCCATTTGTTCAGCAAGAACTGGAAGCTCGACCGTTCGCCTTGGAAAAGCATCCGGTGCTGTCGAACAAATCCCGGTCAGCTTCTTGGGAGCACGTGAAGACGATAGTGCTGGGTTGCGGGGCTGTGCGCTATGCGTTTTCGGCAGAACTTTTTTTGTGCTCATCACATTTTGGTTCGGGCGCGGCGCAATGTTGATGACGGCATTTCATGAAATACGGCCCGGTAAGCTACGGCGAAGCGTCCGAGCTCGAGAAAATGATGGTCTCGCGCGATTGCCGCGACACTGGCCGTTTCCGGATCGGCCCGCCGCAACGCCGCGCGCACCTTGTTCAACCGTCGCACCAGGTAATACCGCGTCGGGCTCATGCCCAGAAATTCGGTACAGCATTGTCGCAATGTTCGCTCCGGCACGCCGATCGCTGCGCAGAGCTCAGATACGTTCAGATGGGGCTCGTTTCGCGCGGCCAATGCCTCCTCGAACCGACCCATGACAGCGGCGTGACGTCGTATTCGCCTCGGATTTTCGCCGACATTGTCGACTGTCAGACAGTTGACAAGCGCGTACAACAGTTCGTGCTCAAGGGCCCGCGCAACCTCCGGATTGCTTATCAGCTCGCGTTTGCTTTCAACGAGACGACAAGCCTTCGAAAACGGACCCAGCAAGTTCTTAGCGGCCCCTAGCGTGGGCCGCATCACCTGACCTTCTAAAGGCGGTCTGATGCTTTGCCCGGTCAGGGCGTTGCTGCAAGCCGCAAGCAGCGCGGGCGGAAGCGATATGAGCCCCCAAATACCTTCCTCATCTGTCCTTAGATGGACCCGCTCGCCGAGACCATGGAAGACGAGATCGCCGAAACGCATGCGAACTCCACAGTATGTCAATGACGCTTCCCTGTTAGCTGCGAACGAGATGATCGCCTGGGCCGGCGGCAGCGCGAGAAAGCCGATACGCGGCAGATTCTCATGGCCGCAAAGCACATGCAGCCCGCCTAAATTCAACCATGTCAACCGCCCGTTGAAGTCTCCGCCAGCCGTGATGAAGAGGTCTAGTCTCGCAGCTCCGATCGCGGCGCTGAAGTCGTCGGGGCTAGCAAACGTGGCTGTGCCCTGTTCCGCCATCAAAGCTTATCTCATTTGCTGCACGCCCCATCGCGAACAGCGATGACCAAAGTTGCATGATGGAGGATGGGAGGCGAGCAGGCTATGCAACTTCGGAATCTGGCGATGCCCTTTGAGGGCTTCTGTTGCAGCCGGGCGATGTCCTCACGGTTTGCAGTTGATCACCTCAGCGCAGAATGCGGATTCCGGGGATTGCGG
>NZ_VSSR01000068.1 GCF_008123515.1 Bradyrhizobium cytisi
TGTGGCCGAGTGCGCAGGCGATCCAGCTCTTGCCGACGCCGGTCGAGACAGCGTCACAATGCCGGGTGTCCGGCGTTCGAGGTTTTGATCCTCTATCCGTTCCATCCTCGGGCCGGGCAGATGGTGCAGGTCGAGCACCGCAAGCGCTTCGCTGGCGAGGACCATCTGGTTGTGGTGCAGCCCGACGGGACACTCGCCCTGATCCCAGCCTGGATGAGCGAGGATATTGCCCGCTCTGCAACGCTCACAGCAAGCCCTCGGTTGGCTGTCGAAAGGCTCGTCGAGCTGCGGGCGCGAATCGATGCCCTTATCGCCTCTCAAGGCGGGGTATGGCCCCCGCGTGAAGGAGGGGATCATGCAACCAAGACGCCACTTGCAAGGGAGCCTGTTCGAGGAGGATCGCCAGACGCCGGAGATTCCGGCGTCGCAGAGAAGCACTCTCGTCCGCCTGATCGAGGGGCTGCTGGTCGAGGCCCTCGCCGACGGCGCCAATATCGAGACGGGCACGCCAACCACAGAGACGAGGGAGGCCGCTCATGAGCAAGGTCACGCCTGAGCACCTCGCCCGTCAGGCCGTCGTCTACATCCGTCAGTCGACGCCTGATCAGGTCGTCAAAAACCTGGAAAGTAAGCGCCGTCAGTACAATTTGCCGGAGCGCGCGCGACAGCTGGGCTGGAGCGATGTTGCCGTCATCGATGACGATCTCGGCCGCTCCGGCGGTGGCGTCGCGCGGCCCGGCTTCGAGAAGCTGCTGGCCGCCATCTGTGAGGTACGCGTCGGGGTCGTGGTCTCGATTGAGGCGTCGCGGCTCGCACGCAACGGTCGCGACTGGCACACGCTACTCGAGTTCTGCGGTCTCGTCGGCACACTGATCGCCGACGAGGACGGCGTCTACGATCCGCGACAGCCCAACGATCGCCTACTGCTCGGTATGAAGGGCACCATGAGCGAGATGGAGTTGTCGGTACTGCGCCAGCGCTCGCTCGAAGCGCTGAAGCAGAAGGCGCGCCGGGGCGAGCTGTTCATGACGGTCGCCGTCGGCTACGTGCGGGTCGGCCATAACCGCATCGAGAAGGACCCGGATCGGCGCGTCGGCGAGGCGATCGCGCTCGTCTTCGCCAAGTTCACCGAGATGCAGTCGGTGCGTCAGGTGCACTTCTGGTTCAGACACGAGCGCGTTCCGTTGCCCGCCGCAACCTATGGCGCCGAAGGCCGCCTGGTCGAGTGGAAGCTGCCGGTCTACAACACGATCCTGCACATTCTGACCAACCCAATCTATGCCGGCGCGTATGCATTCGGGCGCACCGGCAGCCGCATCAGCATCGAGGCCGGCCGTAAGAAGGTGGTTCGCGGCTTCAAGAAGGAGCGCAAGAATTGGGAGGTGTTGATCCCGAACCATCATGAGGGTTATCTGAGCTGGGCGGACCATGAGAGGAACATCGGCCTGATTGCGGACAACGCCAACGGCAAGAACCCGATGAGCCGCGGTGCCCTGCGTCGAGGTGAGGCTCTGCTCGCCGGCCTGCTGCGCTGTGGCCATTGTGGGCGCAAACTTCACGTCGCCTACTCCGGTAAGGACGGCAACACCGGTCGCTACCATTGTCGGGGCGGCGCCAACAATCATGGCGGTGACCCTTGCATCTCGTTCGGCGGCATGCGGATCGATCGTGACGTGGCCGCCGAGGTGATCGAGCGCCTGCAACCGCTCGGTATCGAGGCGGCACTCGCCGCGCAGGCTACGCGCAGCCGTGCGAACGAAGACAAACGCGGCCAAGTCGAACTGGCGCTGGAGCAGGCTCGCTATGAGGTCGGGCGCGCGCGCCGCCAATACGATGCCGTCGATCCCGACAATCGTCTCGTCGCCGCCGAGCTGGAAAAGCGATGGAACGACCGGCTGGCGGTCGTGCGCAATCTGGAGACCGAGCTGGAGGGACTGACGGCTTCGCCCGCTGTTGATCTCACACCTGCCGACAGGGAGCGGATGATGACGCTAGGCGCCGACCTGGAGCGTGCTTGGTCAAGTGCCGGCGTGCTACCCGAGACACGCAAGCGGATCGTGCGAACGCTGATCGACGAGATCGTCGTCCGCGTCGAGGACAACACGCTCGATCTGGTGATCCGCTGGCACGGCGGCGACCACTCCGCTCTCAAGGTCAAGAAGAATCGCTCCGGCCAGCACCGCTGGAGCGCAGCGGGAGAGACAGTCGATCTCGTGCGCGTGCTGGCGCGGCAGATGCCAGACAAAGCGATCGCGTCGGTGCTCAACCGATCCGGCAAAACCACGGGGCGCGGCAATGGATGGACCAAGTCGCGAGTGTGCAGCTTGCGTAGCCACAACGACATTGCAGCCTATCGCGAAGGCGAGCGCCGCGACCGCGGCGAGGTCACTCTGGACGAGGCGGCCGCGGCCCTCTCCGTCAGCCCGTCAACCGTGCGACGTCTGATCAAGGACGACCAGCTCGCGGCGAGCCAGCTTTGCAAAGGGGCACCTTGGATCATCAAAGCAGCCGATCTTGAGCGTCCTGATGTCAAACGAGCCGCCACCGCGCGGCGCCTCAGACGTCCGCCGTCCGGCACTCCGCTACAAAAAGAACTGGAAGTCTAACGAGATAGAAAGGTGAGCATTATGAAGCGGG
>NZ_VSSR01000007.1 GCF_008123515.1 Bradyrhizobium cytisi
TTCGCTTTGCCCACCCTACTGCACCGTCTCGCCAGCCTACTTCGCCACCACCTCCGGCACTCTCCCCGCCGGCGGCGTATTGCGGCTACGTTGCGTGCGCACGATGCCATCGATGATGGTCATGCCGATGCCGGGGAGGTCGCCGAGCTGGACGCTCTCCAGAATGGTCTTGCCGGGCGAGTGCTGCGCCTTGTCCATGATGACGAAATCGGCGGAGCGGCCGACCTCGATCAGGCCGCAATCGAGCTGCCGCATCCGCGCGGTGTTGCCGGTGGCCAGGCAAAACGCGATCTCGGCCGGCAGATCGCCGAGCGAGGACAGCATCGAGACCATGCGCAGAATGCCGAGCGGCTGCACGCCGGAGCCGGCCGGCGCGTCGGTGCCGAGGATGACGCGATGCAGATCGCCCATCTCGCGCGCAATGCGCAGCGTGAATAGCGCCGAGCGCTCGTTGCCGTTGTGCACGAGCTCGAGGCCGCGCTTGCAGCCTTCACAGATGCAGCGGATCTGATCGTCGGGGAGCGCGGTGTGGCCGCCGTTGATATGGCCGACCACGTCGGTGTCGGCCTCCAGCACCACGTCCTTGTCGATCAGGCCGGAGCCGGGGATCGAGGGGCCGCCGGTGTGGATGGTGCTCTGGATGCCGTATTTGCGGGCCCAGCCAACCATCTTTCGCGCGGTCGGACCGTCCTTGACGCCGCCAAGGCCAACTTCGCCGAGCAGCTTGACGCCGGCCGCGGCCAGCTCCTTGAAATCCTCCTCGACCATCTCGCATTCGATCACGGGGGCACCGGCGTGAACCTTCACGCCGCCGGGCCGCAGATTCCAGAATGCGCGCTGGGCGAAGATCGCCATCGCCTTCAACCCGACGACGTCGCGCGGGCGACCGGGCATGTGAACCTCGCCGGCGGAAATCATCGTGGTGACGCCGCCGTGCAGGTTGCTGTCGATCCAGCCGATCTGGTTCTGCCGCGGCGTCCAGTCGCCCGCGACGGGGTGGACGTGGCTATCGATCAGGCCCGGCGCCACCGTGGTGCCGTTGGCCTCGACGATGGTGGTCGCATCGTCGGTATTGACGTCCTTGAAACGGCCGATCGCGGTGATCTTGCCGTTCTCGGCGACGATGGTGTCGCCATCCAGGATCGGCTTTTCCATCGCGCCGGACAGGATCAGGCCGATATTTCGGATCACGAGCTTCGAGGGTCCGGTGGCCTGGGGTGCGTCATGCGCCATGGAAGGGCTCCTTATTCCTAACTGCAACGCTTTCGATCTTGGGCAGCCTTGACCGCGGGATCAAGTCGGATTATTCATTTGTGTACGAATGATTGTGTATTAATGACGCATAGCTGACCGGCCTCGAAAAACCGCATTGGAAGCGACAGGGAAGGTGAGATGAGCAATTTCAATCAGGAAAGCGTTTTGAGCGTCCATCACTGGACCGACACGCTGTTCTCCTTCAAGACCACCCGCAGCCCGACCTTCCGTTTCCGCAACGGCGAGTTCACCATGATCGGGCTCAAGGTCGGCGAGAAGCCGCTGCTGCGGGCCTACAGCGTCGCCAGCGCCAATTACGAGGACACCCTCGAATTCTTCTCGATCAAGGTGGCGGACGGCCCGCTGACCTCGCGGCTCCAGCACCTGAAGGAAGGCGACGAGATCATCGTCAGCCGCAAGGCGACCGGCACGCTTGTCATCGACAATCTCGAAGAGGGCCGCAATCTCTATCTCATCGGCACAGGCACGGGTCTTGCGCCGTTCCTTAGCGTGATCAAGGATCCCGAGACCTACGAGCGGTTCGAGAAGGTCGTGCTGCTGCACGGCTGCCGCCACGTCAAGGAGCTCGCCTATGGCGAGATGATCACCGAGCACCTGCCGAAGGACGAGATGCTCGGCGAGTACATCCAGAACCAGCTTATCTACTACCCGACCGTGACGCGCGATCCCTTCCGCAACCGCGGCCGCATCACCGATCTTATCACCTCGGGCAAGCTGTTTGCCGATATCGGCCTGCCGGGGCTTGAGGCCGCCCATGACCGCGTCATGATCTGCGGCAGCCCGGCGCTGGTCGCCGACACCCGCATGCTGCTCGGCGAGCGCGGATTCGCCGAAGGTAACCACGGTGAGCCGGCCCAGTTCGTGGTCGAAAAGGCCTTCGCTGAGCGCTAGACGCGGAAGTTTCGCGCAATAAGACCGCATTTTCGCCGCCGCACGGGCGTTGCGGCGCCGATTCGGCGCGCGATACACTGTGGGAGCGAATCAGCGGAGTTCCCACATGGTTGCGGACAGCGACAGCAACATCGCCTGGCACCGGGTTCAGTTGAAGAAGAACCGCGCCGAGCTGAAGGCGCTCGAAACCGCGCGCTTCATGATGGGCGAGATCGCGTCCTCGAAGCGCGATGGCCAAACCCAGAAGTCGATCGCCGACCTCAAGCGCAAGATCGCGCAATCCGAACGCGCCATTGCCGACCACGACAAGCGCACGCGCCGTCCGCTCGGCACTGACGTGCAAAGCCTGAGCAATGGCAGCTGGAGCCATTGGGACGCCTATACCAACCAGCAGCAGCGCAAGGCCGGGCCGCGCTCGCCGGGGCGTGGTTAGTCCCGCTGCCCAAAAAGCCGGTTCCCGCCCTTGCGCCTGCGGCGTCGCTCACCATCTCGTTGACGCGCCACCAACCAGTTCGGTGATCCCATGTTCGGTGATCCCATATGCGTTCGGTGATCCCATGACACCGCGACTCGATTTAACCAGCGAGGCCTTCTTTCGCGATCCGCCCAAGGCCATCGCGGCCCTGCGGGCGTCCGGCCCTGTCGTCGCGACGCGCTTTCCGCTTGTCGGCGACGTCTGGATCACCACAACCCACGATGCGACCGCGCAGGTGCTGAAGGACAGCACGATCTTCACGCTGCGCAAGGAAGATGGCGACGTTGCCGGCTTGCGCTGGTGGATGCCGGGGCTGGTCAGGACCATCGCCAACAACATGCTGACGATGGACGAGCCGGATCACACACGGCTGCGCAGCATCGTGGACGAGGCCTTTCGCCGCCGCGCCATCGTTGCGATGGAGCCACGCATCCGTGCCATCGCGGATGGCCTGGCCGATGAGCTGTTTGCGAACGGCAGCCCTGCCGATCTCGTTCAGAGCTATGCGCGCATCCTGCCGCTCTCGGTGATCTCCGAGCTGCTCGGTCTGCCGATGGCCGATCGCCCGCGCTTCATTGCCTGGGCCAATGCGATGTCCTCGCTGACGAACGTCGTCAGCTTCTTTCGTCTGCTGCTCGCGTTCCGCAAGATGCGCTTCTATCTCGAAGAGCAATTGCAGATCGCGCGCGAGCGGGGCGGCGAGGGCCTGATTGCCGAGCTGGTCCAGGTCGAGCGCGAGGGCGGTGAGATCACGCCGGACGAAATGGTCTCGATGGTGTTCCTGCTGCTCGCGGCGGGCTCGGAGACCACCACGCATCTCATCAGCGGCTCGGTTTACGAACTGCTCAGGAATCCAGGATTGCGTGACTGGCTGGAAGAGGACTGGAGCCGCGTCGGGCTCGCGGTCGAGGAATTTTTGCGTTTCGTCTCGCCGGTGCAGTTTTCAAAACCGCGCTATGTGCGGCGGGACGTTGAGCTGGAAGGCGTCCGCCTGAGCAAAGGCGATCGCGTCATGGTCATGCTCGCGGCGGCGAACATGGACCCGGCGGTGCACGACCAGCCGGCGCGGCTCGATCTCGAACGCAAGCCCAACCGCCACATGTCCTTCGGCACGGGAATCCATTTCTGTCTCGGACATCAGCTTGCGCGGATCGAGGCGGCTTGCGCGCTGGAGGCACTGTTCGTGCGATGGCCGAAATTGGGTCTGGCCGTCGATCCCGCGCAGGTCCGCTGGCGCAGGCGTCCGGGCCTTCGTGCCATTGCGCGACTTCCTGTCGCGGCAGACGGCCGCGGAACGCATGTCGCTGCCGCGCAAATGGTGCCTGAGCGTTCCCTCGCGCAAGCGGACTGACCCCCGGGGTCTTCGAGAAATCGCCAGACCGGCCAGTTCCATCGGTCGAGCGCGGAACCTGCGTACGACGATACAGGATTCGTCGGAGCCAAAGCGAACGTCGCACCAGGCCTCGAAACCTTCTGTAGAACGGCCGCGTTATCCATGGAGCTCGCAAGATCATAGAGGTGCAATCATGCAAGTTCGGGAAATCATGACGCCGTCGGTGCATATTGCAGATCCCAACATGACCATCCGCGAAGCCGCACGTTGGATGCGGGCCGACAACGTCGGCGCGCTTCCGGTCGGCGAAAACGATCGTCTGGTCGGCATGATCACAGATAGAGACATAGTCATGCGTGCGGTCGCTGAGGAGCGATCAGCCGGCAACACCTCGGTTCGTGAGGTGATGTCGGAGGGCGTTTGCTATTGCTTCGAGGACGACGACGTGGAAGGCGCCTCGCAACAGATGGCGACACATCAGGTCCGACGCCTGCCGGTGCTCAACAGGCAAAAGCGTCTGGTTGGCGTCGTCGCGCTGGCCGACATCAGCAGGACTGATGACGAATGGGCGCAGGATGCGTTGAAGGACATTTCCGCGCCCACCGACATGGCGCGACTTTGAAACCAGTGCGCGAAATCAGTTTCGCCGCACCATTTTCGCAAGAGGCCGACATGACCAGCAAAATGCCACCAGTGCCAAATGCCAATCAAAGCCGAAAGGGAACCGGGGACGACAAACGGACGCCCCCAGACCATGTGCCGCACGGTCAGCAGCGCGTGCAGAATCCGAACCAGCAGGGTCAGCAGGGCAACATCAAGCAGAACACGACCAATCAGGGCTACCAGCAGGACCGCTAAGGAGGCTGCATTCCCATGTCGACATCCACCAAGACACCAAACACCATTCGTCAGGGCGGGCCCGGCGCTTCGCACGAGAACGCGAAGGCGCCGCTGGAGATCAAGAAACCACCGGCGGACGACCCGCACCGGCAGCACAGCCGGGTGTCGGGCGGCGGCGGTGAGCATGATTCCCATCACCGGCATGATCCCGCCGGAAAGGGAGGAGGCAGGTGATCCATGAGCAGCAAGCAACCGAAACTGTACACTCCAACCAGCAAGGACATGCGCGAAAATCCCCTGATCGGTGGATCGAAGGGAACGAACATGGCCGGTACTTCGCCTGACGATCTGGAAGACGCGATGGGCGAGAACACGATCGAAGGCGACGTCGAGAATGATGTCACCATTGGCGGCGGTATCGACAAGGACGTCGCGCGCAGTGGCTCACCACGTAGAGGCCGGTGAGAGGAATTGGAGATCGAGATGCAAGGCAAGAAAACCCATGAACAACAGGTCCGCATCCTCGAGCGCAAGACCGATGCACCCGATCGGCGCCAGCTCGAGCAGGCCATTGGCCACAATCCGGAGGACACGAGGGTTCATCGTCCCAGACCGGAGGCGCGGCATAGCGAGTTTGCGGTGAGTCGCGGCGGCCTCAACCAGGAGAGCGATCACAACAAGCACAACAATCCGGGGCAGAGCGGCCATAAGCCGCCCAAGCCTTCACCGCAGCAGCAGAAACACTGAGCTTCGGGGGCGAGCATTTCAAGAGGGTAAGCCGATGCCAGGTGGACGTGGCAGCAAGACGCATTTCGGAGCGGGCATGCATGGCAAGGGCGACGGTACCGGTGCCCTCGCCGATATAGCGAAGGACAAGATCGGCGACAACGAGGTCCTGTCCAATCGCGACAAGGCGCAGCATTCCGACATCAGAGGCATGGATAGCAAATTCATCCAGACCGAGCAGTATCAGGATCACGCAGCCAATCGCCTTGGACATGACGAGGAGCCTACGAACGATTGATCCACGTGGAGAAGCGTCCTCCCGTCCAACTGCGGACCCGATCACCCGGTCCGTTTTTTTGGTGTGGCGAGGTCGCGCTCCCAGCCGAATACTGAACGACCATCGAGCTCAGGCGAAGCCGCGCGCTCGCCGGCGATGAAGGCCTCAACCGACGGCCCCTGCGCGGTGCGCTCGAGCCGCCGCGCTTGGTCGTCGAGGCGCTTGATCGCCTGCATCTCCTCCTCGCGTCCGAGCTTGGCGTTCTCGATCGCGCCCTTCAGCACGCGGATGGTCTCGTCATAGACCTTGATCGGGACGGGGTAGGGATGCCGGTCCTTGCCGCCATGAGCGAGCGAGAAGCGCGCCGGGTCCTTGAAGCGATAGGGTGCGCCGTGCACGACTTCCGCGACCATCGCCAGCGACCGCACGGTGCGCGCGCCGACACCCGGCGTCAGCAACAGCTCGGGGAAGTCGACCGGGCCGCGCTCGGCGGCAGCTGCCAGCGTGCCATGCAGGCGGCGCGCGAACACGTCCTTCGGCCTGACATCATGGTGCGCGGGCATGATCAGATGCGGCAGCATCGCCTGCGCCGGCTCGGGCGGAGTCCCGGTGAGCCGCTCGAACTCGTTGAGGATGCGATCGGGGCCGAGGTCGGTCAGCAGCTCGAGCTGCGCATGGCGCGAGACGTCGGCGCGATGGTCGGTGAGATTGACGATCTCGCCTTGCTGCGGGCCGTCGATCGCGCTGTGCGGGGCCTCGACGAAACTCTTCAGCGCTTCCGAGTGCCAGTGATAACGCCGGGCCTGGCGTTTGTCGCCGTTCATTCCCTGCTGCACGACGGTCCACTTGCCGTCGGCTGTGACGAAGAAGCCGTGGAGATAGAGATCAAAGCCGTCCTGCACGGCGGCGCTGTCGACTTTCGCCACCAGCCGGCTGGCGCGCGTGAGCTTTGCGCCGTCGAAGCCGATGCGGTCGCCGAGCTGCATCAGCTCGTCCGGTGTCTTGCGCGAATGCTGGCCGCGGCCGCCGCAGACATAGATGCCGAGCTCGTCCTGAAGCGGGCCGAGCCCGCGCTTCAGTGCACCGATCACGGAGGTGGTTATCCCTGAGGAGTGCCAGTCCATCCCCATCACGGCGCCGAACGACTGGAACCAGAACGGATGCGACAGCCGCTGCAGGAATGCATCGCGGCCGTAATGATGTACCACCGCCTGCGTGACAATCGCGCCGAGCGAGGCCATGCGGCTCGCCAGCCATGGCGGAACCCGCCCGGTGTGGAGGGGAAGATCGGCGCTGCCGGTTCGTCTGGTCATGAGTGGCCCAAGCTAGCCCAGTTCGGCGACGGTTGCATCAGCGGAATGCTGTTGCATGGGACGGGGAAGCGGAGCGAGCCGGACAGCGTTGAGCGGGCTATCCGCGACGAGATGCCGGAAGCCCTGCTGCGCGAACGCGCGCAATTGAGCGGTGCGGTCCTGCCCTATTAGCCTTCGTCGCGCCGCGTAAGCCCGCCTGCTGCTGGATCGTATCCAAGGCGCCGGACGACTGCTCCTCTGCGACGAAGCTGTTGAGCAGCGGGAGCGCGCTCTCACGTCCCTTGGGGATCGCGATGGCCATGTGCTCGGCGCCCCAATTGCCGTCGAGGATCTTTGCGCCCGGCATCTGGTCGGACATCTCGAATAGCGTCGGCTTGTTGGTGGCGTAGAGATCGATCTCGCCGCGGCCGAACATGGCGATGGCGATCTTGACGCTCTCGGCAGGAACGATGGTTGCGTTCTTGAACTTTGCAGGCAACGTCCGCTCGGAGGTCGAGCCCTTGGTGACGCCGATCTTCACGCCCGGCTTGTCGATATCCTCGATCTTGCCGATCGGGGAATTCACTGGAACGAGATAGCCGAGCTCGATCGCCAGCACGGGCTGGCTGAAGCTGACCTCGTTGGCGCGGGCCGGGGTGGCGTTGGTCACGGTGAAATCGACCTGGCCGTCGTGGATCGCGGTGACGATGTCGGCGACACGCTGGAACCTGACATAGTCGATGGGAACGCCGAGCCGGTTCGCCAGCTCTCCGCCGAGATCGTAGGCGAGGCCGTGCGGCTTGCCGGCTGCATCTGTGACCATCGAGGTCGGGCTGCCCGGATAGATGCCGACGCGCAACGTGCCGCTCGGCGCCAGCAGTTTTGCTTCCCCGTCGGCGTGCGCGAGCGCGCCGAACATGCTGACGACTGCGATTGCGAGCACGGCGCCGCGTGCAACGTGCCCAGAAGAAGTCCTCATGTGAATGGTCTCACTGCGCGCGGATGTCGGCAGCCTTCAGCACCGGTTCCCATTTGGTCGTCTCGGCATGCATGTAGGCATCGAAATCCTTGGCGGAGGAGCCGACCGGGGCCGCGCCGATCTTGCCGAGCGTCGCCAGCACATTCGGATCCTGCAGCGCCGCCTTCAGGTCGGTCTCGAGTTTTGCGACGATCTCCGGCGGCATTTTTGCCGGTCCAAGCATGCCCCACCAGACCGAGACATCGTAGCCGGGGACGCCGGACTCGGCGACGGTCGGGACATCAGGTAGCGCCTTGGAGCGCTCGGCCGTGGTCACCGCGAGCGCGCGCACCGGGCCGCCGCCTTCGAGCTGGCCGATCGCTTCCGCGAGCGGATTGATGCTGAGCGGAATCTCGCCCGCGATCACGGCGGTCAGCGCCGGCGCCCCGCCCTTGTAGGGGATCGCGACGATCTTGGTGCCGGACATGTATTTCAGAAGCTCGCCGGCGAGATGCGCCGAGGTCCCGTTGCCGGACATGCCGTAGGAGAGCTTGTCCGGCTCCTTCCTGGCCGCGGCCAGAAGATCGCCGAGCGTCTTGTAGGGGCTGTCCTTGGCCACCACGATCGCAAGCGGCGAGGAGGCGACTTCACTGATCGCGGTAAAATCCTTGAACGTGTCATAGGGCACGCTCGGATAGATGAACTGGTTCAGCGGATGGCCGCTGGCAACCAGGATCAGCGTGTAGCCATCGGGCGCGGCCTGTGTCAGCGCCTGCGAGGCGACGATGCCGCCGGCGCCGGGGCGGTTGTCGATCACGGGCTGCTGGCCCCAGGCTTTTGCGAGTGCCTGGCCGAGCGTCCGCGCCAGCACGTCGACCGCGCCGCCGGCGGCGTAGGGCACGAGAATGTGGACCGGCTTGCTCGGATAATTGTCGGCGGCTTGCGCGAAGCCGCCTGCGAGCAGCAGACCGGCACCGAGCATCACGGCGCCGACCTTCTTGTTCAACCCCAGCATATTCAGCACTCCTTGGGGCATTCGCGTCCGTGCGGTGGTGTTCCGAGCCGCTTCCGGACGTTGCCCGTGGTTTTTGTTGACGAGACCTTATCTTTTGTACGATAGTACAAATCACATGCTACGCAAGCCCACCAGCAAGGAAACGGCCCGCAAGCCGAACATGCGCGAGGCGATCCTCGCCGCGGCCGAGGAGCTGTTCGCCACCAACGGCTTCAACGCCGTCTCGGTGCGCGACATCGCACAGGCGGCCGGGGCCAATCCCGGCAGCGTGACCTATCATTTCAAGACCAAGGACGGCTTGCTGCTGGAGATCTACCGGCGCCATTGCGGGCCGATGAATTTGCGCCGCTCGGAGCTGCTCGCCGCCGCCAAGCGCGTGCGCGATCTCCAGGACCGGCTGGAAGCGGTGGTGCGGGCCTATGTGGTGCCGGCCTTCACATCCGGCAGCGATCTTGCCGGCGGCGGCGCGCGCTTCACGCGGCTGCGCGCCGTGATGTCGGCGGAAGGCAACGAGGTCGCGCGAAAAATCATCGCGCAGACCTTTGACGACACCAGCCACGCCTTTATCGACGCGATCCACGACAGCCTGCCGCACATTCCGCGCACCGACATCGTCTGGCGCAGCCACTTCCTGCTCGGCGCACTCTATTACTCGCTGGTGACGCCGGATCGCGTCTCGCGCCTGTCGCGCGGCGAGGCCGACGGCGGCGATCCCGCCAATGCCATCGAGCAATTGGTGCAGGCCACCGTCGCCGCCTTTCAGGCGCCGGCGCTCGACCAGGCCGTACCCGCGAAGCGACGGCCGGTCGTCAGCAGCAAGACTTGAAAGAAACCGCCCGAGTGGAGGCGCGTAACAGCGCTTCCGCTCGCAAGCGGACATGTGATGGGGTGTTTGAGGAAATGAACAGGCGGGAGTGCTTGCATCTCTTGACCGGACTGGCCGGCGCCGCGCGCGCGAGCCAAGCGCGTGCGCAAGGGGCCGAGCCCAAAGCCGAATCCAAGCCGATCCCGACGATTGATCCGCCGGATCCAAATCCCAAGACGCCGTCGTTCAAGCTGCCACCGAAATCCTGCGACAGCCACACCCACATCTTCGGGCCGGCGTCCCGTTATCCCTTCTCGGAGAAGCGTCCCTACAACACCGCCGACGCGCCGCTGGAGATGTTCCGCAGTGTGCACGAGAAGATCGGCGTCGAGCGCTGCGTGATCGTCAATGCCACGGTCCACGGCACCGACAATCGCGTCGTCACCGATGCGATCGCGCAGAGCGAGGGCGCCTACAAGGGCATCGCCAATGTCAGCGACGAGATGACCGGGAAGGAGCTGGCGGCGCTCGACAAGGGCGGCATCTGCGGCTGCCGCTTCGCCTTCCTCAAGCGCCTCGGTGGCGTCGGCGACATGACCAAGTTCCAGCGTATCGTGCATCGGGTCGCCGAGCTCGGCTGGCACATCGACGTCTATTTCGAGCCCGGCACGATCGCCGAATTCGCGCCGATCCTGACCGCGCTGCCGACGCCTTACGTGATCGACCACATGGGCACGGTCCAGGCCGCGAAAGGTCTCGACGATCCCGGCTTCACTGCGCTGCTCGATCTCCAGAAGAGGGACGAGAAGTGCTGGGTCAAGATCACCGGCCTCGAGCGGGCCTCCGCCGCCGGCAAGCCGTTCCACGACGCGGTGCCGTTCGCGAAGGCGCTGATCGACAACGCGCCCGGGCGCGTCATCTGGGGCACCGACTGGCCGCACCCCAACGTCAAGGTGATGCCGAATGACGGCGATCTTGTCGATTTGATCCCGCTCTACGCGCCCGGCAAGGCGATCCAGCAGAAGTTGCTGGTCGACAATCCCGCCCGCCTCTTCAAGTTCAGCTGATGAATATGATGTACACGCCAACCATTCCGCCGCCGGATCCAAACACGCGCACGCCGAAGTTCAGGCTGCCAAAGCTGTCCTGCGATGCGCATTGCCACATCTTCGGGCCCGGCGCGAAATATCCTTATGCGCCGGATCGTTCCTACACGCCGCCGGATGCTCCGCTCGAGGACTTCAAGGTCCTGCACGCCAAGCTCGGTGTGGAGCGCGCGGTCATCGTCAATGCCAGCGTGCATGGCATCGACAATACGGTGGCGCTCGACGCCATCGCGCAGAGTAACGGCGCCTATCGCGCGGTCGCCAATATCGACGACACCATCACCGAACGCGGGCTTCGCACTCTGCACGAGGGCGGCTTCCGCGGCTGCCGCTTCAATTTCGTCCGCCATCTCGGCGGCGTCCCTGACAAGAGTGTATTCAACCGCATCATCGCGATGGTCGCGGCGCTCGGCTGGCACGTCGATCTGCATTTCGATGCGATCGACCTGCCCGAATATGCGGACATGCTGACAAGGCTGCCGCTGAGCTACACCATTGACCATATGGGGCGGGTGAAGGCCTCCGAGGGGCTCGACCAGCTTCCGTTCAAGATCTTGATCGAGCTGATGCAGCGTGACGAAAAGTGCTGGGTCAAGATCTGCGGCTCGGAACGGGTGTCCTCCGCCGGCCCACCATTCACCGATGCCGTGCCGTTCGCGCGCAAGATCGTCGAGACGGCGCCCGACCGCATCATCTGGGGCACGGACTGGCCACATCCCAACGTCAAGGTGATGCCGAATGATGGCGACCTCGTCGATCTGATCCCGCTATTCGCGCCGGAGCCGGAGCTTCAGCAGAAGATCCTGGTCGATAATCCCGCGCGGCTGTTTGGATTCGACGAATGACGGCGATGGCGGTCGACAAGCCGCGCGCCCGCGCCTGGTGGAAGGAGCTCTGGATCCAGGTGCTCATTGCCATGGCAGCCGGCATCGCGCTTGGGATCGTCAGTCCCGAGGCGGGCACGAAGATGCAGCCGCTCGGGGACGCCTTCATCAAGGCGATCCGGATGCTGATCGCGCCGATCATCTTCTGCACCGTCGTCCATGGCATCGCGCATATGGCCGACATGGCGCGGGTCGGGCGGGTCGCGGTCAAGGCCATCATCTATTTCGAGGTCATGACCACGATCGCGCTGATCATCGGTCTCATCGCGGTGAATGTGCTCAAGCCAGGCGCCGGCATGAACATCGATCCCGCCAGCATCAATGCCAGCGCGGTTGAGCCTTACGTCAAGCAGACGGCGGTGATCGGCTTCGTGCCGTTCCTGATGAATATCGTGCCCGCGACGTTCATCGGCGCCTTTGCCGAGGGCAACATCCTCCAGGTCCTGTTCATTTCGGTGCTGTGCGGCTTCGCGCTGGTGCAGCTCGGCGAGCGCGCCGCACCCCTGGTCAATTTGATCGACATCTCCGCCAGGATGGTGTTTGCCGTGGTCGGCTTCGTGATGTGGGCAGCTCCAATCGGCGCGTTTGGCGCGATCGCCTTTACCGTCGGCAAGTTCGGCGTCGGCTCGCTGGCCTCGCTCGGCAAGCTGCTGGGCGGGTTCTATCTCACCTGCGTGATTTTCATCATCGTGGCGCTCGGCCCGGTGGCGCGTCTCTGTGGCTTCTCGCTGCTGAAGCTGATCCGCTACATCTGGGAGGAGCTATTGATCTGCATCGCCACGACGTCGTCCGAGACGGTGCTGCCGCGGATGCTGACCAAGCTGGAGAAAGCCGGCTGCGAGAAGAGCGTGGTTGGGCTCGTGATCCCAACCGGCTATTCATTCAATCTCGACGGCACTTGTCTCTACCTTGCCGCCGCTTCCGTGTTCCTGGCGCAGGCGACCAACACCCCGTTGGGGCTCGCCGAGCAGATCGAGCTGCTGCTGATTCTGCTCGTGACCTCCAAGGGCGCGGCGGGCATCGCGGGCGCGGCCTTTGTCGTGCTGGCGGCGACGCTGTCCGCCACCGGCTCCATCCCGGTGACGAGCGTCGCGCTGGTGCTCGGCATCCATCGCCTGATGTCGCAAGGGCTGACGCCGACCAATCTGATCGGGAACGCGGTGGCGACCATCGCGATTGCCAAATGGGAAGGGGCACTCGATCGCGAGCGCCTGAAGCGCGTGCTCGACGGCGAGGAACCTGCGGCTGCCGCGGCCTGATGAAATTGCTGCCGGGATGACGCAACCAGCCTATGATGTTGACGAACGAAAGAGGGGAGTAGTCCCATGAAAACAGGTCTCGTGATCACCGCCCATCCCGGCGATTTCATCTGGCGCGCCGGTGGCGCCATCGCGCTGCATGCGAAGAAGGGCTATCGCATGAAGATCGTCTGCATGTCCTTCGGCGAGCGCGGCGAGAGCCAGTTCGCCTGGAAGGAAAAGGGCGCGACGCTGGAATCGGTCAAGGCGGGCCGCAAGGACGAGGCGGAGCGGGCGGCAAAGCTGCTCGGCGCGGAGATCGAGTTCTTCGATTGCGGCGACTATCCGCTGAAGCTGACCGAGGCGCATTTCGACCGCATGGTCGACATCTACCGCGAGCTCAATCCGAGCTTCGTGCTGACGCACGCGCTGGAAGACCCCTACAATTTCGACCATCCGAACGCGGCGCACTTCGCGCAGGAGACCCGTGTGGTCGCGCAGGCCATGGGTCACAAGCCGGGCGCTCAGTACCAATATTCGGCGCCGCCGGTGTTTCTGTTCGAACCGCACCAGCCCGAGCAGTGCAACTACAAGCCGGACCTGCTTCTGAAGATCGACGAGGTCTGGAAGGAAAAGTACGAGGCGTTCCAGATCCTCGCCGCGCAAAAGCATCTGTGGGGGTATTACGAGCGCGTCGCGCTCAACCGCGGCATCCAGGGTAGCCGCAACACCGGCATTCCCATGACCTATGGCGAGTCTTATCAGCGCCTGTTCCCGACGGTTGCGGAGGTGCTGGCATGAAGCCGGTCGTCGTTCGCAACATCAAGCGTGCCGATCCCGCTGGCATGGCGGAATATGGCGTCTCGACCGTGCACGAGGCCTATGGTCGCATCGGCCTGATGAAACCGTACTTGCGGCCGGTCTGGGCGGGCGCGTCGATCGCCGGTCCCGCCGTCACCGTGCTGGCGCAGCCAGGCGACAACTGGATGATCCATGTCGCCGTCGAGCAGTGCAGGAAGGGCGACATCCTCGTCGTCGGCTGCACCACCGACAATACCGACGGGATGTTCGGCGAGCTGCTGGCGACTTCGCTTCAGGCACGCGGTGTGCAGGGATTGATCATCGATGCCGGCTGCCGCGACGTCAAAGCGCTGCATGAGATGAGTTTTCCGGTATGGTCGCGCGCGGTCTCGGCCAAGGGCACGGTCAAGGCCACGCTCGGCTCGGTCAACGTCCCCGTGGTCTGCGCCGGCGTCAACGTTGATCCCGGCGACGTCGTCGTCGCCGATGACGACGGCGTCGTGGTGGTGCCGAAGCGCTATGCCACCGAGGTCGCCGAGAAGGCGAAGAAGCGCAATGCCGACGAGGGCGGCAAGCGCAAGCGCCTTGCCTCGGGCGAGCTGGGCCTCGACATGTACAGCATGCGCGAGGCGCTGGCGAAGGCCGGGCTCGTCTACGTCGACAATCCAGAGGACGTCTAAGCGGGATAAAAGAAGCGGAGCGCACCGATGGACCGTCTCAAGCTGAAGGCTGTGCTCGGCAGTCACCCCCATGTCCAGGCGATGAAGCGCGGCGAGCTCCGCTCCGAGCTGTTCGACCTCGATTTCATCGAGTACACGCCGACCAACGCGGCTTTCAGGCCGATGGTGCGCGAGCAGGCGTTTGACGTCTGCGAGATGGCGATCGTCACCTATCTGATGGCAAAAGCGCACGGCAAGCCGCTGGTGCTGCTGCCCGCGACCATGATGGGCCGCTTCCAGCATTCCTATGCGCTGTACAATCCCGCGCGTGGGATGCTGGGGCCATCCGATCTCGAAGGCAAGCGCGTCGGTATCCGCTCCTTCACGACGACGACGGGAGCCTGGATCAGGGGCATCCTCGCCAACGACTATGGCGTCAATCTCGACAGGATCCGCTGGGTGACGTTCGAGGATCCGCATGTCGCCGAATATGTCGACACCACCGAGCGGGCGCCGAAGGACAAGAAGGTTTTGGAGATGCTGCTTGACGGCGAGGTCGACGCTGTCCTCGGCGAGACGTCGAACGACCCAAAGCTGAAGCCGCTATTTCCCGATCCGGCTGCTGAGGGCGCGAGATGGTTTGCCCGCCGCGGCGTGGTGCCGGTCAATCATCTCGTGGTCGTGACCGAGAGCCTCGCGAGATCGCGCCCCGACGTGGTTGCGGGCATCTATGATCTGCTCAAGCAGAACAAGGCGCAGGTAGGATCGCCAGCGACGCCCGACTTCGTTCCGTTCGGGATCGAGGCGAACAGAAAGCCGTTGGAGCTGATCGTCGACTACGCATTCCAGCAGGGGCTGATTCCGCGCCGCTATGCAGTCGAGGAGCTCTTCGACGCGACGACACGAGGGTTGAACTGATGTCGGATCCGAGGCGATGGCAGATCGGGCTGGTTGGCTACGGCGAGGTCGGCAGGATTCTTGCTGAGGATTTGCGCCAACAGGACATCAGGGTCGCCGCCTATGACATCAAGCTCGGAGACGAGCAGGGCGCATCGCTGAAAGAGCACGCGACGAAATTCGGCGTGGCGCTCGCTGCCTCTCACACCGAGCTGACGGCGAAATCCGATTTCATCATCTCCGCCGTCACCGCGAGCCAGGCGGTGCCAGTGGCAAAAGCCTGCGCGGGTGCGATCAACCAGGGCACCTGGTTCCTCGATTTCAACTCGGCCTCGCCGGGCGCCAAGCAGCGTGCGGCGGCGCTGATCGATGGCGCCGCGGGCCGCTATGTCGAGGGTGCCGTGATGACCTCGGTGCCGCCTTATCGGATCAAGGTGCCGCTGCTGCTGGGCGGTCCCGGCGCGAAGGAGCTCGAGCCGCTGCTGAATACGATCGGCTTTGCGGCGAAGGTCGCGAGCGACAAGCTCGGTGTATCTTCAGCCGTGAAGATGTGCCGCAGCATCATGATCAAGGGCCTCGAGGCCATGGTCATCGAGAGTTTTACGACCGCGCGGGCCTATGGCGTCGAGGACGCGGTGCTGGCTTCGCTGACGGAAACCTTTCCCGCGATCGATTGGGAAAAGCAGGGCGCTTATTTCTTCCAGCGCGCGATCGAGCACGGCCGCCGCCGTGCCGAAGAGGTGCGCGAGGTCGCAGAGACCGTGCGCGAGGCGGGGCTGACGCCGTGGTCGGCGCAGGGTACGGCCGAGCGTCAGGCCTGGGTGGCCGATCTCGCCGACAAGGGCCTGTTCGGCACGAAGGGAACGAAGGAATTTGCGCGTAGCGCGGATTGGCGCACCGAGGCGGATCGCATTCTAGCGAAGATCAAGCGTTAGAGCCGAACGCACCCGCTTAGCTCGGGATACTGCCGCAGTCGCGATAGCCCGAGATCTCGTCGCGGGCGGCCTCGATCAAGTCGATGAGGCGCGTGGCTTCGCCGACGACGTCCTTGGTGCGCTCGGTCCTGAATTCGGTCAGGATCATGCGAATGCACTTGTCGGCGGTGTCGAGCGTCCGCAGCGCGCGAGCCGTGTCGTCCTGCGTTTGGATCGCCGAGATGTCGAGGCCCGACAGGACCTCACCAATGCCATTGAGCCGCTTGACGGCGGTTTCGGCGGGCGTGCTGGCCCGAAGGGACTGGTAATCAATGCTGCTGAATGCGCTGAACATATCCAGACTTCAGTAAACGCAGATGGTCAGTGCAAGGTCTTAGTAAGACGACCGGACCCTTCTCGCAACGCGTGGGGGCTACGGACCGGGATTCTACCGGACTCAGCCACCGCCCAGATCGGCGGTAAAATCGGATGGAAACGATCGGGGGATTAGCTGCGTTTTCCGACTATTTTACCGTTCGACGCAACAAGTTTGCCCTCCTTGTACACGGAGCGACCCTGCGGCACCGCCACCACAGCCTCCGGAACATGTTCCGCATTCAGTGTGACGAAATCGGCTTTGGCGCCGACGCGCAGGCCGTAGCCGTCGAGCCGCAGCGCTTTCGCGCCGGCTTGGGTGACAACATCGAATGCGATACGCAATTCCTCGTCGATGTTGAAGCCCGAGCGATAGCCGAGCGTCGTCGCCCGGCGCAGCATGTCGCCGTCGCCATAGGGCCACCAGGAATCGCGGATGTTGTCGTTGCCGCTGAACACGGTCACCCCGGCGCTACGCAGCGCCAGGATAGGCGGGAAGGCGCGGGCGCCGGGTGCATTCGTCATGATCGCGACGCCGGAGCGGGCGAGGGTGTCGGCGACTGTCTTGAGTTGATCTGCGGAAATATCGCCGAGCCCGTAAGCGTGGCTGATGGCGACATGACCTTCCATGCCGAGCGCACGCGTGCGCGCTGCGATCTGCTCGATCTCGAATGCGCCCAGCGTGCCCATATCGTGCAGGTGAATGTCGACGTCGATGCCGTGCTTGTTGGCGACGCCAAACACCACATCCAGATGCTTCTCGACATCGCGATCGAAGCTCGCGGGATCGAGCCCACCGACGAGGTTCGCGCCGAGGCCGATGGCTTCGTCGAGCAATTGCGGCGTGCCCAGGCTTGCCAAAATGCCGCTCTGGGGAAAGGCGACGAGCTGGATGTCGATCAGGCCGCGATAGTCCTCGCGCACGCGCAAGATCGTCTCCAGCGACTTCAGGCCGACCGAGCCGTCGACCATCACGTGGCTGCGCATCTGCGTGCTGCCGTGGGCGATGCAGAGATCGAGCTGGTTGCGCGCTCGCACGTCCATCGGCGCAGCCTCGGCCATATTCCGGGCCTGGAAAGCCACGCGCTCATGCACGTTGAATCCATCAGTGCATGGCTTGTGCGGACGCCAGGCGTCGCCATAGAAGCTGGTGTCGAGATGGATGTGGCCTTCGACGAAGCCGGGAACGACGAGGGCGTTGCCGAGGTCGATCGTCTCGGCACCGCCGGTGGGCGTGTCAGCCGGCATGATCGCGGCGATACGCCCGTTCTTGACCGCGATGTGATGGCGAGCCCCGCCGTCGAAGCGGGCGTTCAGGAAGATCTTGTCGAAGGCCATCCGGTTGCTCCGTTGGTCGATTTGTCGTTGTGTGGCTCAGTCTTGCGGCTTAAGCAGCGTCGCTCGCTTCCGCTCAAAAGTCTGCCGCCCGCTCTTGAACCCCATCAAGATATCCGGCAGCTCGGCGATGGCGAAGCGGCTGTCCTGCGTGTCGAGCACGACGAGATCGGCGGGCTTGCCCATCGCGATCCCGTAGTCTGTGAGGTTCATCAACCGCGCCGGCAGTTCGGTGACGAGATCGAGGCAGATGTCGAAGTCGCCGACGGTGGCGTGGGCGACATTGGCGTAAAAGTTCGCCATTCGCAGCAGCGAGGCATCGCCGAACGGCGTGAAGGGATTGAGCACGTTGTTGGTCGCGACCGAGCAGATGATGCCGTCGCCGGCGAGCTTGTGCGCGAGCGTCAGGCCGCGCGGCGCGTTGTGGGTGGCCTCGCGTCCCATCAGGTAGAGATCGGTCGCGGGTAGCACGGTGACGGCGACGCCGGCCTTCGCCAATTGCGCGATGGCCGCCTTCAGCCGTTCCGGCGGCAAGGCCGAGAGTTTTGTGGCATGTCCGATCGCGACGCGACCGCCGTAGTTGCGCTGTTCGGTCTGTCGGCAGACCTCGTCGAGATGCGACCAGGAGGGATCGAGATCGAAGTCGAGATGGAGATCGACGTCGAGGTCGAATTCCTCGGCGAGGTCGAAGATGCGCGCGAGATGCGCGTTCGGGTCGGTGTCCGTATAGGGGCAGCCGCCGATCGCTTCGGCGCCGTCGCGCAAGGCCCGGACCAGCAGATCCTCGGCTCCGGGATCGTTGGTCAGACCCTCCTGCGGAAAGACGCAGAGCGCAAGATCGATCGCCCAGGCATAATCGCGCTTGAGGGCCTTGACCGCCTCGAAGCTGCGCAAGCCGATGCGCGGGTCAACCTCGACATGGGTGCGCATCCGCGTCGTGCCGTGGACGATGGCGCGCTCGAGCACTTTTGCGCCGCGAGCATAGACGTCGTCGACGCCAAAATCCCGCTTCATCGCCGAGACGGCGCGGATGGCATCGCCGAGCGTCCCGTGGATGTGCCCGCAACGCTCGAGCAGGCAGGCCTTGTCGAGATGGATGTGGGTGTCGACGAAGCCGGGCAGAGCCAGCCGCCCCCCGATATCGATCTCGATCGCCTCGCAGGCCAGTTTTGGTTCGATCGCGGCGATCCGTCCGCTCTTCACGCCGATATCGACGGGCGTAGGGGACGATCGCAACAGGGCGTTGCGGAAGATCAGGTCGAGGGCGGTCTGGGCGGTCATCAGGGGAATCTTGCTGGAGAACTTATAGCGGTCGGCGAGCTGCGGTGGGCAGCAATGTAGCGGGGGACATGACGAAAATATATGCGTTCCCGGACCCCCCG
The DNA here is from genome assembly GCF_008123515.1 of Bradyrhizobium cytisi. Lineage (GTDB taxonomy): Bacteria > Pseudomonadota > Alphaproteobacteria > Rhizobiales > Xanthobacteraceae > Bradyrhizobium > Bradyrhizobium cytisi. Next base: position 19,479 of record NZ_VSSR01000007.1, read on the forward strand.
GCGCACATCGAGAGCTGTGATAGCTGATCGACGCAGGCCGGTCTGGCGGAAGGCCCGCGCCTGGGCTATCAACCGTTCGATTGGCATGGATGCGCAACCCGCAGCGGCCGGTCGCGACCAAGAGGCGAAATAGCCATGCGGGCAGATGAGCCGTTCCTGGTCCGCCACGCGGACCTTATTTTCGCTTTGAAGACGTTTGCCGCGTCGATGCTGGCGCTGGTCATTGCGCTCGCGATGGATCTGCCGCGGCCGTATTGGGCGATGGCGACCGTCTACATCACCTCGCAGCCGCTCGCGGGCGCGACCAGCTCAAAGGCCTTCTTCCGCGTGATGGGCACGCTGGTCGGCGCGACCATGACGGTGGCGCTGGTGCCGAACCTCATCAATGCGCCCGAACTGTTGTGCCTCGCCATCGCGCTCTGGGTCGGGCTGTGCCTGTATCTCTCGCTGCTCGACGGCACGCCGCGCAGCTACGTCTTCATGCTGGCGGGGTATACCGTCGCGCTGATCGGCTTTCCCTCGGTGTCCGAGCCCGGCGCGATTTTCGACACCGCGGTGGCAAGGCTCGAGGAAATCTCGCTCGGCATCATCTGCGCCAGCCTGGTCTCGACCATCGTGTTTCCCCGCAGCGTCGCGCCGGCGGTCGCCGGCCGTGTCGACAGCTGGCTCCTGGATGCGCGCCGCCTCAGTCAGGTCGTGCTGCTGCGTGAGGGCACCGGCGAAACCCGCCGCGGCAAGCGCCTCAAGCTCGCGACCGATATCGTCGAAATCGACACCCTCTCCGCCCACCTCGCCTATGACCGGCTGACCGATCGCAATGCGGTGACCGGCCTCGGCGAAATCCGGCTGCGCATGCTGATGCTGCTGCCTGTGATCGCCTCACTGGAGGACCGGCTGGCTGCGTTGGGGGAGGAGGCTCTGCGCCGGCAGCCGGAGCTGAAGCGATTGCTGGAGGATATCGCGCAATGGATCGTCAGCGACGTGAGCGCGCGGCAACCGGCCGAGCGGATCCGCGCTATGATCGCGGAGCGGCAGGCGGTGCTCGACGACAGCGCGTCCTGGGAGCGGATCATTATCACGAGCCTGCTGTCACGACTGCGCGACCTCGTCGATCTCTCCCGCGACTGCCGCGAGCTGACCAAGGCGATCGCCGGGAACCGGAACGTCTCGACCCTCGATCTGGCCTTCCATTCCGAAGCCGGCGCCGCGCCCGTGCGCCACAGGGATCGCGGGCTCGCGCTGTGGTCGGCGGCCGGTGCGGCCGTGGCGATCCTGATCTGCTGCGCGTTCTGGATCGGCACGGGCTGGCCCGATGGCGCCTCGGCGCCAATGATGGCGGCGGTGGCCTGCTCGTTCTTCGCAGCCCAGGACGAGCCGGCGCGCTTCATCCGCAGCTTCGGCCTGTGGTCGCTGGTCGCCATCGTGGTCGTTGCGATCTATCTGTTCGCGCTGGTGCCCGCGATCTCCCATATCGAGGTGCTGGTCGTCGCGCTGGCGCCGACCTTCCTGCTCTATGGCTTCCTGATCGCGCGGCCGGCAACGGCGGGCACCGGCATGGCGCTCGCGGCCAACACCGCGACGCTGCTTGCGCTGCAATCGACCTATATCGCGGATTTCGCCTCCTACGCCAATTCCGCCGTCGCGTTCTTCGTCGGCGTCCTGATCGCCGAGCTGGTGACGCGGATCGCGCGCGGCGTGGGCGCGGAGTGGATCGCCAATCGCCTGGTGCTGTCGAGCTGGATCACGATCGCGGTTGCCGCCGAACGGCGTGGCAAACGCGACCGCGCGGAGTTCGCGGGCCTCATGCTGCACCGGCTCGGGCTTCTGGTGCAGCGCATCGCCTTCCTGTCGGAGAGCGACCGGCGCGACGCTGACAGTCTCGTGCAGCTCCGCATCGGCATCAATATCATCGATCTGCGCCGTGCGCGCTACGGGCTTGCGGCATCGACCATCTCCGTTATCGACGACATGCTCGACCAGCTCGCCATTGCCTGCCGCAGCTATGCGGGCGGGGGAATGCCGCGCGAGCTCCTGACCAGTGTCGATCTGGCTTTGGCCCAGGCGGTGAAGGATCCCAATGACAGCGCGCGCGAAGATGCGCTGATCGGCCTTGTCGGTATCAGGCGCGGCCTGTTCCCGGACGCACCGGCCTATCGGCCGCGCGCGGATGCGAGTGTGGCGGCATGAGATATGTGATCGACATCTACGGCGTGCTCGTGCCGGCGCTCTTGCTCTGGATCATCGTCGCCTATGTGCTGAGCGCGCTTCTGCGTCGGCTGATGCAGCGCTTCGACCTGTACCGGCTGGTCTGGCACCGCGCACTGTTCGATTTCGCGATTTTCGTCTGCCTTCTCGGCGGCGTCGTCTATCTCTCGGAGTATCTCTCATGAAGGGGAATTTCGCCTGGATTGCCCGGCTCGCGGTCACCGTCTTCGTGGTCGTGGCGGCGCTCGGCGTGGGCCGCGAACTGTGGGTCTATTATATGGAGTCGCCGTGGACGCGTGACGGCCGTGTGCGGGCCGACGTCGTGCAGGTCGCACCGGATGTCTCCGGCTTCGTCACCGAGGTTCTGGTCAAGGACAACCAGAAGGTCCATCGTGGCGACGTGTTGTTCAAGATCGACCGCGAACGGTTCGCGCTCGCGCTGCGGCAGGCCGATGCGTCGGTCGCCGGGCATCAGGCCACGCTGGATCAGGCCAATGCCGATCTGAAGCGCTACAGCACGTTGACAACCGATGCCGTCTCGCAACAGAAGCAGGAGCAGGTGCTTGCGACCCAGCTGCAGGCCAAGGCGGCCTTCGATGCAGCGGTTGCCGACCGCGCGGTCGCCCAGCTCAATCTCGATCGCAGCGAGGTCCGGGCTTCCGTCAACGGCGTGATCACCAACATGGATCTGCGGCCCGGCGCTTACGTCACGGCCGGCAAGGGCGTGATGGCGCTGGTCGACAGCGATACGCTGCATGTGGAGGGCTATTTCGAAGAGACAAAGCTCGCGCGCATCCGCACCGGCGACAGAGCGCAGGTCCGCCTGATGGGTGAGAAGGTCACACTATCAGGCCATGTCGAGAGCATCGCCGCCGGCATCGAGGACCGCGACCGCGCCGAAGGTGCAAGCCTGCTCGCCAACGTCAACCCGACCTTCAGCTGGGTGCGGCTCGCCCAGCGCGTGCCCGTGCGCATCAGGCTCGATCCAGTGCCCGACGGGATGTCGCTGGTCGCCGGGCGATCAGCGACGGTGGAAGTGTTGAACTAAGCGCATGCTGGACCTCCTCAGGTGTCGGGCTAGTCGATCTCGAGATATTCCGGGCCGGCCAGTTCAGGGAACGGCGCGGCCGGCAGCGTCTGGTACCAGAACGCCACGGACGCGATGTCGTCCTGCAGCGGGAGATATTTTGCCTCCTTGAGGCCCGTACGCCAGCCCAGCGCCTGGATGGTGACGCGAAGGTCGCTTTGGAAGCGAACGGGATCGGGGATGTGCCAGCGGTACATGCCGAAGCGCTGCTGCGATTTGTAGATGCCGTCGGGGCGGATCACCTGCGGCAGGCCGGCATAGGGCGTGGTGAATTCCTGATAGCGCGATTGCTGCACGAGGCCGCGGCCGGAATGCGCCACGTAGGGATCGAAATTATACGCGCCGCAGAAATAATCCTCGGTGCCGGTGCCGCAGATGGTAGGGAATTCGCCGTCGCCGTCTATGAAGAACTTGATCTCGCCCTCGCCCCACCAGCCGTTATTGTTGACGCCCCAGGCCATGTAGGTGCCGACATACTGGCCGCGCCCGCTGACGCCATCAAGGATGGTGTAGACGTCCTTGTAGGGCAGCGGATTGGTGCGGCGGAATTGCGCATGGAAATAAGCGCAGTCCTCGGGCACGTCGGTCAGCGCAAAGTTGATCTGGTAGTAGACCGTCAGCGCTTCCTCGCTGCGGTTCTCCATCGTGAAGCGCGCGCGCTTGCGGAACGGCATTTCCCAGTAGCAGTTGAACCCACGCCCGGGATTGACGCAGACGGCGAGCGACGATACCTGCGCAAACTCCTCCCATCCGCAGGCGAAGAAATCGCCGGCCGGGCATTCGACGCTCGGCTGCTCCTGACCATCCCAGTAGACCCGCAGGATCGAATGACGCAGACGTCCGCGCGCCAACGTCATCCAGATCTGCTGGATCGCGCCCTGGCCTTCGATGTTTGCGAGCGTGAATGTCGCGCCGGGCTCGATCACGACATAGGGCGAGACCTTCCAGCCTTGCCCGAGATCGCGGGCCTGCGACGCCGCAGGCCCGTCGACGGACATGCCGCCCTTGCCCTTCTCACCGGTGAAGTTCTCGGGGCTGATCGAACGCGTCTGCGCATTCGATAGGAGGGACAGATTGCCGAGATGCAGGCCCAATCCGGAAAACGCCATAATATCCTCGATGAGGGGTTCGCGATGCCACGGATATATCGCCCCCGAATCTACCAAAAGATGAAGATGATCGCGCAATGAGAGGGGCCAAACCTACCCGACACGGTACGCCCTGAACTTCTCGCGTAGCGCCGATTTGAGCACCTTGCCGGTGCCGGTCATCGGGAATTCATCGAGGAACTCGACCGCATCCGGCATCCACCAGCTCGCGATCTTGGGACGCATGTGGTCGAGCAGGGTCTTGCCGTCGACGGTCGCGCCCTTCTTGCGGACGACCAGGAGCAGGGGGCGCTCCTGCCATTTTTCGTGTGCAATGGCGACCACGGCGGCCTGCAGCACGTCGGGATGGGACAGGGCGATGTCCTCGAGCTGGATCGAGGAGATCCATTCGCCGCCCGACTTGATCACGTCCTTGGAGCGATCGGTGAGCGTCACATGGCCGTGTTGGTCGATCACGGCCATGTCGCCGGTGATCAGCCAGCCGTCGCGATCGAGGCCTTCGTCGAGCTTCATGTAGCCGGAGGCGACCCAGGGGCCGCGGGCGCGCAGATGGCCGACAGTCTTGCCGTCACGAGGCAGCTCGCTGCCGCCGTCGTCGACGATACGCAAGGTCGTGCCGAAACAGGCGCGGCCCGAGACCTGGCGGCGATCGAATTTTTCCGCTTCGCTGAGATGCTCCGAGCCCGGCCTCAATCCCGGCATCGAGCAGCCCAGCGCTTCCGTCATGCCCCAGGCCTGAATGTAATCGACGTGGTAGTCGCGCTTGAGTTTCTCGACCATGGCGCGGGGCGGCGCCGAGCCCGATGACAGCGTCGCGCGCAGGGTCGTGAATGTGTTGCCGGTGCGGCCGAGCCAGTCGAGCAGGATCAGCCAGAAGCTCGGCACGCCGGCCGACAGCGTCACCTTCTCGCCCTCCAGCAGCTCATAGAGCTTATCGGGCTCGTAATTGCGGCCGGGCAGCACCAGCTTCGAGCCGGTATAGGGCGCGGTGAACGGCATGTTCCAGCCGTTGCCGTGAAACAGCGGCGCCATCGGCATCATCACCTCGCGCACGCCTTCGAGATGCCCGGGAATGAAGTCGAAGTTGCAGCACGTCATGGTCTGGAGGACCGCGGCGCGGTGCGAATAGATGACGCCTTTGGGATTCCCCGTCGTGCCCGACGTGTAGCAGATGGTGGAGGCGGATTTCTCGTCGAACTCTGGCCAGGCGAAACCGGCGTCGCTCTCCTTGTCCAGGAGCTCCTCATAGCAATGCATGTTCGCAAGCGCCGTCTCCGGCATGCGTTCGCGCGAGGACATCATCACGTATGCCTCGACCGTATTCAGCTGCGGCGCGATCGCCTCGACAATCGGCAGTGTGGTGCGGTCGACGAAGAGGATGCGGTCTTCGGCGTGGTTGATGATGTAGACCAGCTGTTCGGGGAACAGTCGCGGATTGACGGTGTGCAGCACATAGCCCATGCCGGGCGCCGCGTAGAACATCTCGAAATGACGATGCGTATTCCAGGCCAGTGTCCCGACACGATCGCCTTGCTGCAGGCCGAGCCGCTCGAGCGCAAGTGCCATGCGCTTGATGCGCGGATGCGCCTGCGCATAGGTGTAGCGATGGATGTCGCCTTCGATCTCGCGCGCGACGATCTCCGCCTCGCCGTGATAATCGGCAGCATACTGGATCAGGCCACTGATCAGCAGCGGCATGTCCATCATCAATCCCTGCATTGTCCCCTCCGAAAGCCATGTCGTTTCTAAAATCATGACGTTTCTAAAATCATGTCGTCGCATGACGCATTCGCGCTCGCATTCAAGGTAGCGGAACGCCGCGCGGCGTACACGCGAAAAATGGCGGACGTGATTGCATGCGTCACTTTTCAGGGCTAACTGGTGCGCACTGCAGGCCGAAGCTGCGCCCGCCGTGGAGGAGATCGATGTCAGCGGAAAGACACAAGACCGGCGCAGCCGGCACACCTACCATCGACATTCAGGCCCTGCGTGCGCGCTATCGTGACGAGCGCGACCTGCGTCTGCGCTCCGAAGGCAAGGCGCAGTATGTCGAGATGGCCGCAGGCTTTGCCCGCTATCTCGACGATCCCTGGGCCGACGCCGGATTCGCCCGCGAGCCCGTCAGCGAAGAAACCGAGGTCGTCATCGTCGGCGGCGGCTTCGGCGGCTTGCTGTGTGGTGCGCGTCTGCGCGCGGCCGGCATCACTGATTTCCGCATCGTGGAAAAGGCCGCCGATTTCGGTGGCACCTGGTACTGGAATCGCTATCCCGGCGCGGCCTGCGACACCGAGAGCTACATCTATCTGCCGCTGCTGGAAGAGACCGGCTACATGCCGGTGCGCAAATATGCGCGTGCGCCGGAGATCTACGAACACTCGCGCCGCATCGGCCGTCACTTCGGCCTCTACGAACGCGCGCTGTTCCAGACCGTCATCTCACGCATGGCGTGGCAGGAGCGCGAGGGACGCTGGCTGGTCGAGACCGATCGCGGCGATCGCATCCGCGCACGCTTTGTGATCCTGGCCGGAGGTCCGTTGAGCCGGCCGAAGCTGCCGGGCATTCCCGGCATCGAAAGCTTCAAAGGCCACAGCTTCCATACCAGCCGGTGGGACTATTCCTACACTGGCGGCAGCGCCGAGGGAGGTCTCGACGGTCTTGCCGACAAGCGCGTCGGCATCATCGGCACCGGTGCGACCGCCGTCCAATGCGTGCCGCATCTCGGCCGCTCGGCGAAAGAGCTCTACGTCTTCCAGCGCACGCCATCGGCGATCGGCGTGCGCGACGACCGGCCGACGGATCATGCCTGGGCGGAAAGCTTGAAGCCCGGCTGGCAGCGCGATCGGATGGACAATTTCACCGCTGTGATTTCGGGTGAGCCGTTCGAGCAGGATCTGGTGCAGGACGGCTGGACCGGCCTGCTCGGCGAGATCTTGCTGGCGCCGCGTCGTCAGCCGCATAAGGTCGCCTCGATGGAAGAAGCGCTGAAAGTGATCGAGCAGGCCGACTATCGCAAGATGGAGGAGATCCGGGCCCGCGTCGACGCCGTGGTCAAGGACGACGCGACCGCAGCGGCGCTCAAGCCCTGGTACAAGGCGTTCTGCAAGCGGCCGTGCTTTCACGACGAGTATCTCGACACGTTCAATCGTCCTAACGTGCATCTCGTCGATACCGGGGGCAGGGGCGTCGAGCGCATCACCGAAAATGCGGTCGTCGCCGACGGCAAGGCCTACGAGCTCGACTGTCTGATCTATGCCAGCGGCTTTGAGGTCGGCACCGACTATGCGCGCCGCATGGGTTTTGAGGTCTATGGCCGCGACGGCGTCAGCCTGTCCGAGCGCTGGCGCGATGGCGTCAAGACGATGCACGGCTTCTACAGCCGCGGCTTCCCGAACTGCTTCCTGATCGTGACGGTGCAGGCCGGCCAGAGCGCCAACTTTCCGCACATCATCGACGAGCAATCGCAGCACATCGCCTATGTCATCGATCAGGCGCGCAAGCGCGGCGCACGGACATTGGAGCCGGCGCTTGCGGCCGAGAATGCCTGGGTCGACGAAGTCGTGAAGGCTGCGGTCGGCCGCCAGACCTACCTCGCCGAATGCACGCCCGGCTACTACAACAACGAGGGCGTGTTCGATCCGATCGCGGCGCGCAACAGCCAGTATTGGCGCGGGCCGATGGCGTTCCTGCGGTTGCTCGCCAAATGGCGGAAGGAGGGCAGCCTGGATGGATTGGAATTGACCTATGGAGCGGACGCGGAGACCGACGGCGCCCAGGTCCCGGCATGAGCGGCATGATCCCGGCGCCATCATGGCGGATTTCCTGCTCGGGACCGATGGCGGCCGCTAAGCGTTTGAACCATGTCAAGCGCAATGCTTGCATTGATTGCATCAGTCGGGGGCTTGAGCACGCGCCGCTGACGTAGGATCATGCCCGCGCGCGAGCCGGTCGCGCAAAATCGAGAGCAAAATCGAGAGAAGGGAACGCGCAATGACCAAGGGCAGGACCGTTGCGACGGCGATGATCGGCGCGGCCGCGCTGCTGCTGTCCCTGATCTCCGCTGCCCACGCCGCGCAATGCGGCAACGGGCCCGGCGGTTTCGAGGCCTGGAAGCGCGAGTTCAGCGCGGAGGCGCAGGGTAAGGGCATCGGCCAGACTGCGATCTCGGCGCTGATGCAGACCAATTATGCCAGCGCAACCATTGGCGCCGATCGCAGCCAGCACAGCTTTTCGCTGTCGCTCGAACAGTTTCTGGCCAAGCGCGGCGCCACCACCATCGTGGCACGCGGCCGGTCGCTGAAGCAGTCGCAGGCGGCGATGTTCGCCTCGATCGAGCAGCGCTACGGCGTGCCTCCGGGGCCGTTGATCGCGATCTGGGGCATGGAGACCGGGTTCGGCAGCCAGCGCGGCAACCAGAACATGCTCTCGTCGATAGCGACGCTCGCCTATGACTGCCGCCGTCCCGAATTCTTTACCGAGCAGCTCTATGCGGCGCTGAAGCTGGTCGACCGTGGCATGCTGTCGGGGGCAACCCGCGGCTCCATGCATGGCGAGGTCGGCCAGACCCAGTTCATGCCCAAGAACATCCTGGCCTATGGTACCGGCAATCTCGACGTCGCTGCCAACGCGCTGGGCTCGACTGCGAACTTCCTCAAAGCCAATGGCTGGCGTGCAGGAGCCGGTTACCAGCCAGGCGAGCCGAATTTCGCCGCGATCCAGGCGTGGAATGCGGCAGGGGTCTACCAGAAGGCCATCGCGCTGATGGGCCGGCAGATCGACGGGGGCGGCGGCGCGGCGGCGGCGCGCTGAGGCGCTCCGCAAGGCGTGACCTGCTTGTCAGAGAAAGTTGTTGCTTTCGGGAACCGACGGCACGAGGTTTGCTTAGATTAAGTTCAGGGCTGGGCATGAGGAGAACTCAACATGGCTACCCAGATCGTGATGGACCAGACCGGCGATAGACGCCACGAGTTTGATCCTGAAAATGCCGAAGCGTTGGCGAGGGCCGAACAACGCTTTCGGGAGCTGACCGGCGCGGGCTTTACCGCCGCGTACCGGACCGGGCCCGGCGAAGTCACGCGTATCAAATCGTTCGACCCGACCGCGCAGGAAACACTGTTCTATCCCCGCCTGGTCGGCGGCTGATCTGAACGGCCCATGGTCGCGGTCCTCAGGCTTCGTGCGCCCGCGCGAGCGCGTCTGCACGCGCTCCGCGAGCTCTACCGGCGCTTCTTCGGCGAGAACACGCCCGAGGCGCGCGGTCGCCGGCTTTTGTCCGAATGGCTGTCCGAAGAGCAGCGCGTACAATTCGAGCAGCACCGGCATTTCGACGTCATCGGTTGCGACAGCGGCAAGCGCTATCGCATTCACTACGGCACCGCCGCCAACGTCCACGAGGTCGACAATGCGGGAAATGCAACGATGGGGTGGTGCTTCGTCCCGTCAGGCTTCCTCGTGCCGGGCGACGTGATGCTGGCGCAGAAGATCGCGCTCGAGACGGACGAGAAGGGGGCCTTGGCACTCGCCAACCGGTTTCCACCGGCAACGCATTCCGAGCACTTCTACCGGCGGCCGTTCTAGCGGGCGGGCGCCGGGACCGCTGGTCAGAGGTGCGTGGTGCGATAGGCATCCAGCGCATGCGCCGCGAAGACGCCGATGCTGCAAAGGGCGAGGAGTGCTGAGATCAGCTCGATCATAGCTCGTCCTCCCCAAGCGGCTGGGCGACGAGGTGCTGGCAGCAGGCATATTCGTAAATCAGGTCGAGGAAGAATTGCATGACGCACGTCCCTGTATGATTTTGACAACCAGTTAACCGGCTATCTGTTTCAGGCGTGTTTCGTCGATTTGGGAAAGGGGTTTCGCGGGGAACCGCGGGCTGGTCTATGAGCGGTCAAAAACGCTATATTCACTGCCGATCCATCCCTTGGTCGTGTGTCTCGCGCGCGTCGCATCACATTTCGAGGCAAAATCATGGCACAGGTCGCCTGGTTCGACGATCTCACCGTCGGCATGCGTTTCAAATCTCCCGAGGTCGAGGTCACCGAAGCCGACATCAAGCGGTTTGCCGCCGAGTTTGATCCGCAGCCGATGCATCTCGACCACGAGGCCGCCAAGGCGACCTTGTTCAACGGGCTGGCTGCGTCGGGATGGCACACGGCGGCGATCGCCATGAACCTCGCGATCCAGACCCGTCCCTTCGGCCCGCACCCGCTGATTGGCGCCGGCGTCGACGGGCTGCGCTGGACCATTCCGGTGCGGCCGAATGACCGCCTGCATCTGGTCGGCGAGGTCATGAGCCTGACGCCGTCGAAGTCAAAGCCGCAGGGCATTGCGCTGGTGAAATGGACGATGTTCAACCAGAACGGCGAGGAGGTTTATACCTTCACCCCGATCGCGATCGTGCCGCGGCGCGCCTAGCTAGGGCGGGTCGCCTTTCACCATTGGCTGGACCGGGCCAGCCCTTGCGGCCTGCCGGGAGAGGTGGTCAGCTTGCTCCGGGGAAAACGCTGGAGGCTGACATGAAGCCAATCCTTCTTGCCGCTGTGCTGCTGGCCGGCGCCTTGAGTGCCGGGCCTGCGGTGGCGCAACAATCCAAAGTCGGTGACTGGACCATCGAGAAGCGCAGCCAGGACACCCATTGCAACGCCAGCCGCGGCTACAAGGACAAGGACGACGAGAACCGCGACTATGTCATCGTCATCACCTATTCCGACAAGGCCATCGTGATCGTGATGATCTACGACGGCTGGGAGTGGGACAAGCTCGGCGAGATCCTGAAGGCCGACGTCGGTACCGATGATGCCGACATCATGTCGAAGGCGAAGTGGGAGGTCATGGACAAGACCACCGTGCGCGGTATCTTCGAGTTCGATCAGTCCATCATGGACCGCCTGTCGAAAGCCAAGCGTCTCACGCTCGATTTCGAGGACGATGACGACGACAGCATCGAGATGCAGATTCCGCGCGCCGGCGAGGCGCTCGCCGCGCTGAAATTCTGCGAGGAGAACCGGAAATAAAGTGCCGGGCGCCTGAGGCGCAGCAGGGCGCCGGCGAGCTAAAGGCCGACGTCCATGCTGGCGTGATCACGTTCCAGCGCACCATCCTCCGATCGGATGATGAGGGTCTGCTCCTGTTGTGGTATCGTGCCCGACATTGTTCATCCAAAGCTATTCAACGCCATGCACAGACCGCGGAAGTTGCCCGATCTGGTCGAGTCCATCTACGATGCCGGTCTCGATCCCTCGCTGTGGAACGACGTCGTCGTGGGCATCCGCAATTTCGTCGGTGGCCAGGCCTGCGGGCTGTTTTCCAAGGATTTGATCAGCAAGTTCGGTGTCACGCATTATTATTGCGGGGCCGATCCGCACTACATCCAGCTCTATTCGGAGACCCATTCCAAGTTCGATCCGCTGACGATTCTGCCGCCGCACGGCCAGATTGTCAGCATCCCCGAGCTCGTCAACTTCGACGAATATCGCCGCGGGCGCTTCTATCAGGAATGGATGCGGCCGCAGGGCGCTCACGATGCCGCCAATGTCGTGCTCGAGAAGTCGAACGCGCACTGCCCGGTGATGATGACAGTGCTGTCGGGCCGGAGCATGGTCGACGCCGGGATGAAGCACCGGATGTCGCTGATCGTGCCGCACGCCAGCCGCGCGCTGCTCGTCAACCGCGCCATCAGCTCGAAGCTGACGCTGGCCACGGCGCTCGCGGATGTCCTGGACAATCTGTCATCCGGCATCTTCCTGCTCGATTCCTGCTGCCACGTGATCCATGCCAATGCGAGCGGCTACGCGCTGCTCGAGGCTGACGACGTGGTCCGCATTGTTGCCGGCCAGCTCGTGACGAGCGGCGCCGAGGCCAATCAGACGCTGCGTCAGGCTTTTGCGGCCCGCGGCGATGCTGCCTCGCTTCTCGCAGGCGGGCACGCGATTCCGCTGCTTTCGCACAAGGGCGAACGCTACGTTGCGCATATCCTGCCGCTGTCGTCGGTGCTGCGGAACGGCAGCGAGCGGTCGTCCGATGCCGTCGGCGCGCTGCTGCTGCGCAAGGTCACGCTGGGCGGGCGGTCTTACGGAGAGCTGATTGCTCGAACCTTCGATCTGACGCCGGCGGAACTGCGCGTGTTCCTGTCGATCGTCGAGGTCGGCGGCGTTCCGGAGACCTCCATCGCGCTCGGCATCGCGGAGACGACGGTGAAGACACATCTGCATCGCGTGTTCGCCAAGACGGGCACCGCGCGCCAGGCGGATCTCGTCAAGCTTGCGGCCGGATTCTCCAATCCACTCGTCAACTAGCTGGTCAATTGGCGCGAAACCGTTGAACCTATCGGTGTCTCGGCCGACTCCATAGAAAAGCCAGAGGGCATCAACGTCTTAAATCCTCGCGCCGGACTATTGACCTTTCAATGCAGCTGACCGCAAAACACTCCGAGCTGATCGAGAGCATCTACGACGCCGGACCCAATCCTGAGTTGTGGTCCGATGTTGTCGTCGTGCTCAACGGATTCTTCGGCAGCCGAGCCTGCGGCCTGATTTCAAAAGACAAGATCAGCAAGTCCGGATCGACGCACTATTATTGCGGGGTCGATCCGCACTTCATCCAGCTCTATGCCGACGAATATTCGCAGCATGACCCGCTCACCAGGCTGCCGCGCAACGGCGAGGTCCGCAACATCCCGGATCTCGTGAATTTCGACAAATATCGCCGCGGGCGCTTCTATCAGGAATGGCTGCGTCCTCAGGGATGTGCCGACGTCGCGAATGTGGTGCTGGAACAGGCGATCTCGCCGTGCCCGATGCTGATGACGGTGATCCCGGGCAGGGAGATGCTGGACGCGAAGATGCGTGCGCGCATGCAGCTCGTCGTTCCCCATGCAAGCCGCGCCTTGATGATCAACCGGACAATCGAGCGGAAGCAGCAGAAGGCAATCGCGCTTGCCGATGTCGTCGATCGATTGAGTGCCGGCGTGATCCTGCTCGATGCCGCCTGCAACATCGTCCACAGCAATCCGGCCGCCGACCTCATCCTGGACGAGAACGACGTCTTGCGGTCCGTCAACGGCCGCCTGCTGGCGAGATCGCCCGACGCGAATGCAGCGCTACGCAACGTCTTTCGTGACGAAGCGGAGGTGGTCGCAGCGGCGGCAGCGGACCGTAACATTTTGCTGACATCAAGCGGTGGGTCGCATCACGTCGCACATGTGATCGCGCTGCCCTCGCTGCTGCGGGAGGGGAGCGCAGGGCGCGCCTGTGGCGCCATCGGCGCCCTGTTCGTCTGGAAGGCGAAGCTCGACGCGCGCTCTTGCGCCGGGCTGATCGACCGCACGTTCGAGCTCACGCCTGCGGAACTCAGGGTTCTACAGTCGATCGTCGACGTCGGCGGCGTGCCGGAGACGGCCGGCGCGCTCGGGATCGCAGAGACGACGGTGAAGACGCATCTGCATCGCGTGTTCGCCAAGACCGGTACGAGCCGCCAGGCCGACCTCGTCAAGCTCGCGGCAGGTTTCTCCAACCCGCTGGTCCACTGACGCTCGTCAGCGCTGAATAAAGCATCAGCGCCGCGCCTGCAATTTCATCATCAGAATGTTATCGCGCGTCATTCGTTTGGGTGACGCGATTTGCTGCGTTCTCTCCTACGAGAGATCACACGACTTGTTGTTCGCCGCGTTGGATTCTTGTGTGAAGCCGCTCACAGCGGCTGGAAGTGAATTCCATCAATTTCGCTTTCAGGTTGAGAGGAGATCGTCATGCGAACAACGGCACGGAGCCTGGTTTGGAAGTTCCACGACGTTTTCGATCGCATGATCGCAACGCTGCATCAGCAGCGTGCGATCGAGGCGCGGCGCGTATTGCAGCGCTATCGCCACCTGCTGGAAACGCAGCACGAAACATCGCGTTTGAATGAAGCCAATTTTTTCTGCAGTGAAGAGGAATTTTCAGAAAATGCCCATCAATCTGATGCGTGCGAGCGCGGAGCCAGCCACCCCAGTCTCGCGCGCGCGTAACGGCAACGTTGTCGCGATAGCGCTCACCGCCGCGCTCGTCACCCTTCAGCTGGCCGGCCTCATCATGCTGGAACGATCGCACGCGCATGCCATGCGGGTGTCGTTTCCTCGCGAGCCTGTAAGTTGTGCAGAAGGCGCCGCCGCACCGGTCACGCAGATTCCCTATGATTGATTGGAGGGCAGACTGTGCCTGACACCACGACACTGCTGCTCCTCAGCGCCGCCGTGTTCGCCGGAGCCTTCGTCTCGGGGCTCTCGGGCTTCGCATTCTCCGCCGTCGCGGGCGCGATCCTGCTGCGGGTGTTTCAGCCGCTGGAGGCCGTACCGTTGATGATGGCGTGCAGTATCGGCGTGCAGGCGACCAATTTGTGGGCGCTTCGGCGCAGCATCCGCTGGGAGGGAAGCCTGTTCCTGATCATCGGCGGGTTGATCGGCGTTCCCATTGCGGTCTCGCTGTTGCAGTCGACCGACACGCATCTGCTTCGGCGCGGCTTTGGTGTCGTCGTAGCACTCTATGCCGCCTATATGCTGCTGCGGCCGACGCTGGTGACGGCGAGTGAAGCCGTCGGCCGTCACTGGGTTGCGCTGATCGGATTCGGAGGCGGGCTGGTCGGGGGCCTCACGGCGATGCCAGGCGCGATTCCGACGATCTGGTGCGACATGCGCGGCATGCCCAAGAGCGAGCAGCGCGGCCTCGTGCAGCCGTTCATTGCCGCGATGCAGCTGTTTGCGATCATCCTACTGGTCGGACACCAGGACCTGTCGTCAAAGGTTTTCGTCGATCTCGCGGTCAGCCTGCCGGCGCTGTTCGCGGGATTCCGCGCTCGGTGTGATCGCTTTTCACCGGGTCAACGAGACGGTCTTTCGCAAGACCGTGCTCGTTCTGTTGCTGATATCGGGGATTTCCCTGATCTAGTGGCCAGCCTCATGGCCAAGACTCTGGACAGGTGCCACAGTGGAGCCGCTGCCGTGATGCACCAGCGGCTTCATGCCGGTGACAGTCCGCAGCAGCACATAGAACACCGGGGTCAGGAACAGGCCGAACACGGTGACGCCGATCATGCCCGAGAACACCGCGACGCCCATGGCGCGCCGCATCTCCGAGCCGGCGCCGGTCGAGAGCACCAGCGGCAGCACGCCCATGATGAAGGCCATTGACGTCATCAGGATCGGACGTAACCGCAGCCGGCTCGCCTCGATCGCGGCCCGGATGGGCGTGCGACCGGCGAACTCGAGCTCGCGCGCGAATTCGACGATCAGGATCGCGTTTTTGGCGGAGAGGCCGACGAGCACGATCAAGCCGATCTGGGTGAAGACGTTGTTGTCGCCCTTGGAGATCCAGACGCCGAACATCGCAGCGAGCAGACCCATCGGCACGATCATGATGATCGAGAGCGGCAGGGTCAGGCTCTCATAGAGCGCCGCCAGCACCAGGAACACCAGCAGGATGGCCAGCGGAAACACCCAGAGGCCGGAATTGCCGGCGATGAACTCCTGATAGGTCAGGTCGGTCCACTCGAAGGCAAAGCCGGGCGGCAGCGTCTCCGCCGCGATCCGCGTCGCTGCTTCCTGTGCCTGGCCGGACGAGAAGCCGGGCGCTGCGGCCGCGTTGATGTCGGAGGACAGGAAGCCGTTATAGCGGATCGCGCGTTCCGGCCCCGCGCTCTGGCGGATCGTGAGCAGCGCCGACAACGGCACCATGTCGCCCGAGGACGAACGCACCTTCAGCTGCCTGATGTCGTCGGCGCGGGCGCGGAACGGCGCATCGGCCTGGACATAGACGGAGTAGGTGCGGCCAAACTTGTTGAAGTCGTTGACGTAGTAGGAGCCCAGATAAATCTGGAGCGTGTTGAACACTTCCGTGACGGGGACGCCAAGCTGCAGCGCCTTGGTGCGGTCGATGTCGGCGAACAGCTGGGGCACGTTGACCTGGAAGCTCGAGAACACACCGGCGATCTCCGGCGCTTTCTGCATCGCCGCCATGAATGCCTTGGTCGCCTCGTTCAGCGCTTCATAGCCGAGGCCGGCACGGTCCTCAATCTGGAGCTTGAAGCCGCCGATGGTGCCGAGGCCGTTGACCGGCGGCGGCGGGAACATGGCGATGAAGGCTTCCTGGATGCCCGAGTATTTCTTGTTGAGATCGGCCGCGATGGCATTGCCGCTCAATGCCGGGCCCTTGCGCTCGTCAAAAGGCTTCAGCGTCGAGAACACGATGCCGGCGTTGGACGAGTTGGTGAAGCCGGCGATCGACAGGCCCGGAAAGGCGACTGAACTCTCGACACCGGGCTGGGTCAGCGCGATGTCGCTCATCTTGCGGATCACCTCTTCGGTGCGATCGAGCGCTGCGCCGTCAGGCAGCCGCGAGAAGCCGACCAGATATTGCTTGTCCTGGCCCGGCACGAAGCCACTCGGCACCTGCTGGAACAGGAAGGCGGTTGCGCCGACCAGGACCACATAGAGCCCCATCACTGCGGCCTTGCCTGAGATCACCTTGGTGACGGTGCCGCTATAGTTCTCCGAGGAGCGCGTAAACGCCTTGTTGAAGCCGCGGAAGAACCAGCCGAGCGCTTTTTCGAGAATGATCGTCAGGCGATCCTTCGGCTCGTTGTGGCCCTTGAGCAGTAGGGCGGAGAGGGCCGGCGACAGCGTCAGCGAGTTGACGGCCGAGATCACCGTCGAAATCGCGATCGTCAGCGCAAACTGCTTGTAGAACTGCCCGGTGAGGCCGGAGATGAAGGCCAGCGGCACGAACACGGCGATCAGCACCATCGCGATCGCGATGATCGGGCCGGAGACCTCACGCATCGCTTGATAGGTGGCATCGCGCGGCGACAGCCCGCCCTCGATGTTGCGCTCGACGTTCTCGACCACGACGATGGCGTCGTCCACGACGATGCCGATCGCGAGCACCAGCCCGAACAAGCTGAGCGCATTGATGGAGAAGCCGAACACGTGCATCACCGCGAAGGTGCCGACGATCGATACTGGCACGGCCAGCAGCGGAATGATCGAGGCGCGCCAGGTCTGCAGGAACAGGATCACGACCAGCACCACCAGCGCGATCGCTTCCAGCAGCGTGTGGATCACGGCCTCGATCGAGGAACGCACGAATTGCGTCGGATCGTAGACGATCTGGTAGGACACGCCTTCGGGCATGTTCTTCTTGATCTCGGCCATGGTGGCGCGGACGTGGTCGGAAATCTCCAGCGCATTGGAGCCCGGCGCCTGGAAGATCGGGATCGCGACCGCCTGCTTGTTGTCGAGCAGCGAGCGTAAGCCGTACTCGGACGCGCCGAGCTCGATGCGGGCAACGTCACGCAAGCGCACGACTTCGCCGCGCGAGCCGGTCTTGACCACGATGTCGCCGAACTGCTCCTCGTTCGCAAGGCGGCCTTCCGCATTGACGGACATTTGCAGGTCGATACCCCTGACGTTGGGGGAGGAGCCGACCACGCCGGCGGCGGCCTCGACGTTCTGCGCCTGGATTGCCTTGACGATGTCGCTTGCGGTCAGCCCATGCTCGGCGGCTTTTTGCGGATCGACCCAGACCCGCATCGAATAATCGCCGGCGCCGTAGAGCTGGACGTCACCGACACCGTCGATGCGCGCCAGCCGGTCCTTGACGTTGAGCACCGCGTAGTTACGCAAATACGTCATGTCGTAGCGGTTGTTCGGCGATAGCAGATGCACGACCATGGTGAGGTCGGGCGACGACTTCTTGGTGATGATGCCGAGTTGACGTACCACCGCCGGCAGGCGCGGCTCGGCCTGCTGCACGCGGTTCTGCACCAGCTGCGTCGCCTTGTCGGGATCGGTGCCGAGCCGGAACGTCACCGTCAGCGTCATGGCGCCGTCGGTCGTCGCCTGGCTCGACATGTACAGCATGCCTTCGACGCCGTTGATCTGCTCCTCGATCGGCGTGGCCACGGTTTCCGCGATCACCTTTGGATTGGCGCCGGGATAGGTCGCGCGCACCAGCACTGATGGCGGCACTACGTCGGGATATTCCGAGATCGGCATCGCGAACAGCGAGATCAGGCCTGCGAGGAAGATCAGGACCGAAAGAACGCCTGCAAAAATCGGACGATCAATGAAGAACTTCGAGAGATTCATGGTTTTGCCCCTGGGCAATATTCTGCGGTTCTCCGACAGCTCTGCCGTCATTCCGGGGCGTGGGCGAAGCCCGCGAACCCGGAATCCAGAGGCGAAGTGATCGGAGTCTCGTAACTGCCGGATTCTCAGGTGCGCAATTGCGCACCCTAGTTCGTGCTATGTGCGCACCGGAATGACGGAGAACACTAGCGTTGCACCACGTCCTGGTTGCTGTGGTTAGAGGCCTGCTGCCCGCGCGCGCCCATTGTCGCCACCTCGGTCTTGAGGAGAGCGCCGGGACGCACGCGCTGCAGGCCGTTGACGACGATGCGATCGCCGGTCTTCAAGCCCGTTGTCACGATGCGCAGTCCGTCGACCGAGCCGCCCAGCGTGATCGACCGGTAGGCCGCACGGCTGTCGTCGCCAACCGCCATCACGAACTTCTTGTCCTGGTCGGTGCCGATCGCGCGCTCGTCGATCATGACCAGCGACTGCTGCTTCGGCTGGCCCATGCGCACGCGGGCGAACTGGCCGGGGATGAGACGCCCGTCTTCGTTCTGGAACACGGCGCGGACACGGATGGTGCCGCTCTGGCCGTTGACCTGGTTGTCAATCAGCTGGATATGGCCCTTGGCCGAGAGGCCGCCGGAGGTCGCCATCTCGACAGGGATCTGATCGAGATTGCCGCGCTTGCCGGAGGCATCGGCGATCGAGTTCAACGCCCGCAGCACAACCTCTTCATCCGCATCGAACGAGGCGTAGATCGGATTGACCGAGACAAGCGACGTCAGGACCGGAGAGGCGGTGCCGGCGGCGACGAGATTGCCGACCGTGATCTCGAACTTGCCGACGCGGCCGTCCACGGGCGCCCGCACCTCGGTGTAGTCGAGATTGAGCTTGGCGGTCTGCAGCGTCGCTTCGGCCGCCTTCACATTGGCAATGGCTTCGCGATTGGCGTTGTCGCGCTGGTCGTAGTCGCGCCGCGTGACGACAGCGTTGCCGACCAGCTGTGCGCCGCGCTCAAGCTCGCTCTGGGTGAAGACCACGCGCGCCTTCGCGGCCTCGAGCTGTGCGTTGGCTTTGTCGACCTCGGCCTCGTAAGGCGCCGGATCGATCTTGAACAGGACGTCACCGGCCTTCACCAGCGCGCCCTCGGTAAAATTGGTCGACAGGATCGCGCCGGCGACGCGCGGCCGAAGCTCGACACGGTTGATGGCCTCGAGCCGGCCGGAGAAATCGTCCCACAGCACGGTCTGCCGCGGCTCGATCATCGCGACAGTCACGGGGACGGCTTGCTCGGTGGCGGCGGCCGTTGCGGTCGCTTGTGCTGCATGAAAGTAATGGCCGGTCGCAATCGAGCCGGCTGCGGCGAGGGCGCCCACGATGGCAACGCCGCCAACAAGACGGCGGAGGCGGCCGGGGCGAGGGGTATTTTCGGACGGGGGCATTTGCGCGCTCCAGATATGTAGTGTTCGCTACAGATGTGGAGCTGGATATCGCAGCGCAAGATACTTATGTACCATTCACTAAGAAAATTGTAGCCCCTTACCGCAAGAATGGGACGGCGGAAGAGAAAATAAAGCGAGAACAATTAGATAGGATCAGGCGTTAGGTTCAGGGACGGCGCCGATACCGAGGAGAACAGGCACATGGGCATGGGACGCCCCCGCGAATTCGACGCCGAACTGGCGTTGGATCAGGCGATGGAAGTGTTTTGGCGCCATGGCTATGAGGGCGCCACGATTGCCCAGCTCACGGAGGCCATGGGTATCAACCCGCCGAGCCTCTATGCCTGCTTCGGCAACAAGGAAGGCCTGCTCAAGGCCGCGCTCGACCGCTACACCAAATTGCGCAACGTCTGGATGGACGGGGTCGTCGCGGCGCCGACCGCCCGAGACGTCGCCGAGCGGATGCTGATGGGCATCGCCGAGAAGCAGACCGATCCGGCCAATCCGCCCGGCTGTCTCCTGGTGCAAGGCGGCGTTGCCTGCGGCACCGGCTCCGAGAACGTCCCGTTCGAGCTCGCTGCCCGCCGCGCCCAGAACGAAGACCAGCTCCGCGACCGTTTTGTGCGCGCCAAGGCCGAAGGCGATCTCAAGCCGACGTCGGATCCAGCGGCACTCGCGCGATATGTGTCGGCCGTGTCGGTCGGTATGGGCGTGATGGCATCTTCGGGCTCCGACTGCGAGGCGTTGCGGCAGGTCGCGACCGTGGCGGTGCAGGCGGTTGAGGCGCAGTCGGAGCGCAGGTAAGGCTCCCAAAGGGGATAAGCCCTGCGACCTCGCACAAGAGCACGCAATGTTCGCCCTGACATTTCTCGGGACCTCGGCCAGCGTTCCATCCGCAGAGCGCAACCATCCGGCGCTTCTGCTGGAGGCCGCGGGCCAGCGCATGCTGATCGATTGCGGCGAGGGCACGCAGCGACAGTTGCTGCGAAGCGGCGCCGGCTTCCGGCGGCTCGATCGCATTTTGCTGACGCACGGACATCTCGACCATGTGCTCGGCATCCCCGGCCTGTTCTCGACATTGGGGCTGCGGCAGACCTCCGATGTGATGACCATCCATGGCGGGCCGGGCACGCTCGATATCGTCATCCGCATGCTCGCAGGCCTGTGGGGCGAGGGCCGGGCGCCGATCGCAATAGAGTTCGCGCCGCTCTCTGAAGGGCATGTCGTCGACGCCGGCGACTTCACCATCAACTGTTTTCCGGTCCGTCATCGCGACACCGACAGTTTCGGCTTCGTTTTCCAAAGCCCTGCGCGCCGCCATCTCTTGTCCGATCGCCTCTCTGCGCTCGGTGTGCCCGATGGTCCCATGCGCGGCGAGCTTGCCGCGGGTCGGCCGATCATGATCGAAGGTGGCCGGACGATCGATCCGGAGGATGTCCTGGGTCCGCCGAGTGGCGGCAACAAGCTGGTCGTGATCGGCGACACCGAGGCCACCGAGGGGCTATCAAGACATGCCGCGGATGCGGACCTGCTGGTGATCGAGGCGACGTTCCTGGATCGGGATGCGCCGACCGCGCGGGACTACGGCCATCTCACCGCTGCGGAGGCGGCTCGGTTCGCGGCTGCGAGCAATGTTCGGCAGCTCGTGCTGACCCATCTGTCAGGCCGCTATGAGGACGGAGAGATCCTGGCCGAGGCGGCAAAGATCTTTCCGAACGTCAGGATTGCCGCAGACTTCGATCGTATCGCTGTTTAGGCAGTGCATTGCGCGCTCAGCTCAACAGGCCCGACTTGATCGTGATATCCTGCACCGTGCTCGTCAGCCGCATCAGCTTCGGCAGCGCCTGATCGCGAAAGGTCGGCATGTCCATGCGCATCGCATCCACGGTGACGCTCAGTCCGGCAATCACAAAACCCTGCGCGTCCAGGATTGGCATCGCCAGCGTGCGCAGGCCATAGGCGTTCTCGCCGTCGGAGACGGCATAGCCCTTCTTCTTCACCTGATCGAGCCGGGCGAGCAGGGCGTCGAGATCGGTCAGCGTTCGCTCCGACAGCTTGACGCGGGGCCGTGACTCCAGCCGCTCGATCTGCTCGTTGCGCTGAAGATGCGCCAGCATGGCATGTCCGAGCGCGGCGCTATAGGCGGGGATGCGCGTGCCCGGCCGACGATCCATCTTGTGGCGGTCGAGGCCGGCGCCGACACGCGCGAGATAGATCACATCGCCACCATCGAGGATGCCGAGCGAGGCCGCATCGCCGACCTCGGGCACGAGGTCGCGCAGCAAGGGCTCGACGATGGTGCGCAACGATCCGTGCGACAGCACGGTGTAGCCGAGGTCGAGGCAGGCCACGCCGAGACGGAACCGGCGGCTCTGCGGTACCGCCTGGAGATAACCGAGCTCGATCAGGGTCTGGATCAGCCGGAACGCTGTGCCGCGATCGAGATCGGCGCGTGCGGCAACTTCACTCAGCGTCAGCTCGAACGCCTCGCTGGTGAAGCTCTTGAGCACGGCGAAGGCTTTGCCTACGGACGCGACATGATTCTTGGGATTTTTATTCTTGGGATTTTTCGGTGTAGCTTCCGGTGCGCGTTTCGCCGCCTTCTTTTCGACCTTGGCCATGCCCGTACGCCCTGCGATGACGGCCACAGCCCTTGACGCGGCGGCAGCCTGATCTTACCAACGGGTCAGATTATAACAAATGTTCGCATTCCGAACAACATCGATCTGACGATCGGAGGAAGCTTTGTCGACATCATCGCTGCACCCCCAGTCCTTGCACCCACATGGCGTGTTCTCCGCCGCGTTGACGCCGCTCGATGCCGAGCTCGTGCCCGATCATGCGCGCTTTGTCGCGCATTGCCGCTACCTGCTGGACGAAGGCTGTGATGCCATCGCGATGCTCGGCACCACGGGGGAGGCGAACTCCTTCTCGGTCTCCGAGCGCACCACGCTGCTGGAGGCCGTGATCGCCGGCGGCATCAAGCCGAAACAGCTGCTGCCGGGCACCGGCGTCGCCGCGTTCACCGACACCATCGCCTTAACGCGCCATGCGCTGTCGCTCGGCGTCGATACCGTGGTGATGCTGCCGCCGTTCTACTACAAGAACGTTAGCGATGACGGCGTCTATGCCGCCTATAGCGAGATCATCCAGCGCATCGGCGACAAGCGCCTCAGGATCGTGCTCTATCACATCCCGCAGATGTCGATGCAGCCGATCTCGCACGCGCTGATCGAGCGGCTGCGAGCGGCCTATCCGTCGACCATCGCCGGCATCAAGGATTCCTCGGGCGACTTCGCCAACATGACCGCGATGGTCGATCGGTTCCCGGGCTTTTCGGTACTGACCGGCGCCGACCCGCTGCTGCTCCCGCTGCTGCGCAAGGGCGGCGCGGGCTGCATCACCGCGACCTCGAACCTCGTCGCGCGCGATCTCGCCTATGTCTTCAAGCATTTCCGCGACAGCGACGACGACGCAAGCCTTGCAGCTGCACAGGCGCGCATCGTGAACGCGCGTGAGCTGGTCTCGCGCTTCGCGCAGATGCCCTCCCTGAAGGCGCTGATGGCCGAGCGCACCGGTCACGCCGGCTGGCAGCGCCTGCGGCCGCCGCTGGAGACCTTGCCGGCAGCTCAATTGAAAGAGCTGCTCGCGAATGCCGCGGCATTCGCGACGGCCGCTTAAGGCGGGCGCGAGCGGCGAGGCGATCCGATGTCCGAGTCTTTCCAGGACGCGCTGACCGGGCTCACCGCCATCCGCCTGCTTGCCGACGACCTGACCGGCGCGCTCGACACCGCGGCGGAGTTCTTCGGCCTGTGCGGACCGTTCGACGTCATCTGGGAGGATACGCCCGCGGCGTCAGGCTCCCCGAGCCTCGCGATCGACAGCGGCACCCGCGAACGTTCGAAAGCCGAAAGCGTCGCGATCGTCGCCCGGCTGGCGCCGCTGCTTCGCGACGGCACGATTGCCTACAAGAAGGTCGATAGCCTGCTCCGTGGCGCCTGGGCGGCCGAGCTCGGCGCCTGCCTGAGCACTGGTCACTGGGCATCATGCGTGGTCGCGCCTGCCTTCGGCTATCAGGGACGCCGCACCGTCGATGCCCAGCAATATGCGCGCATGATGGACGGCGACTGGCATCGCGTCGGCGACAATCTGCTGGACCAGTTGAGACAGGATGGCATCGAGGCGCAGCGCGGCAGCGCCGACACGCTGGCGCAAGGCGGTGTTCAGGTCTTCGATGCTGGAACCGACCTCGATCTCGATCGCGTCGTCGAGCTGGCGCGGCGGATGCCCGGGCCGGTGCTGTGGTGCGGAAGCGGCGGGCTGGCCGGTGCACTCGCGCGTGGCCACCGCGCAGATGCACTTTCGAAATTCAAGCGGCCGGTGCTGGGCCTGTTCGGCTCGGACCAAGCCGCCACCGCATCCCAGCTGGATGCATGTGGCGACGCTGCTGTTGCGCTCGCCGAAGGTGACGGCAGTGCGCTCGTTCAGCGCAAGCTGGCCGAGCGCGGCGTGGCGTTGGTGAAATTCTCGCTTGCCGAAGGATTGTCGCGCGCCGATGCCGCGCAACGGATCGCGCGCGAGCTGACGGCGCTGGTCGCGGAGCTCGATCCGCCTGGAACCCTGATCGTTGCTGGCGGAGAGACGCTGAAGGCCGTATGCCTTGCACTCGGCGCGCACGCGCTGCAGGTGACAGGGCGGATCGTGCCGGGCTTGCCGCGCTCGACGCTGCAAGGCGGCCGCTGGGCCGGCGTCGATGTGATCTCGAAATCCGGAGCGTTCGGCGGGCGCGATCTCTGGCGCGATCTGCTCCGGGACAATCATTTGCTCAATATGGGGAGCCCGACATGACCTCTCGTCATCTTGTCATCACCATGGGCGATCCCGCCGGGATCGGGCCGGAGATCATCATCAAGGCCTGTGTGGGATTGAAGGATCGGATCGCGAGTGGCGATCTGCGTCTGCTGATCATCGGCAGCGGCGCTGCGCTGGACGGCGCGAAGGCCGCGCTCGGTGCCAATGTTGCGATCCCGCAAGTCACGGCCGACGATCGCGGCTGGCCCAACCTCTGCTACCTGCAAGCCGACGCCGAGGGCGACCCGATCAGGCCAGGTGTGCTCAGCGCCGATGGCGGCCGCTTTGCCTACAAGGCGATCGAGCAGGGCGTGCGCCTGACGCAGGCGGGCCGGACCGGAGCCATCGTCACGGCGCCGCTCAACAAGGAAGCTCTCAACAAGGCCGGCTATCACTTTCCGGGGCACACCGAGATGCTGGCGCATCTCACCGGCGTGCGCGGCTCGGTGATGCTGCTGGCCCACGGCAACATGCGCGTCAGCCATGTTTCGACCCATGTGGCGCTGGAGGACGTGCCGAAGCGTCTGACACCGGAGCGGCTGCGCATGGTGATCGATCTCACCAATGATGCGCTGCTGCGGCTCGGCATCGCCAGGCCCAAGATCGCGATCGCGGCGCTCAATCCGCATGCCGGCGAGGGCGGCCTGTTCGGCCGGCAGGACATCGACGTCTCTGCGCCGACGATCGCGAAAGCGGTCGCCGACGGTCTCGACGTCGTCGGTCCTGTGCCCGGCGACACCATCTTCGTCAAGCTGCGCGCCGGCCAGTACGATGCGGTGGTCGCGATGTATCACGACCAGGGGCACATCCCGGTCAAGCTGCTCGGCTTCCAGGTCGATCCCGCCACCGGTCGCTGGCAGGAACTCTCCGGCGTCAACATCACGCTGGGCCTGCCGATCATCCGCACCTCCGTCGATCACGGCACCGCTTTCGACATTGCCGGCAAGGGCATCGCCAACGAGCACAGTCTGATCGAAGCCATCGACTATGCCGAGCGTCTCGCCGCCGGCGCCGCCGCTTCCAGGTCCTGAGATCGAGCCCTCCATGACCAACGCCTTCACGCCCATCGAAATTCTCCGCCCCACCATCCTGGAGTTCGGCAACGGCACGATCACTGCAGCAGCGCGCTTCGCCGAGCGGATCGGTGCCAAGCGGCCGATGGTGGTCTCCGATCCCTTCAATGCGCGTCGCGTCGACACGCTGGCCCTGCCGGGCGCAGTCAAAGTGTTCGGCGACGTCAAGCCCGAGCCGGACCTGCCCAATCTCGAGAAGGCGGTCGCGATGGCGCGCGACGTCAAGCCCGATCTCGTCGTCGGCTTCGGCGGCGGCAGCGCAATGGATATCGCCAAGCTGGTCGCCGTGCTCTGCACCAGTGATGTCGCCTTTGCCGACATCGTCGGGCCGGAGAAGGTCGCGGGCCGCAGCGTCGCGCTGATGCAGATTCCGACCACGTCGGGCACCGGCAGCGAGGCCGGCACCCGCGCGCTGGTTACCGATCCCGTCAGCCAGAACAAGCAGGCGGTGCAGAGCCGCTTCATGCTGGCCGATATCGCCATCGTCGACCCCGACCTGACGATGACCGTGCCGAAGGAGATCACTGCAGCCACCGGCGTCGATGCGCTGGCGCACTGCGTCGAAGCCTATACCAGCCGCAAGGCGCATCCGACGATCGACCTCTATGCGCTCGAAGGCGCGCGGCTGGTCGGCCGCTATCTCAAGCGCTCGGTCGCCGATGGCAGTGATCGCGAGGCGCGCGCCGGTCTGTCGCTGGCCTCGCTCTATGGCGGCTATTGTCTCGGGCCGGTGAACACCACCGCCGGACACGCAGTGGCCTATCCGCTCGGCACACGGCATCACATTGCCCACGGGCTCGCCTGCGCCGTGATCTTCCCGCACACGCTGGCGTTCAACATGCCGGCGGTCGAGGCGAAGACGGTCGCGGTGCTTGGAGCGCTCGGTCTGCCGGAGCAGAACGATCCCAAGCTTGCGTTCGATGCGACCTATGCGTTCTGCAAAAATCTCGGCGTCGAGATGCGGCTGTCGGCGCTCGGCGTGCCCAGGAATGATCTCGGTGTGATGGCCGACGAGGCGCACGCCATTCGCCGGCTGCTCGACAACAATCCGCGCGATCTGAGCCGGGATGCGATCCTGAGCATGTACGAGGTCGGGTTCTAGCTAGCTATCTCCGCCGCGCGCCCGCGGCAACTCAACAACAATACTGTAAAAGGTGAGGAAACTTCGATGAGATCGATGTGGCTTGGTCTTGCTTCGGCAATTCTGCTGGCGATGTCCCCGGCGAGTGCGCAGGACGGCTATCCGTCCAAGCAGGTGAGCGTGATCGTGCCCTTTGCCGCCGGCGGCACCGCGGACATCTTTGCGCGCATGGTGTCGAACCATCTGCAGATGAAGCTAGGCAAGCCGTTCGTGGTTGAGAATGTCGGCGGCGCCGGCTCGATCCTTGGCGTGACGCGGCTGGCAAAGTCGGCCCCCGACGGCATCACACTCGGGCTTGCCAGCACGTCGGCGCTCGCGATCAATCCGTCACTGTACGGGCCGAAGCTCAGTTATCAGCCGGACAGGGACCTGGCGCCGGTCGCCCAGATCAGCGTCGTGCCCAACGTGCTCGTCATCAACCCCAGCAAGATCGCGGCGCGGACCGTGCCGGAGCTGATCGCCTATCTGAAGGCGAACCCGGACAAGGTCTCGTTCGGCTCGGCCGGCGTCGGCACCTCGCAGCATCTCGCCGGCGAGCTGTTTCAGCAGATGACCGGCACCAGGATGGTGCACGTGCCCTACAAGGGCTCGAGCCAGATGCTGACCGACCTGTTGAGCGGCCAGATCGATCTCGCCTTCGACAACGTGCCGCTGCTGCTGCCGCAGGTGAAGACCGGTCAGCTTGCGATGCTTGCTACCGCAACGCCGAAGCGCGCTGCCTTCGATCCGGAAGTGCCGGCCGTGGCCGAATTCCTCCCCGGCTTCGAGGCGGTCGCCTGGCACGGCTTCTTCGTTCCGGCCAGCACGCCAAAGCCGATCGTCGAAAAGCTCTCGGCCGAGATCCGCGCCTACATGCAGCAGCCGGAGACGGTGCAGAAGATGGCCGAGCTCGGCGCCACCGCAGTCGCGGTCGATTCCGAGCCGTTCGCGGCCTACATCGCCTCCGAGACGGAGCGGTGGAAGAAGGTGATCGAGGCTGCGAATATCAAGGTGGAGTAGGGGCGGGGCGCGTGCTTGAAGCTGTGGCGGCTGCGCTTGATCCGTTCACAGCCGCGCTTGCCAGCCTAGGGCTGAGCAGGTAGAAGGCTGCCACGCCTGAGCCGCGATTTGCGCCAAACGCGCTTCCGGCCGCTGTCGGACAAATCGGTAAGACCTTGAATTTGTTCGGCTATTCCGTTGGGGAATGGTGTAACGGTAGCACAACAGACTCTGACTCTGTTTGTCTTGGTTCGAATCCAGGTTCCCCAGCCAATTCCAGGCGCTCCCACAAAGTCTGAATTGCCTCTGATCCGATGACCCGCGGCGGCGCGGCTCGCGACGGTTTGCCTCATCCCGACATTGCCAGCGCCGGTCGGATCGGGGCACATCCGATCGTCCTTGGGACGTATAACCCAAGGAGATCCGTGATGCCCTATGTCGATGGTTTCGTGCTGGCCGTGGCGAAGGACAAGATCGAGGCCTACAAGGCGCTGGCCCGAACGGCTTGCGCGGTGTGGATGGAGCACGGTGCGCTCGACTACGTCGAATGTATCGGTGACGACGTGCCTTACGGCCAGCTCACGTCCTTTCCCCGCGCGGTGATGGCAACGGAGGATGAGATCGTCGTGTTTTCGTGGATCGTCTACCGCGACCGGGCGACTCGCGATGCCGTCAACGCCAAGGTGATGGCCGATCCGCGGCTCAAGGCCGCCGACATGCCGTTCGACGGCAAGCGCATGATCTATGGCGGCTTCACGACGTTGCTTCAGGCGTTGGTCGAGCGTGCTTCGTAGGGTGGGTTAGCCTTGCGGCCGCGCGAAGCGCAGTCCGCTGGCGTAACCCACCTCTTTCGTGTCCGCGGAAATAGACGTGGTGGGTTACGCCGAGCGGTTTGCGCTTCGCGCAATCCGCGGGGCTAATCCATCCTAGAGATCTGCGCAGCCGCAAGACAGCGATGATAGTCACTCCGGTTGTTATCCCTGCACCGAACGACGCCAGACCGAATGCGGGAAGCAGCGTGCGTGATCGCTGCTCCCTTATCCAGCATCGTCGCAATTCGTTTCACCTTGCCGGTGTCCGGCTGGCATGCCATCCTCTCGTCGCCAAGTATAAATCAAACGGAAGCGGGGCGCCTCGCCCACGCTTTCCAAAAAATCTTGGTTGGGGAAACCCTTTGGGAGGTCTGATCTCATGACATTGAAGCATGTCACGGGGCTGCTTTGCGCGGCCGCGATGTCCCTTGCGTTCGCGGCCGGCGCGCGCGCCGAGGACAAGGTGGTCAAGATCGGCGTGATCATGCCGATGTCCGGCGGCACCGCCTCGATCGGCGCGCACGCCAAGGCGGCGCTCGAAGTCGCCATGGACATCATCAACAACGCCCATCCCGAGCTTGGCAATTTGCCGCTGGCGAAGAACGCAGGCCTTGCCGGCCTCGGCGGCGCCAGGATAGAGGCGGTCTTCGCCGACAACCAGGGCAACCCGGCGACGGGGCAGAACCAGGCGCTGCGCCTGATCACGGAAGACAAGGTCGCGGCCGTGTTCGGCTCGTATCAGTCCGGAGTGACGCTGACATCGAGCGCTATCGCCGAGAAATACGGCATTCCCTTCCTGAATTCGGAATCGGTCGCCGCCAATCTCACCGAGCGCGGTTTCAAATGGTTCTTCCGCACCACGCCGATTGCGACGGACTTCGCCAAGATCTACACCGACTTCCTCGCCGACATGAAGGCGACCGGCGCGAAGACCGACGCGATCGCGCTGGTCCATGACAACACCGAATACGGCACCTCGGTCGCCAACACGATCAGCGCCGCCTTTAAGGAGAAGGGACAGCCGGTCGCGCTCGACGTCGCCTATCCCGTCAATGCGACCGATTTGCAGGGGCAGGTGCTCCAGCTCAAGGATAAGAAGCCCGACGTGATCATCATGATCAGCTACACGTCGGATGCGATCCTGTTCGCCAAGACCATGCAGTCGCTCGACTACAAGCCGGCGATCCTGCTTGCCGACGATGCCGGCTATTCCGACCCCTCCTTCATCAAGGCGGTCGGCAAGATCTCGCAAGGCGTGTTCAACCGCTCGTCCTGGGTCGTCGGACCGCCGGGCTCGGTGTCGGCCGTCATCGCCGACATGTACAAGAAGAAGAGCGGTGAGGAGATGGATGACACGGTTGCCCGCCAGATGCAGGGCTTCTTCGTGCTGGCCGACGCCATCGACCGCGCCGGCTCGACCGACCCGGCAAAAGTCCAGGCCACTCTGAAGGCGACGGACCTGAAGGCCGACCAGCTCATGATCGGCTACAAGGGCGTCAAGTTCGACGACAAGGGCCAGAACATCCTGGCGTCCGGCGCCATCATCCAGCTTCAGGACGGCGAGAACT
This sequence comes from Bradyrhizobium cytisi, assembly GCF_008123515.1. Classification (GTDB taxonomy): domain Bacteria; phylum Pseudomonadota; class Alphaproteobacteria; order Rhizobiales; family Xanthobacteraceae; genus Bradyrhizobium; species Bradyrhizobium cytisi. Next base: position 49,843 of record NZ_VSSR01000007.1, read on the forward strand.
ACGTCTCGGTGTGGCCGAAGGCGAATGCGGAAAAGCCGCCGGCGCTGCCCTACAAGGGCTGGTGAGGTTTTTTAAAGGCGGGGCCGCGCGCCCCGTCTGTCCTAATATGATCTGATCAGAGCAACGCGGCTGATGTCCTTTGTCCTCGTGCAGGTGATTGTCGGCGGCCTTCTGCTTGGCGCTGTCTATGCCCTGTTTTCCTCCGGCCTCACGCTGGTGTGGGGCATGATGAACATCGTCAATTTCGCGCATGGCGATTTCGTCATGCTCGGCATGTATGTCGCCTACGTAGTTTATACGTTGATGGGCGGCGGGCCGATCCTCGGTGCGCCGCTGGCAACGCTCGTTCTCGCAACCGTCGGCGTCGTCGTCTACTTCGCCCTGATCCGCGACATCATGAAGGGGCCGATGCTGGCGCAGATTCTCGGCACCTTTGGGCTCGCGCTCCTGCTGCGCTATTCCGTGTTCTGGTGGTTCGGCGCCAATTTCTTGTCGATGCCGCAGAACATCGTCGGCGGCACCTATGGGTTTGCAGGCCTGCGCATCGAGGCCTCGCGGCTGTTGGCCGGCGTGGTCGCGCTGCTGGTGACGCTCGGCCTGCATCTGTTGCTGACGCGCACCTCGCTCGGCTCGAAAATGCTGGCGGTGGCGGAGGATCAGACTGCGGCGCAGCTGATGGGGATCAGGCCCGACGCCATGCAGGCGATCGCCTGGGCGATCGCGGCCGGCGCCACGGGGCTTGCCGGCGCGCTGATCGCGAATTTCTTCTACATCGTGCCGACGGTCGGCGAGACGCTCGGCATCGTCGCCTTCGTCACGGTCTCGCTCGGCGGTTTTGGCAGCGTGCCCGGTGCGCTCGTCGCGGGTCTTCTGATCGGCGTGATCGAGTCGCTCTCCGGCTATCTGATCGGTGCGGTCTACAAGGACATCATCGTCTATGTCATGTTCCTGCTCTTCCTCTGGTTCAGGCCACAAGGCTTAATGGGCAAGACCTGATGGAGAAGTCCTGATGGGGAAGATGTGATGCGGCGCCTGATCTGGCTCTCGGTCGTCGCAGCGATTGCGATCGCCTATCCGTTGCTGTTGTCCTCGCCGTTCCAGCAGCGCCTCGGTGCGCTGGTGCTGCTCTACGCGATTGCAGCGTCGGCCTGGAACATCGTCGGCGGCTATGCCGGCCAGGTCTCGGTCGGCCATGTCGTGTTCTTCGGCTGCGGGGCCTATGCCGCGATGGGGTCCTACGCCAAGTTCGGCCTGTCGCCGCTGTTCGGCGTTCCCGGCGGCATCGTGATTGCGGTGGGGCTCGCCGCGATCATCGGCGTGCCGACGCTGCGGCTGTCGGGGCACTACTTCAGCATGGCGACGATCGCAGTCGCCGAGACGATGCGGTTGATCGTCACCAACACCGACTGGCTGGGTGCGGCGGTCGGCCTCTCGGGCCCGACCGTACCGCGCAACATCTTCGATCTCTCGTTCCTGTCGTCGCTGCCGTATTACTATCTCTTCCTCGTCATCCTCGCGGTTACGCTGTTCATCACCTGGTGGATGACCAACAGCCGGATGGGCTTTTACCTGCGCGCGATCAAGGATTCTGAGCGCGCCGCGCGCTCGCTCGGCGCCCCCGCGAGCCGCACCAAGCTTTACGCCTACATGCTGAGCGCCGCGTTCACCAGCGTCGCCGGCGCGCTCTATGCGATGATGTTCGGCTTTGTCGACCCCGAGTCAGGCCTCGGCATCCTGATCTCGGTGAAAATCCTGATCATGGCGGCGCTGGGCGGGGCAGGGCTGCTGTTCGGGCCATTGGTGGGTGCGGCGATCCTGGTGCCGCTGGAGGAGATCTCCAATAGCTGGCTCGGCGGCAGGGGCGCAGGCCTCACCTTCGTGCTCTATGGCGCGATCATCGTGCTGATCGCGCGATTCCAGCCCGGTGGTCTGCTCAGCCTGTTCACGCGACGCAGGAAACCAACATCCGACACGGGAGCAAGCCATGCTCCTTGAGGCGCGCGACATCACAAAAGCGTTCGGCAGCTTCAAGGCGGTGGACGATGCCTCTGTGACATTGGAGCAGGGCGATATTCTCGGCCTGATCGGCCCGAACGGCGCGGGCAAATCCACCTTCTTCAATTGCCTGACCGGCGATCTCAAGACCACCTCCGGCCGCGTCCTGCTCGAGGGACGCGATATCACCGACGTCACGCCGGAGCTGCGCGCCGGGCTCGGGCTTGCGCGCACCTTCCAGGTGCCGCAGACCTTTGAAGGCATGACCGTGCTCGAGAACGTCATGATCGGCGCCTTCCTGCGCACCGCGCATCGCAAGGAGGCCGAGACCAAGGCGCGCGCCGTGCTGGAGCGCGTCGGCATGAGCCGGCTTGCGGATGCACCGGCGCGCTCGCTCGGCACGCCGGGCCGCAAGCGGCTGGAGATCGCCCGCGCGCTCGCGACCGAGCCAAAAGTGCTGCTGCTCGATGAGGCCATGGCCGGCCTCAACGCGCATGAGGTGAAGCTCGCGATCGATCTCGTCCGCGAGATCCATCGTTCCGGCATCACGCTCGTCATCGTCGAGCATATCATGGAGGTGATCATGTCGCTCGCGAGCCGCGTCATGGTGTTTCACCAGGGCAAGGAGATCGCCCGCGGGTCGCCGCGTGAGGTCACCTCGAACCCGGCTGTGATCGAGGCCTATCTCGGCAAGCGCGCGGCGAAGGCCGCCGCCGGCCGCACGCCGGCCGAGCTGATGGGCGGGCCGGACCTATGAGCGGACCGTTGCTCAGGATCGAGCATCTCGAGGTGCGCTACGGCGACTTGATTGGTGTCTCCGACGTCTCGCTGGAGGTGCCCGAGGGCAGCGTCGTCGCGCTGCTCGGCTCCAACGGCGGCGGCAAGACCACGACGCTGAATGCGATCGCCGGCCTCATCCCGATGCATTCAGGCACGATCAGCTTTCGCGGCGAGGACATCGCCGGCCAGAAGGCTTTTGCGATCGTGCGCAAGGGGCTGGCGTTGTCGCCGGAGGGCTGGCGGCTGTTCGTGCAGCAGAGCGTCGAGAACAATCTCATGCTCGGCGCGACGCCGCTGCACGACAAATCGCGCCAGGCCGCGCTGCTCGAGCGCGTCTACGAGATCTTCCCGCGGCTGAAGGAACGCCGCAACCAGCGCGCCGGCACCATGTCCGGCGGCGAGCGGCAGATGCTTGCGGTCGGCCGCGCCCTGATGAGCGATCCGAAGCTCCTGATGCTGGACGAGCCCTCGCTCGGCCTCGCGCCGGCGGTGGTCGAGTCCATGTACGAAACGTTTGGTCGCCTGCATGGCGAAGGCCTGACCATCCTGCTCGCCGAGCAGTCGATCGAGCTCGCACTGGAGGTCTCGGACTTCGCGACCGTGCTCCAGGTCGGCAAGAGCGTGCTGTCCGGCACCGCGGCAGCCTTGGCCGAGGATCCGCAGGTGCAGAAGGCCTATCTCGGGGTCGGGTGACCGATCTCGGCTTGAGCTGGTCAGTGTTCGAGAGCGAGACGCCCGCTACTTGATCTTGTCGTAGGCCGTCGCGAAATCGCCGAGCGGCATCGGGATTGCGATGGTCTCCTTGGCCATGTTCTGGAAGGAGACCTTCAATTGCTTGCCCGACTTCAGGCTCGCAAGCAGATCCGGCGCGATCGGCGTCGAGGCATAGCAGCCGCGGTTCTCGCAGGTCTGGATCGGGAGATCGACCGTCTTGCCCTCGTCGACCTGAAGCTTGGCGCCGACCGGCAGGTTGAGGCCGAGCGGCAGCTGGAGCAGGGCGACCGGCGTACGGGTGTCGGGCGCGATGCGGATGTTGATCAGGACAATAGTCTGGCCGGTCTTGGTCAGGACCGCGTTCTGCTCGATCGCGCATTCGAGGGGAGCATCGCGGCTCGCGCTGGTGCAGCGCGCGATCCAGCCGGGCTGCGCCGGAGCGCCTTCGGCCTGCTGCGGCTGGGTCGGTGCGGGCGCGGGCTGCGTGGCAGGCGCCGCGGGAGCTGCGTTCTTCTTGGCGCCCTGCTGGGCGTACGTAACACCCGTCGACAGCAGAAGGGCGGCGGCGAGAACGACAAGTCTGGATTGCATGGGCATGGCGAGACCGCGTTGGCGTGAACCGAGGGGCTCGCTGTAGCGTCGCGGGAGCCGCGGCGCAAGCTTACTCGGCGGCTTCCTTCACGGTGCCGTGCTCCGACCTCTCGTGTCCTTCGCCCTCGGCGGAGCGGCCCGAGAACAGGTTCGAGAACTTGTCGAGATAGAGGTAGACCACCGGCGTGGTGAACAGCGTCAGCGCCTGGCTGACGATCAACCCGCCGACCATGGCGTAGCCGAGCGGCTGGCGGATCTCGGCGCCGGTGCCGTGGCCGAGCATCAGCGGCACGCCGCCGAGAAGTGCTGCCATCGTGGTCATCATGATCGGACGGAAGCGCAATAGCGCGGCCTGGCGGATCGATTCCTCCGGCGTCTTCCCGTCGCGTTCGGCAGCGATGGCGAAGTCGACCATCATGATGCCGTTCTTCTTCACGATGCCGATCAGCAGAATGATGCCGATCAGCGCGATCAGGCTGAAGTCGAAGCCGGCGGCCATCAGGATCAGGAGCGCGCCGACGCCGGCCGAGGGCAGGGTCGATAGAATCGTGATCGGATGGATGTAGCTCTCGTAGAGGATGCCGAGGATCAGGTAGACCACGACCAGCGCCGCGAGGATCAGCAGGGGCACGGTGCCGAGCGACTGCTGGAATGCCTGCGCCGTACCCTGGAAGCTCGAGTTCAGCGTCGCCGGCGCGCCGAGATCGGCCATCGCCTTCTGCACGGCCTCGGTGGCCTGGCCGAGCGCCACGCCTTGCGCGAGGTTGAAGCTGATCGTGATCGCCGGGAACTGACCCTGATGGCTGATCGAGAGCGAACGGACCGGATCGGTGGTCCAGGTCGCGAACGTCGACAGCGGCACCTGATCGCCGGTCAGCGGCGATTTCAGATAGAGCTTGTTAAGTGAATCGAGGTTGCCCTGCATCTCCGGCAGGATTTCCAGAATCACGTGATAGCTGTTCAGCTGGGTGAAATACTGCGTGACCTGGCGCTGGCCGAAGGCGTCGTAGAGCGTGTCGTCGATCAGCTGCGGCTGGATGCCGTAGCGCGATGCGGTGTCGCGGTTGATCTTGAGCTGGACCGTGGTGCCCTGGGTCTGCTGGTCGGTCGCGACGTCGCGCAGCTCCGGCAGCGTCTGCATCTTCGCGAGAATCTTGGGCGCCCACAAATTGAGCTCGCCGAGGTCGGCGTCCTGCAAGGTGAACTCAAACTGCGTGCGGGTCGGGCGGCCGCCGAGCCGGACGTCCTGGGCCGCCTGCATATAAAGGCGGGCGCCGGCGACCTTCTCGAGCTGGGGACGCAGCCGCGCGATGATCTGCTGCGCCGACGCCTGGCGTTCGTTGCGCGGCTTCAGGGTGATGAACATGTTGCCGTTGTTGCCGGCCCGGCCGCTGCCGCCGATGTTCATCGCCGTGGTCGCGACATCGGGATCGGCCAGCACGATCTTGCCGAGCTCGACCTGCCGCCGCTGCATCTCGGCAAACGAGATGTCCTGGGAGGCTTCGGAGGTCGCGGTGATCAGGCCGACGTCCTGCTGCGGGAAGAAGCCCTTTGGAATCAGGACGAACAGATAGACCGACAGCGCCAGGGTGGCGAAGAAGATGACGAGCGTGGTACGGCGCCAGGCGAGAGCGCGGTCGAGTCCGTATTCATAGCCGCGCAGCATCGCGTCGAACGCGCGCTCGCTCCACTGATAAAACTTGCCATGGGTCACTTCGCCATGTGAGCGCAGGAAGCGCGAGGCCATCATCGGCGTCAAGGTCAGCGACACGAACATCGAGACGAAGATAGTCATCGCCAGCACGACGGCGAACTCGCGGAACAGGCGTCCGATGATGCCGCCCATCAGCAGCAGCGGGATCAGCACCGCGACCAGCGAGACACTGATCGACACGATGGTGAAGCCGATTTCCTTGGAGCCTCTGAAGGCGGCGGCGAGCGGCTTTTCGCCTTCCTCGATGTAGCGCGTGATGTTCTCGAGCATCACGATGGCGTCGTCGACGACGAATCCGACCGCGATCGTGAGCGCCATCAGCGACAGGTTGTCGAGCGAATAGCCGAATACCCACATCAAGGCGCAGGCGCCTAGAAGCGCCAGTGGCACCGTGATGGCGGGGATGACGGTTGCCCAGAAACTGCGCAGGAAGACGAAGATCACCATCACCACGAGGAAAATGGTCAGCAGCAGCGTAAACTGGACGTCCTCGACGGCGGCGCGGATCGTCGTGGTGCGGTCGCTGATCAGCTCGATCTTGATCGCGGGTGGGATTGCAGCAACGAGCCGAGGCAGGGTGGCCTTGATCCTGTCGACGGTCTCGATGACGTTAGCGCCGGGCTGCTTGAACACCACCAGGAACACGCCGCGCTTGCCGTTGGCCCAGGCTGCCTGCTTGGCATCCTCGGCGCCGGTGACAGCCTGGCCGATGTCCTTGATGCGCAAGGGGCCGCCGTTGCGGTAGGCGATGATGACGTCGTTCCAATCCTTGGACTGCAACAATTGGTCGTTGGCGTAGATCGTGTAGGCGCGCTTGTCGCCGTCGATATTGCCCTTGGGGCTGTCGACCGTGGTGATCGCGATCGCGCTGCGCACGTCCTCCAGGGACAGGCCCTTGGCCACGAGTTTCGCCGGGTCGACCTGCACGCGAACCGAGGGCTTCTGCTGGCCGCCGATGAACACCTGCGCGACGCCGGAGATCTGGCTGATCTGCTGGGCGAGCTGGGCGTCAATCGAATCGCTGACGGTGGTCAGTGGCAGCGTGTCCGACGTCGCCGACAGCAGCAGGATCGGCGAGTCCGCCGGGTTCACCTTGCGATAGGTCGGCGGCGAGGGCAGGTTCTTCGGCAGCTGGCCGCTGGCGGCGTTGATGGCGCCCTGCACGTCGTTGGCGGCGCCGTCGATGCTGCGGTTGAGGTCGAACTGGATGGTGATCGACGCCGTGCCCAGATAGCTCGTCGAGGTCATCTGCGCGATGCCGGGAATCTGGGCGAACTGGCGCTCCAGCGGCTGCGCAACCGACGAAGCCATCGTCTCCGGGCTGCCGCCCGGCAGGTTGGCCGTAATCTGGATCGTCGGGAAGTCCACCTGCGGCAGCGGGGCGACCGGCAGCAGGGGATAGGCCACGAGACCGACAAAAAGAATGCCGGCCATCAGCAGCGATGTGCCGATGGGATAACGGATGAAAGGTGCCGAAATCCCGCCTTCGGTCATTCCTGCTGAACCTTGCTTTTCTGAACCGGATCCGAACTCGCCACGGCCGTCGACACGAGACTTCCGGGCTGCACTTTGTATTGACCGCCGGTGATGACTTGTTGACCTGGGCTCAATCCTTCCTCGACGACCGAACGTCCGTCGATGGCGTAGTTGACCTTGATCTTGCGAGCCTCGGCCTTGTTGTCCTGGCCGACGGTATAGGCGTAGAGGCCGTTGGTGGAATGCAGCACCGCGTCATCGGGGACGATGGTCGCATCCTTCAGGGTCCGCACCAGCAGGCGTGTCGACACCGATTGTCCCGGCCACAGCGTGTGTTCCTTGTTGGCGAACACCGCCTTGAGCCGAATAGTCCCGCTGGTCGTATCGACCTGGTTGTTGATGACGGCGAGCTTACCCTCGGCCAGCGTCTTCTTGCCGTCGGTGGTGAACGCAATCACCTTGAGCTCGCCGGACTTCTGGCCCTCGCTGATATAAGGCAGCTGGTCTTCGGGCGCTGTGAAGATCACCGTGATCGGCTCGACCTGGGCGATGGTGACGACGCCGGTCTGGGTCGAGGCGTTGACGATGTTGCCGATATCGACTTGGCGCAGGCCGGCGACGCCGGTGATCGGCGACTTGACCTGGGTGTAGTCGAGCTGGGTCTGGGCGTTGGCGATCGCGGCTTCGTCGGCGGCGATCTGGGCGGTGAGCTGGGCAACGGTGGAGCGTTGCGTATCGGTTTGCTGCCGCGTCGCGAATTCACCGAGCTTGGTGTAGCGCTGCAGATCGAGATTGGCGTTGGCGAGATTGGCCTCGTCCTGCGCCTTCTTGGCCTTGGCCTGATCGAAGGCGGCCTGGAACGGGCGCGGATCGATCTCGACCAGGAGATCGCCTTGCTTGACCATTTGGCCCTCGGTGAAGGCAATCTTGTCGATCTGGCCGTCCACCCGGGTCCGGACTTGTACGGTGTTGAAGCCCTGCACCGTGCCGAGGCCGGTGAGGTAGACCGGGAAGTCGGCCTTCTGGACCGGCGCAACGCTGACGGGCACGGCGGGGGCCCGCGGCGGACCCTTCTGCGCGGTCTGGGCTTTCGCGGCCTCAGACGCCGAAAAGCGCTGCCAACCGTAATAGCCGCCTCCGGCCACAGCTGCGATGATGACAATCCACAGGATCGGCCGTGACTTTTTCATATCTATTCGTATCGGCTTGTATGCCCAAAGGAACGAAATGCGACGCCAGCAAACGGGTTCCCGGCGCCTGTTGTATAATACACGCCAAGTTCCAGTGTAAACAGCACTATCGGTTGAGAATCCTAAACAATTGGAAAGCTTTGCACCCCTTAGGCAGACGGGTGCCGCCGCGGTGTGCAGTGCTGCATTTTCCCGCTGTAAGCCGGCAAAGTGCAAAAGCTGGGCAGTGCTCGCGGACCGCGTGAGTGGTCACTCATGCGCGTGGCGTTGCACGCGGCAGGACGCATCTTCGATGTTTCGGAGTAATCGCAATTAGGACGGTTCTAAACCGGCCGTGTGCCGTTTCGGTTGTCAGGAAAATCAGTGTCGTTCATATCGGCCCGCCACAACGGGAGCATATGATGGACGAGCTGAACGGCAAGCTGATCGCGTGTCAGATTCTGATCACGGGGTTGATCGCACGCGTCGCCAATGAGCAGCGCGATCCCTTGCGCTTCCTCACCGACTTCCGAGACGAGATCAAAGCCGTCGTCAAAGGCGTCAATATCGCCGGCATGGACAATTCCGATCGCGTGCGCGCGACCGCGCAGCGCACCGTCGACGAATTGTTTTCGCTGATGAAGCCGCCGAGCAGCGACTGACGGCTGCGCAAAATGATGCGCGAAGACAAGCGCGGCTGTGTCTGGCTGCTTCAATGTGTCGCGCGACATTTCGGTTATTTCAGATTCGCAATTTTAGAATCGATTTGAACTAGAGCGATTCAAGTGGTCGCGCGCGCCTGCTCGCATTGACCTGATTTTTCGTGATGGATAGCACCACCTCATCGTTCGCCGCGCATGTTGCGTATCGACGAACTTTAAATGGGGTGTGTTGGAATGGGGCTCGCGGTGGCTCCGCGATCGTTGCGTGCGATCGCGGCAAGAAATTCATTTGAACTCGATGGCAATTCCGGCAAGGCGGTGTCGGCCGTTGCCGGCCTGATTGCGGTGGCGTCGGTGTCGAGCGGCGCGCAGGCGCAGCAGTCGAGCCTGCCGCCGGTGAATGTCGATGCACCGGTCGAGCGTTCGCGTCCGGCGGCCTCGAAGCCGACGCCGGAGCAGGTCCGTGCGCGCAATGCGCTTCGCCGCGCCGCGCAGCGCCAGCAGGCGCAGCAGCAGGCTGCCGCTGCCGCACCGGCGCCAGCCGATGCCGTCGATCGCAATCCCTATGCCGATCCTGCCGCGCCCTACAAGGTCGACCACGTCCAGGCTTCCGGCAAGTTTCCCGAGCCGATGCTGAACACGCCGAAGACGATCACTGTGCTCAGCAAGGAAGTGCTGGAGGACAAGAACGCGACGACGCTGAAGGAGATCGGGCGCTCGACCGCTGGTGTGACGCTGGGATCTGGCGAGGGCGGCAACGCCTTCGGCGACCGCTTCTTCATCCGCGGCTTCGATGCGCGCAACGACGTCTTCATCGACGGTATCCGCGATCCCGCCGTGTCGATCCGCGAGAACTTCTTCACCGAGCAGATCGAGATTTTGCGCGGACCGGCATCGTCCTATGCGGGCCGCGGCACCGCCGGCGGCGCCATCAACATCGTGACCAAGCAGGCCGGCGACGTCAACTTCAAGCGGATGGATACCGAGTTCGGGACCGACAGGACCAAGCGCGTCACGCTCGACGTCAACCAGGTCGTCGATCCCTCGTTCTCGGTGCGCACCGGCGGCCTGTTCCAGGACGCCAATGTCGCCGGCCGCAACTACGTGACCGACGATCGCTGGGGCACCTTCCTTTCGACCAAGTATACCCCGACCAACGAGATCAAGATCACGACGAACTACGTCCACACCGATCTCAGCGGTCTGCCCGATTTCGGCGTGCCCTATTACAAGCAGGGCAACGTGCCGGCGACGTCGGCCGGCATTCCGCGCGGGACCTGGTACGGCTTTCTCAACCGCGACTTCCAGACCGCGCGGCAGGATTTCGGCACTGCGACCGCGGAGTACAAGGTCAACGACGCCATCACACTGAGCAGCAAGGTGCGCGGCGAGCATTCGCTGCTCAACTATATCGGCACGCTGCCGCAAAACCCGGTGACGACCAACATCAATCCTCTGCTCTGGACCACGACGGCGAGTGCGCAGAGCCGCTATCAGACCGTGGATGTGTGGGCCAACCAGAACGAGGCCACGTTCAAGCTCGACACCGGCGGGGTCAAGCACACGGCGGTGTTGGGCGTCGAATACACCAACGAGAACATCTCGATCGACCGTTATTCGGGCCTCGCATCGGAGCTGGCCGGCGCCGGCTTCACGAGCAACGGGGCTCTCCCGGGGATCAATCTCTACTCACCCCAGTCCACTTATGTCGGTGGCTTCGGTACGCCGTCGCTGACGGGCAATCCGACACGCTATGGCGTCAACACCAGCAGCGTCTACGTCATGGACACTGCGAACTGGCAGGACACCATCATCGTCAATGGTGGCATCCGCTATGACGGCTACAGCATGAGCTCGTCCACCAACGCGGCCTATCTGAAAATGAACTCCGATCTGGTCAACTACAACGTCGGCCTGGTCTACAAGCCGACGTCGATCGGCAGCATCTATGCGGCCTATGCGACCTCGGCCAATCCGTTCGGGTCGGAGCTTGACGCGACCGCCACCGATTACGGCGGCGTTCCCGCCAACACGACCGTTCTGCTGGGACCCGAGCGCAACAAGGCGGCCGAGGTTGGCACCAAGTGGGAGCTCGCCGATCGTCACCTGCTGGTCAGCGCGGCGCTGTTCCAGACCACGAAGGACAACGCGCGCGAGACCAACGCCGCGGGTTTGCTGACCTCGAATGCGGCCTACCGCATCCAGGGCATCGATATCGAGGCCGAGGGCAAGATCACCGATCGCTGGAGCATCTTCGGTGGCCTAGTGCTGAGATGCAGTCCAAGGTGACGCAGAGCAACATCGCCTCCAATCTCGGTCTGCAACTCGCCAACGTCGCGCACCAGTCGTTCAGCATGCTGACCAAGTACAAGTTCGACGGCGATTGGGAAGTCGGCGGACAGGCCGTGTACCGCTCCAAGGTCTATGGCGGCACGTTCGCGGCCAACACCGGCAACGAGCTACCGAGCTACTGGCGCTTCGACGCGTTCGTCGAGAAGAAGATCGACAAAAACTGGACCATGAAGTTCTACGCGCAGAACCTCACCAACAAGCTCTACTACGACACGCTCTATCGCAGCGCCGTGCCGTTCGTCGCGGTCGCGCCGGGGCGGGCGTTCTATCTGATCACGACGGCCAAGTTCTGATGAAGTTCTGATGAAGTTCTGATTGCGCCGATCCAAACCCGGGGTGCCTGCTACGGCAGGTATCCCTCTGCGTCCGTCACCCATTGCGATGCGCGAGAGCCGGCATTGCAGGGTCATACACCGGCTCCAGTTTAGAACGCCTACAAACTCGAATTTAGAACGGTTCAAGCTCGAGTTTAGAATCGTTTTGATCTGGATCGATTCAAGGTTGCTGCTGCCGTGACTTCGTTGACCCCCTTTGCCCCGCTCGTTACCACCAGTGTGTCGCATTGTCGCAATGCGACACACTGCAGAAATGAAATGGGGCGTAGGATGGGTATGGCGAGAACTCCGCGGTCGTTGCGTTCGACCGCGGCGCGGGGATCATTTGGCAGCAATTTCGATGTTGCGGCCGGCAAGACCGTTTCCACCGTTGCGAGTCTGATTGCGGTCGCGTCCGTCTCGACCGGCGCGCAGGCTCAGCAGTCAACTCTGCCGCCCGTGAACGTCGACGCGCCGAAGGAGCGGCCGCGCTCCACCGCGGCGAAGCCGACGCCCGAGCAGGTCCGCGCCCGCAACGCGCTGCGCCGTGCCGCACAGCGTCAGCAGGCCGCAACCGGCCCGGTTCTCGATGCGGCCGGTCCGGCGCCCGATCGCAATCCCTATGCGGACCCGGCTGCGCCCTACAAGGTCGATCATGTCCAGGCAGGCGGCAAGTTTCCGGAGAAGTTGGTCGACACGCCAAAGTCGATCACTGTTCTGAGCAAGGAAGTGCTCGAGGACAAGAACGCCACGACGCTAAAGCAGGCCATTCTCAGCACCGCCGGTGTGACCCTGGGCACGGGCGAGGGCGGCAACGCCTTCGGCGACCGCTTCTTCATCCGCGGCTTCGATGCCCGCAACGACGTCTTCATCGATGGCGTGCGCGATTCCGGTGTCAGCGTTCGTGAAAATTTCTTCACCGAGCAGGTCGAGATTTTGCGCGGGCCGGGATCGACTTTCGCGGGCCGTGGCACGGCCGGTGGCGCGATCAACATCGTCACCAAGCAGGCGACCACCGAGAAGAGCTTCTACAACATGGACACCACGTTTGGCACCGACAAGACCAAGCGTGTCGTGCTCGACGTCAACCAGGTGATCGATTCGACCTGGTCGGTGCGTGCGGGCGGCATGTTTCAGGACGCGGGCGTCGCCGGACGCGATTACGTCAAGGACAATCGCGACGGCGCATTTGTGGCCACGACCTGGAAGCCGATTGATGCGGTCAAGATCCAGGCCAACTACATCCACACCGAGCTGACCGGACTGCCGGATTTCGGTGTGCCCTACTACCGGCCGAGCACGGCCAGCACCGCGGGCGGACCGTTCCCCGACTTCGGCGCCAATCGCAACAACTGGTACGGCTTCGCCAACCGTGACTTCTTCCGGACGGGGCAGGACATTGGCTCGCTCAATGCCGAAGTTCAGATCACGCCTGATTTGCTGATCACCAACAAGTTCCGGGATTCCTATTCAACCCAGAATTACATCGGTACGCTCCCGGAGGGTCCGGTTCTTGCCACGCCGCTTTCGGCCTCGACACTCAGCGCCAATCCGCAGAGCCGCTTCCAGACTGTCAACGTGATCGCCAATCAGACCGAGGCGACCTACAAGTTCAACGACGATGCCGGCTTCAAGCACACCGCGCTCGCCGGTTTCGAATACGACAATGAAAGGTTGTCGATCGACAAATATCTCGGTCTTAGCTCCGAAGCCCTGGGCGGCTTCAGCGGAACCGGATCGTTATCCGGCGTTAGCGTCTTCAATCCGCAGTTCACGAATCTTCCGTTCGGAATTCCCGGAGGTCTGTCGGGTTTGCCCACCAAGGTCACAATCGACACCAAGAGTGTCTATGTGATGGACAGTGCGAACTACAACGATCTGCTCATCCTGAATGGCGGCTTCCGCTATGATGACTACAACATCAAGGTGAGCGGGTATGGCACCGTTGGCGGTGTCGCCAATACCTTCGGTCAGCAGCAGCAAGAGTACGGATTGCCGAACTTCAATCTCGGTCTGACGCTGAAGCCGCTGCCGAACGGCAGTGTTTATGTTGCCTATGCCACATCATCGAACCCAGTCGGTGCTGAATTCGACGGGACGAGCGTTCAGTATGGTGGCCTTGCTCCGTCACTCAACGGGAATCCGAACCAGATCTTCGGTCCCGAAAAGAACAAGGCGATCGAGTTGGGGACCAAATGGGAGCTGTTCAACAGGCATCTGTTGCTGACCGCTGCGTTGTTCCAGACCGAGAAGGACAACGCGCGTGAATCCCGCAATGTGGCAGGGGCCGGAGGAAGCATCGTATCCCTCATCACTGCAGGTGCAGCCTATCGCATCCGCGGTATCGACCTCGGCGTCGGCGGTAAGATCACCGACAAATGGAGCGTCTTCGGCGGTCTGGTGCTGATGCAATCGGAAGTCACGAAGTCGCTAATTCCGCCTGCGAACCCAATTCTCTACGCGACGAACGTCGGCCTGCCGCTCTCGAACGTGGCGCATCAGTCATTCAGCATGCTCAGCAAGTACCAGCTGAACGACACGTGGGAACTTGGTGGCCAGGCGGTGTACCGCTCGAAGATTTACGGCGGCACATTCCTCGCGGCCAACCAGGGCACGTCGATCCCGAGCTACTGGCGGTTCGACGCGTTCGCGGAAGCCAAGATCGACAAGAACTGGCAGCTCAAGCTGTTCGTCAACAACATCTTCGACAAACGCTACTATGACGCACTGTACCAGAGCGCCGCGCCCTTCGTGCTGGAAGCACCGGGCCGCGCCGCCTACCTGGTGATCTCTGCGCGCTACTGATGGAGAGATGACGAGGTGCCATGCTGACATGCATAGACGGTGTCCTGAGCAAGGATGACGTGGCGGATTTCCGCCGCATCATGGACGCCAACGAATGGGAGGACGGCCGTTCCACCGCGGGCGCGCAGTCGGCCATGGTCAAGCGCAACGAGCAGTTGCCGCCGGATAGCGAGGTCGCGCGCAAGCTCGGCCATCGTATCATCTCGGCGCTGACGGCGAACCCGCGATTTCTGGCCGCGGCGATCCCGCTTCAGATCTTTCCGCCGCTGTTCAACCGCTATGCGGCGGACAGCGGCCACCATTTCGGACTGCATGTCGACAACGCGATCCGCGGCGACCGGCTGACCGGCCTTCGCATCCGCACGGATCTCTCGGTCACGCTGTTCCTCAGCGAGCCCGAGGATTACGACGGTGGCGAACTTGTGATCGAGGACACCTACGGCTCGCACGAAGTCAAGTTGCCAGCCGGGGACTGCGTGCTCTATCCCTCGACCAGCCTGCATCTGGTCACCCCGGTGACCAGAGGGGCGCGGGTTGCGTCTTTCTTCTGGGTTCAGAGCATGATACGGGAAGATCAAGCCCGCAGCATGATCTTTGACCTCGACACCGCCATTCAGGCACTGGTGGCTCGGCTCGGGCGTGACGATCCCGAAACGGTCAAATTGACGGGTATCTATCACAACCTCATTCGCATCTGGGCCGAAGTATGAAGATCACATCTTTCCAAGCAAGCCTCGCTGCAGCCGTGCTGCTGGCGGCCACCTGGCTCGCTGCTCCTGTTTCTGCCCAGACGCAAACCCAGCCGGCCGCGCCGGCACGGCCGGTTGCGGCACCGGCACCTGTGGCGGCTCAGCCGGCTCCGGCTGCTCCCGCCGTCGCGGCACAGCCCAGCGCGATTACGGCACCCGCGCCATCGATTGCCGCCCCCACGGCGGCTAGGCCTGCAGCCGCCGCGCCCAGCGCGACCGAGGCTGCCGTGGCCCCGGCATCCGACACGGGTGGCACTGCGAAGGCCGGCATCGTGCCGGCGATGAAGGAACTGTCGCCCTGGGTTATGTTCATGTCGGCGGACATCATCGTGAAGGCGGTGATGATCGGGCTTGCCTTCGCCTCGCTCGTGACCTGGACGGTGTTTATCGCGAAGTCGATCGAGCTGTCGGTCGCGTCCGCCAAGCTCCGTTCGGCGTTGAAGAAGGTCGCGGAGGTGCGCTCGCTTGCGGAAGCCCAGATGGCGCTCGGCAGCAAGGAGGGCATCCTGCCGTCGTTCCTGACGGCCGCGCTGCGTGAGGCGCGGATGTCGGCCGGCCTGTCCAGCGATACCGGCATCAAGGAGCGCGCGGCCTCGAGCTTCGCCGAGATCGTGCGCGCGGAGCAGCGGCGCATCCGCATCGGAATGGGCTTCCTCGCCACCATCGGTTCGACATCGCCCTTCGTCGGCCTGTTCGGCACCGTGTGGGGCATCATGAACAGCTTCATCGGCATCTCGAAGTCGCAGACCACCAACCTCGCGGTGGTCGCGCCGGGCATCGCCGAGGCGCTGCTCGCCACCGCCATCGGCCTCGTCGCGGCGATTCCCGCCGTCATCATCTACAATCACTTCTCGCGCGTGACGAAGAGCTATCTCGAGCTCGTCAGCCGCGCCTCGGGTGCTGCGGCCCGGCTGTTGTCGCGCGATCTCGATCGCAGTCACGGCAGCGCGCATTCGCGCGCGGCGGAGTAGGCCATGGCAGTCTCGCTCACCGACAACGATGACGACGACGATTTCGCGGAAACGCATGAGATCAACGTCACGCCGTTCATCGACGTCATCCTGGTGCTGCTGATCATCTTCATGGTCGCTGCACCTCTGTCGACGGTCGATCTGCCGATCGACCTGCCGACCTCGAGCGCGACGCCACAGAAGAAGCCGGACAAGCCGACCTATGTCAGCATCAAGCCCGATCTGACGCTCGCAATCGGAGAAAATACGGTCAAGCGGACCGATTTGGTCAGCTCGCTCGACGGGATCGCCGACATGAGCAAGGACAAATACGTGTTCCTCCGCGCCGACAAGGCCGTGCCTTACGGCGAGTTGATGGGCGTCATGGAAATCCTGCGGTCCGGCGGCTATTCTCGGATCAAGCTGGTGGCGCTCGAAGCACCTCCTGCGGCGGCTGAGCCGGCGCAGGGGGCGGTCCAACCCTGATGGCAGCGCGATGTCCGACCCTGTGATCGAGGCGAAACCATCGCGGCGGCTCTGGATTCTGGCCGCGATTGCCGCGATCGGCCTGCATCTCGGTGGGGCCGCGCTGGCGCTCGCCAACCTTCGTGCCGACGACGGCGACGATGGCCTTGGTGCCAACGGCGCGGAATATGCCGTCGAGATGACCTCGCCGAAGCTCCCCGAGACGGATCTGCCGCCTGGCCCGGACAGCGAAGCCTCGCAGTTCCAGCCGCAGCAGATGCAGCAGCAGGCCGAGGTGAAAGAGACTGATCTGCCGAAGGAAATACCTCAGGAAGCCGAAGACCCGGACCGCCTCGTCACCGAAAACGACTCCAAGAAGCCGGTCGAGGACACCACCAAGGTGGCCAAGGTCGAAACCCAGGCGGTCGAGGAGATGCCGAACGCGCAGGAATCGGCGAGGCAGGCCCTGAACGAAGACGCGCGCGAGGACGAGAAGGCGGCCGCCCCGCACCAGGGCATCGGCAAGGATATTCGCAAGCTGACGGCCGAGTGGGGCAAGCGGATCAGCGCCTATTTCGAGCTTCACAAGCGCTATCCCAAGGACAAGAGCAAGACGACGACGGTCAAGCTCAGCCTGGTCCTGAACCGCCGCGGCAATGTCGTTTCCGTCGACGTGGCCGAGTCCTCAGGCGATCCGGCCTTCGACAGCGAGGCCATCTCGATGGTGCGCCGCTCGGATCCCGTGCCGGTCCCACCGGCCGACCTCACGGACGATCAATTCGCCTTCAGCCTGCCGGTGAATTTCAAGAAGCCGCCGAAATAAGCGACCAGAGCCTGATCCGGAAAAGTGCGAAGCGGTTTTCCGAAAAGATCATGCTTAAACAATAGGCTAAAGCGCGATGACGTCATCGCGCTTTAGCCGTCAGCGCCAGTAGAACTTGATCGAGACGTAGACCACGACCAGGCAGGCGAAGATCAGCGCCACCGGGAGGGGGCGCTTCTCGGTTCCACCAAACATAGCCGCCCCGAACCTGGCGGCCTTCTTCGGCTTGGGGGCCGGGCGCCGGAAGGCGGTAACATTGTCCGCCACCGGCTCGGTCGGCCGGCTGCGGACGTCGGGCGGGTTCCCGGCGCCGCCCATCTCCAGATAATAGGACTTGTAGACCTCGGCGATGGTGGCCTCTGCCGCTTCGCCCTCGCTCATCCGCTGCAAGAGCTTCTTGTAGCCGTCGAGGAAGCCCTGTGCGTCCTCGGGCAGAGCCGACAACCCATTCAGCTTGGCCATCATCTTCCAGGTGGCGAAATCGGCGCGGGCACGGGTGTCGGCGCGTCGCGCGATCAGCATATCGGCAGCTTTGACCAAGTTGGCCTCTAGCCCTTCGGCTTTGTCTTCAAGTGCGGGATCTTCAAGTGCAGAGTCTTGAAGTGCAGGATCTTTACCGCTTCAACTACGCATTGCCGGTCAGCAAGAGAACAGCTTGAATCACATAACCGGTCAACGTTCGCAGTATTGCTGAAATAACATCAAGATTTAGACCGAACTGGGAACCCGCCAGCGGCAACAGGATCAAGAGCGCGATCAGGATCATCATGCCGAACGGCTCGAGCCGCGACAGGGGCAGGGCGAGCGGCCGCGGCAACAGCCCGACCGCGACCCGTCCGCCGTCGAGCGGCGGGATCGGCATCATGTTGAAGACTGCCAGCACGGCGTTGATCAGCAGCGCATTCTTGAGGTTGTCGAATATCCATTGCGCCGAACCGGCCGGAGCCCAGGGCAGCGCATGGAGAGCGAGGCCCGCTGCGAGCGCCAGCAGAATGTTGGTGACGGGGCCGGCCAGGGCGACCCAGACCATGTCGAGCCTGGGATTCTTGAGATTGCGATAATTCACCGGGACCGGCTTGGCGTAGCCGAACAGGAACGGCGAATGCGCAAACAGCAGCATCGCCGGCAGGATCAATGTGCCGAACGGGTCGATGTGGCGGAGCGGGTTGAAGCTGACGCGGCCGAGCTGGAAGGCCGTGTTATCGCCAAGACGATGCGCGACGAAACCGTGCGCGGCTTCATGGAAGGTGATGGCGAGCACCAGCGGCAGCACCCACACCGAGAGGTCATAGTAGGAAATGTTCACGTCGCATCTCGCCCGGTTTTGCCTGTCGCCTTGCAGGCGACCTGGCCAAACCGGCGGTGCAGCAACGCTTCACCTCAACATAGGGTGGCCGGTTCCGAAATGCCACGCTGCAAATGATCGGTCGGGCCCGGCAGCCTTGGCGCCGAGGCTTGTCTTGGCGCGGAGCCTGCCGCCGGAGGGGCTACGTCGGGATCGTCCCCATATATTGGATTATACTTTCCTCGAGCGTGACCCAGCCGATCTTCTCGCTGACCCAGATATGCTCGGTCGGTGTGAAGGCGTTGCGGTCGTCAAACGTCGCGAGCGCCACGCCCGCCAGCGTACCGTTGCGGCGCCAGGAGAATAGCCGCGTGCCGCATGTCTTGCAGAATACGCGGTCGATATTCTCCGACGACGCATAGCGGCCGGTGTCGCCCTCGACGGTCAGCGCTTTCTGGTCGAACTGGGCGCGGGCGAAGTAGGGCGAGCCCATCGCCTTCTGGCACATGCGACAATGGCAGATGCGCACGTTCAGCGGCTCGCCCTCCGCCTTGAACCGCACCGCGCCGCACAGGCATCCACCTTCCCGGATCATGGTTCAGGCCACCCGCCATTCGCTGACCTGGCGGGCCATGTTCCAATTGAGCTCATCGAGTTCGTCATCCATCCTGGTGTTCGGCCGGCTCACATTGGTGAAGGCGGCCCAGCAGAAGCCGCCATGGGTTCTGACCGCAATGGTGCTGGTACCGGGCAGGCTGCCATTGTGCCACCAGTTTCCTGACTTGTTGATGCAAAAGCCCTTCGCGTAGTCCGCACTGTAGCTCGGCGCCGTGGTCATGACCTCGATGCTGCGCGGCCGCAGGATGTTCGCAGGCCGGGCATAGCCGTCGACGTGCATCAGGAATTGCACGAGGTTCGTCGGCGTCGCGATCCAGCCGCCATGGGAATCCATCCGCCGGACATTCATCTCGTAGGGACTTTCGACCTTGCAGTAATAGGCGACCTCGCCGGGCTGGCGCTGATCGCGGGTGTTGCCGGCGATCGTCATGTCGGTGACGCCGCAGCGCCCGAGCACCTCGGTGCGGACGTGTTCGGCGTAGTGCTGGCCGGTGAGCTTCTCGATGACGCGGCCCAGCACGCAATAGCCAAAATTGGAGTAGGCGTAGTGCTGCCCCGGCGGACGGTCCAGCGGCCGGTTCGCCAGCGTCCACGTGATCAGCTGCGCATGGTCCATGTGCGGATGCGTGAACATGGGATCGCGGTTGTCGTTGGTCCAGCCGCCGCCGGTATGCGTCAGGAGATGCTCGAGCGTGATCTGGTCAATGCCGGGCGAGTAGGGCGGCGCGCCGTAGTCGGTGCCGAGCAGCGCGCCGGGGCCGAACACGCGGTCGGTGAGCTTGACGCGATTCTCCTCGATCAGCCTGAACAGCGTGACCGAGGTGATCATCTTGCTGACGCTTGCGATGCGAAACAGATGCTGCGGCGTCGCTGCTTCATTCTGCTCGCGATCGGCAACGCCGAAGGCGACCTGATGGACGATCGCACCCGCATAGCCGATCGCGAAGGAGTGCCCCGGCACCTCGAATTTGTCCATGAAGGTCTGCGCCAGCCGGCTCATCGCCGTGCGCTCGGCCGGCGAGGGCGGGCGGATGCTCGGCGGGTTGGGCGCGAGCTGTGCCAGCGCAGCTCGCGAAAACAAAGGCAGCGCGCCTGCGCCCGCTGCGAGCTTCACAAAATCCCGACGTCCTAGATCCATGGTCCGCCCCCCTCGGGCGGCCAGTGCTTCAGTAGGTCGCCCGTCCCCCGGAAATATCAAAGACCGCGCCGGTGGAGAAGGCACAGTCTTCGGATGCAAGCCACGCGGCCATCGCGGCGAGCTCTTCCACCAGCACGAAGCGCGCTTTGGGGATTTTCGCCAGCATGAAATCGATATGCTGCTGCGTCATCTGGTCGAAGATCGCGGTTTTCGCCGCCGCCGGCGTCACCGCATTCACGAGAATGTCATGGGCGGCGAGCTCCTTGCCGAGCGACTTCGTCAGCGCGATCAGTCCGGCCTTGGACGCCGAATAGTGCGAGGCGTTCGGATTGCCTTCCTTGCCGGCGATCGAGGCGATGTTCACGATCCGCCCGTATTTCTGCTTGAGCATCACAGGCACGATGGCCTTGCAGACGATGAAGGGGCCGTCGAGGTTGATGCGCAGCACCTTGCGCCATTCCTCGAGATCGGTCTCCCAGACCGGCTTGTTGACGCCGGCGATGCCGGCATTGTTGACGAGGATGTCGATCTTGCCGAAGGCGGCAAGCGTCGCGTCGCGCGCCTGATCGACGCCGGCGGTGTCGGTGACGTCGACCTTGAAGACACGGGCGTTGTCGCCGATCTCCTTCGCCGTCTTCTCGGCCAGCGCGGCGTCGAAATCCCAGATCGCGACCCTGGCGCCGGAAGCTACGAAGCGCTCGGCGATCGCGCGGCCAAAACCCTGCGCGCCGCCGGTGATGACAGCGACGCGGCCGTTGAGATCAATCTTGTTCATGAGATGTGATCCCCGGAGTGATCAGAGCATGTAGCCGCCGTCGACGACGAGGTCGACGCCGGTGGTGAAGGCGCTTTCGTCACTGCCGAGATAGACCGCCATGGACGCGATCTCGTCGGCGGTGCCGAGCCGGCCCATCTTCTGGCGGGAGACGAACATCTCTTTGCCCTGCGGCCCTTGGGCTGCGGCGCGATCAAGCATCGACGGCGTCTCGACAGTGCCGGGGCAGATCGCGTTGCAGCGGATGCCCTTGGTGATGAAGTCGAGCGCGACGGCGCGGGTCAGCAACGACACCGCGGCCTTCGAGGAGCTGTAGACATAACGGTTCGCCGGCGGCCGCAGCGCCGCGCAGGACGAGATGTTAACGATGCTGCCGCCACCGCCGGCCAGCATATCCGGCAAGAATGCCCTGATCGTCCGGTGCATCGACTTGACGTTGAGGTCGAACGAGAAATCGAAATCCTCTTCCGTGCACTCCAGGATGGTGCCGTGATGCACGAAGCCGGCGGCATTGAGCAGGATATCGATCTTGCCGATACGCTTGGCGAAGGCGTTGACGTCGGCGGTGTTGCGCACGTCGAGCTTTGCGGTCTCGGCGATGCCTTCCTTGGTCAGGCCCGCGATGCCGGCCTCGTTGATGTCGGTGGCGATGACGGTTGCGCCTTCACGCGCGAATGCGAGGGCGCATGCGCGCCCGATGCCTGCGGCTGCAGCCGTGATGACGGCGCGCTTACCCTTGAGGCGGTCTGCCATGTTATTCTCCCTTGTGTTCATTCGAATGCCAACCCCACGTCATTGCGAGGAGCCCGCGACAAAATTGCAAGGCAATTTTGCGCTGGTGCGACGAAGCAATCCAGGACTGTCTCCGCGGAGATATCTCTGGATTGCTTCGCTTCGCTCGCAATGACGGTGTGGCTGCTAGTGATTATCCCGCGCCACACCGAAGGTGCCGGCGACGTTCTGGTAGCGTGTGGCGATCTCCACGCAGGCGCCGGTGGCGTGCTGGCCAACCGTGTTGCGATAGAGCTCCTGCCACGGCGTCTGGTTCGCCGGATGCTTGAAGCCGCCATTGGCCTTCAGCTCGGCGTGGCGCTTCTTCAGCTCGTCGTCCGAGATCAGGATATTGGCGCTGCCCTTGTTGAGGTCGATGCGGACCTTGTCGCCGGTCTTGAGGATCGCGAGCCCGCCGTTGGCGGCCGCTTCCGGTGAGGCATTGAGGATCGACGGCGAGCCCGAGGTGCCCGACTGGCGGCCGTCGCCGATGCAGGGCAGGGAGTGGATGCCGCGCTTGATCAGGGCGGCCGGCGGCTGCATGTTCACGACCTCGGCGCCGCCGGGATAGCCGATCGGGCCGGTGCCGCGGATGAACAGCACGCAGCGCTCGTCGATGTCGAGCGAGGCATCGTCGATCCGCGCGTGATAATCCTCCGGACCCTCGAACACGATGGCGCGGCCCTCGAAGGCGTTGAGATCCCCGGGGCTGCTCAAGTAGCGGTCGCGGAATTCCTTGGAGATCACAGAGGTCTTCATGATCGCGGAATCGAACAGATTGCCCCTCAGCACCAGGAAGCCCGCATCCTTCACCAGCGGCTTGTCATAGGCCCGGATCACGTCGTTATCGGGCTTGGGCGCATCCTTGCAGTTCTCGCCGATGCCGCGGCCATTCACGGTGACCGCGTCCTCATGGATGCGCTTGTGCTTCATCAATTCGCGCACCACGGCCGGCACGCCGCCGGCGCGGTGGAATTCCTCGCCGAGATAGAAGCCGGCCGGCTGCATGTTGACCAGCAGCGGCACGTCGTGGCCGAATTTCTGCCAGTCGTCGATCGACAGCTCTACGCCGATGTGGCGGGCCAGCGCATTGATGTGGATCGGCGCGTTGGTCGAGCCGCCGATCGCCGAGTTGATGACAATGCAGTTCTCGAACGCCTTGCGGGTCAGGATGTCCGACGGCTTGAGGTCTTCCCAGACCATCTCGACGGCGCGCTTGCCGGTCTCGTAGGCGATCTGGCCGCGCTCGCGGTAGGGGGCGGGGATGGCCGCGCAGCCCGGCAGCGAGAAGCCGAGCGCTTCGGCGAGCCCGTTCATGGTCGAGGCCGTGCCCATGGTGTTGCAATGGCCGACCGAGGGCGCCGAGGACGCCACGATCTCCATGAACTCTTCATAATCGATCTCGCCGGCGGCAAGCCGCTCGCGCGACTTCCAGACGATGGTGCCGGAGCCGGTGCGCTCGCCGGCATGCCAGCCGTTGAGCATCGGGCCGCCCGACAGCACGATCGCGGGCAGGTTCACGGTCGCCGCCGCCATCATGCAGGCCGGGGTGGTCTTGTCGCAGCCGGTGGTCAGCACCACGCCGTCGAGCGGATAGCCGTAGAGGATCTCGACCAGGCCGAGATAAGCGAGGTTGCGGTCGAGCGCGGCGGTCGGGCGCTTGCCGGTCTCCTGGATCGGGTGGGTCGGGAATTCCATCGCAATGCCGCCGGCCTCGCGGATGCCTTCGCGGACGCGGTGGGCCAGCTCGATATGATGCCGGTTGCAGGGGGAGAGGTCGTTGCCGGTCTGGGCGATGCCGATGATCGGCTTGCCGGACTGCAGCTCTGAGCGGGTGAGGCCGTAGTTCAGATAGCGCTCCATGTAGAGCGCCGTCATCCCCGGATTATGCGGGTTGTTGAACCATTCCTGCGAGCGAAGGTGGCGGCGGGTGCCGTTACCGGCGGGCGCATGCCCATTGGTTGGCTTTTTTGTCATTGGTTTCTCCTTCAATGCAAACGCGCGGACCGACGTCCGGGATGTCGATCGATGCGATGCCCGGCAGCGCGAGCATGTAACGACGGCCCGCCTGCTGGCGAACGTTTCCTCACAAATGCGATACTACTCATGGGTCGTTGGTAACGCTATCATTTTGTATGACTGGCGCCCATTCCGCCGCGCGCGGGCCGGCTGCGGGTCGCTGCGTCTGCGAGCTCTGCCGCTCGATCACGGTAAAGCCGAGATCGAGCACGGGCTCTTGGGGACGCTTGCCTTCGATCGCCTCGATCAGCATCGCGGCAGCGGCGCTGCCCATTTCGTAACGGTTGGTCCGCACACTCGTTAGCGTCGGCACCGAGGAGGCCATGAATTCGAGGTCGTTGAAGCCGACGATCGCGATCTGCTCGGGGACCGCGATCTCCCGGCGCCGGCATTCGAAGAGCACGCCGAGCGCGAGGTCGTCATTGGCGCAGAACACCGAGTCGATGCCGGACTCGCGCGCGAGCAGATCGGCGAACAGCGCGCCGCCCAGCGTCACCGAGGTCGGCGTCGCCGTCGTCACGATCAGTCTTTGGTCGAACAGGCCGGCGTCCTTCATGGCCGCGACATAGCCGTCGAGCCGGCGCTGCACCCGCGGGTCCATGCGTGCGCCGACGAAGCCGACCTTGCGGTGGCCCTGCGCGAACAAATGAGCAATCGCCGCGCGCGCTGCATCATAATGGGAAAAGCCGATCATCATGTCGACCGGGTTGGGCCCGATCTCCATGATCTGCACGATCGGGCAGTCGGCCGCCTCCAGCATCGCGCGCGATTCCGTGGTCTGGTCGATGCCTGTGACGATCAGTCCCGCCGGCTTCTGCGCCAGAAACAGGCGCAACAGCTTCTCCTCCTGGAGAATGGAGTAGCGTGTGTTGGACAATTGGATCGAGTAGGGGCTGCCTTCGAAAGCGTCATAGATGCCGCGCAGCACGTCGGAGAACACGTTGTTGGTCAGTGACGGAATCAAGACACCGATCACCTCGGTGCGCTGCGAGGCCAGCGCGCGTGCCGCCAGGTTGGGAACATAGCCGAGCTCCTGGGCCGCGCTTTCGACCCGCGTCCGCTTGGCGACCGAGAGCGCCTCGGGATTGCGGAAGAAACGGGAGGCGGTAATCGGGCTGACGCCGGCGAGCTCGGCGACTTCTGCCAGCCGAATCTTGCCAGACTTGGTGCGCTTTCGACCCATTTGTTGCTCTTAACACGGCCACTCCCGCAAACAAAGGATCGTTGACAGCGCTACCAGCAACGACTAACCAAAGACAAATTGCCAAAGCCGCACAAACTGCTGACAATGTCGCCTGTTAAGAAGGGCTTCGGGTCGGCGAAGTTCAGAAAAAACAAGACGGTGGCGGCGCCACAGTTGCGTCGTCTAAGTCGGAGGAGGGAGCTAGATGTCGTCTGTGCAAATCCGCGACGTGCGGAAATCGTTCGGCAATTTTGAAGTCCTGCACGGCGTCTCGATTCCGATCGAGGACGGCCAGTTCGTCGTCCTGGTTGGCCCCTCCGGCTGCGGCAAGTCGACGCTTCTGCGCATGCTCGCAGGCCTCGAGAACATCACCTCCGGCACCATCTCGATCGGCGACCGCGTCGTCAACAATGTCCAGCCCAAGGAGCGGGACATTGCGATGGTGTTCCAGAACTACGCGCTTTATCCGCACATGACGGTTGGCGAAAACATGGGCTTCTCGCTGAAGCTGCGCAATGCCGGCTCCGACGAGATCAACAAGCGCGTCAAGCGCGCCGCCGAAATCCTCGCGCTGACGCCATTGCTCGAGCGCTACCCGCGCCAGCTCTCCGGCGGCCAGCGCCAGCGCGTCGCCATGGGCCGCGCCATCGTGCGCGATCCCCAGGTCTTCTTGTTCGACGAGCCCTTGTCGAACCTCGACGCCAAGCTGCGCGTCGCCATGCGCACCGAGATCAAGGAGCTGCACCAGCGGCTCAAGACCACGACCGTCTACGTCACCCACGACCAGATCGAGGCCATGACCATGGCCGACAAGATCGTCGTGATGCATGACGGTATCGTCGAGCAGATGGGCACGCCGCTCGAGCTCTATGACAAGCCGGAAAACCAGTTCGTCGCCGGCTTCATCGGCTCGCCCGCGATGAACTTCCTGAAGGGGCATGTCCGCGTCAATGGCGTGGCGACCTTCGAGGGGCCGAACGGCGTCAAGTTGCCGCTCAGGAACGCCCCGGCCGGCTCGGATGGCAAGCCTGTGGTCTATGGCGTCCGTCCCGAGCATTTCACCATCGCCGATGACGGTGCCGACGCCGAGATCGTCGTGGTCGAGCCGACCGGCTCGGAGACGCAGGTGTTTGCGAAGGTCGGTGGCGAGCAGGTCGTCGCAGTTTTCCGCGAGCGTCACCAGTTCAACCCGGGCGACAAGGTCAAGCTGAAGCCCGATCCGGCCCTGGTGCATCTGTTCGACGAGGCGACGGGCAAGCGCATGTAGCGGCGTTTCGTGACGTAAGACGACCAAATACAAATATAAAATTCAGGGAGAGAACGATGAGCCATTTCGACAGGCGTAGTGTGCTTAAAGCCAGCCTGGGCGGCGCAGCTTTGCTCGCTGGCCCAGGGATCGTCCCGGTCCGTGCTGCGGAGTGGACCAACACGCCGGAGCCGAATGCCTCCATTCGCGTGTTGCGCTGGAAGCAGTTCATCCAGGCCGAGTTCGACAAGTTCGCCGAGCAGACCAAGAAGTTCTCCGAGAAGACCGGCGTCAAGGTGAAGCTCGAGGCCGAGAGCTGGGAAGACATCCGGCCGAAGGCCGCGGTTGCCGCCAATGTCGGCGCGGGCCCCGATCTCATCGTCGGTACGCTCGACGATCCCTTCAAATTCCCCGAGAAGCTGATCGACATGACTGACATTGCCGATTATCTCGGCAAGCAGTATGGCGGCTGGTATCCCGTTGCCGAGCGCTACGGCAAGAAGGGCAACAGCTGGATCGCCATTCCGCAAGGCGCGACCGGCGGCTGCCTGAACTACCGCATCAGCCACGTGAAGGCCGCGGGCTTCGACGAATTTCCCAAGGACACTGACGGCTTCCTCAAGCTGTGCCAGGCCCTGAAGAAGAACAACACGCCGGCCGGCTTCGCGCTCGGCCATGCCACGGGCGACGCCAACGGCTGGTGCCAGTGGGCGCTGTGGGCGTTCGGCGGCAAGGTCGTCAACGACAAGAACGAGGTCGTGATCGACTCGCCGGAGACGATCGCTGCTATCGAATACGTCAAGCAGCTCTATGCGACGTTCATTCCGGGCGTGCTGTCGTGGAACGACTCGAACAACAACAAGGCGTTCCTGAACGGCGAGCTCAGTCTCACCCTGAACGGCATCTCGATCTGGACCGTCGGCAAGAACTCCACCGATCCCAAGCAGCAGGAGATCGCCAAGGACATGAATCACGCGCCGATGCCGATCGGGCCCGTGGGCGTGTCGACCGAGCAGCAGAACGTCCTGGTCTACTACGGCTACAAGCACTCGAAGTATCCGAAGGCGGTCAAGGAATTCATCAAGTTCATGATGGACAAGGAGAACTACGACGCGTGGGAGGTCGCCTCCAACGGCTACGTCTCGCCGCCGCTCCCGGCCTATAACGACAACCCGGTCTGGACCTCCGATCCCAAGATCACGCCGTATCGCGACTGCCTGAAGCGTTGCCGCGACAACGGCTATGCCGGCGATCTCGGCTACGCCTCGGCCGCCGTGATGGGCGACTTCGTCGTGGTCGACATGTTCGCGGAAGCCGCCTCCGGACAGGCCACGCCGAAGGAAGCTGCCGCCCGCGCCGCCGAGCGTGCCAAGCGCTACTACCAGGTCTGATCAGCCACAGCCGGCGGCGTCCAGTTCGCTGGGCGCCGCCGTCGTCGTTTCCGTGAGGGGAGTCCGACATGGCAGTTATGGCCGAGCCCGTCGCCGCGCAGGTCAAGCGCAGCAGCCTGTGGTCCAGAGCATTCGAAAGCCGAAACTTTCTCGGCGCGATGTTCATGGTGCCGGCAATCGCCATCCTCATTCTGTTTCTGGCTTATCCTCTGTTGCTGGGGTTGTGGCTCGGCATGACGGATACCAAGATCGGGGGCGTCGGCCGTTACATCGGCTTCGCAAACTTCGTCTCGCTGGCAAAGGACTCCGTGTTCTGGCTGTCGGTGTTCAACACGATTTTCTACACGGTGGCCGCCAGCGTCGTGAAATTCGCGATCGGGCTTTACCTGGCGCTGCTGCTCAACGAGCGGCTGCCGTTCAAGTCGATGATCCGGGCGATCGTGCTGTTGCCCTTCGTGGTGCCGACGGTGCTCTCGGCGATCGCGTTCTGGTGGATCTATGACAGCCAGTTCTCGATTATTTCCTGGGTGCTGATCAAGGCCGGCCTGATCACGCACTACATCGACTTCCTCGGCGATCCCTGGAATGCGCGCTGGTCGGTGGTCGTGGCCAATATCTGGCGCGGCGTGCCCTTCGTGGCGATCACGCTGCTCGCGGGATTGCAGACCATCTCGCCCTCGCTCTATGAGGCCGCCAACCTCGACGGCGCCACCAATCTGCAGCGCTTCCGACACATCACGCTGCCGATGCTCTCGCCGATCATCGCGGTCGTGATGACGTTCTCGGTGCTGATGACCTTCACCGACTTCCAGCTGATCTACACCATTACCCGCGGCGGGCCGATCAACGCCACGCACCTGATGGCGACGCTGTCGTTCCAGCGCGCCATCACCGGCGGCAATCTCGGCGAGGGCGCGGCGATCTCGAACGCAATGATCCCGTTCCTGGTCGCGGCGATCCTGTTGAGCTTCTTCGGGCTTCAGCGCTCCCGCTGGCAGCAGGGCGGAAGGGACTGACCATGAGCACAGCGGACGACCAAAGCGTCGGAATGGACTACCTGGAAAGTTTTCCGCGGAAGTTTCTCCGCGTCTACCTTCCGCTCGGCCTGATCATGGTCTTCCTGCTGTTCCCGTTCTACTGGATGACGGTCGCGACCTTCAAGCCGGATGCGGAAATGTACGACTACGAGAAGTACAATCCGTTCTGGATCTTGCATCCGACGTTCGAGCACATCACAAAACTGTTCTTCGAGACCGACTATCCGCTGTGGATGTGGAACACCATCATCGTCTCGGTGTCCTCGACCTTCATCTCGCTGTTCGCCAGCGTCTGCGCGGCCTATGCAATCGAGCGCCTGCGTTACAAGGGCTCGCGCTATGTCGGCCTGGCGATCTTCCTCGGCTATCTCGTCCCGCCCTCGATCCTGTTCATTCCGCTGGCCGCGATCGTGTTCCAGCTCGGCTTGTTCGACGGCAATCTGGCGCTGATCCTGACCTATCCGACCTTCCTGATCCCGTTCTGCACCTGGCTCCTGATGGGCTATTTCCGCACCATTCCCTACGAGCTTGAGGAATGCGCGCTGATCGACGGGGCGACGCGGCTCCAGATCCTGACCAAGATCACGCTGCCGCTGTCGCTGCCGGGGGTGATCTCGGCGGGCATCTTCGCCTTCACACTGTCCTGGAACGAGTTCATCTACGCGCTGACCTTCATCTCCTCGTCGGAAAACAAGACGATTCCCGTCGGGGCCATCACCGAGCTCGTCAATGGCGACGTCTACCATTGGGGTGCCCTGATGGCGGCGGCCCTGACCGGCTCGGTCCCCGTAGTTATCCTTTATTCCTTCTTCGTAGAGTACTATGTGTCGGCGATGACCGGCGCCGTGAAGGAATGATCGCGGGGCCTGCCTGAGAACGCGCCAAAAACGTCCCAAAAGGGGCTTTCAAGAGCGGCGCGTTCCGGCCAATAAGCCAATAAGAAGGAGTAGGCTCTTGCACATTCTGGTTCTGGGCGCTGCCGGCATGGTCGGCCGCAAATTGTGTGAACGGCTATTGCGCGACGGCCGGCTCGGCAAGAGCGACATCACCAAGCTTACCATGCACGACGTGGTCGAGCCCAAGAAGCCGGAGAAGGCCGGTTTTCCCGTCGAGACCGTCTCGGGCGATTTTGCCGTCCCGGGTGCCGCCGAAAAGCTGATCGCCGGCCGCCCCGACGTAATCTTCCATCTCGCTGCGATCGTCTCGGGCGAAGCCGAGCTCGATTTCGACAAGGGCTACCGCATCAATCTCGACGGCACGCGGATGCTGCTGGATGCCGTCCGCCTCGTCGGCGGCGGCTACAAGCCGCGTGTGGTGTTCACGTCCTCGATCGCGGTGTTCGGTGCGCCGTTTCCGGATGCGATCGGCGACGAGTTCTTCCACACGCCGCTGCTCAGCTACGGCACCCAGAAAGCGATCGGCGAGCTGCTGCTTGCGGATTATTCGCGCCGTGGCTTCCTCGACGGCATCGGCATTCGCCTGCCGACCATCTGCATCCGTCCCGGCCTGCCCAACAAAGCGGCTTCGGGCTTCTTCTCCAACATTCTGCGCGAGCCGCTCGCCGGCAAGGAAGCGGTCCTCCCGGTGTCCGAGGACGTCCGCCACTGGCACGCCACGCCGCGCTCGGCCGTCGGCTTCCTGCTTCACGCCGGCACCATGGATCTCGGCAAGGTCGGTCCGCGCCGTAACCTGACCATGCCGGGCCTCTCGGCCACGGTCGGTGAGCAGATCGCCGCGCTCAGGCGTGTCGCCGGCGACAAGGTCGCGGCGCGCATCAAGCATGAGCTCGATCCGTTCATCGCAGGCATCGTCGGCGGCTGGCCGCGCAATTTCGAGGCGAATCGGGCGCGCGAGCTCGGCTTCACCACCGAAGAGAAGAGCTTCGACGATATCATCCGCATTCACATCGACGACGAGCTCGGCGGCAATTTCGTCGCCTGATCGTTGGAGATGAACAGCCTGGATATGACGATGGCGAGCGTTGCTTGCATCGGTGAATGCATGGTCGAGCTTCGGCAGGCCCAAGGTGGGCAAGCCGGGCAGGGCGGTGGCCTGTTCTCGCGCGGCTTCGGCGGCGACACCCTCAACACGGCGGTGTATCTGGCGCGGCTCGAGGTCAAGGTCGATTATCTCACGGCGCTCGGCGACGATGGGATGAGCGAGGAGATGATCGCGGCCTGGAATGCCGAGGGCGTCGGCACGCGGCGCGTGGTGCGGCTGCCGGGCAAGCTGCCCGGCCTCTACATGATCCAGCTCGATGCCAATGGCGAGCGTCAGTTCTTCCACTGGCGCGACAGTGCGGCGGCGCGCCAGCTGATGAGCCTGCCGGAGACCGACGAGCTCCTGAACTCGCTGATGAGCTATGACATCGTCTATCTCTCCGCGATCACGCTCTCGATCTACGAGGCGGCCGGACGCGATCGCCTGTTCGCGGCGATCAAGCGCGCCCGGCTGCTCGGCACCCGCTTCGTGTTCGACACCAATTTTCGCGCGCGCGGCTGGCCGGACCGCGACGTCGCGCGCGAGGTGTTCGCAGTGGCGTTTGCAGCCGCCGATATCGTGCTGACCTCGACCGAGGATCTGCTCGCGCTCTATCCCGGCGAGAGCCCCGAGCAATTGATGGCGCGCATCCCTACGCCCGAGCTGGTGTTCCGGCTCGTCGAGCCTGTCAGCCTGCTGCGCTTTCCCGGCGGCACGAGCGAGGTCCGCGCCGAGCCCATGACCAAGCCCGTGGTCGACACCACAGCGGCCGGCGACAGCTTCGCTGCGGCCTATATCGCGGCTCGCCTGGCCCGTTCCGAACCTGTCGAGGCCGCCCAGGCCGGGCATCGCCTCGCCAGCCTCGTGATCTGCTATCCTGGTGCCATCATTCCGGGCTATGCCATGCCGCCAAAGAAGCGGCACCGGCCCGCGACCACGCGTCAAGCGACCAAGTAAAACGAAAGCCAAGATGACCACCGCTGCCCAACAGAACCACCTCGTCGCGCTGTTCAAGACCGCGACCGTCATTCCAG
This sequence comes from Bradyrhizobium cytisi, assembly GCF_008123515.1. GTDB lineage: Bacteria > Pseudomonadota > Alphaproteobacteria > Rhizobiales > Xanthobacteraceae > Bradyrhizobium > Bradyrhizobium cytisi. Next base: position 81,879 of record NZ_VSSR01000007.1, read on the forward strand.
TCCTCACCATCGAGCGTATCCAGGATGCCGTGCCGCTGGCGCGTGCGCTGGTGGCCGGTGGCGTCCGCACGCTGGAGGTGACCCTGCGCACCCCCGTTGCGATCGAGGCGGCGAGGGCGATGATGGCCGAAGTCCCCGAGGCAATCGTCGGCATCGGCACGATTCTCAATCCGGCCGACTTTACCCGTGTCGAGAAGCTCGGCGTCGCGTTCGGCATCAGCCCGGGCCTGACGCCCGATCTGCTGAAGGCCGCCACCGATAGCTCCTTGCCGTTTGCGCCGGGCATTGCCACGGCGTCCGAACTGATGGTGGCGTTGTCCTACGGCTTCGACGTCGCAAAATTCTTCCCGGCCGAGCAGGCCGGCGGCATCAAGGGCCTCCGCGCGCTCGGCGGACCATTCCCGAATGTGCGGTTCTGCCCGACCGGCGGGGTCGGCGAGGCCAATGCGGCGAGCTGGCTCGCCGAACCCAATGTGGTTGCGGTCGGCGGTTCCTGGCTGTGCCCGACGGCGGAGATCAGGGCCGGGAACTGGGCCGGCATAACTGCCATCTGCCAGCGCACCCTCCAGGCCCTTAAACCTGCGTGAAGTCTTGCCGTCCCTGGGCTAAGACTTAGCTCAGCAAGAGACCGCCAGGGAGAAAAGACCATGACCGCCAGCATCGTCGGGTGGGCGCATACGCCGTTCGGCAAGTTCGACACCGAAACCGTCGAAAGCCTCGTCACCCGCGTCGCCAACGAGGCGATGGCCGATGCCGGCATTTCGGCCGCCGATGTCGACGAGATCGTGCTCGGCCATTTCAACGCCGGCTTCTCGGCGCAGGATTTTACCGCCTCGCTGGTGCTCCAGGCCGACCCGAAGCTGCGCTTCAAGCCGGCGACCCGCGTCGAGAACGCCTGCGCCACCGGCTCCGCGGCCGTGCACCAGGGCCTGCGCGCGATCGCCGCAGGGGCCGCCAAGATCGTGCTGGTCGTCGGCGTCGAGCAGATGACCCGCACCCCGGGTCCGGAGATCGGCAAGAACCTGCTCAAGGCGTCGTACCTGCCTGAGGACGGCGATACCGTCGGCGGTTTCGCCGGCGTGTTCGGCAAGATCGCCAGTTCCTATTTCCAGAAATACGGCGACCAGTCCGATGCGCTGGCGCTGATCGCGGCCAAGAACCACAAGAACGGCGTTGCCAATCCCTTCGCCCAGATGCGCAAGGATTTTGGCTTCGAGTTCTGCCGCGCCGAGAGCGAGAAGAATCCGTATGTCGCGGGCCCGTTGAAGCGCACCGACTGCTCGCTGGTCTCCGACGGCGCGGCCGCGCTGGTGCTGGCCGATGCCGAGACCGCCAAGGGCATGGGCAAGTCGATCGGCTTCCGAGCCACCGCGCACGCGCAGGACTTCCTGCCGATGTCCAAGCGCGACATCCTTCAGTTCGAGGGCTGCACCGTCGCTTGGCAGCGCGCGCTGGAGCAGGCGGGCGTTGCGCTCACCGATCTCTCCTTCGTCGAGACCCATGACTGCTTCACCGTCGCCGAGCTGATCGAGTACGAAGCGATGGGCCTGACGCCGAAGGGGCAGGGCGCCCGCGCCATCAAGGAAGGCTGGACGCTCAAGGACGGCAAGCTGCCGGTCAATCCGTCCGGCGGGTTGAAGGCCAAGGGCCATCCGATCGGCGCCACCGGCGTCTCCATGCATGTGATGACCGCGATGCAGCTCGCAGGGCAAGCGCCCGAGGGCATGCAGCTCAAGAACGCAAAACTCGGTGGCATCTTCAACATGGGCGGCGCCGCCGTCGCCAACTACGTCTCCGTCCTGGAGCCGCTGAAGTAGGTCTCGTCGGGTGGGCAATGGCGCGTGCGCGCCGTGCCCACCTTTTTCTCGCGCTAGATCATGGTGGGCACGCTGCGCTTTGCCCACCCTACCTACCGCTCCTGATTGATTTGCAGGGGATGTATTATGAGCAATAGCTACGAAGATTCGCTTCCTCTCGACGCCCTCAACGAGCGCATCGCGATCCTCGAGGACAATATCCGCCAGCTGATCGAGCAGGCCGCGGCCGCCTCGGGCGAGCAGAACGAGTCGCGGATCGCCGACCGCATCAGCCAGCAGAACGACGAACTCGATCGTCTCATCAAGATCCGCGACTCCCGCCAGAAGAAATAGCGGACGCATCGCGCATGCGGCCATACCGCGGCCGCCCTTGCGCGCGCGAAAGCTGGTCCCGTTCTTTGAAGAAGACGTAGTGGGATTCCGTCATTCGGGGGCGGTCCCAGGAAAAACAACTTGGGACCGAGCCTGGAACGGGTATTCTGGGCCTGGCTTGTGCGAAGGCCACCCCGGAATGACGAAAACTCTGAGAGCCTAACTCAACGCCCGTAGAACAAGATGCTGGCGATGACCAGCATCGCCGTCACCGCCAGCATATGCGCGAGCGCACCCGAGGCCGCCCCCTTGGTGGCTTCCTTCATGCCAATTTCTCCCTAGACTTGGGCGTGACTCGTCGTTGCGTGGTGAGCGCAAGGACGGCCAGTTTATTTTACTCGGAACACCCCACTTCGCGTATTCGCCGCGATCAAGTCCCCACGCGGCGAATATCGACTGTACCAAGGTCGATCAGCAATGCGGCGGCATTTTGACTCGATGTTGTTGCTCCTGCGTCGCTGCGCGAATACAATTTTTCGGGAACTTGCCCCGACGACGACAATAAGCATCAAAGGCTCAAGGAAAAAATTCCACCATGGCCCGCATCGACTACAGCGATCCGTCCAAGGCATCCGACCGCACCCGCGAAATCCTCGACAAGAACCGTAATGCCAACATCTTCCGAATGATGTCGCATTCGCCGAGCTATTTTGAGCAGTACTGCCGCCTCGGCGGCGCCATCCGCCACAAGGGCGAGCTCGATCCGATCGTGCGCGAGCTCGCGATCACGCGCACCGGAATTTTGTGCGAGGCGCCGTACGAGATCATCGCGCACAAGCGCATCGGCAAGAACGTCGGCGTCACCGACGCGCAGAACGAGGCGCTGGAAAACTGGCAGGTCGCTGACTGTTTCGACGAGACGCAGCGCGCCGCGCTCGCCTTCACCGACGAGATCGTGAATCTGAAGAAGCCGACGGATGCGACCTTCAAGGCGATTGCGGCAAAACTGACGCCGGCAGCGCTCATCGAGCTGCAGCTCTCGGTCGGCTTCTACATCATGACGTCAAAATTCCTGGAGACATTTGAGATCGATCTCCAGCCCGTCACCGAAGTGGTAGGCTGAACCAAGGCTTGGCTTGCGAGGGATGATCATGACTATCGATGAATATGCGGCCTGGGCCGCAACCATTGCCAAGGTCGATGAGCATCCCTCGAACGAGCGGCTGTCCTATCTCGGGCTCGGCCTCGCCGGTGAAGCGGGCGAGGTGGCCGACCACATCAAGAAGCTGCTGCGCGACGACTGGCTCGACAAGGCGGGTCTCGTCGACGAGCTCGGCGATGTCATCTACTACTGGGCCTGCCTGTGCGCCGCGACCGGCCAGCAGCCGTCCGAATTGCTCAAGGCCAGCGCAGCCAAGATCAAGCGGCGGCTCAGCGAGGCGGCGAGCCGGTAGGCTTGGCTCACGTCGACGTCAGGATATCGACCTTGGTGTTGGCCACGATCAGGCGATCGGCCAGGAGCTGCGCCAGATTGCGCATGATGCGCTCGGAGGCGCGCGGGTGCTGCCTGCGAAAACGCTCGAAATCCTTCAGCGGCACTTCGAAAGCGGTCGCGGCCATGTCCGCGAACACATCGGCTGAGCGGGCGGTCTCGATCAGCGCCATCTCGCCAAAGGCCATGCCCGCGGTCAGCGTCGCGAGCCTGACGCCGTCGGGCAGGGTGACATGCACCGCGCCGCTGCGCAGGAAGAACAGAGCGTCCGCAGGATCGCCTGTCGTGAGGATCTTTGCGCCGGACTGATAGGTCCGGATCGTGCAGATCGAGGCGAGGTCCGTCAGCTCTTCCGCACTCAGGCCGTCGAGCAGCGGCTGTTCGGACAGCTCGGTGGTCTCGTGAAAATCGATCGAGCCGCCATAGCGGTAGACGATCTGGTCTTCCGCCCATTCGATCGCGGTATCGAGCAGATAGAAGTCGCGGACGTTCTTCAGCTCCGCAGTCCATTCCCGCAGCGTATTCCACTCCTTCGACGCGCGCCTGACGCCGGATATCACCACCGTGACGTCGAGCGCGGCGAGATCCTCGAAGGCCTCCGCGATCAGCCGCGCGCCGGCCCGCGTGGTGGCGGTCACACGGTGCAAGTCGAAGATCACGAATTGCGGCCGCGGCCGCTCCGCCAGCCGGCGCGAGACGTAGTCGACCGCCGACAGCGACAGCGTGCCCACCAGCTCGATGACCCGCACCTCCTGCTCGTGCGCGGCCAGGATGTCGCGCTCCTGCTGGCGGCGAACGCGGCGTGACGGGCTCTTGCCGATGTCGTAGTCGGCGATCACCGCGTTGCGGGCGTCGTCGCTACGGTTGAGCATGTGCAGATCGTAATGCGAGGACAGCGCCTCGCAGACCTTGATGCCGCGCACGCTGTTGCCGTGCTTGTCGAGCTTCGGCGAATAGCTGCCGAGCCCGAGGCGGGCGGGGAGCGCCGCCAGAATGCCGCCGCCGACGCCGCTCTTGGCGGGAATCCCGATCCGGTAGATCCACTCGCCGGCATAGTCGTACATGCCCGATGACGTCATCACCGACAGCGTGCGCGAGATCGCGTAAGGCGTCAGCACCTGCTCGCCGGTGACCGGATTGACGCCGCGATTGGCGAGCGTTGCCGCCATCACCGCGATGTCACGCGCGGTGACAAGCACTGCGCATTGCCGGAAATAGACGTCGAGCACGCCGGCGACGTTGTCCGAGATCACCGCATTGGTCTTGAGGAGATAGCCGATGGCGCGATTGCGGTCGCCGGTCTGGCTCTCCGACGTGTACACCGCCTCGTCGACGGCGAGGTCGCGTCCGGCAAAGCGGCTGAGAGCGAGCCGGATCTGCTCGAAAGCCTCAGCGCCCTTGCTGTCGTAGATCAGCCCGGTGCAGGCGATCGCGCCGGCATTGACCATCGGATTGAACGGATGGTTCTCCGCATTGAGCCGGATCGAGTTGAAGGGATCGCCCGAGGGCTCGACGCCGATCGCGCTCTCGACCTTGCCTGCGCCGAGCAAGTCCAGCGCCAGCGCGAACACGAACGGCTTCGACATCGACTGGATGGTGAAGGGCACCCGGCTGTCGCCCACTTCATAGACATGGCCGTCGAGCGTCGCGAGGCTGATGCCAAAATAGGCAGGGTCGGCCTTGCTCAGCTCGGGAATGTAGTCGGCGACATGGCCCGAGATCTCGGCGGAGAATTCGTTGAGACAAGTGTCGAGAAACCGCAGCAACGGCGGTCTCGAGCGGGTCCAGGCGGAGGCGGGCGGTTGCGCTATCATCGGCTCCCTTGTGCAACGCAATCAGAGCACGCGCAACCCGTCCGGCACCTGTGTCCGTCGTGACGCCCGAACGCAAGACGCCGCGCAGCATCGCAATATGATCTGTTTCAGATTGTCGCGGATGAGAAGCCGCTGGCGGCGCGTGCTCAGCTCGCGACGATCGCGATCGTCTGGCCTTCGGCGACGAGGTCATCGATCTTCACGAGCAGCGATGTAAGCGTGCCTGAAGCAGGCGCGGGCACCGGTATCTCCATCTTCATGGCTTCGACGAACACAATTTCATCGCCATCCACGACGGTTCCTCCAACTTGCACGGGCGTTGCGCAGATGCGGCCGGCGACTTCAGTGACGATCTTAATTTCTGGCATGCCATCGCCTTTTTGTTGTGGTGGCAAAATGCCTGAGGTAGCGTCGTCTGCAAGCGGAATTTAATTCCGCACAGCGGAACAACTGGTAGGGATCATGGGACGACGTTCGGAGCGGTTGAGCAGACAAGGTGCACTCGCTGGCGATGCCGGTGAAGGTGATGTCATCCAGGTGGTGTCGCGCGCGTTCGACGTGTTGCGATGCTTCGAGGGCCACGATAGCAGGCTCGGCAATCTGGAGATTTCAAATCGCTGCGGCTTGCCGCGCTCGACGGTGTCACGGCTCACGCACACGCTGACGCGCATGGGGCAGCTGGTCTATCTGCCGCGTGACCAGAAGTATCGCATCGGTCCGAGCGCAGTGGCGATGAGCGCCTCGATGATGAAGGGCGCGCAGCTGCGCAGCATGATCCGGCAGCGGCTGCAGGAAGTCGCCGAGCAATTGCCGGGCACCGTCGGCTTCGTCGTGCCCGATCGCTTCCATCTCGTCTATCTCCAGTTCGCGCGCTCGGCCTCTGCGCTCGGTTTGCACGAGGGCACCGGCAGCCGCATCTCGATGGCCTCGACCGCTGCGGGCGCGGCCTACACCGCGGCCTTGTCGCCGGAAGTCGGCGATGCCTACATTGCGGAAATGGAGCGCGAAGCGCCGGAGGCCGCAAAAATCCTGCGGCCACGCATCGAGGCCAACCGGCAGTCGCTGCGCGAGCGCGGCTATGTCACGGCCTGCGGCCTGTGGAGCCCGCACATCAACGGGCTCGCGGTGCCGATCTGGTCGCCGCAGTATCAGACCTTCGTGGTCGTCACGATCGGCCTTCTCTCGGCGATGTATGACGAGCAGCGTCTGCATGCCGAAGTCGCGCCGTCGATGGTCGCGCTCGGCCGTTCGCTCGGCAGCCTGATGGAGGGCGCGGAAGGCGACGTCTTCAACGCGCGCATCCCGCGCAAACCGGTCGCAATGGCCGTGCACAACAATAACAAGCCGATCAATTCGGAGGGAGTGAATGAACTGGAAGCCGGAACTCGACGAGCTCGCCCGGCGCGAAGCCTTCGCGCGGGAGATGGGCGGCGTTGACAAGGTCAAGCGACAGCATGACCAGGGCCGGCTGACTGTTCGGGAACGCATCGACAGACTGGTCGACAAGGGCAGCTTCCACGAGATCGGTGCCGTTTCCGGCATCGGTGAGTACGATCCCAAGGGCGAGCTGAAAACCGTGACGCCGGCGAACTGCGTGTTCGGCCGCGCGCGCGTCGACGGCCGCACATTGGTCGTCGTCGGCGACGATTTCACGGTTCGCGGCGGCTCGGCGGATGCGTCGATCTCGGCAAAGCCCTTGATGGCGGAGGAGATGGCGCACGACTTCCGTCTGCCCATCATCCGCATCATCGAGGGCTCCGGCGGCGGCGGCTCGGTCAAGACCATCGAGACCAAGGGCGCGGCCAACCTGCCGGGTGGCATCGGCGGCACGCGCTGGTATCGCTTCACGACCGAGAATCTGTCGCGCGTGCCGGTGGTCGCGCTCGGCCTCGGCTCGGTTGCGGGCTTAGGCGCCGCGCGTCTGGCCGCAAGCCACTATTCCATCATGACGCGGAAGTCCGCGATGTTCGTCGCGGGTCCGCCGGTGGTGAAGGCGCTGGGGCAGAACCTCTCGAAGGAGGAGCTCGGCGGCGCCGACATCCAGACCCGCGCCGGTGCGGTCGATCATGCCGTCGACACCGAGGAGGAAGCTTTTGCCTGCGCGCGGCGCTTCCTGTCCTATCTGCCGTCATCGGTCTACGAGCTGCCGCCGACCTTGCCCTGCATCGACAATCCGGAGCGCAGCGAAGAGGCGCTGATGAATGCGGTGCCGCGCAACCGCAAGCAGGTCTACAAGATGCGGCCGATCATCGAGCAGGTGGTCGACAAGGGCTCGTTCTTCGAGGTCGCCAGTAATTTCGGCAAGCCGATCATTGTTGGTCTGGCGCGGCTCGAGGGCAGGGCGGTGATGTTGCTCGCCAGCGACAGCTTCCACTATGGCGGCTCCTGGACGGCGGATGCCTGCCAGAAGGTGGTGCGCTGGGTCGACTTCGCCGAGACCTTCCATCTGCCGATCGTCTATCTCATGGATTGCCCTGGCTTCATGATCGGTCTCGACGCCGAGAAGGCGGCGACCATCCGCCACGGCGTCCGCGCCATGGCCGCGGTCAACCAGACCACCGTGCCCTGGTGCACCGTGATCCTGCGCAACGCCTTCGGCGTCGCCGGCGTGGTGCATCAGCCGGCCGACCGCTTCTCGATCCGCTACGCCTGGCCGTCGGCCTATTGGGGCTCGCTGCCGCTCGAGGGCGGCATCGAAGCCGCCTACCGCGCCGACATCGACGCGGCCGAGGACAAGGCCGCCAAGCTCAACGAGATCCAGGAGCGGCTCAACAAGCTGCGCTCGCCGTTTCGCTCGGCCGAAAAATTCTGGGTCGAGGAGATCATCGACCCGCGCAAGACGCGCTCGCTGCTGTGCGAGTTCGCACGGCTCGCCGAGCCGCTGCGAAAAGCAGGACCGCCGGAGAACATGACGATCCGGCCGTAGGTTTCGTCGGGCCTCAGGAACGATTTTCGGCGCTCCGCATTCAACCCGCATGAGGAACCTGTATTTCGGCATCGGCGCTCTCGCCGGCGCGCTGGTTCTCCTCACGGTTTGGCTGGGCCAGCACGAACGCCAGGCGTCAATCGATCGCCTCGAGCAATGGGAGCTTCCGCGCTCACCTGAGCGCTAGAGCATGATGATCAGGCTCGATGTGGCAACGAGTGAGATGCGCTCCCTCCCTCGCTTGCGGGGGAGGGTTGGGGAGAGGGTGTCTCCACAACGGGACAGTCCCCAAGAGGAAAGAACCCTCACCCGGCGCGCAGGACCATGCTTCGCATCGCCCGGACGCGCCGACCTCTCCCGTAAGCAGGAGAGGTGAACGAGCCCGCCGGTTGATTCGGCCTAAAGCCATTCCGTTTTAGCGGCGATGTCACCACTGGCGGGCACGCCACTGCCGCCGGCGTTGGCGGCGGCAGTGATGTGAGTGTTGACGATCAACGCTTGGGTAGCGACGCCATCACTTCGCCCGCGTCTCCGTCTTCGAGGCAGGGTGTGACGGTCAACGGGAGCAGGTCGGACCATTGCGCGAGCCAACGATACATGGCTTTGGGATCACTCGATTCAGAGATCGCAAATCCCTGTCCGTTCATGCCATGCCAGCGCCCCAACATCTTGACGCCTTCGGGTGGTGCGCCGCCGGTTTCTAGAAATCGGGCGACGGCTGCATTGAAGGTGCCTTGGGGTACACTCCAGGTGGTTATGAATTTCATGCGATTCTCCCATAACTGGAATTATTGGATGAATGCCGCGGCTGCGCCGCCTGCGCACGATAGCGCCTGCGTATCGAATAACAACGGCGAATGAATGGGTGCGTTGGTTTGATCCAGGGCGCGGTTCTCTGACACCGTCGCGATCTTCTGCGTCGGGCGCAAAGCGAGCCTGGTCGCATGTCGCAAAGCGTTGGAAGCGCCAAAGGCAGGCGTTCGTACTCTGCGAGTTAATCATGTCGATCGCAACGTGTAGCTTATGAAAATTGAAGAGCGCGGCGTACAAATACAGCCGGTTTCGGCCGTTCTTTAGGCCCATTTCAGCCAAACTGATATTGGTTTCTCATTGCCCGGGGCAGGTCTTCAATTTCGGAGTCCTGCAATGTTCAAGCAAGTTCTTTCTGCGTGTTTCTTCTTTGCCGTTAGCTCCATCGCCTCGGAAGCGCGACCGTACCACCTTCAACAAGCTTCCGAATGCAATGTGACCATGCCCTGCGACTTCTCGTATTCGCAAACGCGCCGCGAGCGAGTGTCCAGGAGCTCACTGCAGGCGTACCGTTCGATGCGACTGACAGTGACTGACGCCGGTGGCGCCGCCGCGGCGGCGAATGTCTCCGGCGCGCAAATCGTCGGCGGCAGGCCGGCCGGTTGCCCGTCGTCCTTCTGCGGCTGCGGCGCGGCCCTGCGCGTGTTTGGTCATATCGTGCCGGAATTGAATCTCGCGGCCAATTGGCTGCGCTTTCCGCGGACATCGCCGGCGCCGGGAATGGTTGCGGCGCGACACGGCCACGTCTTCGTCCTGGAGCAGCCGCTGGGAGGCGACATGTGGATGGCCTATGACGCCAATTCGGGCGGCCATGCCACGCGCATGCACGCGCGTTCGCTACGGGGCTACACCGTCGTCAACCCGCGCGGCTGAAATGACAGGGAGGGTGCCCGGCCTTCATCACAGCCGCAGCACCTTCCCCGGATTCATGATGTTCTGCGGGTCGAGCGCGCGCTTGATGGTGCGCATGATGTCGAGCTCGGTCTTGGAGCGGTAGTGGCTGAGCTCGTCGAGCTTTTCGATGCCGATGCCGTGCTCGGCCGAGATCGAGCCGCCCATGGAGGTGATGAGATCGTTCACGGCCCGTGTGATCGCGGCGGTGTATTGGTTCAGGGCCTGCTGATCCATACCCTTCGGCCCCATGAACGAAAAATGCAGATTGCCGTCACCGATGTGGCCCAGCGGATAGGGGCGAATGGACGGGAGAATATCGAGCGCGGCCTTGAGCCCCTTGTCGATGAACTCCGGAATTTTGGAGATCGCCACCGACACGTCGTAGCTGAGCCCCGGACCCTCGGCGCGTGAGGCCTCGGCCATGGCCTCCCGGATGCGCCACATGTTGCGCGATTGACCGACGGTCTGCGCGATCGCCGCGTCGAGCACGCGACCGGCCTCGAGCTGGTCGGCGAGAAACTGCTCCAGCTTCTCGGACATGCCATCGGCCCCGTCCTGCCGCGGGCGCGAGGACGACCATTCAAGCAGCAGGTACCACGGCGTATCCGCCTTGAGTGGATCCTGGACGCCGGGGATGTGGCGCATCACAAGGTCGACGGCCGCACGGCTCAGCAGCTCGCAGGACCCGACATTGTCCTCGGAGGCCGCATGCGCGTCGGACAGGATCTCCAGCGCCGCGCGCGGATCGCGGACAGCCAGCCACGCCGTGGCGACGTCCTTCGGCGCCGGCCATAGCTTGAGGACGGCCTTGGTGATGATGCCGAGCGTCCCCTCGGCGCCCATGAAGAGGTGCTTGAGGTCGTAGCCGGTGTTGTCCTTCTTCAGCGCACGCAATCCGTTCCAGACCTCGCCGTTCGGCAGGACGACCTCGAGCCCGAGCGCGAGGTTGCGCGCGTTGCCGTAGCGCAGCACCTGCACACCGCCGGCATTGGTCGAGAGATTGCCGCCGATCATGCAGGAACCCTGGGCGCCAAGGCTCAACGGCAGGAACCTGTCGTGCTCGGCCGCGGTCTCCTGAAGCGTCTGCAAAACGCAGCCGGCCTCGACCGTCATCGCATAGCCGACGGGATCGACGTCCAGCACGCGGTTCATGCGGCCCAGCGACAGCACGATGCCGGTGTGTGCAGGCCAGGGCGTGGCGGCGCCCATCAGCCCGGTGTTGCCACCCTGCGGCACGATCGCGACGCCGTGCTCATGGCAAAGCCGGACCACTTTCGAGACTTCCTCGGTGCTGCCAGGACGTATGACGGCCCCGGCGCCACCAGCCAGCAGCCCCCGCCAGTCTGTCACGAACGGCTGCTTGCCGTGCTCGTCTTCGATAATGCCCTTCGCGCCCACGATCGCGCGCAACGCGTCGCGTAGCTGGGCGGTCAAAGGCGCGGTCGGAATGGCGGGTACGGGCGACGGGAAGGCAGTCGGCATTTTGTTTCCCCTGGCGCATCTTGGTGTGCACTGCGCGCGCGAAGCGCTTGGACCGCATTGTCCACGTTTGGGCCGCGAAGTCTATCGGCAACACTTGAACGATTTCAGCAAGGCGGTTGTCACATGCCCGCGCCCGTCAGGCAAAAACACCCTGTCAATCCCTCCGTGCAAAAACATTCTTGTTTACCGAAATTCGGTTATAGCGCATATTGCGTCCATCCCGCCCGCCACAAGGGGCGTTTCGCGATCGTCACGAGACGCGGGCAGGGAGGCGGTGGCCGCGACTGCGTCGGCGCGCATTCCAGGCTGCAGGGCGGGGCTCCTTCAGGGGTGTTCCGTGAGCAGCATGAGCGCGGCACGACACGGCGCTGACAGCGTCTTCGTCCGGCCCGGATGGCGAGCGCACGCCAGCCATCGGGGCGAGGGGCGGAGATGTGTGCGGACGGCAAAATCGTGTGGTCCTGGCGCCCGGAGCCTGTGCGTCAAGTCTTGTGGTGATGTGCGCTGTCCAACCGGGCTCGCAGATCAGTCATCCGCAAGGTGACGGGGGCAATAGTGCATCGCTCCCCGGGGAGAGCGCGACATAAGCCGTAAAGCCATTCGCGCAGGGAAGGCCGGGCGTTCCGGCGTCACCTGTTGTCCACCCCGTGCGCGTTTTTCCGCACACGGGACGCGGGTGCCAGCCGGCGCCCGGCCTTCCCTGTGCCCTTTCCATCAGAAGGGCGCGAAGATGAGAGCAAAGCTCGGGCGAAATGAGCCGCGAGGATGCGAAGGTGTGTCTGCAAGCGAAAATGCGAATTGGGTGAGCGCAACGATGCGTCATACTCCGTCATTGCGAGCGCAGCGAAGCAATCCAGACTGTCTCCGAGGAAAGACTCTGGATTGCTTCGCTGCGCTCGCAATGACGATGGGAGGCAGCTCTCGTTCCACGCTCGATCAGGCTCGCAATGACGAGGAGAATAGGACTACGACGCGCTCTCCGTCTCCCGGTGCACGTCGTGCACCACGAGCCCCATGCCTTCGTCTGGCATCTTGATCCAGTCGCGGCGCTTCAGGGTGCGCTTGGTGTCCTCGTACCCGCTCGTCCAGTGCTCGCGCATCGAGGTGCCAGAGAATTCGTGGTCCTTGGCGTCGCCTTCATAGGCCTTCTGCTGGTAGATCAAATGCAGGATCGCGATCTCCGGCATGTTGCGCAGGCTCGTCTTGAGGCTGCGATCCTCGTCGGACAATTGCTCGTCCGGAATCTTCGCGAGCGCCTTGTAGAGCAGCACCTTGAGATTATGCGTGCGGCGGTAGACGTCGGTGTTGTGGCGGGTGCGCGAGGAATACATGATGTCCTTGTGGCGGGCCATCACGTCCTGGATCGAGCGCGGCAGCACGCCGCGCGCGCTGAACAGGTCGACCTGGAACACCAGCGAATTGATCGCGTCCTCCTGGTCGAGCAGATGCTGCAGCGGCGTGTTGGAGACGATGCCGCCGTCCCAGAAATGATCGGTGCCGATCCGCACCATCGGCAGCGCCGGAGGCAGCGCGCCGGACGCCATGATGTGCTCCGGCTCGATCTCGTCATGGGCGTTGTCAAAATAGATGAAGTTGCCCGAGAGCACGTTGACCGCGCCGACCGCGAAGCGGATCTTCTTCTCGTTGATGAGGTCGAAGTCGACGAGCTCCAGCAAGGTCGCCTTGAGTGCCGCCGTGTCATAATAGCTCGTCGCGGTTCTGGCGCCGACGGCGCTGAACCAGGGATTGACCTGGTGCGGGGTGAAGAAGCCCGGCTGGCCCATCGCGGACGTCATCCAGGAGCTGTAGAGGTTGCGCCACTGGCGGAAAATGTCGCCGTCGGGCGTGTAGTGCCAGATCTTGCGATTGGTGATGCGCTCCCAGAACACGCGCAGCGCATCGAGCCGCTTCTCCGGCCTGTTGCCGGCGATGATCGCCGAGTTGATCGCGCCGATCGAAACGCCGGTGACCCAGTCGGGCTCGATGCCGGCCTCGTGCAGCGCCTGGTAGACGCCGGCCTGGTAGGCGCCGAGCGCGCCGCCGCCTTGCAGGACCAGCGCGACGCGGTCGCAGCGCTCCGGCCGCCAGCCCCGTGCGGGCGGCTGGCGGGTCTGATGTGTCTGTTGCGACGTCTGTGTCGCCTGCGACGTCCGGGCGTCCATGATGATGCCTCCTGCCTTGATTGGACGATTGCGGCCGGTGGTGACGGCGTGATGACAAAGCCGGCCGATGCATCCTTTGCATGCAGGTCAGTTGGGGCGGGAATGGCAGGAGGTCGTGCGGCTGACGGAAATCGTCACACCGCAGTCAATGACGGCGGCTAGCAATTTGGGTAAAGTCGGAACTTGCCGGACATCACAGCATCACCAGAGGAGACAGCGATGCGCAGGGAAGATTTGCTGAGGCTTCCGTCCATGCCGGCCGCCGGGCCGAGCTATCCGGCCGGGCCGTACCGCTTCGTCAACCGCGAATTCCTCGTCATCACCTACGAGACCGATCCGGACCTGATCCGTGCCGGCCTGCCTGAGCCGCTGGAGCCGATCGACCAGCCGATCGTGCACTACGAATGGATCAAGATGCCGGACTCCTCCGGCTTCGGCAGCTACACCGAGTCCGGCCTCGTAATTCCAGCGCGGCTGCACGGCGAGGAGGTCAACTTCGTCTCGCAGATGTATCTCGACGATGATCCGCCGATCGCGGCCGGCCGCGAGATCTGGGGCTTTCCCAAGAAGTACGCCCATCCCAAACTCGAGATCGTCAAGGACACGCTGACGGGCACGCTTGAATATGCCGGCCAGCTCGTCGCCATGGGCACGATGGGCTACAAGCACGAGAGCATGGCCGGCAACGGCGATCTCACCCGCGCCACGCTGTCGAAGACGCAGATCAATCTGAAGATGATCCCGGGCGTCGACGGAAATCTCGAGGTCTGTCAGCTCGTCGCCATTAACCTGATCGACATCGTGCCGAAGGGCTCCTGGATGGGTCCCGGCCGGCTGCATTTGGTGCCGCACGTCAACGCCCCGGTCGCGGATTTTCCGGTCCGCCGCTGTATCGGCGCGCATCACTATATCGCCGACCTGACGCTGCCGTTCGGCCGCGTGGTGCACGATTACATCAAGGAAGCGGAGACTGAGGCTGCGACGGGGTTGGCGGCGGAGTAGGACGGCGCGCCATCATCAAACTGTAACACTGGCGTAATTGACTGCACCGGAGGACCCGGAGGAGGCCAGTAACGGCCCCCGGGCATGGGCTGCAATGATTTGGGGTCAGCATGGCTGAGCCGGCAAAGCTTGTCAGCGCGACATCGGATGTCGCGCCTGTCACTCCTGGACTGGTGTGGGCATTTCGTTTGCATGGTGACGGCAGCGCCGAGGCGCTGCCGATCGACCAGCCGATCGAGTTCAGCCATGATGGCCGGCTCTGGCTGCATTTCAATTTGACAGATGGTCGCGTGCGGCCGTGGATCGCGACATCAACGTTGCCGCCCCTGGCGCGCGACCTGTTGCTGTCGAGCGACACGTTCCAGCAGCTTCACGTCATCGACCATTGCGTCTACGGCGTGTTCTCCGATCTCGTCCGCGACATCGATGCTGCTACGGAAGAGACCGCGTTCCTGCGCTTCGCCATGACCGAGCATCTCTTGGTCTCGGGCCGCCATCAGGCGCTGTGCTCGGCGGATGCGATGCGGCGCGTCCTCGAAGGCGGTTATCGCGTCGACAATGTCGCCCATCTTCTGGAGAAGATTGTCGACGAGGTCGCCGATACGCTCGACAGGATGGCCGACAAGCTCGGCCAGGAGATCGACGGCATCGAGGAACGCATTCTCGCCGACGACGCCAAGCCGGAGATGCGCCGCACGCTCGGAAGGTTGCGCCGGACCTGCGTGCGGCTGCACCGCCAGCTCACCGGCCTGCGCGTGCTGTTCCATCGGCTCGACCAGAAGAACACCGATCATCTGTCGCCGGGCCTGCGCATCCAGGCCGGCAAGCTCGCCCAGCGGCTCGACGGTCTCGACCACGACATCGTCGAGCTCCGGGAGCGCAGCCGCCTGCTCGAGGAGGAGCTGCGCTTCAAGAACGAGGAGGAGAGCAACAAGCACCTCCACACGCTCTCGATCGTGACGACGCTGCTGCTGCCGCCGACGCTGATCACCGGCATCTTCGGCATGAACACCAAGGGCTTGCCGCTCACCGACGTGGACGAGGGCTTCCTCTGGGCGGCGGCGCTGATGGTGAGCTCGATCGGCCTTGCCTACCTGTTCATGCGGCGCACCGGCATCTTCAAAAAGTAGCGCATGCAAGCCGGTGTCAGCCGTGAGTGGGATTGCCCAGACATTTGCGTTGCGACGTTCGGTCGTGATCGCGGCGATGTTGCTCGCGAGCACCGGCGCGTTCGCCGGCGCCAAGGATGAGAGCGCTGCCGACTGGCTGTTCCCAAGATGGTTCAACGAGTGGCATGACGGTCTCGCCAACAAGGGGCTCAATTTCGGCGCGACCTACATTGCCGACAACATCGGCAATGTCTCGGGCGGCGTCTCGCGCGGCGCCATCCATTTCGGCCGGCTCGATCTCTCGGTCGATGCCGATCTCGACAAGCTTGTCGGCTGGACCGGCGGCCGCATCTTTGCCAATGGCTACATCATCTACGGCCGCGGGCTCAGCCGGAATTACATCCATAATCTCGCTACCATCAGCGAGATCGAGGCACTGCCCGACCAGCGGCTCTACAACGCCTATTTCGAGCAAAGCTTCTTCAACGACCGGCTGAACATCAGGGCCGGCCAGCAGGCGGCCGACGTCGAGTTCTTCGACAGCCAGACCGATGACCTCTTCATCAACGGCACCTTTGGCTGGCCCGCGATCAAGGCGTCAAACCTCCCGGCCGGAGGCCCGGCGCCGCCGATCGCGGTGCCCGGTATTCGCGTCAAGGTTCAGGTCGCGGACAACGTCACCGTCTTCGGTGCTGTGTTCAACGGCAATCCAGCCGCGCCCGGCGGCGGAGATCCGCAGACGCGCGACAATCATGGTCTGGCGTTTCGCGTCAATGATCCGCCCTGGCTGATCGGGCAGGTCCACTTCGACTATCATGTCGACATCGGCGGAAGCACGCTTGCCGGCAATGTCACACCCGGAGGCTGGTATCATTTCGGCGATTTCGACAGTCAGCGCTTCACGGCGGACGGCTTCTCGCTCGCAGACCCTACCGGATCCGGCATTCCGGCGAAGCTTCGCGGCAATTACGGAATCTATGCGGTCGTCGAGCAGGCCCTGTGGCGGCCGCCGGGGACAGAAACCGAAAAGACCGTGTCGGCCTCGATCCCCGGCGTCACCGCCTTCGGCCGCGTCGCCTACAGCCCGCCCGACCGCAATCTGATCGATCTCTATCTCGACGGCGGCGTCGGCTTTGTCGGCTTTACGCCCGGCCGTCCGCTCGACCGGTTCGGGGTCGGGGTGGCCTATATGCGGATTTCGGGCGCAGCACGAAGCCTCGACGTCGATACGCAGTTTTTCGACGGCATCCGGAGCCCGGTGCGCAGCAGCGAGGCCTTGCTCGAAATCATCTACGAGGCGCACATCAGGCCGGGCTGGCTGATCGCGCCTTACTTCCAATATGTATTCAGACCGTCGGGCGGCATCCCCAACCCGAACGATCCGACCGGCGCGTCGCGGATCGGTGACGCCGCTGTATTCGGCGTCACCACCACGATCAAGTACTAGGCCATCGCGGGTTTTGCTTGCGGCTTCGGCTGCCGCGACAGTGCCAGCACGATCAGCGAGGCGAACACGCAGAGCGCGCCGGCCACGAAGAAGGCGGGCAGGTAGCTTTGCAGCAGCGTCCGCGACAGGCCCGCGCCGAAGGCGGCGGTGCCGGCGCCGAGCTGATGGCCGGCAAAGATCCAGCCGAACACCAGATTGGCGCGTTCGGGCCCGAATTTCTGCGCGGTCAGCCGCACCGTCGGCGGCACGGTCGCGATCCAGTCGAGGCCGTAGAACATCGCGAAGATCGACAGGCCATAGAACGAGAAATCGCTGAACGGCAGGAAGATCAGTGAGAGCCCGCGCAGGCCGTAGTACCAGAACAGCAGGAAGCGGTTGTCATAGCGGTCCGACAGCCAGCCCGACATGATGGTGCCGAAGAAATCGAAAATGCCCATCGCCGCCAGCAGGCTCGCCGCCTGCACCTGCGGGATGCCGAAGTCGAGACACATCGGAATCAGATGCACTTGCACGAGGCCGTTGGTCGAGGCGCCGCAGACGAAGAACGTTGCAAACAGGATCCAGAACGCGCTCGACTTCGAGGCGTCGCGTAGCGTGCCGAGCGCAACACCCGTGATCGAGCCGTGGTTCACTGGTGGTGCGGGCAGCGGCTCGGTGCCTTCGTCGCCGAAGGGGCGCAGGCCCAGATCGGTCGGGCGATCGCGCATCACGAGCAGCACTGCCAGTGCAGAAACGCCGAGCATGATGCAGACGAAGCCGAGCGCAAGGCGCCAGCCGAAGCGTTCGGTGAGGCTTGCGAGCAGCGGCAGGAACACGAGCTGGCCGGTGGCGACGCTCGCGGTCAGGATACCGACGACCAGGCCGCGCCGCGCGGCAAACCAGCGCGTGGAGATGGTGGCGCCCAGCACCAGCGCGGTCATGCCGGTGCCGATGCCGATGACAACGCCCCAGAGCGCCACGAGCTGCCAGATCTCTGTCATGCCGAGCGAGAGCACGAGCGCCGAGACGACGATGAGCTGGGCGGTCAGCGTGACGTTACGCAGGCCGTAGCGGTTGAGCAGGGCGGCCGCGAACGGCGCCATCAGCCCGAACAGGATGAAGCGGATCGAGAGCGCGGAGGAGATCTCTGCAGTGCTCCAGCCGAACTCCTTCTGAAGCGGAACGATGAACACGCCGGGCGCGCCGACCGTGCCGGCGCTGATCAGCGCGGCGAAGAAGGTTACGCCGACCATCACCCAGCCGTAGTGGATGTTGCGACGGCCGAGTGCGGCCGAAAGCCAGTTCGAGATCATTGCCCCTCAATCCAGGTTGGCGGGTTTCGGGCGACCCGCGTCATTGTTGTAATCTGGCACGGAAACGGGAGGTCTGAAATGACAGACTTCCCTCAATTCAGGACGTCGCGGCCGCTAGTGCGCGAGACGTTCCACCGCGATCGCAGTGGCCTCGCCGCCGCCGATGCAGAGTGCCGCAACGCCGCGCTTGAGGTTGTTGGCCTCGAGCGCATGCAGCAGCGTCACGATCAGCCGTGCGCCGGTGGCGCCGATCGGATGGCCGAGCGCACAGGCGCCGCCATTGATGTTGAGCTTTTCGCGGGGAATGCCGAGATCGCGCTGCGCTGCCATCGCGACCACTGCGAACGCTTCGTTGATCTCAAAGAGATCGACATCGCCTGCGCTCCAGCCGACCTTCTCGAGCAGCTTGCGGATCGCCGGGATCGGCGCGGTGGTGAACCATTGCGGCTCCTGGCTGTGGGTGGCATGCCCCTTGATCACGGCGAGTGCGGGCAGGCCGTTACGATCGGCGAGCGAGCGCTTCGTCAGCACCAGTGCGGCGGCGCCATCGGCATTGGCGGAGGAGGCCGCGGGCGTGATCGTGCCGTTGGCACGGAACGCCGGCTTCAATCCGGGAATCTTCGCCGGATCGACCTTCAGTGGGTGCTCGTCATTGGCAATCACGCGCGGTCCGGCCTTCTCGGTTAGCGTGATCGGTGCGATCTCCGCCTTGAAGGCACCACCCTCGACCGCCTTGCGCGCGCGACTCAGCGTCTCCATCGCATAAGCGTCCTGGTCCTTGCGGGTGAATTGATAGGCCTCGGCCGTCGCCTCGCCGAAATCGCCCATGGAGCGGCCGGTCTCGTAGGCGTCCTCCAGGCCGTCCATCATCATGTGGTCGATGATGCGGTCGTGGCCGGCGCGATAGCCGCCGCGCGCCTTCGCCAGAAGATACGGCGCGTTGCTCATGCTCTCCATGCCGCCGGAGACGACGATCTCGGCCGAGCCGGCGCGGATGATGTCGTGCGCCAGCATGGTCGCCTTCATGCCCGAACCGCAGACTTTGTTGACCGTGGTCGCCCCGGTCGCGTCGGGGAGGCCCGCGCCACGTGCGGCCTGGCGCGCCGGTGCCTGGCCCTGGCCGGCCGGCAGCACGCAGCCCATGAACACCTCATCCACTTTCTCAGGCGCAAGCTTGGCGCGTTCCAGCGCCGCATCGATGACGTGCGATCCGAGCTTGTGCGCGGCAAGCGGCGACAACTCGCCCATGAAGCGGCCGAGCGGGGTGCGGGCGGCGGAGACGATGACGACGGGATCGGCGGCTTCGGCCATGACGAGACTCCCTGGCGATGGCGACTGAGATTATGGTCATCATATGATGCGGCGCAAAAAATGCAACCGCGCGAGCATGAGAAATTGTCGTGGATTGGATGAGAATTGGTCGTTCGAACGGAGGAGTCGCTACCGCTTCCGGTTCACAAACGCCCGCATCAGCCGCGTGGGCTCGTCCGTCAGAAACGACTCGCCGAACACCTTGACGCTCAAATTCACCGACTCCGTCAATGGCAGCTCCTCCCATTGCCGCAGCAGCGCCTTCTGCGAACGCAGCGCCTCGGGGCCGCATTCGAGCAGCGCGTTCACGAGATGCTCGATCTCGGCATCCAGTCCGCCGGCCGGCGCGATTCTGTCGATCAGGCCCCAGGCCAGCGCCGTCGGCGCGTCGATATTCTCCGCGGTCATCACCAGCCAGCGCGCGCGGGCCCAGCCGATCAGGCGCGGCAGCAGCGCGGCGTGGATCACCGATGGAATTCCGACGCGCACCTCCGGCATGCCGAAATGCGCATCATGCGCGGCGATGCGGAAATCGCAGGCCGCGGCGACTTCGAGCCCGCCGCCGAGGCACCAGCCGGGCAGGCGCGCGATCACGGGGGCCGGGAAGTGGCGTACCGCTTCGCAGAGATCGCGCAGGCGGCTGATGAACGCTTCGGCCGATGTCTGGTCGAGCTTGGCCATCTCCTTGATGTCGGCGCCGCCGATCATGCTCTTCTCGCTCTGGCCGCGTAGCACCATGATTCGGATGCTGCGGTCGCTGGCAAGCTTTTGCAGGCCTTCGCGCACTGCATCGGTCACGGGCGATCCCAGAATATTCAGCGGGCCGGCATTGCAGATCGCGACATGGACGACGCCACGGGCATCGCGCGTCACGCCGCAGTGGTTGTTGAGCATTTCCATCGTGGGATCTCTGAGTTTCGTGGATGCGCGCGGGCGCACCGGTCGGTCGGGTTCACTTCCGGGCCGAAATGCATTGCTTGTCAAGCGGGGATGGGCGGTGGAGTTGCCAGCGCGAAGTCCGCAGCATAGTATGATATTTATCATACAAAGGGATGGACATGACCAAACCCGCTCAACTCGACCTGTTTTCGCCAGCGCAGCGGCGCGAGCGCGTGGTGGATTGGCAGGTGCCGGCGCCGGTTGCGAAAGCGGCCATGGGCCTTTCCGGCATCGACGCCATGCGCGGCATCCGCGACGGCTGGCTGCCGCCCCCACCCTTCGCCAAGCTGATCGGTTTCGTCATGGCCGTGGTCGAGCCGGGCCGGATCGTGATGGAACTGGAGCCGCGCGAGGATCTCGAAAATACCATCGGCCTCCTGCACGGGGCGACCGCCGCCGCGCTCCTCGACACCGCCATGGGCTGCGCGATTTCCACGCGGCTGGAGGCCGGGCAGTCGTCGGTGACGCTCGACCTGAAAATGACCTTTCTGCGTCCGCTCTCGGTCCGGTCGGGGCTGATCTCGGCCGAAGGCAAGATCATCAAGCTGGGGCGCCAGAGCAGCTACACCGAAGGCTTCGTGCGCGACGGCAAAGGCGCCCTCGCAGTCCATGCAACTGCAACCTTTTCCATGATCGGCAACAATTTTACCGGGAATTAATGCGCCGCCGGACCGATATTCGTGTTATGAGATGACCTCCGACATCCAATGAGAGCCGCATGCGCTATTCCCGGGAACACAAGCAGGAAACCCACGACCGCATCGTGAAGAAGGCGTCCGTGCGGCTGCGCGAAAAGGGCGCCCACGGCATCGGCGTCGCCGACCTCATGAAGGAGGCGGGCCTCACCCATGGCGGCTTCTACGCGCATTTCGATTCGCGCGAGGCGCTGGTGATCGAGGCCTTCGGCTACGCCATGGACCGCGCAATGGAGCACTGGCGCAAGCAGTCCGACCAGGTCGCGCCCGAAAAGCAGCTTGCCCAGATCGTTGAGACCTATCTCTCCACATTGCACCGCGACAATCCCGGCCACGGCTGCTCGATCCCCGCGCTCGGCGCCGAGATCGCCCGCGAGAGCCCGAAGACGCGAAAAGCCTTTGCCGGCAAGCTCGATGAGATGGTCGAGATGATCACCGATTTCATCCCCAATTTGCCGCGCAAGGCCGCGCGCAAGCAGGCGATCGCGACGCTGGCCACGATGGCCGGTACCATGCTGCTGGCGCGGATCGCCGGCTCCAGCGAGCTGTCGGACGAGGTGCTGAGGGCCGGGAAGGACAGCGCGCTTGAGGGTGCGCGGCGCGAGCCGAAGCTGACGGCGGCGAAGAAGGCGAAGCAGAACTAGGCGAGATGCTGTAGGGTGGGCAAAGGCGCTCTTGCGCCGTGCCCACCATCTCTCCGCGTTCGCGTTTGGCAATGGTGGGCACGCTTCGCTTTGCCGCACCCTACGGGAGCCGCGTCTACCGCCCCGCAAACAACGCCCGCTCGCGCTCCACGATCTCGCCGATGTAATCCGCCACCGCCCTGATCCGCGCGAGATCCTTGCTGTCGGCGTGCATCAGCATCCAGAACGTGCGCGTGATCGAAACCTCCTCCGGCAGCACCGCGACAAGCTGCGGATAGTCGCTCGCCATGAAATGCGGCAGCACCGCGATGCCGAAGCCTGATAGCGTGGCGTTGAGCTGCGCGATCAGATTGGCGCTGCGGAAGCGCGCCGAGATGCGCGGCGACACCTGCGGCAGATAATCGAGCTCGGGCGTGAACAGCAGCTCCTCGATGTAGCCGACGAAGCGGTGCTGCGGCAGCACCTCGCGCGAGGCGATCTTCGGGAAACGGTCGAGATAGGCCGGCGAGGCATAGAGCCCGAGGCGGTAATCGAGCAGCTTGCGGCCGACGATGCGGCCTTCCTTCGGCATGGTCAGGCTGATCGCGATATCGGCCTCGCGCTTGGAGAGACTGAACAGCCGCGCGGTGGCTACAAGTTGCAGATCGAGATCAGGATAGCGGTCGGCGAAGGGCGCCAGCCGCGGTGCCAGGAAGGCGGTGCCGAACCCGTCAGGCGCGCCGATCCGCACCGTCCCGGTCAGTCGTGCCACGGAGCCGCCGACCTGCTCCTGGTTGGCGACGATGGTGGATTCCATCGCCTCGGCGCTGTCGGCGACGCGCTGGCCGGCCTCGGTGAGGAGGTAGCCGGTCTTGCGCCGGTCGAACAGCTTGGCTGAGAGGTGCTTTTCCAGCCGGTCCACACGGCGGATCACCGTGGCATGGTCGACGCCGAGCTGTTTTGCCGCAGCCGACACCGAGCCGCCCCGCACGATGGCCAGCACGAAGCGGAAGTCGTCCCAGTCGATGTGACCTTGATCCAGCATTTTCGCACATCTATGGTGCATTATCTCAGACTTGAATCCTATAAAATGCAGGTCGATAGGATTTGTCAAAGCGGATCAGGCCTGAAGGAGTTCATTCCATGCGCGCAGTCGGACATTTCATCGGTGGCAAGGAGGTCAAGGGCACCTCGGGCCGCACCGCCGACGTTTTCGAGCCGATGACCGGTGATGTCCAGGCCAAGGTCGCGCTGGCGTCCAAGGCCGAAGTCCGCGCCGCGGTCGAGAACGCGCGCGCAGCACAGCCCGAGTGGGCCGCGACCAACCCGCAGCGGCGCGCCCGCGTCATGACGAAATTCGTCGAGCTGGTGCAGCGCGACTACGACAAGCTCGCCGAGTTGCTCGCGCGCGAGCACGGCAAGACCGTGCCCGACGCCAAGGGCGACATCCAGCGCGGCCTTGAAGTCGCCGAGTTCGCCTGCGGCATCCCTCATCTGATGAAGGGCGAGTACACTGAAGGCGCCGGCCCCGGCATCGACATCTATTCGCTGCGCCAGCCGCTCGGCGTCGTCGCCGGCATCACGCCGTTCAACTTCCCAGCGATGATCCCGATGTGGAAATTCGCGCCCGCGATCGCCTGCGGCAACGCGTTCATCCTCAAGCCGTCCGAGCGCGATCCCGGCGTGCCGATGATGCTTGCCGAGCTGATGATCGAGGCGGGCCTGCCGGCCGGCATCCTCAACGTCGTCAACGGCGACAAGGAAGCGGTCGACGCCATCCTCGACGATCCCGATATCAAGGCCGTCGGCTTCGTCGGCTCCACGCCGATCGCGCAGTATATCTATGAGCGCGCCGCCCAGACCGGCAAGCGTTGCCAATGCTTCGGCGGTGCCAAGAACCACGCCGTCATCATGCCGGATGCCGACATGGATCAGGCCGTCGACGCTCTGATCGGCGCGGGTTACGGCTCGGCCGGCGAGCGCTGCATGGCGGTTTCGGTCGCCGTGCCCGTCGGCAAGACCACCGCGGACCGCCTCATGGAAAAGCTGATCCCGCGCGTCGAGTCCTTGAAGATCGGCACCTCGATCGATCCGTCCGCCGATTACGGTCCGCTGGTCACGCGCGAGGCGGTCGAGAAGGTCAAGAGCTACATCGATATCGGCATCAAGGAAGGCGCGACGCTCGCCGTCGACGGCCGCGGCTTCAAGATGCAGGGCTACGAGAAGGGCTTCTATCTCGGCGGTTCGCTGTTCGACAACGTCACCAAGGACATGCGGATCTACAAGGAAGAGATCTTTGGCCCCGTGCTCTCGGTCGTGCGCGCGCACGACTACAAGGAAGCGCTGGCGCTGCCGTCCGACCATGACTACGGCAACGGCGTCGCCATCTTCACCCGCGACGGTGACGCCGCGCGCGACTTCGCGGCCAAGGTCAATGTCGGCATGGTCGGCATCAACGTGCCGATCCCGGTGCCGATCGCCTATTACACCTTCGGCGGCTGGAAGAAGTCGGGCTTCGGCGATCTCAACCAGCACGGTCCGGACTCGATCCGCTTCTACACCAAGACCAAGACGGTGACCTCGCGCTGGCCGTCCGGCGTCAAGGAAGGTGCGGAGTTCTCGATCCCGCTGATGAAGTAATCTCCTCGGCCGTCATTGCGAGGAGCCCGCGACAAAATTGCGAAGCAATTTTGCGCTGGTGCGACGAAGCAATCCAGCATCTTTCCGCGGAGTCGGTCTGGATTGCTTCGCTTCGCTCGCAATGACGAGAGAAAAATGAGCAACCCAGCATGCAGTTCGCTCTGAACGAGGATCAGGTCGCGGTTCGCGATATGGCGTTGGCGTTTGCGGCGGAAAAGATCGCGCCGCACGCGCTGCGCTGGGACGAGGAGAAGCATTTCCCCGTCGAGGTGATGCGCGAGGCGGCCACCCTCGGCATGGGCGGCATCTATATCCGCGAGGATGTCGGCGGTTCTGCCATGACGCGGTTCGACGCGGCGCTGATCTTCGAGGCGCTGGCGACGGGCTGCCCGACCACCTCGGCCTTCATCTCTATCCACAACATGGCAAGCTGGATGATCGATGCCTACGGCAACGACACCCAGCGCCACACATGGCTGCCAAAGCTCTGCACCATGGAGCTGATCGCGAGCTACTGTCTGACCGAGCCGGGCGCGGGCTCCGATGCGGCCGCGTTGCGCACCCGCGCGGTGCGCGACGGCGATCACTATGTGCTCAACGGCCAGAAGCAGTTCATCTCCGGCGCCGGCGGCACCGATCTCCTGGTCGTGATGGTCAGGACCGGTGGCGATGGCCCCGGCGGCATCTCGACTCTCGTTATCGACGGCAAGACGCCGGGCGTCTCGTTCGGCGCCAATGAGCGCAAGATGGGCTGGAACGCGCAGCCGACCCGCGCCGTGATTTTCGAGAACGCCCGCGTGCCTGTTACCAACCGGCTCAGCGAGGAGGGCGTCGGCTTCAGGATCGCGATGGCCGGCCTCGATGGCGGCCGCCTCAATATCACGGCTTGCTCGCTCGGCGGCGCGCAGACCGCGCTCGACAAGGCGCGCAGCTACATGAAAGAGCGAAAGGCGTTCGGCAAACGCCTCGACGAATTTCAGGCGCTGCAGTTCCGCCTCGCTGACATGGCGATCGAACTGGAAGCGGCGCGCACCTTCCTGTGGCGTGCCGCGGCGGCGCTCGACCGCAAAGACCCCGACGCCACCATGCTGTGCGCGATGGCAAAACGCTTCGGCACCGATGTCGGCTTCGAGGTCGCCAACCACGCCCTCCAGCTCCACGGCGGCTACGGCTACCTCAGCGAATACGGCATCGAGAAGATCGTGCGCGATCTGCGCGTGCACCAGATCCTCGAAGGCACCAACGAAATCATGCGGCTCATCGTGGCGCGCAAACTGATCGAGGGCGCGCGATGAGTTCGGTGGAAGAGGGCGACCTGATCGTTCGCCGCGAGGGCGCGGCGGGCGTGATCCGGCTGAATCGTCCGAAGGCGATCAACGCCATGACGCTGGAGATGTCCGAGGGCATCGATGCTGCGCTTGACCGCTTCGAGACCGATCGTGAAGTCGCCGTGATCATCCTGGAAGGCGCCGGCGAACGTGGCCTGTGCGCCGGCGGCGACATCCGTGGCCTCTGGGAGAGCTCGCGCGAAGGCGGCGACCTCGGCGCGCGGTTCTGGCGCCAGGAATACGTCATGAATGCGCGGATCGCGAAATATCCGAAGCCCTATGTCGCCTTCATGGACGGCCTCGTGATGGGCGGTGGCGTTGGCCTGTCCGGTCATGCCAGCCATCGAATCGCCACTGATCGCACCAGATTGGCGATGCCCGAGGTCGGGCTCGGCTTCTTCCCGGATGTCGGCGGCACCTGGCTGCTGTCGCGCTCGCCGGGTGAGATCGGCACTTATTTCGGCCTGACCGGCCAGACCATGAACGGACCCGACGCGATCCATGCAAAATTTGCGGATGCCGTGGTGCCTGCGGCGAAATGGCCTGAGCTGCGCGCGGCGCTGACGAAGGTTCGTAAGGGCGTGACTGCGGCTGATGTCACCAAGCTCATCAACGGAGTTGCAACCGGCGAAACCTCAGGGCCGGTGGCCGCAAAAGAACCGATCATCAACGCGTTATTCGGTTTCGACCGTATGGAAGACATCTTCGCGGCGCTCAAGCGCGACGGCTCGGAGTTCGCGCTGGCGACGCTCAAGACGCTCAACGAAAAATCGCCGCGCGGCATGGTGGTTACCCTAAAACTCTTGCGGCTGGCGCGCAGCGCGTCGAGCCTGGAACAGTGTCTGGTGCGCGAATATCGCGCCGCGCTGGAGGTCTTCCGCAGCGACGATTTCCGCGAAGGCGTGCGCGCGGCCGTGATCGACAAGGACCGCAATCCGAGCTGGTCGCCGCCGCGGATCGAGGATGTGACGCCGCAAATGCTCGCGCGGTATTTCGCGGAGATCGGCGCCGACGAGCTGAAGTTCAACTGACAACGTTACAAGCGGAGGAAACGAAGATGGCCACGATCGCATTCATCGGTCTCGGCAACATGGGCGGCCCGATGGCCGCCAATCTGGTCAAGGCCGGCCACAACGTGGTGGCGTTCGATCTCGCCGAGACCTCGCGCAATCAGGCCAAGGCCGACGGCGCCAGCATCGGCGAAAGCGCTGCGAGTTCAGTGAAGGGCGCCGACGTCGTCGTCACCATGCTGCCGGCCGGCAAGCATGTGCTCGGCGTCTGGAACGAGGTGGTGCCCGCCATGGCCAAGGGCGCGCTGATCATCGATAGCTCCACCATCGACGTCGAAAGCGCGCGTCAGGCGCATGCGCTCGCAGCAAGGCATGGCGTGCTCTCCGTCGATGCGCCGGTCTCCGGCGGCACCGGCGGGGCCAAGGGCGCGACGCTCACCTTCATGTGCGGTGGCGAGGAGGGCGCGTTCGCTGCGGCCAAGCCGGTGCTGGAAAATATGGGCAAGAAGATCGTGCATTGCGGCGGCAGCGGCGCCGGCCAGGCCGCGAAGATCTGCAACAACATGATCCTCGGCATTTCCATGATCGCGGTCAGCGAGGCCTTTGTGTTGGCTGAGAAGCTCGGGCTCTCGCATCAGGCGCTGTTCGACGTCGCCTCGACCTCGTCGGGTCAGTGCTGGTCGCTCACGACCTATTGCCCGGTGCCGGGCCCGGTGCCGACCTCGCCCGCCAACAATGATTACAAGCCCGGCTTCGCTTCGGCGCTGATGGTGAAGGATCTGACCCTGGCGCAGGACGCTGCGAAGGCCGCCGGCGCAGCAACGCCGCTCGGCCAGCACGCGCAGGAGATTTACCAGGCCTTCGACAAGGCGGGGCAGGGCGGGGTGGATTTTTCCGGAATTATCAAGCACGTTAGGGGGCTGACCGGGAAAGCTTAATGACGACATTTCAGGAAGCGCGCGCGTTTCTGCTGCACAACCGCACGGATTACGAGACAGCAGTCAGGGATTTCCGCTGGCCCGATCCGGTTGCTTTCAACTGGGCGCTCGACTGGTTCGACGAGCTGGCGAAAGATGCGGAAGCCAAGGACAGACCCGCGCTCTGGATCGTCGATGCCGCGCAGGACAAGCAGACCAAACTGTCTTTCGCGGCGCTCTCGAGGCGCTCCAATCAGGTCGCCAACTTTCTCCGCGCGCAGGGCCTGAAGCGTGGCGATCATCTTCTGCTTCTCCTCGGCAATGTAGTCCCGCTCTGGGAGACGATGCTCGCCGCGATGAAGCTCGGCGTCGTCGTCATTCCCGCGACCACGTTGCTTACCGCGGATGAGCTGCGCGACCGGCTCGATCGCGGCAAGGCCAAGGCGGTGGTGGCGGCCGAAGACCAGGTCGCGAAATTCACAAGCCTCGACGCCGAGAACATCGTGCGCATCGTGGTCGGCGCGGCCTCCGACGGCTGGCTCGCCTATGATGAGGCAACGAAAGCGCCGGAAAGTTTTGCCGCTGACGGTCCGACCAAGGCCAACGACCCGATGCTGCTCTATTTCACCTCGGGCACGACTGCAAAACCAAAGCTGGTGCGGCACAGTCAGCGCAGCTATCCCGTCGGGCATCTCTCGACCATGTACTGGATCGGGCTGAAGCCCGGCGATATCCATCTCAACATCTCCTCGCCCGGCTGGGCCAAGCATGCCTGGAGTTGCTTCTTCGCACCATGGAATGCGGGTGCAACCGTGTTCGTGGTCAACCAGCCGCGCTTCGATGCCAAGGGCCTGCTCGCCACAATCGGCCGCTGCGGCGTCACCACGCTGTGCGCGCCGCCGACGGTGTGGCGGCTGTTCATCCAGGAGAACCTGGCGTCGTTCAAGGTGAGCTTGCGCGAAGTCTGCGGCGCCGGGGAGCCGCTCAACCCTGAGGTGATCGACCGGGTCCAGGCCGCCTGGAGCCTCACCATCCGCGACGGCTACGGCCAGACTGAAACGACCGCACTCGCCGGCAACTCGCCGGGGCAGAAGATCAAGGTCGGCTCGATGGGCCGGCCGCTGCCGGGCTTTCGCGTGCAGGTGAGCGATGCCGACGGCCATCCGGCCAGGGAAGGCGAGGTAGCGTTGCTGCTCGGCACTGACCGTCCGGCTGGCCTGATGCAGGGCTATCAGGGCGATGACGGCGAGCTCTCGGGCGCCGAAGGCGAGCTCTATCGCAGCGGCGACGTCGTGTTCGAAGACGAGGATGGTTACCTCACCTTCGTCGGCCGCTCCGACGACGTCTTCAAATCCTCCGACTATCGCATTAGTCCGTTCGAGCTGGAGAGCGTGCTGCTCGAGCACGAGCTGGTTGCCGAAGCCGCGGTGGTGCCGAGCCCCGATCCGATCCGGCTCGCGATCCCCAAGGCCTTCGTGCTGCTGACATCGGGCGCCGAGCGAACGCCGGAGACAGCACTCTCCATCTTCAGGCACCTGCACACGCGGCTTGCGCCGTTCAAGCGCATCCGCCGCCTCGAAATCGTCACCGAACTGCCGAAGACGATCTCTGGCAAAATCCGCCGCGTGCAGCTACGACGGCTCGAACGCGACGATGATCGCAACGATCCGCTGCGCGGCCGGGAATTCCGCGAGGAGGATTTTCCGGAGCTGCCGAAAACAAGAAGTGAAACGTAAGTGAACAGTCTACGCTCGTCATTCCGGGGCGCGCGAAGCGCGCGCCCGGAATCCATTTCGCAACAGACTCTGCCGCGTGATGGATTCCGGGCTCGATGCTCCGGGCCGCGCTTACGCGGTCCCGTCGCATCGCCCCGGAATGACAGCAGTTGGAGTTGCTAATGAACGAAATCTGGAAGAAGCCGCCGATCACGCTGGAGGCCTATCAGGCCATGGTTGGCACGGAGATCGGCGTGTCCTCGTGGCACCTGGTCGATCAGCCCCGCATCGACACCTATGCCGATGTGATCGAGGATCACCAGTTCATCCACGTCGATCCCGAGCGTGCCAAGAAGGAAACCGCCTTCGGCACCACCATCGCGCACGGTTTCCTGACGATGTCGCTGCTGTCGATCATGTCCTACGAGGTGATGCCGGTGATCGCCGGCACTACAATGGGTGTCAATTACGGCTTCGACAAGCTGCGCTTCATCTCGCCGGTGCGTTCGGGCAAGCGCATCCGCGGCCGTTTCGTGCTGGCCGAAGCCAAGCTGCGCAAGCCCAACGAGTTGCAGTCCCGTACCAGCGTGACGGTGGAGATCGAAGGCGAGGACAAGCCCGCGCTGGTCGCGGAATGGCTGGGCCTGATCTATTTCGCGTAAGTCGGCCGGGGCTTGACCCGGAAACCCATCGCTGCTCAAAAGTCTGTTAAATCGCGCTCGGTGCACCCTCTCCCCTTGTGGGAGAGGGTGGCGAAATCGAGCGGAGCGAGATGACGCCGGGTGAGGGGTGTCTCTCCACACGCTTATCTGCCGAGACAACCCCTCATCCGGCGCTTCGCGCCACCTTCTCCCACAAGGGGAGAAGGGAAGAAAGCACAGGGAAGCACACTCATGGCAATCAGGTTCGACGGACGCGTCGCCATCGTCACCGGCGCAGGCAATGGTCTCGGAAAGGCGCATGCGCTGGGCCTGGCGAGCCGCGGCGCGAAAGTCGTGGTCAACGATTTCGGCGGCGCGCGTGACGGCAGCGGCGGTTCGCTCTCGCCGGCCGAGACCGTCGTCGAGGAGATCCGCAAGGCCGGCGGCACCGCGATGGCCGACGGCGCCGACGTCTCGAATTTCGAGCAGGTCACCGCCATGGTCGAGCGCGCCACCAAGGAGTGGGGCAGCGTCGACATCATGTGCGCCAATGCCGGCATCCTGCGCGACAAGTCGTTCGGCAAGATGGAAGCGACCGATTTCCAGAAGGTGCTCGACGTGCATCTCGTCGGCACCTTCTATTGCTGCAAAGCGGTCTGGGCCGGCATGCGCGACCGCAATTACGGCCGCATCGTGCTGACGACCTCGTCCTCCGGCCTCTATGGCAATTTCGGCCAGGCCAATTACGGCGCGGCCAAGTCCGGCATGGTTGGCCTGATGAACGTGCTGGCCGAGGAAGGCCGTAAGACCAACATCCGCGTCAACATCATCTCGCCGACCGCGGCCACCCGCATGACGGAAGAGCTGCTGCCGCCGCAGGCGCTGCAATTGATGAAGCCGAACGCGATCACGCCCGCCGTCGAGTACATGCTGAGCGAGGACGCACCGACCCGCACCATCATGGGCGCCGGTGCTGGCTCCTTCGCCGTGATCAAGATTCTTGAGAGCGAGGGCATCAATCTGCCGGAGTCCGACTGGACCCCCGACGCGATCGTTGCGCATTTCGCCGAGATCAGCGACATGTCGAAGGCAAAAGCGCTGACGGGTGCGTTCGAGCAGACCCAGAAGTATGTGGCGCAGGCCGCTGCGCGGGCGGGGATCAAGCTCTGACTGACGTCGCCGTCATCGGTGCCGGTCCCGCCGGGCTGATGGCGGCGGAGGCGCTCGTGTCGGGTGGCGCCCGCGTCACCGTCTATGACGCCATGCCGTCCGCAGGCCGCAAATTCCTGATGGCCGGCCGTGGCGGTCTCAATCTCACGCACAGCGAGCCGTTGGCGGATTTTCTTGCGCGCTACCGGGAAGCAATGCCGGATCTGCGCGCGGCGATCGAGGCGTTTCCGCCGGATGCGCTGCGCGACTGGAGCGCGGCACTTGGGCAGCCGACCTTCGTCGGCAGCAGCGGACGGGTGTTTCCCAGAACGTTCAAGGCCTCGCCCTTGCTGCGCGCCTGGCTGCGGCGGCTGGATGCGGCCGGCGTGCAATTCGCGTTTCGGCATCGCTGGACCGGCTGGGACGAGGCGGGCCGGCTCCAATTTCAAACGCCCGATGGCGCGCGTGCCATCGCCCGGACAGCAACCGTGCTCGCGCTCGGCGGCGCGAGCTGGCCGCGCTTGGGTTCGGATGGCGCTTGGGTCGATTGTCTCGCCGCCAGGGGCGTTGCCGTCTCGAAGCTCAGGCCGGCCAATTCCGGTTTCACGGTCGCATGGTCCGACGTGTTTCGGGATCGGTTCGAAGGCCAGCCGCTCAAGGGCGTGGCGCTGACGGTCGGCGCGCACACGGTTCGCGGCGAAGCCATGATCACCCGCGGCGGTATCGAGGGCGGCGCGATCTACGCGCTGTCGGCAGAGCTGCGCGAGGCGGTGCTGGGGATCGGGCGGGCGACACTGATGATTGCCTTGCGGCCCGATCTTGACGCCGACGCGCTGACCAGGCGCCTGTCGGGCACGCGCGGCAAGCAATCGCTCGCGAACTTTTTGCGCAAGGCGGCACAATTGTCGCCGGTCGGCATCGGGTTGATGCAAGAAGCGGCCATTGCGTCTGGCCGGTCGCTGGCGGCGCTTGCGCCTGCGGAGCTCGCGCATCTGGTGAACGCGATCCCGGTTCAGCTCACCGGTGTTGCCACGATCGATCGCGCCATCTCGTCCGCGGGTGGGATTGCCTTCGATCAGCTCGACGAGCATTTCATGCTGAGCAAACTGCCCGGCGTGTTCGCCGCCGGCGAGATGCTGGATTGGGAAGCGCCGACCGGCGGCTATCTACTGCAGGCGTCGTTTGCGACCGGTGCGGCGGCGGGCAGGGGCGTGTTGGAGTGGCTTGCGTCCTCCTGTTCATGACGTCCCCGTCCTTGTCACGAGATCCGTGAGGAAACCGAGCATACCAAAGCTCGCCGCCACCACGCAGACCGCGGCCCAGCCGCCAAAACTCCAGGCCAGCGAGGCCGCCGCTGAGCCGATACCGCCGCCGATGAAGAACAGCGCAACGAACAGGCCGTTGATGCGGCCACGCGCCTCGGGCCGCAGCAGATTGACGGCGCGGCGGCCGAGCGTCTGGTCGGCGGTGATGCCAATGTCGAGCAGGATCGTCCCGAGGCTCAGCACCAGCAGAGCCGTCATGCGGGACTCCATCGTACCGGCCCAGGCGCAGAGCGTGAGCGAGCCGATGATGCCCAGATGTGCGGCGAAGAACAGCGGGCGTGCCCAGCCCTTGTCGCCCCAGCGGCCTGCAAGCGGCGTCGCCGCGGCGCCCGCGACGCCGATCAGCGCGAAAGCAGCTATGCCCTTGGCGTCGAGCGCAAACGGTGCTTCCGGCAGGCGCAGCGCGACCGCGGACCAGAATGCGGTGAAAGATGCCATGACCAGCGATGCGGTCCAGGCCCGCACGCGCAGCACCGGCTCTTCCCGCAGCAATTTTGGGAACGAGCGCAGCAGTTCGCCGTAGCCGACGCGGGCCGCCGGTTGCAGCGTCGGCAGATAACGGCCGAGCGCACCGGCGAGGATCGTCATTAGGATCGCTGAGGCGAGATAATAGGCGCGCCAGCTCCAGAGATCGGCGATCAGGCTCGCCGCGGGCCGGGACAACAGGATGCCGATCATCAATCCGCTCATCACCTCCCCGATGGCCTGGCCGCGGCGCTCGGGCGCCACCATCGAGGCCACGAGTGGAACCATCATCTGGATCGCCGCGCAGGATGCGCCGAGGACGAAGGTGGCGATCAGCAGCAGCACGGGCGTTGGTGCGAGTGCCGTTGCCTGCGCGGCGAGGATCGCGCAGCCGAGCGTGCGCAGGATCAGCAGCCGGTTCTCGATGAGATCGACCAGCGGCACCAGCAACAGCAATCCGAGCGCATAGCCGAGCAGTGTCAGCGTGCTGACGAGGCCAGCCTGCGAGGTGGTCATGGACAGGGATCGGCCGATCAGTCCAACGAGAATCTGCGGCGCGAACAAATTGGTGACGACCACGCCGGTGGTGATGGCGCCGAGCCAGATCAGCGGTCGCTCGGCGAGTTGCTTTCGGGATGCGAGCTTGGTGGTTTCGGAGATGGTCATGGGGCCTCGCGGGCTGGATGCGGGTCCCTCTTTAAGGCGGGCTGGCAATATGCTACAATTCAATTAAGCCTATAAAGAATATGCGAGTTCGTTATGAACACCCATGACCTCGTCGCGTTCGTTGCTGTGGTCGAGACCGGATCGATCGTTGCGGCCTCGATGCGCCTCAATCTCACCCAGCCTGGCGTGACCCGGCGCATCCAGAATCTCGAGGAGATGCTGGGCGCGCAGTTGTTGGACCGCCTGTCGAAACCGCTGAAGCCCACGGCCGCAGGTCATGAGGCCTATGAGCAGGGCCGGCGCCTGCTGAGGATGCTGGATGATCTCAAGGCCGGCGTCGCTAATGATGGCGTAGTACGCGGCGAGTTCAGGCTCGGCCTCACGCCATTTCTCTCCGAGGCCGGACTCAGCGCGCCGCTCGATGCGGTGCGTGCCGAATTTCCGGCGCTGAGCGTGCGGGTCGTCTCGGGCTGGTCGCCCAACCAGGTCGAGAGGGTCAG
The DNA here is from genome assembly GCF_008123515.1 of Bradyrhizobium cytisi. Taxonomy (GTDB): domain Bacteria; phylum Pseudomonadota; class Alphaproteobacteria; order Rhizobiales; family Xanthobacteraceae; genus Bradyrhizobium; species Bradyrhizobium cytisi. Next base: position 116,362 of record NZ_VSSR01000007.1, read on the forward strand.
CCGCAATGAACTCGATGCCGCTGCGATCTGCCTGCCCGACGGGGCAGTTCCGCCCGCCGATCTCGTCGCCGACGATCTCGGCTCGCAGCCGGTGGTGTTCGTCGTCGCGCGCGAGATGAAGATCCCGCGCACCGTCGACCTCGAGCGTCTGTCGCAGCTCTCATGGGTGATCAACCAGGACGGCTGCGGATTTCGCGACACGCTCAAGCGTCGCTTCGACGCCGAGCATTTGCCGTTCACCGTCGCCGTGGAGGCGCTGGACAGCGAGCTTCGGCTGTCGCTGGTGTCACGCGGTCTGGGCGTCGGACTGGTCACGCCGATTGCGCTGAAGCGCAGCGCGTTTCGAGACAAGCTCAAGCCGGTCGCTGCGCGCGACTTCAATCCCGCCGTGCGCGCATGGCTGGTGCATCGCCCGCCGGCCGGTCGTCTGACCGGCCCAATCAAGCTGTTCCGCGACGGCCTGGATCGGGAGCTACAAGCTCTAATTCACGCCTAGCGCAGCTTCCCACGCGCCGCCACCGGCAGCGTGCCGATGATCTCCTCGCCGCGGACCATCACGACCTCGTCCATCATGTTGACGACGACGCAGACGTGGTTCGGCACGATGCGGACGACGTCGCCGACGTTCGGTCGTGTGTTGCTGCGGGAGAGGTCGAGGAAGCCGTGCTCCTCGGCGAAGCGCGCGATCTTGGCTTCCGGGTGCTCCAGGATCAGGCCGTGGCCGTCGAGCCCGCCGGTATCGGTCGTCAGCGTCTTCGAGCCGGCGTCGAGGATGCCGCGCTCGGGTGCGGCGCGGCTCACCACCGTCGAATAGATGTGCAGGGCGCAATCGTCCCAGGTGGCGGAGCCGGCGGCGACCTGCATGCGGTCGTTGTAAATGTAGGTGCCGAAGCGGTGCTCGGTGCCGCCCTTGAGCTTGCCGATGTTCTTGAGGTTCGGCGTGCCGCCGGTCGACACGATCTTGGCATCGAGCCCGTGCGCGCGCACGCCGGCGAGCGCCTCGTCGAAGAATTTCTGCGCTTCGCCCCAGCCGGTCTCGGTCGGGTAGAGCATGAAGCCGGCAAACACCAGTCCCCTGGACGCTGCGATCTCGCGTGCGAGCGCAATCGCCTCCGCCGGCGTCTCGACGCCCGCGCGCTTGCGGCCCGTGTCGCATTCGACGACGACCGAGAGCGGACGGCCCGAGGCTGCTGCAGCTTTGGGGAGGCCGGCAACGACGGTCGAATTGTCGGCGGCGACCGTCATGTTGGTTTTGGCATTCAGCGCGCCGAGGCGCGCCATCTTTTCCTCGCCCAGCAGATTGTAGCTGATCAGGATGTCGTCGATGCCGGCATTGGCCATGATCTCGGCCTCGCCGATCTTCTGGCAGGTGATGCCTTTGGCGCCGGCCGCGACCTGCATCTTCGCAATGGTCGGACTCTTGTGCGTCTTGATGTGGGGACGGTTGGCGATGCCGGCGTCGTCGCAGGCCTTCTGGATCCGCGCGATGTTGCGCTCGACCTTGTCCATGTCGATGACGGCGCAGGGCGTACCGTATTCACGGGCGAGTTTTGCGGCAAGAGCAGTTGTCATGGGTTATGCCTGTTCGATTTCTTCGCGGAGCATTTCAAGTTCAAGCCAGCGCTCTTCGGAGGCGGACAATTCGTCGTGCGCCTTGGCGATCGCGGCGGAGGTGTCGTCGAATTTTTTGCGATCCTTGACATAGAGGTTGGGATCGTCGAGCACGCGTTGCAGCTTGGCGATATCGGCCTGCAATTTTTCCATCTTCTTCGGCAGCGTTTCCAGCGCATGCTTCTCATTGAAGCTCAACCGCCGTTTTGACGCGGCGGCGGGAGCCGCGGCCCGCTCTTCCTTCTTCTCCGCGGGCGCTTGCTGCTTCGCAGTCTCGCGCTTCAGGTCGGCGCCGCGTTGCGTGAGCATGTCGCTATAGCCGCCGGCATATTCGGTCCACTTGCCGTTGCCTTCGGGCGCGATCACGGAGGTGACGACGCGGTCGAGGAAATCGCGGTCATGGCTGATCAGGATCACGGTGCCATCGTAGTCGCCGAGCATGTCTTCGAGCACGTCGAGCGTTTCGAGATCGAGATCGTTGGTCGGCTCGTCCAGCACCAGCAGGTTCGACGGCTTCGCCAGCGCGCGCGCCAGCATCAGCCGGCCGCGCTCGCCGCCCGAGAGCACCTCCACCGGCGTGCCGCGCTGCTCCTGGGCGAACAGGAAGTCCTTCATGTAGCCGACCACATGCTTCGGCTTGCCGCCGACCATGATCTGGTCGCCGCGGCCGCCGGTCAGCGCCTCGGCCAGCGTCGACTTGGGATCGAGGCTTTCGCGATGCTGGTCGAGGGTGGCCGTCTCCAGATTGGCCCCTAACCGCACGGTGCCGGAATCCGGCTGCGCGCCGCCGGTGAGCAGATTGACCAGCGTGGTCTTGCCGGCACCGTTGGGACCGATGATGCCGAGCCGGTCGCCGCGCTGGATGCGGGTGGAGAAATTGTCCACGATGATACGGTTGCCAAAAGCCTTGGTGATGCCCTTGGCCTCGATCACCAGCTTGCCGGATTGCTCCGCCTCCGACGCGGCGAGACTGGCGGTGCCGGCGGTGCCGCGATAGTTGCGGCGCTGGTCGCGCAGCGCATGCAGATTACCGAGCCGCTTGACGTTGCGCTTGCGCCGCCCGGAGACGCCGTGGCGCAGCCAGTGCTCCTCGTCGACGATCTTGCGGTCGAGCTTGTGCTGGTCGCGCTCTTCTTCCGCGAGCACCTCGTCGCGCCAGCTCTCGAACGAGGCGAAGCCGCGGTCGATCTGCTTGATCCTGCCGCGGTCGAGCCATGCCGTCGCGCGCGAGAGATTGCTGAGGAAGCGGCGGTCGTGGCTGATGATCACCAACGCACTGCGGCGGCTGTCGAGTTCCTTTTCCAGCCATTCGATGGTGGCGAGATCGAGATGGTTGGTCGGCTCGTCCAGCAGCAGGATGTCGGGTGAGGGTGCGAGCACCCGCGCGAGCGCCGCGCGGCGGGCCTCGCCACCGGAGACGTTGGCCGGGCTCTCGTTGCCGGTCAATCCGAGTTGCTCGACCAGGTAGCGCGCCTGGTATGGATCGTCACCCGGTGCGAGGCCCGCCTCGACATAGGCGAGCGTGGTCTTGTGGTCGCCGAAATCAGGCTCCTGCTGCAAATAGCGAACCGTCGCGCCGGGCTGCACGAAGCGTGTGCCGCCGTCGGGCTCAACCAGGCCGGCGGCGATCTTCAGCAACGTAGACTTGCCGGAGCCGTTGCGGCCGATCAGGCAGACACGCTCGGATGGCGCGACATTGAGCTCGACGCCGCTCAAAAGCGGCGTGCCGCCGAAGGTCAGCTTGATGTCCTTGAGTTGGATCAGCGGCGGCGCCATGACTAGCCTTGACTCGAATTCTGGCTCATTGCGGCCTGGTCGGCGCGCCGGCGCTGGATCCGGCGCAGCGTCTGGTCGAGCGCCGAGAGGAATGTTGAGCGGTCGCGCGGCGCGAACGAGCGCGGGCCGCCGGTCACTTCGCCGGCTGAGCGCAGATCCGTCATGAGATTGCGCACCGCCAGCGTCATCCCGATCGATTCCTCCGTGAACGGTTTGCCGTTCGGCGCGATCACGTCGGCGCCCGCCTTCACGCAGCGGCTCGCCAGCGGAATGTCGGAGGTGATGACGACGTCGCCGGGCTTGGCCCTCTCGGCGATCCAGTCGTCGGCCGCGTCCATGCCCGCGCCGGCGGCGATACGCTCGATGAGGGGATCGTTCGGCACACGGATAAAGTTGCCGGCGACTACGCTCACGGGCACGCCGTGGCGGAGCGCGACGCGGTAGATTTCGTCCTTCACCGGGCAGGCGTCGGCGTCGACATAGATGCGGGTGGGGGTGTCAGTCATTCGCCGCGTGGTACCCCATTCGCGCCGCAAAGGCGAGGGGATTGACCCCGGTTCCGTGAGGCCTACGATCGGCTCTGAAAGAACAAAAACATAGGGAAAAGCCCGCCATGCCGAACCGGCTCGAAACCTACCGCGTCGAGGCCTACAACACCGCCAAGCAATCCGAAAACAAGATGCATGACGATACGGTGGCGCGCCGCTTCGGCTTTTCCGGTGGCCTGGTTCCGGGCGTCGATGTCTTCGCCTACATGATGCATGTGCCGGTGGCGCGCTGGGGCCGCGATTTCCTCGCGCGCGGGCTGGTCGAGGCGCGCTTCATCAAACCGGTCTATGACGGCGAGACTGCCGATATCGATGCGACCGAGCACAACGGCCTGCTCACGATCGAGGTCTTCAGCCGCACCGAGCTTTGCGCCACCGGAACGGCGTCGCTGCCGGCGACAGCGCCTGCGGTGTCATTGGGAGACTATGTCGAAGTGCCCGCGGTGGCCGAACGCAAGCCGGTCAGCCCTGAAATCTTCGAGCTCGGCAAATGGCTCGGCACGATGCCGCGACGCTGGGCCGGGCAGGCAGCGAGCGACTATCTCGCCGATGTCAGGGAGGCCGATCCGATTTTCGCACGCGAGGGGCTCGGCCATCCCGGCCTGATCCAGCGCGTCATGAACCGCGTGCTGGTCGACAACACCATTCTGGGCCCGTGGATCCATGTCGGCAGCCGCATGCAGCTGTTGTCGGCTGCACGCGCCGGCGATGAGATCGTTGCGCGGGCGAAGGTGACCGCGAACTACGAGAAGAAGGGCCACCGCTTCGTCGAGCTCGACGCGCTGGTCGTCGCCAATGGCACGACGCCGTTGGCGCACTGTCTGCACATCGCGATCTACCAGCCGCGGGAGCAGGCGGCGGCGTAGGGAAGGGACACAGCGCGTCCACATATTCTCTGTCATTCCCCGCGAAGGCGGGGAATCCAGTAGGCTGCGGCCCATCCGTGAATCACGACTGCCTCGGCGTGCTGGATCGCCCGATCAGTCGGGCGATGACAGCATTGTTGTTGAGGCAGAAGTGCCCGTTACGCCTTGCCCTTCGCGTCCTGGATCGCGCGCCAGACACGCTCCGGCGTCAGCGGCATGTCGATGTGCTTGATGCCGTAGTCGGAGAGCGCATCGAGCACCGCGTTCACCACCGTCGACAGGCTGCCGGCGCAACCGGCTTCGCCGCAGCCCTTGGTGCCGAGCGGATTGCTCGTGGCCGGCACCGGGTGATCGCCGACCTCCATGTACGGCACATCCTCGGCACGGGGCAGCGCATAGTCCATCAGCGAGCCGGTGATGGGCTGGCCGCTCTCGTCATAGCGGACGTGCTCCATCAGCGCCTGGCCGATGCCCTGGACGACGCCGCCATGGAGCTGGCCCGCGACCAGCATCGGATTGATCACCGTGCCGAAATCGTTCACCGCGCTGTAGCGCACGATCTGCACCACGCCGGTGTCAGGATCGACCTCGACCTCGGCGACATGGCAGCCGTTCGGGAAGGCCGAGGGCACTGGCTCGCTGGTGTGATCGACGTCGAGTGAGTCAGGCACGCCGTCCGGCACCTTGGCGTCATGCAGCTTCTTGGCGAGCTCCATGATGTCGATGCTGCGGTCGGTTCCGGCGATGGTGAAAGCACCATCGGCGAACTCGATGTCGGCCTCCGACGCTTCCAGCATGTGCGCGGCGGCGCGCTTGCCCTTTTCGATCACGAGGCGCGAGGACTCCACGATGGCTTGTCCGGTCGCGGTGATCGAGCGCGAGCCGCCGGTGCCGCTGCCGGCGTGCACGATGTCGCTGTCGCCCTGCACGAGCTTCACGCTCTCGAAGGGAACGCCGAGCTGCGCGCTCAGCACCTGCGCGAACGGCGTGGCGTGGCCCTGGCCGTAGTCGAGTGTGCCGGTGATGAGCTGCACGCTGCCATCGGGATCGAACACGATCTTGCCGAGCTCGGGGCTCGGCGGCGCCGTCACCTCGAGATAGGAGCCGACGGCGATGCCGCGCAGCTTGCCGGATTTCTTGCTCTCCTTCTTGCGCCTGGCGAAATTCTCGTGGTCGGAGATTTCGAGCGCCTTGGTGAAGACCGCCTGGAAGTCGCCGCTGTCATAGGTGACGCCGGAGGAGGCCGGAAACGGCATCTGGCTCTGCTTGATGAAGTTGCGCTTGCGCAGCGTCAGCCGGTTGATGCCCATCTCGTCGGCGGCGCGGTCGATCAGCCGCTCCATGTAATAGTTGGCCTCGGGCCGGCCGGCGCCGCGATAGGCGCCCATCAGCGTGGTGTTGGTCAATACCGTCTTGATGTCGATGCTCATCAGCGGCGTGCGGTAGACGCTGGAAAAATTCTTGCCGGTATTGAGCGAGAGCGGGCTCGGTGAAACCCCGGTGATGTAGGCGCCGAGATTGCCGTAGCCCGAGAGCTTCGCCGCGAGGAAGTGCCCCTCGGCGTCGAGCGCGAGCTCGGCATGGATCTTTTGCGCGCGGCCATGGCTGTCGGAGAGAAAGCTGGTGGAGCGCTCGTCGAGCCACTTCACCGGGCGTCCCAGCGCCTTCGCCGCGTACAGGATGCACATGTATTCGGGATAGTTGACGTTCTTCATGCCGAACGAGCCGCCGACATTGGCTGTGAGGATGCGCACCTTCTCGTTGGGCACCTTCAGGTTCTTGGCGAGGTTGGCGCGGTTGCCGGCGACGCCCTGGGTCGGCATCTGGATGGTGTAGCGCTCGGTCTTCCTGTCGTAGGAGGCAAGGCCGACGCGCGGTTCCATCGAGACCACGGCGACGCGGGTGTTCTCGATGTCGACCTTGGTGACATGGGCGGCGCTGGCGAAAGCGGCGTTCACCTTTTCCGTGTCGCCATAATGGTAGTCGAGCGCGACGTTGTTCGGGATGTGTTCGTAGAGCTGCGGCGCGCCGGGCCTGGCGGCTTCTTCGGGATCGGTCACGGCCGGCAGCGGCTCGATATCGAGCTCGACCGCTTCGGCCGCGTCGCGCGCCTGGGCCAGCGTGTCGGCCACCACGAAGGCGACGGGATCTCCGACGAAGCGGACCTTGTCGGTCGCCAGCGGCTGGCGGTTGGTCTGGTGCAGGGGCGAGCCGTCACGGCTCTTCAGCGGCAGGCCGCAGGTAAAGGGGCCATAGCCGGCTGCGTCGAGGTCCTTGCCGGTCCACACCCCCAGCACGCCCGGCATGGCCTTGGCGGCCTCGGTGCCGATGCCGCGGATGACGCCATGGGCATGGGTCGAGCGGACGACCACGCAATGGGCCTGGCCGGGCAGGTTGAAATCGTCGGTGTAGCGGCCCTTGCCGCGCACCAGCGTGTCGTCCTCCTTGCGGCGGACCGGCTGCCCGACGCCGTATTTCTGCAGTGCAATAGCGTTTTCGAGCGTCGAGGATTTGGTGTGTTCTTGCATGGGAATGACCTGAAAAGCCGGCAATTGCGCGTTTTTGGGCGCCTTTTGGGACCGGACCCCATTGAAATAACCCACCGACCCGTTCACGACAACGCACGAATGGACATGGTCCCATGTGATGCGTTGTTGCGCAGGCCTGCCGCGCTGCTAATGTTTCAGGCGAAAAAGCAATTCCAGATCGGCCCAACCGGCCGCGGAAAGACAGTTTGTATGAATGACCACACGCGGCTCCGCGACGGCCATGGGCCGCACGGTGGGCTCGAGGGGTCGATGGCGGCGGTGGCGTTGGCCCCCGAACCGGCCGTCGCCGCGCAAGCGCCGGGAACCGGCGTCTACGCGGCGCTGGACCTCGGCACCAACAATTGCAGGCTCCTGATCGCCTGTCCGACCCACGACGGCTTTCGCGTGGTCGATTCCTTCTCGCGCATCATCCGGCTCGGCGAGGGCGTCTCGGCGACCGGCTCGATCAGCGAGGCTGCGATCGATCGCGCCATCGCCGCGCTCAGCATCTGCCGGGACAAGATCAACCTGCGCAAAGCCAAGCGGCTGCGGCTGATCGCGACCGAAGCCTGCCGCGCGGCCTCGAATGCCGAGGGCTTTCGCAGCCGCGTCGCAGCCGAGACCGGCATCGATCTCGAGGTGATCGACCGCGAGACGGAAGCCTCACTCGCCATGCTCGGCTGCTCGCCGCTGGTTGATCCGAGTGGGCGCGGCGCCATCCTGTTCGATATCGGCGGCGGTTCCACCGAGCTGGTGCGGATCGAGCGCGACCCGCAAAATCCGGAGCCGCGCATCAAGGCCTGGATGTCGATCCCGCTGGGCGTGGTGACGCTGGCCGAGCAGTTTGGCGGCCGCGACGTTACGCCGGAGATCTACGCCGCGATGGAGCAGGAGGTCGCCAACCATGTCGCGCCGTTCGCGCAAGCGTACGGCCGCGATCTCGCCGACATGCATCTGCTCGGCACGTCGGGCACCGTGACCACGCTCGCCGGCATCCATCTTAATCTCGCGCGCTACGACCGCCGCCGCATCGACAGCATCTGGATGAAGGATACCGATATCACCGCGACCATCAGCAAGCTGCTCGGCATGACCTACCAGGAGCGCGCCAACAACAGCTGCATCAGCTTCGAGCGCGCCGATCTGGTGCTGGCCGGCTGCGCCATCCTCGATGCGATCCGCCGCGCTTTCCCGCTGCCGCGCCTGCGCGTCGCCGACCGTGGCCTGCGCGAGGGCATGCTGGTCGAGATGATGCGCGAGGACGGCGCGCTCGGGAGCTGGTGAGATGGCGAAAGACACCACCGGCCGCTTGCACGTCCAGGTCAAGACCGGCGGCAAGCGCAAATTGTCGTCAAAGCTATGGCTGGAGCGGCAGCTCAACGATCCCTATGTCGTCAAGGCCAAGGCTTTGGGCTATCGCTCGCGCGCCGCGTTCAAGCTGCTCGAGATCGACGACAAATATCGCCTGCTGAAATCAGGCATGGCCGTGGTCGATCTTGGCGCCGCCCCGGGCGGCTGGAGCCAGATCGCCGCCAAGCGCGTCGGCTCGATCGACGGCAAGGGCAAGGTCGTCGCGATCGATCTGCTGGATATGCCCGAGATTGCCGGCGTCGACTTCGCCCAGCTCGACTTCATGGACAACGACGCACCGGCGAAGCTCAACGCCATGCTCGGCGGCGGCGCCGACGTCGTGATGTCCGACATGGCCGCCAACACCACCGGTCACCGCAAGACCGACCAGCTCCGCATCGTCGGCCTGATCGAGACGGCGGCGGCGTTTGCCTGCGACGTGCTCAAGCCCGGCGGCTCGTTTCTGGCAAAAACGTTCCAGAGCGGCGCCGACGCCGATCTGCTCGCCCAGCTCAAGCGCGATTTTGCCACAGTGCGTCACGTCAAGCCGGCCGCGAGCCGGCAGGATTCCTCGGAGCGCTACGTGCTGGCGACAGGATTTCGCGGCGAGGCGAAGGCGTAACCACAAATTCCGTCATTGCGAGGAGCGAAGCGACGAAGCAATCCAGAAGCCTTCCGCGGAAAGATTCTGGATTGCTTCGCTTCGCTCGCAATGACGAGATCAGCAACTACCCCAGCCGCTGATCCCGCATGTCCTGCGTGTCTTCCGTCGCCACCTTGACGGCGGCGGTTGCCGCGCTCTTGGCTGCGCCCTTGCGGCTTGCGATCTCCACCGCCTTGCGGCCGGAGATCTCGTGGCCGGCGTCGGCGGGCATCTGCCAGAAGAACCAGCTCGACGCCGCCGAGGTCAGCGCCACCACGACGAAGGCCGGCGAGAACACCGTGGCATTGAGCTCGCTGACATGGCTAAGCCACATCGTGGTCTCGACCGAGGCGGCACCGACCGCGACGCCGGCGGAGATCGCGAGCTGCTGGTTGACGCTGACCAGCGTGGTGGCGCGGCTCATCTGCGCACTCTCGACGTCGGCATAGGCCACCGTGTTGATCGCGGTGAACTCGAGCGAGCGGAAGAAGCCGCCGACCACCAGAATCACCAGGATGATGAGCAGCGGCGTCGTCACCGTGAACAGCGCGCAGACGGCGAGGAAAAATGCGCTGATGATGGCGTTCACCGTCATCAGGTTGCGGAAGCCGAAGGTGCGGATGATCCGCGCGGCCAGCGTCTTCATGCCCATCGCGCCGAGCGAGGAGCCGAAGGTGACGAGGCCGGAATGGAATGGCGACAGGCCGAAGCCGATCTGCATCAACAGCGGCAGCAGGAAGGGCAAGGCGCCGATGCCGAGCCGGAACAGGAAACCGCCGAGCACGGCCGCGCGCAGTGTCGGCAGGTTCAGAAGCGAAAAGTCCAGCACCGGCGATCCCGTCCGCCGGGCATGGATGACGTAGAGCGTCATCGAGATCGCGCCGCCCGCGATCAGGGCCGCGACGATGCTCCAGGGCAGCAGGTTGAGCCCGGCCACGGAGAGACCGAATGCGATGCCGGCAAGCCCGATGCCTGCCAGCACCATGCCGTAGAGATCGAACGGCTCGCGGTTCTCGCTCTTGATGGGATCGATGAACTTCAGCGCCATGAAGATGCCGAGCAGCCCGATCGGAATGTTGATCAGGAAGATCCAGTGCCACGACGCGTAGGTGGTGATGAAGCCGCCGAGCGGCGGACCGATCACGGGACCGATCAGGGCAGGGACCGTCACCCAGGCCATCGCGTTGACCAGCGCGCTCTTGTCGACAGAGCGCAGCAGCACGAGGCGCCCGACCGGCGTCATCATCGCGCCGCCCATGCCCTGGAGGATGCGCGCGATCACGAAGTCGGTGACCGAGGTCGAGAGCGCGCAGCCGACCGAGCCGACCATGAACACGCCGACGGCGATCGCGAACACCATGCGCGCACCGAATCGATCGGCGGTCCAGCCGCTCGCCGGGATGAACACCGCGAGCGACAGCAGGTAGGACGTGATCGCGAGCTTCAGAGTCAGCGGGCTGGAGCCGATGTCGGCCGCGATCGCCGGCAGCGAGGTGGCGATCACCGTGGAGTCCATGTTCTCCATGAAGAGAGCGGTGGCCACGATCAGCGGAATGATGCGTTGCTTGTCGACCATGACGGATTGGTAATGGAAATCAGAAGGAAGGGCGGACTTGCGGCTTATCACCACGACTCGGCCGGGACCATTGCGCATCAACGCATAGCACCTAAATCCTGCGCTCCGTTCCTTCGCCGTTCCAGGGCGCCCCATGGCGCGAGCCCGGAATGACGGTGGGGCCACCGCCCGGCTGCCCCCGCCGAATTTACCTAAAAAGCCCGTGCATGGCTGGCCAGCGGTCCGATTTGCTTTGATTCGTCGCGCGGCCGTGCTATCGACCCGCGTCAACCCCACCGATGGGCTCCGATTCTCCGGCGATGCCGCAAGGTACGCCGAGGGCGGCGCTCATCCATACTTATTTGCGGCACGGCCGCAGGAAGGAGTTGGCAGATGGCCACGGTGCAACTTCAGGGCATCCGCGAAGCCTTTACGTTCGACGACGTGCTGTTGAAGCCGGGTCTGTCTGACGTCATGCCGGGCGAGGTCGACATCCGCTCCCGCGTCACCCGCGCCATTCCGCTCAACATTCCGATCATGGCCTCCGCAATGGACACCGTGACCGAGGCCCGCATGGCGATCGCCATGGCGCAGGCCGGCGGCCTCGGCGTCATCCACCGCAATTTCGATCCCGAAGGCCAGGCCGCCCAGGTGCGGCAGGTCAAGCGCTACGAGTCGGGTATGGTGGTGAACCCGCTCACCATCAGCCCCGAGGCCTCGCTCGACGATGCGCTCAAGCTGATGAGCGATCACGGCATCTCCGGCATTCCCGTTGTTACCGGTGCCGGCAAATCGACGCCGGGCAAGCTGGTCGGCATCCTCACCAACCGCGACGTGCGTTTTGCCACCGACCGCCGGCAAAAAGTCTCCGAGCTGATGACGCACGAGAACCTCGTCACGGTGCGCGAGAATGTCAGCCAGGATGAAGCCAAGCGGATGCTCCATCACCATCGCATCGAGAAGCTGCTCGTGGTCGATGAGCAATATCGCTGCGTCGGCCTGATCACGGTCAAGGACATCGAGAAGGCCGTCGCCCATCCGCTCGCCTGCAAGGATGCGCAGGGCCGCCTCCGCGTCGCCGCCGCCACCACCGTCGGCGACACCGGCTTCGAGCGCACCGAACGGCTGATCGATGCCGGCGTCGACCTCGTCGTGGTCGACACCGCGCACGGCCATTCCCGCCACGTGCTGCACGCCGTCAACCGCATCAAGCGTCTGTCCAACTCCGTGCAGGTCGTCGCCGGCAATATCGCAACCGCCGAAGGTGCACAGGCGCTGATCGATGCCGGCGCGGACTGCATCAAGGTCGGCATCGGCCCGGGCTCGATCTGCACCACGCGCATCGTCGCCGGTGTCGGCGTGCCCCAGCTCACCGCGATCATGGATGCGGTCGAGGCAGCGAAGAAGTCGGACATCCCCGTCATCGCCGATGGTGGCATCAAGTTCTCCGGCGATCTCGCCAAGGCGCTCGCTGCCGGTGCTGACATCGCGATGGTCGGCTCGCTGCTCGCCGGCACCGACGAGACGCCCGGCGAAGTGTTCTTGTGGCAGGGCCGGTCCTACAAGGCCTATCGCGGCATGGGCTCGGTCGGCGCGATGGCGCGCGGCTCGGCCGACCGCTATTTCCAGCAGGACATCAAGGATGCGCTCAAGCTCGTCCCTGAAGGGATCGAGGGCCAGGTGCCCTACAAGGGCCCGGTCGGCAACGTTATGCACCAGCTCGCCGGTGGCTTGCGTGCTGCAATGGGCTATGTCGGCGCAAAGGACATGAAGGAGCTGCACGAGAAGGCCAATTTCGTGCGCATCACCGGCGCGGGCCTGCGCGAAAGCCACGTCCACGACGTGACCATCACGCGCGAGGCGCCGAATTATCCGGGCGGGGGTTAGTCTACCTCCACTCTCGTGCCCCGGACGCAGCGCAGCGCTTCTTCAGCGGTGCGCTGCAGAGCCGGGGCCCATCTCTTCGCTTGGTCACCTGTCGCCATCTGGGTCCCGGCTCTGCGCGGCAGCACAAGAGCGCTGCAGCGCGTCCGGGACACGAGACGTGCGTATGGCCTGCGACCATCCAATCCATCGCTTTTGTATTGACGCAGCTACCTCCCTCCGCTTCCGTCGTCGAAAGACAGCCAGGAGGAAGCCATCATGTCCCAAGCAAAACGCATCGTTCTCGCCGCACGTCCCGTCGGCGAACCCAAATCATCCGATTTTCGCCTTGAGGAATTTGCCGTCCCGACGCTTGGCGCAGGCGAGGTCCTGCTACGCACGATCTGGCTGTCGCTCGATCCCTATATGCGCGGGCGGATGAGCGAGGGGCCGTCCTATGCCGCGCCGGTGCCGGTCGGTGGTGTGATGGAAGGCGAGGCGGTGAGCGAGGTCGCGGCCTCCAACAATCCTGATTTCGCGGCAGGCGACATCGTGCGGATCCGTTCGGGCTGGCAGACGCACGCGATCTCGAACGGCAAGGGCCTGATCAAGGTCGATCCCAGGCTCGGTCCGATCTCGACCTCGATCGGTGTGCTCGGCATGCCCGGCATGACCGCGTATACGGGCCTGCTCGACATCGGCAAGCCGCAAGAAGGCGAGACCGTCGTCGTCGCCGGCGCTTCCGGCGCGGTCGGCTCGGCCGTGGGGCAGATCGCGAAGATCAAGGGAGCACGCGCGGTCGGCATCGCCGGCGGCAAGGACAAGTGCGACTACGTGGTGAAGGAGCTCGGCTTCGATGCCTGCGTCGATCACCGCGATCCTGATCTCGCCGCGAAGCTCAAGGACGCCTGCCCGAAGGGGATCGACGTCTATTTCGAGAATGTCGGCGGCGCGGTGTTCGAGGCGGTCTTCCCGCAGCTCAATCAATTCGCGCGCGTGCCGGTGTGCGGCCTGATCGCGCATTACAACGACACCGAGGCCAAGCCGCCGAAATGGGCGGCGTCGATGATGCGCGCGACGCTGACCAAGCGGCTCACCTTCCGCGGCTTCATCGTCTCCGACTTCGCCTCGCGCCATGGCGACTTCCTGCGCGACATGTCGGGTTGGGTCCGTGACGGCAAGGTGAAGTACAAGGAGTTCGTCACCGAGGGCCTGGAGAGCGCGCCCGCCGCCTTCATCGGGCTCTTGAAGGGCGCCAATTTCGGCAAGCAGCTGGTCCGGGTCGGGCCGGATAAGGCCTGATTTGGCACAACCAGCCCCCGTCAGGGGGCTGGTTGGTTAAAAAAGAGTCACCGATTGGCCACACCAGCCCGCAAAAGCCGCCTGTGTGACCGGCGGTTCATTGACGGAAAAGCGAAGGCATTGAATCATCGCGCATATTTTGGGTGTTGCGATGTTAGAGATCGGTATTTTCTGCGTCATCCTTTTGGCTGCCGGCTATTGGGCGGCCATGTATGTCATGGGCCGTCGCGACGACGTCATCCATGGCAAGTTCGTACACACCGACGACGAGGGTGCGTTCACGCAACCCGCGATGCCGGCGCCTCCGCCGCGCTTCCCCAAGCGTCCGGTCAAGGCAGCCGAGTCCGTCAAGTCTGTGCCTGTGAACGATCCGGTCGCTCAGCCGGTGAGCAGCCAAGCGCTGCAGTCGCTGCTCGCCGCGATCCAGCAGGATCTCAAGAGCGTCGCGTAAGGAGCGGTGCTAGTGCTCGCCGCCCATCTGGGCGAACAGCTCTTCGATATCCACATCGATCTGGCCTGCGGCGCGGACGTGGCGGACTTCGAAGCTGTCAGGCGCGAAGCGGTACTCGACGAGGCCGGTCTCCTTGATCGCGATCCGGTCCTGGCGTGAGTCGTTGATCTTGAAGCCGGCCGACGGCGCCCAGACGTGCCGCGTGTGGCGGAACGTGAAGTCGCGACGCTGGTGCACGTGACCGCTCGCGATGAGGCGGAGATCGACATGCGCAAACATCTCGATCAACCGCGCGCGCGCCGGCTGCGGCACGTAGCGGATCGAGGTCTCCGGGGCTTCAGGCTCGTCCGGCAAATGGAGAAACACCGGCTTGTGCAGGAACAGCGCGACCGGCTTGCCATTCACGCGTGCGATTTCCCGGGACAGCCAGTCGAACTGCTCGGCCTCGAACGCGAGCCCTGAATTCATCACCAGCGAGTTGAGGCCCATGAAGCGCCAGCCGGCGGCCTCGAACGACCAATGGTCCTCGCCGATGATGTCGCGGAATTGCTGGCGGTGCGCTTCCGCGATCGGTGGCTTTGGTGCGGGCCCGAGTGCGGTCGGATTGTCGCCGATGTCGTGATTGCCGGGAAGGTAGCGACAGTCGACGGGCAGGGCGTCGTGCAGGCTCTTCGCAAACGTGACGTCGTCGCGGCTCGTGGGCCCGTCGAAGGAGACATCGCCGGTGTTGATGACGAGATCAGGCCTGTCGGCGTCAATGTGCTCACTGACGCGATGAAAGTTCGCGATCAGGCCGGGAAAACGCCGGCCGAGATGCGTGTCGGAAATCTGGGTGAGGCGAAATTCGGACATGGGCGAAGTCTCGCCTGCGCAGACGTCGGAACGATGACGCGCGGGCAAAATCCGCGACCGAACAAAGTTTAAAGCACGCGATAGCGGAAGGTGTAGGCGTCCTGCGGCGCGACGGGGCGTGTCAGCGGCGGCGTGTCTCGCCGGGCTCCAGGGGGCCAAGATCGCTGCAATGATCGGCAGTTAGTCGCCCAATCGGGAACGCCGGTTCAACTCGTCGATTGTCAGCGCCAGAAGTCGCGGCTAATGACGGTCCGCGGCACGCCGCCTTACGGGAAAGTTCCGATGTCCGTCCAAATGGTCTTGTTGCCTGTCTTCGTGCAGGTCGGTCTCACCTTCGCGCTCCTGATCGGCATGGTGTTCGGGCGCCGGAATGCGCTGGTCTCGGGCGAGACCAAGATCCGCGACATTGCGCTCGGCGAGCCGAACTGGCCGAAGGGCGCCACGCAAATCGCCAATTGCTACCGCAACCAGTTCGAGCTGCCGGTGCTGTTCTACGCCCTGATCGCGCTGGCGCTGCCGCTGCGCCATGCCGATCTCTTCATCGTGCTGATGTCCTGGGTGTTCGTGGTGACGCGCTTCGCCCATGCCGGCGTGTTCGTCAGCTCGAACGATCTCGGCCGGCGCTCGTCGCTCTGGCTCGCCGGCGTGCTGGTGCTGCTGGCGATGTGGATCTACTTCGCACTGAAAATCCTGTTGCTGATCTGACGGTTGACCGTCGGATTCGACCTGAAAGATTCAAATGACTCCCGCTGCCCGGCTGTCCGCAGCCATCGAACTGATCGACACCATCGAACGCGACCGCGTGCCCGCGGCCAAGGCGCTGAAGGAGTGGGGCACCGCGCACCGCTTTGCCGGTTCCGGCGACCGCGCCGCCATTGCCGGCCTGGTCTGGGACGTGCTGCGCCGCTATGCCTCCAGCGCGTTCCTGATGGATTCCGATACCGCACGCGCGCGCCTGATCGGCATGCTCCGCCTCGAGCGCAACATGGACACCGCAACCATGGAGGCTCTGTTCGATGGCGGCCGGTTCGCGCCGGCGCCGCTGACTGCGGCCGAGCAGGCGGCGCTCAGCCATCGCTCCCTGAAAGACGCGCCGGCGGCAATTGCCGGCGATTATCCGGACTGGCTCGATTCCCATCTGGCCAAAGTGTTCGGCGAGGACCGCGCGGCCGAGGCCGTCGCGATGGCGAGCCGGGCGCCGCTCGATCTGCGCGTCAACACGCTAAAATCCAATCGCGACAAGGTGCTGAAGGCGCTTGCTCATCTTCATGCGAAACCGACGCAATGGTCGCCAAATGGCCTGCGCATCGAGCTTTCGGCCGATGCGCGCAACCCCGGCATCCAGGCCGAAGAGGATTTCATCAAGGGCGGCGTTGAAGTGCAGGATGAAGGATCGCAGCTTGCGGCCCTTCTCACCGCGGCAAAACCGGGCGAGCAGGTGATCGACCTCTGCGCCGGCGCCGGCGGCAAGACGCTGGCACTCGCCGCGATGATGCAGGGCAAGGGCCGGCTGATCGCGACCGACAGCGACAAGCGCCAGCTAGTGCCCATCCACGAGCGCCTGTCGCGCGCCGGCGTCCACAATGCCGATGTCCGTACGCCCAAGGGCGAGGCTGATCCGCTGGCCGATATCAGCGGCACCGCCGATCTCGTTGTGATCGACGCGCCCTGCACGGGAACCGGA
The DNA here is from genome assembly GCF_008123515.1 of Bradyrhizobium cytisi. Classification (GTDB taxonomy): domain Bacteria; phylum Pseudomonadota; class Alphaproteobacteria; order Rhizobiales; family Xanthobacteraceae; genus Bradyrhizobium; species Bradyrhizobium cytisi. The sequence continues at coordinate 133,391 of NZ_VSSR01000007.1, forward strand.
ACCTGGCGCCGCAACCCCGATGCCAAATGGCGCATGCGACCGGGCGCGCTGGAGGTTCGCCTCAAGGACCAGGCCGAGGTGCTGGAGCGCTCCGTACCGCTGGTGAAAGCGGGCGGCCGCATCGCCTACATCACCTGCTCGGTGCTGGCTGAGGAGAACGGTGAGCAGGTGAGGGCCTTCGTCGGCCGCCATCCCGAGCTCGCGGTGGTGCCGCCGGAGCAGACCGCGAGCGTGCTCTGGGACAAGGCCGAGGCGTTTGCGCAAGCCGCGCTGCAATCGGACGAAGGCTGGCTGATGACCCCGCGCCGCACGGGGACCGATGGGTTCTTCGTGTCGGTGCTGAGGAAGGCAGGCTGAACTATCCCCCGTCATTCCGGGACTCGCGAAGCGAGAGCCCGGAATCCATCGGGCCGCAGGCATTGCCGTGAAATGGATTCCGGGCTCGCCCTGCGGGCGCCCCGGAATGACAAGCGGGCAAACAAAAACCCCGCGAACCGGAGGCCGGTCGCGGGGTCTCTGAACTCAACGATCTGCCGGTACGTCCGTGGTCAGATCGCGAATTGCGCGGTCAACTAGCCGGCGCGGAGGTTGTCGGCCGAGGACTTGCCGCTGCGGCGATCCGCAACGATGTCGAACGAAACCTTCTGGCCCTCGTTGAGGGTGCTCAGACCAGCGCGTTCAACGGCGCTGATGTGAACGAAGACGTCCTTCTGGCCGTCATCCGGCTGGATGAAGCCAAAGCCCTTTTGGTTGTTGAACCACTTCACGGTGCCCATTGCCATAGTCATTTCCTTTCAATTGACGATGCACTCAGGGGGACAAATGCACATTGCTGCGCCCATCATCCCGGTTGGTCGATTTTGGAGAAATACCTGAAACGTGCTCGTCCATTGGAAATGAGACGGAGCGGCCCAGTCGTTCGGCCAAGGATCGATCATCACAATCTAGCGATTTTTTGGGGCAACTTCAAGGCGGCACGCGCTCACAGCGAGCGCTGCGCATTTTGCTATTTTGCGCTGCACACCGCTCGGTTCCATCAGTCCACGATGAAAAGAGTGGCGCCCACAGCCGTCGATGAGCGATGCGCGGCGTCGCCAAAGTCCGAGACCTGGTAGCTCATCCCCGGCGTAAGCCTGAATTTGCGCCCGTCGCGCAGCTCGCTGTCGAGCTCGCCCGCGAGCACGTGGCCGCGGTCGCACCAATGATCGGCCAGATAGCCCGGCGAATACTCCACCATCCGCACCCGGAGATCGCCGATGTTGAGCGTGCGCCACAGCGCGTGCCCGGTTTCACCGGGATGCGTGGTGGCCTCGACCTTGCTCCAGTCGGTGACGGTGAAGGGCGAGGTGGGGAGCTTCATGGGAGGATCCTGTAGGTGAGCAATGTTGCTTGGGGCATGCTCTTAGCAATAAACTCAGTCATTGCGAGGAGCTCTTGCGACGAAGCAATCCAGACTGTCGCCGCCGAGAGATTCTGGATTGCTCACATGGGGA
>NZ_VSSR01000069.1 GCF_008123515.1 Bradyrhizobium cytisi
TCAGATGGGCGAACGCTCTAGTCGCTGTCATTCCGGCACGCTGCTTGGCGCGAACCCGGAATCCATCGTGCCACAATCAATGTCGATACATGGATTCCGGGCTCGCGCCCAAAGGCGCGCCCCGGAATGCCGGCTCAGCCGTAATAGCGCCAGCGTGGCGGCGGGCGACGGGCGGGACGCGACATCAGCAGCGCGAGCGCGAAGCCGATGCCGCCGGCGACGAGCAGCGCGCCGAGCGGGTTGTCGTGCACCTTCTGCGCGATCGCCTGCGAGCCATCGCGGAACGTGTCCTGGCCTGCTTCATAGGCCTCCTTGGCGTAGTTCGCGGCGGTGTCCGTAGCATCGCGCGCCGCATCTTTCGCCTGACCGTACAGGTTCTGCACGGTGCCGGCGGCCTCGCGCGCATTCCCTGAAGCCTGGGTCTTCGCGTCTCCGGCCATCTCGCCCACAGTGCCTTCCACGCCGCCCGCCATTTCCTTGGCTGATCCGATAATCCGATCCGCGTCCATGATAATCCTCCTCGGTGATCAGCCGGAGTAACCGATCAGAAGCAACGCGGTTCCGTTGCATGCCTAAAGAATGAGCCCGCCATCGACGACCAGTGTCTGGCCGATCATGTACGACGACAATGGCGACGCCAGGAACAGCGCCGCCCCTGCCATGTCGGCCGGCGTGCCCAATCGCCGCAGCGGAATGCGCGCCAGCGCGCCTTCGAGCCGCTTGGGATTGTCGGTCGTCACCTTCGTCATCTTGGTGTCGACGAGACCGGGCGCGATGCCGTTGACGCGGATGCCGTCCTCGGCCCAGGCCTCGCCCAGCGTCCGCGTCAATCCGACCGCGCCGGTCTTCGACGCGTTGTAGGCTGGATTGCCCATGGTGGAATGATAGGCCGCTGTCGACGACACCATGATCAACGCGCCCTTCGCATCCCGCAACATGGAATGAAATCGCGTCGCGCACGCCATCAGGCTCATCAGGTTGATCTCGACGACCGTGCGAAAGCCCGCCATCTCGAACTCGCCGCGGCGATAGATCACCGCACCTTGCGCGAGCACCAGAATATCGAGCCGGTCGAACGACGGCTTGAACGCTTCGATCGCGCTCGCATTACTGACGTCGAGCTGCGCGTAAGCAAGACCGGTGAGATCGGAGCCTTCCTCCGCCGAATATTCCGTGGGCCGAGCACGCGTGCCGCACACCGCAACATGCGCGCCCCTCGCGCGAAAAGCTTGCGCGATGCCGTTGCCGATTCCGCTTGAACCGCCGACGACAAGAACCTGCTTGCCTGAGAAATCGAGCTCGTTCGCCATCGCGGCCTCCCCTTTTGTTTTGCTCGTTTGACCTGTCTGCGGATCGATGCAAGCCTTGTCGATCTCGGAACAAGAAACAAGAGCCCAACGCCGGCGCCGTGATCCCGGTTGACGGCGGGTTGATGGCGCGGAACGCGTAAGAGCCATGCACGCCCGGCGTTGACATCAACCGGCCTCGGAGTAGCTTTTTCATCGACAGAGCGGGCCAACCGCTCGCGGTTCGCGGGAGAGACGCCATGACGATCGCCATCCGGCAGCTTCAGAAGCATTTCGTCGGCGAGGTTTCCGGCCTCGACCTGCGACAGCCTCTCACACCGGATGAGGCCCGCGAGGTCGAGGCCGCCATGGACAAATACGCGGTGCTGGTCTTCCACGACCAGGACATCAACGACGAGCAGCAGATGGCCTTCGCGCTCAACTTCGGTCAACGCGAGGATGCACGCGGCGGCACGGTGACGAAGGAAAAAGACTACCGGCTGCAATCCGGCCTCAACGACGTCTCCAATCTCGGCAAGGACGGCAAGCCGCTGGCAAAAGACAGCCGCGCGCACCTGTTCAATCTCGGCAACTGCCTGTGGCATTCGGACAGCTCGTTCCGCCCGATCCCGGCCAAATTCTCGCTGCTGTCGGCGCGCGTGGTGAACCCGAAGGGCGGCAACACCGAATTCGCCGACATGCGCGCGGCCTACGACGCGCTCGACGACGAAACCAAGGCCGAGATCGACGACCTCGTCTGCGAGCACTCGCTGATGTACTCGCGCGGATCGCTCGGCTTCACCGAATATACCGACGACGAGAAAGCGATGTTCAAGCCGGTGCTGCAGCGGCTGGTGCGGACCCATCCCGTGCATCGCCGCAAGTCGCTGTATCTCTCATCGCATGCCGGCAAGATCGTCAGCATGAGCGTGCCGGAGGGACGGCTGTTGCTGCGCGATCTCAACGAGCACGCGACGCAAGCAGAATTCGTCCACGTCCACAAATGGAAGCTGCATGATCTCGTGATGTGGGACAACCGCCAGACTATGCACCGCGTCCGCCGTTACGACCAGTCGCAGCCGCGCGACATGCGCCGCGCGACGGTGGCGGGGACCGAGCCGACGGTGCAGCAGCAGGCGGCGGAGTAGGCGCGTTACTCACCGCCGGACGTGGTCATCGCCCGGCTTGACCGGGCGATCCAGTACTCCGAGACGGTTGCGAGAATCGATAGGCCGCGGCGTGCTGGATGCCCCGCCTTCGCGGGGCATGACAGCGGAGAATGAGGCTACGCGTGCCCGGCCTCGTTCGACAGCATGCCGGGATCGATGCCGATCTTGCGCAAGGCGCGGCCGTATTTCTCGTCGACGTCGTCGCCGAAGATCAGATCCGCATCCGCGTCGCAGTGCAGCCAGCCATTGCTCTGGATCTCGGTCTCGAGCTGGCCCGGCGCCCAGCCAGCGTAGCCGAGCGCGAGGATGGCGTGCTTGGGGCCGGAGCCATTGGCGATCGCGCGCAGGATGTCGACGGTCGCGGTGAGGCAGACGCCGTCATCGATCCGCAGCGTCGCGTGCTCGATGTAGAAGTCGCTGGAATGCAGCACGAAGCCGCGGCCGGTGTCGACCGGGCCGCCGGCCAGCACCTTCATGCTTTCGGCATTTTGCGGCAGCTTGATGTGCTCGCCCTTCTTGACGATGCCGAGCTGCTCCAGCAGCTCCGGGAAATCGATGCTGCCGGCCGGATGATTGACGATGATGCCCATCGCACCCTCGGCCGAATGCGCACAAAGGTAAATCACCGAGCGCTCGAAGCGGGAGTCGCCCATGACAGGCATCGCGATCAGGAGCCGGCCGTCGAGATAGCCGGCCGAATTGGGGGGCGCAGGGCCCGCCCCGCGGGTGCTTTCGCCCGTCCTCTTGCCTGTGGGAGCCATGGATAAAGCACTCCGGGTTCAATTCCTATCCTGATGTCGGGCCGACCTGCTGTCAAATCAAGGCTTGCAGAGACTTGAATCAAGTGCATCCATCACAAGCAATTCAATGGTTTGCCCCGGAACGACCCTGTAAAGACGTGCCATGCTGACAAGAGTTCCCCTGCATGCGGCGATTGGCGTCGCGACAACCTTGCTTGCGTCGTCGCTGGCGATGGGTGCCCATGCCGGCGATGCTTCACCGTGGCAGCGCGACGGCCATTCCGCGGTGCGGTTGCTCGCGGGATCGCGCAGCGGCGCGGTCCTGCTCGGCGGTATCGCTTTCCAGCTCCAGCCCGGCTGGAAGACCTATTGGCGCATGCCGGGCGATTCCGGCGTGCCGCCGCGGTTCGACTTCTCCAAGTCGGACAATGTCGAAACGGTGACCGTGATGTGGCCGGCGCCGCTGAAGTTCGACGACGGTGCGGGCGGCCATTCGATCGGCTATCACGACCAGATCGTGCTGCCCTTGCGCATCGTCGCCAAGGCCGCCGACAAGCCGGTGACGCTGCGCGCCGAGATCAACTACGCGGTCTGCGAAAAGCTCTGCATTCCCGTCGAGGCCAATGTCGAGCTCGGCTTCAACAACGTCGCCTCGACCGAGGATGCCAATCTGCGCGCGGCACTCGACACCGTGCCGAAGCCCGCCACGATCGGCGATGCCAATCCGCTGACCATCCGCGACGTCAAGCGCGACGGTCCCAAGAACGTAATGGTCGACGTCGTTGCGCCGGAGAACAGCAACGTCAATCTGTTCGTGGAAGGGCCGACGCCCGAATGGTCGTTGCCCATTCCTGATCCGGTCGCGCACAGCCCGCCCGGCGTGAAGCGATTTTCCTTCGAGCTCGACGGCTTGCCACCGGGCGCCAAGCCCGACGGTGCAGCGTTGAAGTTCACGCTGGTGGGGGCGGAGAAATCCTACGAGTTCAATACGAAGTTGGAGTGAGTCTGAGCTGTCGTCCCGGACAAGCGCGCCTCAAGCGCGTGCAGATCCGGAACGACATCGAGGATGGGACGCACACCCAACCGAATCTTAACGATTCCTTGCTAATCCCAGGGACCACCGCATCAAGCCTGCCGGAGCATGCGGGACGCCCGGGGATCTCGACGTGGCCGTGATGGATGCAGAACCCGCAACGACCGGATCGGCCGGGCTGATCGCGCGGCTGCGCGCCAGGCTGACGGGCGGCTCGAGCGAAGCGTCGCTGACGCGGCGGCTGGCCGGCACCATCTTCATCATACGCGTCATCAGCGCGGGCCTCGCCTTTTTCTCGCAGGTGCTGCTCGCACGCTGGATGGGGACCTCCGACTACGGCATCTATGTCTATGTCTGGACCTGGGTGCTGCTGCTCGGCAGCATGATGGATTTCGGCATCTCGGCTTCCGCGCAAAAGATCATTCCCGAATATCGCGCCAGCGGGGACCATGCGCTATTGCGCGGCTTTCTCTCCGGCAGTCGCTGGCTCACCTTCGCCGTCTCCACGCTGGTCTCGCTCGGCCTTGCCGGAATTGTCAAACTGATGTCGCCGTGGATCGATCCGGCCGAAGAGCTGCCGCTCTATATCGGTTGCATGACGCTGCCAGCCTTCGTCGTCGCCAACACCCAGGACGGCATCGCGCGATCGCACGACTGGATGCAGCTTGGGCTGATGCCGCAATTCATCATCCGCCAGGCGCTGATCATCGGCATCACGGCCTGCGCCTTCCTGCTCGGCTATCATCTCGGCGCGATCGCCGCGATGGTGGCGAGCGCCGGCGCCGTGTGGATCGCGATGACCGGGCAGATGGTGGTGCTGAACCGCGCGCTCGCCGATCACGTCGCGCCCGGCCCCAAGGCCTATGACATCAGCGGCTGGCTCGCGGTCTCGCTGCCGATCCTGCTGGTCGAAAGCTTCTACCTGCTCTTGTCCTACACCGACGTGCTGGTGCTGCAGCAGTTCCGCCCGTCCGACGAGGTCGGCGTCTACTTTGCCGTGGTGAAGACGCTGGCGCTGGTGTCCTTTATCCACTACGCGATGTCGGCAACGACGGCGCATCGCTTCGCCGAATACAATGCGCTCGGCGACAAGGCGCGGCTGTCGGCCTATGTCGCGCACGCCATCAACTGGACGTTCTGGCCGTCGCTGGCGGCGACCGCCGTGCTGCTGGCGCTGGGCAAGCCGCTGCTCTGGCTGTTCGGGCCACAATTCGTGGTCGGCTACGACATCATGTTCGTCGCCGCGATCGGCCTCGTGGTGCGCGCCGCGATCGGCCCGGTTGAGCGCCTGCTCAACATGCTCGGGCAACAGAAGATCTGCGCGCTGGCCTACGCGCTGGCCTTCGCAATGAATGTCGTGCTCTGCATCGCGCTGGTGCCGCGCTTCGGCGGCCACGGCGCCGCGGCCGCGACCTCGATCTCCCTCACCTTCGAGACCGTGCTGCTGTTCTGGATCGTGCGGCAGCGCCTGGGGCTGCACGTGCTGGCGTTTGGTAAATAGGTACGACGCGCTCGTCCTGGGCCGCCCCCTCGGGGAATGGCTGTTTCGCAACGACCCCAAGGACAGCGCGAAACACCTGCCGATTTCCAGCTCGGAGCACAATTTTTCTTATTCCACCCAAGCAGTTGCGCCCTGGGGGAAATTTATTCTACGTCGTATTGCCCAACTGACGAGATAAATCTAGATTCCCCCAGACCATGATTGACCCGCTTTACGTCGCCTCGGGATTCGGCGTCGGCCTGCTTGTCGGGCTGACCGGCGTGGGAGGCGGCTCGTTGATGACGCCGCTGCTGATCCTGCTGTTCGGCATCCACCCGACCACCGCCGTCGGCACCGACCTGCTCTATGCCGCCGCCACCAAGACCGGCGGCAGCGTGGTGCATGGCTGGTCGCGCAGCGTGCACTGGCCGGCCGTGCTGCGGCTTGCCTGTGGCAGCATCCCGGCGAGCGCATTAACGCTGCTGGTGCTGTGGAAGCTCGATCTCAGGGGCGATGCCGAGCGCAATCTCGTCAATCTGGTGCTGTGCTTTGCGCTAATCCTGACCGCGACATCGCTGATCTTCCGCAAGTCGATCATGGAGCGGTATCGCCGGCGCACGGAGCAGGTCAGCGAGCGCACCACCCTAATTGCGACCGTCGTGACCGGGGTCGTGCTCGGCGTACTGGTCTCGATTTCGTCCGTCGGTGCCGGTGCGGTCGGCGTGACCGTGCTGCTGCTGCTCTACCCGCGCCTGCCGATGGCAACCATCATCGGCTCCGACATCGCGCACGCGGTGCCGCTGACGCTGGTGGCCGGCATCGGACACTGGATGCTCGGTTCGGTCGACTGGGCCTTGATGGGCGTGCTGCTGCTGGGCTCGCTGCCCGGCATCATTCTCGGCAGCTACAGCGCGACGCGCGTGCCGGAGACGGTGTTGCGTGTGGCGCTCGCCAGCGTCCTCGTCGTGGTCGCCGGCAAGATCATGTTCGCGGAGCTGAACCTGCAATCGGCGATCGTGACGGCTTTGGCCTGGAGCCATTGAGGCCAACGCGACGAACGAAAGAACACCATTCCATTCTCGCTGTCATCGCCCGGCCTTATGCGCAATTGCGCATCAGGACCGGGCGATCCAGTACTCCGAGATGGCCGTGATCCAATCGATAGGCCGCGGCGTACTGGATGCCCCGCCTTCGCGGAGCATGACAGTGCGCCGCCTTACTCCGCCGTCCAACCGCCGTCGATCGAGAGGTTCGTGCCGGTGATCTGCGCGGCATCGTCGCTGCACAGGAACAGCGCAAGGGCCGCAACCTGTTCCGACGTCACGAACTCCTTGGTCGGCTGGGCATCGAGCAGCACGTCATTGATGACCTGCTCGCGGGTGAGGTTGCGGGCCTTCATCGTATCCGGAATCTGCTTCTCCACCAGCGGCGTCCAGACATAGCCGGGGCTGATGCAGTTGCAGGTGATCTTGTTGGTCGCGACTTCCAGCGCCACGGTCTTGGTCAGGCCGGCGATGCCGTGCTTGGCCGACACATAGGCCGACTTGAAGGGCGAGGCGACCAGCGAGTGCGCCGACGCGGTGTTGATGATACGGCCCCAGCCCTTCTTCTTCATGCCGGGGACCGCGGCGCGAATGGCGTGGAAGGCCGAGGACAGGTTGATCGCGATGATCTGGTCCCACTTCTCCGGCGGGAATTCCTCGATCGGCGAGACGAACTGGATGCCGGCATTGTTGACGAGGATGTCGACCGAGCCGAAAGACTTCTCGCCGAGCGCGATCATCCCGGCGATCTCGGCCGGCTTGGTCATGTCGGCGGGCGAATAGACCGCCTTCACGCCGAAATCGGACTCGATCTTGGAGCGCTCCTTCTCGATGTCCTCCGGCGAGCCGAACCCGTTGATAACGACATTGGCGCCGGCAGCCGCAAAGGCGCGCGCATAGGCGAGCCCGATGCCGCTGGTCGAACCGGTCACGACGGCGTTCTTGCCTGACAGAGTACCCATATTATTCGCTCCTTTTTGGCGGGGGCGCGGTGACGTCCCCCGTGAGATCGTAGGTCACCATGGTCTCGCCGGACTGCGGCTTCTCGAGCCAGTCCTTGTGGCGCATCGACAGATGCACGTCGCGCACGCCGCTTTCCCAATGCTCGACCATCGCGACATGCGAGAAGTCATAGTCCTTGGACGAGGATTCGTAGTTCTTGCTGCGATAGATCAGGTGCACCACGGTGACGGTGCTCTCGCGCGAGACCTTCGCGAGGAACTCGACGGACGGGTCGTTCTTGAGATAGTCCGGCAACTTGCCGATCAGGTCGCGCACGGCCCTGCGGGCGTTGTGGATCTGCTTGTTCTTGTCGGTGTTCATCCGCGTGCGGCTGGAGAAACGGATGTCCTTCTCGCGCTCGGTGGCCTCGATCAGCGAATTCGGCAGATCGCCGCGCGCGCTGAACAGGTCGACCTGGAAGATCAGCATGTCGCGATCGACCTCGGCATCGAGCACGAAGTCGAGCGGCGTGTTGGAGGCGATGCCGCCGTCCCAATAATGCTCGCCCTCGATCACGACCGACGGAAAGCCCGGCGGCAGCGCGCCGGAGGCCATGATGTGCTCAGGGCCGATTTTCTTGCCGAGCTTCTTGAACTCGTAATTGTCGAAATATTTGAAGTTGCCGGAGCTGACTCCGACGGCCCCGACCGACAGGCGGGTCTTCAGGTCGTTGATGCGGTCGAAGTCGACCAGCCGCTCCAGCGTCTTCTTCAGCGGCGCGGTGTCGTAATAGCTTTCGGCCTGCGGGCTGCCCGGCGGCCAGAGCGGCGCTGGAGGGATGCGCGGTGTGAAGAAGCCGGGCACGCCGAAGGTGGCGATCAGCGCGGCGCTGGTGGAATTGAACAGCTCGCGGCTGTGGTCGCTCTTGCCGATCGGCTTCCACGGCACCGGCGCGGAAACCATCTCCCAGAATTCCTTGAGCCGCTTGACGCGGGTGTGGCCCTCATTGCCGGCGATGATGGCGGCATTGACCGCGCCGATCGAGATGCCGGCAACCCATTCGGGCTCAAAATCGAAATGGCACAGCGCCTGATAGGCGCCGGCCTGATAGGAGCCGAGCGCGCCACCGCCCTGGAGAACCAGGACACGTTGCGCCTTCGCGGGGACTGTTGCGACTTCCGGGCTATGATCGGTCATTCGGGAACATTAGCAGAAGGCGAGCCACCGTGGCGACAGTCTGCCGCGACTTCAATGCATCCCGGGATCAAGTCTGGCTTATCGGGGATCGGTCGACGCCAGGATCATGGTCCAGAACACCTTGTATTTGGTGCCCGGAGCATAGCTCGCCGCTATGCCCAATTTTGTGACACCGCCCTTGAGCATGTTGGCGCGGTGCGGAGGCGAGTCGCGCCAGCCGGAAAACGCTTCCGCCAGTGTATGATAGCCGGCCGAGATGTTCTCGACCGCCACGGTCGCGGGATAGCCGCCGGCGACAAGGCGCTTGGCGAGCGGCGCGCGGACGTCGTGGTCCATCTTGTTGGCTGCAGCCATGGCGTTGGACTGGGATTCGGCGAGCCGCATCAGATCGGGGTCGACGATGACGGTGCCGAGAGCGTTGTTCTGGCGGTACTGCGAGATCATGATCGCGGCCGCCGGCGCATCGAGCTTGGCGCCCGGGACCGACATGTCGGCATACATCGACGGCTGCTGGACCGGCGCTTCATTGCCGGCGCAGCCGGCGACAAGCAAAGTGATGAGAATTGCGGCCGCAGCACGCATGAATCGGGGCCCCCAAATGAGGGGCCGTTGTTGCATACCAACCGTGGCTGAAAGGTGAATTTTGAGGAAAATTCGACCTGTCGGGACCCGCTCAGGTGCCCGCAAATATGCGATAGCGGCGGGGCTCGAGGCTGATCGTGTCGCCGGCGCGCAGTTCCCGGTCGCGGGGAGCGTCGATCTCGATGGTCTCGCCGCCTGACAATGCGACCTCGGCTCGCTGCACGGGGCCGAAATTCCGGACATGCTGAACCGCCCCCTCGAAGGCGCCCGAACCGGGCGGACCGACCAGCATGTCGTGTCGCCGTACGAACAGTTTTGACGCGCCAGGCGCAAGCTCGTCTGCGACAAGCCGCAGCGGCCGGTCGCCGAGCCTGATGACGCCGCCCTCGACCTGGATCGGCAGCTCGATGGATTCGCCGATGAAGCCGTGCACGAAGGCGGTCGCCGGCGTCTCGTAGACGTCGTCGGGCGAGCCGATCTGCTCGATCCTGCCCTTGTCCATCACCACGACGCGGTTGGCGACTTCGAGCGCCTCTTCCTGGTCGTGGGTGACGAAGATCGAGGTGACGTGGATCTCGTGATGCAGCGAGCGCAGCCATTTGCGCAGCTCTTTCCGCACCTTCGCATCGAGCGCGCCGAAGGGCTCGTCGAGCAACAGGATGCGCGGCTCGATCGCAAGCGCGCGGGCGAGCGCGATGCGCTGGCGCTGGCCGCCGGAGAGCTGGCTCGGATAGCGGTCGGCGAGCCAGTCGAGCTGCACGAGATCGAGCAGCTCCTTGACCCGGGCGCGGATCGTCGCATCGTCCTTCCGGACTGCGCGCGGCTGCACGCGCAGGCCGAAGGCGACGTTCTCGAACACGCTCATGTGGCGGAACAGCGCGTAGTGCTGGAATACGAAGCCGACATGGCGCTCGCGCGCGCCCTGCGCCAGCGCATCCTCGCCGTTGAAGGCGACTTCGCCTGAGTCCGGCCAGTCGAGGCCGGCGATGATCCGCAGCAGCGTGGTCTTGCCCGAGCCGGAGGGGCCGAGCAGAGCGAGCAGCTCGCCGTCATTGACCTTGAGGTCGACGCCGTCGAGCGCTGCAAAGCTGCCGAACTTCTTGACGAGATTTTTGACTTCAATGGTCATTGACGTCGTGTCCTTCGTCGAGATGACGTTCGAGAATGGTCTTGGCGATCAGCGTGATCAGCGCCAGCATCGCCAGCAGCGAGGCGATCGCGAACGCGGCGACGAACTGGTACTCGTTGTAGAGAATCTCGACCAGCAGCGGCATGGTGTTGGTCTCGCCGCGGATGTGGCCGGAGACGACGGAGACCGCACCGAACTCGCCCATCGCGCGCGCGTTGCAGAGCAGGACGCCATACAGCACGCCCCATTTGATGTTGGGCAGCGTGACGCGGAAGAAGGTTTGCAAACCGGAGGCGCCGAGCGAGATCGCAGCCTCTTCCTCTTGCGTGCCCTGCTCCTGCATCAACGGGATCAGTGCGCGCGCCACGAACGGGAAGGTCACGAAGGTGGTGGCGAGCGCGATGCCGGGCACCGCGAACAGGATCTGGATGTCGTGATCCCTCAACCAGCCGCCGAAATAGCCTTGCGCGCCGAACAGCAGCACGAAGACGAGGCCGGAGATGACCGGGCTCACCGAGAACGGCAGGTCGATCAGTGTGATCAGGAAGGTTTTTCCTCTAAACTCGAATTTGGCGATCGCCCAGGCGGCGACGAGGCCGAACACGAGGTTGAGGACGACCGAGATCGCCGCGACCAGCAGCGTCAGCTTGATCGCAGCCAGTGCCTCCGGCTCGGCGAGAGCGTCGAAATAGGCCAGAATACCCTTCGAGAAGGCCTGCGCGAACACCAGCACCAGCGGCAGCACGACGAAAACGGAGAGAAATAATATCGCCAGCGTGATGATGGCGATGCGCACCGCCTTGGGCTCGGTGCGGAGATTGTTGCGCGCGGCTGCGGCGTGCGCGCGCGCCTTTGCCTCGGGTGAAGACAGCGAAACGGAATCGGCGATCTGCATCGTCATCGCATCCCGCCTCAATGCACCGGGACCCGGTTCTGCGCCCAGCGCTGCAACCGGTTGACCGCGAAGATGACGACGAAGGAGACGATGAGCATGACGACGGCGATCGCGGTCGCGTCGGCATAGCGGAACTCGGACAGCCGGATCACGATCAAGAGCGGCGCGATCTCGGAGACGTTGGGCAGATTGCCGGCGATGAAGATCACCGAACCGTATTCGCCGACCGCGCGCGCAAAGGCGAGTGCGAGCCCCGTGAGCAGCGCCGGCGCAAGCGAAGGCAGGATCACGCGGATGATGGTCTGCCAGCGGCTGGCGCCGAGGCTACCGGCTGCCTCCTCGATCTCGGGGTCGAGATCCTGCAGCACCGGCTGCACGGTGCGGACCACGAAGGGAATGCCGATGAAGATCATGGCGACGAAGATGCCGAGCGGCGTGAACGCGACCTTGATGCCGAGCGCGGCAAGCGGCGCGCCCAGCCAGCCCTTCTCGGCAAACAGGGAGGTCAGCGCGACACCGGCGACGGCGGTCGGCAAGGCGAACGGCACATCGACGATGGCGTCGAACAGCCGCCGGCCCGGGAAGCGGTACCGCACCAACGCCCAGACGATGATGCTGCCCATCACAAGATTGACGCAGGCCGCCGCAAACGCAAGCCCGAAGGAGACGCGGAGCGCGTTCAGGGTGCGGCGGCTCGAGAGGATGTTCCAGAATTGCTCGGGGCTGAGCTCGAGCGACTTCAGGAACAGCCCCGCGAGCGGAATCAGGATGATGACGGACAGCCAGGTCAGCGTCAGTCCCATCGTGAGACCGAAGCCCGGCAATGTCCGGCGTCGTGCTGCGATTGCGCTCACCAGGCCCCCTGTTCAAACCCCTCCGACAGCGCCCGATCAGTTCTTGTAGATCTGATCGAAGACGCCGCCGTCGGCAAAATGTTCCTTCTGCGCCCTGGTCCAGCCGCCAAACACATCGTCGATCGTGAACAGCTCGACCTTTGCGAAGGAGTTTTCATATTTTTTAGCGATCTCGGGATCGCGCGGACGGTAGAAGTTGCGCGCTGCGATCTCCTGCCCTTCCTTGGTGTACCAGTACTGGAGATAGGCATCGGCGACGTTGCGGGTGCCCTTCTTGTCGGCAACCTTGTCGACGATCGCGACCGGCGGCTCGGCCAGGATCGATTGCGGCGGCGCCACGATCTCGAATTTCTCCGGGCCGAATTCCTTCAGTGCGAGATAGGCCTCGTTCTCCCAGGCCAGCAGCACGTCGCCGACGCCGCGCTCGACGAAGGTCACGGTGGCGCCGCGCGCGCCGGTGTCGAGCACCGGCACCTGCTGATAGAGCTTTCCGATGAAATCCTTGGCCTTGTCGACTGATCCGTATTTCTTCTGCGCGAAGCCCCAAGCCGCCAGATAATTCCAGCGCGCACCGCCCGAGGTCTTCGGGTTCGGCGTGATCACGGCGACGCCCGGCTTGAGCAGATCGTCCCAGTCCCTGATGCCTTTCGGATTGCCCTTGCGCACCAGGAACACGATGGTCGACGTGTAGGGCGATGAATTCTGCGGCAGCCGCTTCTGCCAATCGGCTGCAGTGAGGCCCTTGCCGGCGATGGCGTCGATGTCATAGGCGAGCGCGAGCGTCACCACGTCGGCCTGCAACCCGTCAATCACGGCGCGCGCCTGCGAGCCGCTGCCGCCATGCGACTGCTTGATCTCGACGCTCTTGCCGGTTTCCTTCTGATAGGCGTTCGCGAACGCCTTGTTGAACTCGACATAGAGTTCACGCGTCGGATCATACGACACGTTCAAGAGGTTGATGTCAGCGGCGAGAGCCGAGCTTGCCAAGAATCCTGTCACGAGCAGTCCTGCCGCGAGCGGAACGATACGACGCATCATGTCCATCTCCATTCACCTCGACGACGTCACTGTCGGCGAAGGCATGCAGGCGAAACTCGTGGCGAAACGCGCTCAAGTCAACGGAACCGGATTTTCTTGTTCGCAGCCGGGCAGCTTGCCTGTGCTACGAAGTCTTCATCGTGTGGATGCCGCATTCTGTCTTGGCGCGGCCGCGCCAGCGACCCGCGCGCTCATCCTCGCCCTCGGTCGTTCTGCTGGTGCAAGGCATACACCCAACCGACATGAAACCCGACGCTTGAAGCGGATGCTGCGGCAATTTGGCACGCGCGTAGATGTCCTTGATCTCCTCGCGCGAGACATTGGCAAAAGGATTGAACTTCAGCCGCCCGCCATCCACCTCGACGACCGGAATGTCGGCGCGCACGCCGCCCTGAAACCGCTTGCGGCCATTGATCCACGCTGAAAACGGCTTCAGCGCCCGCGCCAGCGGCTCGACCTTGCGGATACGGCAGCAGGCATCGGGATTGGAGAACCAGAGCTCCTGATCGGGATCGTCCCGCTTCAGCGCCTCCTCCAGCGGCTTGATCGAACGAACATCTCTCAAGCCAAGCTTGGCGATCAGCGTGTCGCGATAGGCAAGCGTCTCCTCGAACAGCCAGCCGGTATCGAGGAAGATCACCGGAATCGCCGGATCGACATCAGCCATCACCTTCAACAGCGCGGCCGACTCCGTCCCGAACGACGACACCACGGCGAGCTGATCGCGGCCGACGGTCTTCAGCGCGGCAGCAATGATTTCGGCCGGAGCGGCGTCGCGCAGCGCGCGGTCGAGCTCATCCGCGGTCGGCAACACCGAGGTCGATTGGGATGCAAATTGAGTGGCCATGGCGTTCACGTACCGACTCCTTCGGAGTGACGCAGCTGCATGCGCCGGTGCAGCGCCGTGATCCGGCCGTCGCCGGTCGGCTGGTAGAACACCGAGTAGCGCTTCGCGGTCTGCATGAAGGCTTCCGCATCCGCCTGCTTCTTGACCTCGAAGGAATCGAAGCCGGCGCGCAGCATGAACACGAACTGGTCGCGCAGGATCTGGCCCGTCGCGCGCAATTCGCTGCGATAATTGTAACGCTCGCGCAGCAGCCGCGCCTGGCTGTAGGCGCGTCCGTCGCGGAAGGTCGGGAACACCAACGCGACGACGGCGACCTTGCCGAGATAAGGCACGAGCTCGGCGATGTCGCGATTGTTCGGCCAGATCACACCGATCTTGCCGCCGCGCTTGAGCAGCGCGTCCGCATCGCCCAGGAACCGCTCGGCGGGCACCAGGATGTCGCCGCTCTCTGGCAGCGGCGTGTCGACGGCCAGCTTGACGAAACTGTCGTCGGCGATTTTTCCGCCGTTAACGAGTGGCATAGACGCGCTCCTTGAAAGGTTCGACGCCGAGGCGCTTCACCGTGTCGATGAACAGCTCTTCGGGCCGCTCGCGCAGCGCGAGATAGGCTTCCACGACGTCTTCGATCACGTCGGCGACCTCGTCGAACTTGACGCCGGGTCCGATCAGATTGCCCAGCGCAGCACCCTCGTCGGCACGACCGCCGATGGTGATCTGGTAAACCTCCTCGCCGTTCTTCTCGACGCCGAGAATGCCGATATGGCCGACGTGGTGGTGACCGCAGGCATTGATGCAGCCCGAGATGTTGATGTGCAGCCGGCCGATCAGATTGGCGAGCTCATGATTGGCAAAGCGCCGTGTCAGCTCCTGCGCGATCGGGATCGAGCGTGCATTGGCCAGCGAGCAATAGTCGAGACCCGGACAGGCGATGATGTCGGTGATCAGATTGACGTTCGGCGTCGCCAGCCCAAGCTTGTCGAGCGCCTTCCACAACGCCGGCAGGTCGCGCTTGGCGACATGGGGCAGCGCCAGGTTCTGCTCGTGGCCGACGCGGATCTCCCCGAAGGAATATTTGTCGGCGAGATCGGCCAGCGCATCCATCTGTACGGCCGTGGCATCGCCCGGAGGCACGCCGATCGGCTTCAGCGAGATCGTGACGATCGAGTAGCCCTGCACCTTGTGCGGCGAGACCGAGTTCTTGCGCCACGCCTCAAAGTCGCCATCGGCCGCGGCCTGGCGCAGCTCGTCCGGCATGTGCGGCAGCTTCTCGTAGTTCGGATAGGTGAAGCGCGAGCGGATGTCCTCGATCACCTCGTCGTCGATCTGGAGCGAGGAGTTACGGATGTGCTGCCACTCCTCCTCGACCTCGCGTGAGAATTTTTCGATGCCGAGCTCGTGCACCAGGATCTTGATGCGCGCCTTGTAGATGTTGTCGCGGCGGCCGTACTGGTTGTAGACGCGCAGGATCGCCTCGATATAGCTGAGGATATCGCGGCCATGGACGAAGTGCTTGATGGTCTTGCCGATGAACGGGGTACGGCCGAGACCGCCGCCGACGAGCACCTCGAAGCCGGTCTCGCCCTTCTCGTTCTTGATCAGCTTCAATCCGATGTCGTGAATCTTGATCGCGGCACGATCATGGTCCGACGCGGTGATCGCGATCTTGAACTTGCGTGGCAGGAACGAGAATTCCGGATGCAGCGTGGTGTGCTGGCGGATCAGCTCCGACCAGATGCGCGGGTCCTCGATCTCGCCGGGCGCGACGCCGGCCCACTGGTCCGAGGTGACGTTGCGCATGTTGTTGCCGGAGGTCTGCATCGCATGGATGCCGACCTCGGCGAGATCGGCGAGCGCATCCGGCAGCTCGGCGAGCTTGATCCAGTTGAACTGGATGTTCTGCCGCGTGGTGAAGTGGCCGTAGCCCCGGTCGTACTTGCGCGCGACATGAGCCAGCGCCCGCAGCTGGTTCGTCGCCAGCGTGCCGTAAGGAATGGCGACGCGGAACATATAGGCGTGCAGTTGCAGATAGACGCCGTTCTGGAGCCGCAGGATCTTGAACTCATCCTCGGTCAGCTCGCCCGAGAGGCGGCGCTTCACCTGGTCGCGGAACTCCGAGACGCGCTCGTTGACGAGCGTGCGGTCGATTTCGTCGTAAGCGTACATAAGAGAATGCCTTAAACCTGGGCCGGCTGTCCGATGGTCACACCGGTGCGGCGGATCTGTTCGCGCAGATTGCCGGGTTCGATCTTGCCATCCGCTCCGACCTGCACCGGGGCGATATAGGGACCGATCGCGCCGACGTCATCGGCGACCGACTCCGCAAGCAACGCTTTCGCCTCGTCCGAGTTGCGCACGATCGCGGCTTCCGACAGGTCCGCGGACCAGCTCTTGGCGGCGGTGCGATACACCACGATGCCATCCCAGGTGCGGTTGGCGGTTACGACCGAGGGGCCGGCGATTTTGATCTTCTTCTGTTCAAGCGGGGAGGTCATTCGGCTGCATCCAGTAGGTCAGAGATGATTTGGTTGGGTGTTTGACGGCGAAGCGAACCGGCATGCCGGACCACGTCGCCGATGATGAGAATGGCGGGACCGCCATTGGTCTGCCGCACGAGCTCGGGCAGGTCGCGCAATGTGCCGATCGCGCTTTGCGCATCCGGCCGCGTGACGCGGGCGAACACGCCGACCGGCGTCTCCGGCGAGCGGCCGGCGGCGAACAAACCAGCGCGAACGGCCGGCGCAGCGGTCATGCCCATGTAGACCACAACAGTCATTTTGGTGTCCGTCAGCGTCGACCAGTCCACCGTCTCTGCGTCGCGCGCCTTATGCGCGGTGAGGAAGGTGATGCGGGTCGCTTCGTGACGGTAAGTGAGCGGCACCTCGAAATCAGCGGCGCCGCCGAGGCCTGCGGTGATGCCGGGAATGATCGAATAAGCAATGCCGGCGGCGCGCAGCGCTTCCACCTCTTCGCCGCCGCGGCCGAACACGAAGGGATCGCCACCCTTCAGCCGCACCACGCGCTGGCCAGCTTGCGCGGCCTCGATCATGCGCCTGTTGATGGCGTCCTGGCCGATGCCGGGCTTGCCGACACGACGGCCAACGGCAATGCGCGCGGTGTCGCGACGGATGCGGTCAAGAATTTCGGGCGAGACCAACTCGTCATGGAAGACGATGTCAGCATCCTGCAGCGCGCGCAGCGCCTTGATGGTGAGGAGATCGGGATCGCCGGGGCCGGCGCCAACCAGCGCCACCGAGCCGTCCGGCTTGTCGGCGCGCGCGAACGCGGACGGATCGGAAATCTGCTTGAGTGCTGCGTCAGCCTCGTCCTTGCGGCCGGCCAACACGGCGGCGCCGATCGGACCGTCGACGACGCGCTCCCAGAAGCGGCGGCGCAGCGGAAACTCGGCGATACGTTCGTTGATGGATTTGCGGAAGCCGCCGATGAACTCGGCGAGCGCGCCGATGCGCGCGGGCAGCAGCGCCTCGATCTTCTCCCGCACGCGCCGCGCCACCACCGGCGAGGTGCCGCCGGTTCCGACCGCGACCACGACATCGCCGCGATCGACGATTGCCGGGAAGATGAAGCTGGAATGTTCGAGATCGTCCATGACGTTGACGGGCAGGCCAAGCGACTTCGCCCGCGCCGACATCGCCACGCCGACATCGCCCGCGCCTGCGCAGACGATGGCAATGACACCGGCGAGATCGGCGGTGAGCGGATCGCCCGTCGCGATCTCGATACGCGCCGCGTCATCGGAGCTCAGACCCAGGTCCTGATTGCCGTCGATCGCATGCACGCGGATGCGCGCACCGGCAGCGGCGAGCACGCGCAGTTTTGCGCGCAAAAGCTCGCCCGCGCCGATGAGGACCACCGGACCGGCCTTGAGATCGAGGAACACCGGCAAGAACCGCATGCGATACTCGCTTCCCCCACATCCGGGGTTGACTGGAATTATTTTCTATATATGTGTCGTTTCGGACGCGCAAAGAGAAAATTTTTTCTTCTCTTCTGCAGCGCAACTATAGAAAATTCGCCTCCAAACGCAAAGTGGCAGAGATGCATCTTCTCAGGACCGATTCTGGTGCAGATGGACGGGACCTCCGCGCCCCGGCTTCCGAGCAAATTCCCGTCGCGCTGACCGCCCCCAGCATGGACCATCTCGACCAGCTGGAAGCCCAGAGCATCTACATCTTCCGCGAGGCCTTTGCCCGCCTGAAGAAGATCGCCCTGCTGTGGTCGCTCGGCAAGGACTCCAACGTCATGATCTGGCTGGCGCGGAAAGCCTTCTTCGGCCGCCTGCCGTTCCCGGCCCTTCACGTCGACACCGGCAAGAAGTTTCCGGAGATGTATCGCTTCCGCGATCACTACGGGAAGCAGTGGGAGCTCGACCTGCGCGTCGAGCCCTGCCCGCCCATCGATGCCGTCGACCCAACGCTGCCGCCGGCCGCCCGTTCCGCCGCGCGCAAGACCGAAGGCCTCAAGATGGCGCTGGCGAAATACGGCTTCGACGGCCTGATCGCCGGCATCCGCCGTGACGAGGAAGCGACGCGCGCCAAGGAGCGCGTGTTCTCGCCGCGCGGCCTCGAAGGCAATTGGGACGTGCGCGACCAGCCGCCGGAGTTCTGGGATCATTTCAACGCATCGCCGCCGCAAGGCGCGCATTTGCGCATCCACCCGATCCTGCATTGGACCGAGGCCGACATCTGGGCCTATACCAAGCGCGAGAACATCCCGATCATCCCGCTCTATCTTTCGCACAATGGCAAGCGCTATCGCTCGCTGGGTGATCAGGACATCACCAATCCGGTCGCATCGAGCGCGTCGAACATCGACGAGATCCTGGCCGAGCTCGAGCAGACCAAGGTGCCGGAGCGCGCGGGCCGTGCGCTCGACCACGAGACCGAGGACGCTTTCGAGCGCCTGCGCGTCGCCGGCTATCTCTGATCAAGGACGCGCAGTCGTATGAACATGATCGTCACTCCCGCTTCGCCCGCCACGCCGAACGACACCAGTTCGATGCCGAATGGCACGACGCGACCGCAGGTCCGCATCGTCATCGTCGGCCATGTCGACCACGGCAAGTCGACGCTGGTCGGCCGCCTCCTGCACGAAACCGGCAGCCTGCCCGACGGCAAGCTCGAGATGCTCAAAGCCGTCAGCGCGCGGCGCGGCATGCCGTTCGAATGGTCGTTCCTGCTCGACGCGCTGCAGACCGAGCGCGACCAGGGCATCACCATCGATACCACGCAGATCCGCTTCCGCACCAATTCGCGCGACATCGTGCTGATCGACGCGCCCGGCCATGCCGAATTCCTGCGCAACATGATCACCGGCGCCTCGCAGGCCGACGGCGCGGTGCTGATCATCGACGCGCTCGAAGGCGTGCGCGACCAGACCCGCCGTCACGGCTATCTGCTGCATCTGCTCGGCGTGAAGCAGGTCGCGGTCGTCGTCAACAAGATGGACCGCGTCGATTTCTCCGCCGACCGCTTCAAGGAGATCAGCGAGGAGATCTCCGCGCATCTCAACGGCCTCGGCGTGACGCCGGCCGCGATCATCCCGATTTCCGCGCGCGACGGCGACGGCGTTGCCGAGCGCACCGACCGCATCGGCTGGTACAAGGGGCCGACCGTGGTCGAGGCGCTCGATGGACTCGAGCCGGCGCGGCCGCTCGAAGCGCTGGCGCTGCGCCTGCCGGTACAGGCGATCTACAAGTTCGACGACCGCCGCATCGTCGCGGGCCGCATCGAATCCGGCAGCTTGATTGCCGGCGACGAGATCGTGATCATGCCGGCCGGCAAGATCGCCAGGATCAAGACGGTCGAGAGCTGGCCGGTGACCCCGATCGCGGGACGGCAAGGCGCCGGCCGCTCGGTCGGCATCACGCTCGACCGCGAATTGTTCATCGAGCGCGGCGACATCATCGCGCATACGGACACCGCCCCGCGCGAGACGCGGCGGCTGCGCGCGCGCATTTTCTGGCTGCACGACAAGCCACTCGCCAAGGGCGATCAGCTCCTGGTCCGCTGCGGGCCGAAGGAGAGCCGCGCCACCGTCGTCGCCATCGAGAAGGCGGTCGATCCTGGCGAGCTCTCGAGCATCGAGAACAAGGCGATCGGCCGCAACCATGTCGGCGAGATCGACATCTCCCTGTCCAATCCGATCGCAACCGATCCCTACACCGAGAATCCGCGCACCGGCCGTCTCGTGATCGAGGTCTCTGGGCGCATCGCCGGCGGCGGCCTGGTGCTGTCGGTCGATGCCGGCCAGCGCGCCGTGCCGGTCGATATCGTGCCGGTGGAATCGGCGCTGCGGCCCGACGAGCGCTCGGCGCGCTATCAGCACAACGGTGCCGTGGTCTGGCTCACGGGTCTGCCGGCCTCCGGCAAGTCGACGCTGGCGAAGGCGCTGGAGCGGCGTCTCTTCACCAATGGCGGCTCGCCGATCCTGCTCGACGGCGACACGCTGCGGGCCGGGCTCAATGGCGATCTCGGCTTCTCCGCAGCCGATCGCAGCGAGAATATCCGCAGGCTCGCCGAGGTCGCAACCCATCTCGCCCGCAACGGCCACATCGCCATCGTCGCCGCCGTCTCACCGGCCCGCGAGGACCGCGCCACCGCACGTCGCATCGCTGACGCCGCGTTTCGCGAGATCCATGTCGCGACACCGGCCGAAATCTGCGAGGAGCGCGATCCCAAGGGCCATTACAAGAAGGCCCGCGCCGGCGCCCTTGCCTCTTTCACGGGCATCGGCAACGACTACGAGCGGCCCGAGGCCGCCGAGCTCGTGATCGACACGTCGACGCGGACGGTTGCTGACGCGGCCGACGAGATCGAGCAGATGCTGAAGACCACCGGCGTGCTGTTCGACGAAGTCGTGGACCTCGCTGCGAATATTTGAGCTGATCGCATTTCCGCACCTGTCGTCGCCCGGCTTGACCGGGCGCCCAGTATTCCAGAGACAGCGTTGGGATACGGAAAAGCTGCGGCGTACTGGATTGCCCGCCTTCGCGGGGAATGACGGCGGCGCGCGGAGCAGCCGCCACCTCTCCTTGACATTTTGACAGACGTCGGGGGTCTTCTCACCGCCCCGATTTTGGGGCTAATAGGTCCCGAAAGCCGCCCCACGCGGGCGCATTTTGCTGCTGTCGGGTCAAAGCAGCCAAAAACAGCCATTTCCAACAAGAAAGACCATCATGAAACGCGTTGACGCCCACGGATTGAAGATCGCCCCCGTCCTTTTCGACTTCATTGCCAAGGAAGCCGCCCCGAAAACGGGGATCGCGCCGGATGCGTTCTGGGCCGGGGTGGCCGCCATCATCAAGGAGCTGGGGCCGAAGAACCGGTCGCTGCTCGCCTTCCGTGACGCGCTGCAGGCCAAGATCGACGACTGGCACCGCGCCAACAAGGGCAAGGCGTTCGACCTCGGCGCCTACACCGCCTTCCTGAAAGAGATCGGCTATCTCGTCCCCGAGCCCGCGACGCAGAAGGTCGAGACCGCTGATGTCGACGAGGAGATCGGCAAGATCTGCGGCCCGCAGCTGGTCGTGCCGCTGACCAACGCGCGCTACGCGCTGAACGCGGCGAATGCGCGCTGGGGCTCGCTCTATGACGCCTTCTACGGCACCGACGCGATCCCGCACGATCCGTCCGAGAGCGGCAAGGGTTACAACAAGGCACGCGGCGACAAGGTGATCGCCAAGGCCAAGGCGTTCCTCGACGCCGCCGTGCCGCTGGCGACCAGCAGCCACACCGACGTCACCGCCTATAGCGTCGTCGCAGGCCAGCTCGCGGTGAAGCTGAAGAGCGGCAACGCCACCGCGCTGAAGAACGCCGCGCAGTTCGCCGGCTTCCAGGGCGATGCGGCCGCGCCGAGCGCGGTGCTGCTCGCCAACAACGGCCTGCATGTCGAGGTCAAGGTCGATCGCAACAGCATGATCGGCAAGGACGATCCGGCCGGCGTCGCCGACATGATCATGGAATCGGCCGTGTCGACCATTCTCGACATGGAGGACTCGGTCGCCGCGGTCGACGCCGAGGACAAGGTACTGATCTATCGCAACACGCTCGGCCTGATGAACGGCACGCTGTCGGCGGACTTCGAAAAAGGCGGCAAGACGCTGACGCGCTCACTCAACGCCGACCGCTCCTACAAGACGCCGGACGGCAAGAGCGAGGTCAAGCTGCACGGCCGCAGCCTGCTGCTGATGCGCAATTGCGGTCACCACATGTTCACTGATGCGGTGCTGGACGAGACCGGCGAGGAAGTCCCGGAAGGCCTGCTCGATGCCGCGGTCTCCGGACTTCTTGCCATTCATGACTTGAAAGGCAACTCCAAGGTCAAGAACAGCCGCACGGGATCTGCCTATATCGTCAAGCCGAAGATGCACGGCCCGGACGAGGTCTCGTTCACGTGCGAGATCTTCGACCGCGTCGAGACGATGCTGGGCCTGCCGGAGAACACGCTCAAGGTCGGCATCATGGACGAGGAGCGGCGCACCACCGTCAACCTCAAGGCCTGCATCCAGCGCGCCTCCAAGCGCATCATGTTCATCAACACCGGCTTCCTCGACCGCACCGGCGACGAGATCCATACCTCGATGGAAGCGGGTCCGATGATCCGCAAGAACGAGATGAAGGCGCAGGCCTGGATCAAGGCCTATGAGGACTGGAACGTCGACATGGGCCTGACCTGTGGCCTGCCCGGCCATGCCCAGATCGGCAAGGGCATGTGGGCCGCACCCGACAAAATGGCGGACATGCTTGTGCAGAAGCTGACGCATCCGCAGGCCGGCGCCACCACTGCGTGGGTGCCCTCCCCGACCGCGGCAACGCTGCACGCGCTGCACTATCACCAGGTCGACGTCACGGCACGCCAGCAGGAGCTGACCAAGGGCGGTCCGCGCGCAAAACTCTCGGACATCCTCACCATTCCGGTGTCGAAGTCGAACTGGGCGCCCGACGACGTCAAGCAGGAGATCGACAACAATTGCCAGGGCATTCTCGGCTACGTCGTGCGCTGGATCGACCAGGGCGTCGGCTGCTCCAAGGTGCCTGACATCCACGATGTCGGCCTGATGGAAGACCGCGCCACCTTGCGCATCTCCAGCCAGCATCTCGCCAATTGGCTGCACCAGGGCGTCATCACCGAGGCCCAGGTGATGGAGTCGCTCAAGCGCATGGCCGTCGTCGTCGACAAGCAGAACGCGGGCGACGCGATCTACAAGCCGATGGCGCCCGCCTTCGACGGCGTCGCCTTCAAGGCGGCTAGCGACCTCATCTTTAAGGGCCGCGAGCAGCCGAACGGCTACACCGAATACATCCTCACCGCGCGCCGCCGCGAGGCCAAGGCGCTTGGCTAGGAAGGCGACGGGCTGACAAGGCCGCTCGAACATCAAAAGCCCCGGCTGACGCCGGGGCTTTTTTGTTGGAGATCGGAAGCCCCGCTAAAACACCGTCAGATATTTCAGCAGCGACACGATGCCGATGATGATGACGACGACGCGTGCGATCTGCTTGGCGCGGCCGTCCATCGGCAGCATGTTGATGAGATAAAGCACGAGAATGATGACGAGAAAGGTGACGAGCACGCCGACCAACATCGCAAGGCCCCCTTCAGGCAAATTGCCAACGAGCTCCTAACGCCTGTCTCGCGCGCCGGTTCCATCCACGCAACCCACTGCAACTTCTAGTAAATGCGTAATTCTACCGGCAGGCCGCCTGCCGAAAACTTTACCCTTTTCGTTTCAGATGCAGAAACCGTACGAGTTGCGTGCCGCGAACGGTATGTCATTGCCGATGCGTCCGCCCCCGTTCTCTCGATTTTGCCGGGGCGTCTTCGAACTTTGAAATGGGAATTTGGGGGGACTTCGATGCTCAATCGTCTGACCGTGTCCGCACTGTTGAAGACAGTGATCGCGATCACGTCGATCTGCGTGGTGATCGCACTTTCGCTCACCGCCTACGAGTCCTGGGACCGCCTCAAGACCGCCAGCCGCATCTCGGCGATCGCCGACGCCTCCGCCGACCTGTTCAAGGCGATGCACAACCTGCGCACCGACCGCTCGACCACGACGCGGCTCCTCAACGCGACCGAGCCGATGGATTCCGAGATCGAGAAATACCTGCGTGCGCTGCGCGACGCGCAGATGCCGGCGATGGCACGCGCGCTCGAGCTGCTGCCGAGCATGGACTTCCCGCGGTCCGGCACGCTGGTGCCGGAGCTCGCGCGCCTTAACAAATTGCTGATCGAGGAGCAGAAGCAATTCTGGGAGGACGTCACCAGGTCCAAGGATCAGCGCCGCGCGGGCTTGCCAAAGGAATACATGGAGACGACGCAGGGCCTGCTCGACGTGCTCGATAATCTCGGGAACACACTGGCCGCCACCGTCAACCACCAGGATGCCGAGATCGACCAGCTGCTGTCGATCAAGCAGAACGCCTGGTTGCTACGCAACACCGCGGGCCAAGCTTCGCTGATCGTCTCGATCGGCCTTAACGCCGGCAAAATCTCGCCCGAGAGCCGCTATGCCTATACCCAATATGTCGGCGGCACGAGCGCGATGTGGAAGGCGCTGGAATTGTCGACCTCGGGCATGCAATTGCCGCAGGCGCTCGCCTCCGCCATGGCCGGCGCCAAGACCGCCTATTTCGAGCCGCAATATCTGACCCTGCGTGACCGCCTCGCGGACACGCTGGTCAAGGGCGAGAAGGCCGAGCTGACCGCCAACCAGTGGAGCCCGCTCACCGTCGGCCGCATGGCGAGCGCGGTCGCGGTGGCCGAAGCCGCCCTCGACGCCGCCAGGGCGCACACACTCGACCAGCGCGGCGCTGCGCAGCGCGCGCTGATCGTGCAGCTCGTGCTGCTCGCGCTTGCGATCGGCCTTGCCGTCGGCGCGATCATGCTGGTCAGCCGCCGCGTCATCAATCCGCTCAACACCATCCGTGACGCCATGCTCAAGCTCGCCGGCGGCGATCTCGCCGTCGACAGCGGCTATCTCGATCGCCAGGACGAGATCGGCGCCCTTGCCGGCGCGCTGGAAACCTTCAAGCAGCAGGCCACCGAAAAGCTCAAGATCGAGGAGCACGAGCGCGAGCGCAACGTCGGAGCCGCCGTGCGCCAGCGCGCACTGGAAGCCTATGTCGGAGAGTTCGAGGGCGCGGTGCGCAAGACGCTGGGTGAGCTGAACGATGCCTCGGGGCAGATGCGCAAGACCTCGGGCGATCTCTCCGCAGTCTCGCGCCAGACCAACGACCGAGTCCAGGTCGCCGGCAAGGCCTCCAACGATGCCTCCATGAGCGTCGACAGCGTCGCGGCGGCTGCGGAAGAGCTCTCGGCCTCGATCAACGACATCAGCCAGCAGGCGGCGCACGCTGCGGGCATCGCCAGCCGCGCCGTCACCCAGGCGCGCGAGACCGACGGCACCGTGCAGGGCCTGCAGAAGTCCGCAAGCCGCATCGGCGAGGTCGTCGGCCTGATCAACACCATCGCGCAGCAGACAAACCTGCTCGCGCTCAACGCCACCATCGAGGCCGCCCGCGCCGGCGAAGCCGGCCGCGGCTTTGCCGTCGTCGCCTCCGAGGTGAAATCGCTGGCGAGCCAGACGGCGAAGGCGACGGAAGAAATCTCCGAGCAGATCGCCGACATCCAGAAGGTCGCGGGCGACGCCATCAACGCGATCCAAACCATTGGCGGCATCATCGGCGAGGTCAACGAGGTCGCGACCGCGATTGCGGCCGCCGTGCAGGAGCAGGGCGCGGCGACCCAGGAGATCACGCGCAGCACCCAATATGCGGCGCAGGGCACCAAGAACGTCTCGGACAACATCACCGGCGTGAAAGCCGATGCCGATGCTGCAGCCGCGGCCGCGGACAATGTGAAGAGCGCCTCCGAGATGCTCGAAACCCAAAGCAGCCAGCTCGGCCACGAGGTCAGCGACTTCCTCGGCAAGATCCGCGCGGCATAGCGCACTCTCACCGTCGTCCTGGCTTCGCCAGGACGACACCCGAGATGCCTACGTAATTTTACGGCAGGCACACTGTCTAAGTTTTTACCCTTTTCAGGCCAAATGCGCTCCAAGCGCCGGCCTTGGGCAGGCGCGTCTGTTGCGCGCATCCCTCTGGTTTCGAAGTTCGTGGGGGTTGCCGTTCTGGGGCACGAACTTCGAAACGCGTACTGGAGTGTCCGATGCTCAATCGCTTGACCGTATCCACGCTGCTGAAGGCGGTGATCCTCTCCACCGCACTGATCATCGTCGCGGGCTTCTCGGTCAACGCATGGAGCTCGTGGACCCGGCTGCAGCAGGCCAACCGCATCGTTGCGGTCGCGGCAGCCTCGGCCGACGTGTTCAAGGCCATGGCCAACATCCGGGCCGATCGCTCGACCACCAACCGGCAATTGACCAGCGACATCAGGATCGATGCGGATATCGAAAAGTACATCCGCGGCATTCGTGACGAATTGATGCCGGCGCTTGCTCGCGCGATCGACATCCTGCCCTCGATCGATATTCCGCAGCGTGACGCGATCGTCGCCGATCTCACCCGACTCAACAGGGCGCTGCTGGCGCAACAGGCCGAGTTCTGGACTGAGGTCGCCAAGCCCAAAGCCTCGCGCCGCACGGCGTTCGCCACCGAGTATCTCGAGAGCGAGGACGGGCTGATGGCGATACTCGATAAGCTCTCCCCCGTGCTGGCGGCCAGCGTCAACCATCAGGATGCCACCATCGACCAGCTCCTGGCCATCAAGCAGATGGCCTGGCTGCTGCGTCAGAACGCCGGCGAATCGTCGCTCATCGTCGGCAACGCACTGAACAGCGGCAAGGTCACGCCCGAAACCCAGTCCGCCTTCACCAGGTTCGTCGGCGCCACCGATGCCGCCTGGAGCGCGATCGAGCTTGCCGCCACCGGCATGCAAATGCCCCAGGCGCTGTCCGCCGCCATGACCGAGACCAAGTCGGTCTATTTCGATCCGCACTATACCGGTACGCGTGACGGCATCATCGCGGCGATCGCCAAGGGCGAGAAGCCGGCGATGACGGCCAATCAGTGGAGCCCGTTCTCGGTTGGCCGTATGGCGATCGTGGTCAAGCTCGCCGACACCGCCCTGCAAGCCGCCAAGGATCACGCCGCCGTCCAACGCGCCGGCGCGCTGCAATCGCTGCTCGTCCAGCTGGCGCTTCTGATCGCCGCCATCGTCCTGACCGGCGCCGCGATGCTCGCCGTCAGCCGCCGCGTGATCACGCCGCTGCATCGGATCCGCGACGCCATGCTCAAGGTCGCCGGCGGCGATCTCGCCGTCGACAGCGGCTATCTCGATCGCCAGGACGAGATCGGCGCCCTTGCCGGCGCGCTGGAAACCTTCAAGCAGCAGGCGATCGACAAGCTCAAGATCGAGGAGCAGGAGCGCGAGCGCAATGCCGGCGCGGCCGCGCGCCAGCGCGCCATGGAGACCTATGTCGGCGAGTTCGAGGGCGTGGTGCGCAAGTCGCTCGGCGAATTGAGCGACGCCTCGGCCGAGATGCGCAAGACCTCGGGCGATCTCTCCGCCGTGTCGCGCCAGACCAACGAGCGCGTCGAGGTCGCCGGCAAGGCCTCCAACGACGCGTCCATGAGCGTCGACAGCGTCGCGGCCGCCGCCGAGGAGCTCTCGGCCTCGATCAACGATATCAGCCAGCAGGCCGCGCACGCCGCGGGCATTGCCAGCCGCGCCGTCAATCAAGCGCGCGAGACCGACGGCACCGTGCAGGGGCTGGCTCAATCCGCAGGCCGCATCGGCGAGGTCGTCGGCCTGATCAACACCATTGCGGCGCAGACCAATCTGCTCGCCCTCAACGCCACGATCGAGGCTGCGCGTGCCGGCGAAGCCGGGCGTGGTTTTGCGGTTGTCGCCTCCGAGGTGAAATCGCTGGCGAGCCAGACAGCGAAGGCGACCGAGGAGATTTCGGAGCAGATCGCCGACATCCAGAAGGTCGCGGGCGATGCCATCAACGCAATCCAGGCGATTGGCGGCATCATCGGCGAGGTCAACGAGGTCGCCACTGCGATTGCCGCCGCCGTGCAGGAGCAGGGCGCGGCGACGCAGGAGATCACCCGCAGCACGCAATATGCCGCGGAGGGCACCAAGAACGTGTCCGACAACATCACCGGCGTGAAGGCCGACGCCGACACCGCAGCCGGTGCCGCCGACAATGTCAAGCAGGCCTCACAGATGCTGGAGACCCAGAGCCGCCAGCTCGGCGATCAGGTCAGCGATTTCCTCGGCAAGATCCGGGCGGCGTAGGGGACTTCGCCGCCCTACTCCTTCGCCACCACCGGCACATGGCGGAATTTTGCGCGGATCGAGTCCGGCAATGGCGAGAAGTTCATCGCGACGCCGCGGCGATCGTTGGCGTTGCGGTTGGCGACGACGAGGCCGTCGCTCCCTGCAACGATATCGCCCTTGCGCAAGGTCGGATCGTCCTCGGCCTTGAGCGAAGCGAGACCGGCCGGGTCCTTGCCGTTGCAGGTACACCCGGACACGATCTCGTTGCGATAGCGGAAGGCGTTCGGCAGGTCGGAATAAGACTTGCCGCTGTCGGTCGTGGCGTCGTCGATATTGCTGCCATAGACCAGCGAGGTTTCTGACGCCGGGCAGAAGCTCTTGCAGGATTGCGCCTTGCTCTCGGCATCGCTGCCTTGCGCCGGGAAATAGCGCCCGTCGCAGCCGCGGACGCAATAGGCGGTGCCACCGCCATAGGACGCGCGCTGGCGCGGCGCGTCGTAGCGCGGCATTTCGTCATTGGGGAACGGCATCCGGATCTGTGGCGGCCGCGCTCCGAACGCACCGAACAGCGCCGAGAAGAAATCCTCCGCATGCGCGGAAGGCGCCAGCGCGAGGCCGAGGGAAGCGATCGTGACGAACGCGGCCCTTCCGCAAGCCAACGTGCTGATCGAACGTCTCATCATGTGACCTCACTCAGCTCCTCAATCCACCGACGACGCCGGGATGTTCAGCGCTTGGCGTCCCGAGGGCAGCGTCGTCATGGCGGGCCGCTTGCGTAGGGGATCACCGCCGCGCGCCATCAACGGCGCATTCTTCGGCAGCACCACGACCTTGGCGCCGACATTGACGCGGCTGAACAGGTCGCTGACGTCCTCATTGGTCAGGCGGACGCAGCCGGAGGAGACGAACTTGCCGATCGTGGTCGGGTCGTTTGTGCCGTGGATGCGGTATTGGCTGGAGCCAAGATACATCGCGCGCGCACCCAGCGGATTGCCAGGGCCGCCGGCGACGAAGCGCGGCAGATAGGGCTGGCGTGCGATCATCTCTGCCGGCGGATGCCAATCCGGCCACTCCGCCTTGCGGGTGATGTTCTGCACACCCGACCAGGTGAAACCTTCGCGGCCGACGCCGACGCCGTAGCGCATGGCGCGCCCGTTACCCAGCACATAGTAGAGATAGGTGTTGGCGGTATCGATGACGATGGTGCCAGCCGGTTCGCTGCGGTCGAAGCTCACGATCTGCCGGCGCAGCCGATCCGGTAATGCCGCATCCTCGTCGGCGGCTGGCGGCGCCTCGCTTGTGTAGCCCCGCGAATAGGTCTGGTCATGCGGATAGGCCTGCGGCTGCATCGGCGCATACCCGAGCGTTTGAGCTTGTGCTGCGAACGGCACCGTCAGTAAAGCTGTCGCAAAGGCAAAAGCAGTGACGACGCGCGGCGAGAAGCTGCGACCGACTACGACGAATTTTGTCATGTGCTGCCCCGTGTGATGTCTGCATCTTGGGTGATGCGGCTTCCCAAGAACGCAGCAGAACCGACTCAAGTTCCGATGGCGCGTGCGGCAGCGACGTCACAGTCAAGCGAGCACAACTTCACGAAGTCGCGACGGAACCGTAACGGCCCTTAGGCGTTTTCTGATGACCAACGGGCCCCCGGACACCTCCGTGCGGGAGGGAAATTGTGCGCGTCCTTCCCAGTGAACGTCTGATTGCCGGCAACGACGAAGGTACTCCGCTTCCCGACAGCCATACCGAACTGCCTCCGGTGATCCGGCGCACCGAGTTTGTTGCCTTTGCGCTTGCCGGTCTGCTTCTGATCGCCGTCGTCGCCGTGCTTTACGTCGCCAAGGCGTTCTTTCTCCCGGTCGTGATGGCCGTCGTCGCCGGTACCATGCTGTCGCCGGCCGCCACCTTTCTCGAAGAGCGGCGGGTGCCGCGAGCCCTCGGCGCCGTGCTGATCGTGATCGCGGTGACGACGGTGGTCGCCTTCGTTGTCGCACTGATCGCGGCGCCCGCAATGGAATGGAGCTCACGCCTCCCGGAGCTAGGAGCGCAGTTGAGGGAGAAGGCGCATGTGTTCGACCGACCGCTCGCGCTGTGGAAGGAGCTGCAAACCATTGTCGGCGGCTCCGATGGCCTGCCGACCGTCGCCCTGCCGAAAGCGGAATGGGTGCAGCCGACGCTGGAATTCGTGTCGCCAACTTTCGCTGAATTCCTGCTGTTCTTCGCCACTCTGATCCTGTTCATCGCAAGCTGGCGCGATCTGCGACGCGCCATGATCATGAATTTCGGCGACCACGACGCGCGGCTGCGCACGCTCCGGATCCTCAACGAGATCGAGGTGCATCTCGGCAATTATCTGCTGACGGTCACGGCCATCAATATTGGCGTCGGCATCGCCACCGGCATCGTCTGCGCGGTCACCGGCATGCCCAACCCGGCCGGGCTCGGCGCGCTTGCCGCTGCGCTCAACTTCATTCCGATTATCGGACCGGTCGCCATGTTCGTCATGCTGGCCGTGGTCGGCCTGGTCGCATTCCCGACTATCGGCGGCGGCCTGATGGCTGCACTCGCCTTCGGCGGTATCACCTTCATGGAGGGGCACTTCGTCACGCCGATCATCATCGGCCGCAGGCTATCGTTGAACGCGCTCGCCGTTTTTATCGCGCTGGCGTTCTGGACCTGGCTGTGGGGACCGATGGGCGCTTTTCTGTCGTCTCCGCTCCTCATCGTGGGGCTGATCCTGAAGGAGCATCTGTTGCCGGAGAATTCGCCGCAATTGCCGCAGGGATGACGGGCTCCGCAAACGGAACTTCCACTGCAACGAAACGTTTTCTGCCCATCTCGCCGCCAATAGTTCGGAGCTTGTGATGTCAATAACCGATGGCGAAGCCAGGATGAGAGACTGGGCCGACAAAGCCACCGCAGAACGCATCGAGAAGGATGTAGCAGCCGTGAAAAGCGATATCGCCGCCCTCACCGACCAGATCACCGACGCCCTCAACACGTTCGCCAACGCCACGGGCAAGCAGGCCCGACGCGGCTACAAGCAGGCGCGCGACAACGTGGATTCGACGCTCGACGACTTCTCGGAGCGCGGTGGCGCGATGATGGACGCGGCGCAGGATGCCTACGGCTCGATCGAGGAGACGCTGGAGGACGCGATCACGCATCGGCCACTCGCGACCGTCGGCATCGCGCTCGGCATCGGCTTCCTGATCGGCGCGGCCTGGCGTCGCTAGGCGCGCGGTGAAATTTGAGGTCACGACGCCCGCCGCTGTGACCGGCACGTGACGAATTGGCTTGTGGAGACCTGAGGAGCAAGAACGTGTTTCAGCGCATCATCGACGGCATCAGCGCATCGACGGGAACGACTGTGCGGCTGACCTCGCTGGCGGCGGGCGCAGCGTTCGCGCTCTTCATCACCACATGCTTCCTCTGCGCGGCGGTCTTCATCGCCGTGCTGGAAAAGTACGGCCCCGTGCAGGCTTGCCTTGCCGGTGCCGGGATCTTCTTCCTGCTGACGCTTGCCGCCGCAGGGAGCTATTGGGGCTACAAGCGCGAGATGCGGACACGTGCCCGCATCGCCGCCGAGCACGCCGCGAAGGCGGCCCCGAGCATGCTCGCCGATCCCATGCTGATCGCGACGGGCCTGCAGATCGTCCGCGCCATCGGGGTCAAGCGGCTGTTACCGATCCTGGCCATCGGCGGCGTCGCGCTCGGTATCATGGCAAGCCGCGCCGGCGCGGCCGATGAGGGATCAGTCGAGCCGGCCGAGTAAGGTCGAAACCGCAATCAAGAAAGTTGCGCTGCCGAGCCGACGGGCGGGTTCGCGGGAATTCGACGGCCCTTCTCTGCGCAATTTTTCATCAGCCGCGCTACAATCGGTCCCCCTTCACGCAAACGCTACTCGGACAGGCAGGCGGTTGCCGCTAAAAGCATCGCCCTGATTCCAAGTGAAATAATTAGCAATGAAGCCGTCTGTTAGGGCCAACCTCTCCGCATTCGACCACGACGCAAGGCTGTATTTGACACTCGGCATTGCGACCTGGTCGGTCTTTGTCGATCACATCCCGAACAATGTCGTCAATTTGCTGACGCTGCGCAACTTCGGCTTCAGCGGCGCTGCCGACCTGTTCGTGTTCGTGGTGGGCTATGGCGTCGCCATCATCCACGGCAAGATAGCGCTGGAGCGCGGCTATGTCGTCGCCGCGACGCGCATCTTCCGCCGCGTCTGGCGACTCTATGCCGCCTATGTCGTGCTGTTCGTGATCTACATCGACACCATCGCCTATGTCGCCTCGCAATCGATGGCGCCGGAGATCATCAGCGACTACAACATCTCAGGCATTCTTGAACATCCGCTGCGCATCCTGGTCCGCGGCCTCGTGCTGCAGGAGGAGCCGCTGAACCTCGACCTGCTGAAATTGATGATCCCGCTGATGGCCTTCTTTCCGTTTGCCTTGTGGGGGCTATTGCGGCGGCCGAACGTGACGCTGGCGCTCTCTGTCGCGTTCTATTTCGCGGCGCGCTGGTTCGAGTGGGGTTTCCGGACCTATCCGGACCAGGAATGGACGTTCAATCCGTTCTGCTGGCAGATGCTGATGGTGCTGGGCGGCTGGTTCGCCGTCACCGGCGCGTCGGGCCGCGCCTTGCGCAACCTGCCCTGGCTCCGCGTGCTGGCGGGCGCCTATCTGGTGTCGGCGATGGCTATCACCCTGATGCGCCATTCGCCGACTTTGTCCGCCTATTTGCCGGATGTCGTGCTCAACGGCATCTCGCCGACCGACAAGGAAAACCTCGCGCCCTATCGCGTGCTCCATTTCCTCGCGCTCGCTTTCATCGCGACCCACCTCATCCCGCCCGACCATCCGGGGCTGCAATGGAAGCCGCTCCAGATGGTGATCAAAAGCGGCGAGGAATGGCTCGCCGTGTTCTGCGTCGGTGTATTCCTGTCCTTCGCCGGCCATCTCATCCTGATCACCGGCGCCAATCTGGTCGTGATGCAGATCGGGGTGAGCCTTGCCGGTTTCGCGGCGATGACGGCGGTGGCCTATTATATCTCCTGGTCGAAGCGTCAGGACGAGCCAGCGGCTGTGCGGCAGCGAGCCTAGCCAAGGCGTCGCGCCGATCTCGCCGGCCTATGCACGCAACCTGGTCGATCTGGTGTTGCGGCCGAAGAGCTAGCGCGCCGGCTTCACCGGCTGCGACAGCTTTTCCGTGCGGTCGCGCTCGGTCATGTCCACGACCGTCTCCATCGGCGCGGTCAATTCATAGACATAGGAGACATCCGTGAAGTAGCGCTTGGCGATGCCGCCGAGCGCTTCGGGCGCGACGCGGTCGAGCAGGATCAGGCCGAAATCCGAATCCGCCCGGCGCGTCGCCTCGCTCGTGTTGAACTCCTCCCAGCGGAAATGAAACACCGTCTCGTTCTCCTCGCCCGTCACCGTCCAGTTCGCGGTGATGTGCGGATGCTTGCCGACCAGCGACAGGCCCTCGTCGGAATGCGAGGCAAGCTCGAAGAACAGCAGCGACAGGCTCTGGGCGGCACGCGCGCTGACCGCGATATCCGGGCCGCTGACGGCGATACGATCGGCATGCGGAATGGCGCGCGCTTCGAACAGGCCCTTCAGCTTGACACCCTGCCACTGGCTCTCGCTGAGCAGCGAGACCACGTTGGACATGGCGTGGATGCGGCCGATCAGGAGCTCGCGCGCGACATCGATGTCCGAGCCGTGGCGCAGCGTGCGCGTCACAATCGACTGGATCACCGCAAGGATGTTCTTGACCCGGTGGTTGAGCTCGTCGATGACAGCCGTCAACCGCCGCTCGAAGCCGATCCGCACCTGGATTTCGCGGCTCAGCCTCAAGTTATTGTAGGCGACGTAGCCGAACAGGCCGCAGACCATCGCGGTGATGGCGAAGCCGATCGCCGCGACGATGATTGCGGTCTGCTCGGCGCGCCGTGCCGAATTGGACTTGGCGTAATAACCGAGCTGCCAGTCGCGGCCGCCGAAGCTGATGGTGCGCGTCGCCGACGGAGCCGGCCCGTCCGGCGTCGTCATGCGGGTGGAGACGACGCCCTGGTCGTTGGCAACGAGCTCGCCGCCGTCCTTGCGCGGGTCCTTGAGCGCGACCGAGAACAACGACAGATCGTCATTGGTCAGCATCAGCGAAGCCAGCTCGTAGGAAAAGGTGACGAAGCCGACCGGCTCGGTGGCGCCCTCGGGAATGACGGGGGCGGCCACGATGACGCCGATCGGCCCGTTGTCGCTCGAGAGCGGTACGGGGTCGGAGGCAACCGAGCGCTTCTCGACCCTGGCGCGCGCCAACATGGCGCTGCGAACCGGGTCGCTATCGTAGCTGCGGCCCGGCAGCGCCTTGGTCTCGTCGCTGCGCGGCTCGAGGTCCATCAGCACGTCGATCGGCTGGGTCAGGCTTGCCGCGGCGATCGGCTTGTCGCTGTAGTCGCGGATCTGCGGTTTCGGAAAGCCGGCGGCCGCAATCGCGGTTTGCGCCGCGGCGAGTTCGTTCGGCTGCAGCCGGGCGACCCAGCCGGCCACCACGAAATCGGTCTTGAAGGCGTAGATCGCCGAGCGCAACGGCTCCAGCATGTTGGGCTTCAGCACCGATGGCGCGCGGAACAGGCCTGAGGCGACGCGCGCCAGCAGCTCACGTTCGGTCGACCTGTCCTGGACGAGGCTCGCATGAACGTCGATCGCGCGGGCCAGCGCAATCCGGTCCAGCGCCAGCTCCTGGTCGTGGACACGATAGGCCGCAAGCCCGGAGAGCAAGGCTCCGAGCAGAGCGATGAAGCCGATGATGAAACCCAGCCGGACCACGCGACTACTCAGGCGAGGGCAGGAGGTCGGCAATAAACACGGAGCATATCAACGCCGCTCGAACGGCCATGTGCCGAAACAGGGTGGACCCCAGTGGCAGGGATAATGACGGAGGAGGCATCTGTACGCAACTTCGGTCGCCGAAAAAGCTTAATCCGCCCGGCCGATCGTCTGGCCAACAGCGGCTCTGCTCCGGGCGCCGGAGGTAGATAATCGCCGTGTCCGAAATTTGTTCCGCAAACGCGGCTTTGCCTCAGACGTTAACGGCGGGAAATGCCTGCGCCACGTCGCCGCGCCCTTTCACCCCACCCGTTTCAGTCCGCGCGTTTCAACCCGCCTTTGGTCTCGATGAACCCCACGATACGGTCGAGCCCCTCGCTCTTCTTTAGGTTGGTCATGACGAAGGGGCGCTCACCGCGCATGCGTCTGGCATCCGTGTCCATCTTCTCCAGCGACGCACCGACATGGGGCGCAAGGTCGATCTTGTTGATGACCAGAAGGTCGGAGCGGGTGATGCCGGGGCCGCCCTTGGACGGAATCTTGTCGCCGGCCGCAACGTCGATGACATAGATGGTGAGGTCGGCAAGCTCCGGCGAGAAGGTCGCCGCCAGATTGTCGCCGCCGGATTCGATCAGCACGAGATCCAGCCCGGGGAATTTGGCGCGCATGTCGGCCACCGCGGCGAGATTCATCGAAGCGTCCTCGCGGATCGCGGTGTGCGGGCAGCCGCCGGTCTCGACGCCGGCGATGCGGTCCGGCGTCAGCGAGCCCGAGCGCACGAGGAATTCGGCATCCCACTTGGTGTAGATGTCGTTGGTGATCGCGGCGATGTCGTAGCGCTCGCGCATGGTCTTGCAGAGCAGATCCATCAGCGCGGTCTTGCCCGATCCAACGGGGCCGCCGACGCCGACACGCAAGGGGCCGTGAGAAGTTGCCATGTCACTCGCTCTCTCTTGATCGGTTGAAGGCTGTACCGCTCACGAGCGAAACAGCCGCGTATATTGTGTCTCGTGCCGCAGGCTGGCGAGATCGGCGCGGAACGTCGCACTGCCGAGGTTGTCCTGTGTCGCGTTCAGCGCCCGATTGGCGGTTACGGCGACGGCGGCTTCCAATTTCACCAGCACGCGCTGGCTGTCGGTCTGGCCGAGCGGAATGAGCCGGCTGGCCGCCGAGATCCAGTTCGAGACCAGCGCGTGCAGGAAGGCGTGCAGCGTCGGCGCCAATGGCACGCCGTGCAGCGCGGCGACGACGCCAACGGCGACGGGATAGACCAGTGGTGTGCGGCACGCCGCGACCATGGCATCCAGGCCGTCGGCATTCCACGCGGCGCGGGAGATCTCGATGAAGGCGCGGCCTTGCGAGGTCGTCTCGAGCTGCCGTTCGCGCGACGGCACGAAGGCGGCAGCGAGCTCGGCGATATCATTCAAGGCGGCGTCTTCACCGGCCTCGGCGGCGCGATAGGCGTGGACAAGAAACGTCGCATCGCAAAAGCCGGAGCCGTCGCCAAGCATGGCATCCAGCCAGTCGGCCAGCGTCGCGATGTCGGTCACGTCGCCCGCTTCGACCGCCCACTCGATGCCGCTGGAATAAGAGAACCCGCCGACGGGAAACGCCGGCGACAGCCACGTCATCAGCCGGTACAGCGCCGCCGCCTCGCTCCCGGCGAGATCACCGGCCTTGACCGGCTCATTTGTGGTCATGAGCATGCTTGTGGCCGTGGTGATGGTCGGGATGATCGCAATGCTCGTCGTGGTGATGATCATGCCCATGGTCATGCGCGGCATGATGGTGGTCGTGGCCGTGATGATCATGGTGATCCTGGTGTCCGTGGTCGTCATGCGCGTGCGCATGTCCGGCCTCGGCATAGGCCCCGCCTTCGGGATCGAACGGCGCCTCGATCTCGACCACCCGCGCGCCAAGCCCCTTCACCATGGTTTCGATGACGTGGTCGCGGCGAATGCGCAAGGCTTTGGCCATGAGCTGCGTTGGCAGATGGCGGTTGCCGAGATGCCAGGCAACGCGGATGAGGTGGTGCGGGTCGCGGCCGCGGATCTCGAGCAGCGGCTCGGGTGCCGCGACCACTTCGACCAGTCGTCCGTCCTCCAGCACCAGCGCATCGCCGCCGCGCAACGCAACGGCATTCTCCAGGTCGAGCAGGAAATTCAGCCCCCGCGTCCCCGTCATCGCCACGCGGCGGCGGTGCCGATCGTCGAAATCGAGCACGACCGTATCCGCCGGCGTTTCCGTGAAGCGGTGCTGTCCCTTAACCTGCGTCGCCCGGATCATGCGCTGTTACCTCGTCTCGACCTTCTCGGGCGTGATGACTTCGATCTTCGGCGGCGCCGTGAAGCATTTCACCGCGACACGGCCAAACGTCTTCATGTGCTCCTGGCCGCGATGCGGCACCAGCGCCTCGGCATTCTCCCACTGCTCGACGAACACCATCTTGGTGGGATCGGTGACGCTCTCATGCAGATCGTAGGCGATATTGCCGGGTTCTTTCCGCGTCTCCTTGATGCAGGCGGTGGCGGCTGCAATGAATTCGGCGCGGGTTTCGGGCTTGATGGTCAGGGTGGCAACGACATAGATCACGAGAAATCCTCCCGGCTTTTCTTCTGAAGGTTACGATACCGGGCGGGACATTAGACCAGCCGGGATCGAACGCAAAACCGGAAAAAGCCGCCCCCGGGACATGCAATCGGGACATGCTCCGGCGGACATGTGTTGAGGCGCCATTTCAGTACATGAAATATCGCTGCGCCATCGGCAGCACCTCGGCGGGCGCGCAGGTGAGCAGCTCGCCATCGGCGCGCACCTCGTAGGTCTCCGGATCGACCTCGATATTGGGCGTGGCGTCGTTGTGGATCATGCTCTTCTTCGAGATCTTGCTGCGGGTGTTCTGGACCGCATAGAGCTTCTTCTCGATGCCGAGTTTTCGCGCGAGGCCGCCGGTGATGGCTGCCTTTGAAGTAAACACCACCGAGGACGCCGTGCGCGCCTTGCCGAAGGCGCCGAACATCGGCTGGTAGTGTACCGGCTGCGGCGTCGGGATCGAGGCGTTCGGATCGCCCATGGGAGCTGCCACGATCGTGCCGCCCTTGACGATGCAGTCCGGCTTGACGCCGAAGAAGGCCGGCGACCACAGCACGAGATCGGCCATCTTACCCTTCTCGACCGAGCCGATCAGCTTCGACACGCCGTGCGCAATCGCGGGATTGATGGTGTATTTGGCGATGTAGCGCTTGACGCGAAAATTGTCGTTGTCCTTGCCCTTGTCCTGCGGCAGCGATCCGCGCTGCTTCTTCATCTTGTCGGCAGTCTGCCAGGTCCGGATGATGACCTCGCCGAGACGGCCCATGGCCTGGGAGTCCGAGGACATCATCGAGAGCGCGCCGAGATCGTGCAGGATGTCTTCTGCCGCGATGGTCTCCTTGCGGATGCGGCTTTCCGCGAACGCCAGATCCTCCGCGATCGAGGGATCAAGGTGGTGACACACCATCAGCATGTCGAGATGCTCGTCGATGGTGTTGCGGGTGAACGGCCGCGTCGGATTGGTCGAGGACGGCAGCACGTTCTTCAAGCCGGCGACCTTGATGATATCAGGGGCGTGACCACCGCCCGCGCCCTCGGTGTGGAAAGCGTGGATGGTGCGGCCCTTGAACGCCTTGATCGTGTCCTCGACGAAGCCGGATTCGTTCAGCGTGTCGGAATGCAGCATGACCTGGACGTCGTAATCATCGGCAACCGACAGGCAATTGTCGATCGCGGCCGGCGTGGTGCCCCAATCCTCGTGCAGCTTCAGCGCGCAGGCACCGCCCTTGATCATCTCGACCAGCGCCGCGGGCCGCGAGGCATTGCCCTTGCCGGAAATACCGAGATTGACCGGGAAGGCATCGAATGACTGGATCATGCGCCCCATGTGCCAGGGGCCCGGTGTGCAGGTGGTGGCGAAGGTGCCGTGCGAGGGACCGGTGCCGCCACCGAGCATCGAGGTGACGCCGGACATCAGCGCGTGCTCGATCTGCTGCGGGCAGATGAAATGGATGTGGCTGTCGAAGCCGCCCGCGGTGAGGATTTTCCCCTCACCCGCGATCACGTCGGTGCCGGGGCCGATGATGATGGTCACGCCCGGCTGGATGTCGGGATTGCCGGCCTTGCCGATGCCTGCGATCATGCCCTCCTTGATCGCGACGTCGGCCTTGACGATGCCCCAGTGGTCGACGATCAGCGCATTGGTGATGACGGTGTCGGCCGCGCCCTGCTTGTTGGTGACCTGCGACTGCCCCATGCCGTCACGGATCACCTTGCCGCCGCCGAACTTCACCTCCTCGCCGTAGGTGGTGAAATCCTTCTCGACCTCGATGATGAGATCAGTGTCGGCGAGCCGCACCTTGTCGCCGGTCGTCGGGCCGAACATGTCGGCATAGACGGAACGCTTTATCTTGACGGACATCACAAGCCCCGTTTGTATTTGAATATTGGGTTGGTGCTCACAGCGAGGCCCTCGCTGTGAGCACGATGTTATCGAATTCCGTGTCGAGCCAGGCGCTGCCGCCGCGGCAACCGGCGACGACCTGCTCGGCCCAGCCTGTATAGTCGGCGAGGTCGTCACGCTCCTCGGCGGTCTGATCGGAATGGATGCGTGCGCCAATGTTGCTGATCTTGTCGGCGATCTTGATCAGCCTGGCGCCGGGCGACTTGTTGGGTGCGTCGATCACCTGCCGGCGCCGGCGCTCCGGCTTCGGCAGGTTCATATCGTCCGTGCATTCGGCGACAAGAGAAGCGACACGCTCGGAGAATTTCTCCGCGAGTTCCTCGCGCGTGGTGTCGGTGTCCTCGATCGCATCGTGCAGCCAGCCGGCCGCGACCAGCTCGGCATCGGCCCCATCGGTCGCGTTCGCAAGCAGGTTCGCGACCTCGGCGAGATGGTTGATGTAGGGATCATGTGCGCGCCCCTTGCGCGCCATGCCGTTGTGGCGGTGCGCGGCGAGTTCGGCGGCTTCGGAGATGAGGCGGATTGGCGACAGCATGGCAAAGACCTCCATTTCCGCCTCAACCGCGCCGCACCGCGCTCGTTCCTGTGCTCACAGCTTTCCCATGACGTCGCCGCGGAAACCGTAGATGGTTTTCTTGCCGGCAAGCGCGACGAGCTGGACGTTGCGGGTCTGGCCGGGTTCGAAGCGGACGGCGGTGCCGGCGGCGATGTCGAGGCGCATGCCGCGGGACTTCTTGCGGTCGAACTTCAGCGCAGGGTTGGTCTCGAAGAAATGGTAGTGCGAGCCGACCTGGATCGGGCGGTCGCCGGTGTTGGCCACCGTCAGCGTCACGGTCTTGCGGCCGGCATTGAGCTCGATCTCGCCGTCCTGGATGAAGAGTTCGCCGGGGATCATCATGCGCTCCTATCGGATCGGTTCGTGAACGGTGACGAGCTTGGTGCCATCAGGGAACGTCGCCTCGACCTGGATGTCGTGGATCATCTCGGGAATGCCCGGCATCACCTGGTCGCGGGCCAGCACCTGCGCGCCGGATTGCATCAGCTCGGCGACGGTACGGCCGTCGCGAGCGCCCTCGAGGATGAAATCGGAGATGATCGCGATCGCTTCGGGATGATTGAGCTTGACGCCGCGGTCGAGCCTGCGGCGCGCCACGATCGCCGCCATCGAGATCAGAAGCTTGTCCTTTTCGCGGGGAGACAGGTTCATGCGAAATCTCTTCCGTTCAGCTCTTCAATTCAGCCAGCCGTCAATTCAGCCAGAGTCGCGGCTGCGCCATGCCGGTGCGCGCCAGCACGGCCATCATGTCGGTGCGCAAGTGCGCCGCATCTTGGGCACAGAACCGCGCCATTGCAAACCCATTCCAGGCCGAGATTCCGACCTCGCCGGCAAACGAGTCCGATGCCTCACGAATGCGCTCGACCAGGGCCTCGTCGCCGGGCACGATCAGGGCCGTACCGATCGCGGCACCCGCCTTGGCGACCGCCGATCGCGCGAGCTTTGCGCCGATATTGCCGTCGAGCCTGATGGTCTCGGCAAAGACCAGCCTGCTGCCACGGCGCAACCGCCAGCGGTCGACGAATTCGCCCTGCTCCATCCGTTCGCCCATGGCGGTGCGGCCGAATACGACAATTTCACAAAGCAGGAGCGAGGCGGCATCATCGAGCTCGATGTCGAAGCGGCGGTGGACCCGGGCGCGATCGAACAGGATCGTCTCCTGCGGCAGCCAGCCGAGATGCGCGCCTGCGGCAACCTTCAAGGCGATATTGAGCTGCGCCGCCGCGCCCGGCGCCCGATAAACCTTCTCGGCGGCCGCCGTTGTCAACGTCAAACGCGTAGCATTGGCGGCCGAGATCTCGATGTCGAAGCGATCGCCGCCGGCGACACCGCCGGCGGTGTTGACGAACACGCCGGAGAGCCCTTCACCTTCCGGCGAAGGAAAGCGCACGCGGAGGGAGCCGGACTCATGCAAAACGCCGCGCCGCGTCACGCCGTCGCGGGCGTGCACGTCGAAGCGCACCGCGCCGCGGGCACGATTGGCTTCGAACACCGAAGATGTCGCCAAAGAGGCGTCGCTGCGCATCCGTCTCCCCCAGCCGGCCGCGGCAGGCTTTTTTGGCTTACAATTTCCCCGCTTACAGCGCCATCTGGCGGCTGATCTCGCTGGCGTCGAGAGTGGAGCGGTCGCAGGTGAACTTCACGGCGCCGCGATCCATCACCGCGAAACTGTCGCCAAGCTCGCAGGCAAAGTCGAGATATTGCTCGACCAGCACGATGGCGATGTTGCCGAGGTTGCGCAAGTAGGAGATGGCCCGGCCGATGTCCTTGATGATCGAGGGCTGGATGCCTTCCGTCGGCTCGTCGAGCAGCAGCAGTTTCGGCCGCATCACCAGCGCACGCCCGATCGCCAGCTGTTGCTGCTGGCCGCCGGAGAGATCGCCGCCGCGCCGGCCGAGCATGGACTCCAGCACCGGAAACAACGAGAACACGTCGTCCGGGATGTGCTTGTCCTCGCGCTTGAGCGGGCCGAAGCCGGTCTTGAGGTTTTCCTCCACCGTCAGAAGCGGAAAGATCTCACGGCCCTGAGGCACGAAGCCGATGCCCTTGCGCGCCCGCTCATAGGGCTTGAGGGCCGTGATGTCGTTGCCGTCGAACACGATCGCGCCCGAGGAGATCGGATATTGCCCGACCATGGCGCGCAACAGCGAGGTCTTGCCGACGCCGTTACGGCCGAGCACGCACGTCACCTTGCCGGGCTCGGCCGCGATCGACACACCACGCAGCGCCTGCGCCGCACCGTAGAACAGGTTGATGTCCTTGACCTCAAGCATCGCTCAGCGTCCCAGATAGACTTCGATGACCCGCTCGTTCGACGAGACCTGGTCGATGGTTCCTTCAGCGAGCACCGTACCTTCATGCAGGCAGGTGACCTTGACCCCGAGCTCGCGCACGAACGTCATGTCGTGCTCGACCACCATAACGGTGTGGGTCTTGTTGATCTCTTTCAGCAGCTCGGCGGTGAGATGCGTCTCGACGTCGGTCATCCCAGCGACGGGCTCGTCGACGAGGAGCAGCTTAGGGTCCTGCGCCAGCAGCATGCCGATCTCGAGCCATTGCTTCTGGCCGTGGCTGAGGCTGCCGGCGAGGCGGTTGCGGGCGTCGGTGAGACGGATCGTCTCCAGCACCTTGTCGATACGCTCCGACTCCGCCCTGCTGCCGCGCCAGAACAGCGTGCCTTTGACACTGTGATCGACATTGAGCGCCAGCAGGAGATTGTCCTGCACGGTCTGGCTTTCG
Source organism: Bradyrhizobium cytisi (assembly GCF_008123515.1). GTDB lineage: Bacteria > Pseudomonadota > Alphaproteobacteria > Rhizobiales > Xanthobacteraceae > Bradyrhizobium > Bradyrhizobium cytisi. The sequence goes on from NZ_VSSR01000069.1 coordinate 43,127, forward strand.
AACACCGTTGGCTTCTGGAACTTGCGGCCGATGCCGAGCTCGGCGATGCGGGTCTCGTCCAGCCGCGTCAGATCGGTGACGCCGTCGAACAGCACGGTACCCTCGTCAGGCTTGGTCTTGCCGGTGATGATGTCCATCATGGTGGTCTTGCCGGCGCCGTTCGGACCGATGATGGCGCGCATCTCGCCGGGCGCGAGCGTCAGCGACAAGTTGTTGATGGCGTGGAAGCCGTCGAACGAGACGTGCACGCCGTCGAGATAGAGCATCGCGGAGGTCGCGCGGGTATCCATGACGTTCATGACCGCTTCTCCGCCATCTTCGGTTCGGTGACGCCGTCCTCGGCCGCAGCACTTGCGGTGGCCGCAGCCGGGCGCCTCTCTTTCGACGCTTCCCGCCATGCATTGAAGGTGCCGACGATGCCCTTCGGCAGCAGCAGCGTCACCAGGATGAACAGCGCACCCAGCATGAACAGCCAGTAGGGTGCCAGCACGCCGGAGGTGAAGAAGGTCTTGGCATAGTTGACGACGATGGCGCCGAGCGCGGCGCCGACCAGCGTGCCGCGGCCGCCGACCGCGACCCAGATCACCGCCTCGATCGAATTGCCCGGTGCGAATTCGCTTGGGTTGATGATGCCGACCTGCGGCACATAAAGCGCACCGGCGACGCCGGCCATGCAGGCCGACAGCGTGAACACGAACAGCTTGTAGGATTCGACCCGGTAGCCAAGGAAGCGGCTGCGCGATTCCGCATCGCGGATCGCAATCAGGACCTTACCGAGCTTGGAGGACACGACCGCGCGGCAGATCAGGAAGCTGACGATCAGGCCGAGGCAGCTCAGCATGAACAGGGCGCCGCGGGTGCCTTCGGCCTGCACGTTGAAGCCGAGGATATCCTTGAAGTCGGTCATGCCGTTGTTGCCGCCGAAGCCGAAATCGTTGCGGAAGAAGGCGAGCAGCAGCGCATAGGTCATGGCCTGCGTGATGATCGACAGATACACGCCGGTGACGCGGGAGCGGAAGGCGAGCCAGCCGAAGCAGAAGGCGAGCAGGCCCGGCACGAACAGCACCATCAGCGCCGCGAACCAGAACATGTCGAAGCCGTGCCAGTACCACGGCAATTTCGAATAGTTCAGGAACACCATGAAATCAGGCAGGATCGGATTGCCGTAGACGCCGCGGGTGCCGATCTGCCGCATCAGGTACATGCCCATGGCGTAGCCGCCGAGCGCGAAGAAGGCGCCGTGGCCGAGCGAGAGGATGCCGCAATAGCCCCAGATCAGGTCGATCGACAGCGCGAGGATAGCGTAGCAGACATATTTGCCCCAGAGCGCGACCAGATAGGTCGGCACCTGCAGGAACGAGCCCGCCGGCAGCAGCAGGTTGGAGAGCGGGATGAGGATGCCGCAAGCGGCGACGACGGCGAGAAAGATCGCCGCGCCGCGGTCCAGTGATCGCGTCAGCATGTGAGAGGTCATGCTTCCACCGCACGGCCCTTGAGCGCGAACAGGCCGCGCGGCCGCTTTTGAATGAACAGGATGATCAGAACCAGGATCGCGATCTTGCCAAGCACGGCGCCCGCGACCGGCTCCAGGAACTTGTTGGCGATGCCGAGCGTGAAGGCGCCGACCAGCGTGCCCCAGAGATTGCCGACCCCGCCGAACACCACGACCATAAAGCTGTCGATGATGTAGCTCTGGCCAAGATTGGGGCTGACATTATCGATCTGCGACAGTGCCACGCCGGCGATGCCGGCAATGCCCGAGCCGAGCCCGAAGGTCAGCGCGTCGACACGCGAGGTGGCGATGCCCATCGAAGCCGCCATGCGGCGGTTCTGCGTCACCGCGCGCATCTCGAGGCCAAGTGCGGTGTAACGCAGCATCGCGAGCAGGATCATGAACACGGCCAGCGTGAAGACGAGGATCCAGAGCCGGTTATAGGTGATGGTGATCTGGCCGAGATCGAACGCGCCGCTCATCCAGGAGGGGTTGCCGACCTCGCGGTTGGTAGGGCCGAACATGGTGCGCACTGCCTGCTGCAGGACCAGCGACAGGCCCCAGGTCGCAAGCAACGTTTCCAGCGGCCGGCCATAGAGAAAGCGGATGATGCTGCGCTCGATCACCACGCCGATGGCGCCGGCGACGAGGAAGGCGAGCGGCACGGCGATCAGCAGCGAATAGTCAAACAGCGCGGGATAGCGGGTGCGGATCACCTCCTGCACCACGAAGGTGGTGTAGGCCCCGATCATCACCATCTCGCCATGGGCCATGTTGATGACGCCCATCACGCCGAAGGTGATGGCGAGCCCGATCGCGGCGAGCAGCAGCACCGAACCGAGCGACAGCCCGTACCAGGCATTCTGCACCGTGGACCAGACCGCGAGCGAGCTCTGGATCGAGCCGATGGCGCTCGCCGCAGCCTTCGCGACGGAGGCCGGCTGGTCGGTGCCGATGTCGGACAGCAGCGCCAGCGCTTCCTGATCACCGCGCGCCTTGATAGTGGCGACGGCCTCGAGCTTCTGCACTTCGGTGGCGTCGGACTTGAACAGCAGGATCGCCGCGCGTGCTTCACTGAGCGCAGTCTTGACCGATCTGTTGGTTTCCTTGGCGAGCGCGCCTTCGACAGGCTCGAGCGCCGTCTCCTCATGCGACTTGTAGACGGATTGCGCGGCCTGGAGCCGCGCGCCGAGATCGGGCGACTGCAGCGTCAGGCTGCCGAGCGCAGCATCGACGCTGCGGCGCAGGCGGTTATTGAGGCGGACGGCGCTTGCGCTATCGGGCACGCTGGCCACGGGCTCGCCGGTCGCGGCGTCAATCGACTTGCCGTCGGTGCCGGTGACGTAAACCTTCTTGCTGTCCGGGTCAGCCATGAGACGGCCGTCCTGGAGCGCGCTGATGATGGGAAAGGCAAGCTTGTTGCCGCTGCTTGCGACCACACCGATCGCTTCGTCCGTATCGGAATAATCCTCGTTGGCGAATTTTGCGACCGCATCCTCGAACGGACCGGCAAAGGCCGGCAGTGCGAACGCGATCAGGAATAGCGAGAGGAGAAAGGTGCAGAGACGAGCGGATAAATTGGTTGGCACTGTGGATCACCCCGGCAGAAGTGGGGAGAAGGCGGCGGAATGGCCGTCTTCTCCCATTGTGCAGTCGAACCTCAGATCCGGATCAGGAGCCGGAACCGAGGCACTTGTTGGTCTTGGTGTTGAAGTTGCCGCACTTCTTGCCGACCCAGTCGCCGATCAGGTCCTTGGAGCCGTCGAGCTCCTTCGACCAGGCGTCGCCCGCGACGAGACCCGGGGTCTTCCAGACCACGTCGAACTGGCCGTTGCCCTTGATCTCGCCGATGAACACCGGCTTGGTGATGTGGTGGTTCGGCAGCATCTTCGAGGTGCCGCCGGTCAGGTTCGCCGCCTCGATGCCTGGAAGCGCATCGATCACCTTGTCCGGATCGGTCGACTTCACCTTCTCGACCGCCTTGATCCACATGTTGAAGCCGATCACGTGGGCTTCCATCGGATCGTTGGTCGTGCGCTTCGGGTTCTTGGTGTAAGCCTGCCAGTCCTTGATGAACTTCTCGTTCGCCGGAGTCTTGATCGACTCGAAGTAGTTCCAGGCGGCGAGATGGCCGACCAGCGGCTTGGTATCGATGCCGGCGAGCTCTTCCTCACCCACCGAGAACGCGACCACCGGGATGTCCTTCGCCTTGACGCCCTGGTTGCCGAGCTCCTTGTAGAAGGGGACGTTGGCGTCGCCGTTGATGGTCGAGACCACCGCCGTCTTCTTGCCGGCCGAACCGAACTTCTTGATGTCGGCCACGATCGTCTGCCAGTCGGAGTGACCGAACGGCGTGTAGTTGATCATGATGTCTTCCTGGGCGACACCCTTGGACTTCAGGTAGGCTTCCAGGATCTTGTTGGTGGTGCGCGGATAGACGTAGTCGGTGCCCGCGAGCACCCAGCGCTTCACCTTCTCGTCCTTCATCAGATAGTCGACGGCCGGGATCGCCTGCTGGTTCGGCGCCGCACCGGTGTAGAACACGTTACGCTCGGACTCTTCGCCCTCGTACTGCACGGGGTAGAACAGGATGTTGTTGAGCTCCTTGAACACCGGCAGCACCGACTTGCGCGACACCGAGGTCCAGCAGCCGAACACGACCGAGACCTTATCCTTGGTGATCAGCTCGCGCGCCTTTTCGGCGAACAGCGGCCAGTTCGAGGCGGGGTCGACGACGACGGCCTCGAGCTTCTTGCCGAGCACGCCGCCCTTCTTGTTCTGCTCGTCGATCAGGAAAAGGATGGTGTCCTTCAGCGTGGTTTCGCTGATGGCCATGGTGCCGGAGAGGGAGTGCAGGACGCCGACCTTGATGGTGTCGTCCGCGGCCTTGGCACCGGAAATGGACGCCAGACCGAGCATCAGTCCGGCGGTCGCGGCGAGAACGCCGCGGCGGCTAAATGACGCCGCTATATCGTGAATGGGTTTGGTAGGCATGGATGTATCATCTCCCTGACGCAGACGTGAAAAACGCTGCGAAACGGCCCCACGGCCGCCTGCGATTAACGGAATCGCAAGAACCATGCCATGGGCTGGGCACCTGCCAAGTGATTGGTCAGTCTAGACAATTTTGCCGCAATCAAACTTTCGCCGTAGTCAGATTGCTCAAAACTTGAGCGAATAAAATGTATGCTTATGCGGCAGTCAGTTCATTTTTTGAGCAAATCGCCGCTGCTGGCTAAAATTCCGGCATAAACTATTTTTGCATTGCAATCGACGTCAGGTGAACGTCTGCCTTGAAACCGCCCCGTCGATGTTCCATATGAGGTGGAGATCGCTTGCGAATCGAGCGGTCGTTGCGAGCCGCGTGTTCTTAAGCCCTCTACGGGCGTCTGGCTTGCCCCATATCTCCCAAGCCATCCGACACCCCAAACACGCAGGTGTCTTCTCGACACCCCTTTGCGCGTGCCCCGCTGATTAGGCCGGGCGCCCGCTTTTGACATGAAAAGAGCCCCTCTTTTGACTTCCTTTCAGGACTTCGGCCTCGCCGAACCCATCGCACGTGCGCTCGCCGAAGAGAATTACGTCACCCCCACCCCCATCCAGGCCCAGACGATTCCCACGGCGCTGACCGGCCGCGACGTCGTCGGCATCGCCCAGACCGGCACCGGCAAGACCGCCGCTTTTGCACTGCCGATCCTGCACCGCCTGCTCGAGAACCGCATCAAGCCGCAGCCCAAGACGGCGCGCGTGCTGGTGCTGTCGCCCACCCGCGAGCTTTCGGGACAGATCCTCGATAGCTTCAACGCCTATGGCCGCCACATCCGCCTGTCCTCGACGCTCGCCATCGGCGGCGTGCCGATGGGCCGTCAGGTCCGCTCCTTGATGCAGGGCGTCGAGGTTCTGGTCGCCACCCCCGGCCGCCTGCTCGACCTCGTGCAGAGCAACGGGCTGAAGCTTGGCAGCGTCGAATTCCTCGTGCTCGACGAGGCCGACCGCATGCTCGACATGGGCTTCATCAACGACATCCGCAAGATCGTCGCGAAGCTGCCGATCAAGCGGCAGACGCTGTTCTTCTCGGCCACCATGCCGAAGGACATCGCCGAGCTCGCCGACGCGATGCTGCGGGACCCCGCCCGCGTTGCCGTCACCCCGGTGTCTTCGACGGCGGAGCGGATCAACCAGCGCATCATCCAGGTCGACTTTTCGGCCAAGCCTGCCGTCCTGACCAAGCTCCTGAAGAATGAGCCGGTCAACCGCGCGCTGGTTTTCACCCGTACCAAGCACGGCGCCGACAAGGTGGTGAAGACGCTCGAGAGGGCCGGCATTGCCGCCAGCGCCATCCACGGCAACAAGTCGCAGAACCATCGCGAGCGGACGCTGGCGCAGTTCCGCTCGGGCGAAATCCGCACCCTGGTCGCCACCGACATTGCCGCCCGCGGCATCGATGTCGACGGCATCACTCACGTCATCAATTTCGACATCCCGAATGTACCGGAGACCTATGTCCACCGCATCGGCCGCACCGCGCGCGCGGGTGCCGAGGGCACCGCGATCTCGCTGGTCGCCGGCGGCGAGGAGCTCGGCTATCTCCGCGACATCGAGCGGCTGATCAAGGTGGCGCTGCCGCGGGAAGATAACCGCACGGACGCCGGCCGCAACGATGCAGGCCCGCCTCCGTCACAGCAACGGCAGGGCCGGCCGGGCCGCCCGGGCCAGCGCCCGCAAGGCGCAAGGCAAGGTGACGGACGCCGCGCTGATGAGAGGCGTCCTGAAGGACGGCATAACGCCGGCAAGCAGGGCGACGGAAGGCCCGGCGAAGGTCGGCATGGTGATAGCAGGCATGTTGACGGACGGCCTGGTGGCGGCCAGAAGGTCTCGAAGGGTGCTCGCCGTCGACCGGCCGGTGGCAAGCCGCATTCTTCGTCAAACGACCGACCGGAGCAGCGTTCTTCGCATAGCGCCGGCAAGCCCGATGGGATACAAGGCGTGGCCTTTTTGCGCCGCGACAGTCGGCCGATGGGCCAACCGACCCGCAAACCCTATTCGCACTAGCCGTCCACGACCTGGAGAAATTCATGGCTAAGGAAGAGCTGATCCAGTTCGAAGGACTGGTCACCGAAATCCTCCCCGACGCGCGCTATCGCGTGCAGCTCGACGCCGGGCACGAGATCGTTGCCTACACCGCCGGCAAGATGAAGAAGAACCGCATCAAGACGCTGGCGGGAGACCGCGTGACGGTGGAGATGTCGCCCTATGACCTCGAAAAGGGCCGGCTGATTTTCCGTCACAAGGACGAACGTCCCAGTGGGGCGGGTGGACCTCCGCGTCCCGGACAGCGCGGTGGCCAGTTCCGCCGCCGCTGATCCCCTTAAGGTACGCCAGTGCGGAAGTAAAATTCTGACCTGTATGCTGATCCGCCGCTCACATTGCGGCGGATCAAAAAATCGTGCGCGTCAGGATTGTTTTGGCGCCTTATTTCCAATAAAATCCGTTAATCGATTTTCGGCCGGACGACATTGGCATCCACCGGTACAGCCGGTTCAGACACGCTGACGACCCTTCCAGAAATTCGATCTAACCTGCCTGCGCAAGCGGGCTCTTACATTGTGTATCTGAGAAGGAACTACCCCCGTGAGCATGGGAACCGTGAAGTGGTTTAACGCAACCAAAGGCTTCGGCTTCATTCAGCCCGACGAAGGCGGACAGGACGTGTTCGTTCACATCAGCGCCGTCGAGCGCGCCGGCCTCGGCTCGTTGCGCGAAGGCCAGAAGATCTCCTACGAGATCGTCGCCGATCGCCGGTCCGGCAAGTCGGCTGCCGACAACCTCCGCGACGCAGGCTGATCTCCAGCGCAAGCGCACCGAATAGCGAAAAAGGCCGTGCGGGATGCACGGCCTTTTTTATGCGCTATCGACGATCTCGCCGGCCATCCGGCTCAGCACGACGTCGGAACGCCACCATAGGCAACGCAGGTGACTTGCCGCGGCCGCGTATAGGAGACATCGCTCAGCGTGACGCCCGACTTCAGGACGTATTTGACGGGAGCCGTGTAGATGTAGCTCACCTGGCTGAAGATGAGATAGGTCGACGGAATCAGGAGCGTCGACGGAATCATCGATGTGACCGTGGTATTGGCCGCCAGTGTCGGCGGCGGAGCTGTCAGACTGGCCTGCGTCGCACCGGTCGCAATGACGGCGGACTTGCTCCATTGAATCTTGGCGATGCTGTTTGCGTCGATATAGACCTGAGCAATCGTGCCGTTCACGAGCGTGTTGTCGTACGGCGTGATGATCGACATGCTCGCCGTGAACGTGTTCTGGAGATGGGGTTGTATCCGGTCGTGGTGGGATCGAAGTTGCAGGCAGTGTAGTTGCCGAGCGTGACCGACGAGAAGTCCGAATAACTCTGGACGTCGACCCTGAGACTGTTGCAGTCGAACAACGCCGGAATCTGCTTACAGACGTAGCTCTTGAATGTAGCCTGGGTGCACGGTGTGCTCACACTATTGACCGCACAGCTCGCCACCGAGCCGGACTGCGCCTGGCCCGTGAGGACCACGCGGGCGGAGTCCTGCGTGATGGTCTCGAGCACCTGGCTCGCGAAGAACATCAGCGCCGTCTCGATGATCGCGAACAACAGTGCGAAGAACATCGGCGCGACCAGCGCGAACTCGACCGCGGCGGAGCCGCAGCGATTGCCGCGAAACCGGCGCAGCGCAGTCCGGAGCGTGAACCTCGAAGGTGCAGGCGATGGCATCGCGTGAAATTCGGCAGCGATCTCTGCCCCGGGACCGCCCGTCGGGCCCCTCGGCTGATCTCGCTAGTTCGTCTTGGCAGCCGCGGCGCCGTTGCCGCTGGCACTGCTGCTCAGCGTCCCGGCCTGATTCATCGTGGTGCTGAAGTAATTGTCGCTGTCGCCGAGCGTGACGCGGCGCTGGCAGATCGGCAGGCAGCTATAGGACTCCCGCTCGATCCCGCGATAGACAGTCACGAGCCGGTCGCTCGGGCCTTCGACCTGGATCTGCCGATCGACCAGAATCTCGCCGCCGCGGTCGAGCGCGATAAAGTTGGTGGCGCCGTAACCCTTACCGGTCACGACGATCATCCCGCCGGGCTGCAGCGTCACGTCGGCGATCAGGGGATTCCCGACCACGATCGTTGCCACCCTGCCGGGCAGCCGCACGAGCTTGGCCTGGTCGACATTGACCGCGATGGTATCGGCGGTGGGCTCGGCAAGGCCAACGGCCGGCGAAGCCAGCACGGCAGCCGCAGCCAGAAGACAGATGCGCGCATGACGGCGTAGGAACTCTTTACGCATACTCTTACCCCGGGACGTCACAAACCGGCAGAATCGATCAAAAAGCGGAGCCGGCGCCCGACCCGGTTAACCTGCCTGTAATTCGTGAACGTTCCGCAAACTCGGCAGGTATTGTTTGAATGGACTGGCGTTTCTGTCGCCCCGGCGCCGGACGCAATCCTATTGGCGGAACGGATAAGCAAGCTGGCCGCCGATTTCCTTCGGCATCGTTGCTTCATCCTTGCCGTAATCCTGCGGCAGCTCGCCCTTCGGCATGCGGAAGGTCCCGAACAGCACGTCCCAGATCGGGAAGGTGCCCGCAAAATTGGTGTCGCCGCCCTCCTCGAGCGAGGTGTGGTGCCAGCGGTGGAACACCGGCGTCGCCAGCGCATATCTGAATGGCCCGAAGCTCCAGTTCAGATTGGCGTGCACGAAGGCCGAATGGAAGGTCGTGAACGGGCCGACCCAGATCATCACGTTCGGCGAAATGCCGGCCATCAGCAGCACGACGTCGACGCCGATGGTGCCGAGCATCAGATTGACCGGGTGGAAGCGGGCCGCCGAGATCCAGCTGATCTCCTCGGAGGAGTGATGGATCGCATGATATTTCCAGAACCCGCCGCCGTGAAACAGCCGGTGCAGCCAGTACAGCATGAAGTCGGCCAGGACCAGGAACAGCACGCCCTGCACCCAGAGCGGCAACTGCGACAGCGGGCCGTGGCCGTTGTCGTAGAAGGCGATCAGCTCGTCGGCGTCGTGGATGTTGAAGACGACGCCGGCGGTGACGATCAGGAGTCCGATCCGCATGGTGCGGGCGAACACCGGAACGAAGAACCAGTAGCAGATGTCCGTCACGATCTCGCGCTTGCGCCACCACGACGGACCCGCATTGCAGGCCCAGAAATATTCAAGCACGGTGAAAACCACCGCGAGCATGAGAGTGACCGGGATCACCTTCTCGATGGTCTCGCCGAGCATCAGGGCGACTTGCATGGGTAGGCTCGACATCATCGCTTCTGCTCCAGTCCGCTGACCTCTCTTAGGCCTACTCCGCGAAATTTAAGGGAGAATGAAGTTGATGGCGCGTTCGGAACCGGAACGAATTGCAACCGCCGCCTTAAGGCGAAATTCACTCTGGCCAAAAGCACCGCGTGAGGCACGGGTTTGACCGATCGAATTAACTCTACCGAAAGAGCTCGGCTCACATTCTCGTCGCGTCAAGACAGCGCCGATCGAGGCGACCTCACCAGATGGAGTTTAGTTCATGAAGAACCTGATTGCGCGTTTCGCGAAGGATGAATCCGGCGCCACCGCCATCGAATACGGTCTGATCGCCGCCGGCATCGCGCTGGCCATCATCACCGTCGTCAACAACCTCGGCACCACGCTGAACGCCAAGTTCGGCTCGATCAGCTCCTCGCTGAAGTAAGCCGACCGGCAGACGATGGCAAAAGCCCCGGACCTCCGGGGCCTTTGTTTTTCGGACAGTGCGAGTTCCAGTGGCGTTGCGTAAGCACAGAACCGATGCCGCGGTTACGGCGAACGAGGCGGACACGGCGCGAGGCGACGCCTCGGCATATTGGGTCTGCCTTGCGCTGCTGCTCGCCATGGTCACGCTCGCGATGCGCATCGCCAGCATGTGGTGAGCCTTTTGGCGCCGGATGACCGGCCCCGAAGCTGCTGCGATCGTTGTCGGTTTGTTTAGCACTGCCCCCTAGCATGCGCCGACGCCCCGATCCGGGCGACGGACCCAGGCCTCAAGACGCAGCCCATGATCCTCGACCTCGCGCGCCTTATGCTCTTCCCGGCCTTGATGGCGTTCGCAGCCGCCAGCGATCTCTTCACCATGACAATCTCGAACCGCGTCTCGCTGGCGCTGGTGGCAGGCTTCTTCGTGCTCGCCTTTGCCGGTGGCATGGCACCTTACGAGATGCTGAGCCATATCGGCGCCGGCGCGCTGCTCCTCGTCGCGGCGTTCACTTGCTTTGCGATGGGCTGGATGGGCGGCGGCGACGCCAAGGTCGCAGCTACCGTGGCGCTCTGGTTCGGCTTCGCCCAATTGATGGACTTCCTGCTCTACGCCTCGCTGTTCGGCGGCGCGCTGACCCTGCTCCTGCTCCAGCTCCGGCAATGGCCGTTGCCTTACGGGCTTGCCGGCCAGGCCTGGCTGGCGCGGCTCCACGACAAGCAGACCGGCATTCCCTACGGCATCGCGCTCGCACTTGGCGCACTGATGGTCTACCCCGAGACCGAATGGGTGAAAGCGATCGACCTCGCTCACCTCGCACTGCGCTGAACGCCCAGGATACACCCGGCGTTAAGGCGATTTAGATACGCCTCATTAACCATGCTTTGACGAATAGCTGGTCAACTGCCGATTACGGCGGCGGCAGCGTCGCGGCGTACTGTGGAAAGTGAAGCGTATGAATAGGGCACGCATAGTCGTCCTGACGGTCGCCATCTGCGCCGGCGGCATCGCCGCGTATCTGGCGAGCGGCTCGGACTCTGCGCCGCCTCCAGCGGCTCCGGTCGCGCAGCTTCCCACCACCGACGTCCTGGTCGCCAAGAACGACATCGGCCTCGGGCAGACCGTGAAGCCAGACGACGTGCAGTGGCAGACCTGGCCGACCGCGACCGCCAGCGCCGCCTTCATCCGCCGCAGCGAGCGCCCCGACGGCGCGACCCAGGTCACCGGCTCGATTGCGCGCGCCCCCTTCATCCAGGGTGAGCCGATCCGCGACCAGAAGCTGGTCAAGGCCGATGGGTCCGGCTTCATGGCTGCGATCCTGCCGAGCGGCATGCGCGCCATCTCCACCGAAATCTCGCCGGAGACCGGCGCGGGCGGCTTCATCCTGCCGAACGATCGCGTCGATGTGCTGCTGACGCGCCGCCTCAAGAACCCGGACCAGAGCTCCGGCGCCCAGGATGTCGTCACGTCCGAGGTCATTCTGGTCAATGTCCGCGTGCTCGCCATCGACCAGGCGCCGAAGGAGAAGGACGGCCAGAACGCGGTGGTCGGCAAGACCGTGACGCTGGAACTCAATTCCGCACAAACCCAGCAGCTTTCCTCGTCCCGCCAGGCTGGAACGCTGTCGCTGGCGCTGCGCAGCATTGCCGACGTCAAGATGAGCGAGATCACGCTCGATGAATCCGCGCAGAAGCGCGATGGCGTTTCGATCATCCGCTACGGCATTCCAAGCCAGGCGGCGAAGGCACGATGAGGACAGTCGATATGAGATGCAGGGCAGATCTGGCGACGATGCGGACCTCGATGGTTCGCGCCCTGTCGTTCTCGGCCGCTCTCGCGCTGACGCTCAACCCCGCGCTGACGCCCGTGATCGCCGCAGATTACCGTCCCGTGGCGCCGGTTGCAGCCGACGGCCAGATGAATGCGCGCTTCCTCTCGCTCGGCATCGGCAAGTCGATCGTGATTGACCTGCCGCGAGACATCAAGGATGTGCTGGTTGCCGATCCCAAGATCGCCAACGCGGTGGTCCGCTCGTCGCAGCGCGCCTACATCATCGGCGCCTCGGTCGGCCAGACCAACATCGTGTTCTTCGATTCCGCCGGCCAGCAGATCGCCGCCTATGACATCGCGGTCAAGCGCGACCTCAACGGCGTGCGCGCGGCGCTGAAGCAGATCCTGCCCAATTCCGACATCCAGATCGACGGTCTCGGCGACGGCGTCGTCCTGACCGGGACTGCGGCCAACCCACTCGAAGCGCAGCAGGCCAACGATCTCGCCGCACGCCTTGCCGGCGGCCCCGAGAAGGTGGTGAATTCGATCGTGGTCCGCGGCCGCGACCAGGTGATGCTGAAGGTGACCGTCGCGGAAGTCGCGCGCACCGTCATCAAGCAGCTCGGCATCGACCTCACGGCGAACCTGAACTACGGCACCTCGGTGGTGAGCTTCAGCAACTCCAACCCGTTCACGGCGCTTGGCAAGAATCTCGTAGACGGCAACGCTCTGACCACCAAGTTCGGCGCGACACCGTCGGTGCAGGCAACCCTGCGCGCGATGGAAACCGCAGGCGTGATCCGGACGCTGGCCGAGCCGAACCTGACCGCTATCTCGGGTGAATCGGCGACCTTCATCGCCGGCGGCGAATTCCCGGTGCCGGCAGGTTATGCCTGCGACCCCACCACGCATGTCTGCACCACCCAGATCAGCTTCAAGAAGTTCGGCATCTCGCTCAACTTCACCCCCATTGTGCTGACCGAGGGCAAGATCAGCCTGCACGTGATGACCGAGGTCTCGGAACTGTCGAATGAAAATGCGATCACGCTGTCGCAGGCCGTGACCTCGACTTCGGTCAACTCGCTGACGGTGCCGTCGATCAAGACCCGCCGTGCCGAGACCTCGCTGGAAATTCCCTCCGGCGGCGCGATGGCGATGGCCGGCCTGATCCAGCAGCAGACCAAGCAGGCGATCAGCGGATTGCCGGGGCTGATGCAGCTCCCGATCCTCGGCACCCTGTTCCGCAGCCGCGACTTCGTCAACAACACGACCGAGCTGGTCGTGATCGTGACGCCCTATGTCGTCCGCGCGGCGGCGCCAAAGGACCTGTCGCGGCCGGATGACGGCTTCGCGGCGCCCGCGGATCCGCAGGCTGAACTGATCGGCAACATCAATCGCATCTATGGCGTGCCGGGCCGGACCGAGCCGGCAAAGAACTACCGCGGCACCTACGGCTTCATCACGGACTGATGGCGGAACGGGGACATAGTATGATCACAACACGACCCCAGACCCGCTACCGCGCCGCCGGCCTCGGTGGCGTGCTTGTCGGTATCGCGCTCGCGCTCGGCGGCTGCCAGCACGACGAGGTCGCCACCGCTTCCATTCCCGACGATTACAAGCAGCGTCATCCGATCGCGATCGAGGAACAGAACCGTTCGATCGTCGTGTTCGTCGGTCACGCCCGCGGCGGCCTGACCGCAGCCCAGCGCGCCGACGTGATGGGCCTGGCCTCGACCTGGATGCACGAGGGCACCGGCGCCATCCACATCGATGTGCCGTCCGGAACGCCGAATGCGCGCCCGGTGGCGGAATCGATGCGCGAGATTCAGGCGATGCTGGCAGCGGCGGGCGTTCCCCCGCGCGGCATCATCGCCCGTCCCTACCAGCCGGAAGACAAGCGCTTCCTGCCGCCCATCCGGCTGACCTATTCCAAGATCGCCGCGGTCGCGGGCCCCTGCGGCCTGTGGCCGGAGGATCTCGGCCCCTCGATGAAGAACAAGAGCTGGTTCGAGAACAAGGACTACTACAATTACGGCTGCGCCTATCAGCGCAACATTGCGGCCATGGTCGACAATCCATCGGACCTCGAGCAGCCGCGGTCCGAAACTCCGGCCTACACGGCGCGCCGCACTGCCGCCTTCGAGAAGTATCGCAAGGGAACTCCGACGGCGGTTGCCTATCCCGAGGCTGATAAGGCCAAACTCAGCGACACCGGCAAATGATCAACTACGCGCGCCAGACTCAAGAAGAGCAGCCGGAGACCCCTGCGCCGTTCGAGGAGCATATTGCGCCCGCGCCGCGCGTCTCGGTCCAGGCCTTCTGCGAAACCGTGGAGACTGCTGCAGCCGTGCAATCGGCGGGCGAGGATCGCCGTCTCGGCAAGGCCCATCTGAAGATCCAGATGGGCGGCATGGCGGCTGCGATCGAAGCCTATCGCTCCGCACCAACGCCGAACGTGATCGTGCTCGAGAGCGACGCCCGCAACGATTTGCTGGCCGGGCTCGACCAGCTTGCCACCGTCTGCGACGCCGGTACCCGGGTGGTCGTGATCGGCCGCATCAACGACGTCATGCTCTATCGCGAGCTGGTGCGCCGCGGAGTCAGCGACTACGTGCTCGCGCCGGTTAGTGCGATCGACGTCGTCCGCTCGATCTGCAACTTGTTCTCCGCGCCGGAAGCCAAGGCGGTCGGCCGCATCATTGCCGTGGTCGGCGCCAAGGGCGGCGTCGGCGCCTCCACCATCTCCCACAACGTCGCCTGGGCAATCGCGCGGGATCTCGCGATGGACGCCGTGGTCGCCGATCTCGACCTCGCCTTCGGCACCGCCGGGCTCGACTACAACCAGGACCCGCCGCAGGGCATCGCGGATGCCGTGTTCTCGCCCGATCGCGTCGACACGGCCTTCATCGACCGCCTGCTGTCGAAATGCACCGACCACCTCAGCCTGCTGGCGGCGCCGGCGACGCTCGACCGGGTCTATGATTTCGGCACCGACGCCTTCGACGCGGTGTTCGACACGCTGCGCGCGACCATGCCCTGCATCGTGCTCGACATCCCGCATCAATGGTCGGGCTGGACCAAGCGCGCTTTAATCGGCGCCGACGACATCCTGATCGTGGCGGCGCCGGACCTCGCCAACCTGCGCAACGCCAAAAACCTGTTCGATCTGCTGAAGGCCGCGCGTCCCAACGACCGCCCGCCGCTATACTGCCTGAACCAGGTCGGCATTCCCAAGCGGCCGGAGATCGCGGCGGGCGAATTCGCCAAGGCGATCGAGAGCCAGCCGGTCGTCTCGATCCCGTTCGAGCCTCAGATCTTCGGGGCGGCCGCCAACAACGGCCAGATGATCGCGGAGATCTCCGCCAACCACAAGTCGATCGAGATGTTCCTCCAGATCGCCCAGCGCCTGACCGGCCGCAGCGAGACGAAGAAACAAAAGTCGTCCTTGCTTTCACCGCTGATTGAGAAGTTGCGGCGAAAATAGGCGCCCCATGGAGTTGTTAAGTGTTCGGTAAGCGTAGCGGAACAGACACCGACCTTCGGGCTCCCAAGCCCGGCGCCGTGTCGCCAGAGCCTGCCTCGGCTCCGGCGCCGACGGTGTCGCGCGCGCCGCCCCCGCCGGCCGTCGCCTCCCCGCCGCTCGCCCCTTCCCGGCCTGCGCCGGCCATGGAGAGCCGCCGCTCGGACAATTATTACGAGGTCAAGGCGACCATCTTCGGCGCGTTGATCGAGGCCATCGACCTCGCTCAGCTCGCCAAGCTCGATTCCGAGTCCGCGCGCGAGGAAATCCGCGACATCGTCAACGAGATCATCGCGATCAAGAACATCGTGATGTCGATCGCCGAGCAGGAAGAGCTGCTCGATGATATCTGCAACGACGTGCTCGGCTATGGCCCGCTCGAGCCGCTTCTGGCGCGCGACGACATCGCCGACATCATGGTGAACGGGGCCGGCACGGTCTTCATCGAAGTCAGCGGCAAGATCCAGAAAACCGGCATCCGCTTCCGCGACAACCAGCAACTCCTCAATATCTGCCAACGCATCGTCAGCCAGGTCGGACGGCGCGTCGACGAATCCTCGCCGATCTGCGACGCGCGCCTCGCCGACGGCTCCCGCGTCAACGCCATCGTGCCGCCACTCGCGATCGACGGTCCCGCGCTCACCATTCGTAAGTTCAAAAAGGACAAGCTGACGCTGGATCAGCTGGTCAAGTTCGGCGCGATCTCGCCGGAAGGCGCGGAAATCCTCCAGATCATCGGACGTGTCCGCTGCAACGTGCTGATCTCCGGCGGTACCGGCTCGGGCAAGACCACGCTGCTCAACTGTCTGACCAACTACATCGAGCACGACGAGCGCGTCATCACTTGCGAAGACGCCGCCGAACTTCAGCTCCAGCAGCCTCACGTGGTGCGGCTCGAAACCCGGCCGCCCAACATCGAGGGCGAAGGCCAGGTCACCATGCGCGAGCTGGTGCGCAACTGTCTGCGTATGCGTCCTGAACGCATCATCGTCGGCGAAGTCCGCGGCCCGGAGGCCTTCGACCTCCTCCAGGCCATGAACACCGGCCATGACGGCTCGATGGGAACGCTGCACGCCAACAATCCGCGCGAAGCGCTGTCACGCTGCGAATCCATGATCACGATGGGCGGCTTCTCCCTGCCCTCGCGCACCATTCGCGAGATGATCTGCGCCTCGATCGACGTCATCGTCCAGGCCGCGCGCCTGCGCGACGGTTCGCGCCGCATCACCCACATCACCGAGGTGATGGGCATGGAAGGCGATACCATCATTACGCAGGACATCTTCCTCTACGACCTGGTCGGCGAGGACGCCAACGGCAAGATCATCGGCAAGCACCGCTCGACCGGCATCGGCCGCCCGAAATTCTGGGAACGCGCCCGCTATTACGGCGAAGAGAAACGCCTTGCCGCTGCCCTAGACGCCGCGGAATCGGCGCCAACGACGTGAGCGGGTCAACGCAGCCATGAACATGCAAGTCCTCGCCCTCGCCTTTCTCGCCACCGCCGCGGTCGGCGGCATCGCCTGGGTCTTCCTCTATCCGCTGCTGTCAGGCGAACGGAAGGCCGAGAGCCGCCGGGCCTCGATCGGGCGCGCCGACGTGCCCGCGGCCAAGCAGGCTGAAAAGAGCCAGCGCTCGCGCCGCGAGCAAGTCGAGACTTCGCTCAAGGATCTCGAGGCGAGGCGGGCACAGGAAAAGAGCGTCCCGCTCCACATCCGCCTGTCGCAGGCGGGGCTCGACTGGACGCCGAAGAAATTCTGGATCGCATCCGCCGTCGTGGCGGGCGTGTTTTTCTTCGGCGCGCTGTTCGGTGGCGGCGGCCTGATCGGCGCAGTCGGTCTTGCCTTTGCCGGCGGCTTCGGCCTGCCGCGCTGGGCGCTGGGCTTCCTGAAGAAGCGCCGCGAAAACCAGTTCCTGAAGGCGCTGCCCGATGCCGTCGACGTCATCGTCCGCGGCATCAAGGCGGGCCTGCCGCTGTTCGAATCCATCAAGGTCGTGGCGGCCGACGCGCCGGAGCCGCTGCGCAGCGAGTTCCTGGCCATCATCGAGACGCAGGCGATCGGCATGCCGCTCGGCGAGGCCTGCTCGCGCCTCTACGACCGCATGCCGCTGCCGGAAGCCAACTTCTTCGGCATCGTCATCTCGATCCAGCAGAAGTCGGGCGGCAACCTCTCCGAAGCGCTGGGCAACCTCTCCAAGGTGCTGCGCGACCGCAAGAAGATGAAGGAAAAGATCCAGGCGATGTCGATGGAGGCCAAGGCCTCGGCCGGAATCATCGGCTCGTTGCCGCCGATCGTGATGCTCCTCGTCTATCTCTCCACGCCCGGCTACATCTCGCTGCTGTGGACCCATCCCACCGGCCAGCTCATGCTGGTCGGCTGCGTCGTCTGGATGTCGATTGGCATCATGGTGATGAAGAAGATGATCAACTTCGATTTCTGATGGTGCCGTATGGTCGATTTACTCGTCACAAAGCTGCACGACGTTCACTTCATGACCATGCTGCTGGCGGCCATCGCCGCCAGCGCCACCGTGTATACGCTGGTGATGCCGCTGTTCGCCGGTGAAGGCCTCTCCAAGCGCATGAAGGCGGTGGCGAGCGAGCGCGAGCGGATCCGGCAGCGCGAGCGCGAACGCCTCAACAAGAGCGAGAAGGTCTCGCTGCGCCAGACGCCAAAGCAACTCGTCTCCAGGGTCGTCGAGGACTTCAACCTCACCAAATGGCTGGCGCAGGAAGCGGCGCGCGACAAGCTCATCATGGCGGGCTATCGCGGCCAGGCGCCTTACATCACATTCCTGTTCGCCCGCATGGTGGCTCCGCTCGTGCTGTTCGTCGGCTCGGTCGTCTACGTGTTCCTGATCGCGCATATGGAGAAGTCGGTCCCGATCAAGATCGGCATGTGCGTCGGCGCGGCCTATGCCGGCCTCCAGGCGCCGATGCTGTTCCTCAAGAACGCGATCTCCAAGCGCCAGCTCTCGATCAAGCGCGCCTTTCCCGATGCGCTCGACCTGTTGCTGATCTGCATCGAATCCGGCATGTCGGTGGAAATGGCGTTCCGCAAGGTCGCGACTGAAATCGTCGGCCAGTCGATCGCGCTGTCGGAGGAGTTCACGCTGACCACGGCCGAGTTGTCCTATTTGCAGGACCGCAAGGTGGCGTACGAAAACCTGGCGAAGCGCACCGGGCTCGAAGGCGTCAAATCGGTGTGTCTTGCACTTCAGCAGGCGGAACGCTACGGCACCCCGCTTGGCCAATCCCTGCGCGTTATGGCGCAGGAAAACCGCGACATGCGCATGAACGAAGCCGAGAAGAAGGCCGCCGCGCTGCCGCCAAAGCTGACGGTGCCGATGATCCTGTTCTTCCTGCCGGTGCTGTTCGTCGTCATTCTCGGGCCGACCGGCATCAAGATCTCCGAGCTGCACTGACGCCGGAGATTGCGGACCGCACGCGGTCCGCAGCCAATTTCAGGATCGGAAGATCGGGTCTGATCAGTCGGGCTGGCTGAGCGAAGCAACCGGCGTCCGCTTCGACGCACCGCGCGGGCCATCGTTGCGGTTCAGCATTTCCTTGAGATACGCGACGTTGGCCGCGGCCTGGTCCGGCGGCAGGTCCGCCTTCACGATGGTCTCGGCCTCGGCGAAGCGGCCCTGGAGGCCGACCACCAGGCCGAGATTCTGCCGCACCCTGGAGCTCGCACGCGGTGAAGCGTAGGCCTGCCGCAGCGCCTCTTCCGCCTTGGGCAGGTCTCTCGACAACATGTAGGACAGGCCGAGATTGGAGAGCACGCCGGGATCGCCCGGCGCAATCTTCAGCGCGCTCGCATAATAAGCACGCGCCTCGTCGTGACGGCCCATCTGATCGAGCGCGGTGCCCTGCACCGACAGCAGGCGCCAATCCGGATTGTCGGGCGAATGCGCCTTGGACAGCACGTCGAAGGCCTGCTGGAAATTGCCGTTGTCGGCGAGCGCGCGGCCGTATTGGGCAAGCAGCTGCTTGTTGCCGGGATTGGCGATGGTCGCCTGTTCGAGCACCGCGGCGGCTTGGGCGCGTTGGCCGTTGGCACGCAGGGCCTGGCCATAGGCCAGCGCCACATCGGGATCCTTGGGGTTGGCGCGGTAGCGCTCGCTATAGGTCTCGATGGCGCGCGCCGGATCGACCGGGGCGGCTTCCGCCTTCGGGCCGATCGAGCCGGTCACATCGGAGAGTTTTGACATTGCCGTGCAGCCGCCGAGGCTCGCTGCCGCCAGCGCGATCAGCGAGGCGGAGGCAAGAAGCCGGGCGGGACGGAACCGTTGACGCATGACGCTTTGACTCTCGAGCCGATTGATCGAGCCGAACGCGCCAGCAATAGAGTGTTAACCCTAATGGCCGGTTAACGCGGAAGACCACCGCCTTGTGGCGGCATCTCACTGCCAAGGCCCATATCGAGGTCGAGCAGCTTCATCTGGTCGTTCAGGTCCCGCAGCAATTGCAGCCGCCGGCGCGTCCTCCCCTCGATGTCGGCAGCCTCGCGCGGCAACGTCGGCCACCGGCGCGAGAGGTCGTCACGATTGACCAGGCGGTCGGCGCGGAGCTCGTCGAGCGCGGCGCGATCGATGCCGAGCGTGTCGGCAGATTGTCCGATCAACAGACGGAGCAGCCCCTTCACTTCGGCCAGCGCCGCGAGGTCGGTCCTCTGTACCGACTTCGCGAACCTGCCAGAGAGATCCGCCCACGCATGGGAGGTGACGAGATAGGTGTAGAGAATGTCAACCCAGTTCTGCCCGCCGTCATCGTAGAAGGCGCGGCGCGACAGCAGTCGACGCGCAAGTGCCCGGACCTGATCCCGCTTCAACGATGCGCATGAGGCGATCTCGATCACCGATTGGACCGCAGGATCCCGGGACAGATCTCGTCCCACAGGAAGCCTGACGACACCATCCGGCAAATTCGAATCGAGCGGCCTGAAGGCGCCGTCATCGCGCGGCCGCGAATATCGGGCGATTGCGAAGCGGTGCTCGGGCCGCTCGGCGTCGGACGCCGCACCAAAATGGATGATGTTGAAGCCGGCGTCGTCGCCGCCCTGCCCGGTGGAGGACGGGCAGGAGAGCACATAGATCGTGCGCCAGAAATCCTCGCCGCCGCTCCGGGGCGCACGCGGGTCGGGAATCGAATAGCGGGTGAGCCCCTCGACATGCCGGTGCCCGTGCAAGACCAGATTGACGTTGAGCGAGGTCGCCGCTTCGAGAAAGGTCGCGGGCGCGGCGAGATACATCAGCGGCTCGTCCGGAACCCCGAGAAACCGCTTGCCCTCGCCGGTCGCCTGCGGCAGCGGATGATGATGCAACGCCAGCACGCGCACCAGATTTTCCGCGGGCTCGGAATAATCGGCGCGTCCGGCCGAGCCGATGCTGCCGGCGAGCTCGACGCTCAGCCGGGCCGATTGCGCGACTATCGCATGATAAGCCTGCTCATCGATGTTGCCGCCGACAAGCGTCGTCAGGCTTGCCCTGTTGGAGTCGAGCAGCACCAAATCGAGACCGGCCTGGCGATAATAGACGCTCTTCGAGGTGCGCGGCAGGTGCAGATAGTCGTAGGCGTCGTGCCGGCCGCCGCGCTGACTGGGAGGCTTGGCGTCGTGATTGCCGGCAACCGCCTGGATGTCGGTGAACAGGCCGGTCCGCCGGAACGACGCGATGACCGCGAGCGCTTCATCGAGCGCACGCGGTGTCGGGTCGTTCACGAGATCGCCTGTGATCAGCAGGATGCGGTCGGGCACATCCGAAAACTCCGCCATCCGCTCGCGCAGCGCCCCGGCAAGGGCCTCGATCGTCGCAAGCAGCCGGCCTGACCCGTCCAGATGCAGGTCGGATATCTGCGCAATAACAAACGATCTATCCATGTTGCGCCGCTCATTGCGAATGCTGCGTCGCTCAAACGATTGAGGGAAATGCCTTCGACGAAGAGTTCAGTCAGATATCAACCGGGAACGGCGGACGGCACAACCTAAAAATATCCACCAATAATGCCACAACCGCAGCGCTAGTAAAGCCCTGCGGCAACCCGCTCGTGAACGGCAGTTCTCAAACGACATACGCGCGCAATCAGCGGATGGTTTCGCTGATGCGATCAATATTCGATGGCGAGACGCTTGCGGATCTCGTCAATACGTTTGTCGAGCGCATTGAACCGGGCATGGATCGACCGGTCATGGAGATAGAAGACGTAGCCGCCGGCGAGGAACGCGAAGACCCAGTGGTGATGCTCGACATAGCCAAAGACGGCCTCGATGGCCTGGCCGATGAATGTGATCACGCCCCACACAAATTCCATTGTAATTCCTCCCGGCACGCTTCGTCTTCGGTCACCGGCGTTCTCTGCGCAATCTGGCAACCGCTGCCGGAACCTAGCATAGCTGCTTCTCTGCGAGTAGCGGCTCACCGGGCGGTGACCGCAATGCCGATTGCAGCCACCGCAAAACTCTGCGAAGTCTCCTCCAACCGAATGACCTTGCGGACCCGCCAATGCCTTCCGTCTTCGAGACGTCCACGACTGCCACCCCGATCACCTTCGTCACCAAGTCGAGCTGGGATGCCGTGCGCGAGACGCTGCCGCCGGCGCAACGCCAGTTCGCCACGGCGAGCGCCTTTGCCACCAAGCCGGGTGGCTATCTCGCGCTGCCCGCGCCCGACGGCACCATCGCGCAAGTGCTGTTCGGGCTCGAGGACGACGATGCCAGATCGCGCGATCCGTTCCGGCCGGGCGCATTGCCCGGCCTGCTGCCGCCCGGCACCTATCGCTTTGCCAATGCACCGCACGATGCACGACTGGCGGCACTCGCCTTCGCGCTCGGCAGCTACCGCTTCGCCCGTTACCGCAAGGCCGACAGGCCCGACGTCCGGCTGGTGCCGCCTAACGGCATCGACCCCGCCGAAATCAACCGCATGGCGGATGCCGCGATGCTGGCGCGCGACCTCATCAACACGCCGTCCAACGACATGGGGCCGGAGGAGCTGGCCGCGGCCGCGCAAGAGCTCGCCGCTGAGTTCGGCGCAAGCTACGCATGCACCATCGGCGAGGATCTCAGAACGAACTTTCCGCTGATCCACGCCGTCGGCATGGCCTCGGACCGTGCGCCGCGGCTGATCGACGTCACCTGGGGCGATCCCAGCCATCCCAAGGTGACGCTGGTCGGCAAGGGCGTCTGCTTCGACACCGGCGGGCTCGATCTGAAGCCGTCGAGCGGCATGCTGATCATGAAGAAGGACATGGGCGGCGCCGCCAACGTGCTGGCACTGGCGCGCATGGTGATGGATGCGAGGCTGAAGGTGCGCCTGCGCGTGCTGATTCCGGCGGTCGAGAACGCGGTCTCCGGCAACGCCTTCCGTCCGCTCGACATTTTCACCTCCCGCAAAGGCATCACCGTCGAGATCGGCAATACCGATGCGGAAGGCCGGCTGGTGCTCGCCGACGCGCTGGCGCTGGCCGACGAGGAGAAGCCTGAGCTGCTGATCGATCTGGGCACGCTGACCGGCGCCGCGCGCGTCGCGCTGGGGCCGGATTTACCGCCCTTTTATACCAATGATGAGACGCTGGCCGCCGACGTTGCGCGCTGCGCGGTGAAGGAGAACGATCCCTTGTGGCGCATGCCGCTGTGGCCGCCCTACGATGCCTGGCTGGACTCCAAGACCGCCACCATCACCAACGCACCTTCCGGCGGCTTTGCCGGCTCGATCACCTGCGCGCTGTTTTTGCAGCGCTTCGTCGAGCACGCCAGGAGCTGGTTGCATGTCGACATCTATGGCTGGACGCCGTCGGCCAAGCCGGCGCGTCCCGAGGGCGGCGAATGCCAGGCCGCCCGCGCCATCTACAAGGTGCTGAGCGAGCGCTATGCATGATCCGCGGTTGACACCGGCGCGGGGCGACCTCGCCGCCAAATATCTCGAAGGCAAGGTGCAGGCAGATCGTTTCGTCACCGGCGAGGAATTCGAGGTGATCGGGCCGATCGCAGCCGTGCGCGAGCAGCCGTCATCGAACGCGATGCTGATGACGGAGGCGCTGCGCGGCGAGCGCGTCACGGTCTATGATCGCAACGGCGAAGGCTGGGCCTGGGGCCAGCTCAATGGCGACGGCTATGTCGGCTGGCTCCCCGATGCGGCGCTGATGAAGCCGACCGCCGCGCCGACACACAAGGTGAGTGCGCTGCGGACACTTGCCTTCCCCGGTCCCTCGATCAAGCTGCCACCGGCCGACGCGCTGGTCCTGGGATCGAAGCTCACGATCGTGCGCGAGGACGGCAGTTTCGCCGTCGCGCGCGAGGGTACATTCCTGCCGAAGACCCATCTCGCCCCGCTCGATCATCGCGAGCCGGATTTCGTCGCCGTCGCCGAGCGCTTCGTCGGCACGCCCTATCTCTGGGGCGGCAAGAGCAGCCTTGGCATCGACTGTTCGGGCCTGGTGCAGGTGTCGCTGACGACAGCCGGCATCGGTTGCCCGCGCGACAGCGACATGCAGCTGGCCGGACTCGGCCGCGCGCTGGAGCCGCACGAGCGGAGCAAGCTGCAACGCGGCGATCTGATCTTCTGGAAGGGCCACGTCGCCATCGTGCGCGATGGCAGCACGATGGTTCACGCCAATGCGCACCATATGGCGACGGTGCTCGAAGCTATCGAGCCGGCTCTCGCACGGATCAAGCAGGCGGGTAGCGAGATCATCGCGATCAAGCGGCTCTGACGAGACCTACGTCGCCACCGATCCGTTGCCCGCCGTTTCAAGCCGGAACGCCGCCGCGAACAGCGCCCGCGTGTAGTCGGTTTTCGGGCTATTGAACAGCTCGGCCGCCTGGCCTTCCTCGACTACCTTGCCGCCGCGCATCACGATGAGATGGCTTGCGAGCGAGGCGACGACGCGCAGATCGTGCGAGATGAACATGTAGGTGAGATCGCGCCGGCGCTGCAATTCACGCAGCAGATCGACCATCTGCGCCTGAATCAGCATGTCGAGGGCGCTGGTCGGCTCGTCCAGCACGACGAAATCCGGCTCCAGCACCACCGCGCGCGCGATCGAGATGCGCTGGCGCTGGCCGCCGGAGAATTCATGCGGATAGCGGTAGCGGGTGTCCGGCTTCAACCCGACGTCCTCCAGCGCCTTGACGACGCGCGCCTCGCGCTCATCGCGTGACAGCTTCGGTTGATGCACAGAGAGGCCTTCGGCGATGATGTCGGCGATCGACATGCGCGGGCTGAGCGAGCCGAACGGATCCTGGAACACGATCTGCATGTCGCGCCGGAACGGCCGCATCTCCTTGAAACGCAGGCCCTGGATGTCCTTGCCCAGGAACACGATGCGTCCGTTCGATGAGATCAATCGCAGCAGCGCGAGTCCCAGCGTGGTCTTGCCCGAGCCGGATTCGCCGACAACGCCAAGCGTCTCGCCCTTGCGCACGGCAACGCTGACGCCATCGACCGCCTTGATGTGGCCGACTGTCTTGCGCATCAGGCCGCGCTTGATCGGAAACCACACCTTGAGATCATCGGCCGACATCACCACCGGCGCATCCGGCTGCGGTGGCGCCGGATCCGGCTTCGGCTCGGCCGCGAGCAGATCGCGCGTATAGGGATGTTTGGGAGTCCTGAAGACCTGCTCGACCGGCCCCTGCTCGACGATCTCGCCGCCTTTCATGACACAGACGGTGTCGGCGATGCGGCGCACGATGCCGAGATCGTGGGTGATGAAGAGCAGGCTCATGCCAAGCCGCGCGCGAATCTCGGCGAGCAGCGTCAGGATCTGCGCCTGCACGGTGACGTCGAGCGCCGTGGTCGGCTCGTCCGCGATCAGCAGGTCAGGCTCGTTGGCAAGCGCCATCGCGATCATGACGCGCTGACGCTGGCCGCCGGAGAGCTGGTGCGGATAGCTGTTCAGCCGCGTCTCCGGCTCGGGGATGCCGACCTGCGTCAGCAGCTCCAGCGTCCGCTCGCGCGCCCGCGTATTGCTGGTCGGATTGTGCAGCTGAATGATCTCGCCGATCTGCGCTTCGATCGTGTGCAGCGGATTGAGCGAGGTCATCGGCTCCTGGAAGATGATGGAAATGTCGCTGCCGCGAATTTCCCGCATCTCCCGTTCGGACCGATCGATCAACTCCTGGCCCTTGAAGCGGATGCTGCCAGAGGGATGCGAAGCGCTGGGGTAGGGCAGCAGTTTCAGGATCGAGAGCGCGCTGACCGACTTGCCGGATCCGGATTCGCCGACCAGTGCCACGCATTCGCCGCGCTTGATCTGGAACGAGACCTTGTCGACCGCAAGCGTCGTGTTGCCGCCCTGGTGGAAGGCCACCGAGAGATCGCGCACGGCAAGCAGGGGCTGGTTGATTGCGTCCACTAAGTTATTTCTCCGACCAGGCGCAACAAATTATCGCGATTGGGTAGGATCAGGGAGAAGCCGTTTGGCAGCCGGAGTCTTGCATCAGCCGACAGGATGGAGCGGCACCCGGCACGGATCGCGGTTACGACATGAATGGCGTCTGGCAATCTTGGCATGCCCGAATGTTTCCTATATTCGGCAGTTTCGACCAGGACATCTCGTGTTACCGGCTGAAGATCGAAGATGCGGCTCCAAACAATCAGATTGAGATACGTCCGCCGACGCACATCGATCGCTCCTGCCAACACTTCAGCTAACGTCAGCTCACTCGTGACGCCGATAGCGCGCCGTGTACGAAACAAATCGAACAGGCTGCGCAGAGGATCGGCTATCTCGCCACCTCCCTCAACCGCGTAGATAAAGACGTTTACATCGAGGTAGATGAGGCGTTCAGTCATCCCATTCATCTCGTTGGCGTCGAAGCTCGTTGTCGATTTCTCCGGCCGTCTTGAACGGGGGCGTCCTGGAAGCCCAAATCTCTTCCAAGGTCATGACGCTGCCCTGCAAAGCAGCTTCCTGCTCGATCGTAATGGTAACCGTTGCCGCGGGATCGACGCCTGCCCGCAAGTCCTCGGGGAGACGTGACGCCGGATAGTGCTCCTTGACGATTCTGTTCATGACCCACCTCGTCCGGAAATCATATCACACCTTCACCTGAACGTCTTGCGCGGATCGAAGGCGTCGCGCACGGCTTCGCCGATGAAGATCAGCAGCGACAGCATGATCGCGACCGAGAAGAACCCGGAGAAACCGAGCCAGGGCGCCTGCACGTTCGACTTGCCCTGCGACAGCAGCTCGCCGAGCGACGGCGAGCCGGGCGGTAGCCCGAAGCCGAGGAAGTCGAGGGCCGTCAGCGTCATCACCGAGCTCGACACGATGAACGGCAGGAACGTCATGGTCGCGACCATCGCGTTCGGCAGCAAATGCTTGAACATGATCACGGAGTTCGAAATACCGAGCGCTCGCGCCGCCTGGATGTATTCGAAATTGCGCCCGCGCAGAAATTCCGCGCGCACAAGTCCGACCAGCGACACCCAGGAAAACAGCAGCAGGATGCCAAGAAGCACGAAGAAGCCGGGCACCAGCACCGACGACAGGATCAGCAGCAGATAGAGCGACGGGATCGCAGTCCATATTTCAATGAAACGCTGGAACAACAGGTCGATCCAGCCGCCGAAATAGCCCTGCACCGCGCCGGCGGCGACGCCGATGATGGAGGAGATGATGGTCAGGCAGAGGCCGAACAGCACCGAGATGCGGAAGCCGTAGATCAGGCGCGCCACCACGTCGCGGCCCTGATCGTCGGTGCCGAGCCAGTTGTATTCGAGGTCACGGCAGCTTTTGAGGCCCTTCTTCTCGACGACAGGCTTGCATTGCGCCTCCGTCAGCATCCAGGTTGGCGGCGACGGCGCCGGCGTCGGCAGATCGAGATTGTGGGTGTCGTAGGAGTAGCGGATCAGCGGCCAGACGATGCTGCCACCCTTGTCCTTGATCAGCTTCTGCAAATAGGGATCGCGGTAGTCGGCCGCCGTTTCGAAGTCGCCGCCGAAGGTCGTCTCGGAATAGGTGACGAAGGCCGGCCAGTAGAGATGGCTGTCATATTTGACGAGGAACGGCCGATCATTGGCGATCAGCTCGGCGAACAGGGACACCACGAAAAGGATCATGAAGATCCAGAACGACCAGTAGCCGCGCCGGTTCGCCTTGAAATTATCCCAGCGCCGTCTGTTGAGCGGCGATGGCGCGAACGGCTTGCGCGTGATCGGCACTGCGATGCCGAGCGGCGACTTCGCGGTGGTCTCGATCGGGGTGGGAGCGGCCAGCGTCATCAGACTTCCCGCGCCTCGAAATCGATCCGCGGGTCGATCCACATGTAGGTTATGTCCGAGATGAGGTTGACCACGAGGCCGACGAGCGAAAAGATGAAGAGCGTGCCGAACACCACGGGGTAGTCGCGGTTAAGAACGCTTTCGAAGCTGAGCAGTCCCAGCCCGTCCAGCGAGAAGATGGTCTCGATCAGAAGCGAGCCCGAGAAGAAGGCGTGGATGAAGGTGCTGGGAAAGCCTGCGATGACAATGAGCATCGCGTTGCGGAAGACGTGGCCATAGAGCACCCGGTTCTCGCTGCAGCCCTTCGCGCGCGCGGTCATCACGTATTGCTTGCGAATTTCGTCCAGAAACGAGTTCTTGGTCAGGAACGTCATGGTGGTGAACGCGCCGAGCCCCATCGCGATCAGCGGCAGCGTCAAATGCCAGAAATAGTCGATGATCTTCCAGTACCAGGGAAATTGCGACCAGCTGTCCGACGTCAGCCCGCGCAGCGGGAACCAGTTGAAGAACGAGCCACCGGCAAACAGGATGATCAGGAGGATCGCGAACAGGAAGCCGGGGATCGCGTAGCCGAGCACCAGCACGGTCGACGTCCAGGTGTCGAAGCGCGTTCCGTCCTTGACCGCTTTGCGGATGCCGAGCGGAATCGAGATCAAATAGGTCAGGAACGTCAGCCAGATGCCGAGCGAGATCGAGACCGGCAGCTTTTCCTTGACCAGCTGGAGCACGCTGACATCGCGGAAATAGCTGTTGCCGAAATCGAAGCGGGCGAAATTCCAAACCATCAGCGCGAAGCGTTCCGGTGCCGGCTTGTCGAAGCCGAATTGCTTCTCCAGCTTCTTGATGAAGTCGGGGTCGAGGCCCTGCGCGCCGCGATACTTCGAGTTGATGGCATCGCCTCCGGCGCCCAGCTGTCCGGGCGCGCGTTGCGCAAAGTCGCCACCGCCCGAGATGCGCGAAGTGCCGCCGGTGTCGGCGCCCGAAAGCTGCGCGATCACGCGCTCGACCGGGCCGCCCGGCGCGAACTGCACGACAATGAAAGACACGAAGAGAATCCCGAGCAAAGTCGGGATCATCAGCAGGATGCGGCGGGCGATATAGGCGCTCATGATTATTTCGCCTGCTCGAGCTTGGCTGCCTTGGCGCGGTCGGACCACCAATTCTCAGGTGCACCGACGCCTTGCGCATATTTCGGCGGTTTGTCGGGATGGCTGAACTGGTCCCAATAGGCCACGCGATGGAAGTTCGCATACCATTGCGGCACCCAATAGCGCCCGGCCCGGAACACGCGGTCGAACGCCCGGCAGGCCGTCGTCAGCTCCGCCCGGGTCTGGGCGGCAATGATCTTCTCGATCAGCGCGTCGATGATCGGGTCGGAGATGCCGGCGAGATTGTACGAGCCCTTGGTCTTGGCAGCTTGCGAGGAGAAGAACGCCCGCATGGCGTCTCCGGGCGTCGCCGACATCGAGAAGCGTTCGATCGTCATGTCGAAATCGAAATCCTCGAGCCGCGCGCGGTACTGCACGGCATCGACCAGGCGGAACGTGGCGTCGATGCCGAGCGTCGCGAGGTTCTTCAAGTAAGGCCCGTGATGCGGCTGGATCGACTGCTCGTCGTTCAGGAACTCGATCGTGAAGGGCTCGCCATTGGGCAGCACCCGCTTGCGGTCTTTGATGACGTAGCCGGCGTCGTTGAGCAGCTCGCCCGCCCTGCGCAGCAGAGCGCGATCCTGGCCGGAGCCGTCGGACACCGGCGGCACGAAGGGCTGCCCGAATACGTCGTCGGGCACCTTGCCACGGAAGGGCTCCAGCAGTGCGAGCTCTTCCGGCGAAGGCGGGCCGGACACCATCATGTCGGAGTTCTGGAACGGCGAGTGAGTGCGCGCGTAGGCGCCGTACATGATCGACTTGTTGGTCCACTCGAAATCGAAGGCGTAGATCAGCGCCTCCCGCACCCGCGGATCGCTGAATTTGTTGCGACGAAGATTGATGAACCAGCCCTGTGCGCCCGACGGGGTCTCGTCCGGCAGCTGCTCGCGCTTGACGCGACCGTCCTTCACCGCCGGAAAATCATAACGGGTGGCCCAGATGCGCGCCGTGAGCTCCTCGCGAAACAGATAGTTCTTGCCGGTGAAGCCTTCGAAGGCGACGTCGCGGTCGCGGTAGAATTCGTAGCGCACCGTGTCGAAATTGTAGCTGCCGCGGCAGACCGGCAGGTCGGCGCCCCACCAGTCCTTGACGCGCTCGTATTCGATGTAGCGGTTGACCTCGAACCTGCCGACCTTGTACGGGCCGGAACCCACCGGCGTATCGAGCGTCGATTCATCGAAAGCGCGCGTGGCGTAATAGGCTTTCGAGAAGATCGGAAGGCTCGCAACATAGAGCGGCACGTCGCGCGCGCGGCTCGGCGCGAAGCTCACGGCCACGGTGGCGTCGTCCAGTGCCTCGGCCTTCACGAAATCGCGGAGCTGCACGACGATCAGCGGATGGCCCTTCTCCTTCAGCGTATTGAGCGAGAACGCGACGTCATGCGCGGTGAGCCTGGCACCGTCGTGGAAGCGGGCCTCGGGGCGCATCGTGAAGGTGTAGGTCAGCTTGTCGGGCGAGATCCGCACCGATTTCGCCGCAAGCCCGTACATCGCGTCGGGCTCATCATTGGCGCGTGCCATCAACGGCGCGAAGGTCATGTCCATGCCCTGCGCACCCTCACCCTTCAGGATGTAGGCGTTGAGCGAAGAGAACGTGAAATAGGACTGATTGTAGGCCCGCACCGACGGGATCAGCGAGAACGCGCCGCCCTTCGGCGCATCGACATTGACGTAGCCGAAATGGTGGAAGTCGGCGGGATACTTGAGGTCGCCAAACGCCGAGATGCCGTGAGCTTCGGCGGGCCCCTCGGACGCCGCCGCGTTGCGGAGTGCGGCAGCGCTGAATGCGCCGCCGACACCGAGGACCAGCACATGCCGGCGTGAAAGCTGCGCCATGCGGGAAATGTCCTTCACGACTTCTTTGCGATCCGCGCCGCCTTGTCTGCGTCGTACCACCAGACGAATGGGAAGCCGGACTGGCCGTATTTGGGCAATTCCGCCGGCCGACCGAAGCGATCCCAGCGCGCCGTGCGCACCTTCGTATAGGTCCACTGCGGCACGACGTAGTGGTTCCACAGCAGCACACGGTCCAGCGCCTTCGTGGCGGCGACGAGATCATCGCGATCCCTGGAGTAGATCAGCCGCTCGATCAGCTTGTCGATCGCCGGATTCTTGATGCCGGCGATATTGCGCGAGCCGGCGATGTCGGCCGTCTTCGACGACCAGAACTCGCGCTGCTCGTTGCCCGGCGACTGCGACTCGCCCCAGGAGTTGGTGACGATGTCGAAATCCCACTCGCGCGTCCTGTTCTCGTATTGGGTCGGGTCGACCGTCCGCACGCTGACGGCAATGCCGAGCCGTTCCAGCGACGGCTTGTAGAACAGGGTAACCCGCTCGAAGCTCGGATCTGAGTTCATCAATTCAAGAGAGAACTGGGTGCCGCTCTTGACGTCGATCAGCTTGCGGTCGCGCACCTCGTAGCCGGCCTCCTTGAACAAGCGCAGCGCTTCGCGGAGATTGTCGCGCACCGCTTCCGGACTGCCGCCGACCGGATTGGTGTAGGGCGTCGTGAAGACTTCGGGCGGAACGTGGGCGCGAACCGTCTCGAGGATTTCGAGCTCTTTCCCCTCTGGCAATCCCGTCGCCATGAGCTCGTCGAGGCCGTCAAAATAGCTGCTGATGCGCTTGTACTGACCGTAGAAGAGCTGCTTGTTCATCTCCTCGAAGTCGAAGGCGAAGTTGAGCGCACGGCGAACGCGGGGATCGCTGAACTTGGCGCGGCGCAGGTTCGGCACGAAGGCCTGCATCACGCCCGAGCTGCGATTGGCGAACTCCTCAAGGATCACGCGCTTTTCGCTCACGGCCGGGAATTCGTAGGCGGTCGCCCAGTTCTTGGCGCTGTTCTCGGTGCGCCAATCGACCTGATCGGCCTTGAAAGCCTCGATCGCGACAGTGGCATCGCGGAAATACTCGTAGCGCAGCTCGTCGAAATTGTTACGGCCCACATTGGCGGCGAGGTCGCGGCCCCAATAGTCCTTGACGCGCTCCAGCGCGATCGACCGTCCGGCAACGAATTCCTTGACCTTGTAAGGGCCGGAGCCCAGGGGCACTTCAAGCGTGGTCGCTGAGACATCGCGCTTGCGGCCTTGCGCGTCCGTTCCCTCCCACCAATGCTTGGGCAGGACCGTGAGTTGCCCGACGATCTGCGGCAGTTCGCGGTTGCCCGGTGCATCGAATACGAATTTCACGTCGCGCTCACCGACCTTCTCAGCCTTCGCCACATGGCTGTAATAGGCCGAGTACATCGGGTGGTGCTTCTTGAAGGAATCGAGCGAGAAGATCACGTCCTCGACGGTGACCGGCTTGCCATCATGCCATTTGGCCTGTGGCCGCAAACGATAGGTGACGAAGGAGAAATCGTCCGGATGGCTCACGGCTTCGGCCAGCGCGCCGTATTCGGTCGAGACCTCGTCGAGCGCGGGGGTCGTGAGGGATTCGTAGATGAAGGCAATGGCACCAGAGACCTGCCCCTTCACACCTGATACGACGATATTGAAATTGTCGAAGGTACCGACGGCGATCTGGCGCGCGAAGCCGCCTTTGGGCGCGTCCGGATTGACGTAGTCGAACCGCTTGAAGTCGGCCGGATACTTGACCTTCCCGAACAGTGACAGCGCATGGCGCCAGGGCAGGCCATTCGAAGATAGCTCACCCGCCGATTGCGCCTCGGCCGCGCCGATGACGGAAACGCCGGCTGCGGAACCGAGGGCGGGAAGCGCGGCGACTGCGGCGCCGGAGAGCAAGAGATCGCGTCGGGTAATGGCCAAATCAACATCCCTGTCTTGAAGGAGGTTACCCCTTTAAGTGCTCAATATAGGCGAGGTTTCGACCGAATATGTTGCTTTTTCCTCATCTTGGAAGCCCCGCCGGGCGGTTCGCTGCGGCGAAACGCCCCGATAACAACGCCGCGAGGCCAGATATGGAAACGGCCAGGCTTTTCAGCCTGGCCGTACATCTGAGATCGAGACCGAAGAGCCTTATTTCGCCGCGGTCGGGAGCGGCTTCGGGCTGTCGGAGAGGCTGTTCAGATAGGCGATGACGTCGGCGCGCTCGCTGTCCTTCGGAATGCCGGCAAAACCCATCGCGGTGCCGGGGATGTCGCCCTTCGGATTGGCGATGAACTTGTTCAGCTCGTCGATGGTCCAGGTGCCGCCCTTGGCCTTCATCGCAGCCGAGAAGTTGAAGCCGTTGCGGCCTTCGCCGCGGTGGTCGCCAACGATGCCGTAAAGGTTCGGACCGACCCGGTTGGGACCGCCCTTCTCGAAAGTGTGGCAGGCGGCGCACTTCTTGGCGGCGGAGGCGCCCTTCTCGACGGAGGCGGTCTGGAGCAGCTTTTCGATCGGCTCGGACGGGGCTGCGGCCGCGGCGGCGCCACCCTTGTCGCCGGCTTCTTCCTTCACGGCGATCTCGAAGCCCGGCTTTTCCGGCATTTTTGGCGAGAACAGCGCCTGCGCGGTGAAGCTGGTCACCAGCAAAACGAGACAGGTGCCGAGCACGGCACCGAGGATCTTGTTCAGTTCGAAAGAGTCCATTTCCGGCTAGGCCCCACACCGCAAGAAGGAAATAGCAGCCGGGCGGCCGCCAGGACGAGCCTCGGAGAATCAAACGTTCCTTATTGTTTCCCCGAGTTTTGCCATTCAGATATCGGTTTGCCCGGGGTCTGGCAACCCGTATAAGCGACCCGGCTTCCAGCCCATCCCCACCCCATTTCCCGATGCGGAAAACGTCCCGCTTCCAGGCCCTTGAACCAATGACCGATCCCCGCATCCTGGTGCTGATCCCGGCCCGCATGGCCGCCACCCGCCTGCCCGGCAAGCCGCTCGCCGATATCGCAGGCTTGCCGATGATCGTGCATGTGATGCGGCGCGCCGAGGCCGCCGGCATCGGCCGTGTCGCGGTGGCAACCGATACGGCGGAGATCGCCGCGGTCGTGACCGCCCATGGCGGCGAAGCGGTGATGACCCGCGCGGAGCATCCGTCCGGGTCCGACCGCATCCACGAAGCCATGCAGAAGCTCGATCCTGACGGCAAGGCCGAGATCGTGGTCAATCTCCAGGGCGATTTCCCGACGATCACGATCGATAATATCCGCGAGGTGCTGCCGCCGCTGGAAGACCCGGCCGTGGACATCGCCACGCTGGCTTCGCAGATCCACACCGACGAGGAGGATCTCGCGCCGAGCGTCGTGAAGGCGATCGGAACCCCGCTCGGGGGTAAGCGGATGCGCGCACTTTATTTCACCCGCGCCACCGCGCCGACCGGCGACGGACCGCGCTACCACCATATCGGCCTCTACGCCTATCGCCGCGCCGCGCTCGAGCGCTACGTTTCGCTGCCGCCGTCGCCGCTGGAGCTGCAGGAGAAGCTCGAGCAGCTGCGGGCGCTGGAGGCCGGGATGCGCATCGACTTCACCATCGTCGACACCGTGCCGCGCGGGGTCGACACGCCGGCGGACCTCGAGACCGCCCGCGGCATCCTTTCCAAATCCTGAGCCGCTGCTACAAGGCCCGTCATGAGCAAGCTGAAAATCGCATTCCAGGGCGAGCCTGGCGCCAATTCCCATATCGCCATTGTCGAGGCCTATCCCGACGCCGAGCCGATGCCCTGCGCCACTTTCGAGGACGCGCTGTCGGCGATCTCCTCGGGCGAAGCCGATCTCGGGATGATCCCGATCGAGAATTCGGTTGCCGGCCGCGTCGCCGACATCCATCATCTGCTTCCGGCCTCAGGCCTCTTCATCATCGGCGAATGGTTCCTGCCGGTCCGGCATCAATTGATGGCGGTGAAGGGCACGAAGCTGTCCGACATCAAATCCGTCGAGAGCCATGTGCATGCGCTCGGCCAGTGCCGCCGCATCATCCGCAAGCTCGGCATCAAGGGCATCGTGCACGCCGACACCGCCGGCAGCGCCCGCGACATTTCCGAGCGCAAGGACAAGACCGTCGCCGCGATCGCTTCGCGCCTGGCCGCGCAGATCTACGGCCTCGACATCCTCGCTGAGGACATCGAGGACGAGGCCCACAACACCACGCGCTTCGTGGTGCTGGCGCGCGAGCCGAAATGGGCGCCACAAGGCTCTGGCCCGCTGGTCACCACTTTTGTATTTCGCGTGCGCAACCTCCCCGCCGCGCTCTACAAGGCGCTCGGCGGCTTTGCCACCAACGGCGTCAACATGACCAAGCTCGAGAGCTACATGGTCGACGGCAATTTCTTCGCCACGCAGTTTTATGCTGATGTCGACGGCCACCCTGAAGACAAAAGCCTTGCGTTTGCGATCGAGGAGCTAAAATTCTTCTCGCGCGAATTCCGCATCGTCGGCGTGTATCCCGGCCATCCGTTTCGGGCGACGTTCAGCGAGACGCAGCAGGATTAGGTCTCGGACGCGTGAAGCGCGAGCCGGGACTTACGCTGCCTGCTTCGCCAGCCCGAATGCCTCCGCGAGCAGCGAATACGACCTCTTGCGCGCTTCGTGGTCGTACACGGCCGTGATCACCATCAACTCGTCCGGCTTGCTCGAATCCATCAGCGGCTGAAGCTTCTTCTGCACCGTCACCGGATTGCCGACGAACAGGCGCGAGCGGTTGCGCGTGATCGAGACGCGCTCGGAATCCGTATAGGGGTAGGCCAGCGCTTCCTCGACGCTTGGCAGCGGCAGATATTGACCGCGGTCGCGGCGCAGGCGGTTGAGGTCAAAAGACGTGGCGAGCTTTTCGGCCTCTTCGTCGGTATCCGCCGTGATGACAGCGACCGCAAGGATCGCATGCGGGGTCGCTCGCCAGGCCGAGGGCTGGAAGCGGTTGCGATAGTGCACCATCGCATCGATCGCATCGTGAGACGCGAAATGATGCGCGAAGGCGAAGCCCATACCGACTTGCGCGGCAAGCTCCGACGAATAATCGCTGGAGCCGAGCAACCAGATCGGCGGCAGCGGACTGTCATCAGGCATGGCGACGACGTTGTGGTAGGGATGGCCCGAGGGGAATTCGCGGGTCTCCCACAGGATCAATTCGTGAAGCCGCTCCAGGAAATCGTCGCCCTCGCGACGGTCGAGCCGGCTTCGCAGGGCATAGGCCGTAGCGCCATCAGTGCCGGGAGCGCGGCCGAGGCCGAGGTCGATGCGGCCGGGAAACAATGCCTCCAGCATCTTGAAGCGCTCCGCCACCACCAGCGGCGCATGGTTGGGCAGCATCACGCCGCCGGAGCCGACTCGGATGTGTTTCGTCACCGCCGCGATCTGCCCGATCATCACGTCGGGCGCCGGGCTCGCAACCGAGGCGAGGTTATGGTGCTCGGCGAGCCAGTAGCGGACATAACCGAGTCCGTCGACATGGCGCGCCAGGTCGATGCTGTTGCGCAGCGCCGCAGCGGGCTTTGTGCCTGATGTGACGACGGAGAGGTCGAGGACTGAGAGCGGGATCATGGCGCGCTAACGTAGTGGAGGGCCGCTCGGCGGCAATGGGCGAACAGCGCAGGTCTGGCGTGTGCGGACGGAGAGGCCGCACGGGCGGCAAGAGCGGGACGTTGGGACAGATGCAACAGACGTAATACGGAATTCATTCTGCCCACCTCTCACGGATCGACTTTATCTGTGACTAAGATAGAGCTACATTACTGATATTATTGTATAATATATCTCTTAAGGCCATTTCCCACTCCGATCCTCCCTATCGCGATATTCGACATGATCTTACCAAAAGTGGGCCATTTCCCATCTCCGATGGGCTGTCGAGAAACCTGCCTTTGCCCTATCTTAGCCCCTCCAAAGTGAGACCCGACCGCCGCCGCCAGATCGCTGGCGAGTGGCCTGGAGTGAGTGGTGCCATGACCGATTTGACGACGCCTGCCGGGCAAGACGGGCACCTCGCCACAAGGCGGCCTGCGATCTCCTTCGAGTTCTTTCCGCCCAAGACCGAAGATATGGAGCGGAATCTCTGGGAGACCATCAACCGGCTGGCCCCGCTCGACCCGAAATTCGTCTCGGTGACCTACGGCGCCGGCGGCTCGACCCGCGAACGCACCCACGCGACCATCTCCCGCATCCTGAAAGAGACTGCGCTGCTGCCGGCTGCGCACCTGACTTGCGTTGGCGCCTCGCGCGGCGAGATCGACGAGATCGTCGACCGCTATCACGAGGTCGGCGTCCGCCACATCGTCGGGCTGCGCGGCGATCCCGCCGGCGGCATCGGCACGCCCTACTCCGCCCATCCCGACGGCTATCAGAGTTCGGACGCGCTCGTTGCGGGGATCAAGAAGCGGCACGCCGACATCGAAGTGTCGGTCTCGGCCTACCCCGAGAAGCATCCCGAGGCGCGCGACTTCGATGCCGATATCGACACGCTGAAGGCCAAGGTCGACGCCGGTGCGACGCGCGCGATTACGCAGGTGTTCTTCGATAACGACCTCTACTTCCGCTATCTCGACCGCGTCCGCGCCCGCGGCATCAACATCCCGATCGTGCCGGGCATCATGCCCATGCACAATTTCAAGCAGGCGAGAGCCTTCGTCACCCGCGCCGGCACCACCGTGCCGGACTGGTTCGCCGCGAAATTCGAGGGCCTCGACGACGACGCCGAGACCCGCAAGCTGGTGGCCGCAACCGTCGCGGCCGGCCAGGTGCAGAAGCTCGCCAAGCACGGCGTCGACACCTTCCATTTCTACACCATGAACCGCGCCGATCTCGTGTTCGCGATCAGCCATTTGCTCGGCATTCGCGCCAAGAGCGCGCAGAAGGCGGCCTAAGACACCATGACCGTATCCACCTCGCCCAAGCGAACCGCCCTCATCAATGCCGCGCGCGAGCGCATCCTCGTGCTCGACGGCGCCATGGGCACGATGATCCAGAACCTCCAGTTCGACGAGGCCGCGTTTCGCGGCGAGCGTTTCAAGAATTTCCATCGCGACCTGCGCGGTAACAACGATCTCTTGATCCTGACCCAGCCGCAGGCGATCGAGGATATCCACGCCGCCTACTTGCGCGCCGGCGCCGACATCGTTGCGACCAACACCTTCTCGACCACCTCGATCGCGCAGGCCGATTACGACCTCACCGACATCGTCTACGAGATGGCGCGCGAAGGCGCCCGCCTCGCCGGCAACGCCGCCAAGCTTGTCGCCGCCGAAGACGGCAAGCCGCGCTTCGTCGCCGGCGCCATTGGACCGACCAACCGCACCGCCTCGATCTCGCCTGACGTCGCCAATCCCGGCTACCGCGCCGTCACCTTCGATGATCTGCGCAAATCCTATGGCGAGCAGATCAGCGGCCTGATCGATGGCGGCGTCGATCTGCTGCTGGTCGAGACCATTTTTGATACGCTGAACGCCAAGGCCGCGCTCTATGCGATCGCCGAGATCACCGAACAGCTCGGGATCGACATGCCGGTGATGGTGTCGGGCACCATCACCGACAAATCCGGCCGCCTGCTCTCGGGCCAGTTGCCGGAAGCATTCTGGAATTCGGTGCGGCACGCCAAGCCCGTCACCATCGGTTTCAACTGCGCGCTCGGCGCCGAAGACCTCCGCGCGCATATCGCCGATATCGGCCGCGTCGCCGATACGCTGGTCTGCGCTTATCCCAATGCCGGCCTACCCAACGAGTTCGGCCAGTATGACGAGACGCCGGAGTACATGGCCCGCCTGGTCGGCGAGTTCGCTGCGTCCGGCCTCGTCAACATCGTCGGCGGCTGCTGCGGCACCACGCCGGACCATATCGCCGCGATCGCCGCGGCCGTCGCGCCGCACAAGCCGCGCATCGTGCCGGAGATCGAACCGCGCTTGCGGCTCTCCGGCCTCGAGCCCTTCATTCTGACCGACGCGATTCCCTTCGTGAACATCGGCGAGCGCACCAACGTCACCGGCTCGGCGCGCTTCCGCAAGCTCGTCACCGCCGGCGACTACACCGCGGCACTTCAGGTCGCGCGCGACCAGGTCGAGAATGGCGCGCAGATCATCGACGTCAACATG
Organism: Bradyrhizobium cytisi; assembly: GCF_008123515.1. Lineage (GTDB taxonomy): Bacteria > Pseudomonadota > Alphaproteobacteria > Rhizobiales > Xanthobacteraceae > Bradyrhizobium > Bradyrhizobium cytisi. The sequence continues at coordinate 82,012 of NZ_VSSR01000069.1, forward strand.
GACGAAGGGCTGCTGGATTCGGAAGCCGCGATGGTGACCTTCCTCAACCTCGTCGCCGCCGAGCCCGACATTGCCCGCGTTCCGGTGATGGTCGACTCCTCGAAATTCTCGGTGATCGAGGCCGGCCTGAAATGCGTGCAGGGCAAGCCGGTCGTCAACTCGATCTCGATGAAGGAAGGCGAGGACAAGTTCATCCACGAAGCCAGGATCGCCCGCCGTCACGGCGCGGCCGTCGTGGTGATGGCATTCGACGAAGTCGGCCAGGCCGACACGTTCGCGCGCAAGACCGAGATCTGCAAGCGTGCCTACGACATCTTGGTGAACCGCGTCGGCTTCGCGCCGGAAGACATCATCTTCGATCCGAATATCTTTGCGATCGCGACCGGCATCGAGGAGCACAACAATTACGGCGTCGACTTCATCGAGGCGACGCGCTGGATCCGCAAGAACCTGCCGGGCGCGCACATCTCGGGTGGCGTCTCCAATCTGTCGTTCTCGTTCCGCGGCAACGAGCCGGTGCGCGAGGCCATGCACTCGGTGTTCCTGTATCACGCCATCAAGGCCGGCATGGACATGGGCATCGTCAATGCCGGACAGATGATCGTCTACGACGACATCGATCCCGAGCTGCGCCAGACCTGCGAGGACGTCGTCCTCAATCGCGACGCGGGCGCATCCGAGCGCCTGCTGGCGCTCGCGGAAAAATTCCGCGGCAAGAAGACGGAGAGCAAGGAAGCCGATCTCGCCTGGCGCGAATGGCCGGTGGAGAAGCGGCTGTCGCATTCGCTGGTGCACGGCATCACCGAGTTCATCGAGCAGGACACCGAGGAAGCCCGCAAGGCCTCCAGGCGGCCGCTCGACGTGATCGAGGGCCCGCTGATGGCCGGCATGAACGTGGTCGGCGACCTCTTTGGCGACGGCAAGATGTTCCTGCCGCAGGTGGTGAAGTCGGCGCGCGTGATGAAGCAGGCGGTGGCCTGGCTGATGCCGTTCATGGAGGAGGAGAAGGCGCGCAACCTCGCCAACGGCATCGGCACCGAAGGCTCGAGCTCGGCCGGCAAGATCGTGCTCGCGACCGTGAAGGGCGACGTGCACGACATCGGCAAGAACATCGTCGGCATCGTGCTCCAGTGCAACAACTACGAGGTCATCGACCTCGGCGTGATGGTGCCGGCGGCCAAGATCGTCGAGACGGTGAAAGCGGAGAAGGCCGACATCGTCGGCTTGTCCGGCCTGATCACGCCCTCGCTCGACGAGATGGCGTTCTTCGCCGGCGAATTGCAGCGCGAAGGATTGAAGCTGCCGCTGCTGATCGGCGGCGCGACCACGAGCCGCGTGCACACGGCAGTGAAGATCGACCCGAGCTATCGCGCCGGTCCCGTCGTCCACGTCAACGACGCCAGCCGCGCGGTCGGCGTTGCGTCCTCGCTGCTGAGCCCTGAGAAGCGCGAGGCCTATGCCGCCGAGGTGCGCGCCGAATACGCAAAGATCTCGGACGCGTATTTCCGCGCGCAGGCCGACAAGAAGCGGCTGAAGCTGGACGTGGCCCGCAAGAACCGCGTGCCGGTCGACTTCGCCGCGAACAAGCCGGTGAAGCCGACCTTCCTCGGCACCAGGAGCTTTGACGACTACGATCTGGCCGAGCTCGTGCCCTATATCGACTGGACGCCGTTCTTCCAGACCTGGGAGCTCGCCGGCCGCTTCCCCGCGATTCTCAACGATGCCAAGGTCGGCGAAGTCGCGCGCTCGCTCTACGATGACGCGCGGAAAATGCTCGACCTGATCGTTAAGGAGAAATGGTTCCGCGCCCGCGCGACCGTTGGCTTCTGGCCGGCGAACGCGCAAGGCGACGACATCGTGCTCTATGCCGACGACAGCCGCACCAAAGCAATCGCGACGCTGCACACGCTTCGCCAGCAGCTCGAGAAGCGCGAGGGCCGCTTCAACGCGGCGCTGTCCGACTTCATCGCGCCCGCGGGCGTGCCCGACTATGTCGGCGGCTTCGTCGTCACCGCCGGCATCGGCGAGGATGCGGTCGCCGACCGCTTCAAGATGGCCAATGACGACTACTCCTCGATCCTGTGCAAGGCGTTGGCGGACCGCCTGGCCGAGGCTTTTGCCGAGCGCATGCATGCCCGCGTGCGCCGCGAGTTCTGGGCCTATGCGCCGGACGAGGCGCTCTCGACCGACGATCTGATCCTGGAAAAATATCAGGGCATCCGCCCCGCGCCCGGCTATCCGGCGCAGCCCGATCACACCGAGAAGGCGACGCTGTTCGAGCTGCTCGACGCGGAAGCCACCGCCGGCGTGAAGCTGACCGAGAGCTTTGCGATGTGGCCGGGCTCGTCCGTGTCCGGGCTCTATTTCGCGAACCCCGAGAGCTATTATTTCGGCGTCGGCAAGATCGAGCGCGACCAGGTCGAGGACTACGCCGCGCGCAAGGGCATGTCGGTCACCGAGACCGAGCGCTGGCTGGCGCCGGTGCTGAACTACATCCCGCCGCGCGAGGACGCCGACAAGGCCTTTGCCGCGACGCCCGCGAACGACGAGACGTCAAGGGACCTCGCCTCGCATCCGCCCGGCTGCACCTGCGCGGTGCATCTGGTCTGGCAGAAGAAGCGCGTGGGGGCTGGGTAGGCCTCCCCGCACTCAAAAGCGAAAAACAACCCCATGCACAGTAGGGATGGGGTTGAAGGGCTTGAGAGATTTTCGGTCTTGCCGAAATCGCTTGCTCCGTCGGGCAAAACACCTGTATCAAGGCAGGATCGCAGATCTCGCTTGCCGAGCGGCAGAGGCTCTCCACCCCGATCTCGTCATTGCGAGCGCAGCGAAGCAATCCAGGGTGCCGCCGCGGAGAGATTCTGGATTGCTTCGCTGCGCTCGCAATGACGGAGTGCGGGCGAGGAGCGCCGCCCTTCCAACTCACATTTCACACAGCTGCGCACTTTCACGGCGTTTCCCCCACAGCGCGGTGAACGCAACGCGCGTTCGCCGCGACCAATGGCGGTCGCCGTCGGGGAGCCAAGGAAATCAAATGCTGGATGCCCAACACTTGATGTGGACGCAGATTGCCGCCGCCGTCTCAGTGCTGCTGTTTGGACTGATGCTGTTCAGCCTGGTCCGCACGTGGCGGCTGTTGCAGGCCGCGCGGGGCTGGGACAAGGTCGAGGGCATCATCACGGTCTCCCGGGTCGATCAGCCGGCGACGCACGCCTCGGACGATCGGAACGATGCCAGGCCCATCATCCGCTATCGCTATCAGGCCGGCGGCCAGGAGCTGGAAAGCGACAAGATCTTTGTCGGCGGGCCCACCATCACGACAAGGGTGCTCGCCGCAAAGCTGGCGGGACGATATCCGGTCGGGGCGCATGTCGATGTCTACGTCGATCCGAAGCAACCGACCGAAACCCTACTGGAGCCCGCCGAAGCGCAGAACGTCGCGGCGCTGGTGGCGTTCGCGATCGTGCTCGGCTTCATTGCCGCGACCCTGACCGCGCATTCGCTTGCAGGTCGTGTGCTCTACGCCGACAAGGGCGTTCCGCTGTTCGCGTTCGCGTTGCCGATCATCGTGCTCGTGGGCGGCGTGTTCCTCGTCGCCGAATATGTCAGGACCCGCCGGCTCGCAAGCGCCAGCCTGCGCTGGCCGACCACAGCTGGCAGGATCACCCGTTGCGACGTGATCGAGGAGATCATCGAGGAGAAGACCGATCACGACGATAAGCCGACGACCACCGAGCTCCGACATCGCTATCAGGTCGCCCTGCGCTACGCCTACAGGGTCGGCAAGCGCGACTTCATCGGCACCGAAGTCGATTGGGGCGGCACCATGATCTCCGGGTTTCGCGAGGTCGCGGAAAAGGCCGCGGCGCGATATCATCCCGGGCAGAATGTCAAAGTTTATTACGATCCGGACCAGCCGGGACAGGCCGTGCTGGAGCCTGCGAGCCGGGAAGGCGCGCTGGGGCCGCTGATCGGCGCCGCGGTCTGTGCGATCGTCGGCGGCTCCTTTCTGACCATTTTGATCAAGGTGGGATTCGCGTAGCGGACCTTGGTGTCATTCCGGGGCGCGCGGAGCGCGAGCTATGATGCGCAATTGCGCATCTGAGAATCTATTGTGCAGCAAGTGTCGCCGATGAATGGATTCCGGGCTCGCGCCAAGCGGCGCGCCCCGGAATGACGGGGCCCCTCACCCCTTCGGCGGCGCCAGCGGCTGCAATATCTCCTGGAACGGCGCCAGCGCCTCGCAGCGATCGGCATGTGCGCTCAACGCCGGATAGCGCGCCGTGTCGAACAGTTGCGGATGCGCCTCGCGGGTGAAGCGTGTGACGCAGGCGACTGCGATGTCGGCATGGCCGATGCGGCCACCCAGCCAGTACAGCGTCGTCACCTTGGCGCGCTCGGCTTCCAGCACGCCGAGCACGTCGCCGATCTGCGCCTGGCAGCGCTCGACCCATAGCGCGAGCTGCTCCTTCCGCAGCACGCGTTCGTAGAGCAGGCTGACCGCCTTGTCGCCGAGGCCGGTCGCGAGCGCGCAAATCCGCAGATGCCGGCGCCGCTCGACGCCGCTTCGCGGCAGCATCGCCTTCTCGGGCCCGACGAGCTCGTCGAGATAGTCCAGAATGATCGTGCTCTCGATCAGCGCTTCGCCGTCATCGAGCACCAGGGTCGGCACGCGGCGCAACGGATTGTACGGCGCTATTCTGTCGGCATCGCCGAAGGTCGACCACGGCTTGTGCTCGAACCCGAGCCCGTAAAGCCGCAGCGCAATTGCGACGCGGCGGACGAAGGGGGAATCATATTGGCCGATCAGGAACATGGTTCTCGCTCTTCTCTGGCGGTAGATGAGGCAGGGCCGATCAGTTTCCACGACAACATCGCAACCGCGCAAGGACAATCCTGGACATGGAGCATTGCGCCTGACGCAACGGCGCTCGCGACAGCGTCGTCCGGATGCGCTATCAAGGACCGCATCATGACAGTGACATCAGACATCACCCGGGAGCGGATCGCGGCGACGGAAGCCGTTATCCGCCCGCACATCCGGCGCACGCCACTGCTCGCAGCCGACCTCGCCGATTTCGGCCTGCCGGCCGCGCCCGTCATTTTCAAGCTCGAGCTGCTGCAGCATTCCGGATCGTTCAAGGCGCGAGGGGCGTTCGCCAATCTGCTGCTGCGGCAGGTGCCGCAAGCCGGTGTCGTCGCCGCATCCGGCGGCAATCATGGCGCCGCCGTCGCCTATGCAGCGCAGCGGCTCAAAATTCCCGCCACGATTTTCGTGCCCGACATCACCTCGCCCGCCAAGGCCGAGCGGATCAAGGGTTATGGCGCCGAGCTCGTGATCGCGGGCAACCGCTACGCCGATGCGCTTGCGGCCAGCGAAGCGCATGTCGCGCGGACCGGCGCCATGGCCGTTCATGCCTACGATCAGATCGAAACCCTGCTCGGCCAGGGCAGTGTCGGACTGGAGCTGGAGCAGGACGCGCCCGGCATCGACACGCTGCTGGTGGCGGTCGGCGGCGGCGGGCTGATCGGCGGCATCGCGGCATGGACCGCCGGCCGGACCCGCATCATTGCCGTCGAGCCGGAGCTCTCACCGACCCTCCACGCCGCCTTCGCGGCAGGAGCCCCGGTCGACGCGCCGGCCAGCGGCCTCGCCGCCGACAGCCTCGCGCCGCGCCGTGTCGGAGAATTGATGTTTCCGATCGCGCGCGCCCATGTCGAGCGCGTCGTCCTCGTCAGCGACGATTCGATCCGGCAGGCCCAGGCCGCGCTATGGTCGCGCCTGCGCCTGGTCGCCGAGCCCGGCGGCGCGGCGGCGTTTGCCGCATTGCTCTCCGGCCGTTATCGGCCGTCGGTAGGCGAACGTATCGCGGTACTTGTCTGCGGCGCCAACACGACGGCGGTGAACTTTGACAATTAGCGGAGGAACGGCGACGCTCACGCCTCGTCATTGCGAGCGCAGCGAAGCAATCCAGAATCTTTCCGCGGAGCCAAAACTGGATTGCTTCGCTGCGCTCGCAATGACGGAAGGAGCCGCGCCCCACACTCGCTACTCGATGATCGGAACGTGCTTCGCCGCATCGCGCGACAGCGTGCCGTCGAGGCGCGGATCATCCGCCACCTCGATCTGGCGGCGGAACGGGATGAAGCTTGAGCGCTGATAGAACGCGACTGCCGACGGATGATCGAAGGTGCAGGTGTGCACCCAGACGCGACGCACATCGCCAGACCACGCGCGCTCAAGCGCGCGGTTCATCAGGAATCGGGCGGCGCCGGTGCCGATCAGGCCTGCGGTGACGCCGAAATAGACCAGCTCGCACTGGCCGGGGTGGCGGAAATCCAATTCGAGCAGGCCTTCATCGCGGCCGCCCACGACCAGTGCGTAGATTTCGATGCCCGGCGCGTGGATGATTGCGGCGAGCTCGGCGTCGGTCATGCGCGCCCGCGAAAACCACAGCCACTCCTCGCCGACGCGGCGATAGAGATCGCGGTACCAATCAAGCGGGGCCGCATCGACCTTGCGCATGATCCACGCGCCGGGTGGATCGTTCCGGTGCGGAGGACGGGCGGTCATCTCCAGATGGGCGACGATTGCGGCGATCTTGCCGGCGGGGATGTCGGAATAGCCGTCGGGGAGGATCATGGCGGTTTCCTGTGGAGCAATCATGCGACCGTGACGGGACTGCGCTCCCTCTCCCCGTTCTTACGGGGAGAGGGTTGGGGTGAGGGGCCTCTCTCCGCGAGCTCTGTCTGTCGATAGACCTGTACCCCCTCACCCGGAACGCATCTCTCGATGCGTTCCGACCTCTCCCCGCAAGCGGGGAGAGGTGAAGGCCCCTCACCTTGGCGTCAGCGTGATCGCTTCCGCGGTGGCGGCTTCCACCGCCGAGAGGCTGTAGAGCAACGGCACGTATTGGCCGGTGGCCCAGAGCGGGGCGAGGTCGCGGTAGTGGCCGCTGAAGGGATCGCCGGACTGGCCGGGCGTGTTGATGGTGCGGCTCGCATCCCAATTGCCGACATCGAGCACCATGCGGAACGAGGCGCCCGCGGTGAGCTGATAATCCGAGCGGCGATAAGTGGCGGCGCGCGGCACGTTGGCGGCGCCGCCATAGGCGAGCGGGCCGACCGATAGTTGCGCCGCCGTGGCCTTGTCGGCGAGCGGCATCAGCGCGTGATCGAATTTGGCGACATGGAGCCGGCCCCAGCGCCAGGTGGAGGCATCAGGACCGAGCTTGCTGGCGACATCGGCCACGGCCGTACCCAGGCTGTCGCGCAAAATCTGGTCGCGCGCGGCTGCGGGATCGGCGCCGAACGACGCATCCGGCGATTCCAGCGCGGCGACGAGCGCCGGAATGCTGGAGGCCTCGGGCGCGATCAGGTCCGCCGCCTTGGGCGCCGTGGTTTTCAGCAGCCTGGGGCCGAGATGATTGGCGATCCAAACCTCGAACACGGCCGCCGCGGCGCTGTCGGCGGAATCGCGCGCGTCCCACGGCTTGAGCAGATCGAGACCCTGCTTCACGTTGACATCATCAGACGACAACGGCTGCAGCAGCTTGACCAGCCGGCGTCCCAGCATGGCGGTGTCATCGTTCTGCAGATCCATGGCGTCGGCGAGCGTCACCTTGCTGTTGGCCGCGAGCACGTCGGTGATGCGCTGCCAGCGCGCGCTGTCGGACCATTCGAAGCCGACCCTGCGCTCGTTGACGGGATAATCGGGCGGCAGGTTCATGTGGTTCGCCGTGGCGAAAAAGCCCTGCTTGGGCTGATACGATTTCGGCAGCTCGTCGAGCGACAAGAATCCCTGCCATTCATAACGGCCATCGCCGGGCACCGGCATGAGGCCGTCGAAGTTGAGGCGGCGCGGCGTCTTGCCGGCGGCGACCCAGCCGATATTGCCCTTGGTGTCGGCATAGACCTGGTTTTCCGACGGCGCGCCCCAGCGCCGCATGGCGCCGAGGAAACCGTTCCAGTCCTTTGCGGTCATGTAGTCCGACGAGCCGAAGTAAGCCGAGGTGCCGGGCTCGAACCAGATCGAGCGCACGGCGAAGGCGCGCTTGTTGGCGTCGTCGACGAAGATCACGGGGCCGTGGCGGGTGAACTTCAGCTCGAGATCGCGATCGGCCTCGCCCTTGACCTGCTGCTTCTCGTGGACGATGCGCATGTCCTCCCAGCCATTGCCGTAGCGATACTGGTTGGGATTTTGCGGATTGAGCTCGTAGACGTAGAGGTCTTCCTGGTCGACGTTGAAGATGGTGAGGCCGAAGGCGATGGTGCCATTGTGGCCGATCGAGATGCCGGGCAGCGCCGGCTCGCCGGCGCCGATCACGGAGATGCCGGGCGCATTGAGCCCGACGATGTAGCGGAGCGAGGGCACGCTGTGCTCGCGATGCGGATCGTTGGCGAGGATCGGACGGCCCGTCGCGGTGCGCGAAGCCGCGATCACCCAGTTGTTGGAGCCGATGGTGTCGCGCTGCTGATCGGCTTGAGTGAGGTATTTGTCGGGATCGTGCGCGAGCGCGGCCTTCTGGTCCTTTGGCGCGGCAAAGGCCACCGGGCGGGTCGCGAGATCGTAGGCCGCGAGCACGGCCTTCGGCACGCTGCAGGGGTCGAGCCCATCGGGGATTTTCGTGGTCCAGGCCGGTTCGAGCTTGACGCGAAACCGATCGGCATCGAGGCCGGCGGCGCACGCGACCAGCGAGCGCTTCACTTCGGAGGCGACGTTGCGGGTCAGGCCGTGGCTGCGGATGCGGACGACGTCATCGGCGACCCAAAGATCCGGCATGGTGCCGGCGATCCTGAACTCGGTCGGCAGCGGACGTTTTCCCGCGCGCACGTCGGCGACATAGGCGTTGACGCCGGCAACGAAGGCGTCCGCATAGGTCTTTGCCTTGGGGCCGTAGGCCGCCCACTCCGCATTCATGTCGCCGCGATAGAGAAACAGCCGCAGTGCCTTGTCCTGCTCGGCATAGACCTGGCCGAAATCCCTGGCGAGCAGGCCCAGGCCGCGCTTGCGCCAAAGATCGATCTGCCAGAGCCGGTCGCGCGCGGCGTTGAAGCCCTGCAGAAAGAACAGGTCGTGCTCGTTGCCGGCATAGATGTGCGGAATGCCCCAGACGTCGACCAGGATCCGGGCGGGGGCGTTGAGACCGGCGACGTCGGATTTGGTTTGCCGCGCGCTGCCGAGCGGGTTCGGCTTGTCGCGCGCGAGGGCTGGCGAGGCGAGCAGCGCGGTGCAGATCGCAGCGCCGCAGAGCTTTTGGATGACCCGGTTGAGATCCGTGTTCATTGTCTTCTCCCGTTGTTGTTGATTGGGGCGCAACGCGCCCGCTATTCCCCCTCGTCGCTCGCCAGCACGCCCTTCACCGCGCGGGCCCAGCCGGCGAGCTTTCGATCGCGCGTGGCCTGGCTCATGTTCGGCTTGAAGCGGTGCTCGAGCCGCCAATTGTCGGCGAATTTGGTCGGCTCGGGATAGACGCCGGCCTGGAGCCCGGCGAGATAGGCCGCACCCAGCGCGGTGGTCTCCTGGATCACGGGGCGATCGACCGGCGCGTCCAGGAGATCGGCGAGACGCTGCATGGTCCAGTCCGACGCGGTCATGCCGCCATCGACGCGCAGCACGACGCTCGCGATTTCCGAGCTCGGCCAGTCCGCGCGCATCGCGGCCCAGAGATCGAAGGTCTGGTAGCAGACGCTTTCGAGTGCGGCGTGGGCAAGCTCGGCCGGGCCGGTGTTGCGGGTGAGGCCGAACAGGGCGCCGCGGACGCGCGGATTCCAGTAGGGCGCGCCCATGCCGACGAAGGCCGGGACCAGATAGACGCTCTGCATGGAGTCGGATTGATCGGCGAGCGGTCCGGTTTCGGCGGCGTGCTTGATGATGCCGAGGCCGTCGCGCAGCCACTGCACGGCGGAGCCTGCAACGAAGATCGAGCCTTCGAGCGCGTAGGTGCGTTTGCCGCCGAGCTGGTAGGCGATGGTGGTGAGCAGCTTGTTCTTCGAGACGATAGGCGTGGTGCCGGTGTTGAGCAGGGCGAAACAACCGGTGCCGTAGGTCGACTTCATCATCCCCGGACGAAAGCAGGCTTGCCCGATGGTCGCGGCCTGCTGGTCGCCGGCGATGCCGGAGATCGCGATCGCGCCGCCGAACAGGTCCGGCGTGCTCTCGCCGAAATGGGCAGAGGAGTCCTTCACCTCGGGCAGCATCGAGCGCGGCACGCCGATGATATCGAGCAGCTCGTCGTCCCACTGTCCGGTGTGGATGTTGAACAGCAGCGTGCGCGAGGCATTGGTGGCATCGGTGGCGTGGACCTTGCCGCCGGTGAGGCGCCACAGCAGGTAGCAATCGACGGTGCCGAACATCAGCTCGCCGCGGGCGGCGCGTCCCCGCGCACCGGGCACGTGGTCCAGGATCCAGGCGACCTTGGTGCCGGAGAAATAGGGATCGATAATCAGGCCGGTCTTCTGCGAGATCGTGGGCTCGCAGCCCTCGTGCTTGAGCTTCGCGCAGATGTCGGCGGTGCGGCGGTCCTGCCAGACGATGGCGCGGTGCACGGCTTGTCCCGTGGCGCGGTCCCACACCACCGTGGTCTCGCGCTGGTTGGTGATGCCGATCGCGGCGATGTCCTTCGCCGTGATGCCCGCCTTCTCGATTGCGTCGCGGCAGACCGTCACGGTCGAGGTCCAGATGTCCTCCGGCTCGTGCTCGACCCAGCCTGAGGCCGGAAAATGCTGCGGAAACTCGGCTTGCGCACGCGAAGCAATCGAGATGTCGCTGCGAAACACGATCGCGCGCGAGGAGGTTGTGCCCTGGTCGATGGCGAGGACGAAAGACATGGAAGCTTACCCTGGCGTTCTCTTGGCGTAGTCTTGGCGTTCCCCTGAGGGGGATCATTGTGTCGCGCCAAAAGGAGCGGATTAGGGCAGGAAGGTCAAGGCCGCCGCATGTGGCGCTTGAGGACTGTGAACCTGCTTTGGCCTCGTGGTTCGAGACGCGCCGTAAGGCGGCGCTCCTCACCATGAGGGTCTTAGAGCGTAGGGTTTGGATCAAGGTTTTGAAACGAGACCTCATCCTGAGGAGCCCGCCAAAGCGGGCGTCTCGAAGGATGGGCCGCGAGCAAGCCGCTGGCCCGGAGACTAGGATGGCGGGAGCGAAGATGCTACATCCCCGGACCGGCAATCCGGGGCGGCATGACATTCACTTCGTTTCAGTTCGGCATCTTCGTTGCGGTGGTGTTCGGCGCCTATTATTTGCCGCCGTTGCGCCGCTTCCAGGTTCAGCTGCTGGTGCTCGCAAGCCTGGTGTTCTATGGCGCCGGCCAGCCGGAACTGCTGCCGCTATTGCTGCTTGCCGTGCTCGGAACCTATCTCTGCCTGGTGCTGGCGTTCGACAACCGCGCGCTCTGGATGCCGGCCGGCATCGTGTTCAATCTCGCGCTGCTGGCGTTCTTCAAATACAAGCTGCTGTTCATCGACTTAGCCGCGGTTCACCCGACCGGCGTCGCACCGCTGGATGTGCTGCTGCGGTTGCCGCTGCCGATCGGCATCTCGTTTTTCGTGTTCCACAATATCAGCCTGCTGGTCGACCTGACGCGCGAGAAGCGGCCGCCACGCTTGCGGGAGGTGTTCCTCTACATCATCTTCTTCCCGCAGCTCGTGTCCGGGCCGATCACCCGCGCGGGGCAGTTCATGCCGCAGATCGCGCCCAAACGGCTCGCTGACGTCGATGTCGTCGCGGCCGCAAAATGGGTCCTGACCGGCTTCTTCTTCAAGCTCTACGTCGCGAACAATCTCAACGAGATGACGTCCTACATGGACTATCCGCTCTACGAGACCGTGTCGACGCCGGACCGCTGGCTGCTCGTGTTCCTGTACAGCTACCAGATCTATGCCGATTTCTTCGGCTACTCGGCGATCGCGCTCGGCCTGGCGCTGCTGTTCGGCTACCGCCTGCCCGTCAACTTTGACCTGCCCTACATCGCGGTCTCGTTCTCCGAGTTCTGGACCCGCTGGCACATCTCGCTGTCGACCTGGCTCAGGACCTATCTCTACATCCCGCTCGGGGGCAACAGGAAGGGACCGGCGCGGACCTGCCTCAATCTGATGATCGTGATGACGCTCGGCGGGCTCTGGCATGGCGCGAGCCTGAGCTACGCGCTGTGGGGCATGCTGCACGGCCTGCTGCTGGTCGTCGAGCGGCCGTTCCTGAGATTTCTCGGCGAAGCCGGGCCTGTGGTGCGGGTCGCCCGCATGGGCGTGGTGTTTTTCTCCGTGACGATGCTCTGGATCTTCTTCAAGCTGCCGAACTTCGATCACGCGCTCGGCTATCTCGCAGGGATGTTCGCGCCGACTGACAATCCCAATCCGACAAAGCTGTTCCGCAACATGGCGCTGCTCTACGCCCTCCCCGTCCTGATCCAGCACCTCGGCATCGGTGCGCTCCTGGAGGGCAAGCTGCGGCGATGGGAGCCGTACCTCTATGGCGCGCTGGCGGCGATGGCCTGGCTCGAGGCCGGGCCGGACGCCGCCTTCATCTATTTCCAGTTCTGACCATGCCGCAGTCACCGAGACTTTCATGGCTGATCAAATGCGCGGGCGTCGCGGTGGCGCTGCTGCTCGCCTGCAGCCTTGCCACCGCGCGTTTCGGCTTCGGGCTGCAGCAGCCGACCGTCACCACCCGCGACGGCACCATCATCACGCTCAACCGCTATGTCGGGGAGCCCGTGCCTGACCTCGTGCTGGTCGGCAGCTCGGTCGCCTGGCGTCTGAAGGAGGAATATTTCACGCGCCCGCGCGTCCGCAATCTCGCGCTCGCCGGCGGCTCGCCGGTGACCAGCCTGGACATCGTCGCGAAGCGGAAAAGCCTGCCGAAGATCGTCCTGATCGAGACCAACGTTCTCACGCGCCTGCCCGACGACGCGCTGATCGCCAAATTTTCCGGCGGCGCGCGCACCGAGACGCTATTCCTGCGCCCGGTGCGAACGGCGGCTGCGGCCTATGAAACGTGGAATCACACGCCGCCGAATCCTGCAGACGCGCGCGCCGAGCGGGATCGCCTGCTCAAGGAGCCGCCGAGCACATTCGACAACAGGGTCTATCTCGACCGTGCCGTGCAACAGATGAATGACGACGACCCCACCGCTCAGGCGCACGCGAACGTGGCGCGCATCAGACAGCTCATCGACGACATCGAGCGGCGGGGATCACGCGCCTTCCTGCTCGAGATCCCCTTCGCGGCGGAGATCGAGGATTCGCGCATGGTCAGGATGAGCAAGGCGATCGTCCACGCGGCCTTCCCGGATCGCGAGCGTTGGCTGCCGATCGATCCGCCGTCGGGCGAACTGCGCTGGGCCGACGGCGTGCACCTGGACGAGCGATCGGCCCTGCTCGTCGTGCGCGCGATCGAAGGTGCCCTGGCCGAGCGCGACCGGTAGCAGCCGTTGTTGCTCCGCTGATTCCGCTTGTTCGCCGTCATCGCCCGGCTTGACCGGGCGATGACGGCGGAGGCTCAAAACTCGTTTGCGATCTTCGACAGCATCCCGAGCAGCGCTTCGCGGTTGGCTTGGCCCAGCAGCTCGTTCAGCCGTGACTCGTGCTTGGTGGCGACGAGCTTCTTGGCGCGCGTCAGCACGGCCTTGCCCTTGTCGGTCAAAACGAGAATGTGCGAGCGGCGGTCGTTGGTGGAGCGGATCCGGGCGCAGAGGTCGCGGCTCTCGAGATTATCGAGCAGGGCGACGAAATTCGGCCGGAGGATGCCGAGGGTCGAGGCGATCTCGGTCTGGTTACGGCCCGGGTTCTTCTCCACCAGCAGCAGCACCGAAAACTGCGCCGGCGTCAGCTGGAGCGAGGCCACGCAGCGCAAGAAGTTCTCGAACACCTTGAGCTGGGCGCGCTTGAGCACGTAGCCGAGCTGTTCCGAGAGCTCGCCGAGCTGGAGGGCTTCGGGCAGGCCCTCGGCGGCATCCTTGCGGCCCTTGGCCCCGTCGCCAGGCTTTTCAGAGGACTTTTCAGCGGTTTTGGAAACGGTCATCGCCTCGTGCTCGTAATCCCGCTAAATTCGGGAGGGGTCGTCTCTCACCCTTGAAGTTATATTCGATAATTGTTATGGATCATATCAAATATCGTCAGCGTATTTCAATGGCTGTGAACGGACCATCCACCGCGATCGCGGAGACCGGTCCTTAATCTTTGAGGGGGAGCGTCCGGTCTTGAACACCACCATCATGCTGTTCCTGCTGCAGGATGGCATCACCAATGGCGCGATCTATGCGCTGCTCGGCCTGGCGCTGGTGCTGGTATTTGCCGTCACCCGCGTCATTCTGATCCCCCAGGGCGAGTTCGTCACCTATGGCGCGCTGACCTATGCCTCGCTGGCCTCGGGCCAGATGCCGGGCACGGCCAAGCTGGCGCTCGCCATGGGCACCGTCGCCTTCGCTTTCGACCTGTTCGTTGCCCGCAAGGCGCTGCATGGCCGGCTGATCGTCCGCAGCGTCCTCGCCAACATCGTGTTGCCGGCCATCGTGCTGGCGGTGACGCTGTACTTCGCCGGCCAGAAGCCGCCGGTTGCGGTCTGCATCGCGCTGTCGCTGCTGATCGTCGCGATGATCGGCCTGTTTCTGTATCGCATCGCGTTCCAGCCGTTGGCACACACCTCGGTGCTGGTGCTGCTGATCGCCTCGGTCGGCGTCCATCTCGCGCTCCAAGGATTGGGCCTGCTGTTCTTCGGCGCCGAGGGCCAGCGCGGACCGGCGGTGCTCTCCGGCGCGTTCACCGCGGGCTCGCTGCGCTTCACCGGCCAGAGCATCACGGTCTACGGCATCACCATCGCCTTCATCGTCGGGCTCTGGCTGTTCTTCGGGCTGACGCTTTACGGCAAGGCGCTGCGCGCCACCGCCGTCAACCGGCTCGGCGCGCGGCTCGCCGGCATCCGCACCACGCTGTCGGGCCAGATCGCCTTCCTGCTGGCCTCCGTCATCGGTGCGCTGTCGGGCATCATGATCGTGCCGATCACGACGCTTTACTATGACTCGGGCTTCCTGATCGGCCTGAAGGGCTTCGTCGCCGCGATCATCGGCGGCCTCGTCAGCTATCCCCTCACGGCGGTCGCAGCCCTCTTCGTTGGCATCGTCGAGGCGTTCTCGTCCTTCTATGCCTCCAACTACAAGGAGGTGATCGTGTTCATGCTCCTGATCCCCGTGCTGCTGCTGCGGTCGCTAGCCGCACCTGCCGTCGAGGAAGAGAAGGACTGACGCCTAAGATGCAGAGCCGGCTTCCCATCCTCATCTTCGCAGCTTTGATGGCAGCGATCCCGTTCGTCCCGGGCATGCCGCCATTCTGGATCGTGCTGCTCGACAATATCGGCCTCACCGCGCTGGTCGCGATGGGCCTTGTGCTGCTCACCGGTGTCGGTGGCCTGACCTCGTTCGGCCAGGCCGCCTTCGTCGGCTTCGGCGCCTACACCACGGCGCTGCTGACGACGGCTTACGGACTGTCGCCGTGGCTGACCTTGCCGCTCTCGCTCGTGGTCAGTGGATTGCTTGCGGTGCTGCTCGGCCTGGTTACGGTCCGCCTCTCCGGCCATTATCTGCCGCTCGGCACGCTGGCCTGGGGGCTCGGCCTGTTCTACCTCTTCAGCAAGCTGGAATTCCTCGGGCGTAACGACGGCATCTCGGCGATCCCGCCGCTGTCGATCGGCACGTTCAGGATGCTCTCACCCGGCTCGATCTACTTTGCGATCTGGGTCGCGGTCATCCTCTCGGCCCTGCTCACGATGAACCTGCTGGACTCCCGCACCGGCCGTGCCATCCGCGCGCTGCGGCGCGGCCATGTCGCGGCCGAAGCGTTCGGCGTGCACACGCCGCGCGCAAAGCTGCTGGTGTTCATCCACGCCGCCGTGCTTGCGGGCCTCTCCGGCTGGCTTTACGCCCATCTCCAGCGCGCGGTGAACCCGACGCCGTTCGGTGCGCAGGCCGGCATCGAATATCTCTTCATCGCGGTGGTCGGCGGCGCCGGTTATGTCTGGGGCGGCGTGCTGGGTGCTGCGATCGTCGTGATCCTGAAAGAGGTGCTGCAGAGCTACCTGCCGCTGATCCTGCCCGGCTCCGGCCAGGTCGAGACCATCGTGTTCGGCATCCTGCTGGTGGCGCTGCTGCAACTTGCGCCCGGCGGCGTCTGGCCCTGGCTGATGTCGTTCCTGCCCGAGCGCACGGCTGGCAGGAAGCCGGACACCTCGCTGAAGCTGGAGGCGCGACCCCGCCCGCCCGGCCAATCCAACGTGCTGCTCCAGGTCGAGAAGGCGCGCAAGCAGTTCGGCGGCGTGGTCGCCGTCAACAATGTCTCCTTCGAGGTCCAGGCCGGCGAGATCGTTGCGCTGATCGGCCCCAACGGCGCCGGCAAGAGCACCACCTTCAACCTGATCACCGGCGTGCTATCGGCTAGCTCGGGCTCGATCTCGGTGCTCGGCAGGAAAGTGGATCGCGCGCCGCCGCAGGAGATCGTCAAGCTCGGCATCTCCCGCACCTTCCAGCACGTCAAGCTCGTGCCCGATATGACCGTGCTGGAGAACGTCGCGATCGGCGCGCATCTGCGCGGCCATTCCGGGCCGCTCGCCTCGATGCTGCGTCTCGACCGCGCCGACGAGGCAAAATTGCTTGCGGAAGCCGCCCGCCAGATCGAGCGCGTCGGCCTCGCCGACCAGATGCATCAACTCGCAGGATCTCTGTCGCTCGGCCAACAGCGCATCGTCGAGATCGCCCGCGCGCTGTGCGTCGATCCGATGCTGCTGCTGCTCGACGAGCCCGCGGCGGGCCTGCGCCACATGGAAAAACAGCAGCTTGCGAAACTGCTGCGCGATTTGCGCGACGGCGGCATGAGCGTGCTGCTGGTCGAGCACGACATGGGCTTTGTGATGAATCTCGCCGACCGCATCGTGGTGCTCGATTTCGGCACCAAGATCGCGGAAGGCACGCCTGCCACGATCAAGACAAATCCCGAAGTGATCAAGGCCTATCTCGGAGTGGCGGCATGAGCGCGCTGTTGTCCGTCACCGATGCGCATGTCGCCTACGGCAAGGTCGAGGCCGTCCGCTCGGTCGCGCTCGAAGTCGGCGAGAACCAGATCGTCACCATCGTCGGCGCCAACGGCGCCGGCAAGACCACGCTGCTGTCGGCCATCATGGGCATCCTGCCGTTGAAGGGTCGTGTCGCCTTTGCCGGCCAGGACCTGGCCCGGCTCGACATCGAGGACCGCGTCGCGATGGGGCTCGGCCTCGTGCCGGAGCACCGCGAATTGTTCGTGACCATGAATGTCGAGGACAATCTCGAGCTCGGCGCCTTCCGCATCGAGAGAAGCAAGGCAAAGGCCTCGATGGAGCAGGTCTATGCGCTGTTTCCGCGCCTGAAGGAGCGGCGCAAGCAGCTTGCCGGCACGCTCTCCGGCGGCGAGCAGCAGATGCTCGCCATGGGCCGCGCGCTGATGGGCGCGCCGAAGCTCCTGATGTTGGACGAGCCGAGCCTCGGCCTCGCGCCGATCATCGTCGCCGATATTTTCCGCATCATCACTGAGCTGCGCGCCAGCGGCGTGTCCGTGCTGCTGGTCGAGCAGAACGCGCAGGCCGCGCTGAAGATCGCCGACCAGGCCTATGTGATGGAGCTCGGCGAGTTCGTGCTCAGCGGCAAGGCCAGCGACATCGCGGCGAACGAGGCGGTGGCGGCGAGCTATCTCGGCTTCCAGCACGAAGGCGCAAGCGTGCTATAACTACGTGCGGCTCGCCGTCCGCACGAAACCCCAGGCGGCGATCGCGGCCATCAGCAGCGAGATCAGCACGTTGTAGCCGGCGAGCGACAGGCCGAGGAAGCGCCACTGCACCTCGTCGCAACGCACCACCTTGACGGTGTCGAGCCGCGACAGCAGATCGCCGGCGCTGCCGAGATTTCCGACCGGACCCGTGCAGTCGGTCGGCCCCTTCCACAACCCCCATTCGACGCCCGAGTGATAGGTGCCGAGGCCGGCATTGGCGAGCGCCGCCAGCGCGAGGAGCGCGAGCCCGGCCAGCAGCAGCGGCCGCGGCGCGCCGCTCCGCGCCGCGAGCGCCGTGAGCGCACCGAGCGCGATCGCGAGATAATAGGCGTAGCGCTGCTCGAGGCAGAGCGGACAGGGCAGAATCTCCAGCACGAGCTGAAAGAACCAGGCGCCCGCGATCGTCGCCGCCGCGATCAGCGTGACCGCCAGCGAGGCGGTCAGCGCCGGCGTACTGGCCGGTCGAAACGCGGGTATTGCGGCACTCTGGGTCGTCACGGCGGCCTCTCCAGATGGGACGTGGCCCTAAGCCTCTAACCCTGGCCGGTGCGGCTGTCGAGAACGGCCGGGATCACTTTGGCGCGGGTTGACCTCGCTTTGTCCATGGCTGTAGTCCGCCGGCTTCGCAACGCCCTCATTCGGAAGGCGACGTCGCCGGCCAGCTGGGCGATAAAATCAGAAATAAAACTTTTAGTTGATTTGCAGGGCCCGCGATGCAATGTTTGATTGTGTCGATAGACGATATATCTCAGAGCGGGTAAGCGTAGGGAGCAGGCGATGCCGAGCTATCAAGACATCTACGTGCGGGACAATTTTGGCGACACCGGCGTCTTCCCGTCGACGGGCGTTCCATACATGTCGCCCGACATCATCCCGCTCCAGAGTGGCACGTTGTCGGTGGAGCAGGCCGTTTCGACGTATGGCGGTCCCGATCAGGGCAAGCACATCCTCAATCCCGGCCTGAACAACATCTACATCCGCGCCAAGAATTTGCAGCCAGGCGGCACCGAGACCGGAACGGCCTCTCTCTACTTCGCCAAGACCTCGCTCGTGATGTTGCCGGACACATGGCGGAACAATCAGCTGCTTACGTCGGCGGGCCAGTCAAGCGTATCGTTCGTGAACGCATCGGGCAGCACCAATCTCAATCCAAATGACATCGCGCTCAGCAGCCCGGCCTTTTTCTGGAGCAGCGTGCCGGATCCCACCTGGAGCCATTGTCTGGTCGCGATCGTCAATACCCCCAATACCGTTGTTACGATCCCGGCCCGTTTCGCCAGCAATGCCGCTTACGTCCAATGGGTGCAGAACAATCCCGCCGTCGCATGGCGCAACATCATCATCGTTCCGAACGGCCAGGCCAACGTCATCAAGAATGTAGAATTCTCCAACCAGGATTCGGTCCCGCACTACTTCTACTTCTCGCTCACCGCGCGCAATTGCCGCTCAATACCGCCGTCACCATGCAGTGCACCCACCAATCCTGTCCGATCAACTGGAACGGGACGATCCCGGCGCCCGATCCCAACGGCAATCAGATCATTGGTTTCCAGAACAGCGTCCCGGCCGGCTTTCTCTCCGGGTCCCTGGCGATGTCCGCTACCGCGCCATCCGGACAGACGTTCCCGCGCGGCATGACGCTTGACCTGATGGCCTATCAGGTGCCCGCCTCGCAGCTATTTGACGAGTTGGACGAGATCGAACGCGACGTGGTTCGCCACTATGAGGTTACCGAAGATCATCTGGTGAAGGGCCTCGCCAAAGATGGCGGCGGAAAGATGCTGATCAAGCTTGGCCAAGTGAACTTCGTCGTACCGGCTTAGCACCATGCCAGTTCAACCGCGCTCTCAGTCCGGCCTCACGGAGTTCTCGTCCGGTGCCGGCGCCGTAACCCTCGGCAACATGCCGAGCATCAGCTTTCAGGGCAGCAATACCTGGTCGATCGAGGTTTGGGTCTACCTCGACGCACTTGTCGACCAGATGAACCTGGTCAGCCGGCAAGGAGAGTTCGCGCTCGTCACGCAAGGCGGATGCATTTCGGCCGCCCGCCAGAGCCAGATCTTTCCGCTCGTCAGCACTCCTTTGCTCGCGCCGCACACCTGGTATCACGTCTGCGTCACGTTCGATGGCGCCACCATGTCGCTGTTCCTCAATGGATTGCGGCGCAATTTCATCACGATGACGGATTCTGGCGTCGCTAACCAGGGCCAGCCGATGACGATCGGCGGCGGATTTTATGGCCAGACGACCGGCGCCCGTTTCTGGAATATTGCGCTACCGCCAGACATTATTTTTGAACGGCAGTGGAGCAGGTACGCGGCGAACACCGCCAATTTGATGGCGCAAATCGACTTCACGCAAACGCCCCCCATCGACACCTCGGGGCAGGGCGCGCCGGTGACGGTTTCGGCGACCGGCGTCGCCTACCTGCTGTATACGCCGGCGGCGAACCTGGTCGAAGGCGCCTTTTGCGATCCCTACAACGACAATGCCGTCAATCCCGGCGGCTCCGCCGCGGACTTCACGGTCATGGCGTGGATTTCGCCGCAGGCGCAGCCGGGCAAGCAGGCGATCTTTTCCAACGGCTTGTATGGCGCCGCGGGAATGTCGCTGGCGATAAATGCGGCCGGCAAGATCGAGTTTCAGATCGGCGGCGCGACGGCCGTGGTTTCAACCACGGCGCTTCAGGTCAATCGCTGGCGCAATGTGACGGCAACCTGGAGCGCTGCCGGCGGCAACGCCGCGATCTTCCTGGATGGCGTGCAAGACGCGACCGGCACGATGGCGTTCGCAACCGCGCGGTCCAGCGGCGCGCCATTGGTCGGCGCAGCGGCAACCAGCAGCGCCGCGCTGCCGTCCTATAATTTCGTCGGTTACATCCAGGCCGTGAGCCTGTGGAGTTACGTCTTAACAGCGGCCCAAATCCAGAACTACATGACCGACGACCCGATCAACGATGCCAATTGCAGCGCCGACTATGATTTCGTGCCGCCGCGGGCGCAGAACAGTTGGTCGCTCAATCCGGTCGGCATCGTCGGCAATGCGTCGGTTGTGGCGATCAGAAGTGCCGGCACGGTCAGCGTGAATACGATGGCGCAACGGCCACGACCACCGCTGCTACCTGTCGCGACCCACATGACGCCACGCAATGTGCGGTCCGATGATCTGTCGCTCGACACCCGTCGCGCCATGGTTGCCGAGTTCCGCGCCTTCATGACCGAGCGCCTCGGGCTTGCTCCGGAGCAGCAGGAAGAATTTGCGGCGCGATTTGAGGCGAACCTTGCGCTGCGGGCGGAACAGCTCGCAAGCGGGACTTACCGCGTACCGTTTCAATTCAGCGTCGAGCCGCTGGCGGGGGACCGTAGCCGCTTGTGGCTGCATGCCGATGGTGAATCCACCATCATCTATGAAGGGGAGTTCGACGCCTGCACCACGTGGGCCATTCAGTTCATCATCAGCCTCGGGCTGACCCTGTACTCCGTGTTCAGCTTCAGCATGAATATTTCCAAGGTCGCCGCCGGCCTGACCAATTATCTGGCCCAACGGATCAACACGATCGGCCTGGTGCCGCAGCTGCGCGTCGTGTTCAATAAAGGCATAATGCCTACCACCGTCTATAACGCGCTCGAGCTGCTGTGGGACTACGGGCTCTTGACCGGAACGATGAAGTTCTTATGGCAGGCAACGAGCGCTTCGGTCTCGTGGTGGACCATCGGCAGTATTGCCGTTCGGATCGGTCTGCTGTTCAGCCCGTTCGCACCGCTGGAGGTCGCCGTCTTCATCACCGAACTCGCCAAATCGATCATCGATGTTCGCGCTGCCTGGAACGATCCCAACAATTGCTGGAAATCCGGCGCGGAGCGGCGGGTGTTGTCGGGACCCATAGGCTGAACGAAAACCCGGATGAGGACTTCGCGCCCGGGACGGACCTCAATCAACCGGTCGGTGGCTTGCTCTTCCAGCATCCCCACTCGGGTCGTGGCCTTAAGCCTCTAACTCCCGCCCGTGCGGCTGTCGAGAACGCCCGGGATCGCTTTGGCGCGGGTTGACCCCGGTTTGTCCATGGCTATAGTCCGCCGGCTTCGCGAGGCTCCCTCCCGGGACCGACCGAGGGCCCCTGTGGCGGAATTGGTAGACGCGCTCGACTCAAAATCGAGTTCCGCAAGGAGTGCTGGTTCGATTCCGGCCAGGGGCACCAATCAGGCTGTTCAAGCCCGTTCCAAAGCATCCGCAACCGTCCGCACAGCGCTCGGAAACCGTTGAAAAATAGGCCCTTCCGCGTACATCGGTGCTCGTCATCGTTTGTTCTCATCTGAGCCCCGCCACCCGATTTGTTGGCATTTTTGTTGGTATCGGGAGAACAAGCGTTCGCGGCGACTTTCGCTATTCAAGGACGCCAAGGCACGGGATGGCGATGTCGTCGAGCTCCAGCTTGCGCATCTTAACAACTCGACCGTGGAAGGGCTCTACAAGAAGCACGGCCCGCTTGCGCTGATCGGCTCGCGCACGAAACTGATGTGACGCTGGGCTGATCGGGTCGACCGCTGAGCGCTTGACCATTTCCTGAAACAGCGGGGAACTCCCTGCCCTGCTTGCCGGCTGCCTGAGCAGAGCGTCGTTGTCGACGTATGCGGTCATGGGAGAAGTGGCCGTGCCGCGTCCGATTCACGTCCGGGTTCGAAGGTAGCGCCGGAGATGCGCGGGACCGCTCAGGCGAAAGTGCAGCCCTTGGACTCCAGCACCTTGCCGATGCCGGACAGCTCGAGAATATCCCCGCCGGCCTTGAGCGCCTTCATCACGCCGGCTTCCTTGTCCTCGCGCGCCGCCGACTTGACGCAGACGTCGGCGATGTTCTCCTTCGGCACGATCACGACACCGTCGTCGTCGGCACTCACGATATCGCCGGGACGAACCACAATGCCGCCGATGACGATCGGCTGATTGATGGTGCCGAGCGTCTCCTTGACGGTACCCTTCATGCAGAGTCCGTAGGAGAAGACCTTGAATCCGGTGTCGCGCACCGCCGGGCCATCGCGAACGCCGGCATCCGTGACCAGGCCGACGATGCCCTTGGCGACGCAGGCCGTCGACAGCACTTCGCCGAACCCGCCTTGCTCGGGATGATCGCCTGCACTCACTACGAGCACGTCACCCTGCTTGGCCAACGAGATGGCAGTGATGAGCATCATGTTGTCGCCTGGATGGCAACTGACCGTCAGCGCCGGCCCGCAGGCGCGCATTCCCGGATAGATCGGCTTGATCCGCGACGTCAATGCACCCGAGCGCCCCTGCGCCTCGTGCAGGGTGGACGGAGGAAATTGCTTGATGCGCTCGACGAGGTCTGCAGCAGGCCGATCGAAAGTTCTGACAACGTGAACCATGGTCCCTCCGAGGGTCCGCAATCTAAGCTTCACCTGAGATAGTCGACCGTCTCAGATCGGAGAATTTCAGTTTTTAGGATTGCCACATCGTGTTTCGTTATGGCTCGCTCTTCTGGCCCTCCAGAGGCGTTGGAGCAGCCTCTGCGATGGTAACCGCGCCGGGAGGGATATCGAACTGCCCCCAGGTCTTGACGATGATCTCGAGCAATATCTTGTAGACAGCGAATGCGGCGTCGGACAAAGCAGCGTTATCGGAAATGCACAGCGACATCTGCTGCGAGGCCGACGGCGCATTGATCCGCCGAATGCAGAGTTCATCCAGGTTCGGCAATGCCTTTGCAATGGAAATGGGCAGCACGGCGGCCCCAACCCCGGCTGCAATCGCCGAAGACAGGGTCGATTGGGAATGGATCTCGGCGACGATGCGCGGGCGGAGTCCCACCTCGGCGCAGACCCGCTCGACCGTCTGTCGCAAGAAGGATTCCCGATATGGAAGAAGCAGGTCGAATTGCGCGACCTCCTGCGCCGAAACCTCCTCCGGAGGCATCTGCTTCGGATACATGCTGCGGGGCGCGACAAGATAAAAATGCTCGCGCATCAGCGGCTTGTAATCGAGACCGGTCACCGGGCGATCGCCGTACAGGACCGCCATATCCATGCTCCCCTTCAGCATCATTTCGCTGAGCATGACCCCGGAGCTGTCGTAAATGTGTGGCACCACGCCGGGATAGCGTTCACGGACCTGCATCAGCAGCGGGGTCGCGAGCAATGCCGCCGAGCTTAGCGGGGCCAGACCGATCGTAACGTTGCCGGTCAGCTCCGGCTTGTTGTCCAGAATGGTACGCCGGGCTTCTTCGATCTGGCGCTGGATCGATTTGGCATAGCGATAGAGGATTCGTCCGGCCTCGGTGGGCTTGACCCCGCGGGCGCTGCGGTCGAGCAGCTTGCACTTGAAGTCCGCCTCCAGGCTCGCGATGTGCTGGCTCAGGGCCGGCTGCGCGACATTCAGCACCTTCGCCGCGCTCGTCATGCTGCCGAGATCCACGACCTTGATGAAGGCCTCCAAGCGTTTCGTATCCAATACGGCGTCTCCGGATATCCAGTCAGGGAGCAATGCAGCAGCAATAGGCTGAAGCTATGGGATCAGAAGGAATTGTTCTTACCACTGGGAACTTGAGGGGCCTATAGCTAGTGCTGATCTCGTCCGCCGCTCGCGTTGCAGCCGACGCCACCAGCGGGTCGGACGGTAGCAGAGGAGCCCTCGCGGATGGGATTTTCGGACTATCGAACGGCCCTGGTGACGGGCGCATCCTCCGGAATAGGAGCTGCGACGGTTCGCCGCCTGCGTGCGGAAGGGCTCGAAGTCTACGCCGTGGCCCGCGATGCCACCCGCCTGAGCGCCCTGTCCGCGGAGACCGGATGCCGCCCGTGCGCCGTCGACGTCGGCGACCTCGACGCGCTTGCGGCACTGGCGAAGTCGGCCGAGTTCGACGTCTTGGTCAACAACGCCGGCCAGTCCCGGCGCGGCAATATCCTGGACACGACACCTGAAGACGTCGACGCGCTCATCGACGTCAATCTGCGCGCGGTCCTGCATCTGACACGACTGATCGTGCCGGGCATGGCGCACCGTGATCGAGGCCACGTCGTCAATATCTCCTCCATCGCCGGCCATTACGCATTTGGCGGCGGAAACACCGTGTATCACGCCACCAAAGCGGGCATTCACTCACTGTCGCAGCAGTTGCGTGTCGATCTCTACGGAACCAGGGTACGCGTCACCGAGATATCGCCGGCCCGGGTCGAGACCGAGGTTTTCGGCCGGCTGCTCGGCGATCTGGCCGAGGCCAAGCGTCGCTTCTTCGACGACTATGATGCACTTCAGCCCGAGGACATCGCCAATTCGATCGCATTCGCGGTCGGGTCGCCGGCGCGCATGAATGTCGCCTTCTTGGAAGTGCTGCCGACCCAGCAAGTCGTCGGCGGCCTCAATTTTGCACAGAAGGGCCGGCCGCCGGCCGAGTGACGCATGAACGCCCCGAACTCGACTTGCCGTCAACGCGGAGCGTGACCGTGGACCTTCCCAAAATCGAACAACTCGTGGATCTGGTTGCGCGCTCCTCCATCGCGGAGCTGGACCTTACGCAGGACGGCACCCGTATCCGCATCCTCAAGCGCGCGTCTGCCGGAGCGGCCCCGGTTCCGAGGCAGCCAGCAAGCGGAGGCAGCGTTGAGGCTCCCCTCCTCGATCGCCAGGGAAGTCCTGCGCCCGCTGTGCCTACCTCGGCCACCGCCGACATTGTCGTGCCTGCGCCGATGCACGGCGTGTTCTACCGGGCTGCGGCTCCGGACGAGCCGCCGCTGGTCGATGTCGGCGCGCGGATCGAGGCTGGGCAGAAGATCTGCATCATCGAAGCGATGAAGACCTTCATCGACATCGCCGCCGAGGCACCAGGTGTCGTGCTTGCGATCCTCGCGGAGGACGGTGACGAGATCGAAGCGGGGCAAGCCCTGTTCCGGATCGGTCCCGCGGGTTCGTCCTGATGTTCAACAAGGTCCTGATCGCCAATCGCGGCGAGATCGCGTTTCGTATCCAGCGCGCCTGTCGCGCCATGGGTCTCAAGACGGTCGTCATTCACTCGGAGGCGGATAGCGACGCACGCTATGTCGCACTCGCCGACCAGGCGCTCTGCATCGGGCCGGCGCCGGCGAGCAGCACCTATCTCAACGTGGCGGCGATCCTGCTCGCGGCCGAGGTCAGCGGCGCTCAGGCCATTCATCCGGGTTACGGGTTTCTCTCGGAGAGCGCGGAGTTCGCCGATCGGGTCGTGCGCGCCGGTCTCAACTTCATCGGCCCGCCCGCGGATTGTATCCGGACCATGGGCGATAAGGTCGCGGCCAAGCGCGCGATGCGACTGGCGGGCGTGCCTTGCGTGCCGGGGCCGGACAGCGCCCTGCCGGATGATCCTGCCGAAGTGCGCGCGATCGCGCGGGACATCGGATATCCCGTCATCATCAAGGCTGCCGGTGGCGGCGGCGGGCGCGGCATGCGGATCGTGCGCAACGCGAGCGCGCTGGACGAGGCCCTGGCGCTGACCCGCGCGGAAGCCAGCAAGGCCTTTGGGAATGCTGCGGTCTACATCGAGAAATTCCTCGAAAAGCCCCGCCATATCGAGATTCAGGTGCTATGCGACCAGCATGACAACCATCTCTGGCTCGGCGATCGCGACTGCTCGCTTCAGCGCAGGAACCAGAAGGTCGTCGAGGAGGCTCCCGCACCCGGCATCGATCGCGCACTGATCGAGCAGGTGGGCGCAAGCTGCGTCGAAGCCTGCCGGCGGATCGGCTATCGCGGCGCCGGCACGTTCGAATTCCTCTACGAGGACGGGCAGTTCTTCTTCATCGAGATGAACACGCGCGTCCAGGTCGAGCATCCCGTCACCGAGATGACGACGGGAATCGACATCGTGAGGGAGCAGATCCGCATCGCGCAAGGCGAGCCGCTGGGCATCGCGCAAGGCGAGATCGCGCGCGTCGGCCATGCGGTCGAGTTCCGCATCAATGCCGAAGACCCCACCACCTTCGCGCCCTCGCCCGGCACGGTGAAGCGCTGGGATATGCCGGGCGGCGTCGGCATCCGCGTCGATTCGCATATCACAGCCGGCGCCACCGTTCCCCGTCACTATGATTCACTGATCGGCAAGCTGATCGCCCATGGCGGCACCCGCGAAGAAGCTCTGGCGCGTGCGCGCGTCGCCCTGTCCGAACTACGCGCCGAAGGCATCCGAACCAATGTGCCGCTGCATCAGGCGATCCTCGCCGACCCGACCTTCTGCCGTGGCGGCTATGACATCCATCATCTCGAGTACTGGATGAATGCGCGGGTGGCCTCGCGATGACGACGCCGGGCCGGCCGCGGATCAGCCTGCTCGGGACATCAGCCCTCCTGTTCGAGGCGCCTGGCGCGTTCGACCTGCCGCATCAGCGGCGCATCTGGGCGCTGGCCGCCGCCGCTTCGAGATGGCCAGGAATCCGCGAAGCCATCCCCGGCATCACCAATTTGATGCTGACCTTCGAAACGCCGCCCCGCGAGCTGGACGGGCTGATCGCCGCGCTCAACGACGGCTGGGACGCAGCGGAAGGCCTCGCGATTGGCGGCCGCGAGATCCGGTTGCCGGTCAACTATGGCGGCGAGGTCGGATCATCGCTTCAGTCCGTCGCCGATCATTGCGGCCTGTCCGTGGACGACGTGGTGTCGATCCATGCCGCACCGCTCTACACGGTGTTCGCACTCGGGAGCCATCCCGGCTATTGTTACCTCGGCGGCATGGACCCGCGCATCACCATGCCGCGGCGGCAGATACCGCTACAGCGTTCCGCGGGCGGTTCGGTCTCCATTGGCGGATCGCAGACCGGCGTCTCCGCATCGCCCGGGCCGAGCGGCTGGCACGCCATCGGGCATACAAGCTGGACGTTCTTCGATCCGTCCTGGCCTTCGCCGGCCGCGCTCGCACCAGGTGACACCATCCGTTTCGAGATCAAGCAGGTGATCCGTTGATCGAGATCCTGTCGGTCACAGGTCCCGCCAGCGTCCAGGATCTCGGCCGCTTCGACCAGTATCGCTTCGGGATCGGCACGGCGGGCGCGATGGACGACGTTGCGCTACGCGCCGGCAACATCCTGCTCGGCAACGACGAGAACGCTGCCGGCATCGAAATCCCGATGGTGCCGTTCCGCCTCCGTTTCGACCGGGACATGGCCTTTGCGCTCACGGGCGCCGGTGTCGAGGCCGAAATCGACGGACGCGTCATCCCGCCATGGTGGCGGTCGCACGCCCGCGCCGGAGATCTTCTGGACATCAAGGCGATGCCCCGCGGCGCACGACTTTATCTGACCGTCGGCGGCGGCATCGACGTGCCCATGGTGCTGGGCTCGCGAAGCACGCAGTTTCGCGGGGAGTTCGGCGGCCTTCACGGACGTCCGCTCCAGCCCGGGGATATCCTGCCCTGCACCGCGTCAGCCGCGACCATCGGCGAGCTCGGGGTCGAGCCGGCCGAGATCACGCTCGCGCGACCGAACACTGCCGCGGACGAAACCATCGTCAGGGTCGTGATCGCCGGCGAATATGACGGGTTCGACGCTGCCACGCAGGCGCTGTTCTGGTCCAGTAGCTGGAAGATCACGCCCCAGAGCAACCGCTATGGCTACCGCCTGCAAGGCCCCGCCGTGAAGCCGAGAGTGCCGATCGAGAAACGCTCGCACGGCATCGTCCCCGGCGTCATCCAGATTCCGCCGAACGGACAGCCGATCATCCAGATGCGCGACGCCCAGACATCCGGCGGCTATCCGAAGATCGCGACCGTGATCCGCGCCGATTTGTGGCGCGTCGGGCAGGCGCGGCTCGGAAGCAAGCTGCGGTTCGAGCAGACGGCCTATGCCGAAGCGCTGGCGGCCGAGGCCGAGATGTCAGCGTATATCGAGCGGCTCAGAACCATTGTGCGTCTTATCGAGGAGATCAGAACATGCCGATCAAGCTGACCGATATCGCGCGGCTGGCGCAAATCCTCGAAAGGTCCGGCGTCGACACGATCGAGATCGAGGAGCCCGGCCAGTCCCTGAAGCTCGTCGTCGATACGGGCCCGCGAATGGCCGCGTCACCGACGCCTGCCGCACCGGCTGCTGACCATTCCGTCATCGCCAAGGCCGACGTCGCAGGGCATTTCCTCGCGGCCCATCCCTGGCGGGACAAGCCGTTCGTCGCACCGGGCCAGCACATCCAGGCCGGCGCGATCGTCGGCCTCGTCAAGATCGGCTTGCTGTATGCGCCAATCGTGGCACCGGCCGCCGGCACCGTCGATGCCGTGATCGCGGAGCCTGGTGCAACGGTCGGCTACGGCACACCGATTGTGCGGATCCGCCCGCCCTCCGGGAGCAGCCCGATCAATTGAGCAGGACAGTTGCGGGCGCGACTTCGCCGCCGCCCTGCTCGATCACGCGGCGCACCGTGCCGGCGAGGTTGACCGATCCGGGCGTGTCGCTGTGGATCAGGATCGAGCGCGCCTCGACCTTGATCGACTTGCCCTCAATCGTCTGCACGGTGCCACTATCAAGAAAACGCTTGACCCGCTCGGCCACCGCATCAGTCGAGGCGATGACGGAGTTGGGAAGCTTGCGGGACACCAGATGGCCGTTCTCGTCATAGGCGCGGTCAGCCAGGAACAGAGTGAGGATGCGCAGCCCCACCTTGCGCGCAGCGCGCACGATCGCGGCGTCCGGCTGCGAGAACACGATGAAATCGCGATTGATGGTCGCAATCGCACGGGCAACCACATCGGCCATATCAGGATCGGCATTGACCATGTTGCCCATCGCCGCATGGAAGCTGACATGGGTCACGCGGTGACCGGCATTGGCTGCGATCGCCTGCAAGGCGCCGATCTGATAGACCATGTGCTTCTCCAGCTCAGCCGCATCCATCTGGATGACGCGGCGGCCAAACCCGAGCAGATCGGGCAGGCCCGGATGGGCACCGACCTCGACCCCCTTCTGCTTCGCCAGGCGGACCATGCGATCCATGATGATCGGATCGCCGGCGTGGAAGCCGCACGCCACGTTGGCGGACGAGATGATGCCCATCAGCGCCTCGTCGTCGCAGATGCGATAATTGCCGAAACCTTCGCCCATGTCCGAATTGATGCCGATTTTCATGCTCGCACCCTGCTCTTGTTGTTGTTGACGTCTACTTTTGTTTGAGCATGATCTTTTCGGAAGACCGTTTCACACTTTTCCGGATCATGCTCTAAAGCTCTCGATAGAGATCCGCGGTTGCTCGCAGCTTCGCGAGATAGTCGTTGACGGGAGCCATGGCCGCGACCGCGTCCTGGTAGCTGACCTCGCAGAAGGCGATGAACGATCCAGGTGCCGCCTGGCCGAGGCGCCAGAGATCGGCCTCAATCACGGCCGCCATCTTTGGATAGCCACCGGCCGTATTGGCGTCGCTCATCTGGATGATCGGCTCGCCGGCCGGCGGCACTTGCACGACGCCAGGCACAACGCCATGCGAGCGCATCTCGACCGGTGCGTCCAATGTCAGCTTGCCGCCGGTGAGACGGTAGCCGCCGCGGTCGCTGCGGGCACTGATCTTCCATCTCGTGGACCAGAACGCCGCCTGCATCGCCTCCGAAAACAGGTCATATTCGCCGGCCCGCAAGACGCGTATCAATAGCACACGGTCATCCGCTGGAGCGGCGCCCGCGATCGCCACATCCGGCGGCGCGACTCCAAAATCGAAGCGGCCGTCGCTCCTGTGCGGCGAACGCCCGATCGGCACGGCGTCGCCGGCCTGCAAGGTACGGCCCTCGAGCCCGCCGAAGCCGCCGCGCAGATGCGTGCTGCGCGAGCCCAGCACGCGCGGAACATCGATGCCGCCGCCGAACGTTGCGTAGACCCGCGCGCCACGCCGCGGCGCGATGACCGCGAGAACGTCCCCCGCCTTCGCCCGCATGCACCACCACGGCCGGACGGTTGATCCCGCCAATGTCGAGGCGTGATCTGCGCCGGTGAGCGCAAACGCGGCATCTGTCTGGAAGCGCAGGCGGAACGGAAAGGTCTGGATCTCGATGCCGGCCGCATTGTCATCATTGCCGAGCAGCGCATTTCCCGCGGCAAGCGCGACGGGATCCATGGCGCCCGACGTGCTCACGCCGAAACGACGCGCGCCGCGGCGGCCGAGGTCCTGGATGGTGTTGAAGGCGGGGCTGGTCAGTATCTCGATCACAGCTCGATCCGATCGATCCTGAATCTGACACGGTCGCCCGGAAGCATGAGCGAAGGCTGTTCAGACCGCGGGTCGAACATCGCGACCGAGGCCCATCCGATGGCGTTCCATCCATTCGGACTTGTCAGCACTGCAACGCCGGTTTGCATCCCGCCGATGGTCACCGAGCCCGCGCGCATGCTGAGTGACGGCACCGATTTGCGCGGCATTTGGATGCGCGGATCAAGGCCATGGAGGTAGCCGAACCCCGGCGAGCTCGCGACCGCGCAGACGGTGTAGTCGCCTTCGCTGTGGATCCTGATGACCTCGCGTTCGGACAGTCCGGAACGGCTTGCGACCGCCGGCAAATCGAAACCGAACTCCCCGCCATAGACCACAGGAATTTCGATCACCTTGCCGCCGGTCTTGCGGCTCGGCGTACGATGCCACAGTTCGGCGATCGAAGCGCTGAGCATGCCGATATCCGCGGGCGGCTGCTCGAATACGAGCATCACATTGGTCACGCCAATGACGGCTTCCTGGACGTTGGGCCAGGCGGAAACAGCATCCGCCAGGGCCCAGATGCGTCCCTGCTGAACCAGGTCAAAATCACCCGGCGCCTCGACCAGCATCGCAAGTGTGCCGATCAGGCTGATCTTCGGGCTTTTCTCGATCGTGCCGACAAAGGGGGCGCTGGGCTGATTAATCGACAAGAGGGCCTCGCTGGTCCAACGCTCGTGGGCGCCGCCAACCTCAAATCTAGCCACGCAGCGAAAGCCGATCCAAGACGGTGTTCGTCTGCGGGTATAAGAGATGTCGATTGCCCGCGAGACGCCGCACTCGTCCCGAGCTTCAGTGACGCACGATGACGTGATTGCTGGGCGACTCCCACCGCGCGACAACCTCCTCGCCCACGGCGTATCGAAGTCCCGCTTGCTGCGATTGATTCTGCTCGAACACGATGATCTGCCCGCCGCTCGGCGTCTTGAGGTAGTAGTGACTGACGAATCCGCGATAGATGGCCTGGTCGACACGCGCCATCACGCTATTGGCACGTTGCTCCGTCGGACCCTGGCCAATGCGCTCGACGAGGATCGCTTCGGGCCTGATCGAGACCATCACGTCGCTGACGGATTGCGGTATCTGATCGACCTGAAGGCTCAATTCGGGCGATACACGAACGACCGCTCCGTTCCCGTTTCGCTGCTCGATGGAGCCCTCAAACAGATTTGACGCGCCGATGAACTGCGCGACGAATTTCGAGGTCGGGCGCTGATAGATTTCGGTCGCCGAGCCGACCTGCTCGAGCCTGCCATCGCGCATCACCACGATCTTGTCGGCCATCGTCAGGGCTTCGTCCTGGTCGTGGGTCACCATGACGGTGGTCAGACCGAGCCGGCGCTGAAGGGCCCGCAGCTCGACCTGCATGCTCTCGCGCAGCCCCTTGTCGAGCGCCCCGAGCGGCTCGTCGAGCAGCAGCATGGCCGGCTCGATCACCAGGGCGCGCCCCAGTGCGACGCGCTGCTGCTGGCCGCCGGACAGCTGCGCCGGATAGCGCTTGCCGAAGCTGGAGAGCTGGACGAGATTGAGCGCCTCACCCACCTTCCTTGCAGCATCGGCCTTGGATATCCCGCGCATTTCGAGGCCGAATGCAATGTTCTCCTCGACGGTCAGGTGAGGAAACAACGCGTAGTTCTGGAACAACATCCCGACGTTGCGGCGATGCACGGGAACGCCGGTCATCCTGTTGTCGTTGACGAACACGTCGCCGGATGTCGGGCGGATCAGCCCCGCGATCATGCGAAGGCAGGTCGTCTTGCCGCATCCGCTCGGACCGAGCAGCGCCACCATGTGGCCCGGTTCGATCGTGAGCGAGACGTCGTCGACAGCGACGGTGCGGTTGTATTCCTTGCTGAGGCGCTCAAGCCTAACTTCGGAAGACCTCATGACAACCTGCCTTAGCTCGTGAACACCTGATTATAACGCTCCAGCCACGGACCGCGGCGCGGAACAATGAACTTCCAGTCCGGCGTGAACAGTCCGAGATCGGCCGCCTTGGTGTCGGGATAGGCCAGGAACTTGGCCGTCTCCGGCTTGAAGTCGATGCCGCCCACCGAGGGCGCGCTGAGCGTCTGCTCGGACAGCATCTTGGCCACCGAGGGCTCCAGGATGCGGTTGATCAGCGCACAAGCAAGCTCCGGTTCAGGCGCATTCTTGACCAGCGTCATGCTGTTGATGCCGGTGAATGCGCCTTCCTTGGGGAACGTCATGTCGAGCGGCATGCCCTTGGCCGTGTGCGGATAGATCGCCTTCGAATATTCGATGCCGCCAATCGTCGCCTGACCCTGGGCCACCTGGAGCACCTGCGCCTCGCTGTCGTAGATCGTCAGGACGTTGGGCTTGAGGGTCGCGAGCTTGTCCCAGCCGCTATCGACCAGGTATTGCGCTTCCTTCAGCGGCTTGCCCGTCGTGAGCGCCGTCGCCACGATGAGCATCAGCACGCTCTGGGTATTCTTGGGCGTGTTCAGCAGGATCTGCTTGCGATACTTGGCTTCGAATATCTGCTCGTAGCTCTCGAGCGGCTTCGTCACTTGGGGATTGATGAACATGGCCGCGCTCGAGATCGAGAAGCCGACGCCATAATCCTCCTCGAACAGATAGCGCGGATAGACCTTCGCAAGATTCGGGATCTTGCTCGCGTCGAGCTTGTCGATCAGCCCTTCCTGCTTGGCCTGGGGGATGCCGACATCGTCCATCATCATCATACTGAAGCGCGGCGTATCGCGGGTGGCGCGGAGGGCGGCGATGTTCGATAGCGTCGCGCCTTCGATCGTGAAGACGCGGCACTTGAACTCGGCCTCGAACTTGGGAATGACCTCCTTCTGGATCAGCTTGCCCAGCGCGGAGTTGTAGACGCCGACATGCAGCTGCTTGGCGTCCTGTGCCCACGACCGGCTGATGATCGTGGGGAAAGCAACCGCGGATGCACCGGCTTTAATGAGAGTCCTACGTGTCAGCTTCATGGGTCCAATCTCCATCTACCAATGCACATTAAGCGGCCAACGCACGGCGAAGACCGACCAGTTTCTCCAGCAGCAGCACGCCGACCATCGCCATCAGGATGATGATCGTCGACATCGCAGGCACGGAAGGATCAAAGACGTTGACCAGTTGCCGCATCAGGACGAGCGGTACAGGCGAGTATTCCGAGTTCGCTAGCCACATCGTGACCGGATAATTGTCAAAGGACACCATGAAGGCGAACAGTCCGCCGGCGGCGACGCCGGAGGCGATCTGCGGCAACGTCACCCGCCAGAAGGTCGTCAGCCGGTTGGCCCCAAGCGTGCGCGCGGCGTCCTCCAGGTTCTCATCCACCAGCTGAAGGCTGGTGACGACCGTGCGGATGACATAGGGCGACGTCACGACCACGTGCCCGATCAGGAGGTTGAGCCGCGCATCCTGCGAGCCGAGCTTGGTCAGGACCTGAAGCAGCGCCAGGCCCGTGACCAGCGCCGGGAAAATCAGCGGCGACAGCAAGAACCCCTTGATCGCGGCCAGGCCGAAGAAGTTGCCACGGACCAGCGCAAAGGCCGCGGGCACGCCGAACAGGAGCGAGCCCACCGTCGTGCCAAGCGCGAGCAGGATGCTCAGCCTCATCGCCTCGAGGAAATCGCGGTCCTGGAGAACCTTGGCATACCATTTCAGCGTGAAGCCCTGCGGCGGGAACGTCACGAAATAGGAATCGGAGACCGACACCGCCATGACGAGGAGCAGCGGCGCCAGGATGAACAGCATCATGCCGGCGGTGATGGTGTAGAGGATGAAGGCACCGAAGCCGGAAAATCGCTCGTCCGTCATTCGGGCCTCCTGAGACGCCGTCCTTCCAGAAGCCACATCGAGACGCCATTCACCGCCAGGACCAGGCCGACGAGAACGGCGGCAATCGCGGCGCCGAACGGCCAGTCGTAGACGACGAAGATCTGCTGCTCGATCAGATTGCCGAGCATGATCGCCGAGGCGCCGCCCAGGATCGCAGGAATGACGAAGGAGCCGGCGGTGAGGGAGAATACCAGGGTAAATCCCGCCACGAAGCCGGGCATGCTCAACGGCAGCGTCACGCGGAGGAACACCTTCCACCATGGCGCGCCTAACATCCGGGCTGCATCTTCGAGGTTGGGATCGATCTTGCCGAGCGCCGAGGCCAGCGGCAGAACCATCATTGGGAAGAACACGTGCAGCGACCCGATGACGACGGCTACTTCGGTGTAGAGGACCGATATCGGGGCATCGACGATATGCAGCGTCATCAGGATCCAGTTCAGCATTCCCTTCGGACCGTTCTGCAGCACGAGCTGCCAGCCGTACCCACGAACGACCACGCTGACGATCAGGGGCGCGATGACGATCAAGGTGATGATGCGCGTGACCATCGGACGGCTTTTGACCATCACCAGTGCAACCGGATAGGCGAGCAACGTCGCGAGCGCGGAGGTGATGATGCTGATCCGCAGCGTCGTCCAGAGCACGCGTGCGTAGAGCTCGACGTTGATCAGACGGGCGTAGTGCGCAAGAGTGAACGGACGGCCGATGATGCCGCGGCTGTCCTGTGTCTGGATGCTCGAGAACAGCAGCCCCAGTGCCGGATAGAAGAAGAAGTAAGTCAGGAATGCCAGCATCGGGACGGCGAGAAGCCCGACCGGCAGAGCCAGACGCCACCTCGACGCCCACCGGGTTGCCGGTGGAGCTTGAACACCCAAGACCGCCACAGCATCGTCGCTGGTGGTCATCGCTGGCCGTCCTCGACTGCGCGATACCAAGGCAATACCCCTCTTTGCACAAAGCTTATGCGTCGATATCCTACAGGACCAAGAACATCTTCGTTTAGGGGCATTAAGAAGGATTATGACAGTTGGTTCGGCATACTGCTCCGATCTTGGTCGACGAATGCCGCTGGATGCATCTTTCGTTCTCCACTGAGGGCCAAGCCCCCTGACATATCGACGCCCGGTCAGCGCAGGCCTTCGCAGAAGCTCGCGATACGCCGGCAGCCCTCCTTCAGCGATTCGGTATCGGTCGCATAAGAAATGCGGAAATACGGACTCATGCCATACGCGCCCCCGGGCACCGCCGCGACATGCTGCTCCTCCAGGAGAGCCGAAATGAAGTCGGCATCGGTCTCCAGCCGGCGCCCGCCCTTCGTGGTCTTACCGATGCAACCGGCGATGTTGGGAAACACGTAGAAAGCTCCCTCAGGCTTGTGGCAGGTAATCCCGGGAATCTGATTGAGGAGCTTGACCACCAGATCGCGCCGGTCGCGATAGATGTCAGCGCGCTCCTTCAGGTAGTCCTGCGGTCCGTCCAGGACCGCGACGGCCGCTGCCTGGCTCACCGTGCAGATTCCGCCGGTCGCCTGACCGTGGACATTGTTCATCGCCGCAATCAGGTCTTTGGGACCGCCGCAATAGCCGACCCGCCAGCCCGTCATGGCGTAGGCCTTGGACGCGCCGTTCACGGTCACGACGCGATTCCTCAGCTTCGGCTCGACCTCCGCGATGGTGCAGAACTCGAAACCGTCATAGGTGAGATGTTCATAGATGTCGTCGGTGAGAATCCAGACGTCGGGGTGCCTCAGCATGACGTCGGCGATCGCGCGCATCTCGTCGCGGGTACATGCCGCGCCGGTCGGATTGTTGGGAAAATTAAGGATCAGCCACTTGGTCCGGGGCGTGATTGCCGTGTCCAGATCGGCCGGGCGCAGCTTGAACTGATTGTTCTCCGGGCACGGCACGGCGACGGGCTTCGCTTCCGCCAGGAGCACGATGTCGGCATAGGTGATCCAGCCCGGTGCAGGAATGACGACCTCGTCGCCTGGGTTGCAGGTCGCAAACAGCGCGTTGAAGATGATCTGCTTGCCGCCATTGGCAATCAGGATCTCGTCGAGGGCGTAGTCTAGATTGTTCTCGCGCTTGAACTTGCGCTGGACAGCGGTCCGCAGCGCGACGGTCCCCGGCTGCGCGGGATATTTGGTATCGCCCGCCAGCGCCGCCCGATGCGCGGCCTCGATCGCATGCGGCGGCGTCGGAAAGTCGGGCTCGCCGGACGACAGGCCGACAATCTTGACGCCCGCGGCGCGGAGCTCGCGCGCCTTGTCCGTCATCGCCGCCGAGGCCGATACTTTTACGGTCTTCAGGCGGTTCGCGAGTTCAGGCATCGTCGGCTCCACTTCTCATGTCTTTCAAACGTGCGGCCTCGGATCGGCTCGCAAATCGCAGTTCGCCGACAACCTGGAACGTGGGGACGACCTCGATCGTCGCGACGTTCATCCGTGCCGGCGACCCCACCGCGAACGCAATGGCATCCGCAACGTCTTCGGACTGGAGCGTCTCGAACGCGCCGACGAAACAGGCATCCGGATTGTCGGCGGAATTCTGGTGTTGGAAGATGCTCGTTGCCACGCGTCCGGGCGAGACTTCGGTGACGCGAACGCAGGTCCCGTAGAGATCGACGCGCAGCTGGTGCGACAGCGAATGAATGCCCGCCTTCGTCGCGTGATAGGGCACGGATGAATTGAATGTCGTCGCGTTCTCGCCGAAGGCATAATGGCCGGCGATCGACGAGACGTTGACCACGTGGCCGCGGTTGCGCCTCGCCATGCCTGGCACGATCAGCCGCGTCAGGTGCAGGACCGCGCGCAGATTGACGTCGACCAGCGTGTCGACATCATCAGGTGCAAGATCCAGGATGCTGCCGCGCCGCGACTGGCCGGCATTGTTGACGAGAACGTCGAACTCGGCCGAGCTCGCAAGCCGCGTCAACGCGTCGAGATCGTTCACATCGACGGCGCATGCGTGGCATCCGGTCTCGGCCAACAGGCTTGCCAGCCGGCGGACGTCGCGCCCCAGCGCGTGAACCTCGAGCCCCCCGGTGCGGAGGCACCGAACCGTCGCAGCCCCGATACCCGAGGATGCGCCCGTCACCAACGCCGTTCGATAGTCCGAAAATCCCATCCGCAGGGCTCTTTCGCGGTCATGCAGAGCGGCGGAAAATTAAGTGCATGGGCCCACGCACGCATAGAGCGGATTTGCTCTGCCCTCATAAGGACATCCAATATCCCGGCCGAAGTCGTCGGCTCGCGAGCCATAAGCACGCCCAATGCCGGCAGAGTGAATTTCTCTTACTCGCCGTCACGCCTGTCCCCTTACATTTCGCGATACTCTTGGCTCACCCGTAGGAGACGGACCCGGATGTTGGAAGTCGGCAATCGGATCGTCATGGTCACTGGGGCTTCGCGCGGCATTGGACGCGCGGTCGCCGACCGGCTCCTGTCATCGGGCTTCCGCGTATCGGCGGGGCTTCGCGATCCGAGCCGGCTCGCGGAGAGCGAGAGACTGATGACGCATCGCTACGACGCCGAGGAGAGCCCGCTCGCGTGGGTCAACGCGACGGTCGCACGGTGGGGCGGCGTCGATGCCATCGTCAACGCCGCCGGAATCAATCCGAAGGTCCGCGTCTCCGACGAGGGTGAGACCGAACTGGACGAAATGTGGCGCGTGAACGTCAAGGGTCCACTGCGCCTCGTCAGAGCCACCCTGCCCCATCTGGCCGTCTGCGGTCATGGGCGGGTCATCAATCTCGGTTCGCTTTCCGGAAAGCGCGTCGGAAGCAATGTCGGCTACGCCATGACCAAGTTCGCAATGGTCGCCCTCACCCACGGCATTCGCCGCGAGGGGCGCGCGGCAGGTATTCGGGCGACGGTGATCTGCCCGGGCTATGTTGCCACCGACATGACGCTGAACGACGACGAGATTCCTCGCCATGAGATGAGCCAACCGGGCGACATCGCGCGGCTGGCGGAGACCGCGCTCATGCTGCCGAACAACGCATCGGTTTCCGAGATGCTTGTGCACTGCCAATTCGAGCCGATGCTTTAATGCTCGGACGGAACCGCTGCCCCCACGGAGACCGTTCGGTTTGATACGAAAATCGAAAAGTTGGTGACAGAGTCATTGACGGAGGCCAAACTCGAACTGGAGCGCCGCATCCGATTTTGACATGGGCCGCTTGCAGGCGGAGTGCACCATCAACGGCGGCATTGTCTCCGTTCGATCTAATCCGAGCGTAACGAGATGCGCCTGTAGGTCGTGATCATCGTGTAATCCTTGCGCGGACCCGCCACGACGTGGCAAATCACAAAGCCACCATCGGCGAGGAAAGTGTAACTCGACTGATAATGGTCGAGATTGCACAGATGGCCGGCGCTTCCGTTCAAGGCGCCGTCGTCAGATGCGCACAGTGAGATCGTGTGAAACAGCCGCGGCGGAGATTCCTCGAAGAAGACCTCGAATCCGTCCTCGTGTTTGCGAAACACGTACTCGCGCTCCGCTTCAAGCTCGGTGCCGTTTTGGAGCGTCAAGCGTCCCTGCTCGCGATAAGCGAGGCGCTCCGCATCCAATGGCGTGAAGGTCGCGAGGCCCTTCATGCGCCCTTGACCTTCGATGACCCGGTCGAACGACCAGGCGCCGGCCAGCCGCGTCATCACCTGCGAAGCATCATCCCAAGCATCGATCATAGTTTCGTTCATGTGCTCTGGACCCAAGCGTCCGGCCGCTCCGTGGTTTCGCAAAATCCGCGGGCCGCGCGTTCGACTTTGCCGTGCCGTTACCTATATCCCAACGACAACGCGTGTCGAGGCAGCGAGCAAGTGATGGCCAGGAGACCCACGACCGACGCCGACGACCTGCCCCGCTACTTCGTCTGGGTCCGCGGCCTCGATGGGCCCGAGCCACAGAAATGGGTCGACATGGAATTTGGCGTCGGCGACTGGAAGCGGCCACTGGTGCTGGCCTGGCTGGAGCTGCCAGTGGACGAACGGCGCCTGCCGCTGTCGACGCTGGCGCGGCGATATCCGCCGCCGACGGTGGAGATTTTGTAGGGTGGTTAGCCCCGCGGATTGCGCGAAGCGCAAACCGCTAGGCGTAACCCACCACTGTCTGTCTCGACGGGAGCAGAAAGCTGCGAACGCAGCCCTCACTTGCCCCGCGCTGCGGTCGGCGTCAGGCCGAACCTGCGGCGAAAGCAGCGTTTAAATTAAGAGAGATCGTTGAAGCCGCAGGCGAAGGCGATGTCGCTGATGCGGCCTTCGCGATGGGTCAGCAGGTCGGCCGCCTTGCGCAGGCGCAATTCGGTCAAGCGGGTGGTGAAGCTCGCGCCTGCCTCGAACAAGAGCTCGTTGACATAGCGCTCGGAAAGACCGGCCGCACCGGCGAGCTTTTGTGCGGAAAAATCCGGCTCGTGGAAGCGCGCCTCGAGGATCGACAGCACGGTTTTCAGCCGCACCGCGCGCAGGCCCCGGCGCCGTGCCGCGGCCGCAACGTCGCTGCGGGCGCCCAAGCCAATCGCGGCGAGATCGAGCAGATGGGACGCGATCGCCATGCCGGCCTCGTCGGCGGCCGCGGGATGACGAAGCAGCAGATCGCTGTAATCCATCACCAGCGACAGCGCGCCGCCGGGCTCGAGCTCAGAGCCGACGAGGTCGTCGATATCAGCGACCATCGCGCGGAGTGAATCCACCGGCAGATGCACGTTGGTGAAACGCTTCTGGCTCGCGCCATCGGCGGCGAAGAACGGCTCGTCGAGCTTGAGCAGCACCATCGATCCAGGGCGCATGGTGAATTCGCGGCCGCGATGGACCACCTGCGAGGAACGGTCGCCGGTGTTGCGTACGAGGCAAAAGCGGTCATCCCCGGTCTCGATCACCTGGCGCTTTTCCCGCCGCACCGTGACGAAACTGCCGTCGCAGCGGCCGAGCATGGTGGTGCCGATATGGATCGAGTTCATCGTGGCGCGAAACGGCACGTCGGAGGCCGGATCGAGCTCGCCGGTGTTGGAAAAATGCTCGAACAGCTCGGCGAAACGGATGAAGCGCTGCCGGTCGGACAGACCCTGCGGCAGCGTCTCGGTCGAGAGCGACTTCCTGATGACGGACATCGGTAAGGACTTCCGGAAAAGGCTTCTTCGAAAAAAAATCGCGCAGAAAACGATTGAACCTTGCCAGCCGGGGATGAACCCGCGCTGAAGGTCGATGGTCACAGGCTACCAGTACGGCCATCTGATTCAAGCTGCGCCGGTCAGTCCAAGCTGCGCCGCATCTGGCGCCGGACAGTCCAAGACGGCCCGCCGGGCCCCGTCCTATTCAGGCTGCGGATGCGACATCCCGCCACACGCGAATCGCGTCCGGGCAACCGGGCGGCCCCGGCCTGACGCCCGCTGGAGGAGACAACGACATGCGAACCTCTCTACCCCGCAGCCTCGTGCTCGGCGGCGCCATCGCGACCAGCCTCTGCATCGGCTACGCGCTCGGCGCGCAACCGCACATGGACGAGGCGGTGGCGATCCTGCAATCGGCCCGCGCCGAGCTTGTCAAGGCCGAGCCCAACAAGGGCGGCCATCGCGAACGGGCACTGGGGCTGATCGACCAGGCGATCACCGAAGTGCGCGCCGGCATCGCTTTCGCAGCCACCCACTGACACCCATACATCAGGGAGCAAGACGCATGATACGAACCGTGTTTGCCGCGGCGCTCGCGCTCGGCGCAATCGTCAGCTCGGCCCAGGCCATGCCGCTGGCGCCGTTTGGCGCCCAGGGCGTTGACGATGTCGTCGCGGTCGCGGGCGGCTGCGGCGCCGGCTGGCACCGCGGGCCCTATGGCGGCTGCTTGCGAAACTTCGCCAACCCCGCCGCGCATGCCTGCCCGCGCGGCTACCATATCGGCCCCGGTGGTGGCTGCCGCGGCAACGGCAGGTAAGCGCCCGCTAAATCGCGCTTCGCAAAACACGTCATGCCCGGAGCCTGCTCCGGGCATTTTCTTTTTGCCGATTGTGGCGGAGATCATAGACAGCGGAGTAGGACGGCGCAACCCTGCTTGCTACCTCAGCGTGATTGTGAGCGAAATACATCCAATACTTCTTGATGCAACCACTATTTGAAGGATGCCGCCCGAGCGGGCTTAAGGCATCCCCAACTGAATTTTCGGAGGTGTCCATGACGCACCAGGAGGCGGCGCTGCATGGCGGTCCTGCCAAGCCGGACCATACGCACGATCATCCAGATGCCGCAGGGAATGCACCAGACGCACGCCCGCCGCGCAAGCTGGTGCTGTTCGCTGACGGCACCGGCAACGCCTTCACCACCCAGGAATCCAGCGTCTGGCGTCTCTACGAGGCGCTTGACCATACCAAGCCCGACCAGATCGCTTACTACATCAAGGGCGTCGGCACCGCCGGCTGGGCGCCGCTCGCCGCGCTCGACGGCGCCACCGGCATCGGCGTGCCCGCCAACGTCCGCAAGCTCTATCGCTTCCTGTGCTGGAACTGGCGCGAGGGC
The DNA here is from genome assembly GCF_008123515.1 of Bradyrhizobium cytisi. Classification (GTDB taxonomy): domain Bacteria; phylum Pseudomonadota; class Alphaproteobacteria; order Rhizobiales; family Xanthobacteraceae; genus Bradyrhizobium; species Bradyrhizobium cytisi. Next base: position 124,321 of record NZ_VSSR01000069.1, read on the forward strand.
GACGAGATCTACATCTTCGGCTTCAGCCGCGGCGCCTTCACGGCGCGAACGCTGGCAGCGCTGATCGCGAGCCAGGGGCTGGTGCCGGCGGTGATCGACAAGATCGCCGTGTCGCATGCGGAGATGCAGCGCAACACGATGGCCGCCTGGCGAGAGTATCGCAAGCAATCAGTCGGCTATCGCAGCCTGCCGACGATCTGGGTCGTGCGCTGGCTCCGCGACGTGCTGATCTATCTCTATGATCTCGTTTTCCGGCATCGCTCTTATGCCGGCGTCCGCGAGGCCATGGACGGCCGCAAGGAAGTCAAGATCGAATTCCTCGGACTGTTCGACACGGTCGAGGCGTTCGGTGTACCGATCGAGGAGCTCCGTGTCGCGATCGACTGGGCGATCTGGCCGATCTCGTTTCGAAACTACCGGCTCTCCGACAAGGTGAAGCACGCCTGTCATGCGCTCGCGCTCGATGACGAACGCACCACCTTCCATCCGTTGCGCATCGACCAGGCCGGGCTTGCCGAGGAGCAGATCGTCAAGGAGGTCTGGTTCGCGGGCTCCCATTCCGACATCGGAGGCGGCTATCCGGAATCCACGCTGTCCTTCGTGCCGTTGGTGTGGATGGCCGAGCAGCTCGGCAACCAGCTCCGCTTCCAGGGCGGAACGATCGCGCGCTTCCGCGAGTACCAGTCGGCGATCGGACCGATGCACGATTCGCGCAGCGGCGCCGGCGTGCTGTACCGCTACGGCCCGCGGCCGATCCACGACCGCGTGGAAGATGGCGGACCGCCGGTGGTGCACTTCGGCGTAGTCGAGCGCATGCTGCACGGATGCGACAATTACGCGCCGCTGATGCTTCCGGCAAATGCCAAGGTGCTGCTGCCGAACGGAGACGTGCTGCCGCTGACGCGGGACGAAACGCGCAAGGCCATGAGGTCCGCCTACGCGAAGCGGGAAGGCGATGGTCACAAGGCGGCCGAAGCCGACGCCTTCATGGCGATGAGCCCGCCGAATCCCGAGATGGCACGGCAGGTCCTCGACACCGTGTGGTGGCGCCGCTTCGCCTATTTCTCGCTGCTGATCGCGCTCATCATCTTCGCCGCATGGCCCTGGATCGCGCGCTCGGTCGTCGGCTCGTCCAAGCAGCACGGGCTTGAGGATACCATCCTGCTCAAATGGATCACGGCGATCGACAACGGCACTAGCACGGTCGTCAAGCCGTTCGCCGATCTGCTCGCGAGCGTGCTGCCGTCCTACGCGGCACCGTGGCTTGCGATCGCGCTCTATTATCCCTTCGTCACCACGGTCCTCGTCATCATCATCCTGATCGCGTGGAACAGGAATGCGGCGCTGCGCGACAGCATTCAGGAACGCGCACGCCTCGCCTGGTACCGGCCCGACCGGATGGCATCGCGAAGCCGGGTCAGCAAATCCGGCTGGTTGCTCGCGATCGGCCGCTGGATGCGACTGCATGCCTGGCCGGTGCGCATGGCCTTCACCAACGTCCTGATGCCGGCGGCCTTCCTCATCGCCATTTTCGGCTCGGGACTGCTGTTGCTGTCGCGCGGCTATCTCGACTGGCGCGCGGGCGTCGGCGACTTCTGCAAGAGCAGCGCATCGACGCGTGCCGTCGGTGACACGCCGGTGACGGCGCGCGACGGCGAATTGTTCGACGTCAGCGATTTCTGCTGGCCGAGCCGCCTCGCGGTGGAGAAGGGCCGCAAATACCGCGTCTGGATCGAGATGGCCGATCCGTGGTTCGACCGCACCATCATGACCGGCCTGAACGGATTCAAGACACCGCCGGATCCGACCCACCGACTCGCCGTCCCGATCCTGCGGCTGCAGGGCGCCGACTGGTTCCAGCCGGTCGTGCGGGTGGGCGCGCGCGGATCCTACGATCTGCCGCTGCAGCCCATCAACGGACTGCCGGCAAACGAGCTGCCGCGGCGGGTCAATTCGACGGTGCCGGCCTATGAGGACGAGAGCAAGGACAACTACCCGATCCATGTCGAGGACTCCCCGGAGTTCAAGACACAAGGCAGCGAATTGAATCGCGTCTGGAAGCCGTTCGGGGATTTCGAGCCGATCCCGGCCGCGGCGCTGCCGGCGGCGCGCGCGCTCTGGCGCAAGCAGGGCTTGTCCGAGCTGTTCGTCGCGGAATTCGAGGCCCCCGAGGCCGGCGAGCTGTTCTTCTACGTCAACGACGCCGTCCAGCTCTTCCCGCGGTTCATCTCCACGCGGCTCGCGCCGCGCTGGCTGGTGCCGGTCCAGGGCCGGCGCGTCCAGTTCTACAAAAACAACAGCGGAACGGCGACGATCCGGCTCCAACGGTTGCCAGCGCCCCCGCCCCCATGATTATGGGTGTCGCGCCCGCAGCGCCGCGGCTAAGCTTGCCGCGCGCGCCGCGGGGGACACGCGGCCGGGACCACGATCATGACGGACCAGGGCGAGACCGGTGAAGCCATCACCATCCTCCTCGTCGAAGACGACGCACCGACCTGCTGGCGTCTTCAGGACGCGCTGGTGAAGGCTGCTTACGAGGTGCGCACGGCCGGCTCGCTCGGTGAGGCCCGCAGTGCGCTTGCCGCTAGCGCGCCGCGCGTGCTGCTGACCGATTTGCGGCTGCCCGACGGCCATGGCGTCGAGCTGATCCGCGAGACAAGACGGCGCTTTCCGGACACCGAGATCATGGTGATCTCCGCGCTGGGCGACGAGGAAAGCGTGATCTCCGCCATAACCGTCGGCGCCACCGGCTATCTGCTCAAGGACGCCTTCCCGACCGACATCGCCACCACGGTGCGCGATCTCGTCGCCGGGCATTCGCCGATCTCGGCCTCGATCGCGCGCTTCATCGTGCGGCGAACGCAGAACTCGGCGGAGCCGCCGCCCGGGCCCGCGCTCAACACCGCAAAGCTCACGCCGCGCGAGATCGACATTCTCTGGGGCATCGCCAAAGGCTTCAGCTACGCCGAGATCGCGAGCCATCTCGGCCTGTCCAGGCAGACCGTGCCCGGCCACATCAAGAACATCTATCGCAAGCTCGAGGTGCACACGCGTAGCGAAGCCGTGTTCGAGGCGGTGCAGCAGGGCCTGATCAAGCTGTGAGCGAGATTGCCGCGAAGGCACCCACGCACACCAGGCGCCGGCAGCTCATGTCACGCCTCGTGCCTTATCTGCTGCTTCAGGCGTTGATCGTGATCGCGACCTTCCTCGGGCTACGGTTACTCCAGCCTAGCGACCCCGAAGATTTCGCGCTGAGCGGATTTTCACTGAGTGAGGACGGCATAACACGCCCCGTTACGCTGCCGCATTTCACGTCATCGCGTTATTCGCTTGCAGATCCACCGCTCTACATCGGTACCTTCACCTTCAAGAGCGGCGATGCCGGATGGTCCGTGTTCTTGCCGCGCTTCAGCAACGCCGTGGAGGTCGCCGTCAACGGCGTTGTCGTGCTCGACTCCCGCCGCGATGCCAACGCCAACCGGCCGGACCGCAACACACCGCAGATCGCTGCCATCCCCTCCTCGCTGCTGTATGACGGCAGCAACGCGATCACGGTGCGGTTGTTCGTGTGGGGGCCGCTGAAGGGCTTTCTCGACACCGTCTATGTCGGGCCGGACGCGGCCCTGCGTCCAGCCTTCGAGACCCGCACGCTGCTGTTCGTCACATTGCCGGTGGCGTTCTCGGCCTGGCAATCGATCCTCGCCGTCATCCTTGCGATCATGTGGCTGATGCGGCGGCGCGAGCCGGTCTATGGCGTGTTGGCGGCCGCGATGGTGCTGGGCGTGATCCAGGCATTCATGCCGCCGCCGGTGCCGCCGACCACCGTATCGCGGCTCGCCGGGGTGCTGCTCGCCTCGGCGCCGATCGAAAGCGCACTGATCGTCGTCTTCGGCGTGTTGTTCTTTGGCTGGCGTTGGCCTCGCTACGGCATGCTGCTGTTCGTGCCGGGGCTGGTCGTGTTCGTGATCGGCCTGATCGCTGGTCCGCCGCTACCGCGTATCCTATTCCTGTTGCTCGGTATCCCCACTGTCGGGATCAGCCTGTTCCTGATGGCCTACGTCACCGCGGCCGCATTGGTGCGGCGGCAGGATGCCGCGAGCTTCACGATCGGCTGCGCCGTGACAATCGTGCTCACCTGCTGGGTCCACGACATGCTGTCGGTATTCGAGATCGTGACCAATGAACGCACCTTCGTCTCCCGCCTGTCCTATTCGGCGATGCTGGTCGCGATCGGCGCCGGGCTGACCTGGCGCTTCGCCCGCGCGCTGAACCAGGTCGACAGCTTTGCCGGCCAGCTCGTCGCCCGCGTGCGCGAGGCCGAGGAGCGGTTGAAGGCGAGCTTTGTCCGCGAGGAGGCACGCGCGCGGGCCGCAGCCCTCGCCAACGAGCGCACGCGGCTGATGCGCGACCTGCATGACGGCCTCGGCGGCCAGCTGATCAGCATCGTCGCGCTCTCCGAGCGCGGGCAGGAGGGCGCGACCATCACCGATGCAGCGCGCGCCGCGCTGAAGGATCTGCGCCTTGTCATCGATTCCATGGAGGACATCGGCGGCGACCTCATGCTCGCGCTCGGCTCCTGGCGCGAGCGCGCCGCGATGCAGTTGCGGCCGCATGACATCGCGCTCGACTGGCGCGTGGCGACGCCACAGGGCCTGCCGCTGCACCCCGAGCTCAGGCCCTGGCATATTATCCAGATCGTGCGCATCCTGGACGAGGCGGTGACCAATGCGGTCAAGCACGCCGCCGCGCGCCACATCGCGGTTGCCATCGAGACGCGCGATGACGGCCAGGGACCGTACGGCGTGATCAGCGTCGCCGACGACGGTCACGGCTTTGCGCTTCGCGGCGATGGCCAAGCCGCAGGCGCGAGCCAGACCGCGCGCGGCCTGTGCAACATGCGAAACCGCGCCGTGCGCTGCGGCGCCGTGCTCGATCTGAGCTCGGATGCTTCCGGCACGCGGGTGCGGCTGCAATTGCCGCAGGTCTTTCCCGACAGCGACGCGGCCACGGGCTGAAAAGCCCCCTCCCCGGGCGCATGGGACGTGCGGGGAGAGGGATCGGGCCGGGATGTTGGCCTTGCGAAGGACGGGGGTTCGTTCGCAGGCTCCCTTGGCCCGAAAGAATGCGATCAACTCAATGGAACGAGACCGTCAGCGCACGCCGACGCGATTGACCGGGCCGCCGCGATTCATCGGCGTGCCGGCGCGGATGCCGACGCCGGGCGCGCCCACGCCGGGCGTTGCCACGGCCGCAGCCGCAACGGGTGCTCCAACCACCACCGCCGCGGTCGGCCGCACCACGCAGCCCTTGGGCACGCCGACCGTCTTGCAATAGACCACCGCCTGCGCCGGGCTCGTGCCTAGCGACACCATTGCCGCGCCCGCCAGCATCATCATCGTCAGCCCGGCGCTCAGCGCTCCCATTGTTTTCGACATCTTGCTCTCCTGCTTCCCGTTCGGCGCCCGATGCAATCACCGGGTCTCGCAGCCGACGTGCAGCCTCAATGGCAAAAGACACCGCGCCAAGACATGCCATGAAGATGGGGGTGCGGCGTCCGAGCCACCGAGCCGATGCCATGAACATGGCATGGACCGGCCATGGATCTCCGCGAGATGGTCCGGCGCGCCCGATCCCGAGCGGGATCCATCACAATTCCAAAGAGGTGCTTTATGAAGACTTCAGTTCTTGCCGCGCTGCTGCTCGCCGCCGCCCTGCCCGCCACGGCGCAATCCGGCCCCACGCCGCAGGAGCAGATGGCCTGCCGCGGCGACGCCAGCAAATTCTGCGCCGAGCACATCGGCAAGCCGCCGCAGATGAACGCCTGCCTGCGCGAGAACAAGGCCAAGCTTTCGGACAGCTGCCGCAAGGTGGTGGAGTCGCGTGGGGGGTGAGCGAGCCCGCGGTTCACCCTCCCAGGAGCGCTATGGGATTCCCGGATTTT
>NZ_VSSR01000070.1 GCF_008123515.1 Bradyrhizobium cytisi
AAAGACTTCTGTGAAGCCCGGCGAGGCACTCATTGCCAAACTCCCCAAGGGGCGTGGCGCAAACATAGAGATCGTCTTCACAGACGGTCAATCTCTGCGCGAGATTGTGGAGGTTCCCGAAGGCGACGCGGTACGGCCGCTATCGCGATCGTCGCTCGAACGCAAATTCATGAATTTTGCGGTCCCTGTCGTTGGAAAGGCAGGCGCGGAGCACGTCTTGTCACTTGTTGATGGCCTTGAAGAACTGAAGGATGTCCGCGAATTGACACGCACTCTAAAAGGAAACGGACAACAAAACCCGGGATGACTGGAATTACCGTGCTGGACTGCACCGTAATTCCTCGACTGGCATTTCGAGGTCTGCGATCCGGCCGGCACTGTGATCAGCCGATTTTCGTTTAGGGCGGAGCGCCTCACGTGAAAATGGCTCGGCGCTCTCACGCGCTCAAATCGATCGCGGACGGAAGTCATTGAGCTTCCGGCCCGAGGCGGAAGTTCGACAACGAGGAGCGACCGCCAGCGAGATCAAGTTGTCTCGACCCAGGCGATCGGGTTGACGCGCCGCCCGCAGGCGGCCTCTCGCGCGCCGCCTGGACCAGGAAGGATATTGGAGACTCATCGGCTGTCGCGCCAGGCGTCCACATACAAGGAGCACCTTCGTACTTCTTCAACGTCCGTCCTCGATAGGCCCATGTCGGCGAGCAATCGGTCGTCCAGTTCGAGAAGTTCCCTGTATTGACGGCGTCGCTCCAACCCCAGTGCTATTCCGGTCAAGAGCGCGAGGGGGAGTTGCCAGGACCATCGAAGATCTGGAAACGCGGGCAGACTTGGGCGGGATGTATCGGGTGAGCCGCGGGTGGTGCTGCTGCAAGACATGTTTCACCTCCGTAAGGGAGCGAAACAACCTTGGCTCGGGAGCTGATCGGGCGGTTGTCGAAGGCCCGAACGGGAACACTATCATGTCCCTCTTCGGCTCACAAGCTGAAGCCAAATACCACAAGCCTGCCGTTTGGCTTGCAGGCCTGCTTCGAACTCATCCGCCAACGTGGTTTCGCCTGTTACGAGCCGACTTGAGAGCACCAACTGCGCCGGCAAGCGAGGCTGCGAATTAATTTGTCCTGAACATGTCGTCTTGGCGGCCGCCCTTTCGACTGGATGTCGGCAACCCAGCCGAACAACTAGGAGAAGTGCAATGGCTCAAGATCCTGGAATGAGAGGCGAGAAGATATATGAATGCGATCTCGCTCTCACGGGCGTAACGGACTACGGCGTAAGCATGGACGATATCCTTGCCGGCAAGCAAGCGGTCCCACTGCAAGGAGCACGCTTCGACCTTCATATCGATGGACCCTGTCAGGGCCGCCTTTCGGGGCGCCAGCATGGCGTCGACTATTTGCGAATGCGCGCTGATGGGCGCATCGACCTCGACCTGCACGTTATTGTCGACACCGACGATGGGCATCGGATTGCGTTGTCGGGCGATGGCCAGGCGGCACTGCGAAACGGCGAGCCGGTGGTCGATATCTTTGCAAACATCCGGCTCACCACCGCCTCGAAAGAGTATGCATGGGTCAATCAGCTGCAGATCTGGAGCGTAGGAGCTGGAGACCTGGCCACGCGGAGGATTCGTGTCACAGCCTATATGCAGTGATGGCGATACGCCGGACAGCACCGAGTCTGGCAAGGGGCATCGCGAAGCAAGCAACCTTGCCAGCCTTCCAGGCGACGAAATTCGATTGCGGTTGGCTCAGGCCGATCGAAAGGCCGTGCATACCGAATTTGGCCCCAACTTCAATTGCGAGACCTGTGACGTTGCGGTGCAGCCGTAAAGGCTGCTCAGTTCCGAGGAATTTCCTAGCTATTTGGGGGGTAAAGGCGCTGAGTGATCCGCGCGATGGTCGATCCTCCCAATTTCAGATTCGTCAACAGTCTCCGCCCACCATGCTCTAGGTGTGGCGGCCGAATGGGATGGGCTCTCCGTGTGGACCGGCCCTCGGACCGAAGTCTGACGCCCGAACAGCTAAGCTAGACCAAATACGACTCGGAATAGAAGCGCAATTGGTTGCTGAGAAGGAGAGTAAAGCAGAACGCGACCGTTGTAATCAAGTCGGGGAGTAGCCACCTAACGAACTCAGCATCCGGCCCGCTTCAAGCGCCTGTCCGGACACGCGACAGTTAGCCACGCCAAATCTTACGGTCGACAACGGCCAACGGCACGTCGCCTTGACGTGCGCGTCACCCCGGTCAGGACATCTCATGCCTACCGAACAAGCCGCCGTGCGGGTCGTCCACAAACCGTGGGGGGTTCGCGATCTGCAACCGTGGAGCAGCGTCGACGGGTCTGGTAGTGCCGTCGGAGAGTTGTGGTTCGAGCGGGCCAACAAGGATGCGCCCACCCCGGCGTTGCTCCTCAAGCTACTGTTCACCAGCGAACCATTGTCGATCCAGGTTCATCCCGACGACACTTACGCACGTGCGATGGGGATGCCGAACGGCAAGAGCGAGGCATGGTATATCCTCGCGGCCCAGCCCGACGCGCAGATCGGCGTTGGATTAAAGCACCAGATAACTCCACAACAATTGCGCGCGTCGATCCAGAACGGTTCGATCGCCGAACTCATTCACTGGCGATCGGTTGCCAAAGGCGACGTCATCTACATCCCGGCCGGTACCATCCACGCCGTCGGCGCCGGCATCGTGCTCGCTGAAATTCAGCAGCACAGCGACGCCACATTCCGGCTATTCGACTACGGCCGGCAGCGCGAATTGCATGAAGACAATGGGGTCGCCGTCGCCCACCCATGGCCCCTTCCAACGCCAGGCAATCCGACGCCCTTGACCGTAAACCGAACGGTACTGGTCGCGAGCAAGCATTTCGTTCTCGAGCGGCTTGAACTGCTCAAGGGGTCAAGCTGGGCGCTGCTTGCAGAACCGGAAACCTGGATTCTCACCCTCGACGGCCATGCGGCAATCGGCTTAACCGCGGCAGCTATCGGACATGCCATCTTCATCGGTGGCGGCTGCACCAGCATAGAGGTTGGCAATAACGGATTGAGCGCGCTGATTGCGTATCCTGCAAGTCGCCCGATCGATTCCCTGTTGCAGAGTTTAAGCAAGCAACCGGGCAAGCCTGCCAATCCAGCTGCGATCCCCGTTCCGCAATTTGCAGGCCTCGCATGATGCCGCTTCGCCGCGTCGCCCTGATCGGCAATTCACTGCCTCGCCGCTGCGGTATCGCCACCTTCACGACCGACCTTGAACGCGCGATTTCGAATTCAAGGCCGGACCTGGAGACCAGTATTATCGCCATGAACGACCACGCACAGGCCTACGACTATCCCGGTTCGGTCGCATTCCAGATCAAGGATGACGTCATTGGAGACTATGTGCGTGCCGCAGCCTTCCTGAATGCCGGTCGCTACGACGTCGTCTGCCTGCAACACGAATTCGGAATCTTCGGCGGGGAAGCCGGCGCTCACATTCTCGAGCTGCTTTCACGCCTCAGCATGCCGGTTATCACGACACTACACACGGTGCTCGCCAAGCCGACCACCGCCCAGCGCGCGGTGATGGAGCGTATCGTCGAGGCATCTTCGAAAATCATTGTGATGGCCAACAAGGGGCGCGAGATGCTGCGTAGCGTCTATCGCGTGCCGGACGACAAGGTCGAGGTCATTGCGCACGGCATTCCCGACTTTCCCTTTGTCGAGCCCGATGCTGCCAAGGCCAAACTTGGATTCAGCAACCGCTCAGTCATTCTGACTTTCGGCCTGCTCTCCCCCAGCAAGGGCATCGAGGTCATGATCGACGCCATGCCCTCGATTCTGGAGCGCCGCGCGGACGCGGTCTATGTCGTACTCGGCGCGACGCATCCCAATCTGGTGCGCGACCAGGGTGAGGCCTATCGCGAAAGCCTGATGAAGCGCGTGCGCGAACTTGGGGGTGAGAACCACGTCGTATTCCTCGACCAGTTCGTCGATCAGGCCACGCTGCTCGAATTCATTTCGATGTGCGACGTCTACGTCACGCCTTATCTCAACGAAGCGCAGATGACGTCGGGCACGCTGGCCTACAGCTTCGGTCTCGGGAAGCCGGTGGTTTCGACGCCTTATTGGCACGCGTTGGAGCTGCTGGATGACGGTCGTGGCGTCATCGTTCCCTTCGGCAACTCTGCCGCGACCGGCAAGGAAATTGCGCGATTGCTCACCGATACCCCTCGTCGTCAGGCGATGCGCGAGCGCGCCTACGCCGTCAGCCGATCGATGACATGGGTTCGCACGGCCGAGCGCTATATTGCCGTATTCGAAGACGCGCGGCAGGGCGACTGGCTCAAGGTGATCGCGCGCACCGGACCGGTTGCGATCGCGCACAGCCCTGCGGCGTCGGACATGCAGTTGGATCACTTTCTTTCGATGTGCGACGACACCGGCCTGTTCCAGCATGCGGTGCATTCGGTACCTGATCGCGCGCACGGCTATTGCGTGGACGACAATGCGCGCGCCTTGCTGCTCGCCTGCGCCCTCAACAATCCCGGCGAAAAACGCCTGCCTGAGGTTTTGACTGCCCGCTTTGCCGCATTCGTGCAGCATGCGTGGAATCCCGACACCAGACGCTTTCGCAACTTCATGGGCTTCAATCGAACCTGGCTGGAAGACCGTGGCTCCGAAGACAGCCATGGACGAACATTGTGGGCGCTGGGTGAGTGCGCACGGAAGGATGCAAGCCCGTCGCGACGTCGATGGGCTGAAGCCTTGTTTGCCAAGGCGTTGCCGACTGTTGAGGCCTTTGCTTCGCCGCGTGCATTGGCCTTCACCCTGCTGGGTCTGGACGGTTATTGCGCCGTCGTTCCCGATGACGCGCGCGCCCTGGAAATCCGACATTTCCTCGCCGACAGGTTGATGTCGAGCCTCGCGTCGGTCGAAACGCCGGACTGGACGTGGTTCGAGGAGGGTCTGGCGTATGACAATGCGCGCTTACCGCAGGCCTTGATGCTGACAGGCATGGCCACGCAAACGCCTGACTACCTCGATGCCGGAATGCGATCCCTGCGTTGGCTGATGAAACAACAAACGGCTTCGACCGGGCATTTCCGCCCCATCGGCACCGCCGGCTTCGGCGAACTGCGCCAACCGCCTCGCCCATTCGACCAGCAGCCGGTGGAAGCCACGGCGACGATCGCCGCCTGCCTGACCGCTTGGCGAGCAGACGGCGACGCCGAATGGAAAGCGATCGCAACCAGCGTTTTCGCCTGGTTTCTCGGCCGCAACGATCTATCGATCGTGCTCGTCGATGCCGAGACCGGCAGTTGCCGGGATGGATTGCATCCCGACCGCGCCAACGAAAACCGAGGCGGTGAGTCAGTCGTGTCCTATCTGCTCGGTCTTGCCGATATTCGTCAGCTTGCGCGCGTCAACGTCAGCGAAACACCCCCCGTGGCCTTTCGCGCCGTCGGCGCCTGATTACATTTTTCCCTCCAGCGAACCGAGGACATCTTGTCGCACGCCACTTTCCTGAATCGGCAGGCGCTCTATCTGCGTCCAGACACCGCGCGCGTGATCGTACGCCCGTTCAAGCCGGCGACCGAACCGCGCGATCTCAACCCGACCGATAAGACCCGCGCCAACCACATCGTCGAACGGGTTCTTGCGCTTGACCCGAAGATTGCGGCCAGCCTATTGGCGGATGTGCTGGAAAATTTTCAGGGCCGGCATCGTAACCTGCTGGAGACGTTCGAGGCGCGTACCGACGTCATGGAACAAGCGCTGGCAGCGCACGGGCCTTTTTCCAGCGTCCAGCGCCAATTGATCGGAGCCTATTTTCTGAACGAATACTCGTTCGAAGCCTCGGCACTGTTCAATCCCAGCATCGTGCCGCATCCCGACCAGTCGGACGCTCCGAGGGGCGGCTTGCGCTTTATTCTCAGCCTCCGTGCCGTCGGTGAAGGCCATATATCGTCACTGACCTTTCGCGCCGGCACGATCGCTGCCGATGGCAGTCTGACCGTCGATCCAACAGCCCGCCTTGCTTCCAGCCCTCGGGTCAAGCTTCGCATACCCAAACCAGACGGCGACGAAATCGAACTGACGTTCAATCCGGACGAGGAACTCAGTGAGCGCGTCATCTTTCCGGTTACGGAGTCCCAGTCGAACGGCATCGAAGACGCCCGCTTCGTTGAATTCTGCGATGGCGGCCGCAAGACCTATTACGCCACTTATACCGCCTACAGCGGCAAGGCGATTCGATCGGAGCTGATCGAGACCTGCGACTTCCTGTCATTTCGAATGTCGCCGCTGCGCGGGACCGCCGCACGCAATAAGGGGATGGCGTTGTTCCCGCGCAAGATCGACGGCAAGTACGCCATGATCGCGCGTCAGGACAATGAGAACCTCTATCTGATCTATTCGGACGATCTGCACCAATGGGACGGCGGTCAGGCGATCCTGAAGCCGCAATTTCCCTGGGAGTTCGTGCAGATCGGAAACTGCGGTTCACCGATCGAACTCGATGAGGGCTGGCTGTTGCTCACGCACGGCGTCGGTCCAGTGCGAAAATATTCGATCGGCGCTGCCCTGCTCGACAAGAACGATCCATCCAAGGTCCTGGCGCGTTCGGTCGAACCGCTGCTGCATCCCGAGCCGTCGGAACGCGAAGGCTACGTTCCTAACGTGGTTTATACCTGCGGGGCGATGCGGCACAATGATCAGATCATTTTGCCTTATGCCGTGTCCGACACCTACTCGAACTTCGCGACCATCAAGACTGCAGCCCTAGTGCGGGCTATGTCCTGAGACATCTCCCAATGTTGTCTGTCCCTATCGCTAGGGACAGACGTCGGCGCCTGAGTTGGCTAGTCTGGCCCGGATCACACGAGAATCCAGGGAAGACCGCCTTGAGCACCGCGCCGCGCATCGACATCGATCTCCCCGCGTTCTGGGCCGACCCTTATCCGACGCTCGCAAGCATGCGCAAGGAGGCGCCGATCGCCTTCGTGCCGCAGCTCGGCTCGACGCTGCTGACCTGCCGCGACGACATCTCGATCTCGGAGAAGCAGATTGACGTGTTCTCCTCGCACCAGCCCGCGGGCCTGATGAACCGGCTGATGGGCCACAACATGATGCGCAAGGACGGCGAGGCGCACCAGGTCGAGCGGCGCGCGATGTTTCCGACGATCTCGCCGAGGACGGTGAAGGCGCACTGGACCGCGCTGTTCCAGGCCCATGCCGATCGCATCATCGACGCGATCGCGCCCGGCGGCCGGATCGATTTCATGCGCGACTTCGCGCTGCCGTTCTCCGGCGAGTGCCTGAAGTCGATCACCGGCCTCACCAATATCGGCTTCGCCGACATGGATGCGTGGTCGCAGGGCATGATCGAGGGCATCGCCAATTACGGCGGCGATGGCGCGATCGAGGCGCGCTGTCACGCGGCGACGTCGGGCATCGATGCCGCGATCGACGACATCCTGCCGGTCATGACCAAGCATCCCGATCAGAGCATTCTCGGCGTGCTGCTCGCATCTGGCATGCCGATGGAGAGCGTGCGCGCAAACGTCAAGCTCGCGATCTCGGGCGGCCAGAACGAGCCGCGCAAGGCGATCGCGGGCACGGTGTGGGCGCTGCTGACGCATCCCGAGCAGCTCGAGCTTGTGCGCAAAGGCGGGGTGTCGTGGCTCGAGGCGTTCGAGGAATACGCGCGCTGGATCTCGCCGATCGGCATGTCGCCGCGGCGTATCGCCAAGCCGTGGTCGATCCGCGACGTCGCGTTCGAGCTTGATGAGCGCGTGTTCCTGATGTTCGGCTCCGCCAACCGCGACGAGAAGCATTTTGAGCGCGCCGACCAGTTCGACGTGCGGCGTGATACGTCCAAGAGCGTCGCCTTCGGTGCCGGTCCGCATTTCTGCGCCGGCGCCTGGGCCTCGCGCGCCATGATCGCCGACGTCGCGCTGCCGACATTGTTCGCGCGTGCCAAACGCATCGAGATCGCAGATGACGAGCCGGTGCGGATCGTCGGCTGGGCGTTCCGGGGCTTGCAGAATTTGCCGGTGAGATGGCATTAGCAGTTTCGGTGTCATCGCCAGCCTTGTGCGCAATTGCGCACTGGGGCGGGCGATCCAGTACGCCGCGGCAGTCGTGTGACGCATTGACGTCTCTGGGATACTGGATTCCCCGCCTTCGCGGGGAATGACAGCAGAGATGGAAGACGCTTCGCGCCACGACAACTCCCAGTTCGCCATTGATGTCATCTTGCACCTGTTTTGCCCGACGTGTCAAATTTATTTCGGATAAAGCGCAAGTGATTGTTTTCGCACGCCCCGGCTACTGTGCATGGGGTTGTTTTCGCTTTTTTGTTCCGGCTGCGCGTCCGAGGTCGACCATGCGCAGCCTTCACGTCCGCGTGCAGAAAAATTCCATCCTCATTCGCTCCGCCGTTTGAAAGATTAATCATGCGCTCTGCCCCAGGGGCAGTGCATGCATCGCTATTTTCCCGCACGTCTCGACACCTTTCCCGCCCCGCACCATCATCACCGGACATGAATGATGGCGGCCGCACACGGCCCGGAGCCTGGAATGCAGCGTCGTGACTTTCTGAAACTGTCCATTGGAACGGCCGCCGCGGCAGCGTTCGCGCCGCGTGCGAATGCGCAAGGCGCTGTGAAGGAAATTCGTATCGGCTACCAGAAGACCGGCGTGCTGGTCATCACGCGCCAGCGGGCTACTCTAGAAAAACATTTCGCTCCGCAGGGCATCGACGTGAAATGGATCGAGTTCTCCTCCGGCCCGCCGATGATGGAGGCGATGAATGTCGGCAGCGTCGATTACGGTGCGGTCGGCGATTCCCCGCCGGTGTTCGCCCAGGCCGCGGGCGCGGCGATCGTCTATGCCGCCGGCCAGCCTATCACCAACGGCCAGGGCATTCTGGTGCCCAAGGACTCGCCGATCCGCTCCATTGCCGACTTGAAGGGCAAGCGCGTCGGCTTCACCAAGGGCTCGAGCGCGCACAATGTCGTGGTGCAGACGCTGGAGAAGGCGGGCCTGACCTACGCGGACATCACCCCGGTCTATCTGACGCCGCCGGATGCCGGTCCCGCCTTTGCCAATGGCAGCATCGAGGCCTGGGCAATCTGGGATCCTTATTTCGCGATCGGCGAGACCAGGCAGAACGGCCGCATCCTGATCAATGCGCGCGAGGTCACCAAGACCAACTCCTTCTACATCGCCAACCGCGAGTTCGCGAAGAACCACGGCGCGATCCTGCAACAGATCGTCGACGTCACCACCGCGACCGGTCAATGGGCCGAACAGCACCGCGACGAGGTTGCGAGATCGCTGGCCGCGATCACCGGCGTCCCGCTGGAGATCCAGGCTGTCGCGGCCGATCGCGCCAATTTCGTGATCGGCCCCGTCACCGACGACATCGTCGCGACCCAGCAGGGCGTCGCCGACCGCTTCTACAAGCTCGGCCTGATCCCGAAGCCGATCGTCATCCGCGACATCGTCTGGCGCAGCACGGCGACCTGATCGTGCCAACCAATCTCCCCATCTCAAAAGGGTTGAACATGAGGCGTATCATTCAGCGTCTGATCGCGGCCATCCTGCTCTCGGTCGGCACCGTCGCTGCTGCCGTCGGAACGTCCTACGGTCAGGACAAGGTGGTCCGCATCGGCTACCAGAAATACGGCAAGCTGGTGCTGCTCAAGAGCAAGGGCACGCTGGAGCCGAAGCTCGCGGCTGACGGCTACAAGGTGGTGTGGACCGAGTTCCCGTCCGGCCCGCCGCTGCTCGAAGCGCTCAATGTCGGCGCGATCGATTTCGGCAACACCGGGGAAGCCCCGCCGATCTTCGCGCAGGCCGCCGGCGCGCCGATCCAGTATGTCGCCTATGAGCCGCCGGCGCCGAAGGGCGAGGCGATCCTGGTGCCGAAGGACAGCCCGCTGAGATCGGTCGCCGATCTCAAAGGCAAGAAGGTCGCGCTCAACAAGGGCTCCAACGTGCACTATCTCCTGGTCAAGGCGCTGGAGAAGGCGGGCGTCAAATATTCGGAAGTTGAGCCCGTGTTCCTGGCACCTGCCGATGCGCGCGCCGCCTTCGAGCGCGGCGCGGTCGATGCCTGGGTGATCTGGGATCCGTTCCAGGCCGCAGCCGAAGCGGCGACCGGTGCACGCACGCTGGCTGACGGCACCGACATCGTCGCCAACTACCAGTTCTATTTCTCCTCGAAGAAATTCCTCGACGCCAACCCGAAGATCGTCGATGCCGTGCTCGCCGAGCTGAGCTCGGTCGACGATTGGGCCAAGGGCGACATCCACGCGGTGGCCGAACAGCTGGCGCCGGCGATCGGCCTGTCCGTCCCGGTGGTCGAGGTCGCGTTGAGGCGGCAGGCCTACGGCATCAAGCCGCTCACCGATGCCGTCATCGCCGATCAGCAGCAGGTTGCCGACGCATTCCTTGCGCTCAACCTGATTCCCAAATCCATCAAGATTTCCGACGCGGCGCGGAGGCCAGGAACATGAGCAAGGTCATGAGCAAACAAAGTAACGCCAACATCCTCTGGTTCCTGCCGACCCACGGTGACGGCCGCTATCTCGGCACCGGCATCGGCGGCCGCGAGGTCAACTTCAACTATCTGCGCCAGGTCGCACAGGCCGCCGACCAGCTCGGCTATTTCGGCGTGCTGTTGCCGACGGGCAGGTCGTGCGAGGATTCCTGGGTGGTCGCGTCCTCGGTCGCGCCATTCACGGAGCGGCTGCGTTATCTCGTCGCTGTCCGTCCCGGCCTGCAATCGCCGACCGTGGCGGCGCGGATGACCGCGACGCTCGACCGCATCACCAATGGCCGGCTGCTCGTCAACGTCGTCACCGGCGGCGATCCCGTCGAGAACAAGGGCGACGGCATTTTCCTCGGCCATGACGAGCGCTACGAGGTCACGCGCGAGTTCCTCAACGTCTATAGCGACCTGCTCGCCGGCAAGACCGTCAATGTCGAGGGCAAGCACATCCAGATCGAGGACGGCAAGCTGCTGTTCCATCCGGTGCAGTCTCCGCGGCCGCCGCTCTATTTCGGCGGCTCGTCCGATGCCGGCATCGATGTCGCGGTCGACGCCGTCGACAAATATCTCACCTGGGGCGAACCGCCGGCGCTGGTCGCCGAGAAGGTCGCGAAAGTAAGGGACATCGCCGCCGCGCGTGGTCGCAAGCTGTCCTTCGGCATCCGCCTTCACGTGATCGTCCGCGAGACCAACGAGGAAGCCTGGAGCGCCGCCGACGAGCTGATCAAGCATGTCAGCGACGACACCATCGCGACCGCGCAGAAAAACTTTGCGCGGATGGACTCGGTCGGCCAGCAGCGCATGGCGCAGCTCCATGGCGGCAAGCGCGACAAGCTCGAGATCGCTCCAAATCTCTGGGCCGGCGTCGGCCTGGTGCGAGGCGGCGCCGGCACGGCGCTGGTCGGCGACGCCCAGACCGTCGCCGCGCGCATCCGGGAGTATCAGGATATCGGCATCGATACTTTCATCATGTCGGGCTACCCGCATCTGGAAGAAGCCTATCGCTTCGCCGAGCTGGTCTTCCCGCTGCTTTCGCTGGAGCAGCCGGGCAACGTGACCAAGCTGTACTTCAATGGCGGTCCCTTTGGCGAGACGGTCGGCAGCGATTATCGTCCGCAGCATCGGGTGTCGCAATCATGAGTCTCATCGACAGCGTCTCTCTCCCGCGCAATTTTCGCCTGCCGCGTGTCGACGGACTGGTCCAATGGATCGTGCCGCTCGCCATTATCGCGATCTGGCAAGTGGCGAGCGTTACCGGCTTCGTGCCAGTGCGCGTGCTGCCGGCGCCGAGCGATGTCGCGCTCGCCGGCTGGAAGCTGCTGCTCTCCGGCGAGCTGATCCGCAACATCTGGGTCTCGTTCTGGCGTGCCTCGATCGGCTTCCTGATCGGCGGCAGCATCGGTTTTGCCTTCGGGCTAGCGAACGGCCTGTCGCAGCTCTCCGCCAAGCTCACCGACACCACGCTCCAGATGGTGCGCAACGTGCCGCATCTGGCGCTGATCCCGCTGGTTATCCTCTGGTTCGGGATCGACGAGAGCGCCAAGCTGTTTCTCGTCGCGCTCGGCGTGTTCTTCCCGATCTACCTCAACACGCTGCACGGCATCCGCACCGTCGATCCGCAGCTGATCGAGATGGGCCGCATCTACGGCATGAGCGACGGCGAGCTGTTCCGCCGCGTCATCTTCCCCGGCGCGCTGCCGTCGATCTTCGTCGGCATCCGCTTCGCGTTGGGCATCATGTGGCTGACGTTGATCGTCGCCGAGACCATCGCGGCGTCCTCGGGCCTCGGCTACATGGCGATGCAGGCGCGCGAGTTCATGCTGATCGACGTCGTCGTGCTCTCGATCCTGATCTACGCCCTGCTCGGCAAGCTCGCCGACAGTGCCTCCCGCGTGCTGGAGCGCCTGACGCTCTCCTGGCACCCCGCTTTCCAGAAACGCTGAGAGTGACATGCAGACAGCCCTTCGGACCTCCCTTCCGGAAACCGAGCTCGCCAGCCGCGCCAATTTCGCGCCGGCGGCCCGTGTGGCGCGCGAGGACCGCCAAGAACGCCAAGTGCATACCAGCGGCCTGCCGCTCAGCATCCGCGGCTTGCGCAAGTCCTTCGGTGACAATGAGGTGCTGCGCGGGATCGATTTGCACATCCCCGCAGGCCAGTTCGTTGCCATCGTCGGAAAGAGCGGCTGCGGCAAGAGCACGCTGTTGCGTCTCATCGCGGGCCTGGAAAAGATCGACGCCGGCAGCATCAGCTTCGGCGATGCGGCGATCCAGCCCGAGGATATCCGCGTGATGTTCCAGGAGCCGCGCTTGCTGCCCTGGGCGCGAGTGCTCTCCAATGTCGAGGTCGGCCTCGGCCGCGATCGTTCATCCGGCGATGCGCACGCGCGTGCCGAGAAGGCGCTCACCGAGGTCGGGCTCGTCGACAAGCGCGACCAGTGGCCGTCGGTGCTGTCAGGCGGCCAGAAGCAGCGCGTCGCGCTCGCCCGCGCGCTGGTCTCGCGCCCGCGCGTGCTGGCCTTCGACGAGCCGCTCGGCGCGCTCGATGCACTGACCCGGATCTCGATGCAGCGGCTGCTAGAGCGTGTCTGGCGCGACCAGGGCTTTACCGCGATCCTGGTGACCCACGATGTCGCCGAAGCGGTCGCGCTGGCCGACCGGGTGCTGGTGATCGACGAGGGCCGCGTTGCCCATGATGTCATGGTTAACGTCGCTCGTCCCCGCGAGCGCGGATCCGCCGAACTGGCGAGCCTCGAGGGCTCGATCCTGAGCCACCTTTTGTCGGCGGACGATCGTACCTAAATAGAGAGGACCCCGCTTCGGGGAGCATGCCATGAATGTAGTCCCCCGCGAGCTCATGACCGAAATTCCCGTCTCGTCCGCCGATTTCCGCGGCGCCATGCGCCATCTCACCGGCGGCGTCAGCGTCATCACCGCCGGACGGGGCAAGGACATCACCGGCATGACGGTCACGTCCGTAACCTCGCTGTCGGTCGATCCGCCGACGCTGCTGGTCAGCATCAACCGCGATGCCTCGTCTTTTCCGCTGATCCGTCGCTACGGTGCCTTCGGCGTGAACATCCTCGCGGCCGATCAGCTCCACGTCGCGGAACGCTTTGCCGGCAAGGGTAGCCTGAAGGGTGCCGATCGTTTCGCCGGCGCCCAGTGGGTCACGGCTGTCTCCGGCGTTCCGCTGCTGGTCGGTGCCTTGTCCGCCGTCGATTGCGAGGTCGAGGAGATCGTCGAGCGCCATTCGCACGGCATCGTCATTGGCCGCGTCAGGGACATCAAGAATTCGGCCCGGACCGCGGCGCTCGCCTATTGGCACGGCCAGTATGTGGCGGTGGATCAGGACGAGGATGCCGCAAGGCTCGCCGACGTCAGCGTTCCCGCGCGCGGCCGCCGCGGCGTTTGATCGCCGCAGGCATTAGGCTGCGCAGGCTGGCCTTTTCTCCCTCATCGCTCTAGAAGCGCCTTGAGCCTTCTATCCGGGACGGCCATGGAGCGGAACGATGAAGCGCGTCGGGACCTGGGCCTTCTACGCCGTCGGCGCGCTGGCGATCGTTTATCTCGCGCTTTACGCCTATGCGATGCTCCGCGGCCAGCCGTTCGTGCCGGGCGATCCCATCCATATTTTTCGCAAGCCCGACGCGCCGAGTTATTCGTGACGGATTTGTCTAACCCACCTACCGCACCAACATTCACCCCCGCAAAATCGCCAGCGCCAGCGCCTGAGCGCGCGGCACGATGCTGTCGAGCCCGAGATATTCCTCCGGCGAATGGGCGAGCCCGCCCACCGGCCCGACGCCGCAGATGGTCGGCGTCCCCACCGCGGCGGTGAAGCCGGAATCGGCGCAGCCGCCGGAGAACTCGCCTTGCAGCGTGGTGAGGCCGGCCTGCTTTGCGGCGGCCTGATAGTTTTCGAACAGCGCCTTCGAGCTCTCGCTCTGCACCACCGGCACGAACTCGCCCTTGATCGTCAGCACGGCACTCGTGCCGGGCACGTAAGGCGTCGCGACGATTCGTTCGATCTCGGCCATGACAGTGGCGCGGTCCTTCGGATCGACGTAACGCATGTCGATCTGGCCCTCGGCGTAAGGCGCCGTGGTGTTGACCGACTGGCCGCCCGCGATCAGCCCGACATTGAGCGTGATGCCCTTGGTGAGGTCGGTCAACGCATGGATCTGGATGATCTTGTGCGCGAGCTCGCCGACCGCACTGATACCCGCAGCGAAATTGGCGCCGGAATGCGCTGCCTTGCCGGTGACGGCCATATGCATGAAGATGCCGCCCTTACGGCTGGTGACGACATTGCCTGTTGGCCGGCCCGGCTCGGAATTGAAAACGGCGCGCGCAGAGCGCCCCTCGCGTTCGATCACCGGCCGCGACGAGGGCGAGCCGATCTCCTCGTCCGAGGTGATCAGCAGCTTGATCGGATGCGGGTTGCCGCCGAATTTGTGGAAGGCGGTGGCGACGAAGATGTTCATCACGACGCCGGCCTTCATGTCGGCGACGCCGGGTCCATAAGCGCGCTTGTCCTTGATGGTGAACGGACGACGTCCGGCCTCGCCCTTGCCGAACACGGTGTCGCGATGCCCCATCAACAGCACCGGCTTCTCGTTGCTGCCGGGCTTTGCCACCTCGGCATGGATCGCATCGCCAAACGTGCCGTGGCTCTCCCTGCGCGAGGGAATGCCGTGCTCGGCAAAATGTCGCTCGAACCGCGCACCGACCGCATCGACGCCTTCCTTGTCATAGGATCCGGAATCGATGTTCACGACATCGCGCAGCAGATCGATCATCGCCTGCCGCTGCGACGCCAACCAATCCGTGATTTGAGCTTCAGACATCTGGTTCCTCGCGTGGGTCACGTGCGGGGTTATAGGGCCTCGCGTCGTCATGGCCTAGTCGCGTGGCGCGGCCCGGTCATGCGAAGGATGCTGTTGAGGTTGGCAGCCTGCCCTAGAAGCAAAGACGCCCGGGACCAGCCCGGGCATTTGCATTCTCTCGCTATCGACTGGAGCCCTACGCTCCCACCATCGGCATCCGCGGATACTCACCTGGCGTGCCCGCCGGGGTGATCGGGATGCCGCCGTCGGAATATTCATTGAGCTTGTTGCGCAGCGTGCGGATCGAGATGCCCAGGATGTTCGCGGCATGGGTCCGGTTGCCGAGGCAGTGTTTCAGCGTCTCCAGGATCAGATCGCGTTCGACGTCGGCGACGGTGCGCCCCACCAGCGCCCGCGTCACCTGCTCGGCGGCCATGGTCGCGTGCGCCACCGCCGGCACTGTCTTGGCGAGATCGAGGCGATCGCCGTCCGGGGTGAGGATCGCATCGGGTCCGATCTCGTCGCCCTGCGCCATCAGCACCGAGCGGTGCATGGTGTTCTCGAGCTCGCGGACGTTGCCCTGCCAGCGGTTGGTGGAGAGCACGCGGCGCGCTTCCGCCGAGATCGGCCGCACCGGCACGCCGTTGGCTTCGGCATATTTCTTCACGAAATGCTGGGCGAGCTCGAGAATGTCGGCGGGACGCTCGCGCAGCGGCGGGATCTTCAGGTTCACGACGTTGAGGCGGAAGAGAAGGTCCTCGCGGAACGTGCCTTCGCGCACGGCTTCCACCAGATTGCGGTTCGAGGTCGCGATGATGCGGATGTCGACCGCAACAGGCTTGGTGCCGCCGACGCGGTCGATCACGCGCTCCTGGATGGCGCGGAGCAGTTTTGATTGCAGGCGAACGTCCATCTCGGAGATTTCGTCGAGCAGCAGCGTGCCGCCGGTGGCTTCCTCGAATTTGCCGATTCGGCGGGCGATCGCGCCGGTGAAGGCACCCTTCTCGTGGCCGAACAGCTCGGACTCCAGGAGATGCTCGGGGATCGCGGCGCAGTTGATCGAGATGAAGGGCCGCTTGGCGCGGGCCGAGCGGGTATGGACGTAGCGGGCCAGCACTTCCTTGCCGGTGCCGGATTCGCCGGTGATCATCACCGAGGCGTCGGAGCCCGCGATCTGCTGGGCAAGCTTGACGACGCGCGCCATGGCTTCGTCGCGATAGATCAGCTCGCGGGAATCATTGGCCACAGCGGCCAGCACCGCCGCGATCAGCTCCGGATCCGGCGGCAGCGGGATGTATTCCTTGGCGCCGGCGTGGATCGCGGCGACCGCGGCGCGGGCGTCGTTGGTGATGCCGCAGGCGACGATCGGGGCGTGGATGTGCTCGGCCTCGAGCCGCATCACGAGGTCGCGGATGTCGAGGGCGACGTCGACCAGCAGCAGGTCGGCGCCCTTACCGCCGCGCAGCACGCGCATCGCCTGCTCGTGATCCTCGGCGTGGGTCACGGTGGCGCCGTTCTCCATCGCGATCTTGGTGGCGGTGGTGAGCTGGCCCTTCAATGTGCCAACGATGAGAAGCCGCATGTCAGTCTCCTGTCCGTCTGTTCGCGCTATCGCGCGTCATTCCTTTGCAAGCGCTAGCTGCGTTCGGTCCTGATGATTTCAGTCATGGTGACGCCGAGCTTGTCCTCGACCAGCACCACCTCGCCGCGGGCGACGAGCTTGTTGTTGACGTAGATGTCGATGGCCTCGCCGACGCGGCGGTCGAGCTCCAGCACGGTGCCGGGCCCGAGCTTCAACAGCTCGCCGACATCCATCTTGGAGCGGCCGAGCACCGCCGAGACCTGCACCGGCACGTCGAAGACGGCCTCGAGGTCGGCGGCGACGCGCGAGGCATATTCGTCCTCGCTGTAGCTCACATCGGTGCCGGTCGGCGGCAATGGGCCGTTGAGGTCGGGCAGCGGGACCTGTCCGTCGTTGTCGCTCATGGCTTAATTCCCCCTGCGGGACGCGATATAGCGTCCGACCATGTCGTCGATCTTGGCCGCGATGGCGCTGCGCTCCAGCACGACGCCGCCATCGGCCCATTCGATCCGGCAGTCGCCGGTGGCAATGTCGGGCTCGGCCAGGATCACCAGCCGTCCTTCGAATCCGCTCTGCTTGGCGAGCCGCTCGATCTTCTCGCGCGCGCTGTCGTAGAGCGCGTCGTTGATGCGGACCACGAGATGCGGGGTGGCGACCAGATGCGAGAAGCAGTCCTTGACCAGCGCCATGATCTCGCCGAGCGGCTCGGCGGCGACCAAGTCGGCGCACAGCTTGCGGGCCACGGCGACCGCGACGTCAACCGCCTCGGTCTCCATCTTGCTCTCGATATTGCCGATGCCCGACGCGATGCCCCGGATGCCGATGTTGATCTCTTCCATGGCGAGCGCGACGCGGCGGTCGCTCTCGGCCTTGGCCTCGCGCTGGCCTGCGTCAAAGCCGTCCTGATAGGCGCGCGCTTCGGCTTCCGCGAGCTTCTGCGCGATCTCGGCCACGGTCGCGGCCTTCTCGCGCGTCCGGTCGGGTGCGGCGAAGTCGGTGTCGAACAGGAATTTGGCCGGAGCGCCCATCAATACACCAGCTCGTCGTCGGCGCGGTTCTTGGTCAGCATGATCTCGCCCTTGGCAGCGAGGTCCTTGGCGAGGTTGACCAGCAGTGCCTGGGCCTCGTCGACGTCGCGCAGGCGAACCGGGCCCATCGCCGCCATGTCGTCCTGGAGCATCTTGGCCGCGCGCGAGGACATGTTGCCGAAGAAGAAGCTGCGGACGTCCTCGTTGGCGCTCTTCAGCGCCACGCCGAGCTTGTCCTTGTCGACGTTGCGCATCAGCGTCTGGGCCGAGCCGGAATCGAGCTTCACGAGGTCGTCGAAGGTGAACATCAGCGCCTTGATGCGCTCGGCCGATTCCCGGTTGTCCTCTTCCAGCGAGGTGATGAAGCGGGTTTCGGTCTGGCGGTCGAAATTGTTGAAGATCTCCGCCATCACCTCGTGGGCGTCGCGGCGACGGGTCTGCGAGAGGTTGGACATGAATTCGGTACGCAGCGTCTTCTCCACGCTCTCGATTACCTCCTTCTGCACCGCCTCCATCTTCAGCATGCGGTTGACGACGTCGAGGGCGAGGTCCTCGGGGAAGATGCCGAGCACGCGCGCGGCATGCTCCGGCTTCAGCTTCGACAGCACCACCGCGATGGTCTGCGGATATTCGTTCTTGAGATAGTTGGCGAGAACCTCTTCCTGCACGTTGGAAAGCTTCTCCCACATGTTGCGCCCCGCGGGGCCGCGGATCTCGTCCATGATGCCGTTGACGCGCTCGGGCGCCAGATATTGCTGGAGCAGCCGCTCGGTGGCGTCGAAATTGCCCATCAGCGCGCCGGACGCCGACATGCGTGAGACGAATTCGAGCAGCATGTCCTCGACCGTATCGACCTCGACGGTGCCGAGAGTCGACATTTCCAGCGAGAGCTGGCGCACCTCGTCATCGTCGAGCAGACCCCAGATCTTGCCGCCATATTGCTCGCCGAGCGCCAGCATCAGGATCGCCGCGCGTTTCGGCCCCGCCACCGCTTCGGTCTTGGCGCCCGCGCGGCTGCCGGCACGCTGACCGAGCGTGGAGATCACGCTGGTGATGTCGTTCGAGTTGGCGTTTTGCCGGTTGCCGGCCATGTCAGTTCACTTCTCGAATCATTTCGCGGGTTCGGTCAGCCATTGACGGATGATGGCGACGGTTTCGTTAGGGTTGCGCTCGGCGAGCTCGCCGACGCGATGAACGGACTGGGCGTGGACTTGGCCTTGGACGGTGGCGACGTCGATCGCGCTCGCGGCGCCGCTCGGCAGCAGCGCCTGGCCGCCGGCCGGTGCGGCCTCGTCCAGGGCGGCGGGGCCGGTGAGGGCACCGGAGATGGCGGCGGCAACCTCCTCGGAGGCGAGGATGCGCTTCACCAGCGGGCGGATCACCATGAACATCACGATCAGGCCGAGCAGCATCATCACGCCGAGCTCGACGAAGTACATGACGTCGTCCTTGGTGAACTGCAGCATGCCGAGGAAGCCGCTTGGCTCGGCGATCGGGGCGGTGGAGGGGGCATCGGCAAAGCGCAGATTGACGACCTCGACCTGGTCGCCGCGCTTCTGGTCGAAGCCGATCGCCGAGCGCACCAGGGTGGCGATGCGGTCGAGCTGCTCCTTGGTGCGGTCGGTGTAGGCGAGCTCGCCCTTGTCGTTCTTGGTGTAGATGCCGTCGACCAGCACCGCGACCGAGATGCGGTTGACCCGGCCGGCCTCGGTCACTTCGGTCTTGGTGGTGCGGGAGATCTCGTAATTGTTGGTCTCTTCGGTCTTCTTGCTCTGGTCCTTCGCTGCCGGGCCGCTGTTCTGCTGCTGGCCGGGGAGCTCGTTGTTGACCGTGACCTGGCCGTTATTGTCGGCGGTCATGCTCTGCTCTTCGCGGGTCTGGCTCGAGCGCAGCACGCGGCCTTCGGGATCGAACTTGTCCGAGGTCTGGGTGACCTTGTTGAAGTCGAAATCGGCGGAGAGCTGGACGCGGGCGCGCCCCGAACCGACCACGGAGGAGACGATGTCCTCGACCTGCTTGCGCATCCGCTTCTCGTAGGCGGTGCGGCGCTCGTCGCCGACCGCCTGCTCCGGATCGGTCTGGGCACCATCGGCAAGCAACGAGCCGGCTTCGTCCACGATCGAGACCCGCTGCGGCTTCAAGCCGTTGACGGCGGAGGCGACGAGGTGGCGGATGGCGCGGATCTGCTGGGCTTCGAGCGATCCACGGACCCGGACCACGATCGAGGCCGACGGCTCCGGCGCCTCGCGCGAGAACAGCGGACGCTCGGGCAGCACGAGGTGGACGCGGGCGGCCTGGATCCGGTCGATGGCGCGGATGGTGCGGGCGAGCTCGCCCTCCAGCGCGCGCAAATGATTGATGTTCTGGACGAAGGAGGTGGTGCCGAGCGCGTCGGACTTGTCGAACACTTCGTAGCCGACCCCGCCGCCCTTGGGCAGGCCGCCCTCGGCGAGCTTCATCCGCAGCCGCGTCACCTTGTCCTTCGGCACCATGATGACGCTGCCTTCATTGCGCAGCTCGAACTGGATGCCCTGGCGCTCCAGGTCCTTGATAATGCCGGAGGAATCCTCGACGCTGAGGTCGGTGAACAGCGTCGTCATCTGCGGCGTGGTGACGCGCATGATGACGAAGGCAAAGAAGCCGATGAGCGCGGCGGTGACCGCGATCATCGCCCCGAAGCGGGCGGCGCCGATACCTTTTAAAAAGTCCGCAAGACCTTGCAAGCAACCGCCCCGAAGCTTCGACCCGCAACTGAGCGGCCGAGTGGGCAATTATTGCCTAGGTGATGGTTTCGATATGGTTAACGAAGGTTAAGAGCTCGGACAAAAGTAGCGCCAAAACGAAACATGAAAAAAATCGGCCTCGCACAGCGGGGCCGATTTTCGTCAAAATCAGCAGATTTCCGGATTGCTTACTGGCGATATTGCTGGATGCGGGTGGTGCGAAGGCCCGCCAGACCGTGCTGGTCGATGGAAAACTGCCAGGAGAGGAATTCGTCGACCGTCAGGGTGTACCGGCTGCAGGCCTCTTCGAGCGAGAGAAGTCCGCCACGAACTGCGGCAACGACTTCAGCCTTGCGGCGGATGACCCAGCGTTTGGTGCCGGGGGCGGGCAGATCTGCAATCGTCAGCGGACTGCCGTCCGGCCCGATGACGTATTTTACCCTCGGGCGATGGGGTTCTGTCATGGCGTACTCACAAACTCTCAACCACTGAACTCACTTCGCAACCGTACGCATGCGGGCTTAAAAATCCGCTAAGCCTAAGGCTTCAATACAATTCTCGTTGAAACTTGCGGGAACACGACCGGCCCGGCGGGCAGAAAACGCAATTTCAGCCGGCCGAGCGGGGTCTTCGTAAATACTTTACTAAGAAACAGGGCGCGCAAATCGCGCGTATCAGCCCAAAGCGCGAGGTCTAGCTGCCGGAGCTGCTGCTGGTGGCGACGACGCTCTTCACCTGGTTCAGCGTGTAGCTCTGGCCGTCGATGGTGAGCAGCGGCGGCGACTGGGTCAGGTCGACTGACGACACCGTGCCCTGCACCTGCGCCGAAATGCCGACATTGTTGTTCGAGGCGTCCTTGCCGGTCGCCGAGATCGTGTACTTGCCGTCGGGCCATTGCGTGCCGTCATTGCCCTGGCCGTTCCAGGTGAAGGGAATGTCGCTGCCGGCACCCGCGGAATATTGGCCGGTGAACACGGTCTGGCCGCTGGAGTTGGCGATGGAGATGTTGACCGTGGCGCTGGAGGGCACGTTGAGATGCCAGGTCGCCGACGAGCTCTTCATGGTCGCGGTGGTGCCGTCGACCACCGCGGTCTTGCCGACGAAATCCAGCGCCTGGGTCGCCTGCGTGGTCTGCTGCAAGGTGACGAGCTGCGACAGCGAGTCGTTGGTCTTGAGCTGCTGCTCGACGCCGGCGAACTGCACCAGCTGCTGGGTGAACTGGTTGGTGTCGAGCGGATCGAGCGGGTTCTGGTTCTGCAGCTGCGTCGTCAGCAGCGTCAAGAAGGTCTGGAAGTTGCCGGCGAGCGTCGCGCCCGTGGACGAGCCCAGGCTCGAGCTCGACGAGGAGGACGACGACGTTTGCGTCGTGCCGGAGACGACGGCAGGTGCGGTGGCGGAATTCGTGGTGGTCATTTGCGAATACTCCTCACACTCTGATGTCGACGCCGCTGCTCGATCCGAGCATGCGGCCATAGCTGCGGCTCACGGGTGCAGCCGCGCCAGAATCGTCTTCACTGATGATCAGCCGGCGGGAATTGCCGGAATTGTCGTTGTTCTGGCCGGAGTTCTGTCCCGACGAATTCTGGTCGCGCAGGCTGAAAGAGAGCCCGTTGCTGCCGGTCTTGAGGCCGGCATCGTCGAGCGCGCGCTGCAATTGCGGCGCGTCCTGCCGCAGCATCTGCAGTGTCTCCGGCTTCTCGACGGTGAGATGCGAGGTGACCTGGCCGTTGCGGTCGACATTGATGCGGACGTCGATGCGGCCGAGATCGATCGGATCGAGGCTGATGTCGAAGCGCGTCTTGCCGGAGCGCGCGGCGGCCGCGATCTCGACTGGGATGCCGCTGATCGGCACGGCGTTCGAAGTCGCCGCGGTCGCGGTCAGCGTCGCGGTGGAGGCGGTGGCCGCCGATGTCGTATTGGTCAGCGGCGCCTGCACGGCGGAGGCGGCTTGCGCGCTGGCGTCGGTCGTCGCAGCAGCAACGGCTTGCGTGTCGGCATGGGCGTGCGTGGCCGGCGCGGCCGGCGTCGCATCGGCCGTGCGATTGGCAGCATCGGCCTTGGCGTCGGTCGCGGCGCTGTCGGCCTGCGGCTTGGCGGCTTCTGGATGCGCGGCGGCGTTGGTCGCCGTCGCGGCATTTTGCGCAGTGGTCGCGGCCTGCGCGGTCTTGTCGGTATCCTGGCCGATATTGGAGACGTCGGCCTGGCCTTGCGCGGTCGCTGCAGCCTTGAACGACGTTTTGGGCGTGCCCTGGTCGACCGCGGTGAGCTGCGCGGCGTTCGCCGTCGCATCCGTCGCGGTGCCGTCGGTCGTTGTAGCAGCCGCATCGGCGAGCGCGGACTTCGCATCGGCGGTTTTGCCGTCGGTCTTGCCGTCGGTCTTGGCCGTCTTGCCGGTCGCATCGGTCTTGGCGCCGGCGATCTGCGCCGCGGTCGAGGCGCTGGCGGCGATGCCGGCGGCTGCGATCGTCAGCGGCGAGGAGGCGGTGTTGGCGGCCTGGCCGGCTGTCGCATTCGGATCGACCGGAACCACGGGCGCCGCGACGGGGATAGTGGCCGGATCGGGCGTCGCCGCCGGCGTCGCGGCGGCCTGTGCTGCGGCAGAGGCGTCGACCGCGGCGGCGAGGCCGTCGGTGGTGCCGTCGGTCTTGTCGCCCTTGGCGTCCTTGGTCTCCTGCGACTTGTCGCCCGACTTGGACGCGTCGCTCTTGTCCTTGGTCTTGGCAGTCGCCTTGGTCGGATCGGCCGGCGTGTCGCTCGCGGCCGTCGTCGAGGAATCCGTGTTGTCGCTCGCGTTGCTCTGCGAGGACTGATCGGTCGAGGAAGAGTCGCGCGTGCTCCGGTCGGACGAGGAGGACGACGAAGACGACGAATCGGTCCGCCGCGGCGCGGTGTCCTGGCTCGCGGACGAGGCGCTGTTGCTGATGGCCTGGGTGTTGCTGTCGACCAGCGCGCCGAAGGAGTCACTCGGCGTCGAGTCCTTGGTGCTCTGCGACCGGGCAGGCTTCTGCTGCGCGCTGGAAACCTGCGCGCTTGCCGCTACGTCTGACGTGACACCGACCACAGGCGACCCCTCGAAAACATCTTCGGGCTAGAAGGTCAGCAAGGAGCGGGCCAATCCTTCGAATTGCCATTTTATATAGCGATATCAATATCTTGTGGAATCGGCAGTACCCCCGCCAGCTGTCCGAAAACCCCGTCATTTCTGCCGCCCCGGCAAGAATTGCCGTAAGCTTGGGGCGGCCGCGATTGCTTCACCGGAATGCGGCCTATATTAAAGGGTGCTCTCAGCCGCTTTCGACCGGGCAGGCCGTGCCCTTCGGGAACTCTTGGTTCCCGGGGACCGCCGGTGTCCCGGCCAAAGGCACAGAAATCGCGGATCGCGAACGCCGCCGTCACAACTGCTAGGCCCATGCTCAACAGTCTGGATCTCGAAGGCCGTCCTGAGGACACCAGGGTCGTCGTTGCCATGTCGGGCGGCGTCGATTCCTCGACGACGGCTGCGCTGTTGAAGGCGGAGGGCTATGATGTCGTCGGCATCACGCTGCAGCTCTACGACCATGGCGCGGCGACCCACCGCAAGGGCGCCTGCTGCGCCGGCCAGGACATCCACGACGCCCGCGACGTCGCTGCCAAGCTCGGCATTCCCCATTACGTGCTCGACTACGAGGACCGCTTCCGCGAGTCCGTCATCGACAATTTCGCCGACTCTTATGCGCTTGGCGAGACGCCGGTGCCGTGCATCGAGTGCAACCGCTCGGTCAAGTTTCGCGACCTGCTGAAGACCGCGCGCGAGCTGGGCGCGCAAGCGCTCGCCACCGGCCATTACGTCGCCTCGCGCCGCCGCGACGACGGGTCGCGCGCGCTGGTGTGCGCGGCCGACAGCGACCGCGACCAGAGCTACTTCCTGTTCGCGACCACGCAGGAGCAGCTCGACTTCCTGCGCTTCCCGCTCGGCGACATGACCAAGCCCGAGACGCGCGAGCTTGCGCGCCGATTCGGTCTCTCCGTCGCTGACAAGCACGACAGCCAGGACATCTGCTTCGTGCCGACCGGCCGCTACACCGACATCATCACCCGCCTGCGTCCGAACGCGATGGACCCCGGCGACATCGTCGATCTCGACGGCCGCGTGCTCGGCCGGCATCACGGCATCGCCAATTTCACCATCGGCCAGCGCCGCGGCCTCGGCATCGCCGCCGCCGCGCCGCTGTTCGTGGTGCGGCTGGAGGCCGCCAACCGTCGCGTCGTGGTCGGCCCGCGCGATGCGCTGAGGATGCACCGCATCGCCTTGCGAGACGTCAACTGGATCGGCGGCGGCGACATCGACCGCGCGATCGGTTCTGGCCTCGAGCTGTTCGTCCGCGTCCGGTCGACCCGCAGCCCCCAGCCGGCGTGGCTGCGCGGCGCTGACGGCCATTACGAGGTCGAGCTCGTCGCCGGCGAAGAGGGTGTTTCGCCCGGCCAGGCCTGCGTGTTCTACGACGCGCCCAGTGGCCAGGCCCGCGTGCTCGGCGGCGGCTTCATCCAGAGCGCTGCCGCGAAGGTCGCGAGCAACACGGCGCGGCCGCTCGTGGAAGCGGTGCGCGGCTAAGAGATATCCGGGGCAGGGGCATGGCAGCAGACATCTCGCGGGCCGGGGTCGAGAAGGCCTATGGCCGCTGGGCGCCGGTCTATGATCTCGTGTTCGGCAAGGTGTTCGACGCCGGCCGGCAGTCGACCATCGCCGAGGCCGACCGCATCGGCGGCCGTATCCTCGATGTCGGCGTCGGCACCGGTCTCTCGCTGTCCGATTATTCGCGCACCACAAAGATCTGCGGCGTCGACATTTCCGAGCCGATGCTGCGCAAGGCGCAGGCGCGCGTGCGCGCGCTTCGCTTGAGCAATGTCGAAGTGCTCTCGGTGATGGACGCCAAGAACCTCGCCTTCCACGATGGCTACTTCGACGCGGTGGTCGCGCAATATGTCATCACCGCCGTGCCCGATCCCGAAGGCACGCTCGACGAGTTCGTACGCGTGCTCAAGCCCGGCGGCGAGCTGATCCTGGTTAACCACATCGGCGCCGAAAAGGGGTTTCGCAAGCTCTCCGAGCTCGCGTTTGCGCCGTTCGCCCGCCGCCTCGGCTGGCGTCCGGAATTCCCGTGGCAGCGCCTGGTCGACTGGGCTGCAAAGCACGGCGGCATCACGCTTGCCGAGCGCCGTCCCATGCCGCCGATGGGCCATTTTTCGCTAATCCGCTACCACAAATCGTAATGTTCAGAGGCTGGAACAGAGCGCGCGCTTCGCGCGTTTCCTGTCCATGCGCACGACATCAAACATCATCCTGGCTAGCCTCGTGATTGCAGCCGCCGGCGCCGCGGTCGCGCAGGCGCCGCCCGCCCCGGCGACGCCGCCGCAACAGACCGCGCCGCCATCCCCGCAGCACGCGGCCGACTGCACGCCGCAGGACCGCCCGAACCGCGCCACCACGCCCGACGGCACCACTACCGGCCAGGCCCGGGAACCGCTCGGCGACAAGCTGGCAAAATCCGACGGCGTGCTCTGCCCGCCCGCTGGCGTCGATCCCGAAATGCACGCCCCCGCGCCGAGTACGGATGGCAAAATGCCCGTCATCCCGCCCCCCGGTAGCCCCGGCGGCGACCCCACGGTCAAGCCGAAATAGGCCGTAGTGCCGTACCCCAAAACGTCGTCATGCCCGGGCTTGTCCCGGGCATCCACTTCTTGGGACCGCAGATTAAGGCGTGGATGGCCGGGACAAGCCCGGCCATGACGGATTCGGCGGGGAGTTCGGCCCAAAACAGGCTGATCTGTCCCCACGCGGACCTGTCCCGCCGAAGCTTTCGCGAAAGCGGAAGCGAAGGCGGATTGACTTCCCGCCGCCCCCTTCATTATATGCCGCGCGTTCGCGAGATCGGCCTTATCAGGCCTTCGCGACCCTGTGGCGGGGTAGCTCAGCTGGTTAGAGCACGGGAATCATAATCCTGGGGTCGGGGGTTCGAGTCCCTCTCCCGCTACCACCTTTCCCCACACTCCCGTTACTCGGTTGGGGTAGGCGGCTTCTCCGAGCAGGGCATTTAGGCGCCCGGCTATCTCGACCGCTACTCCGCCTGATCTGGCTGGATCCCGAAACACCGTGACCGTATCGACAAGGTCTCGAATGGCTTCTGCGGCCTCCGCGTCGCCGGTTGCGACACTTTTCCCCAATGCGTCTTCCAGCCGATTGAGCTGTTCCTCATACCGGTTCAGGACAGCCGGATGCAGCGCGACTTCTTTTGGGATAGTTGGTTCGTTCTGCAGCGCTTGGATTATCCGCTTTCGTTCGGCATCCAAAGCAGTCGACCGTGGTCCGAGAACAGAGGGGTCGCCGTGCCCTTTTGCGATCGCATCTACCAGTCGTTCGATTTCCCTGTTGATTTGACCAAGCTGCTGCTCAAGGCGTTGCCGTTTTGCATTTGATGTTGCCGTGAGGCGCTTCCGCTCCTCGAGATATGTCCTTACGTACTCCGCAATAACCTTCGGCGCGCGCAATTCGGTCTTCAGTCCGCTGAGAACCGCACTTTCGACGGTGTCCAAATAGAAAGTCTTGGCATCAGGACACATGCCGCTCTCGGTCGCAGCCGAGCAGCGAATGCGAACACGCCCCGATTTGTCCCGCCCATTCGTTGCCATGCCCGAGCCGCATGAACCGCAGCGGAGCAAGCCAGACAGCATTCGACGGGGACGACGTTGATGACTCGGATGCGTGCAACTACGCTCCTGTTTGCGCTGCTGAGCAGCCCTGAACAATTCTGAATCGATAATTGCAAGATGGGGCACTTCGGCTACCTGCCAATCACTCCTTGCATTTGGTCGCGATAGTCGCTTTCCCGTGTCAGGGTCTTTCACCATCCTAACTTTGTTCCAGACGAGACGGCCGACATAGAGCTCGTTCTGCAAAATTCCGGCAGCTCTCTCACGATTGCCGTTGATGGTTGATGCATTCCATGCGCGTCCTCGCGGAGCAGAAACCCTTTCCTTATTCAAATCGTGGGCAATTTCGCGAGGCGTTCGACCACTCACGTATTCCTGGAAGATGCGTCGGATGACTTGTGCTTCGGCCTCGAGGATCACACGTTCACCGCTTCTTCCCGCGACTGCGGCGTATCCGTACGTCAGGCCGCCGCCGGCCAAACCTTGCTTGACCCGTCCCGCTAGACCGCGACGCACTTTGTGCGCGTTGTCCTCACGATAGAGTTGCCCGACCAGACCGCGAAGGCCAACCAGTACGGTGTTAACGACGCCTTCGTGTACCGCTCGGATCTCGATTCCGAGAAAAGAGAGCCGTTTATGGATACCGGCGAGGTCTTCCATGTCTCTAGAAAGGCGATCGAGCGCCTCGACGACCACTACGTCAAAGGATTCCTCTCGCGCGTGATCCAACATCCGCAGAAGGCCTTCGCGTCCCATGATCGACCCGCCCGAACGTGCACGATCTTCGTAGGTGCGGATAACAGTTAAGCCCTCGCGCTCAGCGTAGGTTCGACAAAGTGAAAGCTGATCTTCAATCGAACGCTCGTTCTGAAGATCCGTCGAAAACCGAGCATAAATCGTTGCCCTTTTCCCCTTCGTTTCGATTGGCGAGTTCTCTTTCATGATCTTCCCTCGCGGCCAGACGGGCAAGTACGCGCGCGAGGCGTAAGATCGCTCGTCTGGATTTGTCTGCAAGGGCAATTTTCGATTCACATCGGTAGTCATCTCGAGCATCATGCTCGGGCGCCCCTTGACCGGAAAGGCGACTATGCATTCGGCGCGGAATCGGATGCTGGAGCGAAGTAAAAGGGATGAGCTCGTAAGAGCGTCGAGGGCCGGAGAAGCCGGTGGCGAGATCCCTACAGGCAGCTCTCGGCGATCTTGCAAACCCAGGGAAACGCCGGCACCGTCACAAGCACTCTCTTTTTGGTCGATTCACGCTTGGCGCCAGTTCGCTATGAACGGCTGACTATCGATAAGCTCGCTTGCCATCCTCGTGATTGAATCGACCGTCCGTCACGATTCAGTCGGACCACACTGGTGCCGACGCGGCTCGCTCGCTTAACGAGCCGGAAATGTCATCCCCGAAGGTCTCGCTGACTCTCCTGACGAAGCAGCTGACTCTTAATCAGCGGGTCCCAGGTTCGAGCCCTGGTGCGCCCACCAAATAAATCAAGACCTTAGCAAGAGAAACCCTTTGAGACCGACGGACTAAAACGGTTTTTCAAACGGTGTTTTTTGGCGGCCAGCCGGCGAGTCCACTCTCGGCATTCGGCATTGTGATCTACTCTGTCCGTCTCGACGGAGGCCAAGGCGACTCGAAGGCCGTCTGGCAGAACCGCTTCCTTGATGTTGTATGTAGTTCAGAGCCGCACGACATAGCCGGCATTTTTTCACTTCTGTTCAATGTCATCGGCGGCGCATTGGGGCAGCTGCGCGGCGCCTCCACCGAAATAGTGCTTGAAGTCGATGTGAACTTATGTTGTCTGGCCGATAAGCCGCCATGCGGTCATAGAGGAGAACCGATCCCGTCTCGAAGCGCCGATAGACCGATTTGTGCATCGGCGGTTTTGATTCCGCCATTCGGAGGTTCGATCCCTCCCGCCCCAGCAAAAAAGATTCCGATAAATCAGAAGATTAGCAAGCGAGTTGCGACGCATTCGCACGGATTCCGTGTTGCGTCGTCTACCAAAAATTTCCGTTTTTTTTCAATGGCTCCCAAAAATTGCCGGCGGCTCCACGCAATATGGATGCAACATGAAATGGGGAAACGCCAGGGAGTGGAATAAAGTCAGTCGCGCAGTCGGGCGACAGAAAAGTAAGGCTCGGCTTCCAAATTCAACGCGCTTAACTTGGCTTTCAAAAGCCGACGCAGATCGACTGGCTGCGCAAGCACAGTGCGAAGATCGTAACCCTCCATCAGTATGATGCGCTTATTCGGATTGCCGCAAATGCGCGTCGCCCAACTTAGGAGCGAGCTCTCATCGTCATCTGCTCAACCAATTGCTTGAGATGCCGGTCGACAGACGTCGACCAGCGGGCCAAATCCGCCCGTCGATAGGCTTGGCCTGGCTTCAAATGCCTCTTGAGTTCGTCGAGCTTGCTCATGCCCTGCCAAACCAAGACGCCCACGGTGCAAACGCCCGTCACGATATTGATAGCCCTCATGCCATGTCCCTCCGTACCGATATCGCGCAGGGCGAGTAGGGCAGAAATTTGACTTTTCTAGCTCCGTCCCCTGCTACGATCAGCAATCTCAGGAGCGAGGCCGGTGACATTTGAGGCGATCGTTGACGATTACATCTCTCAGCGACGGCGTCATGCCCTCGCCGAACTAGACGAATTCAGGAAGCTGCGAACGCTACAAGAGGCTACGCGCTCATCGCATCGGCCGCGGAAGTCGCCGCAGTGACCGCGGCGGCGACCTCGCCACCTAGTCGCGCGAGATTATGCTGCACCGCTTGATACTTCGAGATGGTTCGCTCGAAGGCAACGCGTTCCGTCGAATAGCGCACGGACAACTCCAGCATCGCCTCCAGTGCCCCGCTGATCTGTTGGCTGCGCACGGCGCTGCCCATCAAGAAAAGGGAGGTCGGATCGAACTCGTTTGGCGCAGTCGCAATAGCGGCCGGCTGCACGCCGGCAACGGAAACAGTATCCGCCGCGTCGCCTGCAAGGTTCTCGAAGCGATCAATGCGGCAAAGCGAGGCATCCACCAAAGCGATCCTGACTCCTGCAGCGCTCTTGGCAAGAACGGCAAAATGAGCGGCATCGCGCGCGAACGGGATGCGCCTCGCCTGTCCGGTCAATCGCCCCTCGGCGTCCAGTCCGATCAGTTCACGCGGGTCGCCGGGCAACACCGTCATCATTCCTTCCGGCGCGACGATTCCGCCCTGCGACAACAGCCACCCCGCAAGCATGGTCTCCGCCAGCGGAACCGCAAGGGCTGACCTTCCGGCCGCGCGCAGCACGGCAAAGCCATCGATCAGGCTCGCGCCCGAACCGCCGTGCTGTTCCAATACCCACGCCAACGGCAGACCGGCCTCGGCAAGTGCGCGCCACAACGGCGTCTTCCACGCATCGCCCCGAGCGTGCGCGACTTCTTGCAGATCCGCCAGGTCGGCGAAGATCCGTTCGGCGGTGGAAACGACGATATTGTCTTCATCTGACATGGAGGCTCCTGACTTGGACGGAACGCAACTCGAGCGGGACAACGGCCTATTCGGCTTGGGCATTCCGATCGTCCGCTCGCTTCTGGGCTTGTGATCTCCTCTGGCGACAGCTTGAGCTTGCCGGCAAGATCGGTCGAGAAATCCACCGAAAACAGAATGGCGGATACCTTTGCACACCTGCGAAATCGCCGATTGCGAGACAATCAATCGCTCAAGTGAAACTTGATCGCATCACGCATCACGGCCGCAAATGCCTTCTCTTGCGAGACGAGGGCGTCGGTGAGGCCAGCAACGCAAATGGCGAGAGGCTCGCTGGATTCAGCTACTCGCGGGAGAGCCATGGCCACCACGCCGGCGCCTGGCGTTACCAGACTGAGCGACAATGCATGGCCCTGCTTTCGCACCTTGCCGAGTTCGACCAGCAACGCCTTGACATCGACCTGCTTCTCGGGATGCGTTTCATAGGAGTTGAGCAGCTTGACCAGACGGCGGACCTCCTTGTTGGAATACCGAGACAGCAGCGCATAGCCCAATCCGGACTTTGCCAGCGGGCGGAGCGTTCCGGAGCGCACGTGCAAGCGCATGGGAACCTTGGATTGGATGACGTGGATGTATTGCGCGGCCAGACCGTTGCGCAGGCCGACCATGACAGTCTCCCCAGTCCTTGCCGACAAATCCTCCATCAGGTTGATCAAGCGCCCACGGCGGAACAGAACGGGGCTGAGCCAGTGGCCCAGCATCGAGATCCGCGCCGTCGGGATGTAGGTTCGGCGGCCGGCGTCATAATGCAGATAGCCAAGCGCGGTCATCGTCCGCATCAAAGCGGACGTGCTCGACTGCGGGAAATGCAACGCGGCAGCCACGTCGATAACCGATGCGGCGGACTGATGCTCCTCGAAAAACTCGAGAACCTCGAACACGCGCTTCGCCGACTTGACGGTGTTGTCGATCTTCTGATCTGGCGGCACCAGACTCTGCGTAACCTTGGGAATGTCGCGACGCAATTCAGGTGTCAAACCGCGCGTGGGCGCCGGTCTGACGGGCTCATTCCTTTTCACGACCGCCATCTCCGCTGCTTGCCCTGCTGCCAAACCCGGCTCTTGAGCCACCAGCTTCCAAACTGGTCGGGGCGGCCGGCCCCCTCGGGATCGCAACCCAGTTGAAAGCGCCGCCCGCGCCGGCCAGCGACCTTCTCGGCCAAGCGCAATCGCGGTCGCCTTTCCGTCTCGCAGTGTGGATTCGACGTATTCGGGTTCACAAATGAGGCCTAGCTGGGAGATGATAAGGCCAAGACATCCCACACGATACCCGTTCGCAAATAATGGCGTCAAATTAGAAAAGTGTTCTGAAGAAACTCATATGCAGTTTGAACCGTCATTCGCGCGAATTCCTCATTGACGCCACCAGAAATTCGCAGCATCGGTGCGTTCGCTGACGTAATGGGACGCTGAGCGTTAGCGGTGGTT
This sequence comes from Bradyrhizobium cytisi, assembly GCF_008123515.1. Taxonomy (GTDB): domain Bacteria; phylum Pseudomonadota; class Alphaproteobacteria; order Rhizobiales; family Xanthobacteraceae; genus Bradyrhizobium; species Bradyrhizobium cytisi. The sequence continues at coordinate 32,349 of NZ_VSSR01000070.1, forward strand.
ATTCAATGCAAACGGAGAGAGCCAGATGAACGACGAGACGTTGGCTGCCGGGCTGGACAATCGCTATGCCAAGTATGCGCGGCTTCAGTTCGACTGGCCGCAGCCGCGCGTCCTACGGGTTACGATGTCGAACGGCAAGATGAACTCCGCCGATGAGAAAATGCACGGCGAGCTCGGCATGGTCTGGCGGGATATCGACAGCGATCCCAGCGTCTCAGCCGTCATCCTGACTGGTGCGGGCAGAGCCTTCTCAGCGGGTGGCGATTTCGCGATGATGGAGCGCATCATCGACGATCATGACACGCGGATCCGTAACTGGAAGGAAGCCCGAGACATCGTCTACAACGTCATCAATTGCTCCAAGCCCATCGTCAGTGCAATCAGGGGGCCGGCGGTCGGTGCCGGCCTCGCTTGCGGCTTGCTGGCAGACGTCTCCATCGCCACCAAGACGGCGCGCATCATTGACGGGCATACGAAGCTAGGCTTGGCAGCGGGTGATCATGCGGCGATTGTGTGGCCGCTGTTGTGCGGAATGGCGAAGGCAAAATACTATCTGTTGCTGTGCGATCAGCTTTTGGGCGAAGAGGCGGAGCGGATCGGTGTCGTGTCGATGTGCTGCGAGGACGACGAACTGGACGCAAAAGCGATCGAAGTCGCCGGCCGCCTTGCTGCAGGACCGCCGAGTGCCATTCGCTGGACGAAATACGCGCTCAACAATTGGCTCCGGCAGGCCGGGCCGACATTCGATGCTTCGTTGGCGCTTGAATTCATGGGATTTACAGGACCGGAAGTGAAGGAAGGCCTTGCGGCTCTCGTGGAAAAGAGACCGCCGGCATTTCAACTGGATTGTCCGCTCTGAGGAGACGAGACTATCTCATTCTGTCGCTCCCCCCGAGCCTATGCTCATTTCATGAAATGCACCGGCGTCATCAAGAACGACGTCGGCGCGGTGGTCGAGCTGCGCTGTACTTACGATTGCGCGACCCGCGACGGCAACGCGCCGGGCGGACGCAAGGTCAAGGCCACCATGCATTGTCTGCCGGCGGCCCAGTCGCGCCTAGCTGAAATCCGCGTTTACAATCAGTGTTCGCCAAGCCGAGCCGCGAGCCGGCAATTTTGCCGCCGACATCAATCCGCAGTCGATAGAAGTGCTGTCCGACGCGGGGATCGAGGCCAGCATGGTCGAAAGCAATTCGAACGAGGTGAACAGGCGATCGACATCGCAAAAGCTGGTGTTCAACCGTACCGTCGGCCTACGCGACACCTTTGCCAAGGAAGACGCCAAGGGCTGAAGCCCGTTCAAAACGATTGGATATTCGATGCCATATGCTGCCGACGACATCGCATCCGACATCATCGCGAAATGGGCCGCGGCTTTCAGCAGACTGGACGCCGACGCGCTTTCCTCGCTCTATTCAAAGCATGCGCTGTTCTTCGGCTCGAACCCGAAACTGTACCGCGGGAGAGACGGTGTTGCGGCCTACTTCAAGGGATTGCCGCGGTGGCGGACAACTGCCGTTCAATTCAGCGACGTCGTCTTCGAACTGGTCGGCCCCGATCTGGTCAATGTCGCCGGCACGGCGTCGTTTGACGTTGATCAAGGTGCGATAAAACTGTCGCTCAAGATTACCTGGGTGATCGCCCGCGAAGACGGCGACTGGAAAATCGTCAGCCATCACGTCTCGTCGAAGGCCCCGTTGATTTAACAAGTGCAAGGCCACCATGGAGGGAGCGCTTGACAGAAATGCTGCGCTCGCGCGCGAAATCGCGAGACATCACAATTGCCCTTGCCCCCGTGGAGTCGCCCGCCGAAGAGCAGGTGAGGAGTTTAGGGCGGGCCCTGCTGAATTCGTGCTCGGTCGCTTCCGGGCGCGCTGCATCGGCATACCCGCGCTGGCGCGGCGCGACATCTTGTCTGCCCAGTTCGTGGTCCGCGACCGGCCTTGGTTCGACCCGCGTTTCGCCGTTCCAACCGGCAAAACCGAGTGCGGGCGCCGGCACGTTCGTGCCAACGAAGCGCCGCAGTGTGTGGCGGTACACACAACCCACCGCGGTTGTCTGGAAACGCTGATATTGCCGCGGTTTTTGAGGTCCATGGGACCCCGGCAGAGAATCCCTCCCTCTTCGCCATCGATATTGGACAGCGTGGTCCGTTCAGAGATAGGCGTTTCGCCCAATCCCTCTCGCGAATCCAGCCCAACACCTTTAGCGTGGATCCCCGCGCCTAGTTCTGCGAAAATCTTTCCGTTTTCGCAAAACTCGAGATGGTCGATAGGATCGAACTCACTTGGGTTGATCAGCAGGGCGACTTCGTCGCATTCGCGATCCGGTTCAAAAGCTCCATTAGCTTCGTCCTCGAGTGGAAACCGATCGGGCTTCCCGGCGCCCGCATCGGCTTTCGTCAAAGCCGCTGCAAGCCCGTGGTGCTCATGTCGGCAACACCATTTCGCATCGGCCTAAAGCCCTTTCGCGTGGACGCTCAAAACATCGACATCTACCAATTTGGAGAAGCGGTGGGCGAGGGCACTATACGCGACGTGGCCTGAGTTCGAAGACCTGGCAACCGTAACAACCTTCCAACCCGGGCAGTAGCTCAAACGGTAGGTTTGGGTCTGGCAAGGTCAAAAATGCTTCATCATTCAAAGGGGATTGACTGACACTCTCTCCGCCGCACTGCAATGCTAGCCGTGGAATTTCGACGAAGGGCACGACGCCCCAACCGACATGGCGACACCGAAAATGCGCGCCTTCGGTTTTCCGCGACGGAGGTCGCTTTCATCCGACCGGCAGTCCGAGGTCGTTCAATATTCCTCTATACGTGTAGAGCTGCGTTCGTCCCCAGGCTCATGAACTGCCCTATGCGTACGATTGGATGAGGTATCGTAGGTTCGGAAGGTGTGGGGAAAGGCGGTAGCGCTCCAGTGACTTGAACCCTCAACAGATCAGCCACAGCGGTATAACTCAACATGCGCCACGCGGCGGCCCGTTCAGTCTAGCGTCGGGCGGTGTCTCAGCGCGCGTGTTCGGCCTCAATCCTCATCGCCCCAGTATTGTTGCTCGAGTAGATCGACGGCATTGTGCTCTTTAAACCAAGTCTTGCACGCATCGATGCGAACATTCGCTGCTCCGAAGCTTGCCTCAATTTCGGAAATCTGCTGTGTGAATCGACGTTCGTATTTCAGAAGACACCTTGCGTCCTTCATCGTGCGTTCGAGCGCATGGATAGTTTGCGCCCAAATCTCAGCCGAAACTACATCGAATTCCCCGCTTGCTTCTCGGCCCTCGATGTCGTCCAAATCTGCCTCTACCTCTTCGATCAAGTATTTTGCGATCATGGCGTTGGAACGCTCGCCGATCATTTGGAGAACAGGTCCGCTAAATTTCGTTAACTTATCGTTTTCCGGATGAAGAGAGATACTAAAGCCTCCTCGGGGGCCCTGGTAGTGCGTCTTGTCCAGGATCGGCTTCCACCAAATTTGTTGATCCGCAAGGCTTACGGCCGCCAAAATAGGCGGCACGGTGAGCGAGGCAAAATAGTCAAGGTGCTTCTCTTCCATCGGGACCCGTATCCGCGGGCCTGGGTGAGAGTCGTTTGTGGTCTTGACCTGAACCTTCAAGAGTCCTCCGGTCGACGTTCTGCTTCGATCAAGAATTTCGATTTCACCATCGACACCGATGTCGGGCGCGCCAACCTTCCGATATGCGAAGTGCAGGGTTTCCTCAACGAACGTTTCGACAAATCGCTCGCCGGCCTTTCCGGCTGCGTTTCTCATATCAAATTTCAAGTGCCTCGCCCCTCGTTGCTCAATAGAGATCGGTAGCTCAAACGATTTGGATCATGCGTCTGGGCTGGGATGTTCAGGGCTTCCCGATTTTGCGATATGACCGCCGTTCCTTCGCAGGAGAAGGTTGGTGCCTTTACGCAACGACAAGTTACCAGCACAACTATTAGGTTCTACCGCAAAACTCCGACCGTTGATGACTTGTAATACACAACCAGAAATTTTGCCAGACACGCCGCTTCGCCTTGCTGATGCCGTGAAGATCGCTTTTCCTTTGGGAGGGATGACGGTCGCGGGGTTACGCCGTGAGCGCGATCGCAGCCGATTAGTCATTGAGAAAATCGCCGGCAAGGAATTCACGACGCTGGCGCACATTGAACGGATGCGAGAGCTATGCCGCGGAGAAGCAAGGGGGCTCGACTTCAGCTCAAAGCCGCCCGTCGAAACAAATACGGAAAGATTACCCATCAAGCAACCTGGATCATCAGAGACAACGGTCGGGATGTCGGCACAGGCTGCGCTGCAGATGAAATTGCAGCCGCGGAGGAAAAGTTAAGGGACTACATCACCTCAAAGCACACACCGAAGCGAAAAATTCGCCATATAGACGATATCCCGATAGCGGATGTCCTCTCGATCTACTTGGATGCCCAACTAGACAAACTTCGTAGTCGCTTCAGCGTCGACGGCGAAAACGAAGTCTTCATTCCGGATATCCGAAAGTTCAAGAAGCGGATCGAGCGGCTGAACGATTGGTGGGGCGGAAAAATGCTTGGCGAGGTCAACGGTGAGGCATGCCGGTCCTACACCAAGAAACGTCGCAGAAAGGGTGGGGCTCGTCGAGACCTTGAAGATCTCCGTGCTGCCATCGGTCACCACGCAGCCGAGGGGTACCATAGAGAGATCGTGAAGGTCTCCTTGCCCGAGAAGGGCCAGCCGAGAGATAAGTGGTTGACGCGCAACGATGCGGCTAAACTGATCTGGACCTGCTGGCGCTATCGCGAAATGCAGAAGGGTTCACGTCGGCCGTTGGATGAGACAAAGGTGCCAACGAGCAAACGTCCACTCCGACATCTTGCTCGTTTCATCTTATTGGGAATCTACAGCGGCACCCGCGCCGGCGCCATCGCAGCCGCATCTCCTATTCCAGCCCTTGGTCGCTCATATGTGGATCTGGAGCGCGGCCGTTACTACCGTCTGAAGCAGGGAGCCTCGCAGACCAACAAGCGGCAGCCAACGGTTCCTATTCCCTTGCGCTTGCTTGCTCACCTGCGGCGTTGGCATCGGATCGATCCTGAGGCGAAGCATTTCGTTGAATACAACGGCAAGCCGGTCAACTCGGTCAAGACGGCATTCAAAAGTGCCGTGAGACTCGCGGGGCTTGGACCAGGCATTTCCCCTCACACATTGCGGCATACGGCAGCGACTTGGCTCATGCAGAGAGGGGCGGATCCTTGGCAGGCAGCAGGCTATCTTGGAATGTCGCTTGAGGTGTTACTCAACACCTATGGTCACCATCATCCTGACTACTTGTCTGACGCAGTCGAGAAGATCGCCAAACGCGACCCAGCCGGCGAACGAAAGACGCACATATCTGGTGCGATATCTGGTGCGGTGATCCCGATGAGGCGAAACGGCTCCTCATAAGTCTCTGATTTCTTTGGTGGGCCCGGCAGGACTCGAACCTGCAACCAGACCGTTATGAGCGGCCGGCTCTAACCATTGAGCTACAGGCCCCGCCGCAGGACGGCCGCGGGAATGCGCGGCCGGCAACGGTGCGCGGTTCGTTTACAGGGCCGGAGGCGGGGGTGCAATGCCGGGTCTGGCGAACCGCAAGCGCAGGCGCTGTATCGCCGAGCATGTTCCGAATAATCGAATTTTGCGATCTTGGGCTTATGCCACTGTTTTGCCCGACGTGTCAAAGTGTTTTGGGGTGCTGCGCGCTTTCGCCTCTGTAACCCGCTGAAATCGCCTGGCTTTTCTACTGTGCATGGGGTTGTTTTCGCAAGTTCTTGCTGGAAGGGGACCCGCCGGTCCCCTCACCACGCTTCACTCGCGGGCTCTCGGCCCGTGGCAGGTTGTCCGCTCAGTCCACCGAGACCCCGGCGAATGCCACGACCTTGCGCCACTTCTCGGTCTCGTCGGTGACGAGCTTGCCGAACTCGGCCGGCGTCATCGGCTTGGGGATGCCGCCATTCTCGGTCAACCGCGCGGTGACCTTCGGGTCCTTCAGCGCGTCGCCGACGGCCTTGTTGAGAATCTCGACCACTTCGGGCGGCGTGCCCTTTGGCGCGGAGATGCCGTAGAAGCCGACCGCTTCGAAGCCCGGCACAGTCTCGGCGATCGCAGGCACGTCGGGCACACCAGGCCAGCGCTGCGGCGAGGTCACGCCGATGGCGCGGACAGTGCCGCCGCGCGACTGCTCGAGCGCGGAAGGAAGGTTGTCGAAGATCAGCTGCACCTTGTTGGAGATGATGTCCGGGAAGGCGATCGCAGAGCCGCGATAGGGCACGTGCACCATGTCGCACTTGGTCATCACCTTGAACAGCTCCGCCGACATGTGCACCGAGGTGCCGTTGCCGGACGAGGCGAACGAGATCTGGCCGGGATTGGCCCTGCAATAATCGATGAACTCCTGGACCGTCTTCACCGGCATCGCGTTGGAGACGACCAGCATGTTGGTGAGCTGCATGATGCTGGCGACCGGCACGGTGTCGCGCAGGAAGTCGAAGGGCAGCTTCTTGTAGAGCGAGGTCGAGATCGCGTTGTTGGGCGCGACGAACAGCAGCGTGTAGCCGTCGGGGGCTGCGTTGATCGCGGCACCGGCCGCGATGTTGCCGCCGGAGCCGGCGCGGTTCTCGACGATGAATTGCTGGCCGAGCCGATCCGACAGCGCTTGCGCCATGATGCGCGCCACGATGTCGACCGGGCCGCCGGCGGCAAAGCCGATCATCCAGTGCACCGGGCGGTCGGGGTAGGCGGCGGAGGCGGGAGGGGAGGCTACGAAAAGACCAATCAGAAAAACCAACCCGAAAACAGCGTACCGCAAAATTCGCAACATGATGCCTCCCATTGTTCTATTGTCGTTGCGGGGCATGCTTTCACAAAAACCGCCCGCTGCCTACATCGCCTCAAGTCGATGTTGACGCGGGGGCAGCCGGAACGACCATGAAATTCGCAATCACGATTCTCATCAGAGCGGCGCTGCTCGGAAATTTCCTTGCAAGCCCCGCTGCTGCTCAAACCGGAGGCAATGCCATTTCCACCACGACGATCAGCCTGGGCACCGCGACGCCCGGCGGCGGTTTCCCGCTTTATGGCAACGCCTTTGCGGAGGTGATGAACGCGGCAGATAGCACGCTCACCATTGCTCCGCGCAACACCAAGGGCAGCAACGAGAACATTCCGCTTTTGGAGAAAGGCGAGCTCGATCTCGCGCTGGTCGCGGGCGAGCCGGCCTATGAGGCGTTTGCTGGCATCGGCCGCGCGCCGACGCGCTTGAAAATTCTGACCGCGATCTATTCCAACCCCGGCATGTTCGTGGTTCGTGCGGACAGTCCCTACAAGACCATCCGCGATCTCGTGGGACAGCCGGTGGCGTTCGGCGCAAAGGGCTCCGGCCTGCCGATCCTGGCGCGCTATGTGCTCGACGGGCTCGGCCTGAAGCAGGACGAGGATTTCAAGGCTGTTTATCTCGACCGCGCCGGCGATGGCCCCGCAATGGTCGAGGATGGCCGTGTCGCTGCACTGTGGGGCGCCGGCATCGGCTGGCCGGGCTTTGCGGCGGTGGCCGCGAGCGCATCAGGCGCGCGCTTCATCGCGCCCTCTGCCGAAGAGATCACGCACATCCGCGCCAGGCACGCGTTCCTCAAACCCCTGACCGTGCCGGCCGGCTCCTATCCCAGACAGTCCGAGCCGATCGCCTCGCTCGGCTCCTGGAGCTTTGTGCTGACGCGCGAGGATCTGCCCGACGATGTCGCCTATCGTCTCGCGAAGACGCTGCACGGCGCCGAGGCAACCTTCTGCAAGAAGCTCGCCCAGGCCTGCGAGACCACCGCGGCGAACACGGTCGCGGCGGCACCGAAGCCGGGGCTGATTCATCCGGGCGTGATGCAGTATTTTCGCGAGATTGGAGTCGTGAAGTGACGATCGCTTTAGGCGCTCGTCACTTCTTCAGCATCGGACACGCCGGGTCCGGCGGGCCGAACGCCTTGTCGCCCGAGATCGTGGTGAGGATCTTGTAATAGTCCCACGGATATTTGCTTTCCTCCGGCGTCTTCACCTGGACAAGCCAGAGGTCGTGCACCATCAGATTGTCTTCGCGCAAGCGGCCGTTGCGGGCGAAGAAATCCTCGACCGGCGTCTCGCGCATTTTCGCCGCGACCTTGAGCGGATCGTCGGTGCCGGTTGCCTTGATGGCGTTGAGATAGTGCATCACGCTGGAGTAGACGCCGGCCTGCCACATCGACGGCATCTTGTTCATCTTGGCGAAATAGCGCTTCGACCATTCGCGCGTCTTGTCGTCCATGTCCCAATAGAACGACGTCGTCAGCAACAGGCCCTGGGCTGCCTGCAGCCCGAGGCCGTGGATGTCGGTGATCAGCGCGAGCAGCGCCGCCATCTGCTGGCCGCCCTTGAACACGCCGAACTCCGAGCCGGTCTTGATCTCGTTCATGTTGTTCGGGGGACCTGCCGCGATGCCGATGATCTTGGCCTTGGACGCCTGCGCCTGCAGCACGAAGGAGGAGAGATCCGGCGTCGCCAGCGGCGGCTTCACCGAGCCGAGCACCTTGCCGCCATTGGCGGTGATGACGCTGGAGGCATCGCGTTCGAGGGAGTGGCCGAAGGCATAGTCGTCGGTGATGAAGAACCAGCTGTCGCCGCCGCGCTTGACCACCGCGTCCGCGGTGCCGACCGCGAGCGCGCGGGTGTCGAACACCCACTGTATCGCATAGGGGGAGCAGAACTTGCCGTGGAAATCGGCGGTGCCGGTGGAGTGGGTGATGAACAGCCGCTTCTTCTCGTTGGCGACGTTCTGCACCGCGAGGCCAACGGCGGAAACCGGCACGTCGACGATGAGATCGACCTGGTCGACATCGTACCAGCGCCGCGCGATGCCGCCGCCGATATCGGCCTTGAGCTGGTGGTCGCCGATCACGATGCTGATCGGCTTGCCGAGCACCGTGCCGCCGAAATCGTCGATCGCCATCTGCGCCGCGGTCACCGAGCCCTGGCCGGTCGGCGCGGAGGCCGGGCCGTTCATGTCGGTGAGCACGCCGATCTTGACGATGTCGTCGGACACCTGCGCCATTGCGGCGCCCGACAGCAGCGCCGCCGCCAAGGGCATCGCTATAAAGGCAGCCGCGACCGGCAGTCCAAATCTCGCTGGATTCACGCTTGTCCTCCCCTGATCCGGCTCGTTGGCCGAAGTTGCCTGTCCCGGGTACGGCCCGGCTGAATTGGTTTCTTTTGCAACTATTTTGGGGCGGGCGTCAATGTCAGGCCGCGAAGCGGATCTGCCCGGCGGGGGAGGAATCGTAGCCGGTCAGCTCCTCGGCGCGCTGGCGCAGCCGCCGTTCGCTGAGGAACCGGATCAGGGCCTGCATGGCGGGGCGGAAATAGCTGCGCTGCCGCATCGCAAGGTCAAAATTCTCCCAGACCAGCGGCACGAAATCGAGACCCGCCGAGCGCGCCGCCGCGCGCGTCGCAACGCCGCAGTCGGCCTGCCCGGCGCGGACCACTTCGGCGAGATCCGGCCCGGTGAGGGCAGGCGTCTCCACCCGGCGCAGATCGCGCGTCGAGGCGCCCGCGCGCAGCAGCAGCACGTCGAGCAGCATCTGCGCGCCCGTGCCCTGTTGCCGCGTCGCCATCCGCGAGCCGAGCGCGAGCACGTCGGAGAGACCGCGCAGCCGCTTCGGATTGCCCGGCGGCAGCACGAGACCCTGCTCGCGGCGCACGAAGGCGACCAGCAGCGCGTCATGCAGGTCAGGCGCGTCCCGCAGCGCCGCCGCGCTGGCGTCGGAGGCGAGATTGCCCTCGGCATCGAGGCTGTGGAAGTGCACGGCGACTGCCATCACCTCGTCACGTTGCAGGCGCTCGAGCCCGCGCGCACTGCCTTCGGTCATCGATCCCAGGCCCGAGCCGGATTCACGCAGGCTCCAATCCAGGAGCTCGTCCTGGCTGCCGCCCACGACCGGCGGCGGCTCCGCCGTCAGCATGCCGGCCGGACGCGCCATGCCCGACAGCACCCAGAGATCGAGCTCGTGCCGCGGGAAGAGCCATTTGCCGGTCACCTTGGTGCACGGGATCGCGCCATTGGTGACCAGTTCGTAAAGCTTGCGTTCGCCGAGACGGAGATAGTCCGCGGCTTCACTGGTCGTCAGGAATTCCATCCTGCATTCCTATGCAAATTCTTGCTTCTTTTTGACGTTAAACGCAGGTGGAATTCTGCACTTCGATTTTTGTCCGCGCGAACCATGCCCGATGATCTCGTTGCTTTGCAACACATCCTGACGCGTGTTTTGATTTTGGTTGACGATCTTGCTGGGCTCGAATGGTGCGGGCGTTGCGGCCGTTGCGCTCGTGATTGCAGTCAACGTGGCGGTTGATTGATTGCCGAAATTTCCCGGATAACTCGTCTTCGTCCGCTCGCCGACGCGTGGTGAACTTGCCTTTCGGTGGTGGTCAGGCTCAAGCTCTATCTCCTGTTGCTGTGGCAACTGGCAAGTCCGTCACGAGTGCGGCGCAATCGAGCATCATGATCGCGTCTTGTTCAATGGGAACCCGTCATGGCCGTTCGCCGACTGACCGTTGCATTTGCGCTTCTCTGCGGCCTCGCCGGAGGCATTGCGGCCTCGTCTGGCGAGGAGCGTGCGATCGTCCTGGCCTCGACGACATCGACGCAGGACTCCGGCCTGCTCGACTATCTGCTACCGATTGTCCGCGACAAGACCGGCATCGAGGTGACGGTGATCGCGCGCCGCAGCGACGAGGTGCTCGACGTTGCACGTCGGGGCGAGGTCGACGTCGTGTTGATGCATGCCCGGCCGCAGGAGGAGAAATTCGTCGCCGACGGTTTTGCCACGAAGCGCTACGACGTGATGTACAACGATTTCGTGCTGATCGGGCCGAAGAGCGATCCCGCCGGCGTGAAGGGCAAGGACATCGCCACCGCGCTGAAGGCGATCGAGGCCAAGGGTGCGCCGTTCATCACGCGTGGCGATCGTTCCGGCACCCACGCGGCGGAGCTTGCACTCTGGATCGTTGCCGGCATCGACATCGCCAGTACAAAAGGCGCCTGGTATCGCGAGAGCGGGCAGGGCATGACCGCCGCCCTCGACGCCGCACGCGCGGCGAATGCCTATGTGCTCGCGGATCGCGCCAGCTGGATTGCCTTCAAGGATCGGGGCGATCTCGACATCGTCGTCGAGGGCGACAAGCGGCTGCTCAACCAATACGGCGTGATGCTGGTGAACCCGGAGAGGCATCCGAACGTCAGGAAGGATCTGGGCCAGACCTTCATCGACTGGTTGATCTCGCCGGAAGGGCAGGCGGCGATCGCAGGCTTCAAGGTCGATGGCCAACAGGTGTTCTTTCCGAATGCGGACAAGCCCTGATTGGTCGAGGCACGAGCGGTTGCCAAACCGAGCGATGCGTGGTCCACCATGAGGCATGACCCAGCGCCTGCCGCCCTCGCTGACGCCGCTCGACACCGCGCTCGCTGTTTTGCTGCGCGGCATCGGTCCGGTCGCGCCGGTCAAGTTGCCGCTGGCTGAAGCCGTCGGCTGTATCGCCGCGGGGATGCCGCAGCTCGCAGCCTATCCGCCGTGCGACATCGCCGTCGTAGATGGCTGGGCGTTGCGTGCCAACGATCTGGTCGGTGCGTCCTCCTATTCGCCGCTGCCTCTGACCGGGCTTCCCGTGTGGGTCGACGCCGGCGATGCGATGCCGGCAGGGTGCGACTGCGTGCTCGATGCCGGCGCCGTCGAGGTGTCGGGCCCGCTCGCCCAGGTTCTGGCCGAGGGCGTTCCAGGGCAAGGCGTCGGGCGTGCCGGCGGCGACACCGCAGACCGCTCGCCCGCGGCCACAGCGGGACTTCCCATCGATGCAACGGCTCTGTTGCTCGCGCGTGTCGCCGATGTCGAAAGGCTGAGCATCAGGCGACCGCGGCTGCGCATCGTCAACGTGCCGGGCGCCACCGCGACGATGCAGATGATCACCGACCTCGCGCGCGCGGCGGGATTGGACGTGATCGCGCATGAAGCCGGCTCACGTGATGCGACATCGATTGCGGAGGCGCTCGATGTCTCCGTCTGCGATCTGCTGCTGACGATCGGCGGCAGCGGAGCCGGTCGTGCGGATGCCTCGGTGACGGCGCTGGCCCAGCGTGGAGCCGAATTCGCCCACGGCCTCGCGCTCCAGCCCGGACGCACCGCAGCCGCTGGGCGGCTCGGAAAAGTTCCCGTCCTTGCCTTGCCCGGGGCGCCCGCTCCGGCCCTCGCGGTTTGGTTTGCGCTTGTGCTTCCGCTCATCGACAAAATGTCGGCGCGGCAGCCGCGCCGCACAGTGACCCTGCCGCTCGCGCGAAAGATCGCGTCCAGCGTCGGCATTGCCGAGATCGCTCTGCTGGCCGAGGAACATAAAACGTGGATGCCGCTTGCAGTCGGTGAATGGCCGCTCCACGCCATTGCCGGAGCGGATGCATGGCTGCTCATTCCCGCCAGCCATGAGGGATTTGCGGCGGACGAGCCGGTCGATGCTTATCTGATGCGGGAATGATATGGGTTCCGGCATGACGATGATCCCAAAATCGCCGGATCGCAGCGCGGTCGAACAGGAGCAATTCCTCAAGATCCTCTCACGCGAGGAGGCGCTCGCGCGGTTCGAGGCGGCCCTGTTTCCGCGCGCGATCCCGAGCGAGCAGCGCAAGCTTGCCGATGCGCTCGGTACGGCACTGGCTGAAGACATCACCGCACCGATCGACGTGCCGCCCTTCGACCGCTCGAATGTCGATGGTTTTGCCGTACGCTCGGCGGATCTTTCCGCCGCCGGTGAAGGCGCATCCGTGCGGCTCGCGCTGAACGGCGAGACCATTCACTGCGGCACCGTGCCCAAGCTGCAAGTCGCCGCGGGCACCGTAACGCCAATCGCCACTGGCGGCCCCGTGCCGCGAGGCGCCGATGCTGTGGTCATGGTCGAGCACACCCAGCCGGCCGACCCCGACGCGATCGATGTTCGTCGCGCCGCCTCGCCGGGGCAATTCGTGTCCTATGCCGGATCCGACATCGCGCGCGGCGAGGCGCTGCTGCGCGCCGGCACGATCATAGGCTCCCGTGAGATCGGCATGCTGGCGGCCTGTGGCATCGCCGAGGTGAAAGTTGCGCGGAGGCCGCGCGTCGCGGTGGTCTCCACCGGCGACGAACTGGTGCAGCCCGGCGAGGCGCTTGCGCCTGCCGCGATCTACGACACCAATGGCGCCATCGTCGCGGCCGCGATCGACGAGAACGGCGGCGAGGCCATCTTCCTCGGCGCCATTCCCGACGACGAAGCCAAGCTCGAAGCCGCGATGCGCCATGCGCTGGCGGATGCTGACATGCTGGTGCTGTCCGGCGGCACCTCGAAGGGGGCGGGCGATCTGTCCCATCGCATCATCGGCCGGCTCGGCCAGCCTGGCATCATCGCGCACGGCGTTGCGCTCAAGCCGGGCAAGCCGCTTTGCCTCGCGGTGTGCGACGGCAAGCCGGTTGTGATCCTGCCGGGCTTTCCGACCTCGGCGATGTTCACCTTCCACGACATGATCGTGCCGGCGCTGCGCAGAATGGCCGGCCTGCCGCCGCGCTCCGATGCCAAGGTGAGTGCCACCGTGCCGGTGCGCATTGCTTCCGAGCTCGGCCGCACCGAATTCGTCATGGTTTCGCTGGTCGCGGGCAAGGACGGCCCGATCGCCTATCCCTCCGGCAAAGGCTCCGGTGCGATCACGTCCTTCGCGCAAGCCGACGGCTTTTTGCGCATTGACGCGCTCGCCGACCAGATGCCGGCGGGGACCGAAGCAGAGGTCACTCTGTTTACGCCGCATGTGCGGGTGCCTGATCTCGTCATCGTCGGCAGTCATTGCACCGGCCTCGATCTCGTCACCGCACCGCTCGCGCATGCCGGCCTTACCGTGCGCTCGATCGCCGTCGGCAGCCTCGGCGGACTTGCGGCAGCGAAGCGCGGCGAATGCGATCTCGCGCCGATCCATCTGTTCGACGACAAGAGCGAGACCTACAACACGCCTTACCTCGCCGAGGGACTCGAGCTCGTGCCGGGCTGGCGGCGGATGCAGGGCATTGTGTACCGCAGGGGCGACAAGCGATTTGAGGGGCTCGGTGCGAAGCAGGCCGTTGCTGCCGCGCTCGCCGACCCCGCCTGCATCATGGTCAGCCGCAACCAGGGCGCCGGCACGCGGATCCTGATCGACCGCCTGCTCGAGGGCGCCCGTCCGGACGGCTATTGGAACCAGCCGCGCTCGCACAATGCGGTCGCCGCAGCCGTCGCGCAGCATCGCGCCGATTGGGGCATGACCATTGCGCCGGTCGCCCATGCGGTCGGCCTCGGTTTCATCCCGCTCGCGGAAGAGCATTATGACTTTGCCTTGGTGACGGCGCGCAGGCAGCGGCCTGCTGTGCAGGCCTTTCTCGACGCACTCGGCTCGGAAGAGGCCCGCGCAGCGCTGGAGCGCGCTGGCTTCCGGCCCGCGTAAACGATAGACGACGCGGCATTCAAGCCGCGCGGACAATAGGGTAGGGGAAGCGATGGCAAGGCCGCTTTCGGTTGCCGTCGTCGGTGCCGGCATGGGTGGGCTCGCGACCGCTGCGGCGCTCAGGCGCGTCGGCGTCGGCGTGATGGTCTACGAGCAGGCCTCCCAGTTCGCTCGCATCGGCGCCGGCATCCAGATCGGCTGCAACGCGATGAAGGTGCTGCGCGCGCTGGGACTGGAGTCGCGAATGCGCAGCCAGTCGTTCTATCCGCGGTCCTGGAACAACCGCGCCTGGAAGAGCGGCGACATCAAGTTCGACATGATCTTTGGCGAGAGCGCGGAGGAGACGTTCGATGCGCCCTATCTGCTGGCGCATCGTGGCGATCTCCACGCAGCGTTGGCGAGCGTCGTGCCGGATGAGTGTGTGAGGCTCAACCACAAGCTCGTCGGCCTCGACGAGACCGGCGAGGGCGTTCGGCTGAGCTTCGCCGACGGCACCGGCGCTGTTACCGATGCGGTGATCGGCGCCGACGGCGTGCATTCAGCGGTGCGCGACATTCTGTTTGACACCACGCCGGTCAAATTCACCGGCCGCATCGCCTACCGCGCCACCTATCCGGCCGCACTGCTCGGCGAGAAAATCGACGATTGCACGAAGTGGTGGGGCGAGGACCGCCACATCGTGATCTATTACGTCAAGCCTGATCGTAGCGAGGTCTATCTCGTCACCAGCCAGCCGGAGCCGAACTTCCTGATCGAGTCCTGGTCGGCGAAGGGCGACGTGCGCGATCTGCGCGCCTCGTTCGAAGGCTTTCATCCGCAGGTCGGAAAGGTGCTGGCGGCGTGTCCCGACGTGCACAAATGGGCGATCATGGATCGCGATGCGCTGGAGCGCTGGGCCGACGGCAAGGTGACGCTGCTCGGCGACGCCTGCCATCCGATGACGCCCTATATGGCACAGGGTGCCGCGATGGCGATCGAGGACGCCGCGGTGCTGTCGCGCTGTCTCGAAAGTGTCGACCGCGACGGCATCGTGGATGCTTTTCGCCCCTTCGAGGCGACGCGCAAGGTGCGGACCACGCGGGTGCAGGAGACCTCACGTGCCAACATCTGGCTGAAGGAGCGGACAGATACGAGCTGGGTCTACTGCTACGACGCCTGGTCGGTGCCGCTGGCGGCTTGAGCGTCATCCAGCGCCGCGAGCCGCTCGGCCTCTGCGATGTCCTCGACTGTATTTGCGTTGAAGAACGGATCGAGCGGCTCGGCCGGCCACGTCACCGTCGCCAGCGGGTAGCGCGCGGTCCAGCGGTCGATCTTGCGGAGATCCTCGACGACCAGTGCGTGACGAAGCTCGTGGCGCAAGGCGACACGCCAGAGGCCGATGACCGGATGCGACTGGTCGCCTGACGCTGCGACCGCAAGCTGCGCGTTCCCCCGTGCCCGGGCCTCATGCAGCCGCGCGACGAGGTCGCGTGGCAGGAAGGGGCAGTCGCCGGCGGCGCTGAGCACCCATTCGATCTCCGGCCGGTTCGCCGCGGTCCAGTCGAGCGCGGCCAAAATGCCGGCGAGCGGGCCGGGGAAGCCGGGGACGTCATCGGAAATGACCTGCAAGCCGAACGCGGCGAAGCGCGCTGGATCGCCATTCGCATTGAGGATCAATCCGTCGCACTGGGGCGATAGGCGCGCGATCACGCGCTCCAGGATGGTGCGGCCGCCGATAGTCCGCATCGGCTTGTCGCCGCCGCCCATGCGGCGCGCGAGGCCGCCGGCGAGCAGCACGCCAAGAGTTGATGGAATGCTCGTTGCCGGAGTCCTAGTCGTCACCACCTTCGCCCTTACGCTTGTGCCTCGCCGATTCCTCTTCGACGTAATCGAGATTCTGGTCGTAGACGATCCGTTCCTCGCCGGCGAGCGCGATGAAACGCTTTCCGCGCGTGCGTCCGACCAGCGTCAAACCCACCTGCCTTGCAAGATCGACGCCCCAGGCGGTGAAGCCGGAGCGCGACACCAGGATCGGGATTCCCATCCGCACCGTCTTGATCACCATTTCCGAGGTGAGACGTCCTGTCGTGTAAAGGATCTTGTCGGACGCATCGACGCCGTGGCGATACATCCAGCCCGCGATCTTGTCGACGGCGTTGTGGCGGCCGACGTCCTCGGTGTAGCAGAGCGGCTCGCCCTCCCTGCACAGCACGCAGCCGTGGATCGCGCCAGCCTCCAGATAGAGCGAGGGCATGGTGTTGATGGTCTGTGTCATCTGGTAGAGCCAGGAGGTGCGCAGCTCGGCTTTCGGCAGCGCGACGCTTTCGACCGCCTCCAGCAGGTCGCCGAAGGCGGTGCCTTGCGCGCAGCCCGAGGTCTGCGTGCGCTTCTTCAGCTTGGCCTCGAAATTGGTGTGGTGCTCGGTGCGCACCACCACGACCTGGAGGTCGTCGTCGTATTCGACCTCGGTGACGGCGTCATTATATTTCAGCATGTTCTGGTTGAGCAGGTAGCCCAGCGCCAGATATTCCGGATAGTCGCCGATCGTCATCATGGTGACGATCTCCTGCGAGTTCAGATACAGCGTCAAGGGCCGCTCCATCGGCACCTTGATCTCGACCCTGGTGCCGGTCTGGTCGGTCCCGGTCACGCTCTGGGTCAGGCGCGGGTCGTCCGGGTTCGGAATGACCAGAGGCACCGGGGTTTTGTCGATCTTCATCATGGGTGCGACGTTAGCATGACATTCGGGTCAGGCCGATATATGCATGCCCTGGAGAGCACGAAATGCCTCCGTTCGTCATTGCGAGCGTAGCGAAGCAATCCAGAAATGCATCCGCGGAGACACTCTGGATTGCTTCGCTGCGCTCGCAATGACGGGGAGAGGCTGGAGGTTCCATCGGCTGGTAGGCTGTCGGCGGAGATCGAGTTGCGATGAAAGTCATCGGCCTTGCAGGCTGGAGCGGTGCGGGCAAGACCACGCTGTTGACGCGGCTGATCCCGCATTTCAACGCGCAGGGCCTGCGCGTCTCCGTCATCAAGCATGCGCATCACCGGTTCGACGTCGATGTGCCCGGCAAGGATTCCTGGCGCCATCGCGAGGCCGGTGCGGCCGAGGTGCTGGTGGCCTCGTCGAACCGTTGGGCCCTGATGCACGAATTGCGCGGCGCGGCCGAGCCGCGGCTGCCGGAACTGTTGAACAAGCTGTCGGCGGTCGATCTCGTGGTGGTCGAAGGCTTCAAGCGCGAGCCGCATCGCAAGATCGAGGTGCATCGCGCCGCCAACGACAAGCCGCTGCTGTTCCCGGACGATCCCGGCATTGTCGGCATTGCGACCGACGTCGCGGTTGAAACCCGGCTGCCGACTGTCCATCTCGATGACATCGAGGCCGTTGCTGCATTGCTGCTGCGTGCGGCGATGCCGGTCGAGGAAGCGGTTGCAAGAAGCGCGGCGACGCGCTGACGAGGCACCATGGCGCAACTGTCGGACGATTGCTTTGCCTTCGGTGGACCGATGATGTCGCTCGATGAGGCTGTTGGCCTGATCAGGGCACGCGTCAGTGCGATTGCCGATCTCGATACAGTGGCGCTCGTTGACGCCGACGGGCGTGTGCTGGCGCGCGATATCGCGGCGCCCCTGCCGCTGCCGCCTTTCACCAACTCCGCCGTCGACGGTTACGCCGTGGGCAACGCCGACCTTCCGCGAGAAACCGAACAGGCATTCCCGCTCGATGGCCGCATTCAGGCCGGCGGCCTTGCGCAAGCACCGATCAAGCCCGGCCACACCGCGCGCATCTTCACGGGCGCACCGATGCCGCCGGGGGCCGAGACCGTCTTCATGCAGGAAGATGTCAGCATCGATGCTTCAGGCATGATCGTGCTGCCACCCGGGCTGAAGCCTGGCGCCAATGTTCGTCCGGCAGGCGAGGACATTCCTGTCGGGCACGTCGCGTTACGCGCCGGCCAGCGGCTGCGGCCCCAGCATGTCGCGCTTGCCGCAGCCTACGGTCTGACCCGGCTCGATGTCGTCAGGCGTATCCGTGTCGCCGTTTTCTCCACCGGCGATGAGCTGGCCTCGCCCGGCGAGCCGCGCGCGGGCTCGCAGCTGTTCGATTCCAATCGCTTCATGCTGATGGCAATGCTGCGCCGTCTCGGCTGCGAGGTCTCCGATCTCGGCATCCTGCGCGACGAACGCACCTCGCTCGCCAACGGATTGAAGCAGGTCGCAAGCAGCCACGATCTGATCCTCACCACCGGCGGCGTCTCGACCGGCGAGGAAGACCACGTCAAGGCGGCGGTCGAGAGCGTCGGCTCGCTGGTGCTGTGGCGAATGGCGATCAAGCCGGGACGGCCCGTGGCGATGGGCATCATCGGCGGCACGCCGCTGATCGGGCTGCCTGGGAACCCCGTCGCGAGCTTTGTCACCTTCGTCCATGTGGTGCGGCCGACCGTGCTGACACTCGCCGGCAGTCTGCCGGAAAAGCTCATGCCGATCCCCGTGCGCGCGGCCTTCACCTACAAGAAGAAGATCGGCCGGCGCGAATATGTTCGCGCCTCGTTGCGACCGGGAGACGACGGCGCGCTGGAGGCAGTCAAGTTCCCGCGCGAGGGCGCCGGACTGCTCTCGTCATTGGTGGAGACCGACGGCCTCGTTGAGCTCAGCGAAGACATCACGCGCGTCGAGCCGGGCGACAGTGTAGGTTTCCTGTCCTATGCCGATCTGATCTGAGGCGACGCGTTGACGTCATCGACCCCTCCCGCCATGTTGCGCTCATGACCAGAACGACGCTTGATCTCACCGGGCTGAAATGCCCGCTGCCCGCCTTGAAGACGCGCAAGGCGTTGAAACCATTGCAGCCGGGCGATCAGCTCGAAGTGCACTGCACCGACCCGTTGTCGGTGATTGACATTCCGAACCTGATCCGCGAGACGGGCGACACGGTGGAGATCACCGAGCGCAACGACGCGCGCATCGTGTTCTTGATAGAAAAAGCGAATGGTTCGATAGACGCTGCCAATGCTGCGCTGCGTTCCTGAGCGCGTTACCGCGCTGATACCGACCTTTTATCTATCGACATCGACCACGGCTTCTGCCCCAATTGACTTTCCCCGTGCAGGCGCGGAGGTTGAGTCTTGTCCGCGATACGCAGATCAACGGGCCACTTACGAAGCTCGCAAATCGTATCGGGCATAGAGCCCCGCTCGAGGGGTTAACTTTTCACACGCGCGTGACGATCCTGGCGCGCGTCGGGTAATTGTGCGGAGCAGCAGGGACAACAGCTGCGCCGCAATGGGCTGAGGACCAGGATGGTAGCGGCAGGCTGCTCAGAAGGGCGGCCGCAGGGGAGGAATGCATGACGACAATAGAGAGCGCTGGAAGGATTTCAGGCGCTGGCGCAGGTTTTCTGGATCGCGAACGGACCGTCGCGACCGCTGGGTTCAATCGCTGGCTGGTGCCGCCGGCAGCACTCTGCATCCATCTCTGCATTGGCATGGCCTACGGCTTCTCTGTGTTCTGGCTGCCGCTCTCGCGCGCGATCGGATTGACCGCGCCAAAGGCCTGTCCGGACATCTCGCTCTGGCAGGAGCTGTTCACCACGACCTGCGACTGGAAGGTCGCGAGCCTAGGCTGGATGTATACGCTGTTCTTCGTCTTGCTCGGCGTATCCGCCGCGATCTGGGGTGGCTGGCTCGAGCGCGCCGGTCCGCGCAAGGCGGGCGCCGTCGCTGCCTGTTGTTGGGGCGGTGGCCTTCTGATCGGCGCTTTCGGCGTCTACGTCCATCAGCTCTGGATCATGTGGCTCGGTGCCGGCGTGATCGGTGGCGTGGGACTTGGACTCGGCTACATCTCCCCCGTGTCAACCTTGATCAAATGGTTTCCGGATCGCCGCGGCATGGCGACCGGCATGGCCATTATGGGATTCGGCGGTGGTGCCATGATTGGAGCGCCTCTGGCCAACCTCTTGATCAACTATTTCAAGACGCCCAACTCGGTTGGCGTCTGGGAGACCTTCGTCACGATGGGGGTGATCTATTTCGTCTTCATGATGATCGGCGCCTTCGCCTACCGCGTGACCCCGGCCGGCTGGCAGCCCGAAGGCTGGACCCCGCCGAGCGAGAAGAAGTCGATGATCACCGAGCACCATGTGCACCTCGACAACGCGCACAAGACGCCGCAGTTCTGGCTGATCTGGTGGGTGCTCTGCTTGAACGTCTCGGCGGGCATCGGCGTGATCGGCATGGCCTCGCCGATGCTGCAGGAGATCTTCGCAGGCAAGCTGATCGGGCATCCGGAGTTGACCTTCAGCCAGCTCTCGGTTGAACAGAAGGCAGCGATCGCTGCGATCGCCGCAGGCTTCGCCGGCCTGCTGTCATTGTTCAACATCGGCGGCCGGTTCTTCTGGGCGTCGATGTCGGACCTCATGGGTCGCAAGAACACCTACTACACGTTCTTCATCCTCGGCATCGCGCTCTATGCGCTGGCGCCGACCTTCGCGGCGATGGGCTCGAAACTGCTGTTCGTGCTCGGCTTCGGCATCATCCTGTCGATGTATGGCGGCGGCTTCGCGACGGTGCCGGCCTATCTCGCCGACATGTTCGGAACGCAGTTCGTCGGCGCCATCCATGGCCGGCTGCTGACGGCATGGTCCACCGCGGGCATCATCGGTCCCGTTGTCGTGAACTACATCCGCGAGTTCCAGCTCGCGGCCGGCGTGCCTCGCGACCAGCTCTACAACACCACCATGTACATCCTTTGCGCCATGCTGATCGCCGGCCTGATCTGCAACTATCTGATCAAGCCGGTCGATCCGAAGTGGAACATGAGCGAGGCCGAGGTTGCCAAGCTCCAGGCCGCGAGCGCCAAGAGCGATGCGTCGATCCAGCACGGCTCGTTCGGTATCGGCAAGGGCGGGCTGGACCTCAAGGCCGCACTGTTCTGGGCTTTTGTCGGCGTGCCGCTCGCCTGGGGCGTGTGGAAGACGCTGGAGAGCGCGGTGAAGATCTTCTGATCGTAATATGATCGCCGCGGCGCGCCGCTCGCGCGCGTCGCGGTCGCCATACCGTGAAAAAGAACATCTGGGGGATTTCGATGGTTCGCAACTTCGCTAATGTCGCCGCCGTGCTGCTCGTTGCCGGAGCGCTCCACTCCGCCTCAGCGCAGACAGCAACGGCTCCCGCTGCCCCGGCGCCTGCTGCAACGACCGAAGCTAAGCCGGGCAAGATCAAGCTCACCATGCAGAAGCTGAAGGACATGAAGGCAAAGTGGGCGGCCAACAAGCCGAAGCTGAAGGCCTGCCGCACTGAGGTGAAGTCCAAGGGCCTAGCCGGCGATGACCGCTGGTTCTACATCGAAGAGTGCATGAACAAGACCTGAGGTCGGGTTCCGCGAACCGCTCGAGATAAGGGGCACGTGGCTTGTTGGCTGCATGTCCCTTAAATGCTTATTGGGACGTATGAATTCTATTGGCATCTGGCATGCCAAAGACTAGGATTGGACCTGTTCGAAAGAAGGTTTACGAGACGCAGCGATGAGCCATGACGTGCACGAGGTCCGCTCGTTCGAACATCCGGGCGAGGGACGCAAGCGAGCCAAGGCCACGCCCAAGGGGCGGCAGGTCGATCCGACCGCCGCGCACGAGATCGAGCAATTGCTCGGCGATCGCCCGCGGCGGCGCGATCTCCTGATCGAGCATCTGCACCTGATCCAGGACAAATATCGCCAGATCTCGGCCGCGCATCTTGTCGCACTCGCTGACGAGATGAAGCTCGCCTTCGCCGAAGTGTTCGAGACCGCGACCTTCTACGCGCATTTCGACGTGGTGAAGGAAGGCGAGCCCGATATCGCTCCGCTGACGATCCGCGTCTGCGACTCGCTGACCTGCGCGATGCTCGGCGGCGAGAAGCTGCTTGAGGATCTGCAGAGCGCATCGGGACCCGGCATTCGCGTCGTGCGCGCGCCCTGCGTCGGCCGCTGCGATACGGCGCCGATCGCAGAAGTCGGCCACAACTTCGTCGACCATGCGACCGTGGCCAATGTGATCGCCGCCGCAAAGGCCGGCGATACCCACCCGCATCTACCGAAATATATCGACTACGACGCCTATGTCGCCGGCGGCGGCTACAAGCTGCTCAACCGGATGCTCTCCGGCGAATTGCCGAAGGACGATCTGCTGAAGGCGCTCGACGATGCCTCGCTGCGCGGCCTCGGCGGCGCGGGTTTCCCGACAGGGCGCAAATGGCGCGCGGTGCTCGGCGAACCCGGTCCGCGCCTGATGGCGATCAACGGCGACGAGGGCGAGCCCGGCACGTTCAAGGACCGCGTCTATCTCGAAAGCGATCCGCATCGTTTCATCGAGGGCATGCTGATCGGCGCGCATGTGGTGCAGGCCTCCGACGTCTACATTTATCTGCGCGACGAATATCCCGCCTCGCGCGAGATTTTGGAGCGCGAGATCGCGAAGCTCCCCGCGGGTGGTCCGACGCTCCACATGCGCCGCGGCGCCGGCGCTTACATCTGCGGAGAAGAGTCCTCGCTGCTCGAAAGCATCGAGGGCAAGCGCGGCCTGCCCCGGCACAAGCCGCCCTATCCGTTCCAGGTCGGCCTGTTCGGCCTGCCGACGCTGATCAACAACATCGAGACGCTGTGGTGGGTGCGCGACATCGTCGAGAATGGCGCCGACTGGTGGAAGGGCCATGGTCGTCATGAACGCCATGGCCTGCGCAGCTTCTCGGTGTCGGGCCGCGTCAAGAACCCCGGCATGAAGCTCGCACCATCAGGCATTACCGTGCGCGAGCTGATCGACGAATATTGCGGCGGTATGGCCGATGGCCACCAGTTCTACGCGTATCTTCCGGGCGGCGCGTCCGGCGGCATTCTGCCGGCATCGATGGACGACATCCCGCTCGATTTCGGCACGCTGGAGAAATACGGCTGCTTCATCGGTTCGGCGGCGATCGTGATCCTGTCGCACAAGGACAGCGTGCGCGCAGCCGCGCTGAACCTGATGAAGTTCTTCGAGGACGAAAGCTGCGGCCAGTGCACCCCGTGTCGCGTCGGAACCCAGAAGGCGGCGCAACTCATGCAGAAGCCGGTCTGGAACCGCGCCTTGCTGGAAGAATTGAGCCAGGCGATGCGCGATGCCTCGATCTGCGGGCTCGGACAGGCGGCATCGAATCCGCTGTCCACCGTGATCAAATATTTCCCTGACGAGTTCAAGGAAGCGGCCGAATGACCAGAATTACGTTCGAGCTCGACGGCAAGCAGG
Source organism: Bradyrhizobium cytisi (assembly GCF_008123515.1). GTDB lineage: Bacteria > Pseudomonadota > Alphaproteobacteria > Rhizobiales > Xanthobacteraceae > Bradyrhizobium > Bradyrhizobium cytisi. Next base: position 56,113 of record NZ_VSSR01000070.1, read on the forward strand.
TCGAAGCCAGTCCCGGCGAGACGATCTGGCAGGTGGCCAACCGCCAGGGCCGCGAGATTCCGCATCTCTGCTATTCGCCCGCGCCCGATTATCGCCCTGACGGCAATTGCCGCGCCTGCATGGTCGAGATCGAGGGTGAGCGCGTGCTGGCGGCGTCCTGCAAGCGCACGCCGTCGGTCGGCATGAAGGTGAAGACCGAATCCGCGCGTGCAGTGTCGGCGCAGAAGATGGTGATGGAGCTGCTGGTCGCCGACCAGCCGGCGCGCGAGACTTCGCACGATCCGGATTCGAAGTTCTGGCACTGGGCCGAGACGACAGGCGTCACCGAGAGCCGCTTCCCCGCCGCCGAGCGCTGGGAGACCGATGCCAGCCATCCGGCGATGCGCGTCAATCTCGATGCCTGCATCCAGTGCGGCCTCTGCGTGCGCGCCTGCCGCGAGGTCCAGGTCAACGACGTCATCGGCATGGCCTATCGCAGCCATGGCTCGAAGATCGTGTTCGACTTCGACGATCCCATGGGCGAGTCCACTTGCGTCGCCTGCGGCGAATGCGTGCAGGCCTGCCCGACCGGCGCGTTGATGCCGGCCGTGATGCTGGACGACAAGCAGACGCGCGTCACCTATGCCGACCGGAAGGTGGATTCGCTCTGCCCGTTCTGCGGCGTCGGCTGCCAGGTGACCTACGAGGTCAAGGACGAGAAGGTGATCTATGCCGAGGGCCGCGATGGCCCCGCCAATCACAACCGTCTTTGCGTCAAGGGCCGCTTCGGCTTCGACTATATTCACCACCCGCACCGCCTGACAAAGCCGTTGGTGCGGCTGCCGAATGCGAAGAAGGATTCCAACGACCAGGTCGACCCCGCCAACCCCTTCACGCATTTTCGTGAAGCGAGCTGGGATGAGGCGCTCGACATTGCCGCCAAGGGTCTCGTCAATATCCGGGATGAGAAGGGCGTGAAGGCGCTGGCAGGCTTCGGTTCGGCCAAGGGCTCGAATGAAGAGGCCTATCTGTTCCAGAAGCTGGTGCGCACCGGCTTCGGCTCGAACAATGTCGACCACTGCACCCGTCTGTGCCACGCCTCGTCGGTGGCGGCGCTGTTCGAGGGCCTCAGCTCGGGCGCGGTGTCGGCGCCGTTCTCGGCGGCTATGGATGCCGAGGTGATCTGGGTGATCGGTGCCAATCCGACGGTAAATCATCCCGTCGCCGCGACCTACATCAAGAACGCGGCCAAGAACGGCGCAAAGCTGTTCGTGATGGACCCGCGCCGGCAGACGCTGTCGCGTCACGCCACCAAGCATCTGCAGTTCAAGCCTGGCTCCGACGTCGCCATGCTGAATGCGATGATCAACACGATCATCACCGAAGGCCTGACCGACGACCAGTACATCGCCGGCTATACCGAGGGCTTTGAGGATCTCAAGGAGAAGATCAAGGATTTCACGCCGGAGAAGATGGAGCCGATCTGCGGCATTGCGGCGCAGACGCTGCGCGAGGTCGCCCGGACCTATGCGCGGGCAAAATCGTCGATCATCTTCTGGGGCATGGGCATCAGCCAGCACGTCCATGGCACCGACAATGCACGGTGTTTGATTGCGCTCGCACTGATCACCGGCCAGGTCGGCCGTCCCGGCACAGGCCTGCATCCGCTGCGTGGCCAGAACAACGTGCAGGGCGCCTCCGACGCCGGCCTGATCCCGATGTTCCTGCCGGACTATCAGCCGGTCGGCCGCGACGACATGCGCGGGGCGTTCGAGAAGCTGTGGGGCCAGGACCTCGATCCCGTCCGCGGCCTGACCGTAGTCGAGATCATGAACGCGATCCATGCCGGCGAGATCAAGGGCATGTATATCGAGGGCGAGAACCCCGCGATGTCCGATCCCGATCTCCAGCACGCGCGCCAGGCGCTCGCCATGCTCGATCATCTCGTGGTGCAGGATCTGTTCGTCACCGAGACCGCCTTCCACGCCGACGTCATCCTGCCGGCCTCGGCCTTTGCGGAAAAGGAAGGCTCGTTCACCAACACCGATCGCCGCGTGCAGCTCGCGCGCCAGGTGATCAAGCCGCCCGGCGATGCGCGGCAGGATCTCTGGATCATCCAGGAGATCGGCAAGCGCATGGGCCTGCCGTGGAATTACGCCGGCCCGGGCGAGGTCTACACCGAGATGGCGGAGCTGATGCCGTCGCTCAAGAACATCAGCTGGGAGCGGCTGGTGCGCGAAGGCGCCGTCACCTATCCGGCCGACGATCCGAACAAGCCCGGCAACGAGATCATCTTCACCACGGGCTTCCCGACCGCGAGCGGCCGCGGCAAGATCGTGCCGGCCCATGTCATTCCGCCGGACGAAGTGCCCGACGACGAATATCCGATGGTGTTCTCCACCGGCCGGGTGCTGGAGCACTGGCACACCGGCTCGATGACCCGTCGCGCCCAGGTGCTCGACCAGATCGAGCCCGAGGCGGTTGCGTTCATGTCGCCAAAGGACATGCGCAAGAAGAAGCTGCTGCCCGGCGATTTCATTCGGCTGGAGACCCGCCGCGGCGCGATCGAGGTCAAGGTTCGCTCCGACCGCGACGTGCCGGAGAACATGGTGTTCATGCCGTTCTGCTACGCGGAAGCGGCGGCGAACCTGCTGACCAACCCGGCGCTCGATCCGTTCGGCAAGATCCCGGAATTCAAGTTCTGCGCGGCGAGGGCCGAACGCGCGGAGATGCGGGACGCGGCGGAATAGCAATCCGCGAAAACAACCCCATGCACAGTAGAACGGGGGTTGAAAGGCTTGAGGAATTTTCGGTCTTGCCGAAACGACTTGCAGCGTCGGGCAAAACACCTGTATCAATGCATGGTCACCACAGCGCCCGGATTTTCCGTTTGCAAGGGCTGTGGTAAACGTAACCATGTCCAAAGTCACCCCAGCCACCCGCGCGCTCACCGCCGCTGGCGTTGGCTTCACCATCCACGCCTACGATTACGATCCGGAGGCCGAAAGCATCGGGCGGCAGGCGGCCGCCGCGCTCAGTGAGGATCCGGCGCGCGTCTTGAAAACGCTGATGGCGCTGGTGGACGGCAAGTCGTCGGTCTGTGTCATCGTTCCGTCCGACCAGGAAGTCTCGATGAAAAAGCTCGCCGCGGCCGTGAGCGGCAAGTCGGCGCAGATGATGAAGCCGCCGGAGGCCGAGCGTGTCACCGGCTACAAGGTCGGTGGCATCAGCCCATTCGGGCAGCGCAAGCAGGTCGGCACCGTGATCGAGCAGACCGCGCTCGCCCATGACTTGGTCTATCTCAATGGCGGTCAGCGCGGCCTACAGGTGCGGATGAAGCCGACCGATGTGCGGGATGCGTTGAAGGCGATCGTGGCGGACGTGATCGCGTAGGGCTCTTGCCCTACTGTTTCTGCAACAGCTTGAGCCGGCAGCGTAGCGCCTCGCGGACATGCGCGCGGGCGAGTTGCTCGGCCTTGTCGCCATCGCGTGCGGCGATGGCGTCGATGATAGCCTGATGCTCGCCATGGCTGGTCGAGGGGCGCCCCGTCACGATGAAGGTGGTCGGGCCGAGCAGCGCGATCCAGTCCTGCAATTCCCGCGACGCGTTGTCGAGATAGCGGTTGCGCGCGGCGCGGCAGATGGCTTCGTGAAAGGCGCGGTTGAGCCTTGCCATTTCTCCTGCCATCCCGGCGGCATCGGTCTCGGGCGCCTCGACAAAGGCCTGCTCGATATCCCTGAGCGCGTGGATCTCCGGCGCAGACGCGTGCTCGGCGGCGAGGCGCGCGGCGGCGCCCTCCATGATCTCACGCATGGCGTAGAGCTCGAGCACCTCCGATATGTCGAGGTTGCGGACGATCAGCCCGCGGCCGCCGGCGGGCTCGACGAAGCCGCGTGCCGCGAGACGGCCCAGAGCTTCGCGCACCGGCGTACGGCTGACCTTGAGGCGCTGGGCGACCTCTTCCTCACGCAGGCGATCGCCGGCGCGGTAGTTGCCGGCCTGGAGCGCCTCGCAGAGCGAGCGGAACACCGCTTCGCCCAGCGCCACGCCGCCGCCACGTGCGATCGATCCGCCTGCCTTTGCCGGGCGTCTGGCCATGAATCCTCGGGCTCGCAATGCGCATCCTGCCCATGCACAGATGCCGCTTTGCACCAAATGTATATCTTTGTATACAAAAGTACGCAATGATGGATCGGCTTGACCGGGGCGGCCCGCGGGCAGAATGTCTCTAACCTCGTCGCATCGGACAGACGGCATGGGCAGCAAATACGATGTGCTGGTGATTGGCGGCGGCAACGCGGCGCTGTGCGCAGCGATCAGCGCCCGCCGCGGCGGTGCCTCGGTGCTGGTGCTCGAAGGTGCGCCAAAGTTCTATCGCGGCGGCAACACCCGTCACACCCGCAACATGCGTTGCGCCCATGACGCCGCGACCGAAATCCTGACCGGTCCCTACACCGAGCAGGAGTTCTGGGAGGATCTCCTGCTCGTCACCGGGGGACAGACCGACGAGGTGCTCGCCCGCCACATGATCCGGGAGTCCAAGGACATCCTGAACTGGATCGTGGAGCAGGGCGTGCGCTGGCAGCCGTCGCTCGGCGGCACGCTGAGCCTGGGCCGCACCAACTTGTTTTTCCTCGGCGGCGGCCGTGCGATGCTGAATGCGCTCTATCTCACCGCCGAGCGGCTCGGCGTCGACGTCGAATACGACGCCGAGGTCACCGACCTCGTGATCGAGGACGGCATGTTCGTCGCCGCGCGCCTGAAGCGGCCGATCAACGGCGAGACCGAGATCCGCGCGACCTCGCTGGTCGCCGCGGCCGGCGGGTTCGAGGCCAACATCGAATGGCTGAAGCAATATTGGGGCGAGGCGGCAGACAATTTCCTGATCCGCGGCACGCCCTATAATCGCGGCTCGATCCTGAAGATGCTGCTCGACAAGGGCGTGCAGGAGGTCGGCGATCCCACCCAGTGCCACGCGGTCGCGATCGACGCCCGCGCGCCGAAATTCGACGGAGGCATCATCACGCGGCACGACTCCGTCGTGTTCGGCATCGTCGTCAACAAGCATTCGCAGCGCTTCTACGACGAAGGCGAGGACATCTGGCCGAAGCGTTACGCGATCTGGGGCCGGCTGGTTGCGGCGCAGCCCGACCAGATTGCTTACATCATCTTCGATTCCACTGTCGTCACGAGCTTCATGCCGACGCTGTTCCCGCCGATCGCCGGGCAGACGATCGCCGAGCTTGCAGCCAAGCTCGACCTCGACCCGGCCGCGTTGGAAAAGACCATCATCGAATTCAACGCCGCCGTGCGGCCCGGCACTTTCGACCACACCATTCTCGACGATTGCGTGACCGAAGGCATCACGCCGCCCAAGACGCACTGGGCGCGGCGGATCGAGACGCCGCCTTATCTCGCCTATCCGGTGCGGCCCGGCATCACCTTCACTTATCTCGGCACGCGCGTAGACAAGCAGGCGCGGATGCTGATGGCTGACGGCAAGCCGTCGGCCAACATGTTCGCCGCCGGCGAGATCATGGCTGGCAACGTGCTCGGCAAGGGGTATGCCGCCGGCATGGGCATGACCATCGGCAGCGTGTTCGGGCGGATCGCAGGACGGGAAGCGGCGAAACATGCACGGAACTAGAATTTTGGACAAAGCCGACCGTCTGATGACGGTCTGCAATTCCTGCCGCTACTGCGAGGGTCTTTGCGCAGTGTTTCCCGCGATGGAGATGCGACGCGCCTTCTCCGATGGCGATCTCAACTATCTCGCCAACCTCTGCCATTCCTGCGGTGCCTGCTACGTCGACTGCCAGTTCTCGCCGCCGCACGAGTTCAACGTCAACGTTCCCCAAACGCTGGCGGTGGCGCGCGCCGAATCCTATGCTGCTTATGCGTGGCCGCAGGCGCTGTCCGGAGTTTTCGGGCGCAATGGACTCGTCATCAGCATCGTTGCCGCACTCAGCATGGCCGCCTTCATCCTCGGCTTTGCGGCGCTCAACGACCGCGGCGTGCTGCTTGGCGTGCACACCGGTCCCGGCGCGTTCTACAAGCTGATGCCGCATAATGCGATGGCCGCATTGTTCAGCGCTGCCTTTCTCTATGCGATCCTCGCGCTGGTCATGAGCGTTCGCGCGTTCTGGCGCGACATCGGCGCACCGATCGGCGGCCGGCCTGACGGCGGCTCGATATTCCAGGCCATCCGCGACGCCGGCGAGCTGCGCTATCTCGATGGTGGCGGGGTCGGCTGCTATAATGAGGACGACACGCCGACTGACCGGCGCAAGCTTTTCCATCACCTGACGTTCTATGGCTTCCTGCTGTGCTTTGCCGCGACCTCGGTCGCCACGCTGTACCACTATCTGCTCGGCCGCGAGGCGCCGTATCCGTGGTGGGATCTGCCGGTCGTGCTCGGCACGCTCGGCGGCATCGGCCTCGTTGTCGGCCCCATCGGGCTGCTCGTCGCCAAATCGCGCCGCGCGCCCGAGCTTCTCGACGAGACCAGCTACGGCATGGATGTCGGCTTCATCGCCATGCTGTTCCTGACCGGCCTCACCGGCGTGCTGCTTCTGCTCCTGCGCGAGACCGCCGCCATGGGTCCGCTGCTGGCGCTGCATCTCGGCGCGGTGTTCGCGCTGTTCATCACCATGCCCTATGGCAAGTTCGTGCATGGCATCTACCGCTTCGCGGCGCTGGTGCGTTACGCGCAGGAGCGGCGCAGCGAAGCCGGCTCTTGAGATTCAAGCAGAATGGAAGCGGCCGTCGTGCAGAAACGCGATCGTCTGCTCGATCGCTGCGGCGTGACGCGGCAGGCCGGTATGCGATGCCTTGACGACGACGTGGTCGGCCATGCCAGCCAGCTTCGCGCTCGCAACCGAAACCCGTCCGTCGTTGGGGCGTGGCAGAACAAAGGCCGACGCGATCGGCGCGATGGTGCGGCATCCGGCGATGATACCAATCGCATAATCGGGTGACGGCAGGTCGGCGAGCACCGGGTCCTGGGTGGTGGTCAGCTGCAGGCCGGCCGGGCCGAAAGCGGCACGGTAGAGTGACAGGTCTTTCAGGAGATCGGCGACCTCGCTGCCGCCATTGGGCGTGCCCAGCATCACGACGCGGCCAAGCCGCACCGGCCGGTATCGCGCGATGTAAACCCGCGTCAGCAGTCCGCCCATGGAATGGGCGACGAAGTGGATCGCGCCCTCGCATTGTTCGGCAAATGCGGCGATCGGCGCCTGGATCTCCTCCGCGAGTGCCTCAAGCGGCTTCTTGCGGCTGGAATAGTCGAGATTGAGCGTCGCGAAGCCGCGACGCTGAAGCGCTCGATCGAGCCTCTTCAGCGTCCAGGAGCCGACGCCGATGCCATGCAGCAGCACCACACCGTCGCACAGCGCATGCGCTGGTGCGACGGCGGTGGGCTGCGTGTCAGGCAACTTCGCGCTCCGATGCTGCCGTTGCCTGCTCGCGGGCCATCGTCGTTGCCGTAACATAGTCGGTCTTGCCGGTGCCGAGCAGCGGCACCTTGTCGACCACCATGATCGTCGCGGGGACCGTCAGCTCGGAGGCGCCGATCGCCTTGGCCTGGGCCTGCATCGTGCTGCGCTCGGCATTCTTCTCCGTCGTCAGCAACACGATGCGCTCGCCCTTGCGCTGGTCGGGGATCGACACCGCGACCGATACGGCCTGCGGCCACAGCGTCGTCGCGATGCTCTCGACCGCCGACAGCGAGACCATTTCGCCTGCGATCTTGGCAAAGCGCTTGGCGCGGCCCTTGATGGTGATGAAGCCGGCCGCGTCGATCGCCACGATGTCGCCGGTGTCGTGCCAGCCCTCGGCAAGCGGCTCGAGCACGCCGGGATTTTCGGCCCTGAGGTAGCCGAGCATCACGTTCGGTCCGCGCACCGAGAGGCGTCCGCCTTCCTCGATGCCGGGGACCGGATCGAGGCGGCTTTCCATCAGTGGCGAGAGGCGGCCGACAGTGCCGGGTCGGTTGGCCATCGGCGTGTTCATCGCCAGCACCGGCGCCGTCTCGGTGACGCCATAGCCTTCGAGGATGCGGATGCCGTAGCGCTCCATGAATACCTGCCGCGTACGGTCCTTGACCGCTTCGGCGCCGGCGATCACCAGCCGCAGGGTGCGGAAGTCGTAGGCGTGCGCCGAACGGGCGTAGCCGGTGAGGAACGTGTCGGTGCCGAACAGGATCGTGGCGCCGGTCTGGTAGATCAGCTCGGGCACGATGCGGTAGTGCAGCGGCGAGGGGTACATGTAGATCGGAATGCCGGCGAGCATCGGCATCATCATGCCACCGGTCAGCCCGAAGGAGTGGAACACCGGCAGCACGTTGAACACCTTGTCATTGGCGTTGGCATCGACCCGCGCCAGCGCCTGCGCGGCGTTGGCGAGGATGTTGCGGTGGGACAGCACCACGCCCTTGGGCGTACCTTCCGAGCCCGACGTGAACAGCACGACGGCTGGATCGTTGGCCTGGCGGGCAACGCGCGGCGCGCTGCCGGCGAGCAGGCCCTTGAGCTTGTCGGCCGTACCGATCGAGGCGCGGACGTCCTCGAGATAAACGACGCGCGCCTCCGCGGAGATCGCTGTCATCAGCTTGTCGAGCTTGCCCTTCTCGATGAACGCCTTTGAGGTCAGCACCGTCTTGACCTGTGCAGCCTTCATGGCGGCGAGGACGTTGACCGGGCCGGCGGAGAAGTTGAGCATCGCTGGCACGCGGCCGATGCTCTGCAGCGCCATGAAGACGACGGCGACGCCCGCGGAGTTCGGCAGCAGCACGCCGACATTTTCGCCGGCCGAGGTGCCGGCTTCGAGCTTGCGGCTCAACACCTGCGCACCGAGGATCAGCTTGCGATAGGTCAGCCTGGTGCCGAGCGCGTCCTCGACGATGACCTTGCCGGTGTCGCGGTCGCGGTAGGCATGGCCGAGCGCCTCGAACAGCGTGTGGTCGAGCATGGCGTTCTTGACCATCGCATCGATCATCACGTCCTGGAGCGCTGCGCCCGCAGCATTACGGCGCGCCTTGCCCTTCAGCGCCGGATCGACCGGAAGCTTGACCGGCGGCAGGATCGTCACCGTCACCCGCGGAAACCACGAGCGCTTGATCTGGCTGCTGTCGAGGTAGCTGAGATGCGAGCGCTGGGCGCCCTCGATGCGAACCGGCACGACGACGGCGTCGGCCTTGTCGGCGATCATCGCGGTCCCGTCATAGACCTTCATCAGCGAGCCGGAGACCGTGATGCGTCCTTCCGGGAAGATGACGACCGGTTCGCCGGCGGCCACGAGCTTGATCAGGTCGCGTGCGGCCAGCGGCTTGCTTGGGTCCATGGTGTAGTGCTTGACCACACGCAGGAACGGCTTGGCCCACCACGCCTTGGAGATCCCGGTATCGACCGCGAAGCTCGCGTCGATCGGCAGCACGGCGTGCAGCAGCGGGCCGTCGATCAGGCTGACATGATTGGGCGCGATCAGCATGCGCGTGCCTGATGGCGGCAGGTTCTCGAGCCCGCGCACCTCGGTGCGGAACAGGGCGCGGAAGAAGAGCCCGCCGAAATCGCGCACGCCCTCCTTGCCCCATTTCGTCAGCACGAACCACACCGCGCCGAAGCTCGCGACACCCAGGCCGAAGAAGATCCAGCCGACATGCAATCCGGCCGCCTGCAGCAGCGCGACGAACAGCGAGCCGACCACCATGAAGGCGGCTTGCAGCACGTTGCCGGCAGCGATGATGCGGGCGCGCTCGTTCGGCGCCGACCAGGCCTGCACCGCGGCGAAGGACGGAACGACGAACAGCCCGCCGCCGAACGCGAAGGCGACGAAGTCGATCAGCATGCGCAGGCCCGCAAACGAGGTTGCGAAATCGACCGCGGCGATGTCGTCCGCCTTAACGGTGACGCCGATGGCCCAGGCAAGGTCGATGCCGGCAAATCCCATCATGATGGCACCGATCGGCACCAGCGCGAGGTTGGGGCGAACGTGGCTCAGGTTGGCCGCAAATAACGAACCAATGGCGATGCCGATCGCGAAGATCGCCAGGCACAGCGTCACCACGCCTTCGTTGCCACCGACGACGTCCTTGACCAGCGCCGGCAGCAGCGACAGCACGATCGCGCCGACCAGCCAGAACCAGGAGACGATCACCGTGCCGTCCCACAGTCGGTGATCCGCATGGAGCGTCTTCAACAGGCCGAACGTCGAGGTCCAGGGATTGGCATCGACGGGCAGATCGGGCGCGGAGGGCGTTGTTTGCGGAATGCGGGAGGCAAAGGCCCACGACAACAGGGCCAGCACGACCACGGCCGATGCGACCCAGCCCATATGGGCGGAGCCCGCCACGAACTGGCCGCCCGCGACGGTGCCGAGCAGGATGGCCATGAAAGTCGCGCCCTCGACCAGCGCGTTGCCGGTCGCGAGCTCACCGAGTTCGAGCTGGTCCGGCAGCATGGAGTATTTTACGGGGCCGAACAGGGCGGCGATGATGCCAAACAGCGCAAGCGCCGCGAACAGCAGCGGCACCGAGTGCAGGAAGAAGCCGGCGGCGGCGAAGGCCGCAGCGAAGATCTCGGTGAATTTCAGCCGTCTTGCGACGACCGATTTGACGTATTTGTCGGCGAGCTGGCCGCCGAGCCCGGACAGGATGAAATAGGGGAAGATAAAGACGGCGCCTGCGACCGTCACCAGCGCATCGCCGTGGCCGGTCGCGGCGCTGTAAAGCAGGATGATGACGAGTGCGTTCTTGAGCACGTTGTCGTTGAGCGCCGAGAAGAATTGCGCCCAGAACAGCGGCGCAAATCGGCGTGACGACATCAAATCCCTGATCATGACGAGTCCTGTTTTGGAAGAGCAGCCTGAAGGTGTTGCGTTATCGGTGAAACGTCACGACCGGAAGGGTGTGGGAGGAACGATTGCAGGGTGACGACGGTCATCGGCCTGCTCTGTCCCCTCGGTCCCTCCGATCCTGTTGGTCTCCAAGTGGTCTCGTCAGGTTCGCAAATATCCGGTTGCGGCCGCGGTTTCGGGCGGAAATGCCGCGCTTACGGGGATTGCCCTTGCCGATAAGCAAAAGCTGAATCGTCTCTCTCTCACAACCGCGGGATCGGCCACGAATGTCCGGACATAATAAGTCTTTGTTGCGGCCTGTCCTCGCATTCGAACCGACTCGCATGCGCACCGGTTTCTCTTCAGGTGAGGTGAGCGAGATGGCGAAAGGGGTTTAAGCGGCCGAGCACGCTGAAGCGGCGGCGCTCGTGGCGGGAACGGCTGGTCCGCCACATCCGGAAGGTCGCGCGGCGCCCAGCGAGCACGCCGGCAATATCGCAGGCATTCGCGATCCGATCGATCGGGGCCATGACGACCCGCAGCAGGGCGCGGCCGAAGCCGCTCAAGAGAGCCGCGGCGTCATCGACGAAGGTGGAGGCGATATCGACGGCGAGGGTTTGCATTTTGCAGATCTCCGGGTTAACAATGAACAATGAACAATGTTCAAGTGAGTAGCTTTAAAATGAACAATGTTCAAGAAGAATCATTGCGGGACCAGAAAAAAAATCGTCGGCGTCTCCATATCCTGGAGATCGCCCGCAGCATTATTGCGACTAAAGGATTGAGATCGTTGAAGGTTCGAGACGTGGCCGAGGCCGCCGGCTGCTCGGTCGGCAGCGTCTATAACGAGTTCGGCGACTTCGACGGGGTGATCCTGACGGTCAATCGGGAGACGGTTCAGGCGTTGACGGTGCGGCTGGGCCGGGTTCCGGCTGAGGATCCGGTCCGCCAGCTCTATGGTCTGGCCGAGACCTATCTCGAATTCTTCGCCGACAACGCCAATCTGTTGCGCTCGCTGTTCGAGCATCGGATGGAGGACGACCGTCCTTATCCCGACGACATTCTTCAGATGGTGATGGACGCCTTCGCGTTGATGCATCCGCCTCTGGTGCGTTTGCTACCGGATGCGGATGACGTGAAGATCGCACTGCTGTCGCGGACGTTGTTTTCCGCAGTGCATGGGATCATCTCGCTCGGCCTCGAAGAACGCATGGTCGCCGTGCCGCCGCAGATGCTGCGCCAGCAGGTCACGCAGTTCCTGGACGCGCATCTCCTGGGTCTCGGGATCTTGCCGGCACGGTAACGGCGACGGTCACGCGCGGGCAGCTTCGCGCGACGGCGCAGCGACGAGAGCGACGTCCGGCCTTCCGTTGTCGACTTGAACCCGGTTACGCCCCTTTTCCTTGGCGCGATAGCAGGCGGCATCCGTCCGCCGCATCGCCTCCTCGAGCGTGGTGTTGGCGTCGGCAATGCAGGCAACGCCGATGCTGGCGGTCACCGCAAAATAGCGATCGTCCCAGGCGAAATTGAACATCTCGAGTGATCGCCGCAGCCGCTCGGCGATATCGACGGCGTCGTACGGCGCGCATTGCGGCAGGATCAGGCCGAACTCGTCACCGCCGAGCCGTGCGACCAGATCGTGCGGCCGCCGGTCCTGCTGCAGCAGGCGCGCGACCTGACACAGCAGTCGATCCCCGGCAAGATGGCCGCAGCTGTCATTGACGCTCTTGAACTGGTCGAGGTCGAGCAGGATCAGGCTGAGTGAATTTTCGCCGCTATCATCGAGCTCGCTCTGCAGGCGCGCCTCGAAGGCCCGCCGGTTGGCGATGCCGGTCAACCAGTCATGCGAGGCCTGAAAGGCGAGGCGCTCCTTCTCGGCACGCAGCGCATCCTCGAACGCCTGCCGCTGCAGCACCAGTCGACGCGTGTGCCAGATCAGGAGCAGGATCAGGATCGCGGCGGTGGCGATGTTGAGCCATGTCAGCGTCAGCTTGATGGCGCGGGAGCCTTCGCCGAGCACGGTCGAGAATCGCTCGGCATGCCCTGTGAACTGCCTGTTCAGCTCCGAGAGGCGGGACGATAGGAATTGCAGACGGTCGCTGTCCCTGACGGGACCGTTTTTTAGTTCACTCTTGATGACTTCACCGAAGACGCTGAGCTCCAGCAGCATCGGATCGGTGGCAGCCCACTCCCGGATCGCTTCGCGGAGGAAGCTGACTTGGTTGAAATAGCGGAACAGCCAAATCAGGCCGGGGACGTCATCTGGATGGTTGCCACCCTGCAGGAAGCCGATGCGCGCGAGCTCGACGTCGACCGGATCGCCCTCGAGTGCCCATCTCGCGTATTCGTCGCCGATCGGGACGGCGAGCGAGGTCTGATATTGCGCGAACTGGCTGGCCTGGCCCGAATGCAGATAGAGATTGAGGAAATAAACGGCGTTCTTCTGCGAGCGCGACCACATCGCCTCGCCCGCGACATAGGCGCGAACCGATGACATCACCTCTAAGCTGAATCCTGCGATCGCCGCCTGAAGCACGACGACCATGACAAAAGGCGAGACGAGCTTGATGACGTGAAGGAAGCTGCGTTCCTTCGCCGACGTTGCAGTTCTGCGCAACACTCTGCGTTCCCCAAATCACTCAACGACCCCAGCGGAGCGTCGGCTGATAACGCGGATTACGCGAGAACGCTGCTTAACTCGACCTGAAAGAGCCGAGAGATTGTCTTGCAGGGTGAAAGCGTTGTGAAACGGATTCGTGCAGATCGCCGCAAATGCCGCCAAACCGGAACCGGCGCGCCGATGCCGCGAATCCGACCCTCGCGATTTACTCGATTGAGAGAATTTGGATCGGGGCTAGACCAGCACAGGCTTGCGCACGCGGCCGGCATCGCCGAACACGCGCAAATAGCGCTCGATCTCCGAGGGAAGACCGGTTGCCTTCTCCGGATTGTCGGAGAGCTTGACGGCCGGATGTCCGTCGACCGACGACACCTTGCACACGATCGAGATCGGATCGAGATCGAATGAGCCATCCGGCGCGCAGCCGACGAAATCGTTGGTGAGGTTGGTGCCCCAGCCGAACGAGAGCCGCGAGCGGCCGGAGAAGTGGTGATAGGTCTCCTCGATCGAGCCGACATCCATCGCGTCGGAGAACACGAGCAGCTTGTCCTTGGGGTTGCGGCCCTTCTTCGCCCACCATGCGATGATCTCTTCGCCGGCCTGGATTGGCGGCGCGCTGTCGGGGCGGAAGCCGGTCCAGTCCGCCACCCATTCCGGCGCATCGCGCAGGAAGGCTTTGGTGCCGAAAGCATCCGGCAGCGCGATCAGCAGATTACCGCCATAGGTCTGACGCCACTGGTCGAGAACGCGATAGGGCGCCCAGCGCAATTCTTCGTCGTCCTTGGCGAGCGCGGCGGCGACCATCGGCAGCTCATGCGCATTGGTGCCGATGGCTTCGAGATCGTTGTCCATCGCCAGCAGCACGTTGGAGGTGCCGATGAAGGACGAACCCAGGCCCTCCTTCACCGCTTCCACGCACCAGCGCTGCCACAGGAAGCCGTGGCGGCGGCGGGTGCCGAAGTCGGACAGCCGCAAATTTTCCAGCTCGCGCAGCCGCTCCACCTTGGTCCATAGCTTGGCCTTGGCGCGGGCATAGAGCACGTCCAGCTCGAAGCGGCCGCGGCCCTTCATCGCCGAACGCGAGCGCAATTCGTTGAGGATGGCGAGCGCCGGAATCTCCCACATCGTGGTATGGGTCCAGGGCCCGTGGAAATGCAGCTCATACTGGCCCTCGACCTTGCGCAGCTCGTATTCGGGAAGGCGGAATTCGGCGAGCCAGCGGATGAAATCCGCGGAGAACATGTGCGTCTTGCCGTAGAAGGTGTTGCCGGCGAGCCAGATCAACTCCTTCTTGGTGAAGCGGATGGTGCGGGCATGATCGAGCTGGGCGCGCAGCTCGCCCTCGTCGATGATCTCGGCAAGGCGCACATGGCGCGAACGATTGATGACCGAAAACGTCACCTGTTGATCCGGGTATGATTCCCGAATCAGCTGTAACATCAATAGCTTATAGAAGTCGGTATCAAGCAGGCTGCGGATGATGGGATCCAGCCGCCAGCTGTGATTGTAGGTTCGGCTCGCAATATCGGTCACTGTCATGTGGGAATTCTAGCGTGGCTCTCCCTGCGCAACCAGTGGGTTTGGCGAGGGGCGGGCTTCCGAAACTTGGGACGGGTCTCAAGTCTCCGCGGCGGTCGCGGCCACGGCCTCGAGTTGGGCCCTGATCCAGCGATGCGCCGGGTCCTTCTGATAGCGCTGGTGCCAGACCATGAACATCGGCAGTTCGGCCAGCGTTCGCGTGCGTGAGGCCAGCGGTATCAGCGCATGCGCGAAGCCACCCATCACGCCGGAGGCCAGCAGGCTCGGCATGCTCGCCAGCATCTGCGTCCCGCGCAGGAACGACGGCACGCCCGAGAAGCTCGGCACGGAGATGGCAATGTCGCGGTGGAAGCCGTTCGCGGCGAGCCGGCGATCGAAATCGAGCCGCTCGTTGTCGGTATAGACCACGGTGATGTGGCGCGCTGCGAGATAGGCGCTACGGCTGCCTGGTGCGGTGCGCGTCTTGGGATCGTAATAGCAGACGTAATGATCCCGCAGCAGCCGCCTTTGCACAATGTCGATGCCGGACGGTGGCAGTGGTGTGATCAGGAGATCGCAACGATTCTCGCGCAGCATCGCAGGCGAGGGCGACTGCGATGGGATTAGACGCAGATTGAGGCTCTTCACCTGCGCGGCGACATGTCCGAAGAAGCGCGGCAGCAGCAAATCGCGCTGAAGGTCGTTGGCAGCGATCGTCAGCGAGAGCTGCGCGCTCGCCGGCTCGAACGTGACACCGCCTGCGAAGCTGCGCATCTCGTCGATCAGCGCCCGCGCTTTTGCGGCCAGAGCCTGGGCGTGGGCGGTCGCGACAATGCCACGGCCGGATTTGGCGAACAGCGGATCGCCGGCGATCTGCCGCAGCTTGTTCAGGGCGTGACTGACGGCCGACTGTGTCAGGCCGAGCCGGATTGCGGCGGCCGTCACCGAACCTTCCTCCAGCACCGCGAGGAATAGTTCGAGGGCGTGCCCGTCGAGCGCCAAATGATCTATTTTCTTCATGCAATATATTATAATCGATCTATTTATCTGTGGAATAGGCCGGCCCATGATCTCCCGATAGGCCGTGCGCCAGGACCGGCCGCAGCCAAAGGGAGAGACAACGCCGATGAATGCCCAGGCGCCAGCCTTAAGGGATCCCCGCCTCAACGCTCCCGAGCCGTTCACGCCGCGTGATGGCGGCTTCTTCCAGCGCGACCGCGCCATCCACCCGCCGGCCTACGCGCCCGGCTACAAATCCTCGGTGCTGCGCTCGCCGCGCCAGCCGCTGCTGTCGCTGGAGAGCTCGGTCTCGGAGATCACGGGGCCGGCGTTCGGGCACAACGATCTCGGCCCGCTCGACAACGATCTGATCCGCAACTACGCCAAGGACGGCGATCCCGTCGGCGAGCGCATCATCGTCCACGGCCGCGTGCTGGACGAGACCGGCCGCGGCGTGCCGAACACGCTGGTCGAGTTCTGGCAGGCCAATGCCGGCGGCCGCTACCGGCACAGGAAGGACACGTATCTGGCGCCGATCGATCCGAATTTCGGCGGCTGCGGCCGTGCTCTGACCGACGACACCGGCTATTACTACTTCCGCACCGTGAAGCCTGGGCCCTATCCCTGGCGCAACTTCGTCAACAGCTGGCGCCCCGCCCACATCCATTTCTCGGTGTTCGGTTCGGGCTTTGCGCAGCGGCTGATTACGCAGATGTATTTTGAGGGTGATCCCTTGATCCCGGTCTGCCCGATCCTGACGACGATCCCGGACAAGGGCGCGCTCGACCGCCTGGTGGCGCCGCTCGACCTCAACGCCTCGACGCCGTTCGACTCACTCGCCTATCGCTTCGACATCGTGCTGCGCGGCCAGCGCTCCACCTATTTCGAGAACCGTCCCGAAGGGAACTGAGCCCATGCCGCAGCCGCTCAACTATCTCAAGGAAACCGTCTCGCAGACCGCCGGACCCTACGTTCATATCGGCCTGATCCCGGCCATGGCCGGCTTCGACATTTTCGAGAAGAACTTTTCCAACGTGCTGGTGACGCCGAACACGAAGGGTGAACGCATCACGCTGGAAGGGAGGGTGATCGACGGCAGCGGCACGGTGCTGCGCGACGTTCTTTTGGAGATCTGGCAGGCCAACGCGGCCGGCCGCTACAACCATCCGGCTGATCGTTCGGCCGGCGCGCTGGACGAGGACTTCCGCGGCTGGGGCCGTGCCGGCTCCGATTTCGAGAGCGGACTCGTCACCTTCGAGACCATCAAGCCGGGTGCGATCGTCGACAGGGCCGGGCGCAAATGCGCGCCGCACGTCAACATCTGGATTGTCGCCCGCGGCATCAATATCGGGCTCAACACCCGGCTCTATTTCTCCGATGAAGAGGCCGCCAACGCCGCCGATCCCGTGCTCAATCTGGTCGAGCCTCCGGTGCGTCGCAACACGCTGATCGCCACCCGCAGCGAGCGCGCCGGCAAGGCCGTATATTCCTTCGCGATCAATCTGCAGGGACCGGACGAGACGGTGTTCTTCGACGTCTGACGATCCAGGGATCGTCAGGCCCAGATTATTCCAGCTGGTCGCTTCGATTCACCGTTCCGCGCGCGATGAATTGCGGCGGTTGCTGACGCATCTCGCGCGATCCCGGCCGTTCCGCCGGATCGCGCCCCACTCTCGGCTTCAGTTCCGCCAGGTCAACGAAGATGTCCGCCTGTCGGCGCAGTTCGTCGGCGATCATCGGCGGCTGGCTGGCCAGCGTGGAGATGACGGTCACCCGGACGCCGCGGCGCTGCACGGCTTCCACCAGCGAACGAAAATCTCCATCGCCTGAGAACAACACGATCTGATCGACGTGCCCGGCGAGCTCCATCGCCGTCACGGCGAGGTCCACGTCCATGCTGCCCTTCACCTTGCGGCGGCCGGTGGTGGCGTCGACAAACTCCTTGGTGAGCTTGGTGACGACGGTATACCCGTTATAGTCGAGCCAATCGATCAATGGGCGGATTGACGAGTATTCCTGATCGTCAATGAGTGTCGTGTAGTAGAAGGCCCGCAGCAACACGCCTCGGCCGCGAAATTCGCTGAGCAGACGCCTGTAATCGATGTCGAAACCGAGCGCCTTGGAGGTGGCATAGAGATTGGAGCCATCGATGAAGAGCGCGATCTTCTCAAACGAAGACATTAAGCACGAAACTCCAGTTTCGCATGGAAGCCGGCAGCTTCGACCGCGAGGGCTCGATGTGTCGGCCGGGAAAACACTGAGGTCGCTGACGGCTTGCTGAAAAAGCAGCGCAGACGACCGGACAGGGTGTGGCCGTCTTGCGCCAAGGTTAGGGAGGTCCGTGCCACCAGCGTCTGGGGCGCCGAATGCAGCCACGATAAGGCGTGCGCATTCCGCGCTCAATCGTACGGAGGTAAACGAATTCTATCCAAAGGGTTGGTCGCTCTATACCAAGGTAAGTACGAGCGCGCCGTCCAGTCGTGTATTCCTTCGCGGTCAACTGCAGGGGCCGGAGGAGGTCGTCTGCTCCGATGTTTGCTTCACTTGATCAGGAATGAGCCGGCCGCATCTGATGACGAGGCCAGCTCTCTTGTCGTGGTGGAGCTTGCACCGCCGAGCTCCGTCGGTGACGTGCCAGCTAAAACCCGGTCGGTCCCACCGCTCCGACCCAGCGCTTGACCTTGGTGGGATCTTTTTCGTCCATATAGAAGAAATGGGCCATCGTCGGTCTCACGGGTTCGATGCTGGGATCGTCGAAGCGCATCGCGACCTTGCCGTGGAAGATCTTGAGCTCAGGGCTGTCCCAGTACTCGACGACGTCATGCAGCGCGGTGAAGCCACGGTCGATGAACTGCCGCAGATTGTTGCGGATAGCATCGCGGCCGTGCCAGTCGGCAACGCCGAGATTGCAGATCGCATCGTCGGCGAAACAGTCAAAACCCTTGCCAAAGGTCTTGTCGTCGATCTCCTTCCACATCGCGAGAAGCCATTCCGGCGGGGCGGTCTTGGTAAAAGTCTTCGTGGTCATGGGCTCTCCTCGAGGCTGGACAGCGGCAACATAACCGGGCACGTTTTGGCGCAAATGCCAAAGACCCCTCGTTTCTCGCCAAGCTCCATTTCTCGTGCCACGCGGAGTTCCGTGCGCGTGATCGAAGTGCTGGCTTATCCATCGGTACAGCTGCTCGACGTCACCGGACCGCTCCAGGTGTTCGCGACCGCCAACGAGCAGATCGTGGAAGCCGGCGGAACGCCGCCTTATGCGCTTCGCGTGGTGGCGAAAGATCGCGCGCGGGTGACGGCGTCCTCGGGACTGGCGATTGCAACGGAGCCGCTGCCGCGCGCCGGCAGCGGGCTGGACACGTTGGTTGTCGCAGGTGGTCCGGGTGTCGATCTCGCCGCTTGCGATCCGGTGCTGTTGGACTGGCTGCGGCAGCGCGTGAAGAAGGCGCGGCGCGTGGCGTCGGTTTGCACCGGCGCATTTCTGCTCGGTGCATCCGGCGCGCTCGACGGACGCCGTGCGGTGACCCATTGGTCGTATTGCGCCGAGCTCGCGCGGCGTTTCCCGGCCGTGCGCGTCGAGCCAGATCCGATCTTCGTGCGCGATGGCTCGATGTGGACCTCGGCGGGCGTAACCGCCGGCATCGATCTGGCGCTGGCCCTGGTGGAGGAGGATCTCGGCCGCACCACCGCGCTGGCCGTGGCGCGTTATCTCGTCGTCTTCCTCAAGCGGCCGGGCGGGCAGGCGCAGTTCAGCGAGGCGCTGTCGCTGCAATCCGCCGAGGATGAATTCGGCGTGTTGCACCAATGGATCAGCAAGCATCTCGCCGGCGATCTCTCTCTGTCCAGACTGGCACGCGAGGCCGGCATGAGCGAGCGCAGTTTCAGCCGCCATTATGCCAAGGCGACCGGACTGACGCCGCTGCGGGCCATCGAGCGGTTGCGGGTGGAAGCTGCGCGGCGAATGCTGTCGGAGACGCGCCTGCCGGTGAAGCGGATATCCCAGCGCTGCGGTTTCGGGTCGGAGGAGACCATGCGCCGCAGTTTTCTGCGCGTGCTGGCCACGGCGCCGCAGGACTATCGTCGTCGGTTCGGTTCCTGAGCGAGACCAAAGTCTAGCCAATAAGCCCACGCCGAATGGGAACCAAATCGCTTCCCAGTCTTTGCTCCGACGGGTCCCCCGCGGAGGGTGTGTCATGAGCAGGCTGCAAGAGCGCGAAACTGTCCCTGACGTCTATAATCTGTTTCTCGCCGCCGTTCTCTTCATATCGCCATGGCTGTTCAAATTGACAAATAGTCAGGGCAAGATCGACCTCTGGGTCACGAGCGCGATCATCGTCGTGCTCTCGCTGGCAGCCATCATCGCTTACCGGGACTGGGAGGAATGGATCAACGTCCTGATGGGCGTCTGGCTCATCGCGTCGCCCTGGCTGCTCGGATTTCCGCATACGCGGGCGATGCATCTGAGCATCGGCTTCGGCGTCCTCATCGTGCTGCTGGCGCTGCTCGATCTCTTCCTGCATTACGAGAAGCGGCATCCGGACGAAGCGCCGGTGGAATCCGTGCAGGAGCGAGCGCACCAGTAACATGTGGATCAGCCTTCATCGCCATGAATCTGAGCGCGAAAGGCGCGCGGTGACAGCCCGGTGGCTGCGGCGTAGACCCGGCTGAAATAGGCGGGGTCCTCGAAGCCGAGCGCATAGGCGATCGTCGAGACCGGAAGATTTGTATAGACGAGGTTGCGGCGTGCCTCGCGGATCAGCCGGTTCAGGATCAGGTGCGAGGCGGTATCGCCGGTTGCCGCGCGCGTGATGCGGTTGAGATGGGTCGGCGTGATCGCCAGCGCGTTCGCGTAGTCCGCAACGGTCCGGCGCTCCAGATGATGCTGTTCGAGCAGGGCTTCGAAGCGGCGGAACAGATTTGATTCAGAGCTGCTGCTGGTGCCGCTCTCGGCTGTAAGCGCTCGTGCCACGAGGCCGATCATGGCGGCCGACAACGCGCGCAGCACATGCGCGCGGCCGAAATCGCGCGCAGCGTGCTCGGCAAAGATCTGTTTCATCGTCGCGCGGATCTGCGGCGTGCCGCGAACGACGGCCGATCGTGACAGCACGCCGCGCAGGCCCTCGGCGGCGAGCAGTGCCTCGTCCAGGATTTCCGCGGCGATGGTCAGAACCCAGCCCTGGGTCTCCCGCACGAAACGGAAGCCGTGGACATGGCCGACCGGCACGTTGACGATCTGCATCGGCCTGAGCGGCACCACGCGTCCGTCGAGTGTCGCCTCGCCGCCGCCGCGCTCGATCAGCAGCACCTGGTGCAGCCGGGCGTGGCGGTGCACGGCGAGCGTCCAGTCATGCAGCACCGAGCGCGACGCAATCGTCTCGCAATGGACGACGTCCGGCAGGTCGCCGGCTTCACCAAACAGATTGTAGACCCGGATGGCCGGGGCGGGGGCTGCGGTTCTCATGTTCGAATAGTACAAGACAATGGCGAAAGCCTCCATCGGTACAGGCGGCGGAATCTGCAAAAAAGTGCCGACGGGAGGACGGAAAAATGAAAGTTCAGGTTTGCATCATCGGCGGCGGGCCGTCCGGGCTGCTGCTGTCCCAGCTCCTGCACCTGAAGGGCATCGATACCATCGTGCTGGAGAAATACAGCCGCGAGCACGTGCTGGCGCGCATCCGCGCCGGCGTGCTCGAGCATGGCTTTGCCCGGCTGATGCGCGAGGCGCAATGCGGCGAGCGGATGGACGGCGAGGGCGAGATCCACAACGGCTTCGAGATCGCCCATGACGGCGTGCTCTCCCATGTCGATCTAAACAAGCATTCCGGCGGCAATTCGGTGCTGGTCTACGGCCAGACCGAGCTGACGCGCGACCTCTATGAGGCGCGCGACCGGCTCAGTGGCAAGGTCGTGCATAATGCCGAGGACGTGACGCCGCATGATCTGACCTCCGACCGGCCCTACGTGACGTATCGATCGAACGGCGAGACCGTCCGCGTTGATTGCGACTACATCGTCGGCGCCGACGGATTTCACGGCGTCAGCCGCAAATCGATCCCGAAGGATGTGCTGCGTGAATATGAAAAGGTCTATCCGTTCGGCTGGCTCGGCGTGTTGTCGCGGACCAGGCCGGTGTCGCCTGAACTCATCTACGTGAAGCATGCGCGCGGCTTTGCGCTCTGCTCGCTGCGCTCACAGGTGCTGAGCCGCTATTACCTCCAGGTGCCGCTGACTGACAAGGTCGAAGACTGGTCGGACGATGCATTCTGGGCGGAGCTGAAGCGTCGCCTGCCCGATGAGGTCGCAGACCGCTTGATCACCGGCCCCTCGATCGAAAAGAGCATCGCGCCTTTGCGCAGCTTCGTCGCCGAGCCGATGAGCTATGGCCGCCTGTTCCTCGCCGGCGATGCCGCCCACATCGTGCCGCCGACCGGCGCGCGCGGGCTGAACAGCGCCGCTTCCGACATCTATTACCTCTACCACGCGATGCTCGCGCACTATCAGGATGGCGACGATTCCGGGCTGGCGGGCTATTCCGCCAAGGCATTGGCGCGGATATGGAAGGCGCAGCGCTTCTCGTGGTGGATGACGATGCTGCTGCACCGTTTCCCCGATCGTTCCGAGTATGAAGATCGTCTCCAGCAGACCGAGCTGGAGTACCTGTTGTCGTCCGAGACGGCGCAGCGGTTGCTCGCGGAGAATTATGTGGGGCTGCCGTTTTAGGTTTGTTACGTCTGATGCTGGGTTCTTTCCTTCTCCCCTTGTGGGAGAAGGTGGCGCGAAGCGCCGGATGAGGGGTTTTCTCCGCGGATGTCGCCGCCTGAGAGTCATGTGCGGATAGAACCCCTCACCCGTCTCGCCGCTGCGCGTCGAGCCACCCTCTCCCACAAGGGGAGAGGGTGCATCGGTGCACCTGGCTCGCGCCGCTACTTCCCTTCCAGCGTATTCACCGCCGTCCAGTTGGCCGGCGGTGGATGCGCCGCCAGTGTCCGCGCACGCTTGGCAAAATATCGGCACGGCGGATCGTCGCCGGCGGCGCTCTCGAACAGCTCGGCCGCTTTGGCGAAGTCGCGCGCACGCCAGCACGCAAGCCCGCTGGCGTAAGTTGCCGTGCGGATGCCCTGCTCCTGCGTCTCGTGGTTCTTCTCGGCGAGCGGCTCGTACACCCTGATCGGCTCGTCGCGTCCCTGCACCCTGACCATGTCGAGCTCGCGCCAGGTGTAGGCGCTGCGGCTCTGGTTCACAGTCATCTCGGACGCCATGATCACGGTGCCAAAGTATTTGTTGGCGCCTTCGAGCCGCGAGGCGAGGTTCACGGTATCGCTCATGACGGTGTAGTTGAAGCGCCGGCGCGAGCCGATATTGCCGACCACGGCTTCGCCGCTGTTCAACCCGATGCGGTGGGCGAGGCCGCGGCCACGGAACGCGGGATGGCTTTCGTTGAGCTCCTCGAGCCGGTCGCGGCATTGCAGCGCGGCGGCGACCGCGTTGCGTGCATGATCGGGATCGTCGGCCGGCGCGCCGAACATCGCGACGATGGAATCGCCGATATATTTGTCGACATAGCCGCCGTGGCTTTCGATAATGTCGGTCATGTCGGAGAGATAGTCGTTCATCAGCGCGACCAGCTCGCTTGGCGTCATCTTCTCGGCGATCGAGGAGAAGCCGCTGAGGTCAGAGAAGAACATGGTGATGTTGCGCATCTCGCCCCCGAGCACGGGCATCTTGCCGGAGGCGACCATGCCGTCGATCACCTCGGGTGCGAGATAGAACGCAAAGCTCTTGCGCAGGAAGCGCTCCTCGCGGTCGGCGATCACGAAGCGGTAGCCGATCATCATGGCGAGCGCTGCGAGACCGGCGAGCACGGGCTCGGTCAGGGGCAGCGCGATGGCATGCGCGAATGTGCTGACGGCGACAGCAGCGTAGGCGACGGTGAGCCCAAGCCAGGTAACCGCCGCGCCGGTCGGAGCGAGCAGGCAGGCGGCAGCGGCAATGATCGCCGCGAAAACAATTGTCAGGATCGTCCGCAGCGGGAAGCCGAGCTCCGTGATGGCATCATGCTCGAGCAGATTTCGCACGACCGTGGCGTGAACGAAGACGCCGGCGACCGCGTTGCGGGCTTGTTGCGCGGTGCTTGCAGGCGCGGGCAGGGCGCATCGCGACCCGGGTGTCCCGTCATATCCGCTGGCCAGGCGCATTGAGGTGAGCTTGCGGTCTTCGAAATTGAGGATGCTGCCGAGCAGCACGATCTTGCCCTCGAAGGCGCGGCGGAAGAACTCGGTGTCGCCCTTTTCGACGCAGGCGCGCAAATCGGCGAAGGAATAAGTGGGGACGTCGCGGCCCATGCCGCGGAAATTGAGCGTGAGCGTGTTGGTGACCGCGCTCGGGATCGCGTAGCCGGACAGTTTCGTTACGCCGATCGGCCCGGTCTCGGGCTTGGCACCGAGTGCGCGCGCGGCGAGCTCGACGGCCATTGCGGACACTGGCTGGCCCGCGATGGAAAAGCTTAGCGGCATTCGCCGGATTACGTCGTCGGCGTCGGTATGGACGTTGAGGGCGCGGATGTTGTCTTTCACCGCCAGTTGCTGCGCGCGATCTGGCCGCTCCGGATGGTCGTTGCTGAGAATTTCGCCGAGCACGAGCTTGCCGCTGTCGGAGAGCTTCCGCACGGCTATAAGGTAGTCCCGGTCAAATCCCTTCAAACGGCTGCCGAACGACGCATCGCCGAACGGAATCGCCGATTGCTCGATCGAGCTTTGAAAGATCACGTCGAAGCCGATGACCTTGGCGCCCCCGTCAGTGATACTTCCGAGCACCCGGCCGATCTCGCGCGTCCATGTCTGGGTCGGCGATCCCTTGAAAGGCGGCGTGTCGTAGGTCTCCCCATCGATGGCCACGACGACGACCGGTGATGTCGCGGGATCGCGGCGGTCACCGATGAGCTTCCAGCGCAAGGCCGTGAGGATGTCGAGCGAGAGCCCTTGCAGCGTCTGGAGCGGCGGAGACGTGAAAGTTGCGCCCGTAACGAGCGCTATCATGATCGCCGCAACGATGTCCCACCTGCGGATCCGCCGCATCGTTGCTGTCGCTGGCCGGCTATTCGAGCCGAAGCAGACGGCCGACGATCGGTGTCGGCGACGAGGTCGCGCTGGCGTCGACCTGGAAGGTGTAGCGCTTGGTGCCGAGCTTCGCGAGGTAGCTGCCGCCCGGCGTCAGCGACTTGCCGGCTTTCGAGAGGTCATAGAATTTTCCGGCGATCATGATGTCGTTCTTGAGCGGGAGGCTGATCGTGGGCTCCTTGCCGTCGGTGCGTTCGATCACCAGCGTGCTGCCGCTCTTGGCCTGAATCAGTGGCGCTGTACCGTAGATCGTCGGCAGCTTGGCCGGCGAGCTGTTGGCATCGGATCGCATGGTGCGGAACGTGGTTGCCGCGCTCTGGTTCGCCTCGCGCTCGGAGAGCTGCGCGGCGTTGGCGTCGCAGGGCACCTTGACGCGCTGGACGTTGCCGAGTTGCACGGTGCTTTGCTCCGCGCCGACCAGCACGACGCCCTCGGTGATGGTCTCGCGCAGGCAGGATTTCAGATAGCTGAGCGTGATGCCAGCCTTGGGGCCGAGCTTGATGATCTTGCCGGGCGCCACGTAGTCCATGAATTCGATGCCGTCGACCTTGCCCTGCACGTCCTCGACGATGGCGGCGGGCGTCTCGGCAATGGCGGGAGCCGCGAGGCAAAACACGCCGGCGATCGCGCCGATCAGGCTTCTCATGACTTTTTCATCCAGTTCGAACAAGATACCCGAGTGATCCACGTGCCAGCGGGAGCCTAGCAGGGGATCGCCCAAGCAAGTGTGATCAGAATCACTCTTGGTATTGGTGCACCCTGGCAGGAACAGGTTCAAACCGGTGATGGCAGAAAACGGCGCCGCGGCAAACCGTGACTCTAGACGCGATGGCGCGATGGCAGACGGCCGGGGCGGCTTCGCCCGCGGTCCAGGTCCGGATGGCTCCCGGCCGCGCCTATATGTGCGACGGTGGCCTCTGGTTTCGGCAACGGCGTCGCAGCTTGCCCGGCGGCGGCCCAGCTCAGGGACGCGCAGCGCGAGTTCGGCGGCGACATCGGCCAGATCGTCCGCGCGCTGTCGGCGATCCTGAACGATGCAAGTGGCGTCGTCGGTCACGGCCGCACGCTGTTCGGTAGCGAGAACGGTTCTTCCGCCTCGTTCCTGACCCGCATCAAGCAGACGCTGGCTCACGCCTCGACCCTGATCGGCACTTGCGAGAGCGCCGGACGCTCGGTCGACCAGGCGCTCGCGGTCGTCGAGGATACGTTGGCAAAATTCCGTCAGGCCATTGCGGGGCTGGCGGAAGCCACGGTCGACATCACCCTGATCGGCATGAATGCGGGCCTCAAGGCGAGCCATCTCGGCAGCCGCGGCAGCGCTTTCGTCGTCATCGCGAACGAGCTCAAGACGACCGCCGATCAGGTCTCGGCCGGCGCCGGCCGCTTGCGGCCCGTGCTCGACGGCATCGAGCGCTCCGCCAATGAGTTGAAGGAGCTTCGCGTCCAGGGCGATCCCACGCAGCTCACCAATCTGGAGCCGCAGATCCTCCGGGCGCTGCGCGAGGTCGAGGCCGGTAACGAGCGGCTCGGCAAGCTTATGAGCCGGCTCGTCGACGAAGGTGCCGAATTCGAGGGCCTGATGAATTCGGCGCAAGGCCTGATGAGCTCGCTCGGCGAGTCTTCTGCGACGTTGCCCGCCGTCGCTGCGCGCCTGGAGACGGCAAGCGCAGGCGCGCATCGGCCGCAGCCGCAGGACCAAGCGCTGCTCGACGATCTGTTCGCGCGCTACACGATGGAGCGGGAGCGCGACGTCCACCGGGAATTTTTGCAAGCCCTCGGGCTGTCGTCGAGCGCCGCGGCCCGCCGGGTCGAGGCGGTCGTGCCTGCGGATGACGGCATCGAATTGTTTTGAGCTTGCAGCCGGCGTCGCGCATGCGGCACCG
This sequence comes from Bradyrhizobium cytisi, assembly GCF_008123515.1. GTDB lineage: Bacteria > Pseudomonadota > Alphaproteobacteria > Rhizobiales > Xanthobacteraceae > Bradyrhizobium > Bradyrhizobium cytisi. The sequence continues at coordinate 83,059 of NZ_VSSR01000070.1, forward strand.
GAAATTTGACGAATTGGTTTTGCAAGGCATTAACCGTGCCGGAATACGCGCCGCATCAGTCATTGTCGCGCCCCAGAGTTCGTCGCAAATACGTTTGAATTTTACGACGGATGTTTTCATGCTGAGAGACGGCAAATACGCTGCCTGGTTTAGAACCCCGCGTGGCCAGGGCACAGGCCTTGTCGAATTGATCGAGGGGCGGATCTCGGGCTGCGACAGCTTCTTCACCTATGGCGGCTCCTATCAGGTCGATCAGCAACGCTTCACGGCTGTCTTGGCAGTGAAGCGCCATACCGAAGGCAATCCGAGCGTGTTTGGTCCTGATGAGGTCGAGGTCGATCTGACCGGCCTCTGCAGCGGCGCGATGGCGACGTGCTCGGGCACGGCGCGAGAGGCGCCGGAGGTCAGGTTCGAGTGCACGCTGATCTACAGCCAGGAAGAAGCGCTTGCAGCCGACGCCAGATGCGCGGTCGTCAAGCTCAATCCCGACAAGCTGCCCAAGGGGCTGGACAGCCGGTCGCGGCCGCGGCCGCGGCCGCCGTTTACACCCTCCAGGCCTCCCGCGTCCTGATGTGTCCTGCGCCTTAGCTTTGCGTTGACGCTGTTGCCGCGAAAGCGCCTGAAGACCGCACCGCGGCAAGAGTGCTTTTAGATGTGAAATCTAGGTTGAGGCCTATAACAAAAGGCGGACAGGGATATGCCTCAGATCTGGATGACTTATGACGAACTCGCGACGCTCAGTGGCTGCAGTGCCGCCGAGGCCAGGGTGCTGGCGCTGCATCTGTCGCTCGATCGCCGCAAGAGCCGCGATGGAAACACCCGCGTCAAGCTGGACCTGGCGTTGACAGCAAGATTCTTCGCGTCGGTCCGCGAGGCGGGTTTTGATTTGGATAGCGCTATCGAGGCGCTCCAGGCGACGCATCGGCAGATGGCGGAACTTCTGACGCCGAATGAGGTCCATGGCAGGCGCGGAATGGCCTAAGCCGCCAGTAGGGCCAAGGCCCCTTGGGAGGCTGCGGGCGGGAGCAAGAAGTCGTTCGAAGCCATCACGCTTTCTCGGACGGTCAGGCGACCGATCTCGGAACAGGCCGCTCGGCTGTTCACGATGCCGAGGCTCCGCTCCTCTACGCTGACCGATCGCTTGGTGATAGCGGCCGCCTCGGTGCAAAATCTCATCGCGCGCACAGCATGCGTTGACTTGGCGAGGCCGCCAATGTGTTCCTATTGTTGGCGACTAACTCCCATCTCGCGTTGCAACTGCGGTGAGAGGCCCATCGCGCCCTCGGTTCGCCCTTGGCCAGTCCCCAAATTCCGAGAGGTTTGTGTCTGAGTGGAGGTCGACCCCGTGGACGTTGTGGTTGAGGCAGGTGAACTGGTCGTCGTCCCCGTGTAGCCGCTGCGTACGCCGTTGGTGGAGGTGCTTTGGGCCACAGCTGAGAGAGATGTGCCAATGAGAAACGCTCCAGCCAGGAGCACGTAACGTTTGCCGGTCATAAATCTATATCCCTCAAGGTTGGTCGCGATTGTGGATTAGACGCAGCCGCTTGCCAACCGGCGCATTGCGGCAAATGCGGTAAGGGCCGACGCCGAGACAGTCTACGAGGGTGGTCTGGGCAAGAAGGCGAGAATTGTCTGAGCCAAAAGGACGCCTACGGTTCCGCCTGCTGCCTTTTGTAGCACATCCAACAGAGCTGGATCGCGATCGGGTGTCAATGCTTGCAGGACTTCCAATCCTATTGCGACGGAGATCACTAGGCCGCAAGCGAGACCGAGGCGTCCAGGAAGCAGGAAAGACAAGAGAAAGCCCAGCAAGCCGTAAGCGCTGAACCTTTCGACGACCACGATCCAGTAGGCCTCGGAATGCCCAACAAGCACCGGTCTTCCTGTCAACTTCGCCAAGGTGGCGTAGCTGATTAAGGCGAGGCAGACGGCAGTGGCCGCGACGAAGGGGTTTCGGAGCATTTAGGCACCATACCCCAGTTCCAAAACGGTGTGCCGGCAAACCGTTGCTATCGTTAAAGACGCTTGCGTACTCTCGCCAACAAGTTTCTTTCGGGGATCAGCCGCTGCGACGGCCGCTTGATGCGACCCTCGGCATCTGTGCAACATTTGCGCCGCCGGAACGGATTAGGAATTGTGGAGGTGGTTGCGACGGTCTTGAGGAGCGGACGTAAGGCTCCCATTTGAGGTACTTCGTACGACGTCGATGCGAGACAGCCGATCGCGTCCCATAACCTGCGGCGAACGAAATTGCCACGATACCAGCCAAAAGTAGGAGTTCGAACATACTGAAGCACCACCGTCGCGACGATTGCCTCTTGGATACTCCGGCTGCTCAACACTGATAAGGCAGATTTGCGGACTTCCTATGGCTCGCAATCACATGAATTTGCTTGCAGTCCGCGGAACTCTTTCAAGAATCATGCAAGGCGTGGTGGTGAGAATCATGCGCGCCTTTTCATAGGGCAACTCGCCTGAGCCTGCGCGAACGGAGCTCGCGAATGCCGTGACCCGTGGCAATTCCAGCCGCAAAAATAGTCAACAAGAGAAGCAGTGCCAGTATTAAGGTCAGAGCATTTGCCGTGCCATATTCCATTCAAGCGCGCGGCTCGTTCTGTGCGTGACGATCTCAGGTATTCCTCTAAGCGACCAGCTCGATATCCTGTTTAGTGCCGGCCGACGCAGCCAAGCTATGCTTCTCAAGGGGCGCGGCGACGAGATAGCCCTGGCCTCCTCGACACCGCACGAGATCAGCGCGCGGACCTGCTCCTCGGTTTCGACGCCTTCCGCAACCACGGTCATGTGGAAGTCCCTTGCGAGCGCCACCAGCATCTCCACGATTGTCGTGGTCGAGGCATCCACCGTGATGGTGTCGACGAAGAACTTGTCGATCTTGATCGTGTTGGCGCCGAGACCCTTCAGCCGTAACAGCCCGCTATGGCCGACACCGACATCGTCGATGGCCACGCGAAAACCGTAGTCGCGCAGCTCGCCCACCACGGCCGCAGCGCGCGCCAGATCATCGAGTTCGTCGCGCTCGGTCACCTCGACCACGATCTGCCGCGCCGAAACCCGCGCCGCGGCGACGGCGCTGCGGAGCGCTTCGATGAAGCCTTTGCTCAAGAGGTGCCGTGGCACCACGTTGAGCGAGAGCTTGAAATCCTTTTCGGCCTTGAGATGAGACTGGAGGTCGGCCAGCGCGCGCCCGAGCAGCTGCCAGGTCATGGCTTCGATCCGTCCGCTGGATTCCGCCAGCGGAATGAAGTTCATCGGCGGGACCACCGTGCCGTCCTCGCGCAGCCAGCGCGCCAGGATCTCGCAGCCCCTGATCTCGCCGGTCCGAAGATCGAAGATCGGCTGGAAATACGGCCTGAACTCGCCACGAGCGAGCGCACGGTCGAGGTCGGCTACGGGCCTTCCATGCGCTGGGTCCGCGACAGGAGGAGGCCGAACAGCGCGCCGAGCGCGAGCGAGACCGCCATCGCCGGCCAGTAGGCTTCGCTGTTCCACGTCGACAGCACGGTCTTGTCGATGCGGATGACGGTGCGCAGCGGATAGCGCGTCGAGCTCCTTTCGAAATCGACCGGATGCGCCAGCGCCTTGTCGGCGTCGAGCATGAACTCGCCGAGCTGTGCTCCGTTCGTGAGCGCGAGCAGCACCTCGCCGTGCGCGTGCAACTCCGCCGGCATGACGTCGAATAGGCTGGAATTGATGCCGAGGATGGCGACCAATGCCTTGTTGTCGCCGATGTCCCTGAGCACGCCGAGCGCGTCGCCGCCGAATTGCTCGACGCGGAACAGCATCAGCTTCGAATCGCGCGAGGCAAGCATGTCCGCGCGATCGACCCAGCCCTTGTCGAACTCGAGCGTCTCAGAATAGGCCGAGCAGATCACCGAGCCGTCCGAATTGACGAGGCGGACGTCTTTCACGGCGGAGCGCTGATAAACGTGGAGGCGGATCGCCTGGAGCGAGGCCGGGTCGCATGTGGCGAGCCCGCGGCTGGCCAACTCGTCGAGGCTCGCGGCCGCAAAATCGACAGCGAATTCGGACCGGCGCAGCACGACCTCGGTCAGCTGATCGAGCTGGCGTGCCTGCTGGTCATGGATGAAACGTGTCGCAGCGAAGTGACCGGCAATGGCGAACGCAACCATGCCCGCAAGCACGAGCGCCGCCAGTGAGAGTTTCGGCCGCGCTGCTTTCATCCGGCCCGAGGTGGGGTAAGAGAGGACTACCGGACCCTAATCTTGGAAGCGCTAAGATAAGGTTTAAGAGGGCTCGTTCTCGGAGCAATCGTAAACGGTCGATTCTCCGGGAGGATCCCGATTCAGTAAACCCGACAAACGGGGGGCGATTGCAAAAGGCCTGCGTTCCGCGACCAGTCTTTGCGGGGCTCAACGACGGTCGGGATTTTCCGGACGAGCGCCGTAGCATCCAAACATGGCTTAGCTCAAAGTGGTCCGGGCAAAGCCGATGGCGAACTGGCCGGGTAAGTCAAAGCTGCAAGCCGACGAACGCAAGGTTAAGAACCAACTAAATTGAGACTATGATAATGACGTAATATTCCACGAGGGAAACTCCGTTTTCCTTCCGGGCAACGCGGATAGAGGCGGACGGTTCCAGCAGAGTGCCCCATGCCCAACGACCAAAGAGGTTCGAATGGCCGACATCTTCCCAAAAATCCTTGCAACGTCACGGATTCCAGTGTCGCCATGGCTCGAAGTTATTGCACGGGATGTACAGTTTCACGGTAGCTCCGCCGCCGAGACCTACTACGCCGTCGCGCAGCCCGACTACGTTGTTGTGCTTGCGATTGCGCCCGACTCGCGCGTGCTGCTGGTGAGGCAATACCGTCCTGCCATTGAACGGTTTTCCCTTGAGCTGCCTGCAGGAATGCTGGACCCAAACGAAGACCCGCACACTGCTGCCGCACGTGAGCTCCTCGAGGAAACCGGTTATCCAACAGCGACCATCGAGTTGATCGGTAAGGGGGCAACTTGTTCAAGTCGAATCAGCAACACGACCCATTCGTTTTTCATTCGAACCGGCGAGCGGGTAGCCAACTTTACTGAGGAAACGGGCGTCTCCGTTAGTTTGGTCTCGTCCGCCGAGTTGAGTGCATTGGTGCTGTCTGGTGACTTTGCCGAGCAAGGGCACGTCGGCGTAGTGGCTCTAGCAGTTGCTAGAGGCCTGATTGAGCTTTAGCTCCCTTTGTTCGGCTCGAGCAGTGCAGCACCGGGCTGAACTTACACTCCATTCTTTTTTCCGTTCTTCGACTTGAGCGAAAGGCCCAAACGCAAAGACATGCGCTTGATCGCGTCAGGCGAGCGCCCGAGTTGCTTCGCCGCCTCTTCCAGCGACGTTGAAGATTTGGCCAGCTCCATGAGCCGGCGGTCTTCCTTGAACGACCAGGCCTTCCGCGCCATAACCGAAATGATCCTCTTAGATCGACACAACGACAAAGCCGCCAAGCGGACCCATGTCGCTCGACGGTTTCGCTTGGGTGGGGCCGGCTCTTGGGGGAAGCCCGGTGCGAAGATGGATATGCGATCCCTGAGACTTCGCAACAAACAACGGCGATTAAGCTAACCCCTCAACCTTACCGCGAGGAAATTGGCCCCTGGCGCTCCGTACAACTCCGGGGTTTTCCTGATCTCGCGCCGATCAGCGACGGTCGCAGCCATCCGGCCCACCGCCTCCCGCCATCACGTCCGGTTGACGCAGAACCGGTCCGCTCTCCCGCGAAGACAGCTCAGGCGCGCCATCGAAAAATTGTTCCGTCACCCGATGCTGCGCGCCGCATCGATTCAAAATTCGTTGAAGATCGATGTCGTGCAGGAGTCCGCGTTTCTAGCCTGCATCCGTCACGAGATCGTCGAATTCGTTCGGCTATGATCGTGCCAGCGATACGAATAAACAAGAAGATCGAGATGCTTCAAAAATCCTATCTGCCAAGTCTCTAGCGAGGATGAGAGAGCGGGCATTCGAAGGTGCCTTTCTCGGCATCGCGCTGATCGCAATGGCGGGGTGGTCCTATTTCATCATCCTGCTGTCGGTGAAATTCTTCTTCTGGGTGGTTAGTTGATGCGAACGGCCAGGAATCAAGCACGCTGCTGCCCAAAGATTCCCGCCTGTGACGACAAAATCAGCGACGGTGATCACGATCTCAATACAACTAGAAGATGATAGTGTTCGATCGCCGAATGGAGGCGACGGACGCGCGGCCAGAGTGAGCGACCTCCGGATGAGCTGGGTTTCGATTCTGATTTCGACCTTCGTTGGTTTCTGCATCGGCTATGCGATGCGCGCGCCGAGGGCGCACAGGGAACAACGTCCAATCCGCGCTGCCTGGGGGCGCCAGCAGGTGTCGTTTGCCAGGGCGCGCCGTGCGTTCTGAGTGAATTCAGCCGAAACCACACCGCGCGAAGGTAACCATGCGAGGCAGGTTAGGCCGTGCCCGATATCGATTGGAGATTTGTCAGTCATTGATCAATGCACTTGGTGCCAAAGTTGACCTACTTCGCCAATGCGTGAGCTCCCTTGTGATCCAAGACAGACGCTCCGTGAGAGCACTGAGGACCGCAATTGCCAAGCAGGGACGCAGGCACGTTTTTGCGCGTGGCAAAGACCCGGTGCAATGCTCACTCCCCACGGTCGGCGATCGTGGTCCATAGCCGAGGCTGACCCGGCATCTGAATTCGAACCCAGCGATAGGGTACACGCGCCCACGGCTTGATCACCGGCGTCAGATTGTCGAGAACCAGATCGCCACTTCGGGTACGCACGACGAGAATGAGGTGATGCTTTCCCCAACGGGTCACAACCTCGCTCAGCAGCAGCGCGCTTGAAGGCCAGCCTCGGTCGAGCAGTTTGTGGCGCTTAGTCACTGCGTAATCATTGCAATCCCCTCGATCCGGATTGATCAACCAGGCTTCGACGCCCGAGCTCAATTCCGCGTCGTCCGGACTAATGCTGCGGTTGACGGTTTGATTGATCTCTTTGAGAATGGCCCAGCGTTCGCCAGCCAGGCGAACCAGACCCCCGCGAAAGAGCGGCTGGGTGCGACATTCGTCCGCGTAGCGCAGGCAAAACATCGTATAGGCCATCGGTGGAAGCGTCGGCGTTTCGAACCGCATGTGCCGTATTGTTGGCGGCGGGGGTACCGTCGGCATCTCCAGCTGCATTGCATTGACGGCGTCAGGCCCGACGATTATCGCCGCAATCGCCAGCACAGCAGTTGTAAAAAAGGGCGCATGTCATGCTTCCCTATCTGTGGGGGACGCTAGGTGGTGAGAGTTCCCGTGCCGCGCCGACCCCTCACTTCAAAGTCTCTCGAGTTGCGCTTTGTGCCTACATACTCGTAGCAATGTAAGATTGCATGCGTTAGCGTAACACCTCCCGGGGCAATCGGTTCCGGAGGAAGTAGCAGGCCCACTTGCCCCCAACGGTGCGCCAAGTCCCGTTAGATGTGCAGTTTGTGCCAGTGGCTGAACCGTGAAGTGTGGTCGCAGCGTTTTTGCAGTGGCCCCTGCTTACTGGTCGGTCCGTCCTGTGGCTCGCCGGATTGCTAACTTCGATGGTGACCTTCGGAGCTTTAGCTGGGATGGTCATCGAGTTGGCTCCGTGCGAGGGAAATCACTCCCGAAATGGCTTGGTGCTTATCGCAGCATCGCTTGCAGTGCCGTTTTCGAGCAGCGCAGTATCCTAGTGGGTGTAGTTACTGGGGATCCAGGATTGCTTGCTGTCAGCGTCAGTGGTCTCTCTCGAACAAGGTGTGCGGTGGCGTCGGATTCGGTCGGTAGTTCCCCGAGGTCTTCATCATCGGAAAGCCCCTCGCACAACCCGAGAACAAGGTCCGCCCACAGCTGACTGACCCGCGCCAATAAATCCTCGCCGATCCTAAGAAGTACGCATCCTCAGAGCAGTTTCGAGCCCCGGCTGTAGGCGTTGAATAGCTCACCAACAGCTCCTAAGTTTACTTCGATCCGTCGGAAATCAGGGAGACGTCGATGGGAAGGTTTGCCATTGTCGCAGCGGTCCTAGTGGCTCTGCACAGTGA
>NZ_VSSR01000071.1 GCF_008123515.1 Bradyrhizobium cytisi
CTAATGGGTGTCACCGTAATTCCGTAATTCCACCGTAATTCCCGTAATTCCGTTGAAGTAAGGCCGCCCCAGTTGGCGGCCTCTTCTGAAGGTTCACGCTTCCGACCTCAATGGTCTAATTTGAATCTCGCTGCGGCCTACTTTGCACTGCGGAATTTAGTATCTATTCGGGCAGAACAAGCGCCTAGTCATTCCATCACCGGCCCATCACGGTATCTATCGGTGACTGAGAGCTGCTCGTGCTCCCGCTATCACGCGGAGCCACCCCATGCGAACCAAACAAACCATTCCCGTAACCGTTCGACTTGCCCAGTTGGCGGACGAAGCCCGCCGGCGCGCCGAGGCAGCACCGCCCGGAGCGAAACGCGAAGCTCTCCTGAAAGCGGCGCGTATAAGCGAAACCGCCCTCCAGCTTCAGCAATGGATTGGCTCCCCAGGATTGAAAGCGCCGACCTAACTGCGGAGTCGATCCAACTCGACGAGCATCGGTTTCGACCATCTTAGCCCGCGCCTCTAGGAGCGGGTGACGTCGGAGAACTCGCCCTCGAAGGTACCTGCCGCAGGCAGTGTCCGGAGCTCGCCGCACAATCCTGCTTGTCGGTGATCTGCCAATGGCCCGTCGAGCGCGGCGAAATCATCACCGATACGAATTTCGAAACGCGTATCCGGGTTGTGGTGGATCAGTTGCTGACCTTAATCGGTGAAGGGCGCTCAATCGAAAAACCTGCATTGCCATTTCATCGAACGGGACAGCAGTGCTGGCTTGAAGAGCATCGCCGCCGGTCACATGTTGAGAGGATCGGGGATCGTTGGCCCGATACATTGGCAACGCACCCACCGCCTCATTGAAGGTCGCGTGCGTCCAAACAAGAGCGAGCACGGGCTGCGTTCGGGCACCGCTCGACGCAGTACCTCTACGCAAATGCAACGGCACGAACCGCCGAGGGAGACCTTGGCGGCTTTTGCGTGTGGCCAGATATGCAAGGAACGGCAACTGTGGTCTTGCACTCAGATGCGAGTTAGGCGCCATTTCTTGCCATCTCTCTCGGCCTACGCCGGGCGCTTTGGCTCAAGTTGCGTTTTGCGGACAGCCCCCGGTCAACATCTCGCGAAGCTCGGCCTTGGTCTTGGGGGGCGTTTAGGTGATTGGCCTCGCATTCTGTCAGTGGCTACAGAGTTCGATCCCTGCGCGGTGTAAATCCGCAAATCCCATAGTCTGGTGACTTGGCCGGGACGATATCGCCGTTCAACTCGGCGCGATCCATTAGAAAAACGGCTTGACCGTTAGGCCCTTCGCTCGGGCGTCCTGAATGAAGGTATGCGCTTCCTCATTCGACAAGGTCAGCTCGGGACCACCAAGAAACTCCTCTCCCTGAGGAGTATTGGCGCGGAAGGTCGTCTCTCCTTGATTCACATGGACCGTATAATCAACATCGCCATGGGACTCTGGCATGTTGGCCTCCTTGTCCCCACCCCGGTGCATATTGCGCCGATTTCAACCCGTGAGACAAGGCGCTGATCGTCGCCAACCACTACCTCGAAACCGATCTGGAGAAACTAAATGCAGCGGTCTCGATGGGTTATGCGCGAGGGAAAGTTGTTCGAGGAGGCCAGGACGCTGCCGCGTGATCGTTAAGATTGGTATGATTGAGCCGGGTTGATTGGTCAGCGATTCTGACAGGAGCACAAGATGGCTCTCCTAAAGCGCGAATTATATCGTCATGTGACAGGCCCTGAGGTCACCCACGCGGATCGTTGCACACTCATTTTCGATACCGACGCAAAGAAGTTATACGTCGAGCGCGAGGTGGCGGATTTTGATGCCAGCGTTGTTGGCACGATTCAGATCCAATCATCAACGATGGATATCGCTGACTACCTCAAGCAGGGCGGTCAAACTGCTGGTCACCGCGAGCTATGGCGCTTGCTGCAAACGATCTTCAAAGAGGACAACAATTCGGAAGAGATGTAAGTTGGATCAGGGGTTCGTTGGCATCCCCACATAGTGTCCATGACCCAATGGCATGGCCGCAACGGACCGAGCGGCTTTGGGAAATCGGTGATATCGTCGAGGTGTTGAAAGCGTGGGAGGCCGCCCAAGTGGCGTCAGGACCGTTTGGGCCGTTTCGGAAGGGCCGTGACGCTCCACTTGAGTCCGAAATCGGCGCCAAAGCGGACATTTGGCGATCAATCTGAATTTGTCACTCGCGGTCCCTTTTTCTACGCTCTCAGTTCTCTAGGGCTTCGGCCGAACCACCCGCGTCAGCATCGGAAAATGCTTGTTGCCGCCCGCGAACGGCGGGAATTTTACGAAGTCCGCGCGCATGCGCTTGATCACGTCGGAGCCGAGCGCATGCGCGAGGGCTTGCGGGCTGTCGAACACCAGCTTGTTGCGCTGCATGTGCTCGACGCGCTGCGACGGCAGCCGGTCGACCCAATCGATGCGGGTGTAGATTTCGATCTGGCGGACGTTCGGGAAGGTCCGCATGATCGACGGATGGTGCTCCAGATAATGCAGGTTCCAGGCGTTCATGTCCTCGGCTGGCCCGGGATAGTGGACGAGGTAACTGCACGGAGTTGTCGTTCCCGCCGGATGTTCGGCGACATCGACGGGAAACGCGCGCGTCAGCATCACCTGGTGCGTGACATCCAAGCCAGCGAGGCTCGGTAGTTCGGCTCCCGCCGCGAGATTGGCAAGGATGCCGCCGCGATCCATCGCCGCCTCGCAAGCGAACAGGTCGGGAAACCGCAATTGAAACGCAAACACGGGACCGGAGCCGTCGGTCTTGTAGGGATGGTCGATCGACTGTTCGAGCGGCGTGAACAGCAAGGCCTCGGTCATGTCAGGGATCGATCCGACCAGCTGCGCGACGGCTGCAATTTCGCTAGGGCCAATCCGTCGTTCGCCTGCCGGATCTGAGAATGTCATGAAGAGCGAGATCATGCCGGCGTTACCTCAGCCCCCTCGTCCGCGCTCACATGCGCCATGAGCGCGGCGCGAATGTTATCAGGCCACGGGATCGCATGATGATCGACAAGCGAGGTCGCGGCAAGGATCTGACGCGCACGCCAGCGCATGCCGGTCGCGCCCGAGACCACGTGCTCCAAATGGAGAGGCGATCCACCGACCCGGCCGATCTGCAACTTGAACGTCAGGAGATCGCCGAACATCGATGGCCGGGAGAAGTCGCAGGTCAGGTGCACCGTCGGCGTCCCGATCTTTCGGACCATGATCAGTTCCGGCCATGGAAAACCGATTGCCGCCCAAAAGTCTTCGACGACACCGTTGAGGATGTTCAGGTAGGAGGGGAAGTACGCGATGCCCGAGGGATCGCAGTCTCCGAACCTGAGTTCGCGATCGAACGAGAACGACGCCATCAGATCGCAACGACCGGGTGCCTGATGACACCGACGCCGTCGACCCCTGCCTCCACCACGTCACCCGGCCACAGCCATTCCTGCGGGCTCATGCCGGCGCCGACGCCTTCCGGCGTTCCGGTCGCGATGATGTCGCCCGGCTCCAGCGTCATGCCCGATGAAATGTCCGATATCAGAACCGGAATGTCGAAGATCATGTATTTGGTATTGGAGTCCTGCTTCATGATCCCGTTCTTGGTCAGCCAGAGCCGCAGGTCATGCGGGTTGGGAATCTCGTCCGCCGTCACGATGCAGGGGCCGAACGGCGCATAGGTGTCCATGCCCTTGGAGAAGATCCACTGGCCGGCGCGGCGATTGTCGCGCGCGGAAATGTCGATCATCACCGAATAGCCGAAGACGTGGTCCATCGCCTTCCCGGTCGCGACGCGGGTCGCGGTCTTGCCGATGATGACGGCGAGCTCGACCTCCCAGTCGAGCTGCTGCGTCATCTTCGCGTTGTGCTGGATCGCGCCGCCCGGACCGATCACCGAGGTGGGCGGCTTGGAGAAGACGACCGGCTGCTTCGGCAGATCCTTTTCCGTATCCAGGCTCCTGGCGGACTCTGCGACGTGCGCACGGTAGTTCAGCCCGATGCCAAAAATGTTCTTTCGCGGCCGCGGGATCGGCGCTTGCAGCTTCCCGTCCTCGACCGGCACGGCAGAGCCAGGCGGCAAGCGTCCATTGGCGTTGTCCAGGCACTCCCTGAGCGCCGGCAGCAGCGTCACGCTGTTGTCGATCAACGACAGCATGTCGCTCGGCCATGCAAGGCCATGCGACGCACCGAGGCGTTCGACGTCCACAACCAAGCCATCAACGAGGACCCCGAGGCGGGCACCGCTGGAGCCCAAGGTGTAGGTAACAAGGCGCATCGAATCTCTATCCGGCTGTTTCGGTTGAATTCTGCTGGAGGTACGTCAGGCAGCGACCGGCTGGTGACCGGCATTGTCGCCATAGGCCTCTTCCCGGTAGAAACCGAGGCCTTCGATGACAGGCAGATCGTTGAAGCAGAACAGGCAGGCATCCTCGCTCTCCGAGGCGTTGCCGTGCTCATGCCACGCCCAGGACGGAACGCAGAAGATGTCGCGCTCCTGCCACTCGAAACGCTTGCCTGCGATCACCGAATAGCCGCGGCCCTTGGCGACCTGATAGATAAAGCTGCCGGTGTGGCGGTGCGACTTCGTTCGTTCGCCCGGCCGCAGCAACTGCATGCTGGCGCCGATCGTCTGCATCACGTGCCCGCCGGTGATCGGATTGACGTAGTTCATGAGAATGCCGTCATAGGGCGAGCCGTCGGTCGCGTCCGTATATTTGCGCAAGGACTCGTAGGTCGGCTCCCACTCGTATTTGAACATCGGGGAATAGCCGTTCGACCATTTCGAGCCGGCCGGGCGAAGACCGGGATTGCCCCAGGTTTTGGTCATATCGTCGACGGGATAGCCGGACTCTTCCTGCTGAACCTTGGGATGGACCGCGAAGAAGTTGGCTTCCAGCGCGTTGACCAGGGGGATATCGAGGCCATCCTGCCAGATGCAGACGGAGCCGTTGGCTTCGACGCCATGCTCGTGCCAGGTGCCGTTCGGCGTCAGCACGAAATCCCGCGCCCCCAGCGTCATCTTGTGACCGTCGACGATGGTGTAGGCACCGGATCCTTCCATGATGAAGCGCAGCGCTGAAGCCGAATGCGCGTGCGCGGTCGCGACCTCACCGGGATGCATCACCTGCAATCCCGAATAGAGCCAGCCGACCGCGGCCGAGACGTCGCGGCGGCCGGGATTGTTGAGATAGATCACCCGCCGCCCCGCCTTCTCCGGCGAGACCAGCTCGACCGAGCGCAGCACGTGCTCGCGCAGATCGTTGTAGCGCCAGAGCACGGGAACGGAGGCCGATTGCGGCGCCCACGGCTCGATCTTGTTGGCGACCGTCCACAGCGCGCCGGCCTCGTATTTTTCGAGGTCCTTGTAATAGGCCTTGAGCTCGGGGGTGTCTTCGACATTGGCCCGGCCGACGACGTTCTCGCGCATCCTGTCCTCCAAGTCCGTCAAGTGGCTTCAACCAAGCATGATGAATTTGCACGCGAATGTCTCCACATCGTCATGGCCGGGCTTGTCCCGGCCATCCACGACCTTTCGCGCGGCACAAAGAACGTGGATGCCCGGGACAAGCCCGGGCATGACGAGTTTGTGGTGCTACCATTCCCAACAACCATCCCCATCATTCCGATTTGGGTGGTATCGACGAGAAGCTCGCCTGCTCGATGGCATCACCATCTGCGAGGTCCAGCGGCGCCAGCGGACGCCGGTTGATCCGCAGATCAAAAATGTCGAACCGATTATAGTGCCCGACAATGTCGTGCATCTGCTTCGGCTGGATGCAGCGGTCGAGATCGATGTCGGCATAGACGATGCCCTCGTCGTCGATCAGGGCATCTCCGACCACGCGACCGTCCGGCCCGATGATGCCGGAGAAGGCACTGGATTTGCGCTGCAGGCGCGCACGCGCGTCGGGGACGACCGTTTCCATCGTCGTGATGATCTCCTCCGACACCGTCGAGCAGGAGACGACCGTAAAAATCTTGCCTTCAAAGGAATGCGCAATCGCGCGCAACTTGATCGCCTCCGCCATGTCGTAGTCGGGAGGTGCGACCGGAAGCGAGATGTAGCTGGCGACATGCACGAGCTCACCCTGACCCAACAGCGCAAAGCGCGCGAGCGTGTTGGTGTTCTCGCCGCAGGCAAGGCCTCCGAGACGCCCGATCTCGGTATCATAGACGCGCAGGCTCGATCCATCACCGCCGGTCCAGGTCAGCTTCTCTGCCCAGGTCGGGACCAGCTTGCGGTGCTTGCCCAGCAGCGCACCGTCCGGCCCGATGAACACCATCGTGTTGTAGATCGCCCCCAGCGACACCGGGCTGCGCTCGTTGACGCCGAGCACGACGTAGCAGGCGCAATCGCGCGCCGCTTTGCGAACGACATCGACCTCCGGCCCCGGCACCAGCACGGATGCCTTGGCGAGCTTCTCGAACCATGCGCCGCCGGTGACGGGATCGGTGATCCAGTTCCAGTAGGGATAGCCGGGAACGAACACCTCGGGGAACGCGACGAGCTTCGCGCCATTGGCTGCGGCTTCACGGACCAGTGAAGCCGCCTTGTCGGCCGTCGCGCTCGGATTGAGATAGACAGGTGAAGCCTGGACGGCGGCAGCTCTAAAGCGCGGCAGCTTCAGCATTGGCCCTACCCTGTCGCCGGCTCACGACCGCCTTGTCGGAGCCGAGGTCCGCAAGCGTGATAACATGGCGCGGCGTTGACTTACTTCACATGTAAACGTATGCTATCGCATATTTCTGGAGGGTGCAATGGCTGAACGGTCTTTTGCTCGCGAGGTCGAGGATCTCCGGCTCGGCAACGGCGACACCTTTCGCGGCGAAGGCATCCTCGCCATCACCAAGGCGCTACTGCAATCCGGCGTCGCCTATGTCGGCGGCTACCAGGGTTCGCCGATCTCGCACCTGATGGACGTGCTCGCCGACGCCAAGGACGTGCTCGACGATCTCGGCGTCGTGTTCCAGAGCTCCGCCAACGAGGCGGCCGCGGCGGCGATGCTGTCGGCGTCGGTGATGTATCCCCTGCGCGGCGCGGTTGCGTGGAAGTCCACCGTCGGCACCAACGTGGCCTCCGACGCGCTCGCCAATCTCGCCTCGGGCGGCGTCACCGGCGGCACCATGATCATCGTCGGCGAGGATTATGGCGAAGGCTCCTCGATCATGCAGGAGCGCACGCATGCGTTTGCGATGAAATCGCAGATCTGGCTGCTCGATCCCCGCCCCGATCATGAGTGCATCGTCAATCTGATCGAAAAGGGTTTTGAGCTCTCCGAGTTCTCGAACACGCCTGTCATGCTCGAGGTGCGTGTTCGCGCCTGTCACATGCACGGCAGCTTCGCCTGCAAGGACAACCGCAAGCCGGCTCACACCATCAAGGACGCGCTCAACAATCCCAGGCGCGACGTCAACCGCATCGTGCTGCCGCCGGCGGCCTATGAGCACGAGCAGGAGAAGATCAAGACGCGGATGCCCGCGGCGGTTGGATTCGTCCGCGACAATAAACTGAACGAGTGGATGGGGCCGACGCAGGGCAAGGTCGGCATCATCATGCAGGGCGGCATGTACAACAATGTCATCCGCGCGCTGCAATATCTCGGACTGTCGGACGCCTATGGCAATACGCAAGTCCCGCTCTACGTCATGAACGTCACCTACCCCGTGATCGACACCGAGGTTGCCGAGTTCTGTGCCGGCAAGGAGGCCGTCCTGATCGTCGAGGAAGGCCAGCCGGAATATCTGGAGCAGGCCATCAACACGGTCCTGCGGCGCAAGGACATCCAGGCGCGCGTCCATGGCAAGGACGTGCTGCCGATGGGCGGCGACTACACCGCGCAGGTTCTGCTCGGCGGCGTCAGGGAGTTTTTGGAGAAGACCGAACCTCGGCTGCTCGGCAACCGTCCGCCGGCGCCGGACGCAACTCCCGTGCTCAATCACCCCGCGGTCGAGAGGCTGAAGCAGGTGGTGCCAGCACGCCCGCCCGGGCTCTGCACTGGATGTCCGGAGCGGCCGATCTTCGCCGCGATGAAGCTGGTCGAGGAAGAGCTTGGTCAGCACCACGTCTCGGCCGACATCGGCTGCCATCTGTTCTCGATCCTGCCGCCGTTCAATATCGGCGCGACCACGATGGGCTTCGGCCTCGGTCCGGCCTCGACCTCGGCCTTCAACGTCAAGGCCGACAAGCGCTCGATCGCGGTGATGGGCGACGGCGGCTTCTGGCACAACGGATTGACCAGCGGCATCGGCAATGCCGTGTTCAACAAGCATGACGGCGTCTTCGTCATCGTCGATAATTTCTACACCTCGGCCACCGGCGGTCAGGACATCCTGTCGTCGCGCGCGACCAACAAGCGGCGCGACACCAATAACTCCATCGTCAAGGCCGTGAAGGGCATCGGCGGCCAATGGGTGCGCCAGCTCGACCGCACCTACGACGTCGGCAAGATGCGCGACACGCTGAAGGAGGCGCTGACGACCAAGGACGAAGGTCCCAAGGTCATCGTCGCCTCCTCCGAATGCATGCTGAACAAGCAGCGCCGCGTGAAGCCGCAGATGAACAAGGCGATCAAGGACGGATTGCGCACCGTCAAGGAGCGCTTCGGCGTCGACGAGGACGTCTGCACCGGCGATCACGCCTGCATCCGGCTCTCGGGCTGCCCGTCGCTGTCGGTGAAGCAGCTCGACGATCCCCTGCGCGACGATCCGGTTGCCGCGATCGATAATTCCTGCGTCGGATGTGGCAATTGCGGCGAGGTCGCGGAAGCCGCCGTGCTCTGCCCCTCGTTCTACCGTGCCGACGTCATTCATAATCCGACGCGCTGGGACAGCTTCAAATCGAAGGTCGCCATGACCGTGATCGGCTGGCTGCAGCGGCGGCGCGACCGGCGTCGTCCCGCGCTCGAGGCGCTGGCATGAGAGACGAGACGGTCCGGCTCGCGCTGCCTGCCGCCGGTGAAGCGACCGAGCGGCCGATCTCGCTCGCGATCGTCGCGATGGGCGGCCAGGGCGGCGGCGTGCTGACCGACTGGATCGTTCAGCTCGCCGAGAACCACGGCTGGGTCGCGCAATCGACCTCGGTGCCCGGTGTCGCCCAGCGCACCGGCGCTACGATCTACTACATCGAGACGATGCCGCCGCTCGATGGCCGCAAGCCGATCCTGTCGCTGATGCCGACACCCGGCGACGTCGACGTGGTGATGGCCGCGGAGTTCATGGAGGCCGGCCGATCCATCCTGCGCGGCCTCGTGACGCCGGATCGCACCACGCTGATCGCCTCCAACCACCGGTCGTTTGCGATCGGCGAGAAGATCGCGCCGGGCAACGGCATTGCCGATGGCGGTGCCGTCACCGGTGCCATCGGGGTTGCCGCCAAGACCGAGATCATCTTCGACTTGAACGCGCTGGCGATCGCGCATGGCAGCGTCATTTCGGCCGCGATGTTCGGCGCGCTCGCGGCGGCCGGTGTGCTGCCGTTCAGCCGCGACAGCTATCTCGACGTGATCCGCGCAGGTGGGAAAGGCGCGAAGGCCAGCATCGAGACTTTTGAGGCCGCCTTTGACCAGGTCAAGACCGGCGCCGCCGACGTTGCCGCGCCGGCGCAAGCCAGACAGGCCGTCCCCTCTCCCGCAACGCGCGATCCGGATCTCGCCGGCCTCGTCGCGAGATTGAATCAGGAGCTGCCCGAACCAGTGCTCGCCATGGCACGCGCGGGCTTGCGGAAGGTGGTCGACTTCCAGGACGTCGCCTATGGCGGCGAATATCTCGACATCCTCAGAACGTTGCACGCGGCCGACCGAAACGCCGGCGGTGGCGCGCACGCTTATGCCTTCACGCAGGCCGCGGCAAAATACCTGGCCAACGCCATGAGCTATGACGATGTCATCCGCGTCGCCGACCTCAAGACTCGCGCCGGTCGCCGCGCGCGCATCGAGAGCGAGCTCGAGATGTCGCAGGGCCAAGTGCTCCAGACCACCGAGTTCATGCATCCCCGCATGGAGGAGGTCATGGGCATGCTGCCCGCGGGCCTCAGTCGCTGGCTTGGCACCAAGCCGCGCCTGCTCGGCTGGCTCGATCGCCGCGTCAACCGGGGACGCCGGGTGCGAACCTACTCGCTGCCCTGGTTCCTGGCGCTCTATGTCGTGGGCGGACTGCGCGGCCTGCGCCGCCGCTCGCTGCGTCACGCCATCGAGACGGCGCACCGGGACGGATGGCTCAAGGCCGCAACCGACGCGGTCGGCACCAATTACCAGCTCGGCGTCGAGATCCTGCAATGCCGACGCCTCGTGAAAGGCTATTCCGATACCCACGCCAGAGGCCTGTCGAAATTCGACCGGACGCTCGCGGCCATCAAGCTGGTCGAGCGACGCGACGATGCCGCCGATTGGGCGCGCCGCCTGCGGGAGGCCGCGCTGAAGGACAGCGCCGGCAAGGAGCTCGATGGCGTGATCCAGACCATCAAGACTTTTGCATGACAGCACTCAAAGAGAACATTGTTCCCGTCCCCGGGCAGATTGAAACCCGGCTGTGGCTGCAATTGCTGTCGCTGCATGGCGAACTGTTCGCGTCGCTGAGTGCGATGCTGAACTCCGAGTTCGGCTTGTCGCTCGCAAAATTCGACGTGCTGGCCCAGCTCGATCGTTACAGGGACGGCCTCGCGCTCGGGCAATTGTCGCAGAACCTGAAAGTCACCGGCGGCAATGTCTCGGGGCTGGTGCAGCGTCTGCTCGCCGACGGCCTCATCAGCAGGGAAATGTCGAGCGAGGACCGGCGGTCCTTCATCGTGCGCCTGACGCCGAAAGGCGAAGCGCTGTTCAGGAAGGCCGCCGACGTCCACAAGAAGCATCTCGGCAAACGGTTCGAGAACGTTTCGGCCCGGGAGCTGGACGGCGCGCTGTCCGTGCTGAAATCGCTTTCTTCAAAACTTCATACCGAGACCAAGAAGCAAAGTCGCAAGAGATAATGGCCAGAGAATCCAAGAGCAGATGGAAGTCGGGTCCGCCCAGGACAAGGGACCAGCTGCAAACCTACATCCCGTATCTGTTCAACCGGCTCGCCAATCGCTGGAACCTCGATCAGAACCGCGACCTGAGCGAGCACGGCGTCAACAATGTCGTGTTCCGGACGCTGTCGGTCCTGTTCATCTACAAGACCCTCACCGTCAACGAGGTCGCCGTTCTCGCGGTGACCGAGCAGTCGACCGCGAGCCGCATGGTCGAGTCCATGGTGTCGTCGGGCCTCGTCAAGCGCGAGATCGCCGAGGAAGACCAGCGCCGCCGCGTCGTGGGACTGACGCCGGACGGCGAAGCGCTGCTGCGCAAGATCTGGCCGATCATGGCGAACAATTACGACAAGCTGATCGAAGGCATCGAGCCTGATGACATCGAGGTCTGTGCGCGGGTGCTGGCCAAGATGGTCGAGAATATCCGCCAGAACCAGATCTGAAGAACTATGGACCGAGGCCGACAAGGCTGGTGCCGCCGCAGACATAGAGCACCTGGCCGGTGACGAAATCGGAGCGGTCGTCGAGGAAGAACTCGATCGCGTGCGCGACATCCTCGCGCGAACCGAGCCGCCCGACCGGGACATTGCGCGCCATCCGCTCCTGCTGCTCGGAGCCCTTGGGGACGATGCCCCAGAAATTGTCGGTCAGGATCGGCCCCGGTGCGACGACATTCACGGTGATGCCGCTCGCGGCAAGCTCCAGCGCCCAGGTCCGCGCCATGCCATGCACGCCGGCCTTGGTCGCAGAATAGGCCGAGCGCGTCGCCGCGCCCATCGCAGCACGCGAGCTGACGAATACGATGCGTCCGAAGCGGCGCGCACGCATCCCCTCCAGCGCGGCCTGGGTCAGCAGCATCGGTGCGCCCAGGTGCAGCTGCGCCAGCATCAGAATGTCTTCCGGCTTGGCATCGGGCAGCAGGTTCGGCAGGATCACGCCGGCGTTGTGCACGAGGCGATCGACGGCGTGATCCCGGCAGATTTCTTGCGCGATCTCGCGTGTCGCCTCGATGGAGGAGAGATCAGCGCAATAGGCCGCGAGCAGATCATGCGTCCAGGTTGGCTTCTCCAGCCCGACCGAGACCACGCGCTGCCCGCGCTCGAGGAGCTTTTTCGCCAGCGCCTCGCCGATCCCCGAATTGCCGCCGGTGATGAGTGTCGTGCGGGTCTCGCTCATGGTCAAACCTGCCGCTTCTTGAGGTCGCGCAGATCGAAGAAGGCGCCATCGCGCATTAGCCTTGCGACAACATCCTTCAGCCCGGCGCGCTGGATCTTCTCGGTTGCGGTCAGCGGCAGGCTGTCGACGAAGCAGATCCAGCCCGGCGCCTTGTAATAGGCCATCTGCACCAGGCTCCAGCGCACGATCTCTTCGGCGACCGCACGATCAGCGCCGGCCTGCTCGGTGATGATGACCGCTGCAACTTCGTCGCCGCGCACCTGATCGGGCGTGGCCGCAACCGCGGCCTGCCGGATCGCGGGATGGCGGTTGAGGACGGACTCGACCTCGACTGCGGCAATGTTCTCGCCGGATCGCCGGATCACGTTCTTCTTGCGATCGACGAAATGGAGATCGCCGTCCGCATCGCGCGATACGATATCGCCAGTGTGCAACCAGCCGCCGTCCCACGCCTCGGCGGTCGCTTCCGGGTTCTTCAGGTACCCGCGGAAGAAGCCGTAGCGCGGATCCGCACCGCCCCGCCGCACCAGCAGCTCGCCCGGCATTCCCACCGGCGCATCGTTGCCGCTGTCGTCGACGATACGAACGTCGATTTCGGGCGCCGGGCGGCCGAAGCAACTGGTGCCGATCTTGCGCGGCTCGACATTGGCGGCGATGACGCCACCGCTTCCGGTCTCCGTCATCGCCCAGGCCTCGAGCAGCGGAAAGCCGAAGCGCTGCTCGAATGGCGCATGCAGAAGCTTGTCGACGCCGGCGCCGAAGCCGAAGCGCACGGTGTGTGCGCGGTCCTGCTCCGAAGGCGGCGCACTCATCAGCATCGAGGGCATCACCCCGAGATAATGCAGGCAGGTGGCGCGGCTGTCGCGGACGGAAGCCCACCAGGTGCGCGGGTGGAAGCGATCGAGCATGGTCAGGGTGCCGCCGACCGACAGCATCGCCATCAGCGACACCGCCATCGCGTTCATGTGAAACAGCGGCAGCGGCGTGATCATGCGCTCGCCGTCTGCCTTGAGGTCAATCAGCCCACCGACATCGCGATACCAGTTGCCGGAATGCAGGAAATAGGTGTTGGTGAGCACGCAGCCCTTGGGCTGTCCTGTTGTCCCCGACGTATAGAGCAGCGCGCATTCGCTCGCCTCGCCTCCCACGGTCGAAGGTCGCGCCCCACCGAAGGGGACGGGAACCTCGTCCTGATCCGTCACCACCGGGATCGGTCGACCCGCCTGATGCGCCGCGGTCTCGACCTCGCCGCGCCGCTCGGCGAGGACGAACGCCGCATTCATCTCGGAATGCGCGACGATGTATTCGAGCTCGCTCAGCCGCAGATCCGGATTGATCGGCACCACGGAGACGCCGAGCGCGTTCAGCGCAAACCACAGCTCGATGAAAACAGGCCTGTTTTGGAGCAGCAACCCGACCCGGTGGCCATCGCCATAGCCTCGGCTCGCAAATGCCGACCGCCAGTGCTCGACCCGATCGAGCATGGCGCGATAGGAGATCTCACCTGCCGCGATGCCGTAGATGCCGGCCGTCTCCGGCAACACGTTGAGGAAGCCCGCCTCGCCTCGGCGCAGTGCGGTTTCACGGAAGCGGGCGTAGACTGTAGCGGTCAAGGCATTACTCACATGAAGAGCTGGATGTTTCCGAACGGCGCATCAAAATTGACGAGATCGACGCGCTTGAGCTTGATCTTCAGGGCGTCACCGACCTCTACGAATTCGTGCGACGCCCATCCCGAATAGCGCTCCAGCATGTCGCCGCGGGTCTCGGTGTAGATGTAGGACGTCCGCGCCTTGAATACGCCCGCAGCCGGGTCGCACGTCACGATGCGCGGCGCCTGGAGCAGATGGTGGCAGCGGCTCTTCGGCTTCTGGCTGAAGGTCCTCTCGCCGGCGAGACGCTCGACCCGCACCTTGAGCAGCAGCAGGTCCTCGTACATCAGCGACGGCTGGAGCACCGGATCCTGCTGCTGCCATTCCAGCGGCATCCAGTAACGCCCCTCGGGGTGAAACAGATCGAGCCACGCCTGCCATTGCATCGTGTCGAGAAATTCGGCCTCCCGGTAGATCAGGTCGGCGATCGTCTTCTCGGTGATCATTCGGCGGCCTCGATGTGCTTGTCCATGTCCATGGTCATGAACTTGGCCCAGGCATGAAACTGGTTCCGCATCTGGCGCTCGGAGGTGCCGTTGATGACGGCGGTGACGTTCTGCTCTTCATTGCTCTCGTAGAGCCGCCGTAGATTGACCCATTGATTGCCGTTGGACTTCAGGCCTTCCTGCGCCCGCTCGTACATCTCCAGATCGTCGTGGCCGACGATCGAGGTCGGCGCATTGATGAAACGGTTGTACATCAGCGCGCGCTCGTAGAGCTTGTCGGGCGCGCCGACCAGACGATAGACCCAGCTCTCGACCAACGTCCTGTCGACCGCGATCGGGATGAAGTTGCGCAGGATCTGGACGGCTCCCTTCACCATGATGTTGGGAAAATACACGGTGTTGTGCCTGACCTCGCCGAGAATTTCGTGCACCCGCGTCTCACCGTGAGCCGCGACCATCTGGTCGAGATAGCCCGGGATATCCGAATAGTTCGAATGGATGGAGTTGGCGACGCCGGTGTGGCCATGGCCGTTCGGCCAGATCCTGATGCCGCTCTGCTCGTAGAACTCGTACGGGCTCATGAAGGGACCGTAGAGCTGGACCGCCATCGGCGTTTCCGTGGAGCAGCCTTGCTCGCGCTTCCAGACCTTGACCGCGGTGCCGGCCGAGCTCTCATGCGCGACCATCGGATGGCAGGTGTCGGTCTGGTTCTCGACCAGCATCTTCCAATTGCAGGTATGCATGTAGCGGATCGGCGTGGCCACGACGGCGAGCTTGCCCTCCGGGGAGCGGTCGACCATGTTGTCGATGGTCGAAAGGCTCTCGCCGAAATAGTCCTCGAAGGACACGCCGTTGTCGCTCAGTCGCGCGAAGATGAAATCGCGATAGATCACGACGTTCCTGACTTTCGACAGCCCCCCATTTGCCTGGGTGTCGCCAAAGCCGGTGCCCTCGTAGCCCTTCTTGAGCGGGATCGCGAGCAGCGACCCATCGGTCTTGAAAGACCAGGCGTGATAGGGGCAACGGAAGAACTTACCGGTGTTGCCGCAGGGCTCGGACGCGATCTTCACGCCCTTGTGCGGACAGCGGTTGTAGAAGACGTGGATGGAGCCGTCGCTGTGGCGGCTCGCCAGCACCGGCTGCCGGCCGATATTGGCGGTGATGAAATCGCCGGGCTTTGCAAGCTGGCTCGCATGCCCGACATAGACCCAGCTGTTCGGGAACAGGTGCTCCATCTCGAGCTCGAAGACCTCGGGGTCGACATAGACGTCGCGGTGCACCTCGGCGTCGCGCACCAGCGCCGCAACCGCGTGGGCATTCCGTCCGTATTTCGCCATTGCGTCCCTCGCCTCCCTCATAGATCCAGCACCAGACGTTTCGATTTCGCGCGTGACACGCAGATCTGCATGACCTTGTTGGAGGCCTTCTCGTCATCGCTGAGGATGACGTCGCGATGGTCGGGCACGCCTGCAATCACGCCGCACTGGCAGATGCCGCAATCGCCGCGCTGGCAGTCGTAGAGCACGTCGAGACCCGCCGCCTGCAGCGCCTGGATGATGGTCTGACCGGCCGCGACGCTGACGACCTGCCCCGACGATTTGAGCTCGACCTCGAACGGCCTGTCTGGCGAGAACGGCTGCTCCGCCTTGAAGAGCTCGTAGTGGATGCGGTCGGCCGGAATGCTCGCGGCAAGCGCAGCCGCTCTCACCGCTTCGATCATGCCCGCCGGACCGCAGACGTAGATGTGGGAGCTTGCGGCTGCATCGCCGAGCGCGATTGCGATGTCCAGACGGGACTCGTCACCATCGTAGTGAATGGACAGACTCTTGGCGCAAATCTCCTGGAGATGCGGCAGGAATGCCAACAGTCCTTGCGTGCGTCCCGAATAGTGCAGGCGAAACGGAGTTGCGCGGGCGGTTAGCTCCGCCGCCATCGACAGGATCGGCGTGACACCGATGCCGCCGGCAAACAGCAGCGCGGGCGCCGCGTTCTCATGCAGACGAAAATTGTTGACCGGCGCACTCGCCTGCACGACATCGCCGATCTTCAGCGCATGCATGAATTGCGAACCGCCGCTCGAAGCCTCCTCGCGCAGCACCCCGAGCGCCAGCGTACCCTCGGGGCGGCCGGGCAAAGCCATCAACGAGTACGGCCGGTCTCCTCCATTCGGGAGCGCCACGCGGATATGTGCGCCCGCCTGCCATCGCGGCACGACGCCGTCCTCCACGTCAAACACAAGGCTCCGTATGAACGGCGTCTCCGCGGCATACGATCTCACCTTGAGCTTAAGCGGATGCGCGTCCATTCAGGCATCTCACAAATTATATGTATTTGCATATTTTTAGACATGTAATAATTGCCTGTCAATCGTCAGTACGGGTGCAGGTCCGGATTGCAGTCCGGTGCACCCGTTCCTGCGCACGTTGCCCCTAAGCGATTGAAAAGCCTGGAGCCCATCAGTCCGAAATCCCTGGTCGGATTCCTTTTCCTGGTTCAGTAGTTGCTTGCGGCACCCCTGATCAGCCCACGACAGCTGTGCACCATGCGCATCGAAACCAGATCTTTTCGACGCACCACATTGGTCGGATAGACGCTGTCAGGATCGGTGGTGTCGACCGGGAGCCTGACCCGCAACGCCCGCGAAAACCGCGGGCTAGGAAATGGCCTTCCCTGAAACCTTGTCGAAAAGGTGCGTTCGCTCCAGATCAAGAGCAACGTCTATGAAGCGATCCGGCGCCGCAGCGACACCGACCGGCATCTGAGCCGTGAACGGAAATGCGCCTACGGTTCCGATCACGAGCGTATGCGGCCCGAGCGGCTCCACGTCTTTCACCATCAAGCGGATCGATGAGCCCATCGGCGCATCTTGCCGCAGCACATGGTCGGGCCGCACGCCGAGCACAACCGGCTTGCCGACGCTCCCGGCATAGGCCGCCTCGCGGGACTTCGGCAATTTCAGCACCGTACCCGACGCCTCGCTGAAGACCAGCGCGCCGTCGCGAGCGGCAATCTCGCCATGGATAAAATTCATACTGGGTGCGCCCATGAATCCCGCGACGAAGAGATTGCTGGGCTTCTCGTAGATCGTGATCGGGTCGGCCGCCTGCTCGATCCGGCCGCGATTCATCACCACGACGCGATCCGCCATGGTCATCGCCTCGACCTGGTCGTGCGTGACATAGACGATCGTCTTGGCGAGACGGCGGTGCAGTGCCTTGATCTCGGTCCGCATCTCGATGCGGAGCTTGGCGTCGAGGTTTGACAATGGCTCGTCGAACAGAAACACGTCCGGGCTGCGCACGATGGCACGGCCGATCGCCACGCGCTGACGCTGTCCGCCGGAGAGCTGCTTGGGCCGGCGGTCCAGATATTGCTCGAGCTCGAGAACCCGTGCCACGTCCTGGACTGCTTTCGCGATGCTGGCGCGTGAGTCGCCCCGCACCTTCATGCCGTAGCCGATGTTCTCCTCGACCGTCATATGTGGATAGAGGGCATAGTTCTGGAACACCATCGCACAATTGCGCAAGCCTGGGCGCAACTGCGTCACGTCGCGGCTGCCGATGCGGATGTTTCCGCTGGTGACCGCCTCCAGCCCTGCAATCATGCGTAACGTCGTGGTCTTGCCGCAGCCGGACGGGCCGACAAGCACGACGAATTCCTCGTCGGCTACGTTCAGATCGAGCCCCTCGATGATCTTGTAGGGCCCATATGCCTTGCTGACGTTTTCGATCTCGACGTGCGCCATGGATTCCTTTTTCCGTCCCTTATATCGACGGCCAACAAAGCCCGGATGATGCTTACGCATCATCCGGGGCAGTCTCCGCGGGAAGCTAGTTCTTGGGTGGAAGACCCATCGCGGCGCGATAGGCCGCCAGTTGCTTCGCGCGGCCGAACTCATCGGTCAGGCGATTCCATTCCTTCGCGACCGCGTCCAGCGCGGCCTGCGGCGTGGTCTGGCCGGCCAGCGCCTTGCCGAGCTCGATCTCGACGACCTCGGTGTAGGAGAAATAGCCGGGCAGACGCATGTCGAGCGCGACATTCTTGGCATTGATCGAATCCGCTTGCGCGCCAAGGTATTCCTTGGCCTCTTCCGGCGAGAAGTTCTTGCTCCACAATTGCAGATTGGCCGTGTGCGATTTGCGGTAAGGATTGACCCCGGTGCCGCCGGTGATCGCCGCCTGCCCCGACACTTCGGGGCTCGTCAGCGTCTTGACGAAGTCCCACGCTGCCTGCTGGTTCTTGCCGACCTTCGGTACCGCGATCTGCCATCCACCGAACGCCATGAATGGCGTCGGCAACACGCTTGCGAACTTGTCCCACTTCTTGGTCTTGGCATTCCAGATCTCATCCGATCCCGGCAGGATCGCCGAACCGACCTTGCCCGAAATCTTCGATTGCTTGGGATCGGCGGCGATCACGCCGGTATCACCCCAGCCGATCGACTCGGCCACCTGGCCACCGGCCACGGCGGCATTGACCTCGCCGAACGAGAAGTTCAGCGCATTGGGCGGGCCAAGCTTTGAAGCCCGGATGTATTCCTCGAGTCCCTTCACCCAGCCAGGATTGTTGATCTGGGCATCCATCGTTTCGGGATCGAAGAACATCGCGCCCGGATAGTTCGGGTTGTTGGTATAGGCCGCCGCGTGGCTGAAGAAGAACCAGAACTGCTGGCCGCCGCGACGGAAGGCTTCAGCTGTGCCCCAGAGCCCCTTGTCCGGGCGCTGGAAGAACTCCGCGATGTCGAGATATTGCTTCCAGGTCTTTGGCGGTGCCAGATCATAGCCGTACTTGGCCTTGAAGGCGTCCTTCTCCTTGGGATCGCTGAACAGGTCGGTGCGATAGGTGTAGGTGTGGACGTCGCCGTCCATCGACTGCGAATAGATCTTGCCTTCCCACACCATCAGGCGCTCGCGATAGGCCGGCTCGACATCGTCCCAATCCTTGCCGGACTGCATCTCCTTCGGCATCTCGCTGAGAAAGGAGACAAAGTCCGGCAGCCAGGCCGGCGCAAAGCTGACCAGATCGAACGTCGCGTCCGACCCGGTAAGCGATGTAACGATCTTCGGGTAGAGCTCCGACCATGGAAACTCGACGACATTGACTTTGCCGCAGGTCTTCTTGGTCCATTCATCCGCGCCGAGCTTGAGCGCGGAGGCGATATACGGTCCGGTCTGCGACGCCACCGTCAAGGTGACGCCGGAGTAATCCGGGCTACAGGCAGCGTTCGCCTGGCTCACGGTGCAAGCCATCGCGAGCGAGGTGGTCAGCATCAGAAATGTCCGTCGCAACATCGTCCAGTCCTCCCTACATAAGTTTTTGCTATTTGATCGCTCCGAGCAGCAGGCCCGACCGCATCATGCGACTGAGCAGACCCGCCATGATCATCATCGGAATGATGGCGACGAGCGCCGCGGCCGAGATCGCCCACCATTCGTCGCCGCGCTGGCTGTTTTGTCCCGCCACCAGGATAGGCAGCGTCTGCCATCTGGAATTGGTCAGGAACAGCGCGAACAGGAACTCGTTCCAGACGAAGGCGAGCGTGATCATGAAAGTCGCCAGCAGCCCGTTCATCGACATCGGCACCACGATGCCGAGGAAGATGCGCCAGCTCGGCACATTGTCGACCATCGCGGCTTCTTCGACCTCGATCGGAATGGCCTCGAAGAAGTCACGCATCAGCCAGACCACGATCGGCAGCGAGAACGCGACATAGCACAGCGTCAGGCCGACATAGCTATCGATGAGCTGGAAGCCGAGCCGGCCGATTTCGCTGTAGAGCAGATACAGCGCGAAAGCCGTGACGATCGGCGGAAACATGCGCTGGCTGACAAACCAGAACAGGATGTCCTCATTGCCGAGGATCGGCCCCGGCAGCGGCAGGCGGTTGGCCAGGATTGCAGCGGCAAGCGCGATCGGGAACGCCAGCAGCAGCGCCTGCGGGCGGGTGAATCCGAACGAATTGTTGAACAGCAGATAGCCGCCGAGCGCGAGCAGGAAGAAGATCAGGCCGGCGCCGAAGCGCACCCTGAATTCGAACCGCACCAGTGCATAGGCCGCCATTGCGCCGACTGCGGTCGCGATCGCTGCCGCCGACATTCCGACGATTGTCGAGTTCAGGAAGGTTCGGAAGAACTCGCCACGGATACCCTGGTAGAGATCGATGAAGGGCTGCAGGGTCGGCGTGAAGTCGACGAACGGAATATAGGTCGGGCCGCCGACCACGCCCGGCGGGGTCTTGAACGCCGTCACCACCACCCAATAGAGCGGAAACGCCGTGATCAGGCACCAGACGAGCACGCCGGCCGTGACCAGGCGGCGACTCCAGCTCGACAGTCCGGTCAGGCCCTGCCCGCTCATCGGCGCTTCTCCAGATGCGGCCGCAGCAGCGCCAGATAGGTCACGCCGATGATCGTGATCGCGATCAGGAACAGGAAGCTGAGTGCCGACGTGTAGCCGAGATTGAACTTCTTGAAGCCCTCTTGATAGGCGAACAAGGTCAAGGTCTCGGTGTCCACGCCGGGTCCACCGCCCGTCATCACGAACACGGTGTCCATGATCTTGTAGCTCTCGATCAGGCGGATGAAGACGACCGCAGCGGAGATCGGCAGCATCATCGGGAACGTGATGCCCCAGAATTGCTGCCAGGCGCTGGCATTCTCGAGCTCGGCCGCCTCGTAGACATCTTCAGGGAGTGTTTGCAGGCCAGCCAGCATCATCAGGATGATGAACGGCGTCCACTGCCAGATCTCAACCGCAATGATGCAGGCGAGCGCCCAATGTCCGTTGGTGAGGAACGGCAGGTTCGCCAGTCCGAACATGGACAAAAGCTGGTTGAGCGGCCCCATGGTCGGATTGAAGATCATTCGGGCAACGAGCGCGACGGCAACCGGGGCCAGCAGCATGGGCAGCAGCAAGGCCACGCGAAACAGCCGTTCGCCCGGAATGCGCGCGTTCAGCGCGAGCGCAACGCCAAACCCGATTACGTACTGCAAACCGACCGCGATGAACGCGATCATCGTCGTCGTGAAGATCGCATTCCAGAAGCGCGGCTCTTGCAAGAGCGAAACATAATTTCCGAGCCACACGACGCGCGGCGGGATCGGGGGAATCAGGCGATAGCTGAGGAAGCTCGTGGTGAACGAATAGATCAGCGGAAAGATCGAGATCGCCAGCACGACGAGCACCGCCGGCCAGATGAAGACATGCTTGATCGGATCGTTCCGCATCATGAGCAGATCATCGCTTCAACAGGGCTTCAATCTCGGCACGCCGCGGCATGGCAGGCGCAGTCCCCGCACGCGTCACGGAAATCCCCGCCGTGGCCGACCCGAACCGCGCCGCTTCCAGTGGATCGGCGCCGCCCGCAAGCGCTGCTGCGAAGCCGCCGACGAATGCATCGCCCGCGCCCGCGGTTTCGACCACCTTGCCGGCGGCGAACGGGGGCACGTGCAGCGAGCGATCTCGCCCGTGAAACAGCGCCCCGCGTTCACCGAGCGTGATCAGCGCGGTCCCCGCTCCCTTGGCCAGCAACGCGTCTCCGGCGCGGCGGGCGCCGTCGAGATCGCTCACCGCGATCCCCGTCAGCGCTTCCGCCTCGGTCTCGTTGGGAACGACGTAGTCGCACAATGCAAACAGGCTGTCGTCGAATGCGCCCGCGGGTGCCGGGTTGAACACGGTGACGCTGCCCGCAGCGCGCGCGATCTCGAGGCCGCGCTGCGCGGCGGCGACCGGTTGCTCGAGCTGGGTCACGAAGACGCGGCTGGTGCGGATCGCATCCGCGGCCGCGTCGACGTCGGCAGGGCTGAGACCGTCGGCCGCTCCGCTCACCACGATGATGGCGTTGTCGCCGCGTGTCTCGTGGACATAGATGAAGGCGGCGCCGGTTGGCGCCTCCGCAGTCCTGGCCACGCACGGGCGAATTCCCTCGGCCTCCCACGTCTTGATGGCAAGATCGCCGAAGGCGTCGCGGCCAATCCGGGAGATGAAGGTCACGTCCGCGCCCGCGCGCGCAGCGGCCACGGCCTGGTTCGATCCCTTGCCGCCTGGTCCCATGGCAAATCCCGAGCCTGCGATCGTCTCGCCGATCGCAGGCATGCTGCCGGCCCGAAAGGCCAGATCGACAACGAAGATGCCGAGCACTGCGACGCCAGTCTTGCTCATGGTCGTCACTCTTCGTCCGGCGCGATGACGCCCTTGGAGAACAGGAAGCAGCCGTAGAAGCGCCGCTCACCGGTGGCGATCACGCAATAGGCCGTCTTGGCCCTTTCATAGAAGGCATGGCGCTCGACCCCGACCAGCGGCCAGGAGCGTCCCTCGGCGCGGTCGATCGCGGCCTGCACCTCGCGCTGCACCGGCGGCACCTCCTGGGGCTGGCCGACGATCTCCATGCGGATCGCGGCATCGTCGACGAACGTATCGAGCGGCAGCACCGAGAGGATGGCTTCGATCGCCTTTGCCGTGCTGACGTTGTCGATGCGAAGCAGCTCGCCGAACACGGTCTGGCGTGCGATCGAGTCAGCAGGAAAATTGGTATCGCACACCACGAGGCGGTCTCCGTGCCCCATCGCGCGCAAGGCATAGAGCACGTCGGCATTGAGCAGTGGATTGATGCCCTTGAGCATGTTGCGTCCCTCCCTTGTCGTCAAAATCGCCCGAACTCTGATGGTTCGGATGCCAACCAGTATCACCGCAAGGTGACGTCTTCAGTCCCCGTAGGGAATCCAGATGTTCTTCACCTGCACCGCATGACGGAGCAGGATCGGACCTTCGCTCGCCGCCCGGTCGTACCAATCGAGCGCCAGCCCGTGGTCGACCAGCGTGCGCTTGAGGTTGCCGACCGACAGCCGCTCGGCGGCCGTCGAGGCCTCTTGCGAGCCGAACACCCAGAGCGCATCGACGTCGTCATGCTCGGCAAGGACCTTTGCCAGCACATCGCGCTCGCCGGTGACGATATTCACCACGCCTGACGGCACGTCCGACGTCTCCAGCACCTGGTAGAAATCGGTCGCTGCAAGCGGATGCCGCTCGCTCGGAACGGCGACGACACGGTTGCCCATCGCGATCAACGGTGCCACCAGGCTGATGAAGCCCAGCAACGGGGCCTCGTCCGGACAGGCCACCCCGACCACGCCGATCGGCTCGTGCATGGCCAGCGCCACGCCGCGCAACGGCGGCGCATGGATCGTCCCCTCGTATTTATCGGCCCACGCCCCATAGCTGAACAGCCGCTCGATACTCGCCTCGACCTCCGCGCGCGCCTTTGCGGGCGAAACGCCGGTCATATCACCGATGCGCTTGGCGAACTCGTCGCCGCGCGCGGACAGATTCTCGGCAAGATAGTAGAGGATTTGGGCGCGATTATGCGTCGTCGCCCGCGCCCACCCTTCGGCCGAGCGCGCGGCGGCCACGGCGTTACGGATATCCTTGCGATTGCCCTCGCCGGCTTCGCCGAGCTGCCGCCCCTTCGGCGACAGCACTGCGCGCGAATAATTTCCGTCAGGACGGACCTGCTTGCCGCCGACAAACAGCTTGGCGGTCCGATCGATCGACGGCGTGCCAAATCCGGCGCCGTCGGCAGGAGCCGCCGGGGATGGCGGCGGCACCTTCGCCCGCGCCTTCCGCCCGCTCCAGGCCTTCGGCTTGAGATATTCGTAGAGGCCTTCCCGGCCACCCTCGCGGCCGAAGCCGGACTCGCGATAGCCGCCGAAGCCGACGCTGGCATCAAACAAATTGGTCGCATTGACCCAGACCACGCCGGCCTGAAGTTTTGGCGCGATATCGAGCGCCAGGCCGATGGTCTCGCTCCACACGCTGGCGGCAAGGCCATAGCGCGTGTTGTTGGCGAGCATCACCGCCTCGTCCGGCGTCCGGAACGTCATCGCGACCAGCACCGGGCCAAAGATCTCCTCGATCGCCACGGTCGATGACGGATGCACGTTCCAGAGCAAGGTCGGGGGATAGAAGCATCCCTCGGCGGGGATCGGTCCCGGCGCCTGATACTTCTCGGCGCCCTCCTTCACTCCCGTTTCGACCAGCGCCTTGATCCGCTCGAGCTGCACTGGTGCGACCACCGCGCCCATGTCGATCGCCTTGTCGAGCGGCGGACCCACGCGCAGCGTCTCCATGCGGCGGATCAGGCGCTTGCGGAATGTCTCTGCAATGCCCTCCTGCAACAGCAGCCGCGATCCGGCGCAGCAGACCTGGCCCTGGTTGAACCAGATCGCGTCGACCACGCCTTCCACGGCGCCATCGAGGTCGGCGTCGTCGAACACGATGAATGGCGACTTGCCGCCAAGCTCGAGCGTCAGCGATTTGCCGCTCCCGGCGGTCGACTGACGGATCAACCGCCCGACCTCGGTCGATCCGGTGAAGGCGATCTTGTCGACACCGGGATTTTCGACGAGCAACGCGCCGGTGGCGCCATCGCCCGTCACCACATTCAACACGCCGGGCGGCAGGCCGGCTTCCGCCGCGAGCTCGGCGAACAGCAGCGCGGTGAGTGACGTGAATTCTGCCGGTTTCAGCACCACGGTATTGCCGGTCGCCAGCGCGGGCGCGATCTTCCAGGCCAGCATCAGCAGCGGAAAGTTCCAGGGGATGATCTGGCCGACCACACCGACCGGGACATGGTCGACGAATTCGCGCTCCTGCAACTGCGCCCAGCCGGCGTGATACAGGAAGTGGCGCGCGGCGAGTGGCACGTCGAGATCGCGGGTTTCCCTGATCGGCTTGCCATTGTCGATCGCTTCCAGCACCGCGAACAGGCGAGCGTGACGCTGCAGCATGCGCGCCAGCGCATAGAGATGACGGGCACGACCGTGACCACCGAGCTTTGCCCATGACGACTGCGCCGATCGCGCGGCGCCGACGGCAGCCTCGACATCCGCAGCGATGCCTTGCGCGATCCTGGCCAGCGTCTTGCCGGTGGCCGGCTCGATCGTCGTCAGATGCTTGCCCGACGCTGGAGCTGCGAATTTGCCGGCAATGAAATGCCCAAACGTCGCCTCGTGCCGCTTCAGCCAGGCGCGCGCCTCGCCGTCCGCCTCGGGGGCAGGACCATAATCCATGGTCTCGTAGTAATGTGCGATACTCATGCTCAGCCCACGGGATGACGGTTGAAGGCCGAGTAGCGGCCGGTGACGTGATGCTCAAGCTGACGCTCGATGTCGGCGAGCAGGCTCGAGGCGCCGACGCGGAACAGATCCGGCTCGAGCCAATCGCGTCCCAACTCCTCCTTCATCAGGAACTGGTAGTTGAGCACGTCCTTCGCCGTCGAGATTCCGCCGGCCGGCTTGAAGCCGATCTTGAAGCCGGTGCGCTCCTCATAGACCCTGATCATGCGCAGCATCGCGAGCGTCACCGGCAACGTGGCATTGACGCCCTCCTTGCCGGTGGAGGTCTTGATGAAGTCGGCGCCCGCCATCATGCAGACCATCGACGCCTTGGCGACGTTGCGCAGCGTTTTGAGATCGCCCGTTGCCAGGATCGTCTTCAGATGCGCATCGCCGCAGGCGGCGCGGAAATCCCGGACCTCGGCGTAAAGAGCGCGCCAGTCTCCGGTCAGCACATGCTCACGCGTGATGACGATGTCGATCTCATGCGCCCCGTCCCTGACGGACGCCTCGATCTCCTTGAGCTTCAGATCATGGGGCACGAGGCCAGCAGGGAATCCGGTCGAGACCGCAGCAACCGGAATGTCATACCCCTCGAGCGCTTCGACCGCGGTTGCGACGAAGCGGTGATAGACGCAGATCGCGCCCGTGTGCAGCCCGCGCCCGGCAAAGCCGAGTGCCTCGAGAAGGTCGCTTCGTATCGGCGCCCTCGCCTTGGCGCAGAGGCGCTTCACCCGCTCAGTCGTATCGTCGCCGTTGAGCGTCGTCAGGTCGATGCAGGTGATCGCCTTGAGCAACCATGCCGCCTGCGCGTCCTTCTTGACGGTGCGTCGGCCCGGCAGGCTGGCAACCCGGCGCTCGGCGGCGGACAGATTGATCCTGATCTCATCGACCCAGTCCATCTCGAGGGCGCGGCCGCTGTTGCGCGCGATCGGATGCGGACGATTGTGATCCCGCGCATGGGGCTGCGCCGGCACCGCGGATGGATTTGATATCAAGACGCCCTGCGCCATCGGTACGCCGTGCGATGCTAGCGAATCGGCTGAAACGGCAGATAGACTGAATGTGCCGATTGCGACATGCGATCCTCCCATCCCTTGCCCGCTGGAGCTTCTGCTGCCTGCCATCGCGGACAGCGGCAACACCCTTCGGGCCAGATGTTATTATTGTAACAAAATGGCGTTGCTAAACTCACATCATTGTAAGATCATTGTCAACCGGATAAGCAAGCTCGGTGACGAAAATGACTGAAACGCCGACCGCACGCCCCAGCGAGACCCGCGTCCAGCGGCTGCAGCGGCTCCGCCGCGCCGTCGAGACGAGCGGCGCACTGCATCTGAAGGACGCCGCAGGACTGCTGAAGGTGTCGGAGATGACGGTCAGGCGCGACCTAGCCGGGCCCGAGGCGGTGCTCGCCCTGCTCGGCGGTTACGTCGTCAACGCGGCGTCGCCGACCGGGATCAAGTACACATTCGAGCAGGAAATCGACCAGCATACGCAGGACAAGCTCCTCGCCTGCCGATCCGCAGCCGCCTCGATCAAGGAAGGTGATACCATCTTCATCGACTGCGGCACCACGATGCAGTCGCTCGCGGATTGCCTGCCCGAGGACATGCCTCTCTCGGTGATCTGCTATTCGCTGAACGTCGCCTCGATCGTCACCCACCGTGCAGCGACGCAGGTGATGTTGATGGGCGGGCTCTACCATCCGTCGTCGCAGTCGTTCTCGTCAGATGACGGCCTGTCCTATCTGCGGCGGCTCGGGGTCAACAAGGCTTTCGTCTCGGCCGGCGGCCTGCACTGGACCCGCGGCGCCAGCTGCTCGAATTTCCACGAAGTCGCCATCAAGCAGGCCGTCATCGCGACCGCGATGGAGAGCATCCTCGTGGTCGACGCCAGCAAGCTCGGCAGCCTCAAGCCCGCGTTCTTCGCCGACGTCAGCTCGTTCTCGCGGATCATCGTCGGCGGCTCCGTGCCGGCAGACACGCGCAAGCACTTCCGCAGCCATCCGGTCGAATACGTCACCAGCGCAGCCTGATCCGGGCGTGAGCTGGTTCGCCAGGATGAGGTCCGCCGAACAATGCGTGGTCCAGCGGGACCACGCATTGTATGACAGGCTCAGTTGCAGGCAGGCTTCGCCTTGTTGCAGGCATCCGCCAGCTCGGCCGGCGGATCTTTCTTGAACACGGTCTTGTAGGACTCCAGCACATTCGACTGCGTCACCGGCAGCGACTGCACACCGATCCAGCCAGGCGTTTCCTTACCCAGCAGCGCGTTCATCATCGCCATCGCCTCGGCGACACCCTGGTCGTAGGGACGCTGAGAGCCGGTCGCCTTCAGCGGCCCGCCCTTGGCGATCTCGATGGCCGATTGCAGGCCGAGGTCGACCGTCGTCATGGGAATGTCGATGCCCTGGGCCCGCATCGAGCTCAACGTGTCGAGCGCCGGTTGATCCCACACCGCGTACAGTCCTTTGACGTCGGGATTGCCGGTCAGGAAGTCGCCGGCGATCTGCGAGACCTTCGGCGGATCGGTGAAATCGACCTGCTTCATCTTGATGTCGGGCCGGTTTGCTTTCATCCACTCCCGCACGCCCTTGGTGCGCTCGTTGGTGCTGAAATAATCGACGCCGAAATTGACGAGACCGATGGTGCCGCTCTGCGCCACGCAGGACGCCAGGATCTGTGCCGCGATCTGGCCGTTGCCCTGGCTATCGGCCGAGACCATCGTCGCATATTCCTCGGGATGCTTCAGGCCGGTCGGGATGCTGTCCATCAGCACGAGCTTGATGCCGGCTTTGGCGATCTTCTTGTAGGTCGGCGCGGTCGCGGTGAAATCGACCGGGATCGAAATGATGCCGTCAGGATGCTGCTGTATGGTGTTCTCGATATCAGCGATCTGCTTGTCCACCTGATATTCGGCGGATGCGACACCCGTCACCGTCACGCCGTACTTCTTCAGCGTATCGGTGATGCCCTGGATCTGCAGCTGCGACCAGTCGAGGTTGACCGTCTGCATGGAGATGCCGACCTTGAAGTGCTTCTCCTTGACCTTGGCGGCGTCGGCCTCCGACAGCGCAAGCACCTCGGGGGAAGCCGCCTTCTCGCCATGGGGGCCCTGGCCGACGATCGATTTCGGCCCGAGCGTTGCGAGATCGACGCCCTTGACGCAGGTCGCGGGCACTTCGGCGCGGGCCGAGGGGACAATCGAGACGGCTGCCGCAGCGGCCATCAACACAGTCAAAGGCAAGGTCTGTCGCAAGATTGGTTTCATTGTTTCCTCCATTTTTGGTCGCCGATTCACCAGAGGGCCAGCGACCTTGCCCCTACCCACGCAGCGCGATGAACTTGTGGCTCATGCGCCGCGCCTGACTTCGACTAGCGTTTCGTGAAAGCAACCGCGGCCACGATGATCGCGCCCTTGATCACGAGCTGCATCGGCGAGCTCACGCCGAGCAGAACAAGGCCGTTGTTGAGCGTGCCAATGATCAAGCTGCCGAACAGCGTTCCCAGGATGTAGCCGCGCCCGCCGAACAGGCTGCAGCCCCCGAGGATCACCGCGGCGATGACGTCGAGCTCCATGCCCTGCACGACATCTGGCCGCGCGGCGTGTGAACGCGCCGACAGCACCAGCGCCGCTAATCCGGCCAGCGTGCCGGTCAGGACAAAGGCCGAAGTCGTGATCCGTTTGGTGTTGATGCCGGAATAGAGCGCCGCGGTCGGATTGCCGCCGACCGCATAGATGCGCCGGCCGAACACGTTGTAGTGCAGCAGCAGGATGCCGATGATCATCGCCGCCAACGTCCAGGCGATCGGAACCGGTATGCCGAGGAACGTACCTTCCCCAAAGATCGCAAAATAAGTCTCGTTGGTGATGATCACCGGCTTGGTGTTGGTCACCATCATCGCCAGTCCCCGCGCCATGCTCAGCGAGCCCAGCGTCACCAGGAACGACGGGATCGATAGCTGCGTGGTCAGGATGCCATTGAGCAGCCCGACCAGCGCACCGGTGCCGAGCCCGGCCACGGCGCCCACGATCCAGCTGTTGTTGATCTGGCTCATCGCGAGAGCGGCCGCCATGCCTGATAGCGCCAATGTCGAGGCAACCGACAGATCGATCTGGCGCGCGATGATAATGAAGGTCATGCCGACCGCGATGATCGACACCAGCGTGGTCTGGCGCCCGATATTCAGGAAATTGTCGACCGAGAGGAACCAGGGCGAGGACAGGCTGAACACGACCAGCAGGATCACGAAGGCGATGTACAGCATGTACGGCCGCTCGCCCCGCAGCAGATTCTGGAGAATCTTGCGGCGGCGATCGGATCGGGTCGACGAGGCGACCACGTTGGGAGCAGTCAGTTCTGTCATGCGGGAAGCTCTTGCAAGTGGCCTGGCCCGGAGGCCTGGTAGATCTGGAGGAGATGATGCAGCTCTTCGGCATCATCGATCTCGCCGCGCGAAAGCGTACGAGCCACATGCCCGTTGACGATCACGGAGATGCGGTCGCAGAGCTCGATCAACTCGACGAGATCGGACGAGACGACCAGGACCCCGCTGCCGTCGCGGACGGCATTCCGGATCACGGCATAGATCTCCTCGCGTGCGCCCACGTCGACGCCGACCGTCGGTTCGTCCAGGAGCAGCACGCGCGGCCGCGGATCATTCCATTTTCCGAACACGACCTTTTGCTGGTTGCCGCCGGAGAGTGTCCTGACCAGGCTGAACGCGCCCGGCGCTTTCACCGAAAGCCTGGCGACCGCGGTTTCGGCCCGCCTGGCAGCGGCGCGTTGCTGCATCCAGCCCCAGCGCGAGAAATGGGAAATCCGCGGCAAAGTGACATTTCGTTCGATCGAATGGTCCAGGACCAGACCCTGCACGTGCCGGTCTTCCGGCACCAGCGCGATGCCCTGCTCTATCGCATCGGCAGGTCCTCCCGGCAGCCATCGCCGGCCCTCGATCTCGATTGCGCCGCTCTCGAGCGGCCGGAGGCCGAACACTGTCTCCAGAATCTCCGTGCGTCCGCTGCCGATCAATCCGGCGAGGCCGTGGATCTCGCCCTTCAGCACGGACAGATCGACAGCGCGAAGCCGGTCGTTAGACACATCCGACAGCGACAAGACCGGCAACGGATCCAATTCACGCTTCGCGGCGGGTTCGGTGCGCGGGCCAGTGGGTGTCGATCGATCGGCTCCGACGATCGCGTTCACCAGCCGCTTCATGTCGGTCTCGGCGGTGACGAACGTGCCGGCGTTAGCGCCATCGCGGAGCACAGTCACGCGCTGCGAGATCTCGAAGACCTCGTTGAGCCGATGGGTCACATAGATCACGCCGACTCCACGACGCGTTGCCTTCCCGATCGCATCGAACAGGATCCGGACCTCATCCGATGTCAGCGAAGAGGTCGGCTCATCGAGGATCAGAAGCCGAACCTCGCCCATCAGGGCCTTGGCGATCTCCGTCATCTGGCGATAGGCGAAAGGCAGCGAGCCGACAGTCGCTCTCGTATCCAGGGGAATGCCGAGCTCGTTCAGGAACGCCTCGGCCCTGGCCATCAGCGCGCGCTGCCGGACGAAGCCGAAACGCGCACGCGGCTCACGGCCGAGCAACAGATTATCCGCGACACTCAAGGATTCGACGAGGCTGAGGTCCTGATAGACGACGGCGATCCCCGCCTCGCGCGACTTCGCCGGGCTGTCGAATTCCACCGGCCTGCCGGCGATCTCGATCGTGCCGCTGTCGAGGGCATGAACACCGCTGAGGATCTTGATCAGCGTGGATTTTCCCGCGCCATTCTCGCCCAGCAGCGCGTGCACTTCGCCGGCGCGAACCTCGAGGTTGACGTCGCGCAGCGCTCGCACGCCGCCAAAACGCTTGTTGATGGCACTGACCATCAAAAGCGAGGTCGACGTCCCTGGCTCTGCCGTACCCGAACCGGACAATTCCAAACCTTCCTCCCGTCGCCCTGCGAGATGCTGGTACGATGGTGACATATTGTTATTTTTACAACTTATCTTGTTATAATTCTATCACCTCGGGCTGCCTGTCAATGGCAGATCGCGTATTGAAGCCGACTGAATGACTGCCACCCCGATCGGGCTTCGGGCGGTGAGGAACGATTTGCGACGCACCATTCAAAATGAGACTGCCCGTTAAGCCGCGCATGGCTCCGACGCGTGCGCCGCATCCGAGTTCGGTTAGCCTCCACCTCAAGAACCGTTGGCCTTGCAAAACGTCGCACCGCGCGGCGGACGCGCGAGGATGCGGTGAAAAACAACGAGTGAAAAACAACGACAAGAACGCCCCAGGGAGGAGAGCAATGTTGAAAGGCAGTCTAGGACTGATCGCGTTGAGCAGCCTGTTGTTGTCGGGCACCGCCTTCGCGCAGGAGAAGATCAAGGTCGGCGTCACCGCGACGCTCGAAGGCACCTATACCGTGCTCGGCGAGGACGGCATCCGCGGCTTCCAGACCGCGCTCAACGTGCTCGGCAAGAAGGTTGGCGACAAGGAGCTCGAATTCGTCATCGCCTCGACTGACGCAACGCCGGACTCTGCGGTCCGTGCGGTGCGAAAGCTGATCGAGCAGGACAAGGTGCAGATCCTGCTGTCGCCGCTGTCAGGCGACGAGGGCATCGCGGTCAAGAATTTTGCAAAGACCCATCCCGAGCTGACCTTCATCAACGCGGCCTCCGGGGCCCAGGAAACGACCTATGTCGATCCGGCCCCGAACTTCTTCCGCTACAATATGGACGGCGCGCAGTGGCAGGTGGGCCTCGGCAAATACGCCTATGACGAGAAGAAGTATCGCAAGATCGCGACCGTCGGTGAGGACTATTCCTTCATCTATACCCAGGTGTTCGGCCTCGTGCTGGAGTTCTGCGGCGCCGGCGGACAGGTCACCAACCGGCAATGGGTGCCGCTCGGCACCAAGGACTTTGCCTCGGTCATCGCCGCCCTGCCCGACGACGTCGATGCGATCTATCTCGGCCTCGGCGGCGCTGACGCCGTCAACTTCCTCAACCAGTACCAGCAGGCCGGCGGCAAGGCGCATCTAATGGGCGGGTCGATCATGATCGATCAGACCATCCTGTCGTCCAAGGGCAATGCCAAGAACGCGCTGGTCGGCACGCTGGCCGCGAGCGGCCAGGCCGACACCTGGGAAGATCCGGGTTGGCAGAAGTTCGTGAAGGACTATCAGGACGCCTTCCCGCCAAACAAGCGCTTCCCGAGCCCGTCGCTGCTCGCCACCAACTATTACGGATCGACCATGGCGCTGGTCCTGGCGTTGCGTCAGGTCAATGGCGATCTCAGCGACAACCAGTCCAAGTACAAGGCTGCACTGGCCAAGATCGAGCTCGATGCGCCCAACGGCAAGATCAAGCTCGACGCCAACCGCCAGGCGATCGGCACCAACTTCGTCACCGAAGTCGTCGACGACGGCAAGGGCGCGCTGTTCTCGAAGGTCGTGAAGGTGATCCCGAACGTGAACCAGACGCTGGGCTACGACCCCGCCGTGTTCGCCAAGATCGGTTTGCCAAGCCGTACGGTACCGGAATGTAAGAAGTACTGACGTAGTCTTATCAGCAACGCCATGACTGACCGGGGAGAGATTTGCAAAGTGCGCGATACGTGCGCCCTTGCATTCTCTCCTTGGTTGTTGAACGCTATCAAAAAAAGACGAGAGCTTCTGGGAGAGAAGGCATGAGCCGGGCGCTCGCCGTCTTCCACGGCCGCTTTGGCCGGGCGACGGTCTATCAGTTGAACCGCCCTTTCAACATCCACGCACATCGCGAAGGTCATTTGATCTTCCATGTCGGGGGGCGTCCCGCATGCATCGATGTCAACGATGGACGCTACGAGCTCACCGAAGGTTCCGTGGTCGCAGTCAATCCATGGGAGCCGCATAATTTCCTGCCGTCCGATCTCGACGGCGGCGCCGTGTTCTTCGTGCTCTATGTCAATGCAGAGTGGTTCGCGCCCGACGCGCCGGGCGCCGACCGCCTGCGGTTTGGCCGCACCCAGCTCACGCGGTCGGTTGCGCTGGACAAGCATATCAGGCACGCAGCCGCCCTTGTGTGCGGCGCACCCTCGCTGAATAGCCTCGATGGCGAGCTGAGAAGCCTGATCGACATCTGCTACGACGAAAGCTGGCAGCAGGCCGAGCTCACGCGGGATCCACGCGCGAGCGGCTCCGTCACCGATTTTCGCGTGCGCAAATGCATCAAGATGATGTCGGAGAGCCCCGGCGCCGAGATCGAGCTCGACACCATCGCGCGCGAATCCGGCCTGTCGCGCCCCCATTTCTACCGGCTGTTCCGCACCCAGACCGGCGTTACCCCTCACCTCTATCTCAACACGCTGATGATGGAGCAGGCGCTGGAGGCGCTGGTGGCGAGCGAAGCGCCGATCGCCGATATCGGCTTCGATCTCGGCTTCTCCTCGCAGAGCGGTTTCACCCGTTTCTTCGCCGCCAATGTCGGGATGGCGCCGACCGATTATCGCCGCGCGGCCAAGGTTTTGCGCGGCTGACGAGCACGCGAAAAGATACTCACGATCAAACGCGCTCCCGTGCGTCCCACTAGGATATGCAGAACGCGATCCCGACAAGAGGATCGCGGTCGATAGGGAGCGTACGTTCATGGCAGGGCTTGCGGCCGCCAACGGTCTGCGTGCGACCTCGCCTCGCTTGAAAGCAGAGGGCTGGAGGGACGTGACGACGGAGCGGCGATCATGACCCGCTTTGTCGAGCGCCATCCTGCATGGGCGCTGATCATCATCATCGCTGTCGCAGTGGCGCTGTGGCTGATCTTCGCGGTATGGCCACCGGGGCTTGAAGAGGCGATCGGCCGCAAACGGGTGTTCCTCAACGCGCTCTTCAACGGCATCACGCTCGGCGGTCTCTATTTCCTCGTCGCCAGCGGCTTCACGCTGATCTTCGGCCTGATGCGCAACGTCAACCTCGCCCATGGCTCGCTCTACCTGTTCGGCGGCTATGTCGGTTACGCCATCAGTGCCTCGACCGGCTCCTGGATTCTTTCGTTCATCGTTGCCTTCATCCTGACGGCGCTGGTCGGCGTCCTGCTTCAGCTCCTTGTGTTCCGCCGCATGGAGGGCCAGGATCTGCGCCAGACCATGGTGACGATCGGGCTTTCGATCGTGTTCGCCGATCTCATGCTGTGGGCCTGCGGTGGCGACTTCTATCAAGTCCAGACACCGAACTGGCTGATCGGTCCGATTGAGCTGCCGCTGATCACCGCAGTGAAATCCTCGGGCGAACCGGTCTACCTGCGCTATCCGCTGGTGCGGCTTGTGATCTTCCTGGCATCCGTGATCATCGGCATCGCAATGTG
The DNA here is from genome assembly GCF_008123515.1 of Bradyrhizobium cytisi. Lineage (GTDB taxonomy): Bacteria > Pseudomonadota > Alphaproteobacteria > Rhizobiales > Xanthobacteraceae > Bradyrhizobium > Bradyrhizobium cytisi. Next base: position 34,747 of record NZ_VSSR01000071.1, read on the forward strand.
GCTCGCGCTCAACCGCACACGGATCGGCATGATCATTCGCGCCGGCGTCGACGATCGTGACATCCTCGCCGCAACCGGCGTGCGCATCCAGATCGTCTTCGTGCTCGTCTTCGCGCTCGGTGCCGGGCTTGCCGGCATCGCGGGCGTGGTCGGCGGCACCTTCCAGTCACTCTCCCCCGGCGAGGACATCCGTTTCCTGCTCGCGTCCCTCGTGGTCGTGATCGTCGGCGGCATGGGCTCGATCCCGGGTGCCGCGCTCGGCGCGCTGATCATCGGCCTCGCCGAGCAACTCGGCTCGGTCTACATCCCGACCTACGCCATCGTCGTGACGTTCCTGATCATGGTGCTGGTGCTGGCGCTTCGGCCGCAGGGCCTGCTCGCGAGGCGCTGACATGTCCGTCACCCACGACGCTCGCGTCCAGATCCACAACCCCGCCGCCGCGGCACAGCGGCCGGCCGCGCGAAGCTGGCCCGACGCCAACAATCCCGCGGTCTGGATCGTGGCGGCCATCCTCCTGATCATGCCACTGATCGCCAACGGCTTCTTCCTGATCGAAATTTTTGCGACGACGCTGATCCTCGGCACCATCGCGCTCAGCCTGATGTTCTTGGCCGGTTATGGCGGCATGGTCAGCCTGATGCAGCTCACCATCGCCGGCTTTTGCGCCTACATGGTCGCGGTGTTCGGCGTCAGCGGCAATGCCAATATCAGCCTGGGCTGGCCGTGGTGGCTGGCGGTGCCGATGGCGCTGACGCTCGCGACCATCTTCGGCACGCTCGGCGGCGCCCTCGCGGTGCGGACCGAGGGCATCTACACCATCATGATCACGCTCGCGATCGGCGCTGCTTTCTATTACTTCACCAACCAGAACTGGGCGATCTTCAACGGCCACACCGGCATCAACAATGTCTCGACGCCGCATTTCTGGGGCGTCGACTGGCGCCGGGATATTCCCTTCTACTATGTCGTGCTCGCGGTCGCCGCGATCTGCTACTTCGCCGTCGACTACATCTCTCGCGCACCGTTCGGCCTGGCGTTGCAGGGCGTGCGCGACAATCCGCGCCGCATGGCAGCGCTCGGCTTCAACGTCAATGCGCACCGCGTCGCGGCCTATGCGGTAGCGTCCTTCATCGCAGGCCTTGCCGGCGTGCTCCAGGTCTGGAACTACCGCCAGATCTCGCCCGGCTCAGTCAGCGTCGGCGCCTGCATCGACATTCTCATCATCGCCGTCGTCGGCGGCATTACCCGGCCGATCGGTCCCTATATCGGCGCACTGGTCTTCGTCCTCCTGCGCACGTTTGCGCTCGATTTCCTGGTCAGGATCGGGCTCGACGGCAACCGGTTCCGGCTGTTGATTGGCCTCGGCTTCCTCGCCATCGTGTTCTGGTCGTCAGACGGTGTGATCGGCCTGTGGCAACGCTGGCGCCAGAGCCAACGTCCGCAGTCAGATCACCCGGGCGGAGGGCGCGGCCATGGATAGCGTCGCCCGGCGTCTCTCCGCGGTCGGTGCCGGTGCAGCACTCGAGCTGCGCGGCGTCACCCGGCTGTTCGGCGCGCTGGCGGCGCTGACCGACGTCACCATCACCGTGCGCCCCGGCGAGCGGCGCGCCGTGCTCGGCTCCAACGGCGCCGGCAAGACCACACTGTTCAACTGCATCACCGGCGACTTCCTGCCGACATCGGGCACGATCCGCTTCTTCGGTGAGGACGTTACGCACTTCCCGCCCTATGAGCGCATCCGCCGCGGGCTGAGGCGGACCTATCAGATCTCCGCGCTGTTCCCCGGCCTCACCGTCCAGGACAACGTCTATCTCGCCTGCCGTGGCGTCTCGCGCGGGCGCTTCTCGTTCCTTCGTCCGGGCCAGACCGATGCGCTGATGCAGGCCGCTGACAGTCTGGTGCAAGCCGTGCACCTCACCGCGGTGAAGGATCAGCGCGTCGCCGAGCTCGCACACGGCCAGCAGCGCCAGCTCGAAATCGCGCTGGCGCTGGCGGGCGCCCCGCGGTTCGTGCTGTTCGACGAGCCCGCCGCCGGCCTCTCACCGACCGAGCGGGCCGAATTGGTCGAGATCCTGACCTCGCTGCCGGCGCATATCGGCTACATCATCATCGAGCACGACATGGACGTGGCGCTGCGCGTCGTCGAGAGCGTGACGATGATGCACAACGGCCGCATCTTCAAGGAAGGCGTGCCCGAGGAGATCCAGTCCGACCCCGAGGTGCAGGAACTTTATCTCGGAGGCGGCCATGAATGAGGTCCGCCGCTCCCCCGCAGCGCTCGAGGTCCGCGGCCTCGACGTCTATTACGGCCATTCGCACGCGCTGCAGGGTGTCGACCTCTCGCTCGATGCCGGCGTTTTTTCCGTGGTCGGCCGCAACGGCATGGGCAAGACCACGCTGTGCAAGGCGATCATGGGCCTGGTGCAGGTGAGCGGCGGCTCGATCCGAATCCGCGGCGAGGACATCACACGGCGGCCACCCGCGCATATCGCGCGGCTCGGCGTCGGCTATGTGCCGCAGGGCCGGCGGCTGTGGCGCTCGCTCAGCGTCGACGAGCATCTGCGGCTCGCCGGCGGCATGCGGTCCGGTGCCTGGACCGTCGAACGCATCTACGAGACCTTTCCGCGGCTCGCCGAACGCAAGGATCATGGCGGCGGCCAGCTCTCCGGTGGCGAGCAGCAGATGCTCGCAATCTCGCGCGCGCTGCTGACAAATCCGCAGCTGCTGATCATGGACGAGCCGACCGAGGGGCTCGCGCCCGTCATCGTCGCCCAGGTCGAGGAAATGCTGCAGCAGCTCGGCGAGGACGGCGACATGTCCGTGCTTGTGATCGAGCAGAACATTGGGGTTGCGACTGCGATCTCGCGCAATGTCGCGATCATGGTCAACGGCCGCATCAACCGCATCATCGACTCTGGCCGGCTGTCCGCCGACCGCGAGCTGCAGCGGCGCCTGCTCGGCGTCGGACTGCACGCCGAGCTCGAACCCGAAATCGATGTGCCGGCTGCCGGCAGTGAAACGAAGCCGCTCCCGCAACCGACGCGCGCCAGCGGACCGATCCGGATCTACATCTCCAATCCGACGCCGCCGACACGGTGGTCGCAGCCGGTCCCGATCGGGCGCATCGAGGCCGCCGCACGCACGCTCTCGACGCAGGTTCCCCGCCTCGACGAGACCGCGCGGCGCAAGCGTGAGCCGGTGACGGCGCAGACCTCCGGCCCTCCGGTCGTATTGGTCGTCGGCACGCTCGACACCAAGGGCACGGAACTTCGCTTCATCCGCGACATCATCGTGGAAGGCGGCCTGCGTACGCGGCTGGTCGACGTCTCCACCAGCGGCAAGCACGCAACCTGCGATGTCTCCGCCCAGGAGATCGCGCTGAACCACGGTCGCGGCGGCTCGGCCGTGTTCGGCCCGGATCGCGGTGCTGCAGTCACCGCGATGGCTGACGCGTTCGCCAATTGGATCAAGCGGCAGGGCAATGTTGCCGGCGTGATTTCCGCTGGCGGCTCGGGTGCGGCATCTCTCGTCGCACCCGGCATGCGCACCCTCCCCGTCGGCGTGCCGAAGCTGATCATCTCCTCGGTCGCCTCCGGGGACGTCGGGCCTTATGTGGGGCCCGCCGACATCACCATGATGCATTCGGTCACCGACGTGCAGGGCCTCAACTCGATCTCGCGCGCGGTGCTGTCGAACGGCGCCAACGCCATCGCCGGCATGGTCAAGGCGCGGCTCGACCAGCGCGAGAACAGGGAACGGGCTGCCAGCGCCGCGCTGCCGTCGGTCGGTATCACCATGTTCGGCGTCACGACGCCGGCGGTACAGAAGATCGCGGCCGATCTGCGCGAGGATTTCGAATGCCTCGTCTTCCACGCCACCGGCGTCGGCGGCCGCTCGATGGAGAAGCTGGTCGACTCCAGCCAGCTCGCCGGCGTGATCGACCTCACCACCACCGAAATCTGCGACCTCCTGATGGGCGGCGTATTTCCGGCGACGGAGGATCGCTTCGGCGCGATCATCCGCACCCGCCTGCCCTATATCGGCTCGGTCGGCGCGCTCGACATGGTCAATTTCGGCGCGCCCGACACCATCCCCGAACGCTATCGCGGCCGCAAATTCCACGTCCACAATCCGCAGGTAACGCTAATGCGGACGACGGTGGAGGAGAACGAACGCATGGGCCGCTGGATCGGCGAGCGGCTCAACCAGATGGACGGGCCGGTGCGTTTCTTCCTGCCCGAGGGGGGCGTCTCCGCGCTCGATGCCCGCGGCCAGCCGTTCTGGGATGGCGAGGCCGACGCCGCCCTGTTCCGCACGCTGGAGCGCACGGTGCGTTCGACGGGCAACCGCCAACTGATCCGCGTCAAGCAGAACATCAACGATCCCGAGTTCGCCTCGACCATCACAGCTGCGTTCCGAACATTGTTCGGCCGCGCCGGGGCACGCCGGAGACTAGCGAGGTGACCGATGGCCCGGTTTGAACGCGCACCATTGTTGAGACGGTTTCACGAGATGGCGAAACGCGGCGAGCCGATCGTCGGCGGCGGCGCTGGCACCGGCCTGTCGGCCAAATGCGAGGAAGCCGGCGGCGTCGATCTCATCGTGATCTACAATTCCGGCCGCTACCGCATGGCCGGCCGCGGCTCGCTTGCCGGGCTGATGCCCTATGGCGACGCCAACGCCATCGTGCTGGAGATGGCCGGCGAAGTGTTGCCTGTGGTCAGCAAGACGCCGGTGCTCGCCGGCGTCAACGGCACCGATCCGTTCCGCGACATGGATGTGTTTCTCGACCAGCTCAAGGCGCTCGGCTTTGCCGGCGTGCAGAACTTCCCGACCGTAGGCCTTATCGACGGCGTCTTCCGCGCCAATCTCGAAGAGACCGGCATGTCCTACGCGCTGGAGATCGACATGATCGCCAAGGCGCGCGAGAAGGACCTGCTGACGACGCCTTACGTCTTCAGCGAGAAGGAAGCCGCCGCGATGGCGATCGCCGGCGCCGACATCATCGTCTGCCATCTCGGGCTCACCACCGGCGGCACCATCGGCGCGCAGACCGCACCCAAGCTGAAGGACTGCCCGGCGCGCATCGACACCTGGGCGTCTGCCGCGCTCAGCGTCAATCCGGACATTCTCGTGCTTGCCCATGGCGGCCCGATCGCGGATCCGGCGGATGCCGATTTCATCATGAAGAACACCCGCTACTGCCACGGCTTCTACGGTGCCTCCTCGATGGAGCGGCTGCCGGTGGAGCGGGCGTTGACGGAGCAGGTACGCAAATTCAAGGCGATCGGCGCGCGATAACGCCTGTAAGATTGAGGGAGGGAAACATGTCAGGGATCCTGGTCGGCGAGCTTATTCTCTGGCTGATCGTCGCGATCATCGTGATCGTGGTTGGCGTCTACATCGTCAACTGGCTCTACCACCGCTCCTCCAAGGAGGTGTCGTTCGTCCGGACCGGTTTCCTCGGCGAACGCGTCGTGATCAACGGCGGTGCCTTCGTGCTGCCCTTCATTCACGATTACACGTCGGTCAACATGAACGTGCTGCCGATGGGGATCGTGCGTTCGCGGCAGGACGCCGTGATCACGCGCGATCGCATGCGCGTCGATATCGAGGCCGATTTCTATGTCAGGGTCCAGGCCACTCGCGAAGCCGTCTCGATCGCCGCCGCAACGCTCGGTCGCCGCACCATGGAGCCGGAACAGCTCCACGCGCTGCTGGCCGGCAAGTTCATTTCCGCGATCCGCTCGGTCGCTTCCGAAATGACCCTCGAAGAGATGCATGAACGTCGCGGCGACTACGTCGCGCGGGTCAAGACCAATGCGGCCGAGGCGCTCGCCCAGAACGGGCTCGAGCTCGAATCCGTCGCCATCACCGATCTCGACCAGACCGACCTCGAATTCTTCAACCCCTCGAACCGCTTCGACGCCGAAGGCTTGACCAAGCTGATGGAGGACATCGAGGCGAGGCGCAAGCTGCGCAACGACATCGAGCAGGACTCGATGATCAAGATCCGCACCCGCAATCTGGAGGCCGAGCGACAGGCACTCGAAATCGAGCGCGAGAGCGAGACGGCGCGGCTGGAGCAGGAACGCGACATCGAGATGCGCCGCGCGCTCCAGCGCACGGAAGTCGCCCGCGAACGCGCCCTGCGCGAGACCGAGGCCGAGCAGGCGCAGATTTCCGCACGCGAGGCGATCGAGCGCTCGCGGATCGCCAATGAACAGGCGATTGCCGAGGCCCGTATCGCCTCCGAGCGCGAGACCCGCCAGAAGGAGATCGAGCGCACCCGCACCATCGAGGAGAAAGAGCTGCTGGCGCGCGAGGAGATCGAGAAGACGCGGATCGCCAACCAGCGCTCGATCGACACGACGCGCATTGCGTCGGAACGCGAGGTCCGCCAGCGCGAGATCGAGCGGATGCGGACCGTCGAGGAAGCCGAGATCGCCGCGCGCGAGGCGATCGAGAAGGCCCGGATCCAGCAGGACCGCGTCGTTACCGATGCCCGCATCGCCAACGAAGAGGAAACGCGCCGCCGCGAGATCGAGCGCACCCGCGCCATCGACGAAGCCGAGATCGCCGCCCGCGAAGCTACCGAGAAAGCGCGCATCGCCCAGACGCTGATCGTCAATGTCGAGCGTATCGCGTCAGACGAGCGCACCCGCGCGCTGGAGATCCAGCAGGTCCGCACCATCCAGGAGGCCGAGATCGAGGCACAGCGCGCGGTCGAGGCGGCCCGCATCGCCCGCGAGCGGATGCTCGCCGCCGAGCGCATCGCTGCCGAGCAGAACACGAGGCAGCTGGAGATCGAGCGCAACCAGGCCCTTGAAGTTGCGGGCATCGCCGCACGCGAGACGACCGAAGCGAGCCGCATCGCTCAGGAGGAGCGCGTGCGTTCGCTGGAGATCGCGCGCAATCGCGCCGTCGAGGAAGCCGACATCGCCTCCCGCGAAGCGATCGAGGCGGCCCGCATCGCGCAGGAGAAGGCCGTTGCGGCCGAACGCATCCAGGCCGAGCGCGATACCCGCTCGCTGGAAATCGAGCGCACGGGCGTACTGGAGGCCGCCGAACTGAAACGGCGCGACACCATCGAGCGCCAGCGTATCGTGGTCGATCTTGCCCTGGAAGCTGAACGGATCAACTCCTCCAAGAAGCGCGAGGTGCTCAATATCGAGCAGAAGAAGGCGATCGAGATCGCTGACGAGGACCGCGTCATCGCCCTCTCCGCGAAGAAATCGGAGCGGATCGATGCCGACCGCCAGGTCCGGCAGGCCGAGATCGTCGCCCGCAAGGAGGTCGAGACCACCGACGTCTCGCGCGAGCAGGCGCTGGAAGCTGCCCGCCTCGAGCGCCGGCGCGCTATCGAGCAGCTCGAGGTCGCCCGGGTCCAGTCGTTGCAGGAGGCCGAGATCGCCTCCCGCGAGGAGGTCGAGCGCGCGCGCATCTCCTCCGACCGCGGCCTGGACGAAGCCCGCGTCGGTCGCGAGCGCGAGCTGCGCAAGCTCGAGGTCAACCGCGAGAAGGAGGTCGAAACCGTCCTGATGGAGAAGGCAATCGCGATCCATCAGAAGTCGCTGGAAGAATCCGCTGCCAAGGCGATGGCCGAGGAAGCGCGGATGCGGGCCACCGAGGCAACCGAGCGCGTCATCACCGCGCGCGAGAGCGAGATCGCCAAACGCCGCAAGACCGTCGAAATCATGATTGCCGAGAAGCAGGCCGAGGAGACCCGGATTGCCGCGGACGCCGAGCGTGTCCGTGCCACCGTCGAAGCCGAAGCCCAGCGGATGCTCAACGAGGCTGAGAACGTCCTTACCGACCAGGCCCGCTACTCGCTGTTCCGCAGAAAACTGCTCGACCGTATCGAGGGCATCGTGCGCGAGAGCGTCAAGCCGATGGAGAAGATCGAGGGCATCCGTATCCTCCAGGTCGACGGGCTCAATGGCAATGGCCATGGCGGCAATGGCGGCCGCAGCGCCACCGACGAGGTGATCGACTCGGCGCTGCGCTACCGCGTGCAGGCGCCGCTGATCGATTCGCTGCTGGCTGACATCGGCGTCGAGGGTGGCAGCCTCGCAAAAATGCCCGGCCTGATCCGCGAGGCCCGCGACATGCAGGGCATCAAGGAGTCCGCGCGCAGGGGCGGTGGCGGCGACAAGACCGCAGCCCCTCCGCCTGCAGCTGAGGGCGGCGAACCGCCGGCCGAGCGTGGTCCGCGGAAGAAGAGCTGAGGTCTGACCCATGCCCCGCGTCTACGTCTCCACCGTCGTCAATGCGCGCAATGACCGCGTCTGGGCGCGCGTGCGCGACTTCAATGGCCTACCGAACTGGCACCCGGCGATCGCTGAGAGCCGCATCGAGGGCGGCGAGCCCTCCGACAAGATCGGCTGCGTCAGGGATTTTCGCCTGCGCAACGGCGACCGCATCCGCGAGAAGCTTCTGGGCCTCTCCGACTACGACATGTTCTGCACCTACTCGATCCTGGAATCCCCGATGGGCGTCGAGAACTACGTCGCGACCTTGCGGCTGACGCCCGTCACCGACGGCGACCAGACCTTTGTGGAATGGACCGCCGAGTTCGACTGCGCGCCGGAGCGGGAGACGGAGCTCGTCGGCAACATCGGCGGCGGCGTGTTCCAGGGCGGCTTCGATGCCCTCAAGCGCGTGTTCGGAGGGTGATGGCGGTGCCGCATATCGTCAAAAGCACGATCCTGGACGCGCCGACCGATGCGGCGTGGTCGTTGCTGCGCGATTTCAACGGGCACGACCGCTGGCATCCGGCGGTTGAGACCTCCTCGATCGAGCGCGCACATTCCCCGGACAAGATCGGCTGCGTCAGGCGGTTCAAGCTCAAGGACGGCGCAGAGCTGCGCGAGCAATTGCTGGCGCTGTCCGACCTCGAACAGAGCTTCAGCTACTGTCTGCTCGATACCCCGATCCCGATGTTCAACTACGTCGCCCATGTCCGCCTGCTGCCGGTCACCGACGGCGATCGCACCTTCTGGCATTGGGAGTCGCGCTTCACGACCAAGCCCGAGGACCGCGACCGCATCACCCACATGGTTGCCGAAGACATTTATCAGGCCGGGTTCGAGGCAATCCGCCGCCATCTGAGGGAGGCCGCATAAATGGGCGTGACAGTGAAGACTTTCACCAGCGCCAGTGAGGCGGCGGGCGCGCTGTCCACCGACCGCAGCGCGCGCTATCTCGGCGGCGGCACGCTGGTGATGCGCGCGCTGAACGAGGGCGACGTCACAATCTCGACCGTCGTTCGCGCCCAGGACCAGGCGCTGACCCGGATCGATGCCTCCGGCCCGCGCATCACGCTGGGCGCCGGCGTCACTTTCGCGCGCGTCCTTGCCGAGCGAGATCTCGGCTTCCTTCACGCCCCTGCCCGTTCGATTGGTGGCCCGGCCGTGCGCAACATGGGGACTGTCGGCGGCAATCTCTTCGCCCCGAACCCGTATGGCGATTTCACCGTCGCGCTGCTGGCGCTCGATGCCACCGTCGCCGTGCAAGGCGGCTTTGGCGCGCGCGACATCCCGATTGAGGAGTTTTTGCAGGCCCGCGACCGTCAAGCCGGCACGCTGGTCCTGTCGGTCTCCTGCACCCGTCCCGCAAGCAGCGAAGCGTTTCGGTATCGCAAGATCGCGCGCATCAAGCCGAAGGGCGGCTCTGTCATCACGCTGGCCGCGCATCTGCCGATCAGCGGCGGCCGGATCGCTGGCGCGCGGATCGCGTTGGGCTCGATGGCACCGACCCAGATCCGGGCCCGCGCCGCCGAGCGGGCGCTGGAGGGCCACTCGCTGGATGCCGCAACCATAGCGGCGGCCGCATCCGCCGCCACTGAAGGAACATCGCCATCGGACAATGCGCTTGGCAGCGCCTGGTATCGCCGCGAGATCGTTGGCGTCCATCTGCGCCGTCTGCTGTCAGGACAGGAATAAACGGTCATGTCCAAGATCCCCCTGCAATTTCGTCACAATGGCCGCGACGTCGCGATCTTCGTCGACGGCGGCACCAATCTGCTGGTCGCGCTGCGCGAGCTGATCGGCGACATGACGCCCAAATTCGGCTGCGGCCAGGGCGGCTGCGGCACCTGCAGCGTGCTGATCGACGGTGAGCTTCACCTCTCCTGCCTGACGCTGGCGGAAACCGTCGCCGGCCGTTCGGTGGAGACGCTTGACGGCATGAAGCAGGGCCCGAACCTGCATCCGCTCCAGCGCGCCTTCGCCGACAATTTTGCCGCCCAGTGCGGCTATTGCACCCCGGGCATGCTGATGGCCGCAAAGGCCCTGCTCGACCGCAACCCGTCGCCGAGTCGCGACGAGGTCATTGAAGCCATCTCAGGCAACATCTGCCGCTGCACCGGCTACGAGCCGATCATCAACGCCATCCTCGCCGCCGCCAGCGGCCGGGTCAGCGCCTAAGGGAACGTGACCATGCTGGAACTGCGCAAGGACATCTTCGCCGACGAGCGCGACGACAATCTGAAGGAAATCGGCAAGGGCACCCAGCGCCAGGACATGCTCGGCCATGTCACGGGCACGTCGAGCTACTTCAACGACCACAAGCTCCAGGGCATGCTGCATCTGAAGGTCGTCCGCTCGACGCAGGCGCACGCCAGAATTCGCCGCATCGATACCACCGAGGCCGAGCGCTCCGCCGGCGTACGCCGGATCATCCGCGGCACTGATGTGCCGGTTAATCTCAACACGCTTCTGAGCCTGATCAATTTCGGCAAGGACGACGAGCCGTCGCTCGCGGTCGACAAGGTCCGCTACAAGGGCGAACCGATCGTCGCCATCGTTGCCGACAGCGAGCGCGAGGCCTTCGAGGCCATCGCAAAAGTCAAGGTCGACTACGAGCCGCTGGCGGCGGTGTTCGACGTCGAGGATGCGTTGAAGCCCGGCGCGCCCGTCGTCAACGAAACCTATCCCAAGAACACCTTCACCTATCACGAGACCTACGACCACCAGAGGCTCCGCTTCGGCGATGCCGACGCGGCGCTCGCGACCGCCGACCACGTGCTGGAGCAGCGCTACCAGATGTCGCCGATCGAGCATGCGCCGACCGAGACCAATGGTGCGATCGCGGCGCCGGACACCAACGGCCGTTATGTGATCTACACCTCGACCCAGGCGCTGTTCTTCTCGGTCGACACCTGCGCCAAGATTCTGGACGTGCCGTCCAACACCTTCCACTTTATCGGCGGCACCGTCGGCGGCGGGTTTGGCGGCAAGGTGGACACGCTGACCGAGCCGCTCGCCATTCTCGGCGCGATGCTGACCGGGCGGCCCGTGCGCTATGTGTTCGGGCGCGAGGAGGAGATGCAATACGGCCCGCCGCGCGGCGCCGAGCGCATCTACATCAAGGACGGCGTGATGCGCGACGGCCGCGTCGTCGCGCGCAAGATCCGCTGCTATTTTGACAGTGGCGCCTATACGCGGCTGTCCAGCTACGCCGCAGTGAAATGCGCAGCGCATTTGCCGGGTCCCTACACCATCCCCAACGTCTATGGCGACGTCTATTGCGTCTTCACCAACCGCACGCCGGCGACCGCCATGCGCGGTTTCGGCGTGACCGCGATGGACTTTGCCATCGAGTGCCAGATGGACAAGCTGGCACACCTCGTCAACATGGATCCGATGGAATTCCGCATCCTCAACGCCTATCGCGACGGCGACATGAAGGCGCACCGGCGCGAGGCCAAGAACACCGCGCTGATCGAATGCGTCCAGGTCGCGGCCGAGAAAGCCAAGTGGCCGCTTCGCGAGGAGTTCAAGCGAGCATCCTCGCGCAAGGACGGCGGCGGCAGCCGCGCGGTAATCCCGCCGACCCCGACGGATTCTTCGCGCGCGCGGCCCACCGCTCCGGCGCAGCAGCGCACCAGCTACGACCGTCTTCCACCCACCGTCACCCGCGAACCGCCGCGCGAGCCGCCACCACCACCTCCTCCGCCGCCCTCTCCGCGGCCAACCACGCCCTCGCATGGCGCGACCCGTTTCTCCTCCGTCTTCGGCACCAGGAGGCGCTAGATGACCCGGCATCGCGGACGCGGCATCGCGTCGATCAACTATCCCATCGGCATGAATCTCGGCGGCGACCCCAGCCAGGCGCTGGTGCATTCCAACCCGAGCGGCAAGTTCACGGTGGCGCTGTCGTCGATCGACTTGGGACAGGGCATGAAGTCGGTGACGCGGCAGATCTGCGCGGAGACGCTGGGCGTGCCGGTCGAGGACGTCTATGTCGACACCGCAGATTCCGACACCGGCCCGCATTGCATGGGCTCGTTCGCTTCGCGCGGCACCCATCGCGTCGGCAACGCCGTGATGGCGGCGGCCCGCGAGGCTCGCGGTGTCATGATGGAAGCTGCGGCCGAAGAGCTCGAGGTCAACGCCGCCGATCTCGAGACCGACGGGCGCGGCAACATCCACGTCAAGGGCGCGCCGCATCGCTCGATCTCGACCAAGGACGTCGCGATCGCCGCGCAGTTCAAGCAGGGCAAGACCATCTCGGGCCGCGGCATCTTCCTGGTGCCTCTCTCTGAAGTGAATCCGGAGACCGGCGAGATGTCGCCCGCCACCTGCTACGCCCATGCCTGCCTGGTCGCCGAGGTCGAGGTTGACGACGAGACCGGCGAAGTTGCGATGGTGCGGATGGATTCGGCCTACGAGCTCGGCCGCGCGCTCAACCCGCGCCTGGTCGAGCAGCAGCTTGTCGGCGGCGCCTGGATGGGCGTCAGCCACGCGCTCTACGAGACCCCGGAGCCATATTATCCCGAGCCCGTGCACGGCCCGCGCGACTTCGTCGAATATCTGATGCCCGGCCCCGGCGACATCTGCCCGCATGACATTGCGGTGCTGGAGCGCCCTGCCCCCGACGGTCCATTCGGCGCCAAGGGTCCGGGTGAGATGTGTGCGAACCCCGTGCTGCCGGCGATCGCCAATGCGATCTTCAACGCGGTCGGTGTACGCATCGACGATCTGCCGATTACGCCGGAAAAAGTGTTGCGTGCGATCAAGGCCCAGGGCGGCACGCGGCCGCAGGCGCGGCGCTAGAGGGCCCGGTTCATGGCGGTCCGCAGCAACATCGTCGGCATCGACAGCCCGGAGGCGCTGGAGAAGGCGCTGCGCGCCGCCTATTACCTTGCCGACGAGGGCCTCGCGACTGCCGCCTACCTCGGCCTCGCGCTTGGCAAGCCGCTGTTGCTCGAGGGCGCACCGGGCGTCGGCAAGACAGAGGCCGCAAAAGCCATCGCCGCCGTGCTCGGCCGCCGGTTGATCCGCCTGCAATGCTACGAGGGGATCGACGCCTCCGCGGCGCTCTACGAGTGGAACTACCCGCGCCAGATGCTCGCGATCCGCCAGGCCGGCGACGAAAGTATCGATATCTATGGCGAGACGTTTTTGATCGAGCGTCCCATGCTGGCGGTGCTGCGGGCCCCAGACTCCACCGTGCTGCTCATCGACGAAATCGATCGCGCCGACCAGGAGTTCGAGGCCTTCCTGCTCGAATTTTTGTCCGACTTCCAGATTTCGATCCCCGAGCGCGGCACGGTGCGCGCCACTGAGCGACCCGTCGTCGTGCTGACCTCGAACCGCACACGCGATTTGCACGAGGCGTTGCGCCGCCGCTGCGTCTACCACTGGATCGACTATCCCACCGAAGAGCGTGAGGCACGCATCGTCATGCTGCGGGCTTCCAGTGTTGCGGAAGCGACCGCACGCGCCGTCGTCGCGGCCGTCGGCAGGCTCCGTCGCGAGCCGCTCAGCAAGGCGCCGGGCATCGCCGAAGCCGTCGATTGGGCCGAGGCCGCAACGCTCCTACACAGGGGCGGCGCGCGCTGGCCCGACGCCTTCAGGCGCTCGATCGGCGTGGCGCTGAAGGATGAGGAGGATCTGCATTTCATCTCGCCCCGGCTCGACGCCATGCTCGCGGAGGCAACCGCATGAGCACCGACCTCCAACTGCCACAGGCCGCCCGCATCTTCGTCTCCTTCGTTGCACTCATGCGCGCCAACAGCTTTGCCGTCGCCCCGGAGCAGACCACCGCGTTCCTCACAGCGATCGAGTTGCTCGGCCCACGCGACCTCGGGGATATCAGACAGGCGGCACTGGCCACTCTCGCTCCACCGCCCGAACGCCGCGCGAGTTTTGACCGCCTGTTCGACCTCCACTTCCGCGGCAGCGAAGCGTTGGAGCGCGTCGATGATGGCGAGGACGACGAGACCGTCAGGCTACAGGAAGAGGGCCGCGGCGACGAGGAGCCGCTGCTCTCCGAGGAGGCCAATGAGTCCGGCCTGACCGCCACCCGCACCGAGGCGCTGGTTGAACGCCGCTTTGCGCAGCTTTCCACGACAGATGCACTCCGCCGCCTGTCGCGCGAGGCTCCCCGGCGGCTGCCGCGGCGGCGCGGCCATCGCCGCATGCGCGCCCGTCGCGGTCCCTTTGCCGATCTCCGCCGCACCTTGCGCGACTCCGTCCGGAATGACGGCGAAATTCTGCGGCTCGGCCATATGAAGCGACGCCAGCGCCCGCGAAAGTTCCTGCTGCTGATCGACGTCTCCGGCTCGATGAAGAGCCGTACAGAGGAGAACATGAAACTCGCTCATGCGCTGGTCCAGGCTGCGCCCAATGTCGAGGTCTTCACCTTCGGCACCCGGCTGACCCGCGTCACTCGTTCGTTGCGGCTGAAGCGGCGCGAGCAGGCGCTGAGTGCGGCCGCGCATCTCGTCAGCGACTGGGACGGCGGCACCCGCATCGGCGACGCGCTGCGGGCCTTCCTCGCAGTGCCGCGGTTCGGCGGGTACGCGCGAGGGGCGGCCGTGGTCATCGTCTCGGACGGGCTGGAGCGGGGCGAACCCGATGCACTCCGTGACGCCGTGGCCAAACTGTCGCGGCGGGCCTGGCGCGTCAGCTGGCTGACGCCGCTCGCGACCGGGCAGAGCTTCCGTCCGCAGACGGAAGCGCTGGTCGCCATCGAGCGCTTCGTCGACGACCTCGTCGACGGCGGATCCAGCACGTCGATCGTTGCCCACGTACTGGCACTGGGACGAAGGAGAGTTGCGTGACCGAGATTGTCGACGGGCATCATCATATCTGGCGGCAGGCCGATCTGCCCTGGCTGGTCGGCCCAATGCAGCCGCGCATCTTCGGACCCTACGAGGCGGTCCGGCGCGACTATCCGATCCGGGAATATCTCAACGACCTCGAGGGCAGCGGCGTCACCCGCTCGGTCTACGTTCAGACCAACTGGGCCAACGACCGCTTCGAGGACGAAGCCGCCTGGGTGCAGCAGACCGCCGACGAGCACGGCTGGCCACATGCCATCGTCGCCTATGCCAATTTCGCGGTCGACGACGTGCGCCCGCAGCTCGACCGCCTGAAGCGCTATCCGCTGGTGCGCGGCGTACGCATGCAGCTGCACTGGCACGAGAACCCGCTCTATCGCTTCGCCGCAAAGCCCGATCTCTGCATCGATCCCATGGTCCGTCGCAACATTGCGCACCTCGCCGACTACGGCTGGAGCTTTGATCTCCAACTCTTCGCGCCTCAGATGCCGGATGGAGCGCAGCTTGCGGGGTCCTGTCCCAAGGTGACCTTCGTCCTTCAGCATGCCGGCATGCACGAGGACCTTTCGCCTGGGGGGCGCGCTGCCTGGCGCGCCGGGATGGCCCGGCTCGCGACGTGTCCGAACGTGGTCTCCAAGCTGTCGGGGCTCGGCACGTTCATCCATCGCAACGACCCCGCGCATATCGCCGCCGTCGTCACCGACACCGTCGCGATCTTCGGCGCCGAGCGCTGCCTGTTCGGCTCCAATTTCCCGATCGAGAAGTTGTGGACCAGCTATCGCGAACTCGTCGACGCCTTTCGTGCAGCGGCAGCACCGCTGAACGCCGAGCAACGAGATGCGATCTTCAGAGGCACCGCAACGCGCGTCTATCGGCTTTGACAGATAAAAGCAGAACAGGGAGGGATACGAATGGCGCTCGAGATCAAGATCCTGGATTACGGCGATATCGAGCTGGAATCGAGCTTCCTGGTGCTTGGCCGCGACTGCGGCCGCACCCGCCGCGTCCTTACGCTGGGCTTTCTGATCCTCGGCGGCAAATATCCGGTCGTGGTCGACACCGGCTATCGCTCCAACCAGATCATGGAAACGCTGGGCATGCGCGGCTTGCAGTACCACGAGAACATGATCGAGAACCAGCTCGCACGCCACGGTGTGCGCATGGGCGATGTCCGCTTTGTCTGCCACACCCATCTGCACATCGACCATGCCGGCAAGGACGATCTGTTCCCGATGAACACGACTGTCGTCCTCAACCGCAAGGAGCTGGAATATTCGGTTTCCGGCCTGATGCATCCGCAATATCCGGCACCCGACATCAAGCACCTGATCGACCGCCTGCACACCAAGAGCGCGCTGCGCTTCCTCGACCTCGAGATCACCGGCCCGATCGAGCTGATGCCCGGCGTCTATTGCGACGCCGCCAACGCTCATACCGAGGGCTCGATGAACATCATCGTCGAGACCGCCGACGGCATCGCTACCATCTGCGGCGATGTGATCTACGATATCAATGACCAGATCGTCACGCCCTTCAACGAGATCCACGATTGGGAGCCGCGCACGACCGGCAATCACGGCACCAGCAAGCGCGCGGAGAAGGCCGCGATCAAGAAGCTGCTCAGCAACTCGCGCTATCTGCTGCCGGTGCACGACCGCCCCGCCAAGATCGAAGGCGGCAACGTCGTGGGCCGTCTCCAGGACCAGGTGCCGGGCCCGATCGTGCAGTCCCTGCCCGCGCGGAACTGGTTTCCGGCCTGAGATGATCTTGAGGACCGACCCATGACACACGTCACCTTGCGCTCCGAATTCGAGACGCTGATCGACCCTTACGCGCCGGTCGCGCAGGTCGGCACAGGTTTTGACTTCACGGAAGGGCCGATCTGGCATCCCGTTGATCACTACCTTCTGTTCTCGGACATGCCGGGCGACGTGCGCCGGCGCTGGGATGCGCGGCGCGGCGTTGCCGAGGTCAAGCGTCCGTCGAACAAATGCAACGGCATGACTTACGATTCCGAGCTCAACCTGATCGTCTGCGAGCACGCGACCTCGTCGCTGATCCGCGAGCGGCCGGACGGACGGCGCGAGGTGCTGGCCTCGCACTTTGGCGGGCAGGAGCTCAACAGCCCCAACGACGTCTGCGTGCACTCGTCCGGCGCGATCTATTTCTCGGATCCCTGGTACGGCCGCATGCCGGTCTACGGCGTCGAACGGCCGCGCCAGCTCGGCTTCCAGGGCGTCTATCGCGTGGTGCCCGGCAGCGAGCCCAAGCTGGTGGTCGACAGAACCCTGTTCGATCAACCGAACGGACTGTGCTTCTCGCCCGACGAGACATTGCTTTATGTCAATGACACCGTGCAGGCGCTGGTCCGCGTCTTCGACGTCAATGCCGACGGCACGTTGTCGAACGCGCGGGTGTTCGCAAGCGGCATCCGCTCCGAGCTGGAGCCGGGCCTGCCAGACGGCATGAAGTGCGACCAGCACGGCAACGTCTGGGTCACCGCACCCGGCGGCGTCTGGGTCTATTCGCCGCGCGGCGAGCTGCTTGGAAAAGTTCGCGTGCCCGAGCTCGTCGCCAACCTCGCCTGGGGCGGACCGGATTTCCGCACGCTGTACCTGACCTCGACGCATTCGGTTTATGCCATCCCGACCAAGGCCGGCCCGCGCCACGAGCCCTACATGAGCGGCAGGCGCAGTGGTGGCGGCACCACGAGCGCCGGCCCTGCCGCCGCGGCGCCAATCCTGGCCGACGGCGAGTTGCGCCTCGATCCAAACCGCTGCGCCATGATCATCCAGGACCTCCAGAACGACGTCATCATGGACGGCGGCGCCTTCGCCGAGTCCGGCGCGCCAGGGCACGCGAAGCAGCAGCATGTCGTCGAGAATGTCCGCCGCCTCGCGGAGGCCGCGCGTGCCCGAGGCGTGGTCATCATCCACGTCTGGTTCGTGGTCGAGCCCGGCGCACCCGGCGTGACGCTGAACGCGCCGCTGTTCGAGGGTCTCGTCGACAGCAAGGCGATGGTGCGCGGCAGCTGGGGGGCGGCGCCGGTCTCCGGCCTCGAGCCGCGGCCCGGCGACTTCGTCGTCGAGAAGATGCGGATGAGCGCCTGGGAAGGCACGCGGCTCGAGACGATCCTCAAAGCCACCGGCCGCGACATGATCATCAACACCGGCGCCTGGACCAACATGTCGGTCGAGCACACCGCGCGCACCGGTGCCGACAAAGGTTATTTCATGATCGTGCCGGAGGACTGCTGCTCGACCATGAATGCCGACTGGCACTCGGCCTCGATCAACTTTGCCATGCAGAACGTCGCGGTGGTCACCCGCGCGGACGCCGTCATTAGAGCGCTGGGATGAGTGGCGGTGAAGCTTCTGCACCTCTCCTGCTCCCCACGCGCCGATTCCGAGTCGAGCGCCGGTGCACGGACGTTCCTTGACGGCTTTCGCCAGGCCCGCCCCGACTGGGACATCGACGTCGTCGATCTCTGGCGCGAGCTCATGCCGGAATTTGCAGGCCCCATCGTCGAGGCCAAATATGCGCGGATGAACGCGCTGGCCTTCAACGACGCGCAGCGGGACAGCTTTGCGCAGGCCGAGCGGATGGCGCTGCGCTTTTCGCTGGCCGACCGCGTGCTGATCTCGACGCCGATGTGGAATTTCGGCATCCCCTACAAGCTGAAGCAGTGGTTCGACATCGTCATCCAGCCCGGCCTGACGTTCCGATTCGATCCGGCGCAGGGTTACCTTCCTTTGCTGAAGGATCGGCCGACGATCGTCATCCTCGCCTCCGGCAGCGACTTTGCCACCGGCATGAACCGCGGCCGCATCGACATGGCGACTCCGTACCTGCGCGAGGCGCTTCGTTTCATAGGCGTCAGCGACGTGCGCTTCGTGCCGATCGGCCCGACGGCAGGCCCGGCCGAGCCGATCCGTGCCGCCCGCGACACCGCCCACCGCCGCCTCGCCGAGATAGCGAAGCGGTTCTGAGCTGCGCTCTTGTCACCCTTGCAGCGACTGAAGATCCGGCATCCCCGATTCAATGGCGGTCGGGATATCAGGCGCGCCGCTCGATCGCTTGTCGGGTGTGACCGCGAGCAGCCGTATCTTGCCCGCCTGACTCAAGAACCCTTGGCCACCGCTAGCCTCCCGCAGCAGCCGCACGTCGCGGCAGCTTCCAGTCCGGCCGGATGAAATGGCAGGTGTAGCCGTCGGGATAGCGTTCGAGATAATCCTGATGCTCGGGCTCGGCCTCCCAGAATTCGCCGGCGGGGGCGACTTCCGTCACCACCTTGCCGGGCCACAGGCCCGATGCCTCGACATCGGCAATGGTGTCTTCGGCGACGTGCTTCTGTTCGTCTGACGTGTAGAAAATCGCGGAGCGGTAGCTCGTGCCGAGATCATTGCCCTGACGGTTGAACGTCGTGGGATCGTGGATCTGGAAGAAGAACTCAAGCATGGTCCGGAAGCTGGTCTTCGCGGGATCGAACATGATCTCGATTGCTTCGGCGTGGCCTTCGTGATTGCGATAGGTGGCGTTCTTCACCCGACCGCCGGTGTAGCCGACCCGCGTCGAGATCACGCCAGGCTGCTTGCGGATGAGATCCTGCATGCCCCAGAAACATCCTCCAGCCAAAACTGCGCGCTCTGTCGTCATTTGATGCTCCATCTGCTCCATCGGGATTGCCGCGATTCAAGCGGAAACACCCCATCCTCGACGGCCCCTCGCCCAGGACTTTGCCTTCATCAGGCCGATGCCGGCAAGTCCTGGTGTCGGCAAGTCCTGGTGCCGGCAAGTCCTGGCGCAGCTCCCAATATTCGGCTAGGTCAATTTGGCGTCGAGCGTAATCGTCGCGTTGAGCACTTTCGACACCGGACAGTTCTTCTCGGCCTCGCCGGCGATACGGGCAAAACCGGCGTCGTCGAGGTTGGGCACTTTGGCACGCAAGGTCAGCGCCGACTTGCTGATCTTGAATCCCTTCCCTTCGGGATCGAGGGTAACCGCGGCCTCGGTGGAGAGCTCAGTCGGCGTGAAGCCAGCGAGCTGAAGACCGAAGGCCAGCGCCATCGTGAAGCAGCCGGCGTGGGCCGCTGCGATCAATTCCTCGGGATTGGTGCCCTTCTCGTTCTCGAACCGCGTCTTGAACGAATAGGGCGTCTCGGCGAGCACGCCGGATTCGCTCGATAGATGGCCGGTCCCATCGCGGCCGGTGCCCTGCCATACTGCCTTTGCCTTGCGGATCATCTCTTTCTCCTGGTTTTGCTTGCCTGCTTGCGCACCGCGCCGACGGAAGGCTATCCCGGCGTCACCGCGGTGTCGCCCTTCAACCGTTCGAGCGCCGGAGCGGTTCCGTCAAATACCGACCTGTCCGGCGTGGAAGCCTAGGCCTAGCCGGATTTCGACGTCGCCCGCGCGGTGGAAACCACGCGCCGCTCCAGCCGGATGTCTTCAGCCGCGACAGATGATCAGCTTGCGATCGACGTTGGCTGAAGAGGTTCTTTATCCCGCCGGCAGCGCATCGAGGTGGCAGGCCACCCACTGTTCGCCCCCAGCCGAACGAAGCTGCGGCTCTTCGGTCCGGCAGCGATCGAACACGTAGGGGCAGCGGGTGTGGAAGCGGCACCCGCTCGGCGGATTGATCGGGCTCGGCACGTCGCCGCCCAGGATGATGGGGTTGCGCTGCGCACCGGGCTCCGGCAACGGAACTGCCGAGAGCAGCGCCTTGGTATAGGGATGCCTGGGCGCCGCAAATATCTCCCGGCGCGGCGCCACCTCGACGATCTTGCCGAGATACATCACCGCAACGCGGTGGGTCATGTGCTCGACGATCGCGAGGTCATGGCTGATGAACAGCAATGCCAGCCCGAACTCGCGCTGAAGATCCTGCAAGAGGTTGACGATCTGCGCCTTGACCGAGACGTCGAGCGCCGAAACTGCCTCGTCGCAGACGATCAGCTCCGGCTCGGCCGCGAGCGCCCGTGCAATGCCGATGCGCTGGCGCTGGCCGCCGGAGAATTCGTGTGGCCTGCGGTTGAGCGCTTCCCGCGGCAAGCGCACCGTGTCCATCAGCGCGGTCACGCGCGTCTCGAGGTCGGCCGCAGATTTGGCGAGGCCGAAATTGCGGATCGGCTCCGCCAGGATGTCGCGCACGCGCATGCGCGGATTGAGGCTCGAGAACGGATCCTGGAACACCACCTGCATGCGTTGCCGCATCTGGCGCATCGTGCTCGGATGCGCGTCGTCGATGCGCTGGCCATCGAGGATCACCTGGCCCGACGTCACGTCGAACAGCCGCAGGATTGCGCGGCCGACCGTCGACTTGCCGCAGCCGGATTCGCCGACCAGCGACAACGTCTCGCCGCGCGCAATCTCGAACGACACGCCGTCGACCGCGTAGACCCATTCGGACTTGCGCCCGAACAGGCCGGTCTTGACCGGAAAATGCTTCTTGAGGTCGTTGACCTGGAGCAGCGGGGGGCTCATGCCGCAACCGCTCCCTTGGCGGCGTAATGGCAGGCAGCGATGTGGCGCGGCGCCTTTTCCTCGAGACCCGGCGCATATTGCCGGCAGAGATCGGTCGCGAGCGCGCAGCGGCCGGCGAAGACGCAGCCGGTGATGGGCTTGCGCAGATCGGGCACCTGTCCGGGAATCTCGGCGAGCCGCCTCGCGGCGCCGGTCAGCGAGGAGCCGAGCCTCGGCACCGCGCCGAGCAGGCCCTGCGTATAGGGATGGCGCGGCGAGCGGAACAGCTCGGCGACCGGCGCCTCCTCGACTTTACGGCCGGCATACATGACCATGACGCGTTCGGCGATTTCGGCGACCACGCCGAGATCGTGCGTGATCAGGATGATCGCCGCACCGACACGGCGCTTCAAATCCAGCATCAGCTTCAGGATCTGTGCCTGGATTGTGACGTCGAGCGCGGTGGTCGGCTCGTCCGCGATCAGGAGCTTCGGATTGCAGGCGAGCGCGATCGCGATCATCACGCGCTGACGCATGCCGCCGGAAAGCTGGTGCGGATATTCGCGCACGCGCCGTTTCGGCTCGGGAATGCCGACCAGCGTCAACATCTCGATCGCGTGCGCCTCGGCGGCCTGCTGGTCCAGCCCCTGATGGATCATCAGCGTTTCACGGATCTGACGGCCGACGGTCAGCACCGGATTGAGGCTCGTCATCGGTTCCTGAAAGATCATCGAGATGTCGTTGCCGCGGATCGCGCGCATCTCGCGATCTGAAAGCTTCAAGATATCTTTGCCCGCGAAGCGGATGGCGCCTGCGATCCTGCCCGGCGGCTCCGGGATCAGCCGCATCAGGGACATCGAGGTCACCGACTTGCCGCAGCCGGACTCCCCGACGATGGCCAGCGTCTCGCCCTCATTGACGTGGAAGGATACGCCGTCGACCGCGCGGTTGATGCCGCTGGGCGTGCGGAAGTGGGTCTGCAGATTCTCGACTTCGAGCAGTGCCATCGCGATCAGCCTCGATACATCAGAGGCTCTTGGCCATGCGCGGATCGAGCGCATCGCGAAGGCCGTCGCCCAGCAGGTTGACCGCGAGCACGGTGACGGACAGGAATGCCGCCGGGAAGAACACGATATAGGGCTTGACCTGCCACAGCGCGCGGCCCTCGGCCATGATGTTGCCCCAGGACGGAATGGTCGGCGGCGTGCCGGCGCCGATGAAGGACAGGATCGCCTCCGTGATCATCGCGCTGGCGCAGATATAGGTCGCCTGCACCAACATCGGCGCCAGCGTGTTGGGCAGGATATGGCGCAGGATGATCATCGGCGTGCGCGTGCCGCAGGCTACCGCCGCATCGACATAGGGCTGTTCGCGCAACGACAGCACGACGCTGCGGACGAGGCGCGAGACGCGCGGGATCTCGGCAACGGTGATCGCCAGGATGACGTTACCGACGCTGCCGCGCGTCAAGGCCATCAGCGCGATCGCCAGCAGGATCGGCGGGATCGACATCAAGCCGTCCATGAAGCGCATCAGGATGCCATCTGCCCAGCGGATGAAGCCGGCGACGATTCCGATGGCAAGACCCGCCGCGGACGCGAATATCGCAACGGACAGACCGACCGTGAGCGAGACCCGCGCGCCAAACAGCACGCGCGAGTAGATATCGCGGCCGAGCACGTCGGAGCCAAACCAGAAAATAGCCGAGGGCGCGCGGGTCCGCTTGGCTGGTGCGAGCGCGGTCGGATCGACCGTGCCGAGATAGGGCGCAAAGACCGCGATAAGAACTAGCATCAGCAGCAGCGCGCCGCCGATGGCGACCGTCGGATGGCTGCGCAGAAAACCGACGATGCCACGCCGGATCACAACGGGCCGAAGGATTTCGGGCAGTTGAGGCGCGACAACGAGGCCGGCCGGGAGCGCGTGCGGGTTGACGGTCATGTCGGTCAATAGCGGATCCTCGGGTCAACGATCGTATAGGTGACGTCGATCATCAGATTGACCAACACGTAAACAAAGCTGAACAGCAGCACGATGCCCTGGATGACGGGATAGTCGCGGCGCAGGATCGCATCGATCGTCAGCCGCCCAAGGCCCGGGATCGCAAACACGCTTTCAGTCACGACCGCGCCGCCGATCAAAAGCGCGATGCCGATCCCGATCACAGTGACGATCGGCACGGCTGCGTTCTTCAGCGCATGAACGAAGAGGATGCCGCCCTGCCCCAGGCCCTTGGCCCGCGCCGTGCGGATATAGTCCTGCTGCAGCACTTCGAGCATGGTCGCGCGAGTAATGCGCGCGATCAGCGCGATGTAGACGCAGCCGAGCGCGACCGCCGGCAGGATCAGATTTTGCAGCCAGGGCCAGAATCCCTCCGTGAGCGGCGTGTAGCCCTGCACTGGAAGCCATTCGAGCTCCAGCGCGAAGATATAGGCAAGGACATAGCCGACCACGAAGACCGGCAGCGAGAAGCCGAACACGGCGAACGCCATGATGGCGCGGTCGATCAGGCTGCCAGCCTTCCACGCGGCCACGACCCCGAGCGGCACCGCGACCACGATCGTGAGCAGCAGCGTGACCATCATCAGCGACAGCGTCGGCCCGAGGCGCTGGCCGATCATCGTCGAAACCGGCAGGTTGGTGAAGATCGAGGTGCCGAGGTCGCCATGCAGGATACGCCAGACCCAGCTTCCGAACTGGATCAGGAAGGGCCGATCGAGGCCGAGGCTCTGGCGGATGCGCTCCACATCCTCCGGGCTTGCCTGGTCGCCCGCAATCACCACGGCGGGATCACCCGGCGCGATGTAGAGCAGGCTGAACACGAACAGCGCGACGATTGCCATCACTGGCAAGGTCGAGACGATGCGCCGGAGGATGTAGGAGAGCATCTGGCTTCAGCGCGCGGTCATGCGGATTTCGACACGCCCCAGAAGAACGGCAGCGGCCCTTTCGTGATGCCGGAGATGTTCTTGCGCCACGCCGTATAGCTCAGGAAGAATCCGGTCGGGGCGTACACGACATCATCGAGTGCCGCCTTGTTGAGGCGACCGATGGCGGCCTTCTCCTCATCGAGGTTCTTGGCCTCGAACCAGGAAGAGACTTCCTTCTCGGTATTGGGGCTGCTGGGCCAGCCGAACCAGGCCTTGTCACCGTTGGCGCGAATGGCGGTGTAGGGCGCGGGATTGATGCAATCCGCGCCGGCGTGCCAGGTGTGGAACATGTTCCAGCCGCCCTGTCCCGGCGGCGTCTTCGCCGCGCGGCGCGAGCCGACCGTGCCCCAATCGGTGGCGACGAAGTCGACATTCATGCCGAGCTGCTTGAGGAGGTCCGCGGTCACATCGCCCTGCGCCTTGGTGATCGGCTGGTCCTGCGCCACCAGGCACGTCACCGGCTGGCCGGAATAACCGCTCTCGGCGAGCAGCTTCTTGGCCGCATCGAGATCGCGCTTGCCCTTCAGGATCTCGCCGCCCATCTCGGAATAGAGCGGCGTGTCCGGCGTGAAGTAGCCGGGCAGCGGCTTCCACAGCGAATTGTCGTCGCCGACGATGGCGCGCATATAGTCTTCCTGGCTCATCGCCATCAGCACCGCACGCCGCGCCCGCACGTCGTTGAAGGGCGGATACAGGAAGTTCATGCGGAACGAGCCGATATTGCCGAGGGGATCGCCGATATCGACGCTGATGTTCTTGTTCTTCTTCAGGACCGGAACGAGGTCGGCGATCGGGCTCTCCCACCAGTCGACTTCGCCGTTCTGCAGCGCGGCCGCTGCGGTCGCCGCGTCCGGCATCACGATCCATTCAACGCGATCGACCAGGATCTGCTTGCCGCCGGCGAGCCACGACGCTTTCTCTTGCCGCGGCGCATAGTCGGCGAATTTCTCGAACACGGCTTTCGCGCCGGGGACCCACTCGCTCTTGGCGAACTTCATCGGCCCGGAGCCGACATAGTCACCGATCTGCTTGAACGGGTCGGTCTGAGCGATCCGCTCCGGCATGATGAAGGCGCAAGGCGAGTTGTTCTTCGCGAGCGCGTAGAGCAACTTCGGGAAAGGCTGCTTCAGCACCCATTTGAAGGTGCGGTCGTCGACCGCGGTGAGCTCCTGCTGGAGCGCCTTGATCATCAGACCCATCGGATCGCGCGCCGCCCAGCGCGCAAGACTCGCGACGACGTCCTTGCTCAGCACCGGCTCGCCGTCATGGAATTTGAGCCCCGATCGCAGCTTGAACGTCCAGGTCGTGCCATCGTCGGTTACTTCCTCGGATTCGACCATCTGACGTTGCGGTTGAAGCGAGGAATCGATGCCGTAGAGCGTATCCCAGACCAGCGCCGCCGCGTTGCGCACGACATATTGGGTGCCCCAGATTGGATCGAAATTGGCGAGATTGGCCTGTGGCACGAAGCGCAGGGTGCGGGCTGACGCGCCTTGCGCGATCGCAGGCGCCGAGAGGCTCCCCGACAGTGCCAAACCGCCCGCGCCGGCCAGTCCCTTCAATACGGTCCTGCGATCCATGAAATCCTCCCGGTAATGCCGTGATGCCGGCCGTATTGGCCAAGGGCAGGTGAAACAGAGCCCATTTGCGTGCAAATGGTATGCCAGTAACCGCGGGGCCGCCAGCGGGTTCTCATCGCCTTTTGGCCTATCGTTGCGCAGCAGCACGGACGAGACCGCGCCAAGGACACGCGAGGTGCTGGTCCGCGACGATCCTCATCGCGCCAGGTCCGCGATCACAGCAGTTCTGCTCCGAAATTCCGCTCAGGATCCATGTCCGCCACCAGCCGGCCCGTCGGCCTTGCCGCCCCGCCGCCGCTCCGCGCCAGGAATTTGCCGCTGCCGGCGCTGGCGAGGCACTTGTCGCCGTCGACGATCACGCGGCCGCGCGAGAGCACCGACACCGGCCACCCCTTCAGCTTGCGGCCCGCAAACGGCGTGTAGCCGGCAAGATCGTGCATCATCTCGTCCGCAATCGTGGTCTCGCGATTGGGATCCCAGATCGCGATATCGGCATCCGCGCCGACCGCGATCGAGCCCTTGCGCGGATGCAAATTGTAGATTTTTGCGGGTGCCGTCGCGGTCAGCTCGACGAACTTTTCAAGGCCGAGCCGTCCTTTCGACACCATCGCGTCGAACAGCAGCGGCAGCCGCAGCTCCAGTCCCGGCAGGCCGTTCGCGACCTGCTTGAAGTTCGGATTGGGGCCAGCGCGCAGCTTGCCGGTCTCGTCGTAACGATACGGCGCGTGGTCCGATGAGATGGTCTGGAGATCGCCGAGCGAAAGCGCCTGCCACAGCGCCTCCTGGTCCGAATGCGTGCGCGGCGGCGGGCTGCACATCCACTTCGCCCCTTCCGCGCCGGGCTTGTCGAGATCATCAGCCGTGAGGAACAGGTATTGCGGACAGGTCTCGGCAAACACCTTGAGCCCCTGCCCGCGCGAGTCGCGGATGACCTTGGCGCCTTCGGCGGTCGAGACATGGAAGATCATGATGGGCTGATCGATCAGCGCCGCCATGCCGATCAGCCGGGTGAAGGCTTCGGCTTCAGACACACGCGCGTGGCTGACGGCGTGGTATTTCGGCATCGTGTAGCCGCGCGCGAGCAGCCGCTTCACCATCCAGGCGATGATGCCGTGATTTTCGGCATGGGCGCACAACATCGCGCCGGACTGGCGTGCGGCGAGGAGAATGTCGAGCAGCGGCTCGTCGTCGACCTTGAGCCGGTCGTAGGTCATGAAGATCTTGATCGAGGCGTGCCCCTGCCTCACCAGCGCCGGAATGTGCTCCTCGACCGTCTCCCTGGTCGCGTCCGCGATGATCATGTGAAAGGCGTAGTCGATCACGGCGCCTTTCTTCGCAAGCGCGTGATAATCCTCCACCACCTGCGGCAGCTTCATGCCGACGTGCTGGGCCGCGAACGGGATCACCGTGGTCGTACCGCCAAAGGCCGCCGACACGGTCGCGCTTTCAAAAGTGTCGGCATTCATGATGCCGGCCGCGGACAGCTGCTCGATATGCGCATGACTGTCGACACCGCCGGGCAGCACCAGCTTGCCGCGTGCGTCGATCTCGCGCGTGGCGGACGGAAGCCCGCGGCCGATGGCTACGATGGTCTCGCCGGAGATTGCGACATCGGCCTCGAACACATCTGTCGTGGTAGCGACGCGGCCGCCGCGGATGATCAGATCGTAAGTGGGTTCAGTCATGAGGCACTCCATGATAGGCCTGAGCGAAATGATTGCAGGTTTGCAGGAACACCATGGGCATCATTTCTCCGGCGGCGGCACCGCGCCGGTACGGCTGGTGATCAGGCCGTAATGCTCGATGCGGCGGTGCTGTGCAAAGTTGAAGATCGTGGTTTTGCCGAAGGTGGTGGCCTCGAGATCGCAGGGATGGACAAGTAGCTCGTCGCCTTCCGTCTCGGCTTCGGCAACGATCTCGCCGTCGGGATCGACGATCAGACCGCCGCCAAACAACGCATGGCCGTCCTCGACGCCTGCCTTGGCCACCGCGACCACCCAGGTCGCATTCTGATACGCGCCGGCCTGCACGGAGAGGCGGTTGTGAAACAGGCGCTTCTCGACGCCCTCCTCGCTTCGCTCCGCATTCACCGATGGCGTGTTGTAGCCTATCAGCACCATCTCGACACCCTGCAGGCCCATGACGCGATAGGTCTCCGGCCAGCGGCGGTCGTTGCAGATCGCCATACCGATGATGCCGCCCAGCTCGCGCCAGACGTTGAAGCCGAGATCGCCCGGCTCGAAATAGCGCTTCTCCAGATGCTGGTGCGATCGATTGGTGTCGTATTCCGCATGGCCGGGCAAATGGACCTTGCGATATTTGCCGACGATCTTGCCAGACTTGTCGGTGAGGATCGCCGTGTTGAAGTGGCGGCCGTCGGGCGTCAGCTCGGCATAGCCGAAATTCATTGCCATCTGATGCTGCGCGGCACGCTCGAACAGCGGCTTGGTCGCAGCGCTCGGCATCTCGCGTTCGAACCAGCTGTCGAACTCCGCCCGGTCCTCTGCGTACCAGCGTGGGAAGAACGTTGTCAGCGCCAGTTCCGGATAGACGATCAGGTCGGCGCCTTTGGCCTTGGCTTCGTCCATCAGCGCGATCATGCGCTTGACCACGGCCTCGCGGCTGTCGGCCTTCTGGATCGGGCCCATCTGGGCGGCGGCAACATTGACGATACGCATCAGCGAGTTCCTGATTATTTGAAAAATTTCTTGGCGAGGCTGGGGATCGCAGCTTCTGGGGGGCGGCACGCGCAGCATAACGCAGCCTCGCGCCGTTTTTCCAGCCAAGCAGCTTTCATGCCGCCGCCCCCGTTCGGCGGACAAGTCGCTCCATCCGAGCTACAAGCATGCGGAACCTCTCTCTTCGCTTCGGTTTATAGCTGCGCCCCCCTCTCCTCTTCCCCAATCCCCTCCGGAGCTTTGCGAATGACATCAGCCGACCGTCCGGCGACGCGGCTCGCCACGCGCCTCTCGTTCCTGGTCGCCGGCTTCGGCATTGCGTGCTGGGCGCCGCTGGTGCCGTTCGCGAAGCAACGGCTCGCGGTCGATGACGCGGTCCTTGGCTTGCTGCTGCTCAGCCTCGGTATCGGCTCGGTCATCGCGATGCTCGCAACCGGCATCTTGAGCGCACGCCACGGCACCAAGCCGATCATCATCGCGGGCGGAATTGCCCTCGCCCTGGTGTTGCCCCTGCTGGTCATCGCCGGCACGCCCCTGACATTGGCGATTGCCTTGCTCGCATTCGGCGCTGCGCTCGGCTCCATCGATGTCGCCATGAACATCCATGCCGTCGAGGTCGAACGTGCGGCAGGACAACCGCTGATGTCGGGCTTTCATGCGCTCTTCAGCATTGGCGGGTTCGCCGGATCCGCGGTGATGACGGCGCTGTTGTCGTTTCATCTTGGACCGCTCGCGAGCGCATTGATCTGCGCCGTGCTGATGCTGATCGCGATGGCGCTCGCCTGGCCGCGCCTGCTGCGTTCGGCGCAGGCGCAGGAGGGACCGCTGTTCGTGCTGCCGCATGGCATCGTGCTGCTGCTGGCGTTGCTGGCGGCCATCACCTTCCTGATCGAAGGCGCGATGCTCGACTGGGGCGCGTTGCTCGTCATCGGCACGGGCCTCGTCAGCGAGGCCCAGGGCGGGATCGGTTACATCGTGTTCTCGATCGCGATGACCATTGGCCGGCTCGGCGGCGACGCCGTCGTGGCACGCATCGGCGATCGCACAACGCTGGTCGGGGGAAGCCTGCTTGCCGTCGCGGGCCTTGCAGTGTTGTTGCTCGCGCCGAGCAAGGCCGTTGCCATCGCCGGTTTCCTGCTCATCGGTCTCGGCGCCTCGAACCTCGTGCCGGTGCTGTTTCGTGGCGCAGCCATGCAGACCGCGATGCCCACGGGGCTCGCGGTGGCGTCGATCACCACCGCCGGATATGCCGGCGTTCTGGTTGGCCCCGCCGGCATCGGCTTTATCGCCCACGCCACCGGGCTGCCGATGGCATTCTGGATGCTCGCCGCGCTGATGTGCCTCGTCACGCTGTCCGCGCGCGCCGTGACCACAAAATAGCAAAGCGCGCCACGGCATCATCTTCCCGTCACACCAGGCTCGACTTGCCGCTCGCCCGCGCCCTTATCGCCGACGATCCTGCCCTGCTCGTACACGACCCGGCCCCGCGCGATTGTGGTGACAGGCCAGCCGGTGACGTCAAAGCCTTCCCAGGGCGTGTAGTCGGAGCCGTGGTGCAGATCGACCTGCCGGATCGGCTTCTTGAGCTTCGGGTCCCATAGCACGATATCGGCGTCGAAGCCGATTCCGATCGAGCCCTTGCGCGGATAGAGCCCGTAGATGCGGGCGTGGTTGGTCGCGGTCAGCTCGACAAACTTCTGCAGCGTGATCCTCCCCTTCGAGACGCCCTCGGAGAACAGGATCGGCAGTCGCGTCTCGATGCCGGGGATGCCATTCGGCACCCAGCGGAACGAGGTGCGGGCATTCGGCGTCAGCTTGCCCTTGGGATCGTCGTAGCGGAACGGGCAGTGGTCGGACGAGAAGGTCTGAAACACCCCGGTGGTGATGCCTTCCCAGATCGCCTGCTGGCTCTCGGCATCGCGCGGCGGCGGCGAGCAGACATATTTGGCTCCTGAGATGTCCATGTTCAGGCCCTTCATGTCGTCGGCCGTGAGCGTAATGTATTGCGGGCAGGTTTCGGCATGCACCGGCAGGCCGCGCTGCTGGGCCCACCGTATCTGCTCCATCGCCTCGCGCCCGGAGACGTGGACGATCATGATGGGGACGCCGATCACCTCGGCATGGCTGATGGCGCGATGCGTCGCCTCGCGTTCGACGGCCTGAGGCCGCGAGCTGCCATGATAATAAGGCGCGATGTGGCCCTCGCGTTCGAGCTTCGTGGTGAGGAAGCGGATGGCGTCATAGCCCTCGCAATGGACCATCACCAGCGCCTCCTCGCGGCGTGCGACATCGAAGACCTCGAGCAGCTGCTTGTCGCTGAGCACGAGGTCGTCATAGGTCATGAACACCTTGAACGAGGTATAACCGTCCTTGACCAGCGCCGGCAGTTCCTGGCCGAGCACGACCGCGGTCGGATCGGAGATGATGAGGTGGAAGGCGGTGTCGATGTAGCACTCGCCCTCCGCGAGATTACGGTAGTTCTCCACGCAGGTCCGTAGCGACGTCCCCTTCTCCTGGAGCGCGAAGGGCAGCACCATGGTGTTCCCGCCGGCTGCGGCTGCGCGCGTCGCCGAGGCGAAATCGTCGGCCATCACGACGTCGGGGCCCTGGGCTTGAGAGATGTGGACGTGGCTGTCGATCCCGCCCGGCAGCGCCAGCAGCCCCGACGCGTCGATCTCGCGTGCCGCACCTTCAATGCTGTCGGCGATGGCGACGATCTGGCCGTCGCGAATGCCGACATCGGCGCGAAACTCGTCGCTGGCCGTCACGATGGTGCCGCCGCGAATGGCGAGATCGAGCTGCGTCACTTGACCTTGAAGCACTTGCGTCTCCGTCACTTGATGATCGGCATTGTCTGGAATATCCGCCCCCACGACATAAGGGTCGCGATGTCGCCGCCGGCGAGGCTGAGGCTTCGCCACAGCGTGACTGCAACGGAGTCAAGCACAACGATATTCAGCTCCTGCTCGAGCGAGGCCGCAAGCGCGGCACCGTCGAGATTGGTGCAGAGGATGACGACGGCGTCGGCGCCCTCCGCCGCCACCACGCGGATCATGTTGGCGATCACCGCGGACGCGACCTCGCCAAAGGCGAAGTTATCGCGTAAGCCGAGGTGACGCTCGGCGTGTGGCGCGATGCCCTCCTCGGCCCAGACCTCGCCAATCCGCCGCTGCACGTCATCGCTATAGGGTGAGACCAGGCCGATACGTTTGGCTCGAAGTGCGCGGACGGCATCGATGCAGGCCAGCGTCGAGGTCGTTGCCGGCACGCCGGTGCGCGCCGTGATCGCGTCGCAAAGGCCCCTGTCGCGGCCGATGCCGAGCCAGCTCGCCGACGTACCGTTCCAGGCGATGGCGTCGACCTTGGCATCGGCCAGCAGGTCAGCGGCCGGCAGCATCACCGATGCATCGAACTGGCTCAGCGCTGCCACGTCGAGCGCGATCTCGGTGACGCGGAAACGGGAGAAATGGGCGGTAACGCCGTCGATGCCCTGCAGCATGACGCTGGTGACGGGCTCCAGTACCGAATTGGAGGACGGCGTGATCATGCCGAGACGCTTGCGCAGGACTGACATCGATCACGGACGCTCCATTGCGAAGGCGCGATTGCGCCCCTCGAAAGATCATCCTTGCCGGCATCGCGCTGCGCAAGCCGCAATCTGCATGCTGCATACAATTTATTCGATATGCAATTGTTTTGAG
Organism: Bradyrhizobium cytisi; assembly: GCF_008123515.1. Taxonomy (GTDB): domain Bacteria; phylum Pseudomonadota; class Alphaproteobacteria; order Rhizobiales; family Xanthobacteraceae; genus Bradyrhizobium; species Bradyrhizobium cytisi. The sequence continues at coordinate 67,169 of NZ_VSSR01000071.1, forward strand.
CCACATACGTCGCCAATTTGGGCACCGCATTTGGTGGGGAGTGGATAGGGTCATGCGCAGGCAGGAAGCCCGCGTGCAGCAGAAATCCGAACCAAGCCCCGGACGAAAATCGCCCAAGCTCAAGAGGACGGGCTTGCATGAGCGCGCCGCCACGCGGATGCGGACGATGATCATTCGCGGCGAGCTGCCGCCGGGATCGCAGACCCAGGAGACAAAGCTGTCGAAAGAGCTGGGCGTATCGCGCACCCCTTTGCGCGAGGCGATGAAGGTGCTCGCCGCCGAAGGATTGATCGAGCTCCGTCCCAACCGCAGCCCGCGCATCGCCGATATCGCGGTCGACGGCATCTCGGAATTGTTCGAGGCGCTGGCCGGCATCGAGCGACTTGCCGCAGAGCTCGCCGCGGAGCGTGCCACCGAGCGCGACCTTGCCCGCTTGCGCACGCTTCAGACCCGGATGGAGGGTCATCACCGTAACGGCAAGCTCGACGACTACTTCGCCATCAACGGCGAGATCCACAACACCATCGTCCGTATGGCCCGCAACAAGCCGCTGCGCGAGGCGCATGTGATGCTGATCTCCCGCGCCGAGCGCGCGCGCTACCTCGCACTCGGTGCCGACCGCCGCTGGAGCAATTCGGTCGAGGAGCACGCCGCTATCCTTGCGGCGCTCGAGGCGCGCAACGGCGAGGCCGCCGGCCGCCTGCTCGGCGCTCATGTCGCACGCACCGGGACGGCGCTGCTCGAAGTCCTCGCCAAATCCCAACCCAGGCGGACGGCGTCGCAATCATGAAGCTTCTGCTGCTCAACCCGAACACCAGCATCGAGGTCACCCGGCTGATGGCGGGCGTCGGACAGCGCGCGGCATCCCCCGGCACCGAGCTGATCCCCTGCACCGCGACGCGCGGTGTGCCCTATATCTCGACGCGCACCGAGGCCCAGATCGGCGGCGCCATCGCGCTGGAGATGCTGGCCGAGCAGCAGCGGAACGTCGACGCCGCAATTATCGCGGCTTTCGGTGACCCCGGCCTGTTCGCCGCACGCGAGACCTTTGACATTCCCGTGGTCGGCATGGCGGAAGCAGCGATGCTCACGGCCTGCATGGCCGGACGCCGCTTTGCCATCGTCACTTTCGCACGGGCCTTGGGGCCCTGGTACGAGGAATGCGTCCGCGCCCACGGGCTGTGGGAGCGCTGCGCCGGTATCCGAATGCTCGATACGCCGTTTCAAGCGATCTCGGAGGTCGGCACCGAAAAGGAGGATGTGCTCGTCGATCTCGCCCAACGCGCGATCGACGAGAACGAGGCCGACGTCCTGATCTTTGCGGGCGCCCCGCTTTCGGGGCTTGCCGAGCGCGTCGCCCACCGCGTCCCGGTTCCTGTGGTTGATCAAGTGGTCGCCTCAGTGAAGCAGGCCGAGGCGCTGGTTGCGCTGCGCCTGCGCAAGGCTACGGCAGGGACGTTCCGAAGGCCCGCTGCCAAGCCAACCATTGGCCTTGCCGAGGTGCTCGCCGCCCGGCTCGAGCATCGCGACAATGAATGAGAAGGGTCTGACGATGCGAGAGGTACGATCGGTCTTCAATCGCACGGCTGGCGGCAGACTGGGGCACGAGACTTGCTTTCTTTCCGGGGAGAACGGGAGGCAACACCATGGCTGATACGCCAGGCGGGCGATCGCTCGTCGTCGACGCGGTAACCCATCGCTATCACAGCGGCGCGCTTGCCGTCGAGAACATCAATCTCGACATCAAGGGCGGCGAGATCATCGCACTTCTCGGGCCCTCCGGCTGCGGCAAGACGACACTGCTGCGCATCATCGCCGGCTTCATTGCACAGACCCAGGGGCGGATCATCATCGGCGATCACATCGTCGATGCGCTGCCGCCCAACCGCCGCGCCGTCGGCATCGTGTTCCAGAACTACGCGCTGTTTCCGCACCTCTCGATCAGCGAAAATGTCGGCTATGGCCTCGCCGCCCGCGGCGTCGACAAGGCGTCGCGCCAGCGTGAGGCGCAGCGGCTGCTCGAACTCGTGCAGTTACCCGCAATGGCGGAGCGGCTACCCCGGCAACTCTCCGGTGGCCAACAGCAGCGTGTCGCGCTCGCCCGTGCGCTCGCGATCAAGCCGTCGACCCTGCTGCTCGACGAGCCCTTTGCCGCGCTCGACAAGAATCTGCGGCTCGACATGCAGATCGAGGTCAAGCGGTTGCAGCGCGTCTCCGGCATCACGACGCTGATCGTGACGCATGACCAGGAAGAGGCACTATCGATGGCCGACCGTGTCGCCGTGCTGAGCCATGGCAAGCTCGAGCAGTTCGGATCGCCGTCGGACGTCTATGACCGTCCGCAGACCTTGTTCGTCAACACCTTTGTCGGCTCCAGCAACCGCATGCCGGGCGTCGTGGTATCCGCGGACCGCACGGCTGCAAAGGTGCGGCTCGATGCCGGCGCGGAGATCATCGCGCGGCCGGCCGGCGGCACTCTCACCGAGGGCGGCCGCGTCACCGTGTGCATCCGCCCCGAGCATCTGCAATTCGTCGGCGACGAGACGGGCTTTGCCGGCGTGGTCGGCATGTCGCTGCCGCTGGGGGCCACCGTCGTGCACGAAGTGACGACCGCCGACGGCTCCGGCGTCAAGATTTCCCAGGCGCGCATCGGTGAGACGCGCGCGCTGGAAAGCGGTGCCGCGGTGCGCCTTGCACCGCTCGCCCCGTCGCTCGCCAACGCCTTTCCTGCAACGCTTTAGATCCAGTCATAGTCCACAGGGAGTTCGACATGATCCTCAACCGCCGAAGCCTGATGACCACCGCACTCACCCTCGGCGCCATGAAGGCGTTTCCCGAGCTGAGCTACGCCCAGGCCCGCCCACTGGTGTTTGCGACCTTCACCGGAAGCTGGGAGGAAGCGCACAAGGCCGTGCTGGTGCCGGCGTTCCGCAAAGCCAATGCGGACGCGGCGATCGTGCTCGATCCGATGCTGTCGGTCGACCAGATCGCGAAGATCAATGCCGCCAAGGCCAATCCGCCGATCGACGTGATGCTGCACGATCCCGGTCCGGCGCTTGTCGCGATTGGCCAGGATCTCGCAGAATCCTATCCGGTCGAGAAGAGCGCCTATTTCAAGGACCTGATCTCGGAAGCGCAGGAGCCGATGGGCCCCGCCCCATTCTTCCAGGTCGTCGGCCTCACCTACAATCCGGAGGCTATCAAGACGCCGCCGACCTCCTGGGCCGATCTGTGGAAGCCGGAATTCAAGGGCCGCGTCGGCATCACCAACCTAAATTCGACGCTCGGCACCGGCTGGCTGGTCGAAATCGCCAAGATGCGCGGCGGCTCGGAGGCCAATGTCGATCCCGCCTTCAAGGCGCTCGAAGAGCTGAAGCCCAATCTGGCCGCGGTCGCCGCCAATCCCGGCGCGCTCGCCACCCTGTTCCAGCAGGGCCAGATCGACATCTCACCCGGCAATTTCAACGCCATCCAGATCCTGAAAGCCCGCGGCGTGCCGGTCGAGTTCGTGGCGCCGAAGGAAGGCGCGATCGCCTTCAAGACCACGATCCATATCGTCAAGAACTCGCCCAACCGCGAGCTCGCCTTCAAGCTGATCGAGGCATCGCTGAGCCCGGAGGTGCAGACCACGCTGATGAACTCGCCCTATCTGATCGTGCCGACCAATTCCAAGGTGGCGATGGGCGGCGAGATCGCGCGTGTGCTCGCCAAGGACACGGCCGAGCTGAAGCAGAAATTCGTGTTCCAGGACTGGAAGAAGATCAATGAGCAGCGCTCAGCCTGGATCGAGCGCTTCAACCGCGAGATCAAGATCTAGCACCATGGGCACAGCACCGGCATCACGGGACGTGACGTCCTACGGAATGGGATTGGCAGCGCCGCTGGCGCTGTTCTTCCTGGTCTTCTTCGTGGCGCCGCTGCTGCAACTGCTCTGGCTCTCGCTGCACAACGACACGGCCGGGCTCCATTGGGGGCTCGGCCAGTATCTCCACTTCCTGACCGATCCCTTCAGCCTCAGCGTGCTCGGCTCGACGCTGCTGCTGGGTGCCGAGGTGACTGCTGTCTGCCTCGTGCTCGGTTTTCCGATCGCCTGGCTTTACCAACGGGTCGGGCCACGGCTGCAGACAATCATCATCCTGATCGTGCTGCTGCCGCTCCTGACCAGCGTCGTGGTCCGCACCTTCGCCTGGATCGTCATCCTGGGCCGCCAGGGCATCATCAATGCGACGCTGCAATCGCTCGGCATCGTCGATACGCCCTTAAAACTGCTCTACACCCAGTTCGGCGTGGTGATCGCGCTGGCGCAGGTGCAGATGCCACTGATGACACTGCCGCTGATCACCGCACTCGGCAGGATCGATCCCAATCTCGACGACGCCTCCTGCTCGCTCGGCGCCGGGAGCTGGCGCACCTTTTTCAGGATCGTGCTGCCGCTGTCGCTGCCCGGCGTGATCGCCGGATGCACGCTGACCTATGCCGCTGCGATCACCGCCTTCATCACGCAGTCGCTGATCGGCGGCGGGCAGATGCTGTTCATGCCGATGTATCTCTATCAGCAGGCGTCCACGCTGCAGAACTGGCCGTTTGCGTCCGCGATCTCGATCATCTTCCTGCTCGCCGTGCTCGCAGTCGTCTCCGTCTTCACCACGCTCGGCCGCATGTCGCGCGGCTATGGAGGGGCGTGATGAGCGGACGCAAACGGACTCTTGAAGCGATCAGCTTCGAATTTGTCATGACTGTCATCGCGATCATCGCGTTGGTCATCATCATTGCACCATCGCTGGTGGTCCTGATCGTCTCCTTCACCAGCGGCTTCTCGCTGCGGTTCCCACCGCCGGGTTATTCGTTGCGCTGGTACGCCGAACTGTGGAACGCCTGGCAGCTCCATTTCGCGGCGAAGAACAGCCTGATCGTGGCGCTGTGGGCAACGGGCCTGTCGATCGTGCTTGGCGTTGCCGCGGCACTTGCGATCTCGCGGTCGCAAACGCTATCGGCGCGGCTGCTCGATTCCCTGTTCATGTCGCCGCTGGTGCTGCCGGCGCTGGCATTCGGTCTCGCTGCGCTGATGCTGTTCTCGCTCGTCGGCTTGCCGGTGTCGCCGCTGACGCTGGTGATCGGCCACACCGTGGTCTGCGTGCCCTATGTCGTGCGCAATACGGTCGCGGCTCTTGCCCAGCTCGAGCCGACGCTCCTGGAGAGCTCGGCAGTGCTGGGCGCGAGCCGCCTCTATACGTTCCGGCGCATCGTGCTGCCGCTGATCCGGCCGGGCATCATTGCCGGGGCCTTCATCGCCTTCATGTCGTCCTTCGACAACGTGCCGGTCTCGCTGTTCCTGCGCGATGCCGCAACCGACATGCTGCCGATCCGGATGTGGCAGGATCTCGAGGGCAAGCTCGATGTCACCATCGCAGCACTTTCGAGCGTGCTGATCATTGCCACAGTCCTGCTGGTTGCTGTCATGGAGCGCGTCACCGGCCTGTCGCGGCGCTTGGCGAACTGATCAGGCGCCGCGGAACAGCGAATATCCCCAGCGCGTAAACTTCAGCGGCAGATGAAAATGGTCGTCGACATTGTGGATGCGGAAGCGGAACGGCGTCACGGTCAGGAAGCCGTCGCTGTCCGCGAAGAACTCGCCGAAATGAAACAGCACCTCGTACTCGCCGGCCGTGACGCCTTCGCCGCGCGTAACTGGATGATCGAGCACGCCGTTGGCGCCGAGCCGCCCGTCGGCGATCCGCGACGAATCCGGATCAATCCGCCAGATCTCGACGCGCAACCCCCGCGCGGGACATCCGCTCGCTACATCGACCGCGTGAATGGAAATGCCGCCTGCCACAATGTTCCTCCCGTGAGCGCGCCGCCATGGTAGACGGAAACACGGCGGTTCGGCCAGTGCCTGGACTGCTGCCGGCGTTCGGCGCAGCGTGCCTCGCGCTCTGCGCCACACTGGCGTTGATCCGGGGAGGCCATGACAAATCCGGCACATAGCGCGCGCGAGATTGCGGCCGAGGTCAGCGCCGGACGGATCAGCGCGGTCGAGACCGTCAAGGCCGCCCTCGCCCGCATCGACGCCGCGAAGACCTTGAATGCGGTCGTCACGACTGATCCTGCGCGCACACTCGCCGATGCCGCAGCGGTCGATGCTCGCTTGCGCGCTGGCGAGACGGTCCCGCTCGCCGGCGTTCCCGTCATCGTCAAGGACAATATTTGGGTCGGCGGCTGGCGCGTGACGCAGGGCTCGCGCCTGTTCGCCGATTTCATCGCGCCGCAGGATGCCATTGCGATCGAGCGGCTGCGCCGCGCAGGCGCCGTTGTCGTCGGCATCGGGGCAACATCCGAGTTCGCCAGCAAGGGCGTCACCACCTCGCCGCTGTTTGGGCCGACACGGCATCCGCAGAATCCCGCACTGACGCCGGGCGGCTCTTCGGGCGGACCCGCCGCGGCCGTTGCAGCCGGCCTCGTGCCGCTCGCGATCGGCACCGATGCCGGTGGCTCCAGCCGCAGGCCGCCGGCCCATGTCGGCGTCGCCGGCTTCAAGCCGTCCTATGGCGCGATCCCCTATGGGCCCGGTTTCGTCGAGCCATTCTTCGGCCTGTCCGTCATCGCGCCGATCGCCATTGATGTCGGCGACATCGCCCTGGCGTTCGAAGCCATGGCCGGCGACGATCCGCGCGATCCGGACTCAGCGAACATCGCGCGACATGCCAGTGACATCTCCAGCCTGCGCATCGCATTCTCGCCACGTCTCGGGCTCGACGTCGCAGTCGACGATGTCGTCGCAAATGGGCTCGCCTCCGCGGTTGCGCGTCTCGCCACCGCAGGCTTACCCGTCGCACAACGCGATCCCGTCTGGCCCCCGGGTGCGACGGAAGACGCTATCATGCCGCTTCAGCACGTGGGCCTTGCCGCTCTCCACGGCGATGCCTTTCGCAAGGATCCAACCGCTTTCGATCCTGACATCGCCAAGCAGGTCGAACGCGGTCTCGCCTGGTCAGGCAGCGATGTTGCCCGGGCGCTGGTCGCCAGCACGTCGATCGCCCATGCGTTTGCGACCTTCTTCATCGAAGTCGACCTGCTGCTGGCCCCGACGGTGCCCTGTGTCGCCTGGCCGTTGACCCAGCTCGGACCCGACCTGATCGGCGGCCGCCCGGCGAGCCCCCGCGGGCACGCCGTGTTCACACCATTCGTCAATCACGCCCGGCTGCCGGCGATCTCGATCCCATGCGGGCGAGATACGGCCGGGCTTCCTTTCGGCCTCCAGATCATCGCCCGGCGCGGGCAGGACCGCACGTTGCTGTGCGCCGCACGACATATCGAGGCGGTGCTGCGGGCGTAGGTCACGTCACGAAGGTCGACCGCAAACGCCGCCAGCCGATCACGATGCCCGTGACGGAGAACACCAGGCCAAGCGCGCAAAGTCCGACGATCAGGACATCACGCAGACGCGGATGGGCCATCAGGACAGGGACGTCGAGCGTGTGCAGCGCGCCATAGAGCCAACGATAGGCTCGCCGCGAGGCATCCAGCCGTTGCAGCACGCTGCCATCGGCGCCGTCGATGTCGAACCAGAGATCGCCGCAGCGGGCGCGGTAGACGGGCGCGCCGGGAACGATGGACTGCGCGGGATAGTCATCCTTATAGGCGACAACGGACGCCGCGCCGCAGCCTGTCGCCAGGCGCGTCGTCAGGCTGAGGAAGTCCTGCTCAGTCAGGAACGCCGCTTGCCGAGCCGGGGCCGGCTCGCCCGCCCTGGTCAAGGTCTGGCTGTTAAGGCCGGTCCGATCGCGCCGAAAGACGCTCCCCTTGAAGGCAAACCATTCGATTTCACGGACCGGGGAGGAAATGGGCTGCTGATCGATCGACGGAGCTGCGCGCCAGTCCGGCACGGCGTTCGTCACGGCGGCCTCGGCCGGGGTCAATTGCCCACGCGAGAACAGCCGGCCGTGATCCATCGAGAGCCAGCCGCTGAAAATCCAGGTCAGCACGAAAACGGTCGAAACGAGCCCGATGATGTGATGCAGGGCGTGCCAGCCGCGATAGGGCGACGCGATCTGGCGCCCGCGGATCCTGATCCTGATGACACCGAGCACTGCGCCCAGCACCGCAGCCGTCAAGGCCACCAACGACAGTGTCGAGACCACCTGGTCCCACAGCGACCAGTTGCTCCTGAGCACCGTCGGATAGATCCAGTGCACGACGCTGCCGACCCAATTCCATCCGCGCTCGCTGCGGATCGTGTCGAGCACAACCTCGCCGGTGCGCGACGAGACATAGATTTCCGTTCCCGCCGCATCGCCGAGCGCGCCGCGAAACAGAGGCCGATGGCGATCGAAACCGTTGGGGACGCTCCATTGATCGTAATCGGCACGCGCCACGATCGTGGCGTTTGCGGCATCGAGCCCACGTCGACGAGCATGATCTTGCGCAATGGCGAGCGCGACGTCGGGAAACTCCACCGATGCATCGGCCCCATCGGACGCATGAACCGCCCGCACACGCGATGGTCCCGACACCACATAGACCGGCCCGTCGCTGCGCTGGATCAAGCGCACACGCGTGGCGTCCGCGATCCCACTGGCGGCGACCGCGTCGGCCACCGACATGACCGGCTGCGCGCGCTCAACTGGCGCGAGCCCGGCAAAGCGCTCCGCCTCCGTCAGCGACGGAAACGGAACGAAGTGCATCACGATTCCGCTCGCAAACCACATCGCGAACAGGAAGCAGAACGCGATCCCGAGCCAGCGGTGCGAGAGGACGATCGCGCCCATCATGTGGTCAACACCCTACCATTTGAACGCGGCGGAGATTTCATAGGTCCGCGGTGCACCCAGCAGGATCTGGTTGGGATAAAACGGGTCGCCCCAGATCGCGTAGCGCTTGTCGGTGAAGTTGCGCACCCGGAAAGTCAGGCGGGCCTGGTCGGCCGCATTGAAGACCGTCTTGGGGATATCGACGAAGGCGTAGACATCGCCGACCGTGTAGGCATTCATGGTCACGGTGTTCGCATCGGTGTTGTAGCGGTCGCCGACATGACGGCCGGTGATGCCGACCTCCACCGGCCATGCCGTCGAGAAGCGCCAGGACGCGCCGGCATTGGCAACGAAGCGCGGCACGTTCGGCGGCGTGTTGCCCGAGAACGAGCCGCCGGCAAAGTCGTAGCCGGCGTAGCGCGCATCGACATAGGCGATGTTGCCCCAGAGACGCAAAGGCTCGATCGGGCGGATTGATCCGGCAAGCTCGACACCCTTCGATTCCTGCCGTCCAGCGATGTTGAGCTGCATGCCACCGGCCGCGGCATAGACGTTCTTGCGCAGGATGTCGTAGGCCGAAAACGACCACTCCGCTCTGTTGTCCCAGAGCACATGCTTGACGCCGGTCTCGTAAGTGCGCGCGGTCGTCAGGTCGAGGTTCTGGGTCGGAGCAACCAGGAAGATATTGTTGGCCGAGACGTCCGCGCCGGTGGCGTACTGGCTGAAGAAGGTCAAACCCGGAACGGCTTCCCAGGTGTAGCCGATGCGGCCGGTGACGGGCGCCCAGGATTTCGAGAATGGGAAGTCTGCTTTCACAAGCCCGGCGGGGTCAGTCGAATTGCGGTCAAGCCCAATATGCTCGACGCGCAGACCACCGATCAGCGCAAAGGTGCGCGTCAGCTTCAGCCGGTCCTCGAACGACAGCGCCTCGTTGTCGATGCGCGCGGTCTGCTGCTGTATCGTGAGCGGGCCATAAAAACCGCGGTCGAAATCGACCAGCGGCACAGAATCGCCAAGGGGCTTGAAGGCACCCGGCCTGACGAAGTCCAGGTAGCTCGACGACAGCGTCGTGACGAGACGATTGTCGAAGCCTGCGATATTCGCATCCCAAGTCAGGTCGGTGATGTTGCCGACCAGCCGTTGGCTGTGCGCGACAGAGAAGCGGCTGCGATCCACCAAGTTCGTCGCGGCGTTGAATGCCTCGACTTCGTTGTTGAACCACGAGCGCTCCGCGCCGTAGGCATAGGCCTGGCTCTTCAACGTCAGGTCGGGCGCCAGCTTCAGCTCGAAGCCGCCGCGCAGCCAGACCTCCTGCGCCACGTTGCGATTGTCGAGGACGTTGTAATTGGTGTTGAAGGTGCGGTCGTCGATCGTGATCGGCCCGAGAATCGAATTGTTGGAGGCGACATAGGCGCCCGAGACGATGCCGGCCGTCGCATGCGATCCGCTATAGGCCACCGGCACCAGTGGCGCGCCCCAATATGCCTTTGAGCGGTCCTCGCGATATTCGATCGCGCCCCAGACCTTGAGGCTGTCGGAGATGCGGTAGTTGAGCTGGCCGGAGACGTCGAGCGTCCTGGTGTTGGTGTCGTCGGCAAAGCCGTTGAGCGTGGAGCGGCTGACGTCGAAGCGGTAGTCGAGCCCCTCGACATTGGTGCTGCCACCCGAGCCGTAATGCGCGCGGAACGAATTGAGCGAATCCCAGGAAAAGTCCGCTTCATTCCGGATCGGCCCGGTGTGCGGCTGCCTGCTGACGAAGTTGATCGCGCCGCCGGCGGCGCCCTCGCCCGAGATCAGCGAGGCCGGCCCCTTCAGGATCTCCACGGCTTCGAGATTGGCCGTGTCCATGATCCGCGAGGTCATGTTCTGGGGGCCGATCTTGATGCCGTTGTAGAGCGTGTTGATCTGGCTGTTGGTGAAGCCGCGCATCGAGAAGGCCGACGGCTCCGCCGGATTGTCGCCGGCGGTGACGCCGACCGCGCCCTGGGCGACGTCGGAGACGGTGCGGTAGCCCTGCTCGCGCATGGTCTCGGCGGAGATCACCTCGACGGTTGCGGGCGTCTCGCGCACGGTCAGGCCGAGGCGCGAGGCGCTTTCGGCAATCGCGTTGCTGTTGAGCGGCGTCGGCGCCGAAGCGTTCGGCACGACCGGCTTGGGCGCGGCCACGGCGGGCCTGCGCGCTGCTGTGCGGCGCACCGTTGCCGCATCCCGGCCGGCCGGCTTGGTCTGCTTGCGGGATTGCGGCGGCGAGACCTCCACGGGCGGCAGGGGTTCGCGGAACTGCTGCGCCAAGGCAGCTGGCATGTCGATGGCGACAAAAGATGTGAGAGCGGCGGACGCCAGCAGGAAACGGCGTAGTCGCACAATATGGCTAGAAGACACGGTCTTGGACCTCGGTGTGACGTCAGTGGCACGTCACCGCGAACCAAGGTCCCATCTTCCGGCTCATAAGCCTTCCGATGAAGCCGAATGTCTGTACTCCCCGACCGACATCTTCGCGTGTGACCACGGCTGACGGCAGGTCTCCTGGCTCGCGGGTCGTGACCACTTCGTCGCCTTCCCGGGACCGAGGACCCAGTGGCTTCTGACGAAGGATTCACCGCTTACAGTTGCGGGGGCAGCTACGGCATTGGGGACAATGTCCCCGCACCGCATTCCCTTTTCATCCCCTCTCGGGGAAACCGTCAAAATCATCTAGGGTTACGATCAAGACAGAGTCAATGTACAAGCTGCGCCATTATTGCCGCAGCGACCAACTTCTTTGGAGATAAGCATGGAAGGCGAGACCTTCCTCTGGCTGATCCGGCATGCGCCGGTCGACGGCGTCAAAGGGACGATCCACGCCGCCGACGCGCCCGCCGATCTCGGCGACCGGGCGCAGCTGGAGACGCTGCGGCAGCGCTTGCCGCAGGATGCCGCGAGCTATGCCAGCCCGTCACGACGTACGGTCGAGACGGCGCGCGCTCTAGGGCTAGAGCCGGCGTTGGTCACCGAATTCGGCGAGCAGGATTTTGGCGACTGGACCGGCCGGCGGCATGACGAGCTCGCAGCTGACGGAGGCCAGGCCTATGCGCAATTCTGGAGCGATCCGGCGCGCGGACGGCCGCCAGGCGGCGAGAGCTTTGAGGATCAGGTCGCGCGCGTCCGGCTGGGGCTAGCGCGGATCGGCACAGCTCGCGCAACGCTCGTCGTGCATTCAGGCACCATCCGTGCCGCGCTCTGCCTCGCACTGGATCTGACGCCGCAAGCGGCGTTGCGCTTCGTGATCGATCCGCTGTCGCTGACCCGGATCGATCGGCTCGCGACCGGCTGGCGTGTCGTCTCGGTCAATCAGCGCGTGGCCTGATCAAACAGGCCGATCCGGCACGTTGGCCTGCGCGAACGTCGCCATGTCGTTGTGAAGGTGACACGCCGATCGCACCAGCGGCAGCGCGATCGCGGCGCCCGATCCCTCACCGAGCCTGAGATCGAGGCTGATCAGCGGCTGCACGTTCAGCGCGCGCAACACCAACCGATGCCCCTGCTCCGCCGATTGATGCGAGGCGAGCTGGAACGGCTGGCAAGACGGGTTCAGCCGCACCGCCGCGAGCGCAGCAACCGAAACGATGAAACCGTCGATCAGCACGGGAATGCGCGCCTGCGCAGCCGCGATGATTGCGCCGGAGATCGCCGCGATCTCGAGGCCGCCCACGGCGCACAGGATCTTTTCGGGCGCTGCGCCCGCAACGCCATGACGTGCGATCGCCGCATCGATCACGCGCGCCTTGTGCGCCCGGCCCGCCGCATCGACTCCGGTGCCCGTGCCCGCGATTTCCTCGGCGCCGATGCCGAGCAGGCTCGCGGCGATCGCCGCCGAGGTCGTGGTGTTGCCGATGCCCATCTCGCCGAAGATCAGCAGATCGGGCTGATGGGCCTGCGCCCGCGCCACTGCGCGCTGGCCGGCCTCGAAGGCGAATGCCAGCTCGGCCGGCAAGAGTGCTGCGTCGATGCTGAAATCGCGGGTGCCAAAGCGCGGCTTGTCCGTGACGATATCAGGCATCGCCACTTCAGCCAGCGTTCCGGCATCGACGACCTCGAGGGTAGAGCCGAGCTCGCGCGCCAGCACCGAGATCGCGGCGCCGCCGGAGGCAAAATTCGCCATCATCGCGATGGTCACGGCCTGCGGATAGGCCGACACGCCCTGCGCGACGATGCCGTGATCGCCGGCGAAGATGACGATCGGCACGCGTGCGGCGCGAGGGCGTTCGGTCGCCTGCAAGGCGGCAAGCTCGATCGCAAGCTGCTCCAGCCGCCCCAGCGCGCCGGTCGGTTTTGTCAGTTGCGTCTGCCGCGCGATCGCGGCCTCGCGATGAGCGGCGGAGATCTCGGGGCATTTCCGGGTGACCCAATCAGGGAGCATGGTGCCTCGCTTACGGCCTGCGCTTGAGAATGTAACTGTCCATGATCCAGCCGTGCCGCTCGCGCGCGGCCTGCCGCGATGCGACGATGCGCGGGCCGATCTCGGCGAGCGCGCCGGACATGATGATCTGATCGGCCATGCCGAGATAGGCGCCCCACCAGATGTGAAGTCCCTCCGGATCGAGCGACTGGAACGCCGTGCCGCCGTCGAGCATCACAACGACTGTATCGACGCCCACGGGCCAGCCGCCTTCGCGCAGGCGGCGTCCCGTCGTCACCAGAAACGGCTCGCCGATGTCGTTGAGCGGCAGTGCATGCGCCGCGCACAGCGCCTGGATTGACGTGATGCCGGGCACGACCTCGATATCAGGCAACGGATGGAGCCGCCGCGCGATGCGGAGCGAGGAATCGTACAGCGAGGGATCGCCCCAGATCAGCAGCGCGACCTTACCGTCACCGCCGGGATGATCGGCGATTGTCTGCGACCAGGTCGCGGCGACCGCGTCGTGCCAGTCGTCCACGCCCTTACGGTAATCGGCATCACCCGCGTCGCGCACGGGGAGATCGAACTCGGCGAATCGTGTGGTGTGGTTGGTGAGCACATCGGCGCAAATCGTCCGTCTGAGATCGGCAAGATCGGATTTTGCCGTTCCCTTGCGTGGGATTAGAACGAGATCGGCGGCATTTATTGCGCCAATCGCCGCACGCGTGAGCTGCCCGGGATCGCCGCAACCGATGCCGATCAGGGAGAGCGTCATCATGACGATCCGCCCTCCGCCAGCGCGCCGAACACGATCACAGCCGCCGTGGAAGCCGCACCGCCGCGCGCGAGCTGCTCGGCAAGCTCGGAAATGGTGGTGCGCACCAGCCGCTCGTCGGTACGGCCGAGGGACTCGGCGAATAGCGCCGGCGTATTCGGCGAAAGCCCGTGCTCGATCAATTTCGCGACCAACGCCGGAAAGGTGCGCCGGCCCATATAGACCACGGTCGTCGCATCAGGATCGGCCAGCGCGGCCCAGTTCAAATTCTGCGGCAGCTCGCCGGTGACATCGGCGCCAGTCACGAACTGCACCCGGCGCGAGGTGTGGCGACGGGTCAGGGGAATGCCGGCCTGCGCGGCGGCAACGCAAGCCGAAGTGACGCCGGGAACGATCTCGTAACCGATACCGGCCTCGCGCAGCGTCTCCAGCTCCTCCTCGAGCCGGCCAAAAATGCCGGCATCGCCCGACTTGAGCCGCACGACGCGCACGCCCGTGGCAGCGTAGTCGACCAGCAAGCGGTTGACGTGGTGTTGCTTGGTCGAGGGCCGCCCTGCGCGCTTCCCGACCGCGACGAGATTGGCGCCCGGGCGCGCCAGATCGAGGATCGCGCCCGAGGCAAGGTCGTCATAGAGCACGACGTCCGCCTCGCGCAGCCGCGCGGCGCCCTTAAGCGTGAGCAGCTCAGGATCGCCGGGCCCGGCGGAAATGAAGGTGACAAAGCCGCTCACCGATCCTCCGCAATCAGATGGAAGAACGTGCCGGTGGCGTGGCCGCGCCACGAGCCGGTTTCGGCGATGACCGCTCCGGTTGCGTCGTGCACGACTGCCAGCGGCGTATCGGGCTGGGCGACGATCGTCGAATAGTGGAATTCATGACCGCGCAGGCGCGCGCCAACCTGATGGCCCGGCATTGGCGCAGCGAGCGCGGCGAGACGATAACCCAGATGCATGCGGCGCTTGGCAAAGCTCGTCTCCAGTCCGAGCAGGCCCGTCATCTCATGACTGATACCGTCGGCGTCGGTCAAAGCAGTTCCCAGCACCATATACCCCCCGCATTCGCCGTGCACGGGTCGTGTCTCGGCGAAGGCGCGCAAGCCGCTGCGGAAGCGCGCATTGGCGGCGATCTTGCCGGCATGAAGCTCGGGATAGCCGCCGGGCAACCAGCACACGTCGGCGCTCGCGTCGGGCACTTCATCCGCCAGCGGCGAGAACGTCGAGATCTCCGCACCCGCCGCGCGCCAGGCCTCCAGCATATGCGGATAGACGAAGGAGAAAGCGGCATCGCGGGCGAGTGCAATGCGCTGCCCCGGCGGCGTCACGTTCAGGCCGTTCGCCGCTGGTTGCACAGACCAGGCGGCCGCGGACCGCAGCACGGCATCGAGATCGACATGCTCCGAGACAAAGCGCGCGGCCTCGTCGATCAGCTTTCCGATCTCGGCCTGCTCCTCGGCCTGCACCAGGCCGAGATGCCGCTTCGGCAGGCTGATCTCGGCGTGACGCGGCAGCGCGCCGAACACGGCGATGCCGACGTCATTGAGCGCGCGACGCACGAGGTCTTCGTGACGGGGGCTCGCGACGCGGTTGAGCACCACGCCGGCGAGACGCACGCCGAGGCGATAGTCGCGCATGCCAGCGGCAATCGCCGCTGCCGTCTGCGCCTGTCCGGAGGGATCGATCACCAGCACCACCGGCCAGCCCAGCATCTCCGCGATGTCGGCGGTGGCGCCGGTGCCGGAGACGCCGCGCGCGGCGACGCCGTCGAATAGGCCCATCGAGCCCTCGGCGAGCACGATGTCGGCATCCGTGCCCCGGCCGACGAGATGCGCGATCGTGGCGCGGTCCATCGCCCAGCTGTCGATGTTGACGGAGGCGCGGCCTGTGGCGGCGGCATGGAAGGCGGGATCGATGTAGTCGGGCCCGCTCTTGAAGCACTGCACGTTCAGTCCGCGATTGCGCCAGGCACGCGCGAGCGCCAGTGTCAGCGTGGTCTTGCCGACGCCGGAGGCCGGCGCGGAGATGACGAGGCCGGCCGGCATCACGATGCCTCCGGAAAACGCGGCTCGGCACCAACGGGCCGGTAGCGGCGGTCATAGTCGGCGGCGTAAAGCCGGCTCTCGTCGAAATCCGCAGCGCCAATCGTCCTTCCGACCAGGATGAGTGCGGTGCGCTCCATCTCGGTAGCTGTGGCTGCATCGAGCGATGCGAGCGTGGCGCGGACGATGCGCTGGTCGGGCCAGCTCGCGCGCCAGACGATGGCGACCGGGCAGTCCGCGCCGTAATGCGGCGTCAGCTCGGCGATGACCTTGTCGAGCAGATGGATCGACAGGTGGATGGCGAGCACCGCGCCGGTCGCGGCGAATGCCGCAAGCTTCTCGCCCTCGGGCATCGCGCTGGCGCGGCCCGGCGTGCGCGTCAGCACCACCGTCTGGGCAAGGCCAGGCAACGTCAGCTCGGCCTCGAGCGCCGCCGCGGCCGCCGAGAACGACGGCACGCCGGGCGTGACGGTGAAAGGAATGCCGAGCGCGCGCAGGCGGCGAAGCTGCTCGCCCATCGCCGACCAGATCGAGAGGTCGCCGGAATGCAACCGCGCGACGTCCTTGCCATCCGCATGCGCGGCCGTGATCTCCGCGACGATCTCGTCGAGCGATAATGATGCGGTGTTGACGATGCGCGCACCGTTCGGGCAATGCGCCAGCACGCCCTCGGGCACCAGCGAGCCCGCATAGAGGCAGACCGGACTGGCCGCGATCAGGTCGCGCCCGCGCAGGGTGAGAAGATCGGCGGCGCCCGGCCCGGCGCCGATGAAGTGCACGGTCATGGGCCGTCTCCTTCCGCGATCGCCGCGGTCGCGGTGCGATCCTGCGAGACCGCGCGCGTTGCGATGAGCCGCGCGCCAGGGCCGGCCACGGCGAGCGCTGCCGCTTCGGCAACCGATCCAGTACCGAATTTTTCCGTGATGAGTTTTGACTGCGTCGGCGTCGCGATGCCGGCCAGCACTTCGGCGGCGACGGCCCTGATCGGAACGCCACACTCGCGCGCGAGCAGTTTCAATGCCTCTGCGTCAGCCTTGTCGCTGACTGTTGCCATAGCCGCGAGGCCATCGGACCCGCCGGCCGCCGCAAGCGCTTCGCGCAACGAAGCCAGCGTCACATCCTTCTTGAATCCGAGCCCGGCGACCTTCATCGGACTGTGCTCCACTGCACCACCGGCCGCGTCGCCTCCCAGGACCGGTAGCGGCCGAGCGGAGCGGCATGCGCAATCTCGACCCGCATCAGCTCGCCGCCGGGGCGCTGGTGCAATTCGCCGAGCAGCGCTTCCGTCTCCAGCGTCACCGCATGGGCGACCAGCCGCGCACCGGGCGCGAGGCGCGACCAGACGGCATCGAACATCGCACGATCAAGACCGCCGCCGACGAAGACGGCGTCAGGTGCTCCCAGCGCCGCGAGTGCTTCCGGCGCCTGTCCCGCTACCACGGTGATCCGATGCCCCAATCCGAATGCCGCCGCATTGCTGCGGATGTTTTCAGCGCGATCCTCGCGCGCCTCAATGGCAATCGCAGCTCCCCCGCACAGCGCCCACTCCACAGAAATCGAGCCTGAGCCGGCGCCGATGTCCCACAGAAGCTCACCGGATCGCGGCGCCAGCGCCGATAGCGCGAGCGCGCGCGCCGGCCGTTTGGTGATCTGGCCGTCGTGAACGAAGAGATCGTCGGATAATCCAGAGCTGCGCGAAATGCCCTGGCCTCCCCACGCCTGCACCGCCAGCGCAACCAGATTGCTGGCAATATCCTCGGCAAAGAGATCGGCGCGGTGCTGGTCGATGCTTTCGCTTGGGCCGCCAAGCGCAACGAGAGTCCACACGAGTGAGGCGCCCCATCCGCGTTGCGTCAGCCACTTCGCCAGATCGCGGGCCGCCTTGCCATCGCGCACGAGACAAATGATGCGCGCACCTCGCGCCAGATGCGGCACGAGCCGCTCAAACGGCGCGGCGTGGAGACCAAGACAGGCGGTTGCTTCCAGGCGCCAACCCAGCCGTGCCGCCGCCAGCGAGAAGGTTGACGGCGCCGGGTGTGCGATCCACTCATCCCCGTCGAGCTTCTCGGCCAAGCTCGCGCCGGCGCCGTGCCAGAACGGATCGCCGGAGGCAAGCACCACTGTCGGCCGACCGCGTCGACTCAGCACCACATCCCCGTCGAACGGCACAGGCCACGGGCGGCCGCGCCCGCTCACGCCTGCAAGCGCGAGATGACGCTCGCCGCCGAACACGGTTTCTGCCTTGGCTAGCGCCTTTCGGCTTGCATCGGACAGCCCGGCAAGGCCATCTTCGCCGATACCGATGATGGTCAGCCAGGGATCAGCCATGATGCGCGCCCTTATATTGGGCGGAATTGCCGATGCGAGCCTGCTTGCCGCGGAGATCGCACGCGCAGGGATCGATGCCGTGTATTCCTATGGCGGCCGCACCCGCGCGCCCGCCGATCAGCCGCTGCCGACCCGCAGCGGCGGCTTTGGCGGCGCGGGCGGGCTTGCCGATACCATCAGGCGCGAAGGCATCACGCACGTGATTGATGCGACGCATCCCTTCGCGGCCGGGATGAGCCGCAATGCCGTTGAAGCGTGCGCGGAAACCGGCACGGCGTTGATTGCGCTCGAACGCGCGCTCTGGGCAAAAGCGCCCGGCGACAACTGGATTGAAGTCGGCGACGTCAACGCCGCGGTTGCCGCCCTTCCCGAAGCAGCCGCACGCGTGTTCCTCGCCATCGGCCGCCAGCACATCGCGCCGTTCGCGGCGCGGCCCCAGCACGCCTACACGCTGCGCTTCGTCGATCCGCCCGAAGCACCCCTGCCCTTCGCAGCCGATGTGATCGTATCGCGTGGACCGTTCACCCTTGATGGCGAGCTGGAGATGATGCGCATGCGCGGCATAAATTGGATTGTGGCGCGCAATTCCGGCGGCGATGGCGCGCACGCCAAGATCGATGCGGCCCGCAGGCTCGGCCTGCCCGTGATCATGATCTCGCGACCGCAATTGCCTGAACGGCTGCGGGTGGAGAGCGTCGCAGAGGTGATGCAGTGGCTCGGTCATCGAACCTGCCTCGGCGCATAGACCCAGCGGCCGACCCGGCGCGTCTGCGAATTTCCGACGATGACGAGCGTGCGCATGTCGGCCATCTCTGATGTCGCGTCGTTCAGCGTCACGGTCACGATTTTCTCGTCAGGTGCGCTGATCGCGCGCGCGAAGATCACGAGGCGCTCGCCGCAGCCGGCTTCTTTCAACACCGCGAGCGCACGGCCAAATCCTTCCGGCCGGCTCGCCGAGCGAGGATTGTACAGCGCAATCGCAAAATCCGCTTCCGCGGCAAGCCTCAGCCGCTTCTCGATGACCGCCCAGGGCTTGAGATTGTCGGAGAGATTGATCGCGCAGAAATCGTGGCCGAGCGGCGCACCCGCGCGCGCGGCGGCGGCCAGCATCGCGGTGATGCCCGGCAGCACGCGGATCGGCAGCTCCTGATATTGCGGCGCCTGCTCGAGCGCCTCGAAGACGGCCGAGGCCATCGCAAACACGCCGGGGTCGCCGGAGGAGACGACGACGACCTGTCCGCCTTCGGCAGCCAGACGCAACCCTTCGCGCGCGCGCTGCAGCTCTTCGCGGTTGTCGGACGGATGCAGGGTGAGACCGGGACGCGGCGCGACGCGCGCGACATAGGGAGCATAGCCCAGAATATCGGTCGCGGCGGCGAGCGCGGCGGACACCTCCGGCGTCACCAGTGCATTACTGCCCGGCCCAAGACCCGCGATGGTCAGCGTGCCCGTCATTCGGCGGCGTCCGGATGCCGGCCCTTGCCGTGTACGAGCACGATCGCAAAGTAGGGACAGTCGGCGGCGTCGATCTCGGCGAGCCGCACGACGCGCTCGCCCGGCATGGTGCCGCGCTCGACCAGCCAGGCGTCATCCAGCCGGCCGACGGACCCGAGCGCACGGCGCACCTTTGCGAGATTGCGGCCGGTTTTCATAATGACGAGCGCATCGGAATCGCGCATGCGGCGTTCGAGTTCGGCCTCAGTCAGCGTGCCCATCAGCACCGTCGTCACGTCGTCGCCGAGCGCGATCGGCTGACCAACGCCGTTCCAGCAGCCGACCATGCCGGGAATGCCGGCGATCACCTCGATCTCGACGCGGCCTTGCAGCCGCGTGTGCAGATGCATGAAGGAGCCGTAGAAATAAGGATCGCCCTCGCACAACACGACGACATCGACGGCGCGCGCCAGTCGCGCCAGGCGCTCGGCCCATTCGTCGTAGAAGCCGGCCAGCAGCTGGACATAGTCCGGGCTGTCGAAAGCGATCTCGGTCGTAACCGGATACTCCATGGGATATTCAGTGACGCCGCTTCCGAGCATACCCTCGACGATGCGCCGCGCCTGGCCGGGCCGGCCCTTCTTGCGGAAATAGGCGACATGCTTCGCGCCACGCACGGTCCGATCGGCGCGCACGCTCATCAGATCAGGATCGCCGGGGCCGAGACCGCAGCAGATGATACGTGCCATCGCTATTCGCTCCGGCTTGCGAGCGCGTTGACGGCGGCGACCGTCATCGCGGAGCCGCCGAGGCGGCCTTCGACCGTCAACGCCGGTGCCGGCGGATCGGCCATCAATGCGGCCTTGGATTCGGCCGCACCGACGAAGCCGACGGGGCAGCCGATGATCGCCGCAGGCCGCGGGCAGTCGCGGTCCTCCAGCATATTGAGAAGATGAAACAGCGCCGTCGGCGCATTGCCGATCGCGACGATCGCACCGTCGAGATGCGGGCGCCACAGTTCCAGCGCCGCCGCCGACCGTGTGTTGCGCATGGATTGCGCCAGCGCCGGAACAGTCTCGTCGCCGAGCGTGCAGATCACGGTGTTGGCCGCAGGCAATCGCGCGCGCGTAATTCCCTCCGAGACCATGCGCGCGTCGCACAGGATCGGCGCGCCCTTCTGCAGCGCTGCGCGCGCGGCGGTCGCCATATCAGGCGTGAAGCGGATATGCGCCTCGAGACCCACCATGCCGGCGGCATGGATCATCCGTACCACGACCTGCTCCTCATCAGGCGTGAAGCGCGCCAGATCGGCCTCGGCCCGGATGGTCGCGAAGGACTGCCGGTAGATCGCGGCGCCGTCGGTCTCGTAAGTATGCGGCATCAGTGCCCTCCCATCAGGATGGAGGGATCGCGAACGATATCATCGCGGTCGAGCCCGCGCAGGATCGGCTCATCGCGGGTCGACCCGCCGCGCACGAGATCGAATCCTGCTCCTGTCGCAACCAGCGTGATTGCTGCGGCGCCGGAATGGGCACAGCCCTTGGCGCAGCCCGAGACGTGAAGCCGCGAGGCCGCGCCGATGTTCGGTGCCAGCGCCGCGGCAAGTGCGCGCGTGTCGGCATGCGCCTCGCGACAGCGCGGCGCGCCGCTGCAGGCAATGACGCGGAGCGCCGGATCGTAGGCCTCGGTGATCAGGCCGGAAGCGGTCGGCATCGTCCGCTTGCCCTCGCTCAAGACCATGCGCCATGGCGTCATCCGCAGTGCATGCCCGCAGCCGGACAAGCGATTGAGCGTCGCATGCGGCATCTGCCCGAAGGCGACGCCGACCATGGCTCCTTGCGGATAAAGGCCGGGGCGCGCTGCCGCCATGATGGGCGCCGGCTCCGCCTCGCTGCGCAGCAGCTCAGGTAATTCCGCGCCAGCGGCAAGATGCTTTGCCATGCGCCCGCGCCCGCCGCTGACGCCACCGGAGGCGATGAACCAGCTTGCGAAAGCAAGTGCGGTCGTCACAGCCTCGCCGCGCGCGACGCTGCGGCCGAGCCTGGCGCCGTCTGCGCGCACGATGAGACCGCCTGCAGCATCACGCTCGATCCGCACATCCGCGGAATTGCCGGCGAGCACGCGTGACTTGCCGTCATCGATGGCGAAGCCGAATTTCGTCGGAAGCTCGAGCATCGAGTCCGCCAGCACCTCTTCGAGCTCGGCCGCAAGCGCCTGGGTCTCGTCGCCATCGCGCCAGAACGGCGTGACCAGGATGTTGCGCCGGGATTCGGTGTCGGCGTCGGGGTCGAGCAGCGTCAGTTGCGCAAGACCGTCAAGCAGCAGCCGGTGGCTGGTGTCGGTGACGCCCCTGATCTGGAGATTGGCGCGGCTGGTCACATCGATGAGGCCATTGCCGTGGCGCTCGGCCAGATGCGCAAGCCCGGAGGTCTGTGCCGCATCGAGCCGGCCGCCGAATGGGCGCACACGGACCACGAGCCCGTCGCCCGATTGCATCGGCCGCAGCGCGCCGGGACACCAGCCCTTCACCGAAGCCGCGCTCATGACGCCTCCTTCAGCGCAGCCGCAATCGAATTACGGCGCGTCCGCCAGAGCGAGGCCTCGTGCAGCCGCGTGAAGCAGGTCTCCATCGCGGCGAGCGCCGCCGGATTTTCGCCGGCCATGAAGGCACGGACGTCGGCGTCGCCCAGCGTCGCGTCGTAATAGAGATCGAACAGATGCGGCGGCACGGCATCAGCGAGATGGGCGAAGGCAGCCATGTGCTCCAGCGTCGCGGTGATCTCGGCGGCACCGCGAAAACCGTGGCGCATCATGCCGGCGATCCAGGCCGGGTTGGCCGCGCGCGCCCGCACCACCCGCGAGATCTCTTCGGTCAGCGTGCGCGCATGCGGCTCGTCGGATCGCGTCGTGTCGAGATGATAGAGCGATGGCCCCGCCGTACCGAGATGCGCGGCGGCGGCGGCGATGCCGGCTTCATGCGCGGCATAGTCGGCCGCGAGCAGCAGATCGGTTTCCGGCAGATCCTGGACGTGAACGAAAGCATCGGCGGAGGCAAGCCGCTGTTCGATGCCGGCGCGATCCGGCTTGATCTCGCCATCGGCGGAGAACGCCCAGGACGATGCCGACAGCCAGGCTTCGCCCGCGGCGTCGCGCGTCTCGGGCGTGAAGGCATCGGGGATTGCCGAGAGGCCGACGCCGTATTGTCCGGGGCGCGGCGCGAACACGCGCGAGGCGCGGTGGCGATAGGGATTCTCCTCGCCCTCCTCCTCGCGCGACGCCAGCGCCTCGGTGGCAGCCTCGAACAATTGCGCAAGGCCTGCGAACACATCGCGGAACAGGCCTGACACGCGCAGCGTGACATCGATGCGGGGACGGCCAAGCTCGGCCGGCGCGATGATGTCGTAGCCGGTGACGCGGCCGGAGGCGTGATCCCAGTGTGGCGCGAGACCGGCCAGATGCAGCGCCATCGCGAACTCCTCGCCCGCGGTGCGCATCGTCGCCGAGCCCCAGAGATCGACGACAAGGCCTTTCGGCCAGTCGCCGTGATCCTGAAGATGACGACGCAGCAGCTCTTCGGCGAGTTTTATCCCCTGCGCATGCGCCGACGGTGTCGGCACCGCGCGCGGATCGACGGCGAAGAGATTGCGTCCGGTCGGCAGCACGTCCTGCCGCCCGCGATAGGGCGAGCCTGACGGGCCCGGCGCCACGCGCTGGCCCGCGAGCGCGGCACGCAACCCGTCCCGCTCGGCCTCGCAACAGACGCCGCGGCCGAACACGTGGAGACCATCGCCGAACTGGCTTTCCTTGAGATCGCAGACGAAACGATCGATCCGCGGGATGGCTTCAGCCGGTCCGGCCGATGCATCGAGGCCGAGATCGTCTTCGAGGCCCGCTGTGCGCGCCTCGTCGCGGATCGCAGAAATCAAGCGCTGGCGGCGGGCGGGATCGAGACCATCGGCGGTCGAATATTCGTCGAGCAGACGTTCAAGCCGGCGCAGGCCTTCCGGGACCGCGGATTGTTCAAGCGGCGGCGGCAGATGGCCGATGGTCACAGCACCGATGCGCCGCTTGGCCTGCGCGGCCTCGCCGGGATCGTTGACGATGAAGGGATAGATGACGGGCAGATCGCCGATCAGCGCTTCCGGCCAACACGCGGACGACAGCGCCACCGATTTTCCGGGCAGCCATTCCAGCGTGCCATGCGCGCCCATATGCACGACGGCATCAATCCCCTGCTCCCGGAGCCAGAGATAGAACGCGACATAGGCATGGCCCGGCGTGCGGGCGAGATCGTGATAGTCGGAATCGCGCGTGATCGCGTCGCCACGCTCGGGTTGAACTGCGATGATCGAGTGGCCGCACTGGATCGCAGCGAAGTGGAACGCACCGTCGCGGCAGTTCGGATCGTTCTCCGGCGCACCCCAGGCTTGTGCGAGATCGTCCTGCAAACTTTGCGGAAGGCGCGAGAGCGCCACGCGGTACTCGGCGACGCTCCAGGTCAGTTTCTGGCTGAGCAATGTCTCGCCAAGCGCTCTGATCGGCGCAACATCGAAGCCGGCTTCAGTGAGATCGGACACCAGCGCTTCGATCGAGGCGAGCGCGTCGAGACCGACCGCATGCGCGATCCGGTGCGGACGGCCGGGATAGTTCGAGAGCACGATCGCCAACCGCTTCTCGGCGGCAGGTTTCTCCGCAAGCCGCCGCCAGGCCGTAACGCGTGCGGCGACGGCCTTCACGCGCTCCTCATCCGCCCTGTGGGCCAGATGGGAGAATTGCAAATCAGGATCGCGCATCGCTGCCGATTTGAAGCTCAGCACGCCAGCGAACAGGCGGCCGTCGACCTCGGGCAGTACCACATGCATCGCAAGATCACCCGGCGACAGGCCGCGCAGCGATTCCGCCCAGTCCTCGCGTCGCGCCGATGAGAGCGCGACCTGGAACACCGGACATGACGCGGCATCGAACGGCGTCGTGCCGTCGTCGCCCATCGCCGAGAACGCCGTCGCATTGACGATCGCCGCCGGAGGATTGTTCGCGAAATACGTCCTCAGCCAATCCGCAACGCCTGTGGCCTTCAGCGAGGTCACGAACGCGCCGTGAGCGTCAAACCCCTGTTCGCGCAGCGCCGCGATCAGCGCATCGACCGGACCGGTGTCGGCAGCCGTGAGATAGGAGCGATAGAACGTCACCAGCGCGCGTGGCTTCCCCTCGCTCAGAACCGGCGCCGCGATCACGCCGTGTGCGGGATCGTAAAAGCCCATCTCGGGAACGGTCATCTCGCCGACGACCGGCCCGGCGTATAGGCCAGATGCCAGCGCGAGTTGCGCGATCGCGGCTTGCGCGGCGACGGGGCCGCCGGTGTCGCAGAGCACTTTCAGCCGGCGCAGCGTCGAGACCGGCAAGGTGGAGTAGGCATCGAGCCGCGTGTCATCACGACCATCGGCCGGCAGCACGGCGAGCACGATGTTGCGATCTTTTGCCAACTGCTGCAGCGCCGCCAGCCCGTACGGCCAATAGGATTCGCCGCCGATCAGCCGCACCAGAATTCCGCGCGCCCGCGACAGCGTACGGTCGATATAGGTGTCGACCGAGAGCGGATGACGGAGTTCTGCTAGGTTCGCCAGCCGCAGCGACGGCAGGCTGGTGCGGCCGCGCCGCCAGCCGGCCGCGAACGCCGCGAGGTCGGAATCCGAGTACGAGAGCACCACGAGATCGGCCGGGTCCTGGCCGATGTCCCTTGGCGTCGCGGTCTCCTCGAGACCGCGGCTCTCGCGGAAGACGACGTGCATCAGACTCCCAATCCCGCCTTGATCGCGGCCGCGTCGATATCGCCGTGCTCGCCGATCACGACGAGCTTTGACTGCCTGTGACCCGCGCCCCAGGGCTTGTCGAACTGATGGCGCACACGCTCGCCGACGGCCTGCAGCAGCAGGCGCATCGGCTTGCCCGCGACCGCGATGTAGCCCTTGACGCGCAGCACGTTCTGCTCACGTGACAGCTTCTGGACCGATGCGACCAGTGCATCGATGTCAGTGACCTCAGGAAGATCGATCACGACGGAGGCAAAATCGTCGTGCTCGTGGTCCTCCTCGCCATCATGATGCGAGGGGCGCGCGGCGAGATCATTCTCGGCGGCGGCGCCGAGACCAAGGATCACGCGCGCGTCGATGGCGCCGTCGGTGATCGGCAACATCGGCACGCGGCGCGGCATCTCGGCCGTGATCGCGGCCCTTGCGGCCTCAATGCCGGCTGCGCCCGCCAGATCGGCTTTGGTCAGCAGCACGATGTCGGCGCAGGCGATCTGGTCCTCGAACACTTCCGACAGTGGCGTCTCGTGATCGAGATTTTCGTCCGCCGCGCGCTGCGCTTCGACCGCAGCCGGATCCGGCGCAAAGCGGCCGGCGGCGACCGCCTCGGCATCGGCGAGCGCGATCACGCCGTCGACCGTGATGCGCGAGCGGATCTCCGGCCAGTCGAACGCCTTGAGTAGCGGCTTCGGCAGCGCCAGGCCCGAGGTCTCGATCAGGATGTGATCAGGCCGCACCGGGCGCGCAAGCAGCTTCTCCATGGTCGGAATGAAATCATCCGCAACGGTGCAGCAGATGCAGCCATTGGCGAGCTCGACGATGTTCTCTTCGGGGCAGTTCGCATCCGCGCAGGACTTCAAGATCTCGCCGTCGACGCCTTCGCTGCCGAACTCGTTGACAAGCACGGCGAGCTTCTTGCCGTTGGGATTGGCGAGCAGATGCTGGATCAACGTCGTCTTGCCGGAGCCGAGAAAGCCGGTGACCACCGTCACAGGGACTTTTGCGAGCGAGTTCATTCGGCGGCCTCCGGCAACACGGCAATGGGGGGAATGCGGGCAAGCGACTGCTTGCGGAAGATCTCAGGCCTGCTGCGCCACGGCACGAGGCCATCGGGCGCGGCGGCATAGGCGGCAGCGCCCGCGACCACGTCCTGCGCGTTGGCATCCGACAGCCGGCCATAGACATAGGACCAGCGGCCGGGCGCGCTGAGCGCCACCGAGCAGCCCTGACTGCATGCAGACAGGCATTCGACAGGAACCACATTGACGCCGTCGGGCACGCCGGCTTCGAGGATCGCTCCATGCAGGCGCTTGCCGGGTGTCGCCTCGCCTTCGCTCGGCGTCTCGCCGGCGCGGCAGGTGATGCAGACGTGCAGTGTGACGGTCATCGCCTCTTCCAGAAGTATCTGCGGGAGGCGAAGAGGCACACGAACCGTTCTTGCGAAGGCCCGTTTCCCCGTCGCGGAACACCCCGTCCGCCGGTTCAAGAATCGTCCGCGCTGGCAGGTCTCCCGGCTTGCGGAGCAGGGTTTCCCCTTCGATCCCCGCCTTCCCGATCCCAGAGGATCAGTGGCTTTGGGCATCTCTCCGGTCACGGTCGCGGGGGCGGCTGCAGTTTGGACCCAAATCTTGCCGATTCGGACCCTATCGCATTCCCTCTTCGCCTGTCATAGGACAGGAACCAACGCCGGGTCACCATTTGCCCCCGGCCGCCTCTTGTCAAGCCGAAGGACCGGGTACGATGACGCCTGAACCGGATACAAAAACGGCCGCGGAAGCCGACGCCAGGCACGCCGCAAAAATGGCGAAGATCAAGGTCGCCCGCGACAAGATCATGGCGACCAAGAGCGGCGAAAAAGGCCTCATCATGGTCCACACCGGCGCCGGCAAGGGCAAGTCCTCCTCCGCCTTCGGCATGATCGTGCGCTGCGTCGCCCATGGCTTCCCCTGCGCCGTCGTGCAGTTCATCAAGGGCGCGTGGGATACCGGCGAGCGGCGCCTGCTCACCGGCCATTTCGGTGAGCTCTGCCAGTTCCATGCGATGGGCGAAGGCTTTACCTGGGAGACGCAGGACCGCGCCCGCGACATCGCGGCCGCGCGCGCCGGCTGGGACAAGGCCAAGGAACTGATTCTCGATTCGAGCCTGCGCATGGTCGTGCTCGACGAGATCAACATCGCGCTGCGCTACGACTATCTCGACATCGCGGAGGTCGTCGATTTCCTGAAGACCTCGAAGCCGCCGATGACGCATGTCGTGCTCACCGGCCGCAACGCCAAGGACGAGTTGATCGAGATCGCCGATCTCGTCACCGAGATGACGCTGGTGAAACATCCGTTCCGCTCCGGCATCAAGGCGCAGGCCGGCGTCGAATTCTGAAGACACCAAGCTCTGAAAAAACCAAGCTCTAATAAAACCATGGCGCGCACATTGATGATCCAGGGAGCCGGCTCGGACGTGGGCAAATCGCTCATCGTCGCCGGTCTCGCGCGCGCCTTCACGCGCCGCGGCCTCCGCGTGCTCCCGTTCAAGCCGCAGAACATGTCGAACAATGCCGCCGTCACCATCGATGGTGGCGAGATCGGCCGCGCCCAGGCGCTGCAGGCGCTCGCCGCCGGCGTCGCGCCGCACACCGACATGAACCCGGTGCTGCTGAAACCCGAGACGGATGTCGGCGCGCAGGTCATCGTGCAGGGCAAGCGCATCGCGACCGCGCGTGCGCGCGAATATGCGGCGATGAAGCCTTCCTTGATGGGCGCGGTGCTGGAGAGCTTTGAGCGGCTGAAGGCGCGCTCCGATCTGGTGCTGGTCGAAGGCGCCGGCAGTCCGGCCGAGGTGAATCTGCGCAAGGCCGACATCGCCAATATGGGCTTTGCGCGCAAGGCCGGCGTGCCCGTCGTGCTGGTCGGCGACATCGATCGCGGCGGCGTCATCGCGCAACTCGTCGGCATCAAGACCGTGATCGACCCGGATGATGCCGCGATGATCCAGGGTTTTGTCATCAACAAGTTCCGCGGCGATCCCACGCTGTTCGACGACGGCTACAGGCTGATCGAAGCGAAGACCGAATGGCGCGGCCTTGGCGTGCTGCCCTGGTTCGCGCGCGCCGGCGAGCTGCCGGCCGAGGACGCGCTGGGCTTAAGCGACGCGCGCAAGCCAGGCCAGTGCAAGATCGCCTGCCTCGCGCTGTCGCGGATCGCCAATTTCGACGATCTCGATCCGCTGAAGCTCGAGCCGGGTGTCGACCTCGTGATGGTGCGTCCGGGCGAAGCGATCCCGGGCGATGTCAGCCTCGTCATCATCCCCGGCTCAAAATCCACCCGCGGCGATCTCGCCTTCCTGCGCACACAGGGCTGGGACATCGATCTGCTCGCGCATCACCGCAGGGGCGGCCACGTGCTCGGCCTCTGCGGCGGCTACCAGATACTCGGACGCAGCGTCGCCGATCCCGATGGCATTGAGGGGCCCGCGGGCGACACGCCGGGGCTTGGCCTGCTGGATGTGGAAACGGTGATGAGCCCGCAAAAGACGCTGACGCGTGTGACGGCGGTGCATGTGGCGACGGATCAGCCGATCGAGGCCTACGAAATCCATATCGGTCGCACCGATGGACCTGATCGCGCGCGGCCATTCGCAAAACTGAACGGCGAGCCCGAAGGCGCGATCTCACGCGATGGGCGCGTGCAGGGCAGCTATCTGCACGGCCTGTTTACGTCGGACGCGTTTCGCAAGGCATTCTTGGCGAAGCTCGACATTCCCGCGGGCGACGAGCCCTATCACGCCAGGGTCGAGAGCGCGCTCGATGCGCTGGCCGATCACATCGAAAAGCATCTCGACGTCGAAGGCCTGCTCGCGCTAGCGCGCTAGCACCTCGGCAAGGCGCGACCATTCGGCCTCAGCGCCCGGAAGCCCAAGGCGCAGCCATGTCGGCTTTTGCGCGAAGACGCGGGACCAGATCTGGCCGCGTGCCAGCTTTTCCTGCGCAGCACGCGCATCCGGCGCCTCGTAGAGGCGAAACAGTGGCGCACCGCCAACCAGCCGCCAGCCTTGCGACTGCGCGATGTCGTCGAGGCGAACGCAGTCGCGGGCAAGCCGCGCTGACGTCGCCTTGGCCCAGGCGTCATTGCGCAAGGCGCGGCAGCCAATCGCGATCGCCGCGCCCGACACCGGCCATGGACCTGACGCCGCCGCGATTCTGCCGATGTCATCCGCATGGCCGATCGCAAAACCGAGCCGCAGGCCGGCAAGACCATAGAACTTTCCGAAGGAGCGCAGGATCAGCAGCCCCGGCCGCCCCGCTTCCGAAGCGAGCGAGAGCTCGGGAACGCCGTCCGCAAAACTCTCGTCGATGACGAGGTGACCGACGCGCGGCAACAGCGCGAGCAGATCCTTCGGCGCGTAACGGCGGCCGTCGGGATTGTTGGGATTGACGACAATGGCGAGGTTCGCCCCCGCCAGCGCGTCGAGCGCCCTCACCTCCTCGACCTCCCATCCTGCGGCCGACAGAACGGCGGCATATTCGTTGTAGGTCGGCGCGAGAATGCGCGCGCGGCCGCGCGGCGCGAGTTGCGGGAGCAATTGAATGGCAGCCTGTGCGCCGCCCATCGCAACGATCGGCGCGCTCGTGCGATAGGCGTGCCGGGCGGCCTGATGCAGGGCGTCGATCTCGGATCGCGACGGCAACGCCTGCCAATGATGCGCGGCGATCTCGCCCACCGGATAAGGCAGCCGGTTGATCCCGGTCGACAGATCGATCCAGTCCTCTGCGTGGCCGCCAAAATGCCACCGGGCGTGATCAAGATTTCCACCGTGCTCGCGCATGCCCTGTTCTTTCACGCGCAGGCCAGGATCGCAAGGAGCCCCGCGAGCAGCAGCATGGCCCGACGGTAGACGGTCAATCCCTCGCCGATGTCGGCCGCAAGCGGATCGCGCGCTCCTCCGTTCAGCCAGGGCTCGTCGGTGATGCTGCCGTGATAGATGCGAGGGCCGCTGAGCCGCACGCCGAGCGCTCCCGCCATCGCCGCCTCCGGCCAGCCGGCATTGGGCGATCGATGACGGCGCGCATCGCGCATCATGCACGACAGCGCAGCGGCTCGTCGCGGCGCCAGCAGCACGAATAGAAATCCGGTCAGACGCGCCGGAATGAAATTCGCGACGTCGTCGATGCGCGCCGCGGCCCAGCCAAAGGCTTCGTGCCGTTCGTTGCGATGGCCGATCATGGAGTCGAGCGTGTTGATCGCCTTGTAGCCCAAAATACCGGGCAGGCCGAACAGCGCACCCCAGAACACCGGCGCGACGATGCCGTCGGACGCATTCTCCGCAAGGCTCTCGATCGCCGCGCGCGCGATGCCGGCTTCATCGAGCGCGGCGGGATCGCGACCAACGATGCGCGAGACCGCCGCGCGGGCCGCGGCGATGTCGCCGCCCAGCAGGGGACTCGCGACCGCGGCGACATGATCATGCAACGAACGTAGCGCCACCAGCGGCCAGGCCAGGATGCCAGCCAGCGCGATTCCGATCCAACCCCAAGGAAGCAGGAACCGAAGCAAGGATTGAAGCAGCCAACCGAACGCAACCGCGAGCGCAATCACCAGAAGCGCGCCGGCGACGCCCGCAGCGCGGCGGAGCGCTGGCGGGTCAGACTCGCGATTCCAGCCGGCATCGATGGCGGCGATCAGCCCGCCCAGCCAGGTCACGGGGTGGCCGATCCGCGCAAACAGCTTTGACGGCCAGCCCAGCAAGGCATCCACCGCCATCGCCACCACCATCGCGCCCGCAAAACCCACACTGGCCTCCTGTCCCGCCCCTGTTGCGCAAAGCGAGCGGCGAGCGCAAGCCCCCGGATGCCTGATTTCGGCTTTGTCTTTGGCCGCGATTGGTGATTAGTCAGGCCCACAGGAGACCTTCATGGCCGTCATCTTGATCACGGGCGGAGCGCGATCGGGCAAGAGCAGGCGTGCGGAAACGCGCACGCGCGCCTTTCCCGGGCAGCCCGTCTATGTCGCGACGGCCGAGGCGCTCGATGCGGAAATGGAGGCGCGCATCGCAACACATCGCGCGCGCCGCGGAACCGACTGGATCGAGCGCGAGGTGCCGCTCGATCTCGTGCCCGCGTTGGTCGCAACCGATGGCGGCGGCGCGCGGCTCGTCGACTGTCTGACGCTGTGGCTCTCCAACCTGATGCATGCGGCGCGCGACTGGGAACGCGAGGTGACCGAGCTCGCCGCCGCCCTGCCCCGCCTCGGCAGCCCGGTGGTTTTCGTCACCAATGAGGTCGGTCTCGGCATCGTGCCCGACAATGCATTGGCGCGCAGCTTTCGCGACGCCGCCGGGATCATGAACCAGACCATTGCGACGGCCGCCGACGAAGTCGAGCTCGTCGTCGCCGGCCTGCCGATGAAACTGAAATGAAGCCGCGCGCCGCCATTCTGAAAGACGTGGTCGCCGATCTCAGGATCGCGGCGTCCTTTGTCACGATCGTGCCGGTGGCATCCTCAAAGCCGGCCGGCGATGGTGACATCGCGCGAGCGGTCTGGGCGCTGCCGATCGCGGGATTGCTGGTGGGCCTTGCAGGCGCAGTATCCTATGCGCTCGCGAGCAAGCTGGGACTGGCACCAGGCATGGCCGCCCTGCTCGCTCTCGCGACAACGACCCTCATCACCGGCGCGCTGCACGAAGACGGGCTCGC
The DNA here is from genome assembly GCF_008123515.1 of Bradyrhizobium cytisi. Taxonomy (GTDB): domain Bacteria; phylum Pseudomonadota; class Alphaproteobacteria; order Rhizobiales; family Xanthobacteraceae; genus Bradyrhizobium; species Bradyrhizobium cytisi. Next base: position 99,364 of record NZ_VSSR01000071.1, read on the forward strand.
AGATACCGCCGACGGCCTCGGCGGCGGACGGACGCGCGAGCGCAAGCTCGAGATCATGCGCGACAGCCGGATCGGCAGCTATGGCGTCTGTGCGTTGATCCTGTCGTTCGGCCTGCGCTGGAGTGCGCTCGCCGCAATCGCCGATCCATGGGCCGTGATGCTGGCTTTGTGCTCAGCCCACGCTGCGGCCCGCGCCGGCGTGCCGGCCTTCATGTCGCTGGTCGCCCCTGCGCGTCCCGACGGGCTCTCCGCGCGCGCCGGATCGCCGCCGGGCCGCAGCGTGGCGATCGCCTTCGCTGTTGGAACGCTCGCCCTCGCCCTCGCGCTCGGACCGGCCAAGGCGCTGGTCGGCCTGGTCCTGCTCTCGCTCACCGGGCTGATCGTGGCGCAGCTTGCCATCCGTCAGATCGGCGGGCAGACCGGCGACATCCTCGGCGCTTTCGAGCAGGTCGGCGAGATCCTGATCTTGCTGGTGGCCGCAGCTTTCCTTCATGCGGGAGGATGATCGATGGTCGAGTTCGACGACGCCTTCCGCCGGCAATTGCGCGAGCTGTTCGTGTGGCGCCGCGACGTGCGCCGCTTCCGCACCGATGCGCTGCCCGACGGTGCCGTGGAGCGGCTGATCGAGACGGCCTGCCTGTCGCCGTCGGTCGGCCTGAGCCAGCCATGGCGCTTCGTCACCGTCGATGATGCGGTACGGCGCCGCGACGTGATCGACGATTTCAGGACCTGCAACGCCGACGCGCTGAACTGCTACTCCGGCGAGCGCGCCGCGCGCTATGCCGCGCTCAAGCTCTCTGGGCTCGAACAGGCACCTCGCCATCTCGCAATATTCGCGGACAAGGCCAGCGAGATCGGCCACGGCCTCGGCCGCGCGACCATGCCGGAGACAACAGAATATTCCGTGGTCGCGGCGATCACCGCCATGTGGCTCGCCGCACGCGCCGAGGGGATCGGGATCGGCTGGGTCTCGATCCTCAATCCGGAGCGCATCGGCGGCGTGCTCGACGTGCCCGCGTCCTGGAAATTCATCGCCTATCTCTGCATCGGCTATCCCGAGGCGGAGTGCGATCAGCCCGAGCTCGAGCGGGCGAATTGGGAGCACCGGCGGGGTGCAGACGAATTCACGCTGCGGCGCTAAGCGAGCTGCGTCTCGGACCTAGCCGTGAAGCTGCGAGTTGAGGCCGTCCCAATTTGGAGTACGCCTGGTTGCCTCAAGAGCGCCGCTCTGGGAATTACGACGAAAAAGCAGGCCCCTCTCACCCGAGAGCTCTCTGGCTTTCAGCACCCGGCCATCTTCCAGAAGGATGCGCGCGCCTGCCGTGACGTAACAGCCCGCCTCGACGATACAATCGTCACCCAATGAAATGCCGATACCGGCGTTGGCTCCGATCAGGCAGCGCTCACCGACTGTAATCCTCTCTTTGCCTCCTCCGGACAGAGTGCCCATGATCGAGGCTCCGCCGCCAACGTCGCTGCCACTACCCACAACCACACCGGCGCTGATCCGCCCTTCGACCATGCAGGGGCCGAGCGTACCTGCATTGAAATTGCAAAAGCCTTCATGCATGACGGTCGTGCCCGGAGCCAGGTAGGCTCCGAGCCTCACGCGATCCGCATCTGCAATTCTCACATCCGCAGGCGTCACATAGTCAGTCATGCGCGGGAACTTATCCACGCCTGTCACCTCGAACGCCAGGGCCCGCGTTCGTGCGAGGATTCGTGCTTCCGGTACACGAGGGCATTCACAGGGCCCGAGGGTGGTCCAGGCAACGTTAGGCAACAGACTGAAAATTCCCTCGAGGTTCAGGCAATTGGGCTGGACGAGCCGGTGGCTCAGGAGATGGAGGCGAAGATATGCGTCGTGCACATCAATCGGCGCGGATGCAAGAGAGTCAATTTCTGTCTGGATTGCAACGATACCGACGTTGCGGACGTCGTCGTGCCGCGCGTATCCGTCTGCCGACTCACCGAGCGACCTCTTGATCTCGTCCTTCGTCAGCAGCACCGTTGCCGACTTGCCGGCCTCCTCAACCAGGCGCAGATGAAGGAACCAGGAATCCAGCACGCGACCGTCGGCGGTCACCGTCGCAAATCCCTCGCCTCTCGCGCCCCTCAGCTCCATCGTCATTTGAATTGCTCACAGTATGACCTACAGCTAGTGCATACGCGAGTTCTCCTGGAATTGGCAACTTCTGCATAGCAATACGGTATCGGGCTGCCCGTGGCTGCGAATGAACATTCACAAGGGTATTTTTTCATCAATTGTCGCCGTCAGGCTTTCGCGTTATGCACATGCTCAGGGACAATCTTTGCGAAGCATGTCATGACTGAGCGGCCCGCTCCTGCCCGCGTTGTGCCGGCGGTCGCCCGCCGCGATTTCATTCGCCTTGCGGGCGCGACAGCCGCGGGATTTTTTGCGCTTGGGGCAACGTCGGATCGCATGCGGGTCGTCGCCTCGATCACCAGCCTGTCGCTCGACGACGAGCTGACCAGACGAAACATGACCGAAAGCCCGACCACGCGCCTCGGTGCGCTGATCGCGGGCCTGAGGCAGCGTGGCTGGGTCGAAGGGGTCAACTACCGTTTCGAGATCCGCTCGAGTTTCGGCGGACCGGACAAGATGAAGTCCGCGGTCGCCGAGCTCATCGACCTCAACCCGGATGTCATCCTCACCGGCTCGACCGTCGAAACCGCAGCCGTCATGGCAGCCACCAAGACCATCCCGATCGTTTTCGCGACATCCAACGACCCCATCGGCAATGGCTTCGTTCAAAGCCTCGCCCGTCCCGGCGGCAACGTCACGGGCTTCACCAGCAGCACCCCCGAGATGGGTGGCAAATGGCTTCAGCTGGTCAGGGAGGCCGTGCCGGATATCCAGCGCGTCGGCGTCCTGTTCAATCCGGCGAGCACGCCTCGCGCCGGGCGCTTCTATCTTGACTCCGTCGAGCAGGAGGCCGCGGCCTCGGGCGTGACCGTGGTCCTCACCCCGATCAGCACGGCAGCCGAAATCGACGGCGCGATCGGCCGCTTCGCCGGGCCGCCGAAGGCGGCGATGATCTCGCTCGTCGACAGCTTTCTGGTAGTGAACCGGCAGGCGATCGTCGCGACGACCGCGAAATATCGCGTGCCGATGATCTATCCGTTCCACTACTTCATGGATGCCGGCGGGCTGATGAGCTACGGGCCGACGCTGGAGGTGCGCTCGGCCGATTACGTCGATCTCATCCTGCGCGGCACCAAGGCCGGCGATCTCCCGGTGCAATCGCCGCGGAAATACGAGCTGTTGATCAACCGTACCGTTGCCAACGCGCTCGGGCTGACCATCCCGTTCACGCTGCTCGCGCGCGCCGACGAGATTCGCGAGTGAACGAGGCGGTCGACCAGGGACATTTGCGGACGCCTCCGGGCCGGCTGTTCCGCAAATATCTCTACTCGATCGCCGCCCTCGCCTTTGCTGCGCTCGCCATCAACACCGGCTTCGACATCTGGTTCTCCTATCGCGAGCAGAAGCAGCTTCTCGCGGCGACCCAGCGCGAGCAGGCCGCAAGCGCGGCCATTCAGATCGGCCAATTCATCGGCCGGATCGAGAGTCAAATCAGATGGCTCTCCCGCCTGCCTCCGGAGCTGTCGAACAACGAGGACGAGCGCCTGAACGCCATCCGCCTGCTTCGCCTTTCGCCCGCAATCGCCGAATTGACCGAGCTCGATGCGCAAGGCCGCGAGCAGGTGCGCGTGTCGCGCCGTGTCGCGGACAGGATCGGCAGCAACGCCGACTACTCCTCCTCTGCCGCCTTCCGCGGCGCCAATGAAAGCCGGGCCTATTACGGGCCGGTCTACTTCTTCGGCGACACCGAGCCCTTCATGACGATCGCCACCCGCGGCACCGGCCGCGAGCCCCATGTGGTCGTCGCCGAGGTCAATCTGCGCTTCATCTGGGACCTTGTCGCCGGGATCAGGGTCGGCAACACCGGCAAGGCCTATGTGGTCGATCGCCTTGGCGTGCTGATCGCGCATCCCGATTTGTGGCCGGCGCTCCGCCGCAGCGATCTCTCCGGCCATCCGGATGTGCGCGCCGCGCTCGACGGCGTAGGCCCGCCCTCCAGCGGCCTGATCAAGCAGGATTTCTCCGGGCAACGCGTGCTTTCGACCTATGCGACGGTCCCCTCGCTCGGCTGGCTGGTGTTCGTCGAGCTTCCGCTCGGCGAAGCCTACGCGCCGATCTACGCCTCGATCGGACGGTCGACGTTCCTGCTGATCGTCCTGCTGGCCTTCGCGGCCCTGGTGTCGCTCTGGCTCAGCCGGCGCATGACCGTGCCGATCCAGATGCTGACGCAGGGCGCGCGGCGGATCGAGAGCGGCGATCTCGGATTGCGGCTCGCGATCAGGACGGGTGACGAGCTCGAGGCGCTCGGCGACCAGTTCAACCGGATGGCCGCGCATTTGCGTGAATCCTATGCGACGCTGGAGCGGAAGGTCATCGAACGGACCTCCGAGCTCGAGAAGGCGCGCGATCACGCCCTTGCCGAGCACGATGCGGCCGAGCGTGCGCGCAGCGTAGCGGTTGTGGCCAACGAAACCAAATCGCGCTTCCTTGCCGTGGTCAGCCACGAGCTGCGCACGCCGCTCAACGGCGTCATGGGCGTGCTGCAGCTGCTGGACGACGGCCGCCTCGGCGAGGTCCAGCGCCGCCACCTCGCAACCGCCGCCGCCTCGGGCGAAACGCTGATCGCGCTGGTCGACGCCATTCTAGAATATGCCCGTCTCGAGGCCAGCACTGAGGCGCTGGAGACGCGCGACTTCCGTCTCGACCGGCTGGTCGAGACCGCGGCCGATCTGATGCGACCGCAAGCCTTCGGCAAGGGATTGAGCTTCGACCTCGACTGTGATGCGACGCTCAGCACCTCCGTGCACGGCGATCCTGTCAGGCTCAACCGCATCCTGCTCAATTTGATCGGCAACGCCGTCAAGTTCACCCCGAGCGGCGGCATCTCGCTGAGCGCGACCGCTGGGCGGCACGACGATCATGCCCTGCTTCGCCTCGTCGTTCGTGACACCGGGATCGGCATCGCGCCCGACATGCACGAGCGGATTTTCGAGGATTTTGTGCAGGCCGACGACAGCATCGCGCGGCGGTTCGGCGGCACCGGCCTCGGACTTGCGATCGCCCGCCGCCTCACCCGGCTGATGCACGGCGAGCTGACGGTGGCGAGCACGCCGGGCAAAGGCAGCGTGTTCACGCTTCTAGTTCCACTCGGCTATGCCGGCAGCGGCGTTGCACAAGGCGCGCCTTCGCCGCCATCGCGGCAGCGCCGCGTGCTGCTGGTCGATGACGACCCCGTCAATTGCGAGGTCGGCGAAGCGATTCTGAACCGGCTCGGCCACCGTTCCAGGATCGCAAGGAATGGTGCGGCCGCGGTCGCGCTCGCCGCCGACCAGTCGTTCGACGCCATCCTGATGGATCTGCACATGCCCGACATGGATGGCGTCGAGGCGGCCGCGCGCATTCGACAGCTCCCGCTGCAGCCGATGCCGCGGATCATCGTCGTGACCGCCGACGTGTCGCGCAGCACCCGCGAGCGGCTCGCAGTCGCCGGGATCACCAAAATCGTCAGCAAGCCGATCCTGATCAACGCGCTTCGCGAGGCGATCGAGGACGAGCCCGAGCACCGCTCGACCGACGCGCCGCTTGCGGCCGGCGCATTGATCGACCGGCACTTTCTCGACGATCAGAAGGAGCTGCTCGGCGCCTCGCAGATCGCGAAGCTTCACCAGTTGCTGGACCAGACCGGCGAAAAGCTGATCGCCGACATCACCGCGGCGGCCGCAGCCGGCGATCACAAGCAGCTGGCGCGATCCGCGCACCAGCTCGGCAGCGCGGCCAGTGCGCTCGGTTTGGTCCGCCTGTTCGAGCGCTGCCGTGACATCGAGCTGGCCGCGCCGTCGATGCCGCTCGCCAAGTGCCAGGATGCAGCGCGCGAGCTGGCCGCGCTTCGCGCATCGTCGATGAGCGCGCTGGACGATCTGCTCGCGCCCACCGAGCAGCGGTCGGTCAGCTAGGACTGGATAGGCGCGCGAGACAGGAGCGCGTCAGCAAGCCGATTGTCGCGTATTTCGATCACGACCCGGCCAAAAGCGGGCTCATTGTGCTCGTCGGTAGTCGCTTCTGGTTTTGACCCGAAGCCGACATCGAAGTCGCGCACAGAGTACCGTAAACTGGGAATTTCTCAGTCATTGAAGATTAATCTGCGCTCCATACAACCAAAGGGTCCAGATCATGTTTCGCGAAAGTGAATGACCCTATGTGGTATCTTGGCGCAATTGCGTTGTGGCTGCTCATCAGTGGTGTTCTGGGCGGCTCAGGAGCATACGCTCATCCCGGAGACGTGCTAATCGCCATCGCTTTCGTGTCTTTCTTTTACGTGGGATGGTGGCTCCCTTACATAACGTGGCTGGCCCTCGGAGAGCTTGGCCTGTTTGCTAACTATCCTGATCGCAAGTCTGTGTTTTATGTTTTCGCCGCCCTCAGCTTCGCGGTCTATTCGTTTCTGGTCTTTCGGCATCCGAAATGGTCGGACCTTTGGCCATTGCTAATTTATCCCGCAGCTGCCGTTACGGTCATGTACATAGCGCGACGAAGCCGCAGGCGTGCATAGTTGACGACTTCCGCTTGTGGCCCATGGCTGCCCTTGATTCCGCGCTGCTAAATGTCGGCTCACAGTGGCAGACCGGAAGTTTGCAGATGAGCGCCAAACTGCGCTTTTGATCCATCTCGGACCTCCCGACCGGCGCCGGTGATGTCCGCTCACGGTGCTTAACCAGAAGTAAGCGGCCGGTATGCCGAAACGCCGCGGTGACCCCGAGCGGACGTCGTTGCCTCGCGAGACCTGCACCGCGTTGGTGGAGCAATCAAGAGACAAGTTTCAAGCCGTGCCATCCGCGGCGGGGGTCTGTCGCGCCGCTTTCTCTTGCGCGAGAGTTGCTTCCAGCCGCGAGATATTTTCCTGGAGGCGCTGGTTATTTTCCAGCAGACGCTGACTGGTGAGGAGGAGGATGTAGTAGCCGAATTGCTGATTACTTTGAAAGTAGATTTCGAGCAGCCTTTCATAAGTTATAGTCAGGACTTGTCCGTCTTCTATGCACTCGACCGTTCCGGTTCGTCGCTTATCGGGCGCAAGGAAGCCAAGTTCTCCCATGAGACGCCCCGGCGGAAGCTCGACGCCGATTTCTTTGACGAGAAACTTCCCGGTGACGGTGAGAAACATTTCGGTCGCCGCATCACCCTTCCTAAATAATCGGTCGCCATGGCGATATCTGCGTTCGGTCATGAACGGTTTGAGCCATTCCATCGACATGTCACCTTGCATCGCGTTACGTGCCTTCTTAACGAGCCTGAGCAGTTGGCGGAGACGAACGGCATTGACCGGCAGCAACAGCAGATAAAGCAGAAAGGTGGCGACGCTTCCGGCAAGCGCGCCAGAGATTACGAAGAATGCACAGCCGACCATATTCGCGACCCGCAGCGGCACCATTCTCTGCATCAGCAAGGTAGCGACAAAGAAGATTGCGCCGACCAAGGCAAACATGCTGGCGAGCGTGATGTTGGCCAACATAATTTCCAGCAGCCGATCAAACAGTGCGTCGTAGGTGATGTTGTTGGGATCAAGCCCCATTTGAACGAGAATCTTTGTAATCCTGAGATTATCTGCCGCCGTATCAAGGATGCGGTTTAGTATCGTGGAAAGATCTGCACTGATGGGCTCCATTGGATCATCTCTCACAAAGCGGTCAGTATCCCCCCAATATATCCCGGATATTGATGATCGAGGGGCGATATTGAAGGCGCTTTTTGTTGCGGCGCATGAGTCCGAAAGCGGCCCACAGCTGACCTGCCGCGCGCAGCCGGTCGCGGACAGTTGTTGACCCGAAGCCGACCTTGCCGTGGTGACGCCAGAGGCGCACAATAATGGATATTTTTATCACGGAGAAATACGATGAAGAAGAAGACTTTCGTCATCATTGTACTTGGCTTCGTCCTGTCGGGCACCGCGCTCGGTCAACAGAAGTCGGCTAAAGACGCGATTGTCGGCGCATGGACCCTAGTGTCTGTCAACAGTGAGATGGACGATGGCAAAAAAGGGGAGCCATTCGGTCCATCCCCCAAGGGCGTGGTCATATTCTCTAACGACGGCCACTTCTCGCTTTTTCAATCACGCGCGGAAATCCCCAAGATAGCGGCCAATGACCGGGCCAAGGCTACGCCCGAAGAAGCTCAAAGCATCGTCGCATCAAGCATAGCGTATTACGGCACATATTCGATTGACGAGCAGACAAAGGTCATGGTGGTCAACCTTGCCACCAGTACTTACGCGAACGTTGCGGCTATTCCCGATCAGAAGAGAACGATTACTCTGCTAACCGCTGACGAACTCAAGTTCGATAATCCTCGAACGCCAAACGGCATGACGCTTCGAACGGTGTGGAAGCGCGCAGCAGCACCCTAACGGTCGACTTCCGCTAGTGACCCAAAGCGGTCAAGCCGATGTTTATCTAAAATTGAGCATCTGCGGCGCGATCGGTTGACATGCAGCGTACACGCAACCAAACGATGATGTAAGCCGCGTGTGAGGTCGCGAGGAAGGTCGATAAAATGGGTTTGGCGCTTCTAACCCTTGCGGTCGGGATCATCGCCCTCTTCACGGCATTGGCATTCTTGCTGCTACGAGCGCCCATTGCGGCCGACAGCTCAACAAGCGAGCAAGCAATAGCTCCGGTCGAAGCAAGCTCGACCTCCCCGAGGGCGGGTGGCGCTGGTTATACGTTGATCGCTGCTGCGGGCATTGGGATCCTTTGGTTTTTTGTTTGGAAGCTGACAGCAATCACGCTGCAGTACCTGTTTGTGAGCGGAAGCTCGTCGCGAGCGTTTCCAATAGTGCCCCTGTCTTTCGCGATTTCTATAGCGGCGATGTGCGCAGTGGTTCTACTTGCACGTCACGTCAACAAATGGCCTAACTCATGACCGACGGCGAACGCTGATGCAGCGCGCGATGATGGGTATAGGCTTGGCGCTCGCACTGCTTGTAGGTCTCTATTTCTACGGATCGCCGCAATACAGAGAACTGAATAATGCGTGCATTGAAACCGGCATGGACCATTCGGATGCTCCATCGGACGATGATCTGCACCGCTTGTGGATGGCTTGCCGCAAGATAGGCTTTGGCGCTCCGTTATGAAACGAGGCAGGCGGATAAGGTCGGCTTGTGGCCCATAGCTGGCCTTCACGGCGGTGTCGCTGAGGGCTGCTCCGACCTATAGCTCACAACCAATACCTAGTTCGAAGGCGGGTGTAGTGAATGCCATTTTTCCCGGGCGGTCCTCTTTGATCCGCCGCGCCGTATTTCATCTTCTCTAAAATCTTTCCAATACCGGCAGGTGCAATATAGCCCGCCCAGCCAAAGGAAGACGAGAAGTTACGGTGACAGTGCATTCAATTCGACCGAACGCATTAAGTGCACTGTCACCGTAATTCCCGGGCTCCTGGTCAGGCTCGGTGCTGCCTTCCGCAGCTTCCGGGCATGGCGCGCGCGTCACGATTTCGTCCGTATGGCCCTTATAGACGATGACCTCACCGTCAGCGAAAATCGCCTGATGGTGACCCTCGCTCGGCGTGGTCCCCACCGTGAAATTCCAACACCAAAGAGTCTTGCCGCCATGAGCCCGCGCCGAAAACGCAGTGTACCAGACATGATCCAGGCCTTTTGCCGTCATGACACGCTCGATGGTTTTCTTTTCCCAAGGCCGAGCGTCCGCGCGGGCCGCCCGGCGAAATTCGAGATCCGGGATGGCCGACATCAGTCTGTCGAGTTCTTCTTCGTAGCGCTGCGGCGCGACGACGCGAATGTTCTTCAAGCCGTCGATGTAGCGAGAGGTCAGGAGCCGGGCAATTGCCCAGCGAGTGCCCCAGGTCCACGATGGGTCCACTCTTCGTCGCAGCCGCCGACTCAGCTTTGCATCACTGAAGAACTCGGTCTCTAGGCGCTTGACCTTTGCGTAAAATTCATTGAGGTCGATGTTGCCGCCGTTGGCGTTCGCTTCCTCGATCATTCGCGCCGCACCGTCGAAAACGGCCAGATGCTCGTCGGCGCCGACAGCCTTCAGGCCATCCCGTGTTCCCTCGACAATGTATTTATCCCAACTTGTGTTTTGCACGAATTGCCAGAGGCCGCCGTTATCAACCTCTCCCACAAGACGGTTCACGCGGGAGACATTAATTGCTTCGATAGGCATCTCGGTGTCGAGGAAATACCGCTCCCAAAGGCTGTGGGCGAAACCGGTGACCCCGTCGATTTTGCCTTGATGCTCCGCGAAATCGACGGCCGCGATGCGGTCGATTCCAAGCGAGGTCCTGATCTTCCCGAGTAGGCTCGATGGATACGCTGTGAGTACAATATCTCGGACCAATTCGGCCATCACGTCTCCCGCCCTGTCGGCATCATGTCGCTGCTTTCGAGGGCGCGCCATTGCGCGCACCCCGGCTTGCATGATTTCAACCCGGCAAAGTACTACCTCGGCGAGTGAAAGGCTGCAACGTGACGTTGAGATAAAAAAATCGAGCGAGGAGGCCAGTTCGTGGCCTTCGGACCTCATGCAAATGTCCGCTCCTCCACCGCTGCCAGGAGACAAGCGGGCATCGCGGATCTCATGAACGCGCGCCCCCCTCCTCCTCGCGCCCGAACCGCTCAACCAGGAAATCAATAAACAGCCGCACCTTCACCGACAAATGCCGCGTCGGCGGATAGACCGCATAGAGCGCGAGCGGCGGCGCGGAATAACCGTCCAGTACCGTTCGCAGCTCGCCCTTGCGCAAGGCATCCGCAGCGATGAAGTCGGGCAACAGCGCGAGCCCCCTGCCTTTGATCGCGGCATCGCGCAGCACCTCGGCATTGTTGACGCAGAGCGACCAGGCCGGCTGGATCCAGTGATCGCCGTCGCGGCCGGTGAGCTTCCACTGGTTGCCGGTGAGCAGGAAGCCGTAGGTAAGCGAGGCATGCTCGCGCAGATCCTGCGGATGCTTTGGCGAACCGTGGCGCGCGAGATAATCCGGCGATGCGCAGATCATGCGCGCCACCGGCATGATTTTTCGCGCAATCAAGCTCGAGGATTCCAGCTCCGCGATCCGCAGCGTCACGTCAAAGCCGTCCTGGACGGGGTCGAGTAGATCGTCGCTGAGCACGATCTGGAGCTGAAGCTCCGGATATTGCTTCATGAAGTCCGCGAGAACAGGCCCGAGCCGCATCGTGCCGAACGACATCGGCGCGTTGACACGCAACAGTCCTCGCGGCGCCGACTGGGCCTGCGCCACCGCCTGATCGGCGGCCTCGATCTCCGAGAGGATGACGACGGCGCGCTCGAAATAGCGCTGGCCGTTCTCGGTCGGGCTGGCGTGGCGGGTGGTCCGGTTCAAAAGCTGGACGCCGAGGCTCTCCTCGAGGTCGGCGATGTATTTGCTGATCGCCGAGCGCGACAGCCGCAGCTGCCGGCCGGCTTCGGCAAAGCTGCCGCTTTCGACCACCTTCACGAAGGCCCGGAGGCTGGCGACCTTATCCAAGGACCAGCCCCGATTGGTTCCAAATCGTAGACATAGACGTCATATTTGCATGGATTGTCTCCAATCCAAAGCGGAACGATATTTCGTCCCAGAGCAAGACCGCTCCCCGAATACTGGAGGACGACAATGTCTGGACTGCACCATGTCACCGCGATTGCCGGCGACCCCATCCGCAATTTCGGCTTCTACACCCGGGATCTCGGCCTGCGCTTCGTCAAGAAGACGGTCAATTTCGACGATCCCGGCACCTATCACTTCTATTATGGCGACGAGACCGGCCGCCCCGGCACCATCCTCACCTTCTTCCCGTGGGCCGGCGCATCGGCCGGGCGTCGCGGCGTCGGCGAGACCCATCAGACCGCCTTCCGCGTGCCGCAGCGCTCGCTCGGCTACTGGACGCAGCGCTTCGTCGAGAAGGGCATCGCCTACGAGGCGCTCGAGAAGCGCTTCGGCGAGTCCGTGCTGCCGTTCACCGACCCTGACGGCATGGCGCTCGCGCTGGTCGGCATTCCCGGCGCCGAGAACGAGCCGGGTTGGAGCAATGGCGACGTGCCCGCCGAGCATGCGATCCGCGGCTTCCACGGCGTGACGCTGCTGCTCGACAGCGCGGCGAAGACGGCCGCCGTCCTCACCGACGTGTTCGGCTTCAAGGAGACCGGGCGCGAAGGCTCGGTGATCCGCTTCAAGGCCTCGGGCGATGCTGAGGGCAGCGTCGTCGACATCTACGAGGCCAAGGGCTTCCTGCGTGGACATCAGGGCGGCGGCTCGGTGCACCACATCGCGTTCCGCGCGGCTGACGATGCCGAGCAGGGCAAGATGGCGCAGAAGCTCGTGACCAATCACGGCCTGCATCCGACCGAGCAGCGAGACCGCAACTACTTCCGCTCGATCTATTTCCGTGAGCCGGGCGGCGTGCTGTTCGAGATCGCGACCGATATCCCCGGCTTCGCCGTCGACGAGCCCGTCGCGACGCTCGGACGCGACCTGAAGCTGCCGGGCTTCCTCGAAGCGCATCGCAAGCAGATCGAGGGCGTGCTGCCGAATTTGGAAGAGACCGCGTCATGACCGGCTTCATCCATCGCTACGAGCCCGCCACCAAGGCGGGCTCTCCCCCTCTCCTGCTGCTGCACGGCACCGGCGGCGACGAGAACGATCTGCTCGGGCTCGGCGAGATGATCGCTCCCGGCTCCGCCCTGCTCTCGCCGCGCGGCCGCGTGCTCGAGCACGGCATGCCGCGCTTCTTCCGCCGACTTGCCGAAGGCGTGTTCGACGAGGAGGACGTGCGTCGCCGCGCGCTCGAGCTCGGCGAGTTCGTCGCCGACGCACGGAAGCAATACGGCATTGGCGCGCCAGTTGCGGTCGGCTTCTCCAATGGCGCCAACATCGCAGCCGCACTGTTGCTGCTGAAGCCAGACGTGCTTGCAGGCGCGATCCTGCTGCGCGCCATGGTGCCGCTGTCGGATCCGCCCAAGGCCAACCTTGCAGGCAAGCCCGTTCTGTTGCTGTCCGGCCAAAGTGACCCGATCGTGCCGGCGACCAATTCGGCAGGGCTTGCGGCGCTGCTGTCGGAAGCAGGCGCGCGCGTCGAGCACAAGGTCTTGCCGGCCGGCCATCAGCTGTCGCAGGCCGACGTCACGCTCGCCCGTAGCTGGATCGGCAGCGTCGAGGCGAAGGCGGCATGAAGCGGCCAGCGGCGCATCGTTTTCGGACGGTGCGCTGCCGTCTCACTCGAACCAGCCGCGCCGCTTGAACCAGATCAGCGGCAACACGCCGCTGGCGACGATCACGAGCAGCGACAGCGGATAGCCGAACGTCCAGCTCAGCTCCGGCATGTTCTTGAAGTTCATGCCCCAGACACCGACCAGGATCGTGGGCGGCACGCCGACCACGGAGACAATTGTCAGGACCTTGAAGATCTCGTTCTGCTGGATGTTGATGAAGCCGAGCACGGCATCGAGCAGAAGCTGGATCTTGTCGGACAATCGCGTCTCGTAATCGCTGAGCGAAGCGACGTCCTTCGAAACAGCTTCGAGGCGCTTCTTCGACGCCGCCGTGATCCACTCGCTCCCGACATTGTCGGCATAGGATGCAATACGCCCGACGCCGAGCAGGACATCGCGCGACTTGGCGAGACGATCGGCCAGCTCGCCGACATTCTCCAGCGCCTCGCGCATCCTGCGGCTGGAGCGAACCGGCCGCCTGGTGCGAATGAGACCGCCCTTGAAGACGCCGCGCGAGAGCTGGTCGAGCTTCGCGCCGAGGTGCTCCAGGGCATCGGCGCCGCGGTCGATCATGGCCTCGAGCAGGCTGGTGAACACGCACATGCCATTCTCGAGGCTGTCGTCGGAGCCGACGCGCTTGCTGATCTGGTCGAAGATCGGCAGCTCTGCAAAGCGCACCGTCACCAGCACATGCGGGCCAATCACGAACCCCACCGGCGTGATCTCGGCCTCGTTGTCCTCGTTGACCCGGACCGCCGGCGAGCTGAGGTAGAGCGTGCCGTGCTCGAGGATCAGCCGGCTCGACGCCTCGATCTCGCTGAGCGATTCCTCGGACGGAATCCGTATCTTGAGCATTCGCTCGACGAATTGCTTTTCGCCTGCGGTCGCGTTCAGGAGATCGGCCCAGATGATCTCCGAGGGCATTTCCGCGCCGATGCCTTGCCAATCGTCGGACGGCCATCTGTGCAGCTTCAGCAATGACCGAACTCCGTTTGTCCTCGCCCCGGCTCGCACGGCATGCGGCCATCCTGCGCCGGGCCAACGCATGAGGGTTTCAATCGTTCAAGCGGCGGGGATCAAGAGAAGCGGCGCTGCCAAATGAACATGGGCGACGGCTTTCTCCGATGATGCCATCATGCCACTGTTTTGCCCGACGCGTCAAATGGCACTGTGGGTTTGCGCAAGCCAGCGAGCGGGTCGCGCAAGTCATTGAAACAACTACCCCCGGGCTACTGTGCATGGGGTTGTTTTGCGGATTTTGCTTTGAGCAGTTAAAAAAAGACCTCTCCCCGACGGGGAGAGGTCGAAATCGAGATGCCTGATTTGACCTGGATATTTAACTTGGACGCCCGGGTCTACTCCCAGGACCAGGCCGAGAAATCGTTCTCGAACTGCGGGACTTCCTTCCAGACGCCCTTTAGCTTCTTGTTGATGACCGTGGGCCATTGCGGCTGGAACAGGAAGCCGGCCACCGCGTCGGTCGCCAGCATGCGCTGGGCATCGCCGAGCAGCTTGGCGCGGCCGGCCTCGTCAGGCGTCGACACGATCTGCTTGTAGAGCGCGTTGAACGCCTCGCTGTTGTAGCCGAGATAGAAGTCGGGCTCGGTCAGCTTGACGAGATCGAACGGCTCGACATGGGAGACGATGGTGAGGTCGTAATTGTGCGGTCCGTTGGGGGCGAACGCCTGCGACAGCCACTGCGCCCATTCGACGTTCTCGATCTTGGCGTTGATGCCGACCTTGGCGAGCTGGGCTGCGAGGATCTCGCCGCCCTGCCGCGCGTAAGGCGGCGGCGGCAGCTTCAGGCTGAGCTCGAGCGGCGTGGTGATGCCGGCCTCGGCCAGCAGCTTCTTCGCCTTCTCGGGATCGTACGGATTGACGGCGGTGGTGTCGACATAGCCGAGCGAGCCCGGCGTGTAGAAGCTGCCGATCGGCGTGCCGAAACCTTCGACCGCGCCGTCGATCATCGACTTGCGGTCGATGGCGGCGAGGATCGCGCGGCGCACCCGCACGTCGTCGAGCGGCTTCTTCTTCTCGTTGATGGCGACGATGGTCTTGGCCTTGGAGCCGCCGACCAGCACGGTGAAGCGCGGATCGCTCTTGAACTGCGCGACGCCGCGGGTGGTGACGCGCGGGAATGCGTCGACGTCACCGGACAGCAGGGCCGCAATCTGCGCGGCGGGATCGCCGATGAAGCGGATCGTCACCTTGGACAGCTTGATCGCGGAGGCGTTGCGATAGTCGGCCCATTTGTTGAGCGTGAGCGAGGAGCCCTTGACCCAGGCCCCTAACTGGTACGGTCCGGTGCCGACCGGTTGCGTCACATTGGTCGCCGCACTCTTCGGCTCGACGATCGAGCCGCTAGCCTGCCCGAGCAGGAACGGCAGGTTCGGCTCGGGATATTTCAGCGTGAGCACGATCGTGTCGGCGTCCGGCGCATCGACTTTCTCGAAGGCCTGGAACAGGCTCTTGTCCTTGTTGGTGCTGTTCGCGGCCGCGTTGCGCTCGAACGAGAATTTTACGGCAGCGGAATCAAAGGCCTCGCCGTTCTGGAATTTGACGCCCTTGCGCAGCTTGAACGTATAGGTCTTCAGGTCGGGCGAGGCGGTCCAGCTCTCGGCCAGCAGCGGCGCGACCGAGCCGTCCTCGTTGATCTTGGTCAGGGTCTCGTAGATGTTGTAGAGCGTGACCTCTGCGATCGCAGCCGCAGCGGCGTTGGTGGGATCGAGCCCCGGCGGCTCCAGCGTCATGCCCATGACGACGCTGTCCTTCTTGCTCTGCGCCAGCACCGGCAACGGCGCCGCGGCCAATGCCGCGGCAAAAGCGACGATCGTTAGCTTCTTCAACATGCCTGACTCCCCAGCCTTCTTCTGTCGTTTGAGGCTACGCCAATCCCGTAGCCGACATTAACCTTCCATGGCCGCCTGCGGCAATGCCATCACGGCCTCCGCCTTGTGGCAGGCGGCGAGATGTCCCTCGCCCACCCTGCGTAGCAAGGGCGGAACCTCGCGGCAATGCTGGTCGGCGAGCGGACAGCGCGGCGCATAGGGGCACCCGGCAGCGGCCGCCGATTGCGAGGCGATTGCCTGGGCGCCGCGCCGGCGCCGGCCCCCGCCGGCACGCGCCCGCGGTATCGCGTCCAGCAGCGCCCGCGTATAGGGATGGGCGCAGCGCTCGAACAGATCCTCCGGCCGCCCCTGCTCGACCACCCGGCCGAGATACATCACCGCGACCTCGTCGCAGAGATAGTCGACCACGGCGAGGTCGTGGCTGATCAGGATGTAGCTCAGGCCGAACTGCTCCTGGAGGTCCTGCATCAGATTCAGCACCTGCGCCTGCACGGAGACATCGAGCGCGGAGACCGGCTCGTCCGCGACGATGAGCTTCGGCTGGGTGATCAGCGCACGCGCGATCGCGATGCGCTGGCGCTGTCCGCCGGAGAACTCGTGCGGGTATTTGTCCATGTCCGCTTCGCGCAAGCCGACCTGCTTCAGCACCGCAGCGACGCGGGCGCGGAACGTGCTGCGGTCGGCGTCATCAAGCACGGTGAGCGGCTCGGCGACGATACGCGCAATCATCTGGCGCGGATCGAGCGATCCATACGGGTCCTGGAACACCATCTGGATATCGCGCCGTGCGCGGCGCAATTCATCGGGGGAGATGCGGTTGAGGTCGCGACCGAGCAGCGTGACCCGCCCCGCGGTCGGCCGCTCCAGCGCCATCACGACGCGCGCAAAAGTGGATTTGCCGGAGCCGGACTCTCCGACGATGCCGAGGCTCTTGCCGGCGGCGACCTGCACGCTCACGCCGTTGAGCGCGCGCACCTCTCCGGGCGATCGGAACAGGCTTTCGCGCGGCAGCGCGTAGCGCTGCTCGAGATCCTTGACGTCGAGAAGCGGTGCCGCGGTCATGCGGACAGCGCCCCGACCTTCGCGGCCATCGAGACGTCGGTACGCACGCAGCGCACGACATGCGCGGGACCGACCTCGACCATTGGCGGCAGCGCCGCGCGGCATTTGTCCTCGACCAGCGGACAGCGCTCGCTGAAGGCACAGCCCGCCGGCAGATCGGCGAGCTCCGGCACCGTGCCTGAGATCGTCGTCAGCCGCGTCCCCTTGCGCGCGCCGAGCTTCGGGCGGGCGCGGAACAGCCCCTGTGTGTAGGGATGGCCCATGCGGCGGAACACCTCGTCGGTCGGCCCGCTCTCGACGACCGTGCCGCCATACATCACCATCATGCGCTGCACGTTCTCGGCGATAACGCCGAGATCGTGCGAGATCAGGATCATCGACATGCCGCGCTCCTCGACGAGGTCGGCGATGAGATCGAGGATCTGGCCCTGGATGGTGACGTCGAGTGCGGTGGTGGGCTCGTCAGCGATCAGGAGATCCGGCTCGCAGGCAAGCGCCATCGCAATCGTGACACGCTGGCGCTGGCCGCCGGAGAACTGGTGCGGATAGGCGTCGATGCGCTTGGCCGGATCGGGCAGCCCGACGCGGTCGAGCAAGGCGATCGCCTCTGTGCGCGCCTGCCCAGCGGAATATTTCTTGTGACGCCGTAGCGGCTCGGCGACCTGATGGCCGATTGTGTGCATCGGGTTGAGCGCCGTCATCGGCTCCTGGAAGATCATGCTGATGCGGTTGCCGCGCAGGCCGCAGTAATCCGCATCCGGGAGCCGCGCGAGCTCGCGTCCATCCAGCTTGATGCTGCCGGTGACGACCGCGCTGTCCGGCAGCAATCCCATCAGCGACAGCGCCGTGACCGACTTGCCGCAGCCGGATTCGCCGACGAGCCCGAGCGTCTCGCCGCGCTTCAGCGCAAAACTGACGCCGCGCACGGCCTGCGCCGGGCCGCGGCTGGTGTTGAGGCGAACGCCGAGGTTTTCGACGGCGATCAGCGGCATGGTTGCGGGATCGGCCATCGTCACCGCTCCCGCGCCAGTCTGGGATCGAACAGATCACGCAGGCCGTCGCCAAGCAGGTTGAGGCCGAGCACGGCGATCGCGATCGCCGCCCCTGGATAGACCGCGAGCATCGGCGACTGGAACAGCATGGTCTGCGCGTCGTTCAGCATGCGGCCCCAGGACGGCTGCGGCGGCTGCGTGCCGAGGCCGAGATAGGACAGCGCCGCTTCGGCGAGAATGGCCAGCGCAAACTGAATGGTCGCCTGCACGATCAGGATCGACAGGATGTTCGGCAGCACGTGCTCGATGGTGATGCGGAAGGCGCCCTTCCCCGAGGCGCGCGCCGCCAGCACGTATTCGCGCGCCCAGATCGCATTGGCGGAGCCGCGTGTCAGTCGGATGAGCGTCGGGATCTGGAAGATGCCGATCGCGATGATCGAGGTCAGCATGCCTGGCCCCGCGACCGCGGCGAGCATGATTGCGGAGAGCACGGCCGGAAAGGCGAAGGTGAAATCCGAGAATCGCATGATGATCTCTTCGGTCCAGCCGCGCTTGGCCGATGCGATCAGGCCGAGGCAGACGCCGAAGGTCAGACCGATGCTGACCGCGATGATGCCGACCAGGATAGTCGCGCGCGCGCCGGCAAGCAGCAGCGAGACGATGTCGCGGCCGAAGGTATCGGTGCCGAGCCAGTGCGCGGCCGACGGCGGCCGGAGTTTCGAGGCGATGTCGATCTCGTAAGGAGACCACGGCGTCCACACCAGCGAGAGCGCGGCCGAGGCGACCACGAGCAGGCTGAGCACGCCGCCCAGCACAAAGCTGCGATGCCGCAGCGCGCGGCCCCAGAACGTCTTGGCCGGCAGAGGATGCGGTGCGATCGGGACGTCAACCGAGGTTGTCAGCGGCGCGCTCACAGGTCGTGCACCTTGATGCGGGGATCGATGAAGGCATAGAGCACATCGACCACGAAATTGACGATGACGACCATGGCGGCGAGCAGCATCACGCAATTGCGCACCACGATCAGGTCGCGGTTGGCGATCGACTGAAAGATCAGGCGGCCGAGGCCCGGCAGGTAGAACACGTTCTCGATCACGATGGTGCCGGCGAGCAGATTGGCGAATTGCAGGCCCATCACGGTCATCACCGGGATCATGGCGTTGCGCAACACATGGCTCCACAGCACCTCGCGCTTGCCGAGCCCTTTTGCGCGCGCCGTGCGGACGAAGTCTTCGCGCAGCACCTCGAGCACGGCCGAGCGGGTGACGCGGGCGAGGATCGCGGCCTGCACCACCGCAAGCGAGATCGACGGCAGCAGCAGCGATTTGACTCCGGGCCAGATGCCGTCCTCCCAGCCGGCAAAGCCGCCTGCCGAGAGCCATTGCAGGCGCACGGCGAACAGCAGCACGAGCAGGATCGCGAACCAGAAGTTCGGCAGCGCGATGCCGATCTGGGTCAGCGACATCACGCCGACGTCGCCGAGCTTATTGTGGTTGGCGGCGGTGTAGATGCCGGCCGAGAGCGCCAGCGTCACCGTGATCAGCATCGACATGATCGCGAGCGGAATGGTCAGCACTAGCCGCTCCGCAATCAGGCTGCCGACCGGCGTGCCGTAGACATAGGAATTGCCGAGATCGCCGACGACGAGCCCCTTGATCCATTGCAGATAGCGAACCGCGAGCGGCTGGTCGAGCCCGAGCTTGACGGTGAGCGCGCGGACCGCGTCGGCCGATGCATCCGCGCCCATCAGCATTTGCGCGGCATTGCCCGGCAGCGCATCCAGCACCAGGAAAATGATCACGGATGCGCCGACCAGCGTCGCCAGCAAAGTCAGGACACGTCGGAGGACAAATACGCTCATGCGCGGTCGGTTTCAGGGCTCATCGGCGGCACGATCAACATGTCCGGACCCCGGACGCAAGCCTTTTGCGGCCCATCGTGGACCCCTCAAGCCGGCCGGCGGGCGAGAAGGTCGTGCGAGGCCTCGAACAGCGCGCTGACGCGGAGCAATTCGGCGTCGGCCCGGAAGCGGCCAACAAGCTGGAGCCCGATCGGCAGGCCGTCGCGACCAAAACCGCAGGGCAGGCTGATCGCGGGGTGACCGGTCATGTTGAATGGCATGGTCCAGGGGAACCAGTGCGGGCGGACGCTGTCAAACTGTCGGCCGTCGATCTCGATGGTGCCGAACAAATCCTGGTCGATCGGCAGCGCGGTGCGGGTGATGGTCGGCATCGCCAGAAGGTGCCCACGCGCAAGCAGGGATTGCACGCGACGAAACAACGTCGTGCGCGCGAACATCGCCTCTTGATAGTCAACGCCGCTCACATTCGTCGCCAGCGCGATCTGCTTGACGAAGGCCTCGCTGAGGACGTCGCCATGCTCCGCCACCAGCTTCGAGAAGCGCGAGCGCCAGACGGTGTGGTTGATGGCGCGCCAGATCGGCTCGACGTCGTATCCCTCGCCGGAGAATTCCTCGAGCTCGGCACCCAGGCTCGCGAGCCGATCGAGGCTCGCCTTGAACGCTGTGGCAACATCCGCCGACACCGGGCGGCCGGGTGGCGAGGCGCAGAACAGGATTTTCTGCCCGCGCAGATCACCGCGCGGGGCAGCGGAGCCTATGAAATCGGGCACAGGCACACCGATCGACCAGGGATCGCAGGCATCCTCGCCGGCCATCGCCTGCATCATCAATGCCGTGTCGGCGACAGTGCGCGTGGTCGGTGTGACATAGGTCTGGTTGCCGAACGCATCGAGCGCCTGGCTGTGCGCGATCACGCCGTTACTCTGCTTCAAGCCAACGACGCCGTTGCAGGCGGCCGGAATCCGCGTCGAGCCGCCGCCATCGGTGGCAATCGCCAGCGGCGCGATGCCGCTCGCCACCGCAACGGCCGCCCCGCCGCTGGAGCCGCCGGACGAACGCTCCGCACTCCACGCATTGCGGGTGCGCCCGAACAGCGGTGAATCGGTCAGGCACTTGCTGCCGAACTCCGGCGGCGTGGTCTTGCCGATCAGGATCGCACCTTCCGCGCGTAGCTTTGCGACCGCGACGGCATCCTCGGTGGGGACGTTATCCTTGTAGGGAACGGCGCCAAAAGTCGTCTTCACGCCGCGTGTGTTGACGATGTCCTTGACGGTGACGGGAAGCCCATGCAGCAGGCCGAGCGGCTCGCCGGCCATCACCTTGCGCTCGGCTTCGCGCGCCGCTGCCACCGCCTCATCGCCACAGAGCGTGATGAAGCAGTTCAATTCGCCTTGTAGTGCCTCGGCGCGCGCGAGCACGGCGCGGGTGATCTCGACCGGCGAGATCTGCTTGCTGTTGATGCGTTCGCGCAGTTCGGTGGCAGAGAGGAAACAGAGATCGTCGCTCATCAGGGCAGGCTCGCGTCAGAACGCGCGGACCTTGCCACTGCGGACTTGCCCTGTCCATTTCGGCTGGCGCATGGCCGCAGTCCGCCCGGACATCGGCCTTTGCGTGCCTACCAGCTCCAGCTGATCTCGTGGCTCCAGGGCGGATCGGCACCCGGACGGGTGCAGGTCAGGCCGGCGCAATTGGCGGCAAAGGACAGCGCGCGGCGGAGCTCGTCTGCGCCGATGTTCTTCAATTGTTGCCGGGCGAGACGCCCCTGCTTGTGCAGGGCGAACAGCAATGCGGCCTGAAAACTGTCGCCGGCGCCGATCGTGTCGGCGACCTCGACCTTCGGCGCCTCAACCTCGATCTGCCCTGCCTTCGCATGCCAGGCGATGGCGCCATTGTCGCCGCGGGTGATGACGACGAGACTTGTGCCCTGCGCCAAGAGCGCACTCGCGCGCTGCTGATAAGGCTCCTCGCCGAAGAGATAGGCGAAGTCGACGTCCGACATCTTGATAAGATCGGCGCTCGCGGCGAACTCGATCATACGCGCAAGATAGGCCGGCTTGTCCTTGACCAGATTGGGCCGGCAGTTCGGATCGAAGGAGATGGTCGATGAGGCCCGCGCGTCTGCGATCAAGGCCTTGGTCTCGACGGCGCCCCGGTCGTTGACCAGCGTGGTCGAGCCGACATGGACGGCCTCGACCGTATCGAACGGGATGGTGCCGCGCCGAAACGTCCAGTTCCGCGTCGCGGTCTCGGCATCGTAGAAAGCGTAGTGCGACTCGCCGGCGACGATGCGGACGAAGGCGAGCGTGGTCTGATGATCGCTGCGGGTGGCGAGACCAAGCTCGACGTTCGAGACGGCGGCGTGTTCCGCGATCATGCGCCCGAACAGATCGGTCGAGACGCCGCCGACGAAACCGGTCGGTGCGCCGAGCCGCGCGATGCCGATTGCGACGTTGAGGCAGGAGCCGCCGACCGCCGGCATCACCGCTTCGCGGCCATCGGCGTTTTTCGTCGGCACAAAATCGATCAGCGCATCGCCGCAGGAAATCAGCATGTCTCTTAACCCTTGGCGATGTCGCGCATCGCCGCGCGGCTGCCGCGATCGACCTCGCGCAGCAGCTTGTAGACCTCGCGCTTGCTGGCGTGAAACGCGGCCATGTCGGGCGCCGTGGGCTCGCTCTTGCGTCCGAGCGCCGACATTTTGGCCATGGTCTCGCCGATCGAGGCATAGGCCCCACCGGCAACCGCACCCAGCATCGCGGCACCCAGCAGCACCGGCTCCTTGGTCTGCGGCAACGCGACAGTAAGCCCGGTGGTATCGGCCATGATCTGCCGCACCAGCGGACTGCGGCTGGCGCCGCCGCCCATGATCATGATGCCTGCATGCACGCCATGTGCGGCAAAGGCCTCGATCACCTCGGCGAGCCCGTAGGCCAGCCCGCAGAGACCTGCAATGAACAACCGCTCCATCGAGCTGACGTCGGTGTCGAGGTCGAGGCCTGTGATCACGGCGCGCGTGTCGGGGTCAGCGTAAGGCGAGCGGTTGCCGATGAATTCAGGAAGCACATGAACGTCGCGGGCGAACAGCGCGGCGCGGCTGGCATCGCCGGCGCGCGCGATGATGCGGCGCTCGAGAAACTCGATGAGGTCGACGCCCTCGCCGCGCGCTGCCGCGCTCGCTTCCGCGTGGCCGGGATGCGATTTGAGGAGATGGTCGATCGCCGCGCCTGCCGCCGACTGGCCGCCTTCATTGAGCCAGAAGTCCGGCACCATGCCGGAGTAATATGGACCCCAGACGCCGGGCACAAAGCACGGCTCTTTCGTCGTCGCCATGATGCAGGCCGACGTTCCCATGATGTAAGCCAGGCGATCGCCGACGTCGGTCGTTCCGCCCGATCCGTCACGCCCGCCGATCGCGCCGATGCCGCCGGCATGGGCGTCAATCAAGGAGGCACCGACCGGCGTGCCAACGGACAGGCCGAGATCGGTGGCGGCCACGCGGGTGAGCCCGGCGCCGAGCCGCGTGCCGGGGGCGACGATCTCGGTGCCGATGCGGGCGTATTTCTCGCCGACGAAGTCAGACAGGCCAATGCGCTGAAAGAACGGCGCACTCCAGCCCCCGCCGTCATGCGCGAGGTAGTTCCATTTGCAGGTGACTGTGCAGGTCGAGCGCTGCAGCGAACCGGTCGCGCGCCAGGTCAGATAGTCCGCCAGATCGAAGAAATGCCCGGCGGCGTCAAAACTCGCGCGCAGATGCCGCTTCAGCCACAACAGTTTTGGCATCTCCATCTCGGGCGAGATCGAGCCGCCGACATAGCGCAGCACTGAGTCGCCGGTCTCGTTGATCAGCCGCGCCTCGGCGATGGCACGGTGATCCATCCAGACGATGACGTTGCGGTGCTTGTCGCCGGAGGCACTCACCGTGACCGGCTCGCCCTGGCGGTCGAGCACCACCAGGGAACAGGTCGCGTCGAAACCGATGCCGCCGATGCTGTCGGGCGCGATTGCCGCCTCCGCCAACGCCGCCCGCACCGATTTGACGCAGGCATCCCAGATGTCCTGGGACGACTGCTCGACGACGTCGCCAGCCTCTTGCCAGACCCGGATCGGATGCTTGGCGGTCGCCAACAGCGAGCCGGCCTCGTCAAACACCCCTGCCCGCGTGCTCGTGGTCCCCACGTCGACGCCGATATACGCTTGCGGCATAGTCGCTCCTGGTCGCTCTCGTCAGTTTTGACGCAAGCCTACCAGCAAGTATAGCCGCCATCCACCAGCACGATGCTGCCAGTCATGAGGCTCGCAGCCTCGGATGCCAGGAATAGGACCACCGAGGCGATCTCCTCGACCTGCCCCATCCGCCCCATCGGGGTTCCACCGATCCAGGCGTCGTACATTCTCGGGGTGCTCTTCACGAAAGCGTTGAGCGGAGTGTCGATATAGGTTGGCGCCACCGCATTGACGCGGATGCCGCGCGCGCCCCATTCGGCCGCCAGCGACTTGGTCAGATGGTGTACGCCGGCCTTGGAGGCGTTGTAGAAGCACTGCTCCTGCGGCTTGTTGACGATGAAACCGGACATCGAGCCGACATTGACGATGGCGCCGCTCCTGGCCTTGAGCATGTGCTTGCCGAACTCGCGGCAACACCAGAAGGTGCCGTTGAGATTGACGTCGATGACGTTGAGCCAGTGCTCGTCGGTGACGGTCTCGGCCGGCGTTTCGCTGCGCGCAATGCCGGCATTGTTGACGAGGATGTCGACCTTGCCGTGCCGAGCGACGAGATCATTGGCGACCTCCGCCACGCGCTTGGTGTCGGTGACGTCCATGATCGCGGTCTCGATGTCAAAACCCTTCGCCTTCAGGCTGGCCTTGGCGTCTCCGGCGACCTTGCTGTCGCGGTCACCGATAATGACCTTGGCGCCGGCCTCGGCCAGCGCCTCCGCGCAGGCAAGCCCAATGCCCTGCCCGCCGCCGGTGATGAACGCGGTCTTGCCGCTCAGCTTGAATTTTTCTAGGTACATGGTCGTATTCCCGTTTCTTGTTAGTTCCGAAGCGCGTTGCCGCTTGCGTCGAAGCGGTGAATGCGCGCGGGGTCCGGCACCAGCGACACGCGGTCGCCGGCATGCAGGCTCAATTCGCCGATGTAGCGTGCCGTCAGCATGCCGAGCGGTCCGGCGTCGACGTAGAGAAAGGTGTCGCTGCCGAGGTGTTCGGCGACCGCGATCGTGCCCGGCCAGCCACCGGCGCCGTCGCGCTCGATCTTGATGTGCTCGGGCCTTACACCGATGGTCGCCGCCCCCTTCTGCGCGGCATTTTCGCCGGTGACGAAATTCATCTTGGGCGAGCCGATGAAGCCGGCAACGAAGAGATTCGCGGGCCGCTCATAGAGCTCCAGCGGCGAGCCGTATTGCTCGATCTTGCCACCGTTGAGCACGACGATCTTGTCGGCCATGGTCATGGCCTCGACCTGGTCGTGGGTGACGTAAATCGCGGTGGTGCCGAGCTGCTTCTGCAGCCGCGTGACCTCGATACGCATCTGCACGCGCAGCGCGGCGTCGAGGTTCGACAGCGGCTCGTCGAACAGGAACGCCTTGGGCTCGCGCACGATGGCGCGGCCGATCGCGACGCGTTGGCGCTGGCCGCCAGAGAGCTCGCGCGGCTTGCGGTCAAGATAAGGCGTAAGGTTCAACGTCGCCGCGGCGGCTTCTACCTTGCGGTTGGTTTCGTCTTTGGAGAGGCCCGCCATCTTCAGGCCGAAGCCGATATTGCCGCGCACGCTCATATGCGGATAGAGCGCGTAGGACTGGAACACCATCGACAGCCCGCGCTTGGCGGGCGGCGTGTCGACCACGTTCTTGCCGTCGATCAGGATGCTGCCGCCGGTGACGTCCTCCAGCCCGGCAATCAATCGCAGCAGCGTGGTCTTGCCGCAGCCGGAGGGGCCGACGAACACGACGAAGGAGCCGTCGGCAATTTCGAGGTCGGCGCCCTTGATGATGTGCACGGGGCCGAAGGATTTTTGTACCCCTTGAAGTGTGATCTGACCCATGATCCGGCAGCCCCTTTACTTCACCGCGCCGAAGGTAAGCCCGCGCACGAGCTGCTTCTGGCTGAACCAACCGAGGACGAGAATGGGCGCGATCGCCAGCGTCGAGGCCGCCGACAGTTTTGCCCAGAACAGTCCTTCCGGACTGGAATAGGACGCGATGAACGTGGTGAGCGGCGCAGCGTTCGAGGTCGACAAATTGAGCGTCCAGAACGCCTCGTTCCAGGCCAAAATCAGATTGAGCAGCATGGTCGACGCCAGCCCCGGGATCGCCATCGGCGTCAGGACATAGACGAGCTCGCGGCCGATGGTGGCGCCGTCCATGCGCGCGGCCTCGAGGATGTCGCGCGGGATCTCCTTGAAATACGTGAAGAGCATCCAGATCACGATCGGCAAGTTTCCGAGACAGAGGATGAAGACAAGACCGATGCGGGAATCGAGCAGGCCAAAGCTCTTGTAGATCAGGTAGATCGGCACCAGCACGCCGACCGGCGGCATCATCTTGGTCGAAAGCATCCAGAGCAGAATGTCCTTGGTGCGCTTGGTCGGCGAGAACGCCATCGACCAGGCTGCGGGGATCGCGATCAGCAGCGCGATCAGCGTCGAGCCGCCGGCGATGATGATCGAGTTCATGGCATGGAGCAGATAGTCGCTGCGCTCCTGCACGGTCGCATAGTTTTCCGTGGTCCAGTGGAAGAACAGGAAGGACGGCGGAATGGCGAAGGCCTCGAGCTCGGTCTTGAAGCTCGCCAGCACCATCCACAGGATCGGGAAGAAGATCAGGAAGCCGAAGAACCACGCTCCGATCGTCGAAACCACCACCCGCTGCGTCGTTGACTTGCGCGCCATGATTTTAGGCTTCCAGGTTGCGGCCGACGATGCGGACGAGGAAGAAGGCGACCACGTTGGCGATGACGACGGCCACGAGGCCGCCCGCCGAGGCGCTGCCGACGTCGAACTGGATCAGCGCCTGCGAGTAGATCAGGAAGGCGATGTTGGTGGTTTGCAGACCCGGTCCGCCGCCGGTGGTGACGAAGATCTCGGCGAACACGGTCAGCAGGAAAATGGTCTCGATCAGGATCACCACCGTGATCGGGCGTGCCAGATGCGGCAGCGTGATGTAGATGAAGGTCGAGACGGCGCTGGCGCCATCCATCTCGGCCGCCTCCTTCTGCTCCTCGTCGAGCGATTGCAGCGCGGTGAGCAGGATCAGCGTCGCGAACGGCAGCCATTGCCAGGCCACGATCAGGATCACGGCAAA
Source organism: Bradyrhizobium cytisi (assembly GCF_008123515.1). GTDB lineage: Bacteria > Pseudomonadota > Alphaproteobacteria > Rhizobiales > Xanthobacteraceae > Bradyrhizobium > Bradyrhizobium cytisi. Next base: position 126,758 of record NZ_VSSR01000071.1, read on the forward strand.
CAGCGGCGCGTCGGTGAACCAGTCGATCGGCGTCGCCCCGACCAATCTTGCGAGCCAGGCAAACAGGCCGGATACCGGATGCATCAGCAAGTTTTTCCAGACCAGCGCGCTCACCGTCGGCATCACGAAGAACGGCGCGATCACCATCAGCCGCACGATGTTGCGGCCGATCACCGGCTGATCCATCAGCAGCGCCAGCGGAATGCCTAGCAGGATCGTCAGCGCCAGCACCGAGCCGACCAGCACCAGCGTATTCTGGAGCGAGGCGAGGAAGGCGGGATCGGTGAGGAAGTAGCGAAAGTTTTCCAGCCCGACGAACGATTCCGAGCCGGGATCGAGCAGACTGTAATGCAGCGTCGAGAAATAGAGCGTCAGCGCGAGCGGGACGATCATCCAGATGAAGAGCAGCCCGACGGCCGGGGCCAGGAGCGACCGCGCAAGGAGTTGCGTTTGCCGGGTTGCCATCTTTGGCGTCTCCGCTCGGAGGAAGAAGGCGGCCATCCATCCGGGGTGGAGGATGGCCGCAAGTTTGAGCTCAG